>NZ_MLFR01000001.1 GCF_002095475.1 Pantoea rwandensis
GAGGAAGCCAGGAGAGCCAGCATGGATGCTGGCGAAAGGTGCAGCCGGGACAGGGAAAGTCCCGTCTGTGCCGGTCCGTCAGGCTGACGAGTGAAGTGAAGGTACCGCGTCAGCGGCGCGAGGACAGCCAGCCCAGAGCGGCACCAGACTGCGTTATCGCCCTATGCTGAATGGCCAAGCATGCGTGATTAACACGTGATTTTGTGAATAACTCGAGGAAGCAATTTAATCGTGAGGTAAGGGCGACCCAGCGGCCGCCCTGCGGAGTTAGAACGACATGGTTACGCCAGCATAATAGGCGCGGCCCGGTTCGTTATAGGTGATTGCACCGGTCGCTTCGCGGTAAATTTGTTTATCAAACAGGTTGGTGATACCTGCATTCGCGCGAAGATTTTTAGTGATGTCGTAGTTCACGTTAAGGCCGACCACGGAATAGGGCTTGATTTCTTTAGTGGTCATGTTGGTCACATCCGTGTTCGTCTCAGCAAACTGGCGCGGTTTCTGACGGCCATACTGCGTCCAGTTGATGTTCGCACTCAGATCCTGCGTTGCTTGCCATTCCAGCTGCGAGTTGATGGTGAACTCTGGAATGATAGAGAGCGGATTACCGGTGTCTTTACTTTCGGAACGGAACATATAGGTTGCGTTGGTGCGCCATTCCAGCGTATCGGCAACTAATGGAATGGTTAGGTTACCTTCCAACCCTTCAACAATTGCTTTACCGCCGTTTTCCCAGCGCAGCACGTTGTAGCCCGCCTCAGAGTAGACAGGATCAGTGCCCGCGACGATTTTGTTTTTGTAATCGTTACGGAAGTAGGTGATGCCCGCCACATAGCCTTGGTTGCTGAACTCAATGCCAATCTCTTTGTTAACGCTGGTTTCCGGATCCAGATCGCCATTGCCCAGCAGATAGCATTGCGTCAGACCGATTGGGCAACCGTTGCCGCGTGTAGAAAGTAAATAACCCGGCGTTGATTGATAAAGGTTTGGTGCTTTAAAGACGCGCGCGATACCGGCTTTCAGCGTGAAGTTGTCGCCGAGTCCCTGAGAAATGTTAAGGCTTGGACTCCAGTTTGCACCAAACTGATCGTGATAATCGAAGCGAAGCCCAGGAATTACCTCGGTGCTCTCAGTCGCAGCGATATTGTCCTCGAAGAAGAGCGAACTAATGGTCGCGTTGTTTTTGCTGCTGCGCTGAGATGGATCGCCAGAGCTGCCAGGAAGCGTGACGCCGGTTGCGGTTTGCGTGAGCATTGAAGCCGGATCGTTCAGCTCATCACGGTTCCATTCCGCTCCGAGGGTGACGGTCTGATCCACCAACAGTTGCAGCGGGAAGCTGACCTCTCCACCGGCGCGGTAGCTCTCCAGTCGGCTGGTGGCAAACTCATCGGTGTTAATCATCCCTTCAGTACGGCCCGCAGTCCCTTCCTTAAGGCGTGTATTATTGGTCTTCTCGTAATTGAAGTTTAATTTCGAGGTTCCCCAATCCCAGATGCCGTTATGCGTTATGCCGTAGGACTGGCGATAAAGGCGATTGGTTTCTGCGCCATACAGCGACTCTACCAAACCATCAGCGCTGGCATTACTGTTGCTGTTCTGCGTGTCACCGGCGTATATGTTGCCTTGACGGCTATAGCCATAAGAGAAATCAATAACCTGCAATGGCGTGATTTTCCATGACAGCACGCCGTTGATGTCTTTATTGCGTACGCCTTCACGTCCCGCTGCGTATGAACCATTTTCAGCCGTGTTGATGTCAAACGCATCTGCATCGGTGCGGTTGATATTGCCATAAAGACGCATGGTTAACGCGTCACCCGCCAGTGGGCCACTCAGGTTAAAGTTGGCGCGACGCGTGTCACCCTCTTTACTGTTTTCGGGCTGATTGGTGAACAGTGACAGCGATCCATGCCAGTCGTTGGTCGGGCGCTTAGTGATGATGTTCACTACGCCGCCCGCCGCACCGGAGCCATAACGCGCGGCGGCTGGGCCGCGAATGACTTCGATACGTTCTACCATCTCCGCTGGCACCCAGTTGGTATCGCCACGCGAGTCACGTTCGCCACGCCAGCTGTAACGCACTGAGTTACGTGAACTTACCGGCACGCCATCGATCATGATTAAGGTGTTTTCCGGGCCCATGCCGCGAATATCGATCTGACGGTTATTACCACGGCTTCCGCTGGCGCCGTTGCCGGTCAGATTGACGCCAGGCATTTTGCGGATGATGTCGGAGAGATCGTTAACCGGCGGGCTTTTCTTGATGTCTTCAGCGGTGATGGTGGAAACGCCAGGCTGCTGTTTCAAACCCTGTTCCGCCGTGACGATCATCGATTCATCGTCAGCCAGTTTTTCCGTGGGTTCTGCGGCATAAGTAGGTGAGTTGAGTAGGGCTGCCACAATCAAAGCAAGCGGGCTCTTCCTGACATACAAAGTTACATTCACTTAAATCTTCTCCCTGAAGTATTAACACTTGTAAGCAAATGCGCATGATAATGAGAACGCTTATCATTGTATATGCTGTGTTAGGCGCTCTCCTTTATTTCTCCATGATTGGTGAACTTTGTGGGCGAAGCGTGAAGAAATGTAAAGTGAAGAGAAAATGGAAAAAAACATCAGGATAAAGCCGAAGACTTAAGTGTGAAGTAGGGAATGCCCTACAAATCAATATGATGTTAGCAGTGGTAACGCACGGTAATTATCTGGTTTTACGCTTAAGATCGTCTCAGTGTCAGAAATGGACGCTGAAAACTGTCGATAACTAAGGAGAAAGTGTGCGCCAGATCATACAAACCTTTACATTCCTGATCATCATTTTGCAGCCTTTATCCCTCGCCGCTATGGCCGAGAAAATGGATTTTTGGTTACAACCCCAACATGGCGGTAACAGTTTTAACCGCCTACCTCCTCATCAAGACTATTTCGCAACACTGCATAACTACGGTGCTTCTTGGGTGCGATTATCCTGGGATAAATGGCCGACGAAGCAGCGTGATTTCCTGCTGGGTAACGCTGACGGCTATCAAGGATTAGTTAAAGAAGACGTGGCTACGCTTAAAACCGTGCTGGATAATGCGCAAGCGGCTGGGCTAAAAGTGGTGATTACACCTCTGTCGTTGCCCGGTATGCGCTGGTCGCAGAACAATAGCGGCCAGTTTGATGATCGCCTTTGGCAAAACAAGCGGTTCTGGCAACAGAGCGCACATTACTGGCGTGACTTGGCTGAAGCGTTAAAAAACCATCCCGCGATTGCTGCTTACAACATCATCAATGAACCCGCCCCAGAGAAAATGGGCGGACTGGCAGAACACGCTTCCACTGCTGACATGCAGAAGTGGTATCAGCGAAATCAAGATGGCGCGCGCGATTTGCCTGCCTTTTATCGCGAGGTTATTGCTGCCATTCGTGAAGTCGATCCACTCACGCCGATCATGGTGGATAGCGGCTGGTTTGCCGCAGCCGATGCTCTCAGCTATTGGCCGCAACCGTTAGAAGATAAGCGAGTACTGTACAGTGTGCATATGTATGAACCCTATGCCGCCACCAGTGCCCCTAATGCGAAGCGAAAAACACCTTGGCCTTATCCGGGCACAGTACCTTACGCTGGAACTCAGCAAAAGTGGGATGCGCAACGTGTAGCGGAATACTTAGCGTTGCCGTTTGATTGGGCGAAAGCGCAGGGTATTGCCAAGCATCAGATGGTGGTCGGTGAGTTTGGCTGCATTCGCAGCCTGGCAGGATGCCCGCAATATCTGGAAGATGTGCTCACCGTGCTGGACAAGCAACAAGCTCACTGGGCGTTCTACAGTTTTCGTGAAGATAGCTGGGATGGTATGGATTATGAATTGGGAAGCCAGAAAGTACCGTGGCAATACTGGCAGGCCGCGGAGAAAAATTTGCCCGATACCGTGCCACGTCGTGCTACGAAAGAATTTGAGCCTATTCGCAAACGCTTAGACCAATAGCGTCTTGTTAAGAAGAAAACGGTCGATAGCCGCGGCAAAAGCAGGCTATTGACCCCTCTGGTAAATCCGAATATCCCTTCGCATCCCGCGTAACGCCTGACGTACGGAACCATTAAGCTCAAGCTGTCGCGTTCTATTCCCGAAATCCGGCAATAGATATCCGTTTTTCGCATTTGTGATCGCTGCATATCTTACTGAGAATGGCAGCGGGACGTTAAGAGGATGAAAATTCCTTTCAGCCGTAAGGTGAGAGAGGAGAAAAATACATCGCTACCTCAACGCCTTTTCCCTGTTGGGAAACATTTTATATATCAGGAGAAAGGTTCCAGTGAAACTCGCTAAAGGTATCACCTTGCTTGCACTTGCGCTGAGTGCGCATACCGCGTTTGCCGCCGATCAATCCGTCCCGACCGACAGTTCACTCCATGTTCAGGCCGATCCTGCGCTGAAAAGCCTGGTGCCAGCGGATGTGCTGAAGCGTGGCTATATCGTGGCAGGAACCAACCCTAACACGCCGCCGACCACCTTCTATAAAGAAGACAACAAAACATTGGCCGGTCGTGAAATCGATATTATGAATGCCGTGGGTGAGCGCTTAGGGATTCAGGTCCAGTGGCGTGACACCGGCGGTTTCGACAACATTATTCCTGGCCTGAAAACGGGTCGTTATGACGTGGCGCTGTCTAACATCAATGCCACCGCGACGCGCGCTAAGATCATCGATTTTGTCAGCTACTACGACGCAAGTCTGCTAGGCATCATCTCGCGTAAAGATGCCAACGTGGCACCGTTCAAAACCCTGGATGCCGTGTGCGGCTTGGAAGTTGGCGCTGGTTCAGGCACCACGCAGGTAACGCGTCTGGAAGAAGCCAGCAAAGCTTGTGAAGCCGCGGGTAAAAAACCGATCAAAGTATCCGTATTCCCGGACCGTCCAGCCGGTGTTCAGGCTGTCGTCAGTGGTCGCGTGCCGATGTTCCTCGGCCCTTACGAAGGTCTATTGTGGCAGGCGAAGGTGATTAAACCCATCACCCTGAGCGGCGAAATCACCGTGCATGACGCGCCGGTTTCTGTGGCTTTCCAGAAAGATTCTGCGCTAGAACCTGCGGTGCAAGCGGCGCTTAACTCTCTGATCAAAGATGGTAGCTACAAGAAGATCCTCGACAACTGGGGCATTGGCTTTGGCGCGGTTAAAGAATCCAAACGTAACCAGGAAATCTTTCAATGAGTGATGTACGTGACCACACCGATGATTTGAAAATCGTCGGCAAACGTTACTACGGACGCTGGCTAAGTGCGCTGGTGGTGCTGTTGTGCGTCGTGGCGATGGCGCACTCCATGATTAACAATCCACGCTTCGAATGGGGCGTGATTGCAGAAAACTTTACCGGCGAATCGATCCTGCAAGGCGTCTTAATGACGCTGCAGCTCACGGCCATTTCGGTGGTGCTGGGCTTTGCTTTTGGTACGGTGCTGGCGCTGATGCGTCTTTCATCGAACCCGGTGCTGGTGGGCGTTAGCTGGTTTTACACCTGGTTCTTCCGTGGTGTACCGATGCTGGTGCAGCTTTTCCTGTGGTACAACATCGCCGCGCTTTATCCGACCATTTCGCTATCAATTCCGGGACTTGGCGAGTTGTGGAGTACCCAATCTAACGCATTAGTCAGCCCATTCAGTGCGGCAGTCATTGCCTTGGTGATGCATCAGTCGGCTTATGCAGCTGAGATTGTGCGTGCCGGTATTCAAAGCGTTGGCAACGGCCAGCTGGAAGCGGCGCGTGCGCTCGGCTATCGGCCTTCGCAGATCTTCCGTCATACCGTCTTACCGCAGGCGATGCGTGCCATCATGCCGCCAGCAGGTAATGAAATTATCGGCCAGTTGAAAACCACTGCTGTGGTATCGGTGATCTCGCTGCAGGATGTGCTGTTCTCCGCGCAGATTATCTATCAACGTACCTATGAGGTGATTCCGCTGCTGTTAGTGGCAACCTTATGGTATCTGCTGATGACATCGGTGTTGTCGATTGGTCAGTTCTATGTCGAACGCTATTTTGGACGCGGTGTTACGCGTCGTGAAAAACGCAGTCTGTTCAAATCCTTGCCGGGTTTCTCCGCACAGAAAGTTGAAAGGAGCGTGAGCAATGGCTGAAGCAATCGCGTTACGTAAAGTCACCAAACGCTTCTCTGGTGTCACCATTCTGGATGAAGTGAATCTCGATATTCCTGCAGGGTCCGTGACCGTGATTCTTGGCCCCTCGGGGTCGGGTAAATCTACACTGCTGCGCTGTATCAACCATCTGGAAAAACTCGATGGCGGTACCATTCGCATTGGCGGCGAAATCATTGGCTATAAGCAGAAAGGCCAGGCGCTGCACGAATTAAGTAGCAGTGAGATTGCCCGTCAGCGTGCTGAAATTGGCATGGTATTTCAGCAATTCAACTTGTTCCCGCACCGTACGGTTTTGCAGAACATCGTTGATGCGCCCATGCGTGTGAAAAAACAGAACCGCCAGCAGGCGACCACCAAGGCGCTGTCGTTATTGAAGCAGGTGGGTTTAGCCGGCCGTGAAGATGAGTGGCCGCAGAATCTTTCAGGCGGCCAGCAGCAGCGTGTCGCTATTGCCCGCGCGCTGGCCATGGATCCTGGTGTGATGTTGTTTGATGAACCGACTTCAGCACTCGATCCTGAACTGGTAGGCGAAGTGCTACAGGTTATTCAACAGTTGGCGCACTCCGGCATCACCATGGTGATTGTGACGCATGAGATCGGTTTTGCTCGCGAGGTGGCCGACAACATTGTCTTTATGGAAGATGGCAAAATTGTGGCGGCGGGTCCCACTCAGCAAGTCCTCGACGACCCGGAAAACGGGCGCGTAAGAAACTTTATTGCAACGGTGCTTTAAGCACCGTTTTTCATTTTTGACAGCCAGGAACAGTGATGACGCAAAAACCAGTTATGCATAGCGCCCACTGGGGTGCTTTTCATGCTCAGCAATCGGGCGATCAGCTCACCATTGAACCCTTCAAGGGCGATCCCGACCCGAGCCCGCTGCTACAAAATTTCCGCACTGCACTCAATCATCCCGCCCGCGTTTCGCGTCCTATGGTACGTCGCGGCTGGCTGGAAGATGGCCCAGGCCCTGATCAGCGCCGGGGTAATGATGAATATGTGGCCGTGAGCTGGGAGCAGGCTTACGAATTAGTGGCGCGTGAACTGAAGCGCGTGGGCGACACTTTCGGCCCGGAAGGGATTTTTGGCGGTTCTTACGGCTGGTCAAGCGCCGGCCGTTTTCATCATGCACAAAGCCAAGTGCACCGTTTTCTCAACACCACACTGGGCGGTTATGTGCGTTCAGTGAACAGCTACAGTTCGGGCTCTGCTTCGGTACTGTTGCCGCATATTGTCGGTGACATGAATGAGATTGCGCGACGTGGCGTGAGCTGGGAAGAGATTGCCCAGCACAGTGAAATCGTCATCGCCTTCGGCGGCCTGGCACTGAAAAACTCCCAGGTGGCAAGCGGCGGATTAAGCGAGCACACAGAACGTGGCTTTATGCAGCAGGCCGCACTGCGCGGCACGCGGTTTATCTCGGTGAGCCCGCTGAAAAGCGATCTACCTGAGGAAGCCAAAGGGGAGTGGCTGGCCTTACGTCCAGGCACCGATGCCGCTTTTATTCTCGGTGTGCTCTCGGTACTGATTGACGAGAAACTGACGGATGAAACCTTTCTCAGCCGCTATACCGTGGGCTGGCCGGAGATGGTCGCTTATATCCGTGGTGAAGAGGATGGCACGCGACGAGACGCCAATTGGGCAGCAGAGATTTGCGGCGTCAGCGCAGCATTTATCGCTGATTTTGCCCGCCAGTTACCCGGTAAACGTGTGTTGGTCACCGTTGCGCATGCACTGCAACGTTCTGAGCACGGTGAACAACCGGTGTGGCTTGGACTGGTATTGGCCGCGGCACTGGGCCAACCGGGTTTATCGGGCGGCGGTTACACCTACGCGCTGGGCGCGTTGGGTCATTACGGTAAGCATCACAACCTGGTGAGTTTCCCGGCGTTACCGCAGGGTAAAAATGGTATCGATCGTTTGATCCCGGTGGCGCGAATTTCAGACATGTTGCTCAATCCAGGTAAACCGTTCGACTACAATGGCCGCCGCTTGACCTATCCGCATATTCGTCTGGCTTATTGGGCGGGTGGCAATCCGTTCCACCATCATCAGGATCTGGCACGGTTGCGGCAGGCATTCTGTCAGTTAGATACGCTGATTGTGCATGAGATTGCCTGGACCTCCAGTGCGCGTCATGCCGATATCGTGTTGCCCGCAACCATGACACTGGAGCGTGAAGATATCGGCGGTGCGCCAACCGATCGCCATCTCTTTGCTATGCAGCCGGTCGCGCAACCGCACGGTGAAGCCAAAGACGATTACACCATTTTTGCCGAGCTGGCTCGCAGGCTGGGTTGTGAAGAGGCGTTTACAGAAGGTCGCGATACACGTGGCTGGCTGAAACACCATTACGCGCAATTGCAGCAAAAGCTGGCAACGCACCAAGTCGAGATCCCCGATTTTGAACGATTCTGGCAGCAGGGCGTGCTGGAATTGCCGCAGCTCAAAGACGGTGGACGAATGATGAATGCCTTCCGTGCCGATCCGGATGCTGCACCACTGCCAACACCGAGCGGAAAAATTGAAATCTACTCGGCGACTATCGCCAGTTTTGATTATGAAAACTGTCCCGGACATCCGGTGTGGCGAGAGCCGCAGCAAAAGCCAGATGCCGACCATCCGTTCTGGCTCATTGCCAATCAGCCTGCAACGCGTCTGCACAGTCAGTTGGATTTCGGCGATTACACCTGAGCGGCAAACGCGATGGGCGTGAGGTGTGCAGCCTGAATTCGGATGATGCAGCATCTTTGGGTATTCAAGACGGCGAGATTATTGAGCTTTACAACCCGCGTGGTCACGTACTCGCCAGCGCGCGCGTGACCGACACGGTGATGCCGGGCGTGGTGCAGTTGCCAACGGGTGCCTGGTACGATCCGGTCGATCCCACCGCGCTGAGGCCGTTATGCCGCCACGGCAATCCGAATGTACTGACGCTGGATATTGGCACCTCGTCACTGACTCAGGGCTGCAGTGGCCAGATCACTGTGGTGCAGGTGCGTAAATACGCCGGGGAACTGACGCCGGTGCAGGCATTTATCCCGCCGCAAAGTTAGCATAAGCAATGGGCGGCCGTATGGCCGCCCCAGAACATCAATCTTCTAACTGCAACCACATCACGCGCAGACGATGCCCATCAGGATCGATAGCCGTGAAGGTGTAGCCAAAATCCATCACTGCTGGCGACTGAACAATGGTGATTTCACGGAACGCCCCCCATTCGTTGTAGAGGAAATCGACATCCGCTTTCTGCTGCACTTTGAAAGTGATTTCACCGTTAGCCGAAAACTGTTGCGTATCCACCGGCGGTTGAACAGTGTATTTGGACCACAAACCCAGTTTGAATCCGTTCTCAAAAATAAACATCGCAAAAGTGGGGGTGACGTTAATCGGCTTGATATCAAACAGCGATGCATAAAAATCAGCGCTTTTGACGACGTTCGGTACATAAAGGATGGACATATCAGCAGTAAACATGGTTTTTCTCCTTGTGGGTTTACGGCTGCATAGTACGGGGCGGCTGTGACAGATTCTGTCAGTAGCCACAGGTACACTGGTTTATTCCCTTATCCTGATTCGATGACCCTTTATGCTCCGAGAGGTGAGACCCGCTAAGTGGGTCATGGTAGTGGAGTGAGAGTGAAGGAAACATCTTCTTCAAACCAGCTTAATTCTCGAGCTCATACTGAACGGAGAGCTGTCCTTTCTTCTCTTTGACTTTTACGATGCGGATTTCACCGATTCCCGAAGTTTTCTTCACGTGCGTTCCGCCACACGCATAAGGCTTTAACTCTCCCCATGTGACCATGCGCTTGCCATCTTCATCATTGAGTATCAACTCAAGGTCACGTGCCACCATCTCTGCCGCAGCGGCGGCAAAGTTCTCCGCAGTCACTGGCATGGTGAGCGCGATTGCATCAAACACAATTCGCCCTTCACCCGGACGGTGATTACCTTTGTTACCCTGCCAACCATATTTTTCGCCTGCCACGCCAATAAGGTGACCAGCCGAATGATAGCGCGTGTGGATGAGACGCAGATCCGCATCCACTGAAATATGCACGACCCCTTCTTCAACTGCGGCGTCAGTGATGTGAATGACATTGTCACCTTCCTGTACGGCCTGAATCATATTAACGCCACCGATCGTGCCCTTGTCTGAAGGCTGACCGCCACCCTGTGGATGGAACAGGGTGGCCGTGAGGATGACATTAAAACGGCCGTCTTCCTGCGGGGTACAGTTGATGACCAGTGTGTCCATCTCAAGTGTGTCGCTGTGGTAATAAATTCGATCTGTCATGCTGTTTACCTTAAAAATCAACCTTTAGCAGGGGGAGGGGGTATTAACCGTTAAAGCTGCTGAGAGAATTCACGGTTGCTGTTGAGCCGCCACATACAATGACCAGTACGTTCTTATCATTCTTCAGGTTTAGCTTTTGGCCATACAGCGGGGCGAGAGCAGCACCACACGCGGGTTCAACAAGCATACGATGATCGTCCAGGAAGGTGAGACAGGCATTGACTGCTTCACGGTCGGTGACGACAACGGGCACCACAGTACGTTTTTGCGCAAGGTCAAAGGCGCGCTGGCATACCTGCCGTGCGCCCAGTGAAGTGGCAACGCCGTTCAGTGCCGTGACTTCAACCGGTTTGCCTGCTTGCAGTGCAGCATGATAGGAAGACATACCCTGCGTCTCTGCGGCATAGACCGTTACATTATCCAGACCATTACGGCGTAGGCCTTCATCAACGCCTGCAAGCAGGCCGCCCCCGCCTACCGACAGGATCACCGCGTCTGGTCTGATACCCTCAGCAACGACTTCGTCAATCATCGAGGCGTGCCCCTGCCAGAGAAGCGGATCGTCAAAGGGGTGCAGAAATGCATCCTGATCCGTCAGCAGCGCCAGCGCCAGCTCATTGGCTTCAGACCACATTTTCCCGTGCACAATGACTTCAGCCCCTTCCAGCTGCAGCAGATGTCGCGCACGGTCAGACGTGGTTTCAGGTACCACCACGATGACGGGTACGCCAAGCTGGCGACCCGCATACGCAACCGCGAGCCCGGCATTCCCACCGGATGAAGAGATAAAGCGGCGGGCACCCTTTTCTAAATGCTGCTGGCATGCAAAGCCAATGCCGCGAATTTTAAAAGAGCCAGAAGGCTGGGCGGCCTCCATCTTCATCCATACGCGGGTACCGTTCAGCTGACCCAGCGGCAGAGACTCCAGCAGTGGGGTTTTAATACTCAGTGACATTTGTCAGCTCCAGTTAAAATTAGGATCAGGCCAGAGCCTGAACTTCCATCTCAACGTCAAGACCATAAGCCAACTGGCTTACGACAGTTGAACGTGCCGGGAAACCTTCGGGAAAGTAGGTGCGGTAAATTTCATTAAACGCGCTGAAGTGCGCCATGTCTGAAATCCACACGGTGACTTTGACCAGACGATCCAGTGAAGAACCGCAGACCTCCAGCGTCTCGCTGATATTTTTCATAATCAGGCGCGTCTGCTCTTCAATGGTTCCGGGAACCGGCTCGCCTTGGGCATTCATTGCCACCTGACCGGACAGAAACAGGAAGCCGTTAGCCTCGACAGCACGTGCAAACGGATAAGGCATCGGACTGGTATATCTTTTCATATCGTCTCCACATAACCAGCTGCCTTCAGCTGTCGGTATTTTTCAGTTCATCGAGGTAGTTATAGATGGTGTAGCGGGTCACACCGAGAGCATCAGCTGCTTTTTCCACGCCCCCCTTCATCAGAAAAATGCCCCGTTCCTGCATTTGCTGCACGGCCAGTATCTTGGCTTTTTTAACATCTGAGCGCCGGCTTCCCGGATTAAGCCCGGTCGCATTACTGATAATTTCATTCATCAGGTCTTCGATACTGTCATGGGCCTGCTCGGCATTCTGCGCTTCATCAACCGGAGCGGGCTGCTGTATTTTTACGCCCGATAATGTCTGCAGCAGCGTCAGGGCGTTCTCAATGCCGTTGTTATCAACGTTGACACACAGCGCTGCAAATGGACGGGAGTCACGCCCCCGGTAAATTACTGTGCTGCTCCGCAACGGCGAACCTTCACGCGAGAAGGTTTCATAATCCGGCAAAAGCGTAACGGGCTCCTGGCTTTTCTCGAGGGCGGTAATAAACGCTTTGTCTTTTCTCAGTCCGGCCAGAACCGAATCCCCCTTTTTACGCCCGGTCACATGGGCATTGGCGATTTCGGCGATCGAGAACTCAGGATTGCGCAGATCGTGCAGGACGATCTCAGTGTTGCCCGGCAGCACGCTGCCAATCGCACGAACTGCAGCCGCGAGCATTTGCAGCATTTCCTGCTCATAGGACAGTTCGTCAGCTTGTTTAGTCATCACTTTTCCACATTGTTTCATTCAACACATTGTGGGATATGCTATCAGCATAACACCGAAATCATCAACACATTGTTGATTTCGGTTTGCCGAAAGATAGTTCAGAAGCAGAATATGGGTTAGCGGGTTTCATGGCGGGTCATTAACCGAAAACGATTAAAGATAGTGATACTGGTGATAGGGTTAACCAGACGCCCATCTCGGATAAAAGTCATTCATTATCGCGCGGATGATCACTTCTGGCTGCCATAAATCCAGGGAATGCGCTGCAATGTCTGAACCATGCAGACCACCTGCACAGACTCTGGTGACGGGGCTGGTTATACATCATGAAGGCGCCCGCCACGAAGGCAATGAGTTCGGCTGAGTGCAGTAAACCATCGTAAAACAGGCTGAAGGCGGGAATTCCACTGTTAAAGAAGTGATGCCAGACCAACAGCTGATGAAATGTGATCTCATCCACTGCCGCCATTGAGCTAATTCCCAGCGGAACGGCAGAGAGTAAGGAACACTTCAGGTCGAAATTTTCAGACTGGTTTAATAATGACAAATTAGTCTCCAGTAGGGGGCACAGGTTAAATCACACCTGGATGAAACTCGCCATAACAAATGGCTCAGCAATCCATTGCCTTTGAAAAGGTGATCAAGATTTCTTTTTATGCCATTTATCGTCGCTTCCTTTTTCGTACGTATGCTTGACTGCAGCCCAGGCCACTTTATGTGACACTTCCTCAAGGGAACTGTCATCCTTGCGGTCTTTTTTGTCTTTATACTCGTTCCAGGCACTATTAAAAGCTTCAAGGTAAATGTCCTGCGCATGTGCAGGAAGGACATGCCTGACGCTGTCTGGCAGGGAATCTCGTGATTTATATGGCATGTTTACCTCCTCTGGTTAGTGAATTAAGCCTGGTTCACTTGTGATAATTTTCAATGTGTATTTCAGGGAGCATAAAGAATATGAGTATTAATTATGCGTTGATGAGACTGGTTCTACCCGCGGATTATGCGCCTCTGGCTTTTCTAATCGTGTTTGAAAGATATCTACTCGCTCCCGGTCAGTTCAGATACTTGGAAAGGGGTGCTGACATACCGTAATTTTGTTGCCATTGACGCTACCCCAAGTGGTAAATCTGAGGTCACTTTAAAATCCATCATGTTAAATGGTTATCAAATTTTAAATTCCAAAAACCATTTGTAAAAAAATCATCTACTATTTTAGTAAGTGGAATAACTCTCCATTGCTACAGGTGGTTTTATTTTTCTACTTTTTACCGCTTCCCTTTTTATAAAGGGCATCATCCGCCTCCTGAAGAGTATAAATGTCGTAAGTGGTTATATTTCCTGTTTCTTCGAGCAGTTCCTGGTTATGAATACAAAGATTAATCTAAGGAAAACAGCTATGACTTACATTCACGAAGAATCTACCGTTAACAACGCGTATCCCGATACTCGTCTGCCCCTGCGCACCGCGAATACCAGCGCTGTATCATGGGGGGCCATCTTTGCCGGCGCGACAGCCGCGGCATCCCTTTCTTTGATTTTGATAATGCTCGGTGCCGGTTTAGGTCTGACTTCCGTTTCGCCATGGGAAGGTCGTGGACTTGACGCAGGTACAGTAGGTATTACCGCTATTGCCTGGCTGACCTTTACTCAGGTTGTTGCCTCAGGTATGGGGGGGTATTTATCTGGACGGCTGCGCACGAAATGGGTTGATACACACACCGATGAAATTTACTTCCGTGACACCGCACATGGGTTTTTGTCCTGGGCGGTGGCAGCGATTATATCTGCTGCGTTGTTAACCAGCACGGTGGGTTCCATCGTTGGAGGAGGGGCTAAAATCGTGGGTACCGTTGTGGGGGGGGCAGCAGCAACCACGGCAGCAGGGGCCGCTGGTATGGCGAGCGGGTCGTCTGGATCACAGGGCTCGTCAATGGATTACTTCATTAATTCCATGTTCAGGGATAACGCTTCTGCCACTCCTCAAAACAACGCAGCCAATCCTGATCCTGCAACGCCATCGACTTCTCATCAAGAGGTTTCACCTGCGCAGTTAAGAGAAGTGTCCGGAATATTTGTTAACAGCATGACCACCGGAGCCTTACCGCAAGAAGACCGTCAGTATGTCGCCGGGCTGATTGCTCAACACACAGGTATCAGTCAGCAAGAGGCCGAAAAGCGGGTTCAGAGCACCTATGACAAAGCACAGGCTAAATTAAAAGATGCGAAGGATAAAGCGCAGCAAGCAGCAGATACCGCGCGTAAAGCCACAAGCTATCTTATGCTCTGGATATTCATTTCTCTGCTGGCAGGTGCCTTTGTCGCCAGCCTGTGTGCGACCTTTGGTGGTCGTCAACGTGATTTATAATTCTTAATGCTATGAGAGGTTTAAAATGCGCTCATTATTACTGTTGTTTTTAGGTGTACCTATTCCTATCATTATCCTGATTGCACTGTTTGTTCATTAATGCCGATCTAAGAGACATGTCATTAACCAGTCAGGCTTGGACAGATTTATGAAAATTATAAATGCCCGAAAGGGCATTTATAGTTCTCTCAGGCTTAATTGCGCTGCAAAGGATGCAGTCGTCATGGTTGTTCATGAAGAGCAGGTGGCCTTGTAACATGAGGCTGATGAAAAGATATTCTGGTGAGAACTTTAGAGCATCTCCTTTTCAGACACTCCTGAGCTCTGAATTAGCTCAATAATATGTTCGCATTGTGCGCACATCAGATTTCTTTTCATTAAATTTCATGAGTCATTATTTGTTGTTACTCGCTTGGCTTATATCGCGGGTGATTGCATTAATACAGCCTTTCTGCACGCTTCGCTTGGTACCGGTTCGGTTTTATAACGCGAATTAGCCTGATAGTGTGCGAATTGGTGCCGGGATTATACGCGACATACATCGCAGCGGCCCAAAACAGGCAGTCGTTCAGGCAGTGATTCGGTGCTGTACTGCACTGGAAATTAACGTCATCGCAGCGGACATCGAGCGTCCCGAAGAGTGGATGTGACTTGAAGCCGCCGGGGTCATTGATTTTCAGGGAAACCTGTTCACCCATGAAGGTAGCGCTGTGGCATGGCCTGAAACTCGCGCAGCTGCCTGAGCAGGGTAATGGCTGCAAGGGCCACTCGCCAGATGATGATTTTTGCAGCCCATTTATCATGACCGTTATCGTCTCATCGACAACGGTTACAGTTTCGTTCTCGCAAAATGCTTTAGCTGCGTAGGGTTTTACTCTGCAGTTATTCGCTGCTGCATTTCACGCTGGTGCTTATGAAAGTCTTCGCCACATTCCGCTGAGCAAAAGGCGGTGTTAGCCACTATCGGCTCATCAGTGCACCAGATGCAGTTACCATTTCGGCTCACTAAGCGTGGTTTTCGGGCAGACAGAGAAGCCGTCAAATGCGCTTCTTCACGTTCCTGGGCCAGGTCCACATCATCCATAAATCAAAATCCTTGTAGTCGTTTAGTTATCTAATGAGGACTCGTGAGCCTCAGTTCTGTTATGTCATTTAGTACACAGCCACTCAGCATAGTTCATTTGTACAGGGCAGGGCTATGAGGCCAGGTGATTTAGGTATGCACATTACAACGGCGTTGCTTGTGCTGTCTCAAATCATTAACTCCAACTGGACTCGACGCGAAGTCATGGGATCTGGCGGTCTGGAATCGGTGATCACCTGGTTTAATATTCTGTCAGGCTTCGCTCTTATCGTGTGCAGCCTGTTTCTGACAGAGTGGATGTTCTCACAACGCAGCTTTGCCTGGTATTTTGCGTGGATGAAACTAGATTTCAGCGGGTTTATGAGAGACCTGAAAATACTGCGTAATTTTACGCTTCCTGATGCTCACATCGGGGGATTGCTTCAGCCATCCATGGGCTGGGCGTGGTGTCCTTACTGGCTGTATCCCTCACGGGCGGCTTATGGTTTTTACTGAGCAATATGCCTTCGCCCAACGCCTCTCTTGCGCACGTTGTGCTGCAAGGCTTCAATCCGTGAGCGTAAGTTTGAGGACTATCTTACGCAACATGATCCGGCATTGTTTTACAACCTCCAGAGCGTCATGCTGTCGGTTAAAATGCTGAAAAATTTGCTTGAAAACCTCGCAGGTACAATGAAGTACTCCCTTCTGCAAACCGCCTGATAGGTATCAGGCGCAGCCTGAAGCCGGGAAGTAAACTCGGGCTTCAGGCTGAAACCTGTGGTATCGGCTAAGTCATGTCCGCTGCTCGCACACAGCTGCACGTAGGCTAAGCAACGAGACGGCGAACAAAGGACGTCCATTACTCGAAATAGACGTCCAGTGTAAGGAAAGATGTTTAAACCTGGTATTACCCCTTCATCGTCAGCATGGACTCACACCTAGAGCGACTCCCTTACGTGCACTTAACCATGCAAGAAAAGCCAGTCCGAGTGCAATAAAGGACAATATTGCCCCCGCCCAGTTTGGGGAAACCAAGCCAAAGCCGGCAGCAATGGTGGCTCCGCCTGCCCACGCACCTAGTGCATTACCCAAATTGAACATACCGATATTAACGGACGCCGCCATTGTAGGCGCACCGGCGTGGTTGGCCCGATCCATGACTAATTTCTGAATGGGCGATACGGTGGCAAAACCAAATGCAGCCATAAGGAACACGGAGGCGCTGGCGACGAACTGGTTTTCCACACCATTCCAGAAAATAAGCAGAACAATCCCCTGAGCGGCCAGTGTCACAAAGAGCGTGCCAAAAAGGGAACGGTCAGCGAAACGCCCTCCAATCCAGTTCCCGACCGCCAGTCCCAGACCGAACAGAACCATAAGCCATGCCACACCTGAGGCTGAGAAACCTGCTACTTCAGTCATCATAGGCGCGATATAGGTGATTGAGGTGAAAAATGCGGCCGGACCGAAGATCGTAATACCCATAACCAGCAAAACCTGAGGATCAACGAAGGCACGTAGTTCGCTCCGTAATGCAATGGGTTTTCCCTTTTCGATATGGGGCACGAGTGAAGCGATAGCGGCGACCGTCAGCAGTCCTATGCCTGCAATAACCCAAAAGACCAGACGCCAGTCGAAGCTTTGCGCCAGCCAGGTTCCCAATGGCACGCCAACCAGATTAGCCACGGTCAAACCCGAAAACATAAAAGCAATGGCACTTGCCTGGCGACCGGGCGCTACCAGTGATGCAGCGATAATGGAGCCAATACCGAAGAAGGCACCATGATTAAAGGAGGTAATGACACGGCCCACTATGGCCATTGGTAATGTGGGTGCTAAAGCGGTAATGATGTTACCCAGGGTGAATATGACGGCCAGTGCTATCAGCATGGCTTTACGCGGTATCCTCGCCCCCAACACTGTCATCAGTGGTGCGCCGACAAAAACTCCCAATGCGTAGGATGTGGCCATTGTCCCGGCTGACGGGATACTGACTCCAAAGTCAGTCGCTATCTGCGGGAGAATTCCGGCAATCACGAACTCTGTCAGACCTATACCAAATGCGCCGACGGCGAGTGCTAATAATGCGATGGGCATTGAAACTCCAAATTGTGTGCTTAACTGAATATCATTAGGTAAAATCAATTATATTCATATTTTCATTCAGCACTGGAACCCCTATGAGCGCATTTGATAAAGAAACAGATGGTATTCGGCAGGTAAAGCATAAACCTGCAGATCTGGATGCAATTGACCGAAAAATATTAAGCGCGCTGGCCGAGGATGCTGGCCGCAGTTATACAGAGTTAAGCGAAATCGTGAATCTATCGGCTCCGGCAGTTCACGATCGGGTCAAGCGATTGAAACGTGATGGAGTGATTAAGGGGACGGTGGCGATACTGGATGGTTGTAAGCTTGGCAGGACGCTCTTGACGTTTCTTGTCGTGGATACCAGCAGCTACCAGGCGACACGAGCACTTCTGCAGTTTACCCATCGCAAGGAGGTTGAGGAGCTTCATACCGTCGCGGGTGACGGTTGCGTTCTGATTAAGGTTCGGGCTGCTGATACCGAGTCGTTGGAAAACTTTTTAATGGAAATACAGAGTGTCGACGGAGTCAGATCGGTACGCAGTTATATTGCGCTTTCTACCTTCTTAGAGCGAGGTCCCTCTCCTGACTGAGTCAGTAGCAGGTCAATTGAATATTAAGCTGTACCTGAGTGGCGCAGTGCTAAGCGTTTTCATTATAAATGTCGTCCCTGACAGTTTCTCCGGCCGGTTCACGTTTACACGAGACCGATGAGGTCATCTTCGTCGTCTTCCGGCCAGAGCCGGACTGCGTCCTTGAACGTCAGTTCTACTCGTCGTTAAAGCCTGCAAGCGTCTGCAGGTAAGGCACATGCCGTGCAGCGTGCCATGGATCGTTAAAACTTCTCAACCATAAACTGGCTGCTGAAATTTCCGAACGTCTTGCCTGACTGCCGCCGGCTGCGGCCATGTGGTCAAGCTGAGAGATAAGTGATTGCACGCTTATCTCTCGCTCGGCCAGTGCCAGGCTAAGTGCCGCTTCGCCAATCATCACCTGGCTTTTATCGTCGTGTTGAATAGACATTATCCTCCTCCGTTTCAGATTTATGACAACCTCAGTACTAACTGTAGGCATGGACAGCGAACGTGCAGAGGTTAATATTCCGAAAAGTTATGCATCGGCGATTGAGAAGAGGGGATATGTTATGCCGTTTTTTAAACGGTGTAGAAGTGAGTGCACTTTAGAAGTGTGCTGGTAACTTAAAGCCTGTCAGAAGACGACTCTGACAGACTGTTCAAACCTTGAGAAAGGGTATCAGGCAGCAATCAGCATTGCCTGGTCCGGCCCGCAGAGTAAGGCAGGTAAGCCGTCCAAAAGCCGGTGGCGATAGTTCCAGTGCATGAGTTGCGAAATACCGGCACCGCACCACATCAGATGATGCTCGTAGTACCTTTCGGCATTGGCAGGTGCTCCGGTGACTTCAGATGAAATCTCAACCCTGAAGCCCTGACCGGTCAAGCGGATGGCTTCCATCCAGATTTCAGTCAGATCTGTCACGCTGACCGCCTCGAGAAACAGAGGCACGGATTTACGCCTGTGTGCCGCGGACATGATATGGCGGGCGTGTTTAACAACGGCCTGATGGAATCGCGCCTGGCGCTCCTCGGCACCGTTACTCATATCAGTACGAAGCCAAAGGTTGAGCGGCCGGAGATAGCAATTGACGAAATCATCACCGCAATAGTCATTGCCAACAAGACGTATCCGCGCTTCCAATAGTGTGTCTGAAGTGTCCTTCAACTGGTGGTTGAGTTCTTCTTGCCGGCACTCCCAACCACTTCGGGCCGCATTAGGATGACCTTCTAGTTGCTGAGCTACTTCATGAAGCGTATCTCCACGAGAGGTCATATCGAGAACGGTAAAGATGCGGGATAATTGCCCAGCGCTATAGCCATCAGATTGATCAGGAGCGGTGATGAGTCCTGCACGACGCCAAGTGCGGAGCGTGCCAGGAAGCGTACCGGTTATACCGCATACGGTCTCTGTAGAATGGTAAGGCATTATAGTCCCCCTTAGTGGGGTAAATTGCCCGGGCAATGCCCGGCTAGGTGACCAGTGTGGACCCTTGCAAAAGAAATTGATACATAATGCGTATTCTTTATGAAGTTTTACGCTTATAAGCGTAGCGGTCGTCGTTGTCAGCGAAAATATCTGACATGACGACCTCTTCAATTTTATCTCAACCATCTGAAATTCTGGTCGAATCATCATTGACGACTACCTGACTTAACTTTCATGGCGTTCAATGTAAAAGCAGTTAAATAAACCAACGTAATTTATTTAAGCAACTACGCTTATTTTGACGCTTGCACGTCTGAAAATGTTATCTGCCTGGTTTTAGAAAATACCTACAATGAAGCGTATTGTGGTTGAGCTGCCGTAACCCAAATAAGAGGGAATGTTATGACGAAAATGAATTATCAATTCTATACAATAAGCGCACCGGGAAATGATGGGCGCTGTACTTTGCATCGAGGAGAGTGCCTACAGTTGCCTGTGAGAGAAAAAAGGCTTTTCTTGGGTTCGTTTATTTCTTCACAGCAAGCCTCTCAATATGTCAGATCACAACATCATTCATGGCATCTTGCAGAGTGTGTATTTTGTCTTAATTCGAATAGTGTGGCTCAAGATGTCCCTCTGCGAAACTAAACCTATCAGCTCCTTCTTCTTCAGGCTTACGCATTTGCTAGATCTGATTTCTGCGCTATCCCGTAAAGTTGAAGGAGCCCCTGTATTCATGGATTCAGATATCCAGCCAAGGCCACAGGTTCACGAATCCTCCCGGTGAACCGATAGCCCTCAACAAGTCTACTTCAGCATTTCGTTACTCAGTGGTAAATCACTGGCGAACCGCTGTCTTTAACTCTGAATCGGTCAGTGTTGCCCTAACATGCGGCAGGCTTTCAGGATAATTTTTCTGAACAAACTCAATCATCTTTTCACGCACATAGCAGCGGAGATCCCAGGCCGTCGGCGAGTTCTGAGCGGTCATTAATAATCGAATGGTCATGGTTTTGTCACTCGTATCGGTCACCTGGAGCACTTGAGTCTGCTGATCCCATAGCTTGGTTTCACTGAGAATTTTTTCAAAATGCTGTCGGAGAGGCTCAAGGGGCATGGAGTAGTCGAGGTAAAGGAAAACAGAACCTAATATCTGAGCGTTGTTACGCGTCCAGTTCTGGAAGGCGTTCTCAGTAAAATAGGTAATCGGTAGCACCAGCCGTCGCAAGTCCCAGATGCGTACCACAACATAAGTCAGGTTTATCTCTTCAATCCAGCCCCATTCATTTTCAACCACCACAGCATCATCAATTTTAATGGGTTGCGTAAAGGCTATTTGTATCCCGGCAAAAAGGTTCACCAAGGATTTCTGCAGTGCAAAGCCAATTATTATTCCTGCGACACCAGCACCGGCCAGTATCGTTGTGCCAAATTTACGCACACCTGGGAAACTGAGCAGAATGAGAGAAAGACAGAATGAGACCAGTATGACAATGGCCACCTTTTTGACATAGATAATCTGCGTGCGAATTTTACGGGCACGCAGATTATTCGAAAGATTGATGTCATAGCGTATAAAGAGCATATCCTGTGCGACGTTCGTCATCCTGACCAAAACCGAACATATCGACAAGATAATAAATATATTTAGTGTGGTGGTGATAAATGACAGTGACTCTGGTTGAACGGTAATATAATTGACCCCAACGTTAATCAACAGCAGAGGAAAGAAAAGAAACAGGGAGCCACGCAGATGCTTCTCCAGTGATTTAAACAGTTTCCTGTCACGGTTCTGCCAGTAACGAATAAATCTGAGAAGTAAGAAGCGAGCCAGAAAACCTACGGCTAATGAGAGAGTGACGAGCAGTACTGCGGGTACCCATGAAGGTGCTCCAGATAATTCACTAAAGATCAATGGCATCGCTTTCCCTTATTTTTTCAGCCAACAAGTCTAATTGTCAGAGAGTACTTAAAATAATCAGCAACTGTTATCATCTCAGTTGTCTGCGAGTTGCATCACACACTTAGCTTAGTTTATGAAAAAGTAATGAAAAGAATTTGGTACACATTGGTACCTCAATAGCTGACTGGATAGTGGTGGCATTTCCGTCTATTGGAGTTTCAACCAATACCTAAAATACCCCATCGTTCGGTCTATGTTCTGGCTTCGTCCCAGATGACATTTGGTGTTGAATGGAATGCATATCCGCAGAAGTGGCCTACACTCCTACTGATAACGTCAGTCAGGAGGTTAACTCAATGCAACGTTTCCTCTTTTTATTATTGCTGTTCGCAGCTTGGGGAGCTACCGCAGCTGCCTTTGACAGTTTGACCTATGCCCTCAATCAGCAAACGTTGGTGAAAGACTTACGCGCGCAATGCGAAATTAAAGCCTCCGTGCCTGATGAACAGGTCAAGAAAGTATTTATTAGCAGTGAAGTGAACCATAACGCGCTCAGCGCGGCCGCGGCGGCGCTTAAAGAGGGCAAGCAGGCGCAATATCAGCAGCTGCTCAATACGGTACGTTGCCCTGAATTTAACAGCCATTAGTCTGTCAATCGTGAACTTGGCAACGGCCACCTCTGCCCAGACAATTTTGTCTGATAACGCTGCTGACGGTGAAAATTGTTAGCACTCTCCACCATAATCCTGATAATGCACACAGGATTGAATTTTATATGAACGCGGTAAACGGAGAGATGAGATGGTAAATGACTACTTTGCACCCCCACCAATGGGCATGACGTCAGAGCAGCACAAGCGCACCATTGCTGTGGCGGCGGCTTTGGCTGTGGCAAAAGAATCGGTTAGCGCCTCAACGTCTGCCAGTGGCTCCAAGGCTTCATGGGATCTGCAAGCCGTAGCGAATGAGATTGGCAATCTCGCTGATGCTATTCAGGACGCGCTGGAGCCTGACGAAACCATTTAATGGTGAACAACAGGACGGTCTTTTGGGCCGTCGCTGATTTTTCGAAAAAACTTTCGTAAGCCTGCATCCAATCCACCCCCTTCATCCGTATATCCCCATGTGAGCAAATTCTTCGCTCCCTACAACGAGGATCTATGATGAAAAAGCTATTAGCAATTGCCCTGGTATCTAGCTCTCTGTTCACTGCTGCTTCTTTTGCGGCGATGGATTCTGGTTCAGTTATGGTTGGTGGCGCAGCCATGTTCCCGCAGAAAAACATCATTGAAAATGCCCTCAACTCTAAAGACCACACCACTTTGGTGGCTGCAGTTAAAGCAGCGGGATTAGTTGAAACGCTGCAAGGCAAAGGTCCATTCACCGTGTTCGCGCCGACCAACGCGGCTTTCGCTAAACTTCCGGCCGGAACAGTAGACAATCTGCTGAAACCGGAAAACAAAGCCAAGCTCACCAGCATCCTGACTTACCACGTGGTAGCCGGTAAATACGATATGAAAGCGCTGGAAATGAAAATCAAACAAGGTGGCGGTCACGCAGAACTGAAAACAGTCAATGGCCAACCTTTGTGGATCATGAATAACGGCCCGCACAATATTCAATTGAAAGATGGTCAAGGCAACATGGCTAACATCAGCACTTATGATGTAAACCAGAAAAATGGTGTCATTGACGTGATCGATACCGTTCTGATGCCTAAGTAATTGTCTATACTCGGAATGGATTTCTACACCATCCGGGAAAAACATGGATAAGGTTTTGGCAGAACAGCAGGTGAAATTAATGCGGGCGATTGCGCAGGGTGATCGCCACGCATTTGAACAACTGTATCGACTCGCATCGCCCCATCTCTTTGCCATTGCATTGCGTACCTTACGCCAGCGTTCGTGGGCTGAGGAAGTGCTGCATGACTGTTTCATCACCATATGGCAACGTGCAGACAGCTTTGATGCTGAGCTGAGTGCGCCGATGACGTGGATGACTCACATCGTTCGCAACCGTTGTATTGACTGGCTGCGAAGTGGACAAGTGCGCGAGGCGGGAAAATCAGAAGAATTCAATGATCAGCTGATTGCAGATGAGGGTGATGCCTCTCAGGATCAGCTTGATGATTCGCAAGCAGCGCGCTTACGGCATTGCTTGCAACATCTCAGCAGTGAGCAGCGGCAAAGTGTCACGCTGGCTTATTATCAGGGGATGTCTCACAGTGATATCGCGGCTTGGCTGCAGCAGCCCGTTGGCTCAGTGAAAAGCTGGATCCGCCGTGCGATGGAACATCTTCGGGAGTGCGTGGGCTTATGAATACCAATCAACAACAAGATGACGCGCTAGCCTCAGAATATGCTTTAGGCACGTTACGCGGTCACGCCCGGCTCCATTTTGAAAAGCGTCTTCGTCAGGAGCCTGAATTGGCGGCGCGCGTGGCCAGCTGGCAGACGATGCTAGCCGGGTTAGACAGCCACCTTAGACCAGAAATCCCACCAGCGCATGTCTGGAAAAAGATCGCCCTCAGCCTGCCACCACAAAAAAGGATGAAGCGCGTAAACCCTTATTTGGGCTGGCTGGTCGCAGCCGGGCTGGCGGCGTTTACGTTAGTCTCCCAATACACCCAACGCCCTGAAGATTTCTCACCGCTGGTGATTCTGGGGGATGCGCAACAGCATGGGCAATGGGTCGTCAGTCGCAGTAGCGATCTCCACCATCTGAAGTTAACGCCGTTGAAACCTGTCAGTGTCACTGCGGCGAACAGCTTGCAGTTATGGCTGATTCCCGCTGGTAAGCAGCCAGTTTCACTCGGGTTGTTAGCGAATAACACGTCAACGCAGGTGAAGATGAATGACCGAGTGTTGCCGGCTGGCACCGCGATTGCCATAAGCCTGGAGCCACAAGGCGGCTCGCCAACCGGGCAGCCCACCGGACCGGTGCTCTTCAGTGGGGTGTTGTGAATGGATCAGCGATAATCGGGATAGCGCGCCTGCTGATAATCCTTCCAGCGTTTGAGCAACTGGTGCCGGGTGCCTGGATACAGCTCGTTGCTCACCACAATTTCTTGAATGCGGTCCACGCGGAAATTGCGGAAGTCTTGCCGCAGTTCGCACCAGCCACACAATAAACGCACGCGATCAAAATAGCCCAGCACCACTGGCCATAGAGTACGGGTCGAGGTCATCTCTTTCAGGTCGGTATATCGCAACGTGATCTTGTTACGGGTATGGATGGCCTGGCGAATCTCCGGCAGATGTGTTTCGAACAACGCTTCACCGCGCGAGGCAACTAACAGGGATTGATGATCCAGCGTATGGGTTAAATGTTCAGGCAGCACCGCCTGAATTTTTGCCAATGCGTGTTGTGCCGCAGATTTCAATTCTGCATCGGTGTGACGGCTCACCCAATCCAAGCCCAAAGCCAGCGCATCAATTTCATGACGTGAAAACATCAGCGGCGGCAAATGACCGTCTGATTTCAGCAGATAACCTAGCCCGGCACTGCCTTCAATCTCCACCCCTTGTTGCTGTAAACAGATAATGTCGCGATAGACCGTGCGCACACTGATGCTGAGTTGTTCGGCCAGCTGTTGTGCCGTCACCGGGTAGCGATGGCAGCGCAACAGTTGTACCAGTTCGAGCAATCGCTGAGTTTTGGTCATGATGGTTTTACACTACCCACGTAATAACTGGCTCATCACCGCTATATCTTCTGAGGAATGGAGTTTACAGCAGCGTTGCAACAATTGCTGACGTTCTCCGCTCTCATGACGTAATGCCTGTCGCAGCTTCGCCTCAACATCGACGCCGTCCGCCAATGATTGCTGGCGGGTACGTCGCTGCTGCAACTGCGTCCCATCGCGCAAGGCTAGCGTCACCAGATGAAAACGCAATGCAGGATTGATGGCATCCGGCGGCGCAGTGTCGTCCGGTGTGCGGCGCACTTTTGCGGCCAGTGGCATCACTGAATCATTGAGATCCCCTTCAGCGAAATCCTCCAGCCTAAGATCGTCATAGATCAACATCGCTGCAATCACGTATTCGAGACTGAAACGCGCTTCAATACCATTGGAAGGAGCGATTACCGACGCGGCAATATCGCCACCCGGCGGAAAAGCCACGCTGATATCCGTAATATTATCCAGTAAGGCCTCAAGTGATTGGCCGCTTGCTAACCATGACTGGCGCAACAGACGCGCAGCTTCTGCAGCGCTGTGCGTGCCGGCGCAGGTCGGGAAGGGCTTATACTCCAGACCGGGTGAAACAATGCGCCACGGCATGCCCCAATTTGCCACCAGCCTCTCAGGCTGCGCCTGGCTATTACTGCTGGCGGCAAGAAACGCCTCGATCACGCCATGTTGCTTGCCATCAAACCCCGCCAGCGTCAGTTGCGCCGCTGCTACCGCACGCTCAGCTGCCAACCCGGCGTGCAGGGGTTTGACGGCAGAACCAAACTGGGCTCTCAGTCCGCTGGCTTGGGTGGTTGCGATGCCAAGCAATATCGCGGTGCCAGAGACATCCAGTTTTAACAAGCGGGCGAGCGCGGCGGCAACGGCAACGGTGCCCAGCGTCGCGGTATTGTGATTGCCCAGAGCATAGTGCTGCTGGCTGGCGGCGAGCCCCAAGCGACCCGCTACTTCCACGCCGATGGCGTAGGCATCAAGAAAATCGTCAATCTCAGCGGCGTGCAGCGACTGCCAGGCAAACAGCGCAGGCAGAATCACCACGCTAGGATGACCACGAAAATCGGCATGAAAATCATCGTAATCAAGCGCGTGTGCTGCATATCCTAGCAACAGCGCCTGCGAGCGCGGACCGCCATCAGCATAAACGCTGCGCAGGGCGGGCAGTCCACTGTCCGGTACCTGACCTTGTAAAACGGGCCAACTGACGGCCAGGAAATCCTTCACACCTTCTCGTGCTGCATCGCGTGCGTTGGCGTTTGGTTGGCTATGAACGATAAGTTCGGCCAGAGTCGGGGTGATACTCATAACGGCCCCAGACTGTTGATTGCCGCCACCGCCAAATTCGCCAGGTAGCGTGATGTCGGTAACAGCACATCATCGTTAATGCGAAACGCCGGATGATGCAGCGCGTAAGGTTCACCGGTGCCAATCATCATAAAGGCACCCGGCAACTGCTGCTGATAAAAGGCAAAATCTTCACCAATCGGGCTGGCTTCCACCACGCGTGCCTCAAAGCCGCTTGCCGCTGCCTGTTGCAGGGCAAAATCAGCCCAGTGCGCATCGTTCACCACTGACGGCGGACCGGCGTGCCAATTGAACTCCACCTCAGCCGCAAAGGCAGCGCCGATGCCTTGTACGATTTCACGAAAGCGCTGTTCCAGGCGTTCACGGGTTTCCTGAGAAAACGAACGCACAGTGCCTTCCAGCCAGGCACTGTCTGGGATCACGTTCCAAGTGCTGCCGCTATGAATTTGAGTAATCGATACCACCGCGTTATCGCCGGAAGGGGCATTGCGGCTGATCAGGGTTTGTGCCGCCGAGACAATTTGCGCGGCGATCACAATCGGATCGTTGCCCTGATGCGGTTTGGCTGCGTGGCTACCGGTGCCGATGATGCGAATATCGAAGCGATCAACGGCGGCGGTCAGCGGGCCCGCTTTGCTGCCGATCACACCCGGTGGTAGCGAAGGGTCGTTATGAATGCCGAAGATCGCCACTGCATCATTCAATGCGCCTGTCGCGATGACATCCGGCGCGCCTTGACCGGTTTCTTCTGCTGCCTGGAAGAGAATGCGCACCCGGCCAGGTAAACTTGCTTCCTGTTGTTTGAGCAGAATGGCTGCACCTAACGCGGCCGAACTGTGAAAATCATGGCCGCAAGCATGCATCACGCCTGGGCGCTCAGAACGGAAGGTGACATCAGACTGTTCTTCAATCGGCAACGCATCAATATCGGAACGCAGCACTATCAGCGGTCCATCAGCCGGACCTATTTCGGCGACTAAACCGGTTTTCAGCGGCAGGTCCAAAACGCGGATTTGGTAATTTTCTAGCTGCTGGCGAATACGTGCAGTGGTTTCGAACTCCTGATTGGATAACTCAGGAAAACGGTGTAATTCATGGCGGAAGGCAACCAAATGTTCGCCTAATGCGTGTTCATCAACACTCATGATTTGATTCCTTGTTGTGCAGCCTGACGGGTCATCCACGCATCATGCGCAGTGTCATCCAACACTTTCTTCATATATTGGGTGATGTGGCCTTTGCCGAGATCGGTGGTGTGCATCAGCTGGAAACCGCGCTTCTTATACATTTCGATCAGCCATGGATGGCTGGTGGCGGTACCCAGTGAGACTGCTGGCGCGCGCAACTTGTCGAGTAAAATTTCCTGCTCCAGACGATCTTGCACCTGGCGACCATACTGCTGGCCGGGATAGTCGGGATGGGCGCCGAACCAACCAATGTGCGGCAGGCCAAACGGACCTGGTAGCGGTCCCCACGGATAGCGTACGGTGACGGAAGAGACCATGATGCCATCAGCATATAACGCGTAAACACC
The DNA here is from genome assembly GCF_002095475.1 of Pantoea rwandensis. GTDB lineage: Bacteria > Pseudomonadota > Gammaproteobacteria > Enterobacterales > Enterobacteriaceae > Pantoea > Pantoea rwandensis. Next base: position 28,455 of record NZ_MLFR01000001.1, read on the forward strand.
GTGGCTTTGTAGGTGTCGCAAGGTCTTTTCGCGGTCAGCCGTAGCGGCGTCAAATTTGATGCCAAGGGCCAAAGTGGGTGCGTAGGCCGCATGCATCAGTGCCTGATAAGTCTCTACCTCGTCTTCTCTAACCTGACGAAATTCAAGTGACATAGAATCCCCGTAAAACCGCGCAATGGCGGCAATTATCGTCGCGGTGTTATGTATTGCGCCCTAAATATCGCCGCGACGGAAATGAATAGCGAACCAGCCAAACAGATTATCAGCAATCCAACCCGGCTCTATATGTGAAAAATAGCTAAGCTAATGCAAATTTGTGAAATTGAAATGGCGGCTTTTTCATTGCTTAAATTGCTGTATACCGTAGTATGCATAAATTACATAGCGCTATAACTATTTCGCATTAACTTCATGAAATAAAATAACTTTTCTCGTTATAGCCTTATTCTTAATCAGGGTGACGACGTGTTAGCGATCAAATCTCCACGTGCTTACGCACATGAATCTGGCCTGCGTTCGCGCGCGGGTGAATTTATCAAACCCTACGCCACACACATTCGCATCTTCACTTCTCCTCGGGCGTGGCAAGCGGTCAATCCGGAATTGAGCCAAAGTCTGGAGACCAGCGGAATTCGCTGGGAACTGGAGTATCTGCACGGTGAATGTACAGATGCTGTGATTGAGACGCTAAAAAATAACCTTGAACAGCAACAAGCCGAACTGCTGTTTGCGGTTGGCGGCGGCCGCGTATTGGACGCCGCAAAAGCGGTGGGCAGTCAATTACCCGATTTGAAAGTGATCAACCTCGCCACGCTGGCGGCCACCTGCGCAGCATGGTCACCGGTGGCCATCATTTATAACCAGCAGGGTGGTCACGTGCGTAGCCAGCCGCTAGGGAAAATGCCGGAGCTGGTGCTGGTGGACAGCGAAGTGATTGCGCGCAGCGATGTGCGTTATCTCAAAGCCGGGATTGTCGATGCAGTCGCTAAGTACTTCGAATTTTATCCTTATCTGCGTAACAATCCTCACGACCTGGCGCTCGATCTTAAAGTGATGAGCGCGCAGCGTGCGCTCGATGTTTATCGTCAAATGGGCGCAGCAGCCGTGGCCGCTAATGAAAAGCAGCAGGTCACGCCTGAGTTAGTGAAGGTGATTGATGCCAATATCGTGCTCGCCGGTCTGGCTAATAGCGTGCGCGATGTGCTGCCAACGCCGGGTTTCGCCCACGCAATCCACAATCGTTTGACTCACCAGCCCGAGTTACATCATTGGCTTCATGGCGAAAAAGTCGGCTATAGCTTGCTGGTTCAATCATTGATCGAACACAGCGGTGAGCCGGATGCCGAACTGCTCGCGCTACTGCGTCAGTATGATATGCCGCTGACGTTAGCCCCGTTGAAGGGTGATCGCGCTACGATAATCCGCACTATCGCTGAACAAATTAAATTCCCGGCGGCTAGCGCTGAACGTCTGCCATTCCGCATCAATGCGGATGCACTTGAGCAGGCGCTGCTGGCGACCGAGACCCGTTTTTAACTGTTACCCTTTTACCGACCAGGACAAATTTTATGGCTACTGCTAAATCACCACGCATCCGCTTAGGACTCTTTGTACAACCCGTTGGGCAACACGTCAGCGGTTGGCGTTTGACGGAAAAACTCGGCGATCCTACCGATATCGACTGGCTGATTACTATCGCGAAAAAAGCCGAAGCCGGAAAATTTGATCTGTTCTTTGTCGGCGATGCGCTGGCAACCAGCATGTACCGTTTACCTTCGACCATGGCGCGCCTTGAACCGCTGACCATGCTGTCGGCACTGGCGGTTAATACCAAGCGTATTGGTCTGGCCGCCACAGCCTCCACGACATTTAGCGATCCGTTTACCATGGCGCGCAGCTTCTCCTCGCTGGATCACATCAGCCGTGGTCGTGCGGCGTGGAATGTGGTGACCTCGTTCTCCACTGATGTGGCGCGCAACTTCAGCCGCAACGATATGCCGAACCATGCTGAACGTTATGCGCGTGCTCGGGAATTCCTTGAGGTCGCCGACAAACTGTGGGCAGGTTGGGAAGAGGGTGCAGTTCAGCCGAACAAAGAAACTGGCGCTTACTTTGTGGATGACAAGATTCAACCGATCGATCACCAAGGTGAGCATTTCCAGGTGCAGGGGCCGCTGAATATCACGCGTTCTCCGCAGGGACGTCCGGTAATCATCGAAGCCGGTTCTTCCGCAGACGGTCAGAAACTGGCCGCCGAAACCGCAGAAGTCATCTTTACTGCTGCCGCCAGTCTTGAAGAAGCGCAGACCTTCTACCGTTCGCAGAAAGATCAGGTGATCGCTGCGGGTCGCAATCCAGATCATGTGGTAATCATGCCAGGCGTGATGCCGATTGTTGGGCGTACCCGTGAAGAAGCGAAAGCGCTGTGGAAAGAGCTCAACACCCTGGTCGATATTGAAAATGGCCTGCGCCAGTTGTCACTGCGTTTCAGCATGGATTTGAGCCAGTATCCACTCGATGGTCCGGTGCCAGAAGTCCCGCTTGGCGAAGGTAACCAGAGCCGTGTGAAATTAATGACCGATATGGCAAAGCGCGAGAATCTCACGCTGCGTGAGCTGGCGGCTGTCGCCGCGGGATCGCGTGGTCACCGTGTGATTGTCGGCACGGCGGAAGATATTGCTGATGACTTTGAGCTGTGGATCAAAGAGGGTGGCGCAGATGGCTTCAACATCATGCCTGCCATCATGTCGGAGCAGTTAGATCTGTTCGTTGAGCTGGTGATCCCAGAGTTGCGTCGCCGCGGCTTGTTCCGTGACGATTACGAATTCGCCACCCTGCGCGAAAACCTCGGTCTGCCCGCGCTGTAAATCTCAAAGGAGCTGAACATGGTCACCTTATCCAAGCGTGTGCAGTCCGTGTCGCTCTCTGCTAATGCGGCGGCGCGTCAGTTAACGCGCCAGCTAAAAGAGCAGGGCGTAGATATTCTCGATCTCACTACCGGTGAACCCGATTTTGATACCCCACAGCATATTCGTGATGCTGCCGTTATCGCAATGAATGCGGGAGAAACTCGCTATACGCCAACCAACGGCACCACGCCGTTGCGTAAGGCGGTGCAGGCTAAACTGGCACACGAAAATAGACTGGATTACGCGCTGGGCCAGATTTGCATCGCCAACGGGGCTAAGCAAATTATCTTCAATGCCTTTGCTGCCACGCTGAATGATGGCGATGAGGTGATCGTGCCGGTGCCTTACTGGCCAACCTTCCCGGACAGCGTGCGTTTTAATGGCGGCGAACCGGTGTTGCTGGCATGTCCGCTGGAACAAGAATATAAGCTTCAACCGCAGCAGTTAGCCCAAGCGATTAATGGCCAAACGCGCTGGCTGGTGTTGAACAATCCGGGTAATCCGTCGGGTGCAGTGTACAGCGCGGATGAGTTAACCGCTTTGGCCGCTGTAATGCGCGATCACCCTGACGTGTGGATCATGCTGGATGAGCTGTACGAACACATTCTTTTCGATGGACGCGAGCACGTTAGCTTGTTGCAGGTGGCACCCGACCTTGCCGACCGCATTTTGCTGGTGGGGGGCGTCTCAAAAACCTATGCCATGACGGGCTGGCGGATTGGCTTTGGAGCCGGTCCACAAGTGCTGATTGATGCGATGGTGGTGGTGCAGTCGCAGAACAGTTCAGGTGCCAGCGCCGTTAGCCAGGCTGCAGCGGTAGCGGCCTATGAGGGGGGACTTGAGTTTCTGCCTTCACAGCGCGCTGCTTATCAGGCGCGGCGTGACGCCATCATGGCGCAGTTAAGTCAGGTGCAAAGCATTGAGGTACTGAATCCAGAAGGGGCGTTCTTTATCTTCTGCCGTTGTGCAGGCATGTTGGGTAAAACACGTCCAGATGGTCGGCTACTGGAGAGCGAGCAGGATGTGCTGAACTACTTGTTGGAGAGCGGTGTGTCGGGCGTGGCAGGCAGTGCTTACGGTTTATCGCCCTATTTCCGCTTGTCGATTGCGGCCGATATCGAGACCGTGCGTGAGGCGGGAAAACGCATTGCAGCGGCTTGTGCAGCATTGAAATAATGGCCCTTCCTTCGGTCACCATGAATGTCGTAATGCTTGTCACTTAAGTGCGTTTCGGTCGCCATAAATGGCGCCCCTACATTGTTCGGTGCGGTTTTCGTAGGGTGCGCATTTATGCGCACCGAATAAACGCACAATGTTTAAATCAGGAAATCATCCATTGAGCCGCCAGCATCCAATGCTGTTTTGATTGGCGAAGGGGTGCGACCTTGGCCGGTCCAGAATTTCTCATTACCGTCTTCGTCGATGAATTTATATTTTGCCGGACGCGGTGCGCGTTTGGCTTTAGGTTTAGTTTCAGTCTGTTTTAATTGCGCGAGTTCACTAATATCAATGCCGTCATTGAGCAACATCTCTTTATACAACGCTAACTTCTCATCTTTCTCGCGCTGAGCGGCATTATCCGCTGCGGCTTCTTCACGGCGTTCTGCAACCACCACGGCGAATTTTTCCAGCATTTCGTTTAATACCACAACCTCTATATCACGCGCTTGAGCACGCAGTGTACGAAGATTGTTCAATGCTTTGAGTGCATCGCTCATGAATAAACCCTTATAACTTATATATTGATGATGAAAGGGCGCATTCTACGATATTTTTTCGCAAAATAAAATATTGTCAGGGTAACGGAATTATCCGGAAAATATGCCTCCGGGATGATTTAACTTTATAGAACGCTAAGACAATACGGCCATATTCTGCACGCTGGTCGCGCAGGCGAAGCCGCATAAAATATCGGCTTCGTCGCACAGTTTATATTCTACATGCTGCGATAGAACGGGAAGCAACCGGTAAGCAGTGCCACCACCAATAACACCAGTGAGCTAATAAACGACCAACGTAGAGTAAAACGCTGTGTCTGGGCATAATCGAGTTTTAGCATGCCCACTAATAAGTAGGTTGACGCCACCAGTGGGCTGAGAATATGTACAGGCTGCCCCACTAACGCGGCGCGTGCCATTTCAATCGGCTCGATACCATAATGTCCCGCGGCCTGCACCAACACGGGTAGCATGCCGAAATAGAACACATCATTCGATACCATCCACGTCACCGGAATACTGAGCAAGGCCGTAATCACCGCCAGATACGGGCCGAGAGCCGTGGGAATGGTCTGCACTATGGCTTGTGCCAACGCGTTGGCCATGCCGGATTCAGCAAAAATACCGGTGAACACGGCGGCGGCAAAGATTAAACCGGCCACCGCCAGAATCGCGGGGGCGTGTCGGCCAATCTGCTCCTGTTGTTGGTTCAACTGCGGATAGTTAACGACAAACATCATGGCCGTCGCCAGCATAAACAGATAGGCCATCGGCATCACGTCCAGTACCAAGAGGGTCATTAAGGCAATGGTCAGTGCCCAGTTGAACCAGAAACGCCAGGCCACACGGGGTTTTTCTTCAAACTGAATAGCAGCAGCATGTATCGGGCGTTGCTGCTGAAATCCCAGGCGCTTACGTTCACTGCGTCCCAGCAGGTAGGCCAGAATAAAGGTCCACACCACGCAGGCCAGCAAGGGTATCAACAGCGGTACAAATAGAGTGGCAACATCGGCCTGCACTGCCGCTGCTGCACGTGCAGTCGGTCCGCCCCACGGGAACATATTGCCCAAACCTGTACACTGTAATAACAGCGCGGCAACACTTAATTTCGATAAGCCGATACGTTGATAAATTGGCATAAAGGCAGACAGCACAATCATATATACTGTTGCGCCATCACCATCCAGCGCGACGATAAAACCTAACAGGGCGGTGCCGATAAATATCTTCACCGGGTCACCGTCCACTGCTGAGACGATACGTTTGATGATCGGATCAAACATGCCTGCATCGGTGACGCTCATAAAATAAAGCATCGCAAAGATCAGCATCACGCCCGTGGGTGCAACGGTGCGCAAACCTTTGATCACCATTGCGCCCATATCCGCACCGTGGCCAGATAAGAGTGCAAATATTGTTGGAATAAGAATTAATGCAGTCAATGCGGAAAGCTTTTTGCTCATTAATAAGCCAATAAAGCAGATTATCATAAGCAGACTGATGATCAGCAGCATGACGAGATGTCCTGTCCAGAGGGATATAGCGCATTTGTGGGTAGCAAATACGACGTGTTCGGAATAAATAAAAAACAGCCAATGATTATTTATTGTTCAAATTAACCTTCTGCCATCTCGTCAATCTGGATATATTATCCAGGTTTTTTTTCGATGGTCGCAAGGTAGGGTTACGAAATATATGTGCGTAACCTCTTAGTTTTAATAAATTTAAAATGTCTTACAGTGATAATTCAGTGCAGTGCTATTTACCCTCCTAAATATTCAGGTTGTTCAGGAATAACCCGGCACAGTATGCCGGGATAAACGTTTACTGATGATCGCGGGGTGAAGGTGCGATCGGTAATGCCAAACGGTAAAGTTTGACCGGATACTCCACCGTGGAAGGTTTACCGCCGGTGGTGGCAGGTGTGCGATTGATTTGGCCAGAAGGCATCCACAGCGCGCCCTTTGATACCCACATCGCATCAATCCACACAAGACGCGGATCTTGCACGACGGTCGTCACCTGACCATCGGGCGCGATGCGCTTAATGCTGCGGGTATTGATGTCTGAGGCGTAAATATTGCCATCGGCATCAATCGCTGTGCCGCCGGTACTCCAGGTTTCACGCACTTTTTTGGCATGACGGGCAACCTCGTCTTTTGCAATCTTAGGGTCGTCAAGATAACGGGTTTCAATGCGAGCCAGCGGACCTGGAATGGCTTGATAGTAAAGCCACTTACCATCAGGAGACACTTCCAACTGATCCAGTCCGACGCGCTTTTCGCGACCGTCGCGCAGAATCAGTTTTTTGCCATCGGCGTAAATTGGCTGATGGTCAATGGAGAGTGGATGATTATCCAGTACGCGCCAGCTCTTACCGCTTTTAAGGTCCAGTACGACTAAACCGACCGCACCAGGATCGGTGATATACGCAAAGTCGCCATTAAATCGCACGTCATCAAGATAGCTGGTGGGCTGCAGCGTCGGCGCTTTGATCACGTAGCTCTTCACCACCTCGCCGCTCGTCAGATTGATACGCACCAGCTTTGCACCGCCTGTCACAGCCTTATCGCCGGTACCAATGCCTTTGTTACCCGAATCCATAACCCACAGGTCACCCTCGGGGCCGATACGCAGTGCATTGACGTGGTAGAAGTGGTGTTCAGGGTCGTTGGCATCCCACTGATTCCAGGCGTCGTTCGGGAAGGCTTTCAGTTGATTATTAATCACTTCTGCTAACTGCAAACCAGCGCCTTCGGATTGTGTGAGCGAGGCGAACAGACGATTGTCATGACTGACGGTGATGCCATTCCATACACGAGGGGAGGTCGCGACTTGTTCAAGGCGACTATCCTGCTGGTCAGGTAACTTCACTGGCAGCGTATCTTGCGCCATCACCTGTGCAGAGGTGGCAAAGGCTATCATCGCCACGAGCGTCTTCAGTTTCTGTTTCATCTTTATATCCCTTGTTAATCTTCAGACTTTGACGCAAACAGAGTGTTGCGCTGTTGTTAATGTCGTTCCATCCTGGCAGTGTAGAGTGATAAATTATATTCTCTGATTTTTATCAATCGATTCCTGGTAGGAATGAATGGAACTGAAAGATCTACACTATTTGCTGGCGGTTAAAGAGACGGGACACTTGGGCAAAGCGGCGCAATCCCTTGGCATTACTCAACCGGCGCTAACAAAATGTTTGCAACGACTGGAGAAGTTTTACGCCACACGGCTAATCCTTAAGGTCGGGCGGGGTATGCAACTCACCGAGGCGGGACTTCTACTTTGTGAACGTGCTCAAAAAGTGGTGCACATGATGCAGGTCACTCGTCAGGATCTGCAGGCACTTGGCGCAGGGACCGCGGGGGTGATTCGTTTGGGCGTGGCGGCGACGGCAGCCCAATTCATGTTACCGGTGCTGAGTCAGGATCTGCTGGTGAAAGCACCCACCGCACGGCTGGAAGTGACGGTTGGCATGAATGATCTGCTGCAAAAAAAGCTACGAGAAAACAAGATTGATTTGATTCTCGGTTTTTTACCGCAGGCCAATAGTGAGTTTATCACTCGGCCACTGATTGAAGATCCGGTGGTGATCGCCGCCAGCCGTCAGCATCCTTTGGCAAACATTCACCCGACACCTGAACAACTTCAGGAATATAACTGGTTGCTACCTTCTGACAATGTGGCCACACGCCAATGGTTAGAACAGCGTTTGCGAAGCGGGGGTTATGCGGCTCCCCGGGTGCAAATGGAAAGCAACACCCTTTCTCCGCTGCGTGCGGTGTTGGCTAACACGCAATTGCTTAGCTTCCTCTCAAGGCGTTTATTGCAATCGGAAAGTGGGTTGATTGAAATTCCGCTTCCGCTGGTCATGATGCCGCGTACTTTTGGTTGGCAGTTCCGATCACTAAGTGAACTTTCGCCTGCTTCTCGCTTGATGGTGGAACTGGCGGAAAAGCGGTGGCCTTGGTAGAGCTGTAACAATCTGTGTGCGCATAACCTGTTTTATTTCACAGGTTTGCCACCGTTCCCCGCGTGATAGTTTCTAAAAACAACACTCATTAAATTTTAATCGTTGAAGAATAAGGTTTTTATCGCATTGTAAAAGTGCTGAATAACCCGTAACAATTTCTTGCAATAGAAATCTTAATGCGTATATTTCTCATTTGCTTTCTTAACGGCAACTTTACAGTCGTTCTGTTTGCGCCAGGATGGCGCGGTCAGGTTTCCACCCTGATATTCCTTTTTCAACGCGTTGTTTATGGCAGGAGCCAGCAGACGTCAGCAGGTATGCCGCCAATACAAAATAACGATAAGTTGATTGAGGAATAGTATGTCTTTCGAAGAAAAGCGTGTCGGGGAAATGGGCCGTGCTCCACAGAACGTGCTGCGTGTTTCTCTACTGGCAATGATGGTCGCTTCGGGTATTGCACAAGCTGCAGGTGACGCGAACAGTGAACAAACCCTGACGGTGGATGCCAGCGCAAATGCAGCGGAGCAAGAGCAAGCAGCTAAAGATTACAGCGTACCGGTGACGCGAGCCGGTACCAAAATGGCACTTACTGCACGTGATATTCCTCAATCTGTCAGCATTGTCAGCAAGCAGCGTATGCAAGACCAGCAGCTGCAATCACTGAATGACGTGCTCTCAAATACCACTGGTATTCGCGGCGTCAGCAGTGATATGGACCGCACCAACTACTACTCACGCGGCTTCATCATCGACAACTACATGATAGATGGCATTCCGACGGCTTTCGCCTCACGTTGGAACCTTGGCGATGCCCAAACCGATATGGCGCTGTATGAACGCGTTGAAGTGGTCCGCGGTGCAACTGGTTTGTTGACCGGCCCAGGCAACCCTTCCGCCTCGATAAACATGGTGCGCAAACACGCGGATAGCAAAGCGTTCACCGGTAACCTTGAAGCCAGCTACGGTAGCTGGGATAAACAGCGCTATGTCGCCGATCTCTCTGCACCACTGTCAGCGGAAGGCAATGTGCGTGGACGTGTGGTGGCCGGTTATGAGAATAAAAATAGCTTTATCGAACGCTATGGCTTTGAGAAGAAATTTATCTACGGTGTGGTTGATGCAGACCTGACTGATAAAACCAAGCTGTCAGTGGGCTATGAGTTTACGCAGGTGGATACGGATTCCCCAATGTGGAGTGGTTCGCCTCGCTGGTATACCGACGGTTCGCAAACGCATTTGCGCCGCGGCTACAATACTTCGCCAGAGTGGGCTTATAACAACAAAGAAAACAAAAAGGTCTTTGTTAACCTGCAACAGAACTTCGATAACGGCTGGAACATCACATTAAACGGCACTCACAATGAGATGTTCCTCGACAGTAAGCAGCTGTATATCGATGGCTACTTCGATAAAACGACCGGGGCAGGTTCATCTGCTTACGCAGGTTGGCCGGTGATTGGCGGTACTGGTTATAACACCGGTAAACGAAAAGTCGATTCAGTAGATGCCTTTGCCAGCGGTCCCTATGAGTTATTAGGCCGACAGCATGAATTGATGGTGGGTGTGAACTACAGCCGCCAGGATAATAAATACTACAGTGCTTGGGCTAACATCTCTCCCGAAGAGTTGGGTAACTTCAATAATTTCAATGGGGACTTCCCTGAAACGGATTGGGGACCACGTGAGCCGGCATCAGATACACAATTGGTACGCCAGAAATCAGCCTACCTTGCCACACGCATCTCACTGGCGGATCCCCTGCACGTGATCTTGGGCGCGCGTTATACCAACTGGAATCGTCAGACGTTGAGTAGCGAAATGGAGAAGAACAACATTACTCCGTACGGCGGGGTGATTTGGGACTTCTATGACAACTGGTCGGCTTATGCGAGCTACACCTCGGTCTTCCAGCCACAAGACTATCAGGACGCATCAGGGGGTTACCTCTCCCCGGTCATCGGTAAGAACTATGAAGCTGGTGTGAAATCGGATTGGTTCAACAGCCGTCTGACCACGACGATTTCGGTGTTCCGCAGTGAACTGGATAACGTTGCGGAAGCGACAGGGGCGACCAATCCGGATACCGGCAATGCCATCTATGTTGGCAAAAGCGGGGTAGTGAGCCGCGGCGTAGAGTTCGAAGTGAACGGGGCATTAACGGATAACTGGCAGATGACCTTTGGCGGCACCACTTATGTAGCTGAAGATCGCGACGGTGAAAATTACAACTCACAGCTGCCACGCACTTCGTTCAACCTGTTTACCAGCTATCGTCTGCCGATGCTGGATCAGCTGACCTTAGGCGGTGGCGTGAACTGGCAGTCGAAGACGTATAAAGATGTTGGCGGACCGGATGGCAATGGCACCTGGCGCGCACGTCAGGGCAGCTATGCCTTGGTGGATCTGTTCGCGCGTTACGACGTGACGAAGAACCTGAGTGTGCAGGGCAATCTGAACAACCTGTTCGACAAAGAGTATGACGAGAACGTCGGCAATGGCGGTATCGTTTACGGCTCACCGCGTAATTTCTCAGTGACGGCGTCTTACCGTTTCTAATGGCAGTAAACCAGGTGCGCATTAAATGCGCACCCTACGGAAAGGGATGAATGGCTGCACAGAAATAAGCACCCGACCAAAAGGGATGAATAGCTGTACCGAAATAATCATCCAACAAAGGATGGGTTATCGCTGCAGGAATCCTCTAGGGTTCCTGCAGCGATACCTGTAGGGGCGGCATTTATGCCGACCTGGTTTTTCCGAGGCATCAACGTTCAGCACCCCGCCGCAATATAATCCCCGTTCGCACTCACCGGCACCACGGTTAAAAACAGCACGAGCGCAAACAAAATCAGCAAAGCACCACCCGCTACCCGTGCCAGTTTGAGTAGTTGATGAAGCCGTGGTGAGGCTTCTGCCAGCCACAATTCTCCCGCACGATGTCGAAAGTGACGCACAAACAGCGCCAGTGTCACCAGTGCCATTCCAGTGCCCAGTGCCATCGTCATCACCGCAAACATTCCCCAACGCGTAATGCCAATTACACTGGCAAATAACAGGACCGTCAGTGCACCACTACAGGGGCGTACCCCCGTGGCAATGATGATGCCGAGCCATGATTTCCAGTCATTGACCGGTTCTGTTGTGACTCCATGGTTGTGACCGCAGCCTTCGTGATGGTGATGTTCATGATGGTCTTTCACGCGCCATGCCTTCACCATCATCATGATCCCCAGGCCTGCGATAAACAGTGCGCTGGCTTTCTCCAGATACCAGCGGCTCAAACTGAGATCGCCGGTGGTGAGGTTAAAACCAATGGCCAGGATAAAGACAAAAGCAATGGCACTGACGCCTTGCACCAGGCTGCCGAGGAAGGGCACGCTAAGCGCCACCCCGCGTGGCGGTTTATGGGTAGTGAGCCAGGTGGTGACAATAAACTTGCCGTGGCCAGGTCCCACCGCATGCAAAATGCCATAAATAAAAGTCACGCCAACCAGCCACAATCCCGCGCTGTATTGTCCGCTGTTGATTTGCAGTAAGTGCGTCACCAGCAGGCGATGGAGTTGAATTTGTGTCTGTAACGACCAGGCTTGAAACGCAGTCCACTGCATGAACAGCGCAATCAGTGATGCCAATATCGCCAGTGCGACAAGGGTAAATCCGGTTTTGGTAGCAATCATAGCAATGAACTATCGCGGCCTTGAAAGGCCATTAGCATGCGGGATTTTTTAGTGATTTTGTAGGAGGTAGATTTAAGTGCAGCGAAATAAATCCATAAAGCTGCCTCAGCGTGATAATTTCGCTCAGAACATGTCACCACGACGTTAAACCCGCAGGTGATAAAATTCGTAATATGCTTGGATATCATTTCTGAACAAAAAGGAATCCAAGATTGGCTATTACTCGCCGTATCTTCCTCAAAGCTTTTACCGCCATGAGTATGGCGAAGGTGGCGATGGTGCGCGCCGCTGGCGTACAACCTTCACTCAACCTGGCGCTGACATCGCCGTGGATGGCGAATCAGGTCGCAATCACCCGCCATAACCGACTTTTTTTGGGCTTACCGCGTTATTCTGCCGAATATGCTACCCCTTCTTTGGCTCGTCAGGCGGAAGATGGCAGCGTACAACCTTTTCCAGGTAATAGCTGGAATAGTTGGAAGCCAGGTGATGATGGAAGAGAGGCATTTGTCTACCTAAACTCCGTGCATGTATTTGATGATGAGACTGTTTGGTGTGTTGACCAAGGGTCATTGAGTGCTGGTGTTTTTGGTGAGCAGAACAGTATTCCTGCGCCGGGAGTACAGAAGATTGTGCAACTTGATGCAAATAGCGGTGAGATTCTGCGGATTCTGCGGTTTGATGACCATATTTTGCCGACGGGAGCCCAAATGAACGATCTGCGTTTCCATGGATCGCTGATGTACATCTCCGATTCTGGGCTGGGTGGCATTATCATTCATGATTTACAGAGCGGAAAAACAGTGAGGCGCTTGTCGGGACTCGCGGTAGTGAAAGCCAGTAATAAAGCTCCCCCGGCGATGCTGGCACATGTCAAAGGTGGAAAAACTTTCCATCCACCGAATAGCGACATGATTGAGATAACCGCCGATGGAAAGTGGCTGTATTGGGCCGCGCCGACAGGGCCGCTGTATCGTGTTGAAACCCAATATTTACGCGATACAACGCGTTCAGATGCCGAAGTGGTTACCCATGTTGAAGCCGTTTATGACAATAATTTTTCAGGTGGGTGTTCCATGGACTCCGAGGGGAATATCTTTTTCTCCGAAACGGTCACCAATAACATCACAGTATGGTCGCCGACGGGTAAAACAGCGGTGCTGGTGAGTGATCCGCGTTTGGTGCGACCAGACGGCTCGTTTATTTCACACCAGCGGAAGCTTTATATCCCAGTTAAACAGCCAGTTAAACATCTAATATCTAACGGAAAATCGGAACAACGCTTTCATATCTACAGTGTTGACCTTCCAGATCGCTTAGACAACATCCCTTTAGGCCGAGCCATTACCGGCGCGTAATACCTGTTTTGGCCACCCTCACTACATGGCCAAAAATTCGCCTGTACGATCACACTTTTAACAAATTGCTCACATTTTAGCTTGCCTGATATATCAGATTTGATACTTATAATATCAATCTAGTGAATCCTAAGGATGTGTCTATGTTGCACTTGTCAGCATCGCTTGAACTTGTTCTTGACTGCAAAAACGTGTTGGCGGAAAGCATCCTCTGGGATGACCGAACTGGGCAACTCTGGTGGACGAATATTCACGCCTACGAAGTGTGGCGATGGGACCCAAACCGCAGCGTTTTGCCCACTATTTTTCCCCTTCAAGAGCGGGCAGGGGCTATTGCGTTGTCGGAAGGCGCAGACATCATACTGGCACTGGAAAAAGGGTTTGGACGGCTTAATACGTTTACTGGGGCCATCGAACACTGCGCGGAGGTTGAGGGCGAATTACCTGAAACGCGAATGAATGACGGAAGGATCGATCCCGCCGGGCGCTTTGTGTGTGGCGGCATGCATGAAGGAACACCACAGTTACCTCTTTCATCACTCTGGTGCTGGGAGGGTGGCACCAAAGTGCAGCGAATGCTGCCGGAAGTCGCTTGTGCGAATTCGCTCTGCTGGAGCCCAGACGGAACCCTCCTTTATTTCACCGATATGCCACAAGGAACCATAAAAGCCTATCCCTACAACCCACTGACGGCAGAGATTGGCGAGCCGCATATTTTTGCCAATCTGGCTGAACAACCCGGCTTAGCGGACGGTTCGGTCGTGGATGAAGAGGGTTATTTATGGAATGCGCAATGGGGTGGTGCGCGCGTGGTGCGCTATGCGCCTGACGGCAGTATTGACCGCATTATTCCTTTGCCTGTCGATAACCCTACGTGCCTGACGTTTGGGGGCGAAGATCGTGATGTGTTGTTTATCACCACCGCCTGGTGGGGACTGACTGAAGCACAACGTCAGCAGCAACCTTTGGCTGGCAGTCTGTTTGCTTTAAAACCTGGGGTGCGTGGTCAACGTGAATATCGCTTCAGAGGATAAGGTTCAGTTCCCCTCTCTTTATACAAATATGAGTGAGCATAAATGAAAATAAAATCAGTGAGCTCTCACCTTTTGCGCGTGCCGTTGGGTGATAAAACTTTCTATTCGTCTCAGGCAGCGTTCCCGGAAAGAAACAGTTACCTGGTGCGGATTGAAACCGACACAGGACTGGTGGGATGGGGTGAGGGAGGCCAATACGGTCCGGCTCAGCCGGTGGCGGCAGTTGTGGACCATGTGTTCGCACCGCGCATATTAGGCCGCGATCCCACCGAACCCGTAAGGATATGGGAGGCGCTCTATGCGTTTTCGCGCGATTTCGGTCAACGCGGAACCTATATTGAAGCGTTATCTGCCATTGATATCGCGCTATGGGATATTGCCGGGCAAGCAGCGGGGTTACCTGTTTGGAAATTACTGGGGGGGCGCTTTCGCGACAAAATTACCGCCTATGCCACGGGATGCTATTACCCAGAGGATTTCAGTCATCTCCCTTCGCAGTTAACGGCTTTGCATGAAGAAGCTGCGGGTTATGCCAACGCAGGTTTCGGTTTGCTAAAGGTGAAAATTGGCTTGCTCTCACTCGAAGATGATATCGCCCGCTTACGCACTATCCGCGAAGCCGTTGGCCCAACTATTGGCCTACTGGTCGATGCAAACCATGCCTACAACGCTGCAACCGCTGTGCGCATGGGGCGCATGATGAAAGACCTGGGCGTACTGTTTTTTGAAGAACCGGTGGTGCCAGAAGATCGCGAAGGCTATCGCAAAGTGCGTGCAGAAAACCCTATCGCGGTGGCCGGAGGTGAGTGTGAATTCACCCGTTATGGATTTCGGGATTTCATCGCCAGCGGTTGTGTTGACATTGTGCAACCCGATTTGGCCGTCTGTGGCGGTTTCACCGCTTTTACCCAGATTCTCACACTGGCGAATAGCTGGGGCGTGTCAACGGTGCCTCATGTCTGGGGATCGGGCATTGCGGTTGCCGCTGCACTGCATGCCGTAGCCACCATTCCGGCGTTTCCTTTTACTGCAAACGCGATACCGCTACTGAATCAGCCGGTCATTGAATTTGACCGCAAACACAACCCACTGCGTGACGACCTGTTACACCAACGCTTCGAACTGATTGATGGCTGCCTAGCGGTACCCGATGCACCCGGTTTGGGAGTCACGGTGCGTGACGACATACTCGACCAATATACTTATTGAGGAGAATCACCATGAGATATCAGGGGAAAAACGTATTAATCACCGGTGCTGCAGCTGGACTTGGCCAAACAATCGCCACGTCGTACGCCCGTGAGGGGGCATCCATCGCCATTATCGATTTTGCCGATGCCAGCGACACGGTGGCAAAAGTGCAGGCCAGCGGCCAACAGGCTGTGGCGTTTAAGGCAGATGTGCGTGATCAAGACGCCGTTCAAGCGGCAGTGAATCAAGCGGCGAACGTCTTTGCCGGCCGCATCGACGTGCTGATTAACAACGCCGGTTTCAACGGTCACTACAATCTGGTGGAGAATATGCCGCTGGCGCAGTGGCGAGAAACGTTGGACATCAACCTCACCGGTACCCTGCTGGTGACACAAGCCGTCATTCCCTTTATGAAAGCTCAGGGCGGCGGCGCGATTGGTATTACCGCTTCCAATGTGGCTCGGCGCGGGTTGCCTTATCGCGCTGATTACGTCTGTTCAAAGTGGGCGTTGTTAGGGTTGAACCAGACACTGGCGCTCGAATTGGTTGATCATCATATTCGCGTCAATGCCGTTTGCCCCGGACCAATTGAGGGCGACCGTATTGAAGATGTGATGGTGCGCCAGGCTGAGGCTGAAGGTAAGAGCCTCAAAGAGATGCGCAAAGCTTGGGAAGAGGCCGCACCAATGAAACGCTTTGTGACGGCGGAAGAAGTGACCGCTGCGATGATGTTTTTAACCAGTGATGCAGCCAGCGCCATGACGGGGCAGGCACTGAATGTCACTGGTGGATTCTTAATGACCTGACAGCAATCTCAACTACAAACCTCACCCTACAATCGAGGAAGTCAAAATGAAAACAACAAAAACCTACGCCCTCGCTGGCGCGATGACGCTCGCTCTACTTTCGGCTTCTACAGCCAGTTGGGCAAAGGAACTGGTGGCCTTTTCACAGGCGGGGATGGAAAACGAATGGCGCGTAATGGATACCAAAGACATGGAGAAAACCTTCAAAGACGCGGGCTATGACTTTGTCTGGACCAACGCTAACTCTGACCCGGCTAAACAAATCTCCGACATTGAGGATTTGCTGGCGCGTCAACCTGCGCTCTTGATCGTGGCTCCCATCGAATACGAACCTCTAGCCCCCGTGCCGGACATGGCCACCAAAGCAAATGTGCCGTTGATCGTGGTAGACCGCGCCTTGCCAGGTGAACCGGGTAAAGGCAAATGGTTGGCCTTGCTCACCACCAATTTTGTCGATACCGGTGAACTGGTAGGAAAAGATGTGGTGAAAGGATTGACGGAAAAGAACGGTGCGCCTAAAGGCAACTTGCTGCATATCACGGGTAATAAAGGTGCCTCGCCGGTGGTGGATGAGCAGAAAGGGTTGGATAACGTGCTGAGCAAATACCCAGATATCAAATTCGTTGCCAGCTGTGATGGGCTTTATTCCCGAGAGCCGGGCCGTAAATGCGTTGAAGACCTGTTTCAGGCATTCCCAAAAGGCAAGATTGACGGCATCGTTTTTGACAGCGATGACATGATGATAGGCGGAATTCAGGCCATTAAAGCCGCTGGCAGAAAGGAGTTGTTAGGGAATCTGTGGGGCAAAGATGGCACAGTTGATGGCCTGCAAGCGATGATCAACGGTGAGGCACGCTTCAGCGTGCAGACCCCGCCTTTCTTCGGCGCGAAAGCGTTGGAAGTCTTCAAACTGTTCCGCGCAGGTAAGCCTATCGAGCCAAAGACACAATATGTACCCAAGGAGATTTTCCAGCGAGATACCGAGCAGAATCGAGCGCGTTTGCCACTGCGTATTCAGGAATTGAAAGCGATGGGTGTTGGCTGCTGCTAAATCCGGTTAACGCAGGTGACCGTGACGGCTGCCTGCTTTCTCATTGGCAACAACACCAGGGAATACGATATGCAAGCTCAAATGCAACCATTGGCCAGACTTGAAGGCATCAAAAAAAGTTATCCGGGTGTTAAGGCACTGAGCGGAATAGATTTTGATCTGTTATCCGGCGAAATCCATTGTCTGGTCGGCGAGAACGGCGCGGGGAAATCGACGTTGATGCGTGTGCTCACCGGGGCCACACAGCCCGATAGCGGCACAATTTATATCGATGAGAAACCTACAGTACTGGATGCCAAAACCCGTCTCGATCACGGTATCGGTATCGTCTGGCAGGAACTGGATTTAATTCCTGCGATGAGCGTCGCCGAAAATATCTATATCGGACATGAACCCATGCTAAGCCTGGGACGTATTGATCATCAGATACTGCGTCAAAATACCCAAAAGCTTCTGAGTAACTTTGACCTGGATGTCTCACCTGATACGCGAGTCGATCGCCTTGCACCGGCTCAACAGCAGTTGGTGCAGATTGCCAAAGCGCTCAGCCATAACAACCGCATTTTGATTCTCGATGAGCCAACGGCTTCGCTAACCAATAATGAAGTCGCCAACCTGTTTGATCTGCTGCGCAAATTACGGCAGCAGGGACTGGGCATCGTTTATATTTCTCACCGTCTGGAAGAGTTAACTGCTATCGGGGATCGGCTCACCGTGCTGCGCGATGGACACTTTATTCTCACCGCTCAGGTCGCCTCACTCAGCCATAACGACATTATTAAAGCAATGGTAGGGCGCCCCCTTGCAGAACAGTTTCCACGCGGTTCCCGTAAAACTCAGGCTATTGGCTTAGAGGTGAAAGAGTTAGGGCGCCACGGAGAGTTTGAAGAGATAAGTTTTAGCGTCAATCAAGGCGAAGTGCTCGCAATTGCCGGCATTATTGGTGCGGGTCGCAGTGAACTGCTTGAAACCCTGTTTGGCTTGCGTAAAGCAGACAAAGGCAGCATCAGCATCAATGGTGTCGCGGTGAATATCCGGCACCCCCGTGACGCAGTGCGACTCGGTTTAGGGCTGGTACCGGAAGAACGCCGCGAAAGTGGACTGATTCTTAACCGCGCAATTAACGATAACCTTATTTATCCCATCATTAACCGGCTGGGCAATATTTTGCATTTTAGCCGCAGTCAAATGCGGGCGGTGAGCGACCGTCTCATCAAACAGTTATCCATTAAAGCACCTTCAGGACAGGCATTAGCGGGGAGTTTGTCTGGAGGGAATCAGCAGAAAATCGTGATTGGCAAGTGGTTGGCCGCTGGCGTGAAAGTGCTGCTGCTGGACGAGCCGACGCGCGGCGTAGATGTGAATGCCAAAGCAGAAATTTATCGGTTGATTGATGAGCTGGCACAAACCGGTGTCACCGTGGTGGTGGTGTCATCTGAATTACCTGAAGTGTTGGGCATTTCGGATCGCGTACTGGTGATAGCACAGGGGCGCCAGACCGCACTACTCACTACCGCAAATACCAGTCAGGAAGAGATTATGGCTTTTGCCGTTGCTAGCAAAGCCATGCCGCAGCAGGAGGAAGCATGAATTCAACCCTTTTAAACAAAAAAGAGACACTCTCTCTGCATCGTCCTCTTGGCGAAAGTATGCTCAAAAAATTGTTTTCAGCTTGGGCACTGGTACTCATCTGGATAGCTATGGCCATTGTGGCCTCGATTATCTCCCCGGTTTTTCTGACCAGTATCAACATCACTAACATTCTTAATCAGGCCTCAATACTCGGTATTCTCGCCTGCGCACAGTTTCTGGTGGTACTGATTGGCGGATTTGATCTGTCCGTCGCGGCGATTCTGGCGCTTTCCTCAGTGATATTTGCCAGCGCGGTGCCTGTTTCAACGGGATTGGGCATGATGTTGGGATGCCTGGCGGGCGCGGCGCTGGGGCTGTTGAGTGGCATTGCTGTCACCTGGGGACGGGTACCGCCAATGATTGCGACATTGAGTGTCATGGGCATTGCGCGTGGGATGGCGTTCGTGGTGTCAGAAAAGAGCGTTGCTGTACCGATGGCAAAACTGGCGAGCTATAAATTCAGTTTTTCGGTGCTCTCGCTGCCAGTACTGACATGGCTGATTGCGGCTGTCGTACTTTACTGGATGCTGAGTTCGCTACGTTTTGGCAGAAATCTGTATGCCATTGGGGGGAACGAGCGTGCTGCAGGTCTGGCTGGGATCGGTGTGCGTACCCATAAGATCATCGTATACACCTTGGCCGGTGCTTTATCGGGTTTGGCTGGGTTGATGCTGGTGGTACGCACTTCATCGGGGGTGCCACACGTGGGTCAGGGTTGGGAGCTGGATTCCATCGCCGCGATTGTCATCGGTGGAGCGCGCTTGTTTGGTGGTGAAGGCAATATTCTCAAGGCCATGATGGGCGTGATTATCTATCAAACCATCGCCAATGTGATGAACCTGGCCAGCCTCGACCCTTTCTATCAAGATATTGTCAAAGCGCTGGTCATTATTATCGTCGTCGGTGCCACAGTGATGCGTGCAGAAAAGGTGTAGGAGAAGAACATGACAACACAAACAGCAAAAACGGGCTCGAACCTGCGCAATCCGGCTTTCTGGCAAGACAACGGTACCGTGGTGGTGCTGATCGCTTTTATTCTGGTCGCGACGGCGGTATCCGGCGGGGTGTTTATCCGTCCGGAAAACTTAATCACCATTGCCTATCAGGCCTCGATTGTCGGTGTGCTGGTGCTTGGCCAATCATTAGTGGTGATATCCGGCGGATTAGATCTCTCTATGGTCGGTATTTTAATCCTTTCGGCAGTGATTATGGGCGGTGCGGGATCGGAACAACAGTCTATGATGCTACTCGGGGGCTTGCCTTATATCGGCTTGTGGCCAGCTGTGGTTGCCGGATTTTTGACGGCGCTGGTGTTTGGCTTGCTCAATGGATTAATGGTCACCCGGCTGCATATTCCTGCTTTTATTGCCACGCTGGCGAGCACCTTGCTGCTCAGTGGTATCATTTTACTCACCACCGGCGGCGCACCGATCTACTATCCCGATCCTTTTTTCACCCAATTTGGCAATAGCATTTGGTTTGGCCTGCCAGCGCCGATTTATCTCTTTGTCTGCATGACCGTTATTGCCTGGTGGATGCTTAATCGGACCCGCTTCGGCAGAAAACTTTACGCCATCGGCGCAAATGCGCGTGCCAGCCATTATTCAGGAGTGAGCGTTAATAACGTGCGTTTGTGCGTTTACATGCTGAGTGGTTTGTCTGCAGGAGTCGCAGGATTCATGTTCCTGAGTCGAACCGGCTACATCGCCGCGGCTTCAGGCGGGGATATGCTGATGACCACTATTGCTTCTCTGGTGGTTGGGGGGGTCAGCTTGTCGGGTGGCTTTGGCGGGGTCAAGCATGCCATCTCAGGTGTATTGTTACTGGCTGCGCTCAGTAACTTGATGAACATCCTGCTGATTTCGCCCTATGTGCAAAATGCGATAAATGGCTTTGTGATTCTGATCGCCGTGTCAATATATAGCCATATTCATCACGATCGGGCATAGGTAAAATAGGGTGGACTTGTTTCACCCAATATCGCTACGTAGACTGATATATAATATTTCAGCGCCTTAGTGGCTAGCTGTTTAATGAGTGATGTATTGGATGACGCAAATGACAAAAAACACAACTGATGCGCTTCCCGCGATTTCTCTGGAAACACTCGGCAACCAAATTGTCGATGCATTGAGTCAGGAAATCATTTCGGGTCGATTAACGCCCGGGCAGCGTGTTGACCTCAGCTACTACGCAGCACAATGGAATATCAGTATTACGCCAGTGCGCGATGCCGCGCGAAAGCTGGAAGCGCTTGGCTTAATAGATATTTTTCCACGTCGTGGGGTATTCGTAGCCACGCTGAATGCCAGGGACGTGAAAGAGTTGTTTGATGTGCGTATTGCGCTGGAAAGCGCCACGATTCGGCTGGCAACACCGAATATTCCACGTGAAGAGGCAGAACAAACCCGTGCGCTCTATCTACAGGCAGGGGAAACTTTGCATCAACAGAGCGTTGAGCATTCCTTGCCAGCCGTTGATTTGCTCATTCATAAGCTGGCACTGCAGTATTGCGATAATGCCAGATTAAGTAAAATGATGCAGGAGATGTGGAGCCAGATTGAATGGTGTCAGAACACTGTCGCCTCGCAGCTGCAAGAGCCTTTTTTGACGACGTTACCCGAACATATTGCGGTTTGCGATGCCGTGATAGCAGGGGATGCGGAAGCGGCTTCACGGGCGATGCATCGCCATCTCACACTGACTTCTGAACGTATTCAGCGTTTACTGATTCACTCTGGTTAAAAGAGATCACAGCAGACCCCAGTAGGCACCATATTCCGGCAGAATATGTCCCTGTAAAGCGTCTAAAGCGGTGTCGTAATCGTTTTCACGTAGCGCTTTAACAATCGTCACATGTTGCTGATAAGAGCGATTCATATGCTCATCATTGCTGCCCATGTAGTGCCGAATGGTCGCCATGCGTGAAGAGATCAATATGTAAGCCTGGGTCAGGTAAGGATTTTGGCACCAGTTAAAAAGCGCCTCATGGAACAGGTTATCGAGCCGGATATATTCGACTGTTGATCCGTTGCTGATGCAGTAATCCATGTTATCGAGAATGGCGGAGATCTCCTGCACCAACTGTTTGGGATTCTTCTTCAGCGATAACGACATGGCTTTTGCTTCGACATAGAAACGAAATTCCAGAAGATCCTTGAATTCCACATCATTCAAGCTAAACACAAACGTGCCACTTTTAGGTTTGATCTGAACCAGACCTTCGCTTTGTAGACGACGCAGCGCATCACGCACTGGCGCTTTACTGGCTGCAAGCCGGGTCGCCAACGCGGATTCTGATAGTTTGCCGCCCATAGGCAGCGAACCATTAATAATCATGTCCTTGATTCGCTTATACACTACATCTTTCAGAAGGTCCTGCGCCATGCTGTGTTACGTCTCCATTGCCTGCGGGTTGCCTAAACGGCAGAAGCAGTCTTTATACCAGATAACCGCATGGTCGGACATGCACTGAAAGCGTATCGCGCATCCATCCGGATGCGCGTGATCAACAAAAACGGAACTCAGTTGAGAGAATGTACAAACGCCTCAACACTGGTACGGGTAGGAATAGGTGCCACCGCACCGTAGCCCGTGGTGGTGAGCGCCGCCGCCGCATTAGCATAACGCAGCGCTTCAGCAGGCGCGTTTCCAGTCAGGAACTGGGTGAGGAAAGCGCCTGAGAAGCAGTCTCCTGCACCTGTGGCATCAACAGTTGCCACACGATGTCCCGCCACGCGCAATCGCTGTTGCGGGCTGGCATACATAGCCCCTTCACTCCCCATCTTCAGTACCAGATGTTTAACCCCCAGGTTGAGATAGAAATCGGCGATAGCATCGGCATCTTCTAGCCCGGTGAGAAGTTTTGCCTCATCAAGGCTCGGCAGGCAGATATCGACCAGACGCGCCACTTCATGAATGACGGCACGCGCACGCGCTAGCGGCCATAGCTTCAGGCGCAGATTGGTGTCAAATGAAACCTGTGTGTCAGATTGACGCGCCAGATCGATAGCAGCAAACACACTGTCACTGGCAGAATCACTGATAGCGAGCGTAATCGCTGAAGTATGCAGCAGGTGCGCCTGCTGAATGGCGGCCTGCGGCAAATCACTTGGGCGAACGAGCGACGCGGCGGACCCTTTACGATAAAACGTAAAATGATGCCCCTCTTCGTCATGAGTAATGAAGTAAATCCCGGTTGGCGCATCGTTGTGGCGGAGCACGAAGTCGGTATTGACGCCTTCTTGCTGCCATAAGGCGATAAACTTATCGCCAAAAACATCTTTTCCCAGTTGCGTCAGCATGGCGACTTTCGCGCCTTGTCTGGCGGCACTGACCGCAAAATTCGAGGTATCACCACCAAAACCGCTGAGATACTTGGTGGGAATTTCACCCTGAGGCAGTTCGCTAAATTCATAAAGCGGTTCGCCGAAGGAGAGAATATCAATGGTTTTCATAACAGAGATCCTGTGGAGTACGCCCTGAAGATCTTCAGGGCGTATAAAGGCAGGGGTATTAAATACGACCGTACTTCGCCAGGCCTTCACGCAGTGAGCCAGACGCAATGATCAGTTTGGCCTGTTCCAGTTCACGGCTGTCAATGGAAACAGACAGTTCAAGTACGGCTTCAACATGCTCTTGCGGTACACAGACTACGCCGTCCACGTCGCCAATGATTAAGTCACCAGGATGCACGGTTACATCACCCATTTGCACTGGCTTGTTGGATGACAGCGTTTTGAACCGACCCAGTGTCGTGCCTGGTGTCACCGTTTTGGCAAATACGGGGAAGTCGTAATCGCGGCGGATTTCAATTAGATCGCGCACGCCACCCATCAGCACGGCACCTTCATGTTTATTCGCCACCGCACCTGCCGTCATTAACCCGCCCCAAACCGCAACCGTTTCCAGTGCAGCGGCACCGCCAATCACAATCACAGAACCTGCTTCAGATTCATCAATCGCATCAAGCGCATGCTGAGGTGGGACTTTCTCTTCAGTGACGTCTTCAAGAATAGTGACGGCTGGGCCAACGATTTTTTTATCGTTGATACGGTTCTTCACCTCGAACGGCAGAAACATGGTTTTGCCAACGATAATGTCGCAAGCATCGGCAATGGATGCGGTTGAATAAATGGCGCGATAACCGTCAATGATTTCTTTGCTGTACATTATTTACTCCTTAGATATCGGAAATTTTATGGGTTAACCCAGTTCAGTGGTTTGTTGCCTTCGAAAATACGCAGGACTTCCTGCGCGGCTTTCCGCTGTAGTTCGGTCACGGACTCTTCCGTGAACCAGGCAGTGTGATCGGTGCAAATAACATTCGGTAATGTGAGGAGAGGGTGGTCCTGACGCACAGGTTCCTGTTCAAACACGTCCAGACCCGCGGCGAATAAGCGGTTTTCTATCAGCGCCTGATAAAGGGCATTCTCATCGATTAACCCCCCGCGCGAGGTATTCACCACGATGGTTGTCGGTTTCATTAAGGCCAACTGTTCTGCGCCTATCAGGTGGCGGGTCTTCTCTGACAGTGGGACATGCAGCGAAATCAGATCTGCTTGCTGGCATAACTGCTCAAGCGTGACTTTCTCAACACCCGCAGCCATGGCATCGGCATCATTTAACAGGGGATCGCAAACCAACATACGGCTAAAACCGATGCCGCTTGCTTTGGCGGCCAGGCAACGAGCAATGCGGCCAAAACCGACAATTCCGAGCACTTTGCCACTCAGGCGATACATCGGCTCTGCCTGGCCAATGTTCCACTGACCTGCATGAACCTGCGTGTTACGTGAGGTAATACGTCGAGTGGCTGCTAACAGCAGAGCCAGCGCATGCTCTGCAACATCTTCCGAGCCGTAGTCGGGCACATTGGCGACATAAATACCTTTCTCTTTCGCCGCCGCTAAATCCACGTTATCGACACCCACGCCATAGCGCACAATTGCCTGACATTTATCCAGCAAGGCGATGTACTCCAGTGGCAGCGGTGCCTCACGAATCATCAAAGCATCAGCTTGTAACAGGGCTTTTGCGCGCTCTTCCTGAGAAGCACTTTTGGGCACCACGATGAATTCAGGATTGAATGCAGCGAGGACTTTGATCTCTTCCTGGTAGTGTTCATAGCCCGGTTCGAGTACCACAATCTTTTTCATGATCATCTCAATCTGACATGTTAGTTTTAATTTATGGTGACGAATTTATACTGGGGTAACAAGAGTTGTTACCTTAAATAGTGATATTCATCACGTTTTTTTGGTTAATCTGAAATGTTAGTTTGTCACTGTAGTGGCGGATGATGGCGCGTCTTTTCGCTGCAACCATTTAATGATCATGACCGTGCAAAGGCCGCCAACCAGCATCACAATCGCCAGATAGATCATCGGTGCAGATGCACTTTGCATTTGGTCGCGCACCAGAGGGATGGTGTTTTGCGCGAAAAATCCGCCCAGATTTGCCAATGAGTTAATGGCGGCTAACCCCGCGGCGGCAGAGGCCCCAGAGAGAAATTTCGCCATGTTCCAGAAACAGGGTTGAATCGCAAACACGGACAGCACCACGCCACAGATAAAGGCAAAACTGATCGCGGGTTGTGAAAAGAAGTAGACCGATCCGACCAGACACAACGCGGCGGTAAACATCGGCATTGCAACGTTAATAAATGGATTATTTGTACGGTCCGGATTTTTCGTCAGCCAGCGCAGCAGCAGCATCACCAGCGCCCAGGGGATCATGTTAAGGAAACCATTGGCCATATCGGATACTCCAAAGGATTTGACGATAGTCGGCATCCAGTAGCTGATGCCATAAGCGCCAAAGCAGATGAAGCCATAAACCAGAGCCAGCGCTAACACGCGTTTATCCGTCAGCGATTTGAACAGCGTATCGACGGACTTATCCGCCTGCTCACGACGTTCAGCTTCCAGACGACCGATTAACCATTTTTTCTGTTCTGCAGACAGGAAGTTTGATTGTTCAGGCGTACCAGGGAAGAAGAAGAGTACAGGAAGGACTAAAACCAGAGCCAGTAGACCGGTGACCAGGAACAACCACTGCCAGCCTTCGTAACCCATGATGCCGTGCATGCTGAGCAGTGAGCCGTTAAGAGGTGCGCCAATCATATTGGCAAACATGCTGGCGGTGACCAGAAATCCGACAATCCGCGGACGATACTTGGTGGGGAACCACTGCGTAGAATAGAAAATCAGTCCCGGGTAGAAGCTGGCTTCTGCAAGGCCCAATATAAAACGCAACGAGTAGAACATGGTCAGGCTTTGCGTAAAGGCTAATGCAATCGTAATGATGCCCCAGGCGCAGAGGCTGAGGGCGAACCAGCGTTTTGCCCCCACTTTGGAAAGAATTAAATTCCCTGGCACACTAAATAGCAGGTAGCCAATGAAAAACAGTGAAGCACCCAATCCAAATGCAGATTCGCTCCAGCCCAGGCTGCTCACCATTTGCAATTTCGCAAAGCTGATATTCTGTCGGTCGATGTAGGCGACGACATACATCGCCAGCATCAGTGGAACCAACATCATGATGGTTTTACGTATCGTCGATTTTTCAATCTCATCAACGCTGTCAGACGCTGAAGGGTGTGTAAGTGAACTCATGGCGTTAACCCTGTTTCTTATGTTGTTTGAGAGCTCAGAGGAAATGATGAACTGAGCCGCCGCTCCAGAGGTACTTCTGGAAGTATGTAGAAGAGTGGATATATCAATCTGACATGTTAGATAATCTATCATCACGACATGGTTGCGCATGGTGATTGTTGGTTTTTTGTAGTTGCGATCACAACAACACATTGAATTAGAGAATTTATGTGATCAAAGTCTCAACGGATTGGACATCTGGCGTACAAATTGCTAACACCGAATACTTACATCTTCACCTATATGTGACATGTTAGATTTTGTGTGATTTAAAATGATATTTATCAATAAATTAAAAAAAATACGCCATGATTGAGATTGATAGAGGGAAGGGGAAGTGGACTGTAAATAACACGGTGCGGCGGGTTAATGTTAAGGGGACTTACCTTTTATGAAAAATGACATGTGATATAAATTAATGTGATATCCACAATAAAATTTAGTGATATTAAGTTTATTCTTCGAAATTTATTTTCTTGTAAGAAATTAAATGCATATAAATCATTATGATAAATTTAATTTTTGTTTCATCATTCCTTATTGTGTCTGATATTTATCGTCCTCTGACAGGGGATTTGATTTCATTGAAAATATTTTCTGTGAAGCGCAATGCGTTTTATAAATTTTAGTATCGAAAAAATAAACCCCGCGATGCTAGATTCTGACATGTCAGAATCGTCTGGCTTTAGACAGGGGAACATCAAATGGTTAATAAGAACTTTTCAGCGCAGGTTGCACTTTTACCCATGCTGGTGGCGGGTGTTTTCTCCGCTATGCCGCTGGTGGCAATGAGCGCCGCGCAACCCAAGCTTGAGGTGGTCGCAGAATGGAATCGTCTGCCTTATGACTTGGGCAATGCTGATGCAGAAGCCGCGTGGCAAAAGAATGACACTAAAGCGATGCTGCACGGCGTCAAAGTGGATGCTAAAGGTAATATCTATGTCAGCACCGCTCGCTGGGGTGGCCCAAAAGTACCGGCAACCTTATCGCGCTTAGTGAAGAAAGAGGGCAAGTGGCTGCTACAGCCTTTCCCTAACGTTGAGATGAACGACGTGAAAAATCCACTGGGATTGAAAGCCGTACTCGGCTTTGAAATCGATCGCAACAATGTGATGTGGATTCTGGACCAGGGACACATTGCAGGGGCACCAAACAAAGCGGGTGATGAGAAACTCATCGCCTGGGATTTGAACAGTAATAAGGAGGTGGCTCGTTATACCTTCACCAATGACCAGGTCGATTTTACCTGCTCATTCCTGAATGATGTGGCGGTCGATAACGATCGTGGCGTGGTATACATCACCGATTCCGGCATTATGTGTCATCCGTTGAAAGGTGCGCTGCTGGTCTACAACATGAAAAGCGGCCAGGCGAAAAAAGTGCTGACGAACCCGGAATGGGTCAACGATCAGCCTGGCTTCACCTTTAGCATTCATGGCGAAAAAGTCCTGAAAGATAAAGAGGGTAAAGCGAATCCAATGCTCACGGGCGCGGATGGCATTGCGTTATCGGGTGATAAGAAAACCCTGTATTGGACCAATCTGACCGGCAATCGCTTAATGAGTGTGCCAACGGCACTGCTGCGTGATTTCTCCAACAGCGAAGCGCAGATTGAAAAGGGTATTAAAGTCGTCAATACCCTGCCTTCAAACACGGATGGTATGACGGCAGATCGTGCGGGCAACCTTTACATGACGGCACTCACGCTGAATGGGCTGATGAAACGTGATGCGAAAACCGGCAAGGTTACACCCTACGTGACAGATGAAGCCATTGCCTGGCCGGATACCATTGGCTGGGGTGGTAAAGGCGATCTCTATTTTGTCAGCAACCATCTGAACTCATGGGTAGGGGGCGAGATGAATTTTGATAATCCAGCAGTGCCAAACTTCCGTATTTATAAAGTACATGTCGGTGGACAACCATATACTGCAAAGTAATTAACAAGAAAAGGCAGGATAACCTGCCTTTTTTACGGTTGTTAAAGCTGACCCTGCAGGGGTTGTCCCGCTCCAGCTAAACTCTCACCTTCACGCACAATCGGTTTCTTCACCAGGAACCAGTAACACAGGCCGCTCATTGCTGCGATCACGCCGCCGCTGATAAATGCCATAGCGTAAGAGCCGGTTGTGTCGGCGATAAAACCGGTCACCAAAGGTGATAATGCACCTGCAAAAAAACCGCCAAAGTTCTGAATACCGCAAACGGTTCCCACGATATCATTCGATGCTACATCTCCGGGAATTGCCCAGCAGGTACAGGAAACTGCGGACAAAAAGAACATCGCAATGGTCATCATTGCCAGCGCTGCCACCAATGAATCGCAGAAAGGAACCGCGACCGTGGTAACACCGCTGATTAATGCCGCTACCATAATGACGATTTTCTTGGCCTTGAGCGGTTCAGCGACGCGTCTGCCATCAATCAGCCATTTGACTGCGAATCCTCCAAGCGCTGCGCCTACAATTCCAGCCAGATAGGGGATACTGGCGTAAACGCCCATACTGCTTAGCGTCATGTTCTGTGTTTTCATCAGGTAAAGCGGCAGGAAGGTGACAAAAATATTGAATAGCCAGATGTAGCAAAACCAGCCCAACATCATGCCCCACATCGATTTGTAGCGGAAAAGCTCAGCCCATTTCACCCGAGATCCGGCAGGTTGTTGCGGCAGACTGCCTCCGCCATCAGCGAGGATATAGTCACGTTCGGCCTGTGTCATGCTGGGATGATTTTCTGGGTGACGATAGATGAAAAAGAACACCACACCAAAAATTACCCCCAGGCTGCCTGCAAGATAAAACAGGGCTCCCCAACCAAAGTGGATGCTCATGAACACCAGCAACGGCGGCGCGAAAGCTAAACCCCAGCGTGATGAAGCATCCCAGATCGAACTGGCCAGTGCGCGTTCTTTACGGGGGAACCAGATAGAGGTGATCTTGGCCGAGGTTGGCCAGCCAGGAGCTTCGGTCATGCCCAGCAAGCCACGGGCGGCTAGCAGCGCGGGCAGCGTGCTGCACAGGCCTGTCAGCATGGTGGATAACCCCCATAGCGTCGCCGCAGAAGCGTACACCTTACGAGGGCCAAAACGGTCGGCCAGCCAACCGGCAGGCAGTTGGCTAAAGGCAAAGCAGAGTGAAAACACCGAGCCCATTAAACCAATATCGGTATTGGTGAGATGAAGATCGCTCATCATCGAGGGGGCGGCTACCCCGAGACTTGCCCGATCAAGATAGTTGATAAATCCACCGACGAGCAAAATGAAAGCCACGCCCCATCGTTTATTACCACGCTGTGACGGAGGGGAAGGAATGAGAGGTTTCATTAAAGGATCCTGTTTTAATATGCCATCTGACATGTCAGAATAAGTAACATTTGGCAGTATTAATCCAAAAGCGATTTCTTCAATTGATTGGATTTCGATCACATATATCGATTTTATCAGCAAAAATGACTTGTTTAGTCGTCCAGTTGAGATAAGGAATTGCAGAGTTATCATTCAAAATGACATGTCAGATTTAACAAGGGGAAGTGCAAATGCGTGAAGCTCAGATAACGGCATTAGAGGTGATGCAAACAGGTCCAGTCATTCCGGTACTGGTGATCGAAAAAGTCTCGCAGGCGGTACCTTTGGCCAAGGCGCTCATTGCTGGTGGGATCAAAGTATTGGAAGTCACCTTAAGAACGGAATGTGCGCTGGATGCGATTGCGAAAATCGCTGAACAAGTGCCGGAAGCCATTATTGGCGCAGGTACGGTGATCTCGCCCAGACAGTTTCGAGATGTTGAGGCGGCAGGTGCCAAATTTGTCATCAGCCCAGGCGTAACGGACTCTTTATTACGCCATGCTGAAATGAGTGGAACGCCCTTTATTCCCGGTATCAGCACAGTGTCGGAGCTGATGTTGGGGATGGAAAGGGGACTGACAGCGTTTAAGTTCTTCCCAGCAGAAGCCAATGGCGGTGTCCAGGCAATCAAGGCGGTTGCTGGCCCTTTCTCCACTGTGCGCTTCTGTCCTACCGGTGGTATCACCCCCAACAATGCCAGCCAATATCTGGCGCTGCCGAACGTCGTTTGTGTCGGGGGTTCCTGGCTGGCGACCCCGCAAATGCTGCGTGAGGAAAATTTTGAGGCCATCACCCAATCAGCGCTTCAGACTAGCCGACTCAGAACCTAATTTTTTAATCAGTGCGGTACGGACAGTGCCGCATTTCCCCACAAACATCCTGCTTAATTAGTGATCTGTTCCGCACTTCTTCTCAAGAATTATTGCCAGCTTGTTAAATTTTGACGTTAATTAAATTCATATTATGGACTTGATGTCCACATTGTGGATTAATTGCGAGGTGATAATGAGCGAGTCTAAAACAAATCTGGATGCTGAAACGCTGCGTCGTATGCCCTATCAGTACGACCAACCGGGAGATATGGTGCCGGATTTAGTGGTGCCGAATGCTGTTCCCATTGATGAACGTATTTGGGTTCCGCAAGCAGAGAACGTCTGGTTTCGTCCTCTGTGTCTGAATCGATCTTCCGGATATTGGATGAATCTTTTACGGGTGAGGAAATCGGGTGTACTGAGCCGCCACCGCCATCCGGCACCGGTTCATGCTTACGTCATTAAAGGGCGCTGGCGTTATCTTGAACATGACTGGGAAGCCGTGGAAGGAGGGTACGTCTTTGAACCCCCTGGTGAGACACACACACTGGTGGTGGATGACGATGTTGAAGAGATGATCACAATGTTCCAGGTTCATGGCTGCATGTATTACGTTGATCCCTGGGGCAATCATATCGGGTTTGAAGACGTCTTCACCAAAATCGATATGTGTCGTAAACACTACGAATCCGTTGGCCTCGGGGCGGATTTCGTCGATCAGTTTATCCGCTGACCCCTGCAATGTTAGTCCTTAACCTAACAGTCTTAATCACCTGCATCGTCGAGACGAATATGGGTGGTTAATGTGGTACTGGCTGGGTCGTTGAGCATATAGCTCGGTATGACAATAGACTGATGGCTAGCGAGATTATCGCGGTAATTACAGCATGAGTTTACTTCCTACTGATAAACAACCGCTCCTCAAAAACGCCGATGTTTCCCTTCAAACTGATAAAGAGAACACGCGCTATGACGTTTAAAGCTGATTTATTTGCCGGAAAAACAGCCCTGGTAACGGGTGGGACGACGGGCATCGGTGCTGGCATTGCCAGCACCCTCGCAGAGTTGGGGGCTAACGTGATTGCAGCAGGCGTGCAGAGTAAGACACATCAACTGCCTGCGGCGCATCACATTACTGTTCAGGAGTTAGATGTACGTGACAATAACGCGATCCTGAACGTTATCAATGCGCTGCCACAGTTGGATCTGCTGATAAACTGTGCAGGTATTATTAGCCGGGAAAAAGAGCATCAGGTTGACGTGTTTGAAAACGTCATTGATATTAACCTCACCGGCACGCTACGTTGCTGCTCAGCTGCACGCAAAAAACTGGCGCAAAGTAAGGGATGCATCGTCAATACGGCTTCAATGTTAAGCTTTTTTGGCGGAGGCCTGGTGCCGGGATACAGCGCCAGTAAAGGTGGCATTATGCAGCTCACAAAATCCCTCGCGATTGCCTATGCCGCTGAGGGTATCCGTGTGAATGCGGTAGCCCCTGGCTGGATTGCGACTACTTTGACGCAGGCGCTGCAAGACGATCCATTGCGTGCGGAACCTATTTTGTCCCGCACACCGCTCAAACGCTGGGGAACGCCAGCAGATGTAGCGAAGGCCGTGGTCTTTCTGTGCAGCCCTGCAGCCTCGTTCATTACCGGCACAATTTTGCCGGTGGACGGAGGTTACTTAACGGCATAACGACTTAATGGAAAAAAACGCTGCAGTTCCGGGGACCGCCGCTTTTCAGAAATTTATGCGAGCCCTACAGGTCGTTTCCGACCAACCTCATCAATTGACCATTGGCACGCTGGCAAAAACGCTGGCGCTGCCACGTCCGACGACGCACCGCATTGTCGAGGCGCTATTGGCAGAGGGTATGCTGGTGAGTGATCATTTGGATCGCCTCGGACTGGGGCCGCGCTTTGTGGCACTGGCGTGGCGGTCGCTGGAAACCAGTGATATCCGTGCGGTGGCACAACCCTGGTTAACGCAATTGCGTGACGCTCTTGATGAGACGGTGCATCTGGCGGTACGCAATGGACTGGAAATGGTCTACATCGACAAACTGGAAGCGCATCGCACGGTTCGTATGGCTTCACGTGTGGGCACGCGTGTGAGCTTGTATTCCAGTTCAGTAGGAAAAGCGTGGCTTGCCGCGCAGCCTGCAGACGCACTGGATGGCTGGCTTGAACAACTGGACTTGCAATCTTTTACTGAGTACACACGCACCACCCGAGACGCTATTCATACGGAAATAGCCGTCACTCGCCAGCGCGGTTACGCAATAGACGATCAGGAGAACGAGTTAGATATCTGCTGTTATGGTAGCGCAATCCTCGATCCACGTGGTGCCGTTGCAGGCTGCATCAGCGTCAGCATGCCGACCTATCGTTTTGTGGAGAAAGACCAGGTCGCCACGCTGGTTCTGATTCAGGATTGCGTCAACCAGATACAGCAGCGTCTGATTTAAACGGCGGTTGAAAAGAGCAGATCACGTAACCAGCGGTGCCCTGCATCCCGGTGTGTGCGTTCATGCCAGACCACAATTTTGCTAAAGCCCTGAATGTCTAGGGGAGGCGGCAAAACAATGAGGCCGGGCAGGTCATAGGTTAATCGTTTTGGCACCACACTGATCAAATCACTGACGCGCAAAATCTCTGGCAGCACCAGGAAGCTGCAAACAGAGAGCGTGACGCGTCGTGTCCGACCACATAAAGCCAGCGCCTCATCGGTGACGCCGCTAAAGTTGCCTCCAACATAGGATACCAGCGCGTGATCATGTTCACAGAAGGTATCCAGTGTTAAACCTTCCGGCTGCGTGAGTGGATGGTCTGCCCGCAGTAAGCACACATACTCTTCGTCATACAGCGCTCTGGCATGCAGGTCAGGTGGGGCTGTCTCCGGCGTTATTAGCGCAAAATCAACGTCGCCGCGCTCAAACTGCGCGCTGAGCTGTTCGTTATTCACCGGCAATACCGCCACGCGAATACCGGGTGCCTGTAATCGCAAAGCGGCCATAAACGGCACAATGACGGCGCGCAAGGCATAATCCGTGGCGGCAATCTTCACCGTCATCTCAGCGATAGCGGGTTCAAATGCCTTAGGCTGCAATAATTCACTGACTTCAGCCAGAATTGATTTCACCGGCTGCGCCAGTTCTAACGCCCGCAATGTTGGAATGATGCCGCGCTGAGTGCGTGTAAACAAAGGATCGTCAAAGCACTCGCGCAGGCGCGTTAGCATTCCGCTGACGGCGGGTTGCGTGAGTGATAGTCGCTCGGCCGCGCGCGTCACACTGCGCTCATCCAACAGTGCGTCAAGTGCCTTCAGCAAATTGAGATCCAGATTGCGTATATCGGTTTTCATAAGCCCCGGCAGTGAAAGGCAAAAGTGAATTTATGCTGATAAGAGCGTTGCGTGTTATCCCGCCAGCAGCTGCTGGCAAAGCGCTTTGCCAATCTCGGAGGCTGACTGCGGATTCTGGCCTGTAATCAGTACGCCATCGGTCACAACGTTGCATTGCCAGTTTTCAGCCGCTTGATGTCGTGCTCCGCGTGCTTTCAGCGTGCTCTCCAACATAAAGGGTACTGCACCCGCCAGCCCCACTTCCATTTCTTCTGTGTCGGTAAATGCCGCGACGCGTTTACCTTTCACCAGATATTCCCCATTACTCAGCTTCACGTTGACCAGTGCGGCGGGACCATGACAAACGGCAGCGATGGGTTTATTGCACTCAAACATGTCGCGGATGAGTTTTTTAACGGCAGCATCATCCGGGAAGTCCCACATAGTGCCATGCCCACCTACAAACAGCACGGCACTGTAATCATCACTTTTGGCTGCAGCCAGTGGCAACGTGTGATTGAGTTGCTGCTGGAAATTGCCATCCTGCCAGTATCGTTGGTTAATTTCATCATCGCCGATTCCATAGACCGGAGGTTTTCCGCCTTTAATGGAAGCAAAGGCGACCGGCACGCCTGCCTGATTCAGCACATGAAGGGGATGCGTTAATTCTGGCAAATAAAATCCTGAAATTTCATGTCCGTTAACGATGCCGCGATAGCTGGTGAGTACCATCAGCACCGGCTTAATCAATTGGGTCTGGCCGATTGCCATATAATATCCTTAAGAATTTTAAAATAATAAAAGTTATGCGCCATTGCTCAATTTTTGACTGGATCCGCGCCCCGTCAGATTAGCGGATGTAGCTATTATGAAAACCCGCGTTAACTTATGAAGGTTATAAATTATTGTTATAGCCAGCGCGCTAACCGCCATTAGATATCACTAATTTTGATATCAAAGATAATGAAAGGCGATTGGTGTTATTTCTCCAGCAGACAGATACTTCACCTGTCCCTTATCACTTTTGAGAAACTATCAATGAAAATGAACGCGATTAACTGGCCGGAAGGCTTTGTACCGGGATTTGCCGATAACTATTGTTCAAACGAGGTCATTGTTGCAGGCTTGAGCACGCAAGATATCTGGCCGCTGCTGAATACACCTTCACTGTGGCCGACCTACTATCAGAATTCGGCTAACGCCCGTTTCTACGATAATAAAGGCCCAGAACTGGAGCAGGGCGTGCGTTTCTACTTCGAAACGTTTGGCTTCCCCGTTGAAGCCCAAGTTACAGAGTATGTCGCGCCTGTTGCAGGTGAAGCAGCCCGTGTTTCCTGGCACGGATGGGCTGGAGAAGTCGGCAGCGATGAACGTTTGGACGTATTACACGCTTGGCTTATTGAAGACCTTCCAGATAACCGCGTGCGCATCCTGACTCAAGAGACGCAAAACGGTAAACCTGCCGTGGAGCTGGCGAATGCCAAACCCAATCCAATGATCAACGGCCATCAGGATTGGCTGGATGGGCTAGTGGCCGAGGCTAAGTCCCGTCAGTAAAGGTTACATCTTGGCTTCCAGCCAGCCGAGTGCCTGCTGTGCCCGCGCAGAAAGAGGCCACTCAGCGCGGTGGATCAACCAGATGGTATCCACTAATGCGTTGCCTGCCTCGATTACCTGAATGCATTCCTGGCGGTGAAATGCCAGGCGTGCAAAGCGCGGCAACACGGTGAAGCCTAGCCCACGTGCTACCGGCTCGAGAATTAAGCTGATCTGATTACTAAAGCCGCGCTGTGGCAGATTACGCACACCTGGATTACCGGGAAAGCGTCGGCTCAGCAGACGCGTCGCCATTGCCTGACCATCTGGATGATCAATAAAACCCAGGGCTTCAAGATCTTCCCATCTTGTGGCTGCTGCGCCTGCTGGCACAACCAGCTCTAAAGGTTCTTCAGTAAATTTTTGTGCCACCAGACGTTTGTCATCGGGCTTTAGCGTCATCAGGCCCATCTCAAACCGGTTATGCAGCACGGCATCCATCACTTCGCTGTCCGGTGCAAAACGGTGACGGATGGTTAAATCAGGATGCTGTTGCTGCAAAGCGAGGAGCAGGGGATAAAGCCGCAACCCGATACTGCCGGGGGAGATAAGGCTGACTTCCCCGCAAGTTACGTCGCCTTCACTGAGTCGCAATGCCAGGTGACGCTGGGCACGATCTACCTGCTGGCAATAATCCAACAGTGCCCGACCGGCGGGTGTCAGTTCCAATGGACGCTTACTCCGCAGAATCAGCGGGCCGAGCTGTTGCTCAAGATGGCGAATATGTTGGCTGACGGCCGCTTGCGTAATACCCAGCCTCTCAGCGGTGGCCGTGAAGCTACTCACTTCGGCCAGTGTGGCAAAAGATTTAAGCCATTGTGGATTTAGCATAATGAAATTTTATAATTACCATAATTGAATCACTGTTTTCATTATACCTGTAGCGCCGTAGCCTGTGGATCTTTTCATCAGAGGAGATGAGCAATGAGTACTCCCTATCCACGTACGTTTTCCCACATCGGTCTGTCAGTGACCGATCTTGATGCCGCTGTAAAATTTTATACTGAAGTGATGGGTTGGTACCTGATTATGCCACCAACTGAAATTCAGGAAGATGAATCCGCCATCGGTGTGATGTGCAGTGATGTATTTGGCGGTGGCTGGCAAAAATTCCGTATTGCCCATCTTTCGACTGGCGATCGCGTAGGCGTCGAGATTTTTGAATTCAAAGCCGCAGAGAAGCCAGAAAATAACTTTGAATACTGGAAAACGGGTGTCTTCCACTTCTGCGTGCAGGATCCCGATGTTGAAGGGTTAGCCGAAAAAATCGTGGCGGCAGGCGGCAAGCAGCGCATGCCTGTGCGTGAATACTTCCCTGGCGAGAAACCGTATCGCATGGTGTATATGGAAGATCCGTTCGGAAACATCATTGAAATTTACAGCCACAGTTATGAGTTGACGTATTCGGCAGGTGCCTATGTCTGATCCGGCGTTCTCCATTCCCCCTGACTGGCGTGGTTGGGTCTGGCTCGGAGGTCATTCCCCGCTGGATCTACAGGAACGTTATCTCAGCGCCACGCTACCGCAGGCGGGAGAAATTCTGGTGCAGAATGCGGCGATTGGGCTTAATCCGGTCGACTGGAAAGTGCTCAGCACACAGCTCGAACAAGTGCCGGGTGTTGATGGTGCGGGGACGGTGGTGGCGATAGGGCCAGAGGTGGAGAAAAGCCTCCTGGGTAAACGTGTGGCGTATCACCAGAACTTACAGCGTAACGGCAGTTTTGCAGAATACACCGTGCTGGCTGCACAGGTTGTCATGCGGATCCCAGATGATATTGATTTTGCGACGGCGGCCGCCTTCCCTTGTCCAGCATTGACTGCCTGGCAGGCCATTGAAAAAATTCCTGCTCAGCCCGGCGCGCCGCTGTTGATTGCTGGTGCGGGCGGTTCTGTTGGTCATTATCTGGTGCAACTGGCACAGGCGCGGGGTTTTGATATCACAACCTTGAGCAGTGAGCGCCACTGGTCTCGCTTACACGCACTGGGCGCAAAGCGATGCCTGAACGACAGCCAACTCACGACAGAAACGGCCCATCGTCGTTATTTCGCCGTGATTGATGCGGTGGGGCCAGAACAGGCTGCACAGCTGGCAGATACTCTGCTGGCAAATGGTCACTTAGTCTGCATTCAGGGTCGTGTCGCGGAGTGGCCATGTGCCGCATTTGGCCGCGCGCTTTCTCTACACGAAGTGGCGCTGGGTGCACTGCATCAAACGGGCAATGCGCAGCAGTGGCATGCGCTCACGCAACAAGGTGAGCGCATGCTGGCGCAGATTGCTTCAGGGAGTTTGCAAAGCGAGTTGCTGCTGCATTTCCCTTACGATCAACTACCTGCGCAGTTACGAGCGTTGCAGCATCGTAATTTTAGTGGCAAGCAGGTCATTTTGCTTTAATTACATTGAGGGGTTGTTATGGGACTGTTTTCACCTTTTAGCCTGAAAGGCATCACGCTGCGCAATCGTATCGCGGTACCGCCGATGTGCCAGTACAGTGCCGTGGACGGTGTCAGTAACGAATGGCATCGAGTGCATTACAACAGTTTGGCTCGCGGCGGAGCGGGGCTGGTGATCGTCGAAGCGACTGCAGTGTCACCAGAAGGGCGCATTACACCGGCTTGTCTCGGCATCTGGAATGATGCTCAGGCAGAAAAACTGGGACAGATTGCGCGAGAAATTAAAGCCAGTGGTGCTGTGCCGGGTATTCAAATTGGACACGCGGGGCGCAAAGCCAGCGCAAATAAACCCTGGGAAGGTGATGACCATATTCCTGCGGGAGAGACGGCAGCATGGGAAACCCTGTCTCCTTCTGCCGTGGCTTTTGGTGCCAATTTGCCGCGTTTACCGAAGGCCATGACGCTCGATGATATCAAACGTGTACGCGAAGATTTTGTGCGTGCTGCGCAGCGCGCCCGCGATGCCGGATTCGAGTGGCTGGAATTGCACTTTGCTCACGGTTATCTGGCGCAGAGTTTTTTCTCCGTCCACGCTAACCAGCGTACCGATGAATACGGCGGTAATGCCGTAGGACGCAGCCGTTTCCTGCGCGAAACCTTTGATGCGGTGCGCGAAGTATGGCCAGAAAATCTGCCGTTGACCGCGCGATTTGGCGTGCTTGAGTTTGATGGGCGAGATGAAGAGACGTTGCAGGAAGCGATTACGCTAACCAAGCAGTGGCGTGAAAATGGTCTCGACTTGCTTAGCGTGAGCATGGGCTTCTCAACCCCGGATGCCAACATCCCGTGGGGCACGGCATTCCTCGCTCCAATTGCCGAACGTGTTCGCCGCGAAGCGAACATTCCGGTGACCTCAGCATGGGGTATTGATGCTCCTGCCATCGCGAATGAGACCATTGAGAAAGGCCAGTTGGATCTGGTTATGGTAGGGCGCGCGCACCTGAAAAACCCGCACTGGAGTTATCAGGCTGCGCTGGCACTGCATAAGACCGAGCCTTCCTGGGTGTTGCCTGCGCCTTACGCACATTGGCTGGAACGCTATCG
Organism: Pantoea rwandensis; assembly: GCF_002095475.1. Lineage (GTDB taxonomy): Bacteria > Pseudomonadota > Gammaproteobacteria > Enterobacterales > Enterobacteriaceae > Pantoea > Pantoea rwandensis. Next base: position 68,044 of record NZ_MLFR01000001.1, read on the forward strand.
CGTCAGTGGGGATTGAGTGATCAGACCTGCCGGTTACGGCAGGTCTATTCTCAGTTTTTGGGGAATATCCACAAATCATCTTTCGGCAGTGATAGACGAAAACGCTGATTACCGCGGAACTCTCGGCCATAAGCCCGCAGCGCGAAGCCATCTTCCTCGGTGCGGAACAGGTATTCCCAGCGATCGCCCAAATACATACTGGTGAGGAGTGGCAGTTCGATGAAGTTATCCTCGGTGGTTTCCGCAAAGTGAAGCCGCTCAACACGAATCACCGCCGTGCCTTCCTGGCCCACACGGATATCGCCCGTCGATTTGCCCCACAACGCCCATTTAGCCCCAGCGATGCGCGCACGGCCGCCTTCAACGTGGGTGATTTTGCCGTGCAGACGGTTATTGCTACCCATGAATTCTGCGGCAAATAGCGTATTCGGCTGACTGTACATCTCCTGCGGTGTGCCTTGTTGTTCAATTACGCCGTTGTTGAGCAGCAGGATGCGGTCAGAAATCGCCATCGCTTCATTTTGATCATGCGTCACCATCAGTGCGGACAAACCGAGACGGATAATCAATTCACGCAAGAATACGCGCGCCTCTTCCCGCAATTTGGCATCGAGGTTTGATAAGGGTTCATCCAGCAGAATCACCGGTGGGTTGTAGACCAGAGCACGGCCAATCGCCACGCGTTGCTGTTGCCCACCGGACAGCTGATGCGGATGACGCTTACCCAAATGGCCCAGGCCCAGTTGATCCAGCACTGCCTGCACGCGCTGGTTAATCTCGTCCTTGGCAACCTTGCGCAGCTTGAGCGGATAGGCAACATTCTCAAACACGGTTTTGTGCGGCCATAGTGCGTAGGACTGAAACACCAGACCCAGATTGCGCTCTTCAGCGGGAATTTCACTTTTAGGCGTACCGTCGAACACCACATTTTTGCCGATGGTAATCCTGCCTTTGGTGGGCTTCTCTAAACCCGCGACCGCCCGCAACAAAGTGGTTTTTCCACTGCCAGAAGGCCCCAGCAGTGACACCACTTCACCCTTTTTCAACTGCATCGATACGCCTTTCAGTACTGGATTATCGCCGTACATCAGATGCAAGTTATCTACCGATAATTCAATCATGTAATTTCACTCCAAAGCGTAATGCGATGCCGAGGCCGACCACCACCAGCACGATATTGATCAGGGAGAGCGCGGCAACAATATCAATCGCGCCCGCTGACCACAGGGAGACCAGCATTGAACCGATGGTTTCGGTGCCCGGAGACAGCAAATAAACACCAGTTGAGTATTCACGCTCAAATATCAGGAACATCAGCAGCCATGAACCGATCAAGCCGTGGCGAGAAAGGGGCACAGTCACGTGGCGTGTGGTCTGACCCGGTGTCGCGCCGGCACTGCGTGCCGCTTCTTCTAATTCCGGTCCCACTTGAAGCAGGGTGGAGGAGATCAGACGCAAACCGTAAGCCATCCACACCACGGTGTAGGCCAGCCAGACGCTGAAGATGGTTTGGCGCAGTGAACGCAGCCAAACAATGAAGTTTTCCCGCAGCCAATCCGCCATGGATAAATTCGAAAGCCAGCCATTTTTCAGCGATTGATCGAGCCACATCGGGATGAACAGGAACACCCAGAGAAAGGCCAAACCGGCTAACAGACCCGGAACGGCGCGCGGCACCAGCACGCTGTAATCGAGGAAACGCGTGACGTTATCTTGCTTGCGGTGCATCGCAATCCCGACGAAGAGATAACAGACGACGGCTACAGCCCCCCCGATGACCCCAATCAGCATGGAGTTAACGATGGCGCGCAGCAGATTGGGCTGATCCCAAATGCTGCGGAAAGTCGCAAACGAGACTTCATCCCACAACGAAACGCCCACGCCCCAATGTGAGATAAACGCGCGCATCACCACGCCGAGTAACGGCACCCCGATAGTCACCGTGAGCCAGAACAACACCACGGCACCGGCAATCCAGCGCCATTTGCCGAGCGGTAAAGCGCGTGCCTGTGAGGCTTTGCCTTTCATCGTGACGAAGCGGTTAGCGGTGCGCATCAGCCAGCGTTGTAGCATCACCAGTGGCACGGTGAAGCAGATCAGCACGACGGCAACCGCCGCCATCAAGTGGTAGGACGGTGTGCCCAATTTGTTGGTCAACTTATAGAGATAGGTGGCGAGCACCATGTTGCCTTCCGGGTCGCCGAGCACCAGCATCAGACCAAATACTTCCAATCCAAGGAAAAACAGCAGGACACAGGCATACAGGATCGATGGACGCACCATCGGCAAGCTAACCGACGTCATCACCTGCAACGGTGAAGCGCCGACGGTGCGCGCAGCCTCTTCCACGTCAGAGCTAACGCTGCGCAGCGCTGATGAAATATAGAGGTAAGCGTGCGGAACGTGAGTGAGACCGGCGATCACCACAATGCTGGTCATCGAGTAGATATTCCACGGCACGACACCAAACAGTTGATTAGCCCACTGTGACAAAAAGCCCACCGGGCCTGCAGCTACCACATAACCAAAGGCTAATACCATGGGGGAGACAAAAATGGGGACCAGGATAAGTGGCTCAATGAAACGGCGACCCGGTAAATTGGTTCTCACCATCAAAAAAGCCAGAATCCCGCCCAACGGTATGGCAATAATCACCAAACCAAACGCCAGGATAAAACCCGATTCCAGCGCTTTATAGAAATCGGGATCGGAGAAAATAAAGCCGAAGGAACCGAGCGTCAGCTCTTTCTTTTTGGCAAAGAAGGGCGCAGAGAGAAAACTTTGCACCACGATAAACATCAGCGGCACGTATATCACCAATGCCGTGATTAAGACAATCAATGCACGTGGCAGACTCTGCCACTTTCTCAGTAACCTATTCATATGCCAACCCTGTCAAAATACGCAGGCGAGAGAAGGGGTTATGCGCCACCGTTTAACGAATGGCGCATAATGCAGGAACGGTTATTTACCGGCAGCCGCTCGCCACTGCTTAATAAATTCCAGACGCTTCGCCGGCTCCAGATACTCCAGCAGTGATTCATCAACGGGAATAGGTTTCAGTGCATTGCCCAGCATTTTGGTCATGCCATCGATATCATTTTTACCTTCGATATCATTGCGCAATGATGGAATGTCGGCCTGGTTCGCCAGGATATTTTGTCCTTTTTCTGATAACACGTAATCAAGCCACAACTTGGCGGCATTCTCGTGCTCGGCGTCTTCCGTAATAAACGAGACGCGTGATAACACCAAGATGTAATCTTTCGGATAAGCAATGCCTAATGCCGGATCGTTTTTGGCACGGGCTTCAGCGTAGGACCCCAGAATATTGAAGCCAATCAGGTTTTCACCCGAGGACACGCGCTCCATCATGGTGCCGGTGGATGACTGCACGGTCAGGCCGCCTTTGGCCATGCCCGCAAGGTTTTGCTTGTATTGCGGATCAACTTTGCTGTCCTCAACGGTAAGCATAAATCCAAGACCCGATTTTTCGATATCGTAGGTAGTGACTTTATTTTTGAATTTATCCGGGTTAGCGGAAATCATTTTCGCCAGCGCCGTGTGGGAGTCGGGCGCTTCACCTTTCGGGATTAATTTATTGTTATAAATGAACACCACCGGCTCATAGGTGGTGCCATAGGCTTTGTTTTGCCATACCGCCCATTTCGGAATCTTGCTCTGCTCAGGCGAGGTGTATTCCGCCGCATACTCGGTGGCCAGTTTCAGCGCGGTATCCATTGACGAGCTCCATACCACATCACCGCTACCGCTGCCTGAAGCCTGTTCACTGATATAGCGGTTATAGAGTTCGGTGCTGTTCATGTCGTTATATTCGACTTTAATGCCAGGATAGAGCGACTCAAAGCCTTTGATAAGCGGACCTGCTGCTTTGGTATCGGTGGTCGAATACACCACCACTTTGCCCTCTTTGGTCGCCGCATCAATGACTTTCTGATAGTCGGCGGGATAACCAGCAGGCGCAGCCGCGAGTGCAGAGAAGGAGAGTCCTGCCAGTACAGAGGTTGTTAAAAAACGCAGAGAGGTTTTCATACAGATCCTTTTGGTTACATTTGTTACAAGAATTTAACAGTAACCCATTGCGACTCCGATGCAATCCGCTGCTGAAGGTTTTTCCAGCTTTTGTGAACTCAGTTTGGTTATTCATTTCGGCGAAAAACTATTTCAGATTAAATGCGGTATATATTTGCCTGATTTAAAGGAAACGGTTCACACTTTTCTTAATTAAACATTAAGAACGAAAGGGACTAGATTTATTTTAGGTCAGTAAAAAAGAAAACTATTTTTCCTTTTTAAGGGAGATTTAAGTTTACCCCGCCATCATAGGCGCAATATGTTGACGGGGATACCGAACATGACTGATACCTTTACAGAATTGAAAACCAAAGTACCTCAGGCTGGATTGTTGTTTTGGGTACTCAAAATGATGTCCACCACGGTCGGTGAAACGGGGGCAGATTGGGTTAACTTCGGCTTAGGTCTTGGGCTTACGGGCACTTCGCTTGTTTCTGCCATGCTGTATCTGGTTGTACTGCTATTTCAGCTGCGCGCACCGCGCTATATCCCATGGTTATATTGGCTTACTGTCTTAATGGTGAGCATTACCGGGACGCTCTTAACAGATTATTTGACCGATCAGCTGCAGGTGCCGTTGCTGTATTCGGTGGTGATGTTTGGATCAGGCTTAGTCATGGTGCTGATGTTTTGGCATCGGACGGAAGGCACGCTGGAATTTTCCTCAATTAATACGCTAGGTCGCGAACTCTACTACTGGCTCGCGATTATGCTGACCTTCGCCTTTGGTACTGCATTAGGTGATGCGCTGGCAGAAAAAATGTCGCTTGGCTACTTAACGACAACGCTTCTGTTCGCTGTATTCATTGCCTCGAGTGCTGTGCTGTGGCGAATCGGCAAACTCAGCAGCGTGGCCAGCTTCTGGACGGTATACGTGCTGACGCGTCCATTAGGGGCATCCCTGGCCGATCTATTTTCGCAGCCGATTAAAGAGGGAGGATTAGGCTATGGCACTACGCCTGTGAATATTATTTTCCTGCTCGCCATGGCGATATTAATCGGTGCGTCAACGCTCTATAGCCACTCGTCACGTCAGTTATCCAAACGCTAATCCGATCAGGAATAATAATATGCTTCAGCATCTGATGGACTTTTTCTCTGGCAGTCATTTAATTGCGCTGGTGAATGCCGATCCTTTATGGGTGGTGGCGATCGTGGCAGTGATTATTTTGTGTGAAACCGGACTGGTGATTGTACCGTTTTTACCGGGAGATTCGTTGTTGTTTACCTTGGGGGCCTTTCTCCCTGCAACGTCATTGTCACCTGTCATGGTCATTGCACTGTTAACCGCTGCCGCTTTTGTCGGTGACACGCTGAATTACCATATTGGCAAAGGATCGGTAGGGCGCTTTATTTTACGGCGCCAATGGTTAAAGTCGCAGCATCGCGCAAAGACGGAGACGTTTTTTCAAAAATATGGTTCTGCCACGGTATTTATCGGTCGATTTGTACCCATTGTACGCACCTTAGCCCCGTTTATTGCTGGCCTGTCTGCCATGCCTCGATCTGCGTTTTTACTGTGGAATTTCGCTGGCGCTTTAGCTTGGTGCAGCAGTTTTATCGCGTTGGGCTACTTCTTGGGAGATTTAGCTTGGGTCCGCGATCACCGTGAGTGGCTGGCGCTCAGTATCATTGGCGTCTCACTGCTGCCTGTGCTGACTGCTATCTTGCGTCCGGCACAGCAGGAAGAGCCATGAGAGTCCTGCTGGTGGAAGACGACCGTATGATCGGTGATGCAGTTTACGCGGCGTTGAAAGATGCCGCCTATGCCGCGGATTGGGTGCGCGATGGAGAACAGGCGCTGCTCAGCCTGAACACTCACCCCTACGATCTGGTGTTACTTGATCTCGGATTACCGCGACGTGATGGGCTGGCGGTGCTGAAACAACTGCGTCAACAGGGAAATCAGGTGCCGTTGCTGATCGTTACCGCACGTGATGCACTGGAAGATCGTTTGAATGGCTTGGATGCGGGTGCCGACGATTATGTGCTCAAGCCATTTGCCATGAGTGAATTACTGGCACGCGCGCGTGCGGTGATGCGACGGAAAGCGGGGAATGCTGCTCCGCTGATGAGCAATGGTCTTTTGACGCTCAATCCGGCGACCCGTCAGGTATGTCATCTTCAGCGCGACCAAACCCACACTCTGTCTGCTCGTGAGTATGCGTTGTTGCAGGCGTTGATCGCCCAGCCCGGTCAGATTTTTTCGCGCAGCGAGTTAGAAAGCAAAATCTACGGCTGGGGCGAAGAGGTTGAGAGCAACGCCATTGAATACTTCATTCATTCACTGCGAAAAAAGCTCGGTAGCGATGCGATTCAGAATGTGCGGGGCGTGGGATGGAAAGTCTCAAAAAACGCTTGAGTGAATCAGTACAGTTACGTCTGTCGCTGGTTTTGTGTGTCGCCGTCGGTAGCATCGCTTTACTCAGCGGGGTGTTGGGTTTTCTCTCTGCATGGGATGAAGCGCATGAGTTGCAGGATTCCTCGCTGCAACAAATCGCCAGTCTGGCGAAGGATGGCATGCTGACGCCCGGTAATAGCAGTTTCATCAGCCCGCCGCTGCAGGATGAGGAGGGCTCGCGCATTGTGGTGCACTTCATCATGCCTGCTGCTGCGCCCGTCGCTGATTTTGCACTGCCCGCGCAGTTGGAAGTGGGTTTTCACACGCTGAAAGTCAATCAACAACGCTATCGCGTGCTAATAGAAAACATGGCTGGTGGTGTGCGCATCGCGGTGGCGCAACGTGCTTCGGTGCAGGAAAGCGTCGCGCTCTCTTCTGCACTGCGCACCTTAGTGCCGTTTGGCATTCTTTTTCCGGTACTGCTGTATCTGATTGCTGACCTGGTGAAGAAGATTTTCCGCCCAATCCGCCAACTGGCGGCGGAGGTCGATCAGCAATGCGACAGTGCCTCAATGTCTCTGAATGGCGAGACAATTCCGCGTGAAATTCAACCCTTTATCACCGCGATCAATCGCCTGCTACAACGATCTTCCGATGCCATCACGCAGCAACGGCGTTTTGTTGCGGATGCTGCCCACGAACTTCGCTCACCACTGACGGCGCTGATGCTGCAATCCGAGCGGCTGGCAAGTAGCGAACTGCCGCCGGAGAGCCAGCATCGGCTAAGTAATTTGCGTGCGGGTATGGAACGCGCCAGTTGGCTGGTGGAACAGTTGCTGACGCTGAGCCGCGCTCAAAGTGGGGAAGCGGGAGTGCTGCCACCCGTGGAGCGTACACCAGTGTTTGCGGTGGTGAAGCAGGTGATCGCCGATCTGCATCCGTTAGCTGAGCACAAAGCCCAGGATCTGGGGGTGCTCAGCATCAGAGATGCGGTGGTGATGGTTCGCCCCTCTGATCTCTATACCGCGCTGCGCAACCTGTTGCACAACGCCATCCAATACACGCCGGAGGGCGGATGCATCGATATCGCTATCGAACAGCATCCCCGTCAGGTGTTGATCACCATCGAAGATTCCGGTCCCGGTGTTCCAGCCGATAAGCACCATCGGGTTTTTGACGCTTTTTATCGCATGGAAGGCAATGACGCCAACGGCTCAGGCTTAGGTCTGTCGATTGTCCACGCCATGCTGGTTCGTATGCAGGGTGAGGTGGCGCTATCGGCCACCACGCGCTTCCCCTCGGGTTTAAAGGTAAGCGTTTCCCTGCCACTGGCTTAATTGATTACAAGGAGATAGCGATGTTTCTGACATCTGAAAACGCGGAAAATATTAACGACACGGTATTCCTGCTGCTGAACGCGCCGGCACATGCATCGACGGCAATGCTGAGTTTTGGCAATGTCTGCGCAACGTGGCTGATATTGATATATCCGTTGGCATTGCTGGTTTATTGGTTCAGTTTTAACCGGGATAAGCAACAGGTGGCATTATCCGCTTTACTGACGTCGCTGATCGCGTTAACCCTCAACGTGATCATTGGGGATTTCTTCCCTCATCCACGACCGTTTATGGTGCCGATTGGCCACACCTTTATTTCCCATGTCGCCGACGCTTCTTTCCCCAGCGATCATATGACGCTGGCCTGTGCGATTACGATGAGCTTGTTATTTAGCCAACGGCTGATATCAGGTGCCGTGCTGCTGGTGATGAGCGGATTTATTGCCTGGGGGCGAATCTATATGGGGGTGCATTTCCCCGGCGATATGTTGGGTTCGGTGCTGGTGGCACTGGGGTGTGCATTCGCTGTTAATAAAACGGAACCGCTATTCACACCGCTGTTTAATAAACTCTGTAATTTGAATGATTATTTATTCGGTTATTTAAAATTCACGCGCGCAAAACATTAATTGATGGATGACTAAACCAATGCGATTTTTACGCAGCCCTTATATTGCGCTGATCATCTGTTGTGCATTGTTGTTTGCTATTCCGTTATTTGCCTGGGGAATTCACTGGAGCTGGAATGCCAACGATCAATCCGCGCTGTTATGGTGGTTTTATTTGCTGACGCAGACCGTGAGTAAACCTTTTGGCTTTATCACGTCTGCGTTAATGTTGTTTGTTTTGATTTATACGTTGAATATTCGCCGGGGAGATTGGGTTAAATTTTCTTTGGTGATGTTGTTGCCGGTGATAGTAGGGCAAGTGGCGGTGAGCGAAATCAAAAAGACCAACCATGAGCCACGCCCCTATGTGGTGTGGCTGAGTCAAACTGACAGTGAGATTGATCGCCACTTTTACCAAGATGATCCTGCCCAGCGGCAGCAGCTGGTTACCCAGCGGTTGGCAAATAACACCCAGATTCCGAATTGGCAGAAGCAGCACTGGCTACAGCAGGTCGATCCTGCCTTTCCTTCCGGGCACACGATTTTTGCTGCCACTTGGGCATTAATGGCGGTGGCGCTGCTGATGGCGCGGGGTAAGTGGCTGTTGGCTGGGCTGGTGATGTTGTGGGCTTATGGCGTGATCATCAGTCGTCTGGCGCTGGGTATGCACTGGCCGGGGGATCTGTTTACGTCGATTATGATAGCGCTGTATCTAAGTCTGCCGGCTGTGTGGTGGTGGTTGCGGTCAGCGGTTGTCTAAACGGTGCTAAATAAACATGTGGTGATAACGCAGTCTGGTGCCGCTCTGGGGCTGGCTGTCCTCGCGCCGCTGACGCGGTACCTTCACTTCACTCGTCAGCCTGACGGACCGGCGCAGACGGGACTTTCCCTGTCCCGGCTGCACCTTTCGCCAGCATCCATGCTGGCTCTCCTGGCCTCCTCATTCCGTTCAGCGCTGCGAAATGCCAGCCCCAGAGCGGCCCCAGCCTGCTTGCTAACTTCTGTTTACGCTGTTGGAGAGGGCGCGATGGTGAGGGCTTTAGGGCTTTTACTGCCACAAAGCGCACTGTGTCGGAGGCCACATCGCCCTTGCTTCTGCAAAGGGCACGTAGTTTAAGGCCACAGCGCCTCTGATGCTGCAAGGGCTATTCGCAGCGCTGAGGCGGAGACGTTGTGCCATGAGCCAGTCGCAGGGATGCGACAGGCAGTTCGGGTAGGCCTGGATGGCTGTACCCGAACGGTCCGGCCGGCACGGCGTTGCAGCCGAAGGCACCGCGAAGCGGCGCGAGGACGGCCCGGCAGCAGCAGAGGTGCTGTGGCCCGCACCAACATGTTCATATATATAAAAAGGCCGCCATTTTAGAAAATAGCGGCCTCATTCAAAAAGGACCTAAGCTGGCATGCATTCGCCAGCGAATTGACTATCTTATTGCTGCTGATAAACCGGTGAGTGGACAGATTTATCGGTCAGGGGATGTAGGTTACTGTCGTTATTTACGTGGTGATATTGATCCTCATCCCCCATATTAATATTCTGTTCGCCTAGATCGAAAGGATAATTCTCGTACAATTTATTCGGTGTGCCGGGATGCCAACTGGCGGGGGTTAATAGCCAGGTGTTGGCGGTGCGTTCCACGCCGATATTGGCTTCAACCTGAGTGACGGCTAACAGGGAAAATGCAGCTACAAGTATCATCAATAATTTCTGTTTCATGGTGGTCACCTCGTGGTTAATAACAACTGTTGTGTTGATAGTGTTATTTTCTCACGGTGGTGGTGACCACACTCAAACCTGAAGATGACAATTCTGACAGGCGGGTTTATTGCGGTATCGAGAAGGTAAAGGTGCTGCCCTTGCCTGGCGTGCTGATGACCGCCACTTTACCGCCGTGCAACTCCGCGATGGTCTTCACAATCGCCAATCCTAATCCGGTATTTTCTGCGCTGGTGCGTGAAGGATCGGCACGATAAAAACGTTCAAACAGATGGGGAATGTGTTCGGGCTCGATACCCTCGCCATTATCCTGCACGCTAAAGTGCAGCCAGTGAGGTTCGCGTACAGCGCGCAGAATGATCTCACCGCCTGCGGGCGTGTAATGCAGTGCATTCGACAGCAGGTTAGAGATGGCACGCTGAAAATGCAGCGGATCGGCAGAGAATGACTCATCGCCGGCTTGTATCAGCGTGATGTTTTTCTCCTCAGCCAGAATGTCGTAAAAACCAATTAAACGACGGAATTCATTGGCGCTATGCAGCAGATCTTTTTTCAACGGCTCGCGGCTATTATCGGCGCGGGCCAAAAATAGCATGGAAGAGACGGTGCGCGACAAGCGTTCACCTTCTTCCACTATCGCCTCTAACGTATCCTGATACTCTGCTGCGCTGCGTGGTTGATTCAGGGTCACGCTGGCCGCTGAAATCAAATTATTGATCGGTGCGCGCAGCTCATGAGCGAGGTCAGAAGAGAAGCGCGTGAGTTGGGCAAAAGACGCTTCCAGTCGCGTGAGCATGCTGTCGAATGACGAGGCCAACACCACCAATTCCGACGGCCAGCGCTCGGTGGCCAAACGCGTGTGCAACTCTTCCACGTTGATGGTTTCAATCTGGCGGCTGATCACCCGCAGCGGACGCAGGCCGCGACGTGCCAGACCATAGCCGCAGGCGGCAAATAGCAGGATCGCCAAGGCAGCAGCAATCTGCATGCGTGCCCAGTAATTTTCGATGATTTCATTATTGCGTGAGACGTTGAGTGCGGCTTGCACCAACCACAGTTCTTTATCCTTGAGAGGGAAAGTGGTGGCGGTAATCAGATATTTCTCGTGCTGTTCACCGTCATGATGCTTCCAGCTCTGGTAGTTAAAATCTTTGGTCGGGGAAGGGTAGGCAGATTGCGGCACGCGCATATTTTTTGACTGAGACCAGACTTTCCCGTCCGGGCTGATGATCCGCAGCGACAGCCGATCTTGCTCAGCAATAAACTCAAACAACTCCTTTTGCCACTGCTCTTGCGGTCCCTGACGTTCACTGATGGTGCTGGCTATCTCTTTTTGAAACTGCAGCGTACTGCGCAACTCATTGACATCTTTACTGTTGAGTTGGTCGCGCAGGGTCTGATAAAGCAAGCCAGAAACGCTATACAACACGATGGCCATTGCCAGTGAAAAAAACAGCGTCAGGCGAACGGTAATCGGGACATTACGGGGTATCAGCATGCTCTTTCTCTTCCAAAACATAACCTGCACCTCGAATGGTGTGCAGCAGTTTGACGCTGTAATTATCATCAATTTTGCCGCGCAGACGGCGGATAGCGACATCAATCACGTTGGTTTCAGGATCGAAATTCATGTCCCACACCTGCTCGGCGATCACCGTGCGCGACAATACTTCGCCATTGCGGCGCATCAACAGGCTCAATAGCAGAAACTCTTTCTGCGTCAGCTCGATGCGGTTGCCTTCACGTGAGACTTTGCGCTTCACAAAGTCCAGCACCAGTCCGCCAATCTGCAACTGGGATTCATCACTGCTTAACACCGCACTGGGCGTCTGACGGCGCAGAATCACCCGCGCGCGTGCCAGCAGTTCGCTGAAAGAGAATGGCTTGATCAGGTAATCTTCCGCGCCCAACTCCAGCCCTTTAACGCGATCTTCAATATCATCGCGAGCAGTGAGAAACATCACGGGGGTGGCGCGATCGGCTTGCCGCGCCATCTCCAGCAGCTTCCAGCCGTTGATACCCGGCAACATTACATCGAGGATTGCCAGGTCGTAAACATGTGTCAGCAGCAGGTGCAGCCCGTCAATGCCGTTGGCGGCCACATCCACCACAAAGTCATTTTCGCGCAGCCCTTTGGCGATGTAGTCCGCCGCCATCTGCTGGTCTTCCACTAATAACAATCTCATGCTTCCTCCGTCGCGTGGGTCAGCGCATCCAAACGTGCACCAGTGCGATCAAACAGCAAATAGAGCACCGGGGTGATAAACAGGGTAATGAATTGTGAAAACACCAGACCACCGACCACGGCGACACCCATCGGCTGGCGTAACTCGGCACCGGCACCCCAGCCGCAGGCAATCGGCAGCGCCCCCATAATGGCGCACAGGGTGGTCATCATGATCGGGCGGAAACGCTGCAGGCAGGCTTGAATAATGGCGTCATGAGCACTTAACCCCTGTTCACGCTGCGCGGATAGCGCAAAATCGATCATCATGATGGCGTTCTTCTTCACAATGCCGATCAGCAACAAAATACCAATCATGGCGATAAAGGTGAGATCCAAACCCATGAGCCGCAACGACAGCAGCGCGCCCACGGCAGCGGATGGCAGGCCCAGCAGAATAGTGATTGGATGGATCCAGCTCTCATACAGCATACCGAGAATCACATAGATCACCGCCAGTGCCAGCACAATCAACCACACCTGGCTGCTCTGCGACTGCTGGTACAGCGCAGCTTGTCCGGCGTAATTACCAAATACCGTGGCGGGAAGGTTGATAGCACTCTCTGCCTGGCTAATGGCTTGTGTCGCATCGGACAGCGACTTTCCGGGTGCCAGGTCAAATGAAATAGTGATGGCCGGTAACTGTCCCTGATGGTTCACGGCGGTCACACCCTGTACGCGGCTGATATGCGTGAAGGTCGACAGCGGCAACAGATCGCCCGAAGCAGAGCGAACATAGATTTGTGACAGATCGCTCTCGTTCTGACGGAAAGGCTGCTGCACTTCCATGATCACCTCATAGCTGTCTTCCGGTGCGTAGATGGTGGAAGCCTGCAATGTGCCGAAGGCGGCGTACAAATTGCTGCGGATCTGGTCGAGATCGACACCCAGCAACGAGGCTTTATTGCGGTCAATGGTGAGTTGCGCTTGTAGGCCATTCAACTGGGCATCGCTGTTCACCCCGACAAACACGCCGCTCTTGTTCATCTCGGCCATCAGTTGATTAGTGTAGTCGTTGAGACTCAAGCCATTGCTGCTGCTCACCGATTGCAACGTGTACTGATAGGTACTTTTGGCCGCACGGCCACCCACTTTAAAGTTTTGCACCGGGCTGAAGAACACCTGAATACCAGGTAAGTAGTGGGTTTCGGCGCGCATCTGTTGCAACACTTGCGCCATCGCCTGGCGCTGGGTGGCGTCCTTTAACGTAATGTTGAGCTGAGTCGTGTCGTGATCCACTTTCGTCACCAACGTCTCTACCGCACTGTCATTTAACAACGTGTTGCCCAGCTGGAAGGCCACTTGTTTACGCGCGTCGTAGGACATATCCTGCGGCGTATCGATGTTCGCCGTGACCTGGCCGATATCCTCTTGTGGGAAGAACCCTTTCGGTGCACTGATATACAACCAGGCCGTCAACGCGACGGTCAACACGGCGACCGAAAGCGTCACGGCACGATGATCTACCGCCCAATTTAATCCGCGCGCATAGTGCTGACGCAGCGTCTCAAACCCGCGTTCAAACAGACGGCTCCACGCCGGTTCTGGTTTTGCGTGATCGGCATCATGGCGCATTAACATGGGTACCAGCAGCGGGATGATGGTGAGTGAGGCGGCAGCGGAAACCAGAATCGCCAGTGACACCACCCAGGCAAACTCATGGAAGAGCAGCCCCATGGTGCCAGGCATAAAGAAGATGGGGATAAACACCGCTACCAGCGACAGTGAGATGGAGATCACCGTGAAGCCGACTTCTCTGACGCCTTTTAACGCCGCGTGTTTGGGATCTTCACCCTGTTCGATGTAGCGCATGATATTTTCCAGCACCACAATGGCATCATCCACCACCAGCCCGACGGCGATGGTCAAACCCATCAAGGAAATGTTATCGAGACTCAAGCCAAAGGCGTACATCAGGCCAAAGGATCCCAGCAGCGAAATCGGTACGCTTAACGCGGGGATCACCGTGGCGCGCACGTGACGCAGGAACAGCAGGATCACCATAATCACCAGCGCAATGGTCAGCAGCAGGGTGAGATTGACGTCGTGAATGGCGTTGCGCACCGAGATCGAACGGTCATTGAGCAGCTGCATGTGAACCGAAGCAGGCATCTGCTGCTGCAATTTCGGTAACAGCTGCTTGATGGTGTCGAGAGTCGCCACCAGATTGGCACCCGGCTGGCGCGTCACGCTCAGCACGATGGCGGTGTGATTGTTCACCGCACTATGGCTCAGTGTGTTTTCAATGCTGTCCTGCACGCTGGCAATGTCTGAAAGCCTGACCGGTTGGCCATTGCGCGTTGCCACTACCACTTGGCTGAAGTCACTGGCATTACGCAGGTCACCGCTGGTTTGCAACATCATCATCTGCCTTTTGCCATCCAACTCACCCACCGGGGAATTGTCGTTGGCCGCCTTCAGCGCAGTGTGCAACTCTTCCAGCGTCATGTTGGTGGCGGCGAGTTTGGCAGGATCAACTTCCACGCGCACTGCATAGCGCTTCTGACCAATGACCGTGACTTCCGCTACGCCCTTGATCATCGACAGTGATGGCGAGATCAGATCGTCCGAGTAACGGTTAAGATCCGAGAGCGTCATGGAGGGTGAATCCAGACTGATCTGCGCAATTGGCGCATCCGCTGGATTGACCTTGCGGAAAGTTGGCGGGGTTGTCATCTGCGAGGGCAGTTTTTTCAGTGACTGATACAGCGCAGCCTGCACATCTACCGAGGCTGAATCGATGTTCACCGAGGGATCAAACTCCAGCACGATGGTGGTGGCGCCTTCGAGGTTGGTCGATGTCATGGTCGCCACACCCGGAATGGTCGCCAGATTCTTTTCCAGCGGTGTGGCCACTGAGGAAGCCATGGTTTCCGGGCTGGCACCTGACAGTGAGGCGTTCACTTTAATGGTTGGCGTATCAAAAGTGGGCAGGGCAGCGACGGGCAAATGCTGCCAGCACACCGCACCCGCCACCATGATGGCAATCCAAAACAGCAGTACGGCAATCGGCCGCTGCAAACAACGTTCAGAGAAACTCATGGCTGCATGACCGCCTTATCAATGTTGCTAGCAATCTGCACCCTGATGCCGGGACGCAAGTTATTCGCCCCTTCATTGACCACTTTAGTGCCTTGGGTGAGTCCATTTATCACCGCCAGAGACTGCTGCACGCGCAGCAGCGTGACTGTTTGTGCTTGCGCCTGGTTGTGCGCATCAATCACATAGACGAAATGACCCTCTGGCCCGTTTTGTACTGCCTGCGGTGGCAGGACGACGGCATCTGGCGTGACGCCCGCATCAACTTTGACGTTTTGGTACAGGCCGGGCCACAGCAGATGCTGATGGTTATCGAAGTGGGCTTTAAGCGTAATGGTGCCGCTGGTGGTACTGACGCTGTTATCAATAAAGTCGAGAGTACCTTGCGTCGGCTTGCCGCTGGCATCCTCAACCCAGACGGTCACCGGTCCTTGGGATTGGGCAGCCAGTACCGGTTTCAAATCGTTCTCAGGCAGGGTAAATGCGACACCAATCGGATCGAACTGGATGAGTGAAACCAGAGGCAACGTGCTGCCGGGTTGAACCAGGCTGCCGGGATGGACATTCAGCGCCCCGGTTTTGCCGCCGACAGGCGCAGTAATGCGCGTATAGCCGAGGTTGACATGTGCGGTTTGCACATCTTGCTGTGCGGCCTTGAACTGAGCCTGATACTGCTGAAGGTTACTTTGCAGCGTGTCCCAGTCAGACAGAGAGAGATAGTTTTTCGCTTTTAGCAGACGGCCGCGTTGCAGATCATTCTGCGCTTTCACCAGCAGCGCTTTGGATTCCCCTGCAGCGGCGACCGCCCGGTCATAGGCGGCCTGCTGGCTGGCATCATCAAGCGTAAATAACCGCTGCCCGGCTTTAACGAAATCCCCTTCATGGAAATCGACGCTTTTCACCGTGCCGGTGAGTTGCGCTTGAATGTCCACCTGATTGAGCGGCACCACATGGCCTTGCGTTGCCAGTGTAATCGGCAGCGGTTTCACTGTGGCACTGACCGTGCTCACCAGCACCGGAGTGTGTGCGGGTTTCACGGCCGCATCGGCCTGTTGCTTCGGCCAGAAATACCAGCCGCTCCCGCCGACGATCAAACCGACCATCAGCAGAAGGGAGTGTTTAGATTGAAAAGCCATGGTGCCTCGACGAGCGTTGTCATTTTCCACAAGTTTATCGAAGGCCACCGAACAGAATGGAAAGAGGCAGATGACAAATTTGTCATCTTCAGATGCACAGTTTCTTCAGTGGGTTACAAAAAGAAAAACGCCACAGCGTGGCGTTTTAGCGGGTGAACCAAATTGTCAGAAAACTCACGACAGCGAACAGGGTCACTACAATCGCCAGATACTCACTGGCGGGACGAACAAACATCGATTTCATAAAAATATCCTCGTGGTCATGAGGCTATTTTCGCGAACCAAGATTAACGCAACCTTAGGGCTAAACCCTGTGCGTCAGTTGCCGCGAAAAATCAATTGTGCGTCCAGTAAGTGCCTGTTTCCGGGATGGGCAGGAATTGCTGGTTCATCTCCCGCAGCGTGTCATCGGGTGACAGATCGTGGAACAGTTGTGGATGGAAGGTTTTGGCAAAAAATTCGGCGGCCAGCAGGTGCCATGGGCTCATGTAGAAATTTTGCCAGAAGGCGGCGGCGCGCTGCTGCTGCACGGCAGGCAGGGCTGAGACTGTGCTGTCTTGCGCCAGTGCCCGCAGAAAGGTGGTTTTGGCTTGTTCCGCATTGACCAATGGGCCGAGTTGCAGTGCGGTGGTTTCTTCCGGGCCTGAAGAGCCGGTGGCGATATAGAGATCGGGATTAGCGGCAATCACCGCTTCCGGATTGAGCTGACCAAACACGGCGGGGAAACGTCCGGCGGCAATGTTGTCGCCTCCGGCGAAGGCGATCAAATCCGCCAGATTGCCATGCGCCACTGTGTACAGCATTCGGCTTTCTTACCCAGATGTAATTGCAACATCACTTTCGGACGCGAGCCGTGCCAGTTGGCTAAGCGATCGCGAATACGCTGCATATGCTGCTGGTAAAAGGCAATGAAGCGTTCGCTTTTCGCTTCATCATTGAGTGCCGCGCCCAGAGTACGCAGACTGGCAACGGTATTCGCCAGCGGGTCGACGCGAAAATCGAGAAACAGCACCGGGATATTCGCGGCCTGTAGCTGCTGCATAAACAGCGAGTTGTTGGGCGGAGTACGCGCATACACCGGCAGGATCACCAAATCCGGCTGCAGCGCGATAATTTTCTCTACATTAAGCTGTGAGAAGTTGGAGTTGCCAATCTGGGTAATGTTGCCGATTGCCGGGAAAGCTTTGACGTAGCGGTCCCAGGTTTGCTTATCGAGATTGCGTAGATCTGCTGGCCAGCCGACCACCCGTTTAGCCGGGTTACCATCTTCCACCAGCGCGAGGGTATAGATCATCCGGCTTTCGCCAATCACAATCCGCTGTGGATTGTCCGGGACATTCACCTGACGTTGCAGGCTATCAGTCAGGGTTTTGCTCTGCGAAGCCAGCGGCAATAGCAGGAGCAGTGTCATTAGCACTCTTTTCATCGCGTTGCTCACAGTAGGCTCCGCCGGGAAAGGCGGAGCGCAGCAGATTAGAAGTCGACGGCAGCCTGCAAATACATCACGCGTGGTTCACCTTCAATCACGCGCAGGTTACCGGCGCTGGATTCGTAATATTCACGGTTAAACAGGTTTTTCACGTTGAGCTTTAACTGGGTATGTTTGCCGATCAACTGGCTGTCCCACGCAATAAACGCATCGGCCACGGTATAAGCAGGCATCACGAAGCTGTTTTCTGGATCGCCAGCACGGGTGCCGACATAACGTCCACCGCCGCCGAGGCGCAGTTCACCTGGCAACCACGAGAAGCGCAGAGTGTGGCTGAGATACAGGCTGCCCATATTGGTCGGTGCGTTCACCAGACGGTTGCCGACGTTATCAGGATTAATGTTGTCGGAAACAATCTCGGTTTTGTCGTAGCTGTAGTTAGCGATTAGGTTCCAGTCAGGCGCTAACTCGCCGTTGATCTCCAGCTCCGCACCGGTCGAGCGTGCTTTGGGAATGTTGCGCGTCACGCCGTTAATGAAAATCGACATGTCCTCTTCATCAATGCGGTACAACGCCAGCGTGGCAGCTAGATTGGGCGCGACTTGCCACTTGGAACCTACTTCCCAGGTGGTGCCTTTTTCGGTGGACGCCACATTGCCGTCATCATCGGTTTGCGTGGATGGCGTAAACGATTTGCTGAAACTGCCGTACAGCGAGACGTCCGGCAACACTTTGTACACTACGCCAAGCTGCGGCAGGAAAGCGTTGCCGCGATCGTTGAGCGTGGTTTCAGGATCGATAAAGCCGTTGCTGGAGGTTTGGGTATAGCGCTGGAAACGGCCACCCAACACCGCGATCCATTTATCCGTCAGGTGAATGCTGTCTTTGGCAAACACTGAGCGGCTATAAAGATTGGTGCGCAGGTTGCTCAGCGCATCGTTATAGGTGCTGTCGCTGACGATCGGCTCTTCACCGTACACCGGGTCGTACATATTAAAGGTGCGTGAAACAGTGCCGCGATAGGATCGCGCTTTGTAGGTTTCGTTCTGCTCGTAATCGACACCCACCAACATGTCGTGCTGCATGCCCGCGATAGTGGGTGAACCGCTGATATCCCAGGATACATACTCGGTTTGGTGATTGAAGCCACGGTTGGCGTCTGCGCGGCGAGAGACGATACCGGTGGTGGTATCGATCGCCGTGGCGCGTACTTCGTTACTGTCATAACGGCGTTGCATCCAACCGTAATTGAGATGCGTATCCCAGACATCATTGAGGTTGTAACCGTAAGAGACGTTCAGGCGCTTGTTTTTGCCCCAGGCATGGTTAGCACTGTCGTCGAGACGACGGTTGTAAGGAATATCGACGGGTTTCCCGCCAATAAACGCCGTACCACGGTCGTAGGGCACATCGTATTTATACTCGACGTAGCTAATGTTGAATGACGCGCGATCGCCGTACCAGCTCAGTGAAGGTGCGAGTAACGTGTGCTCGTTAACGCCAAAATTACGCCAGTAATCCTCGCGCTGGCGCTCTGCTACCATGCGGAAGGCAAAGCCGTTGCCCAGCGGCCCGGTGATATCCACCATGCCAGTGCCACCGCCGTAACTGCTGGATTCACCACTGATATGGGTATTCCACTCGTACTGTGGTTTTTTACTCACCAGATTGATGATGCCGCCGGGATTCAGAATGCCGTACAGCAGCGATGAGGAGCCTTTCAGCACCTCGACATGATCGATGCTGGCGTCCATGGTCAATCCCTGGTTACTGCGCACGCCATCGATAAAAATTGAGCCATCGGTGTTGGAACCAAAGCCACGTTTTACAAAGCCATCTTCAGTACCGCCCAAGGTATTGCCTTGCGTCACGCCACTGACGAACTTCACCGCATCGTTAAGGCTGGTGACCTGATAATCCTTCATCACTTGGGGTGTCACCACGCTGATCGACTGGGGTGTTTCATTCCGTGGTGTAGGGGTGCGCAAGGTGGCGGCTGCGTCTTCCTGGTTATAGCTGGTGGCTGACGAAGCAGGCGCTGTCGTCACCGTCAACGTGGATTCAGCCGCCTGAGTGGAATAGCCGTAAAGCAATGTAGAAGCCAGTAATACCTGAGAGCCAGAGAGCGTATATTTTACCGCTGGTGAAAATAAGCAAAGATACTTCATTTTAAAAATCCGCATCAAAATTGGAAATATTAAGAAGGCTGGATGGTAATGAGATTGATTTCCATTTACAACACTGTTTTGGGGATTTTTTTAACGAATGGCCGCTTTTTTTGCATATTATCCTCAAGCGCTTAAACGCACGAAATGGCTATTTGGTGCAAGGTGTGATGATGATGTAGTTTTTAAATGCGTTGTTTTTGTTGTGTTTATTTTTGATATGTAGCAGTCGATGTAGTTTCATGGAATGTTTTCTATTCTTACTACATTTTGCGGATTAAGGTTTGTCATTATCAAGTAAAGTGAATGGATATCTTGCTGTCAGTTATTTTAGTTAAATTAAGGTGTTCTTAATTTTCAGAAGAATAAGGTGGTCACCACCAGCTGATAGCCGTGATGAAATTGCTTAGCCGCATATTGCCGCGTAAAGTAACCTAACGTATTTATTTCGAAGGTATTGGCTTCTGTGAACGATTCTGCGCCAAAAACCAGCAAACGGCCGTATGACTTGTATGGCGAGCGCTTTCACGCCTGCAAACATCAGCTCACGCCGCGTTTGTTTAAGGTGGCGCACTATATCCATCAACACCGCAGCGTGGTGTTAGATAAAACCGCTCTCGGTATTGCCATTGATACTCAGACTTCTGATGCCACGGTAATCCGAGCGATTCAAGCCCTGGGTTTCTCCGGCTTTCGCGATCTGAAGATCGTGATGGCTGAGTATCTGGGGGTAACACAACGTTCTCCCGCACGTGTCGCTTCCACGGTCAATGCGCTATCGCAAGATGCCAAAGGCAGCGTCGATTTTGTGCTGGATAGCTATCGCATCAGTTGCGATATGCTCGCGTCCAGCGCCAATCGGCAGGCGATTCAGCAGGCGATAGATTTGCTGCAGCAGGCGAATCGCGTGGCGGTTTTTGGCATCGGTGCTTCCGCCATACTGGCCGATTACACCGCAAGGTTACTGAAACGTAATGGCACATCAGCCTATGTGCTGAACCGCACCGGTATTGCGCTCAGTGAGCAGATCGCCGAGATGCGCCATGCTGACGTGTTGATCATGTTAGTGCAGAGCAGTGCGCATCCGGAAGGATTGGTCACGCTGGCGGAAGCGCAACAGTTGGAGATGAAAATCATTGTGCTGACGGGCTCACCCGATAGCCTTTTTGCCCAACGGTCTGATGTCACGATTGAGATACCGCGTAGCCGCGATGCGGATAAAATGCCGGTGCATGCCACGCCAATGATCTGTCTGGAAATTCTGGTACTGGGCTTGGCAGCCACTGCGCCGGTTGCCACCATGAACAGCATGAGCAAGCTGTATGAAATCAGTAACGCCTTGACGCGACCGGGTGCACGTAAAACACCCAAGTCTTAACTTATTTTGGAACCGCTATGACCACCGATTTTCCCCTGCTTGATGCGCAGGGGATACGTTATGCCGTGCAAGGACGAACCTTACTGGCCCCCGTTTCACTGCAATTACAGGCGGGTGATTTTCTGTTACTTACGGGCCCTTCGGGCAGCGGTAAGAGCACGCTGTTGAAAATTTTGGCTTCGCTGCTGTCGCCTACCGCAGGTGATATTCGTTTTGAGCATCGTGAGCTCATTTCCCTTAAGCCAGAGTGGTATCGCCAGCAGGTGTCGTACTGTTTCCAGACGCCGCAACTGTTTGGCGAGACGGTGTACGACAATCTGGCGCTGCCATGGCAGATTCGACAGCAAAAACCGTCACGCGATGTGCTGGTTTCATCATTAGAGCGCGTACATCTGGCTGCTGACATGCTGGATAAAAAGATTGAGCAGCTGTCCGGCGGGGAGAAACAGCGGGTGGGCTTACTGCGCAACCTGCAGTTCTTGCCCAAAGTGCTGCTATTGGATGAGGTGACCAGCGCATTGGATGAAGAGAACAAAGAGGTGATCCAGCAGTTGATTCGGCAACACGTTCAACAGCAGCAATTGGCGGTGATATGGATCAGCCACGATGCGAACGAGATCCGCGATGCAGAAAAGGTGCTGCGACTCGTGGCGCCCGCGCAAGGAGACAGCCATGAGTCAGCATAATATTACCGACAGCTCACTATTACTTTCGCTGATGCTGGTCGTGATTGCGCTGCTCATCAGCCAGAAAGAGAAACTTGGCATGAGCAAAGATATTATCTGGAGCGTGTGCCGAGCCATTGTGCAGTTGGTCATCGTCGGCTACGTGCTGAAGTCGATTTTTAACCTCAACAACCGCTGGCTGACGATTTTGATGGTGCTTTTCATCTGCGTCAATGCGGCGCTGAATGCGCGTAAACGCAGCCGCAACATCGACAATGCGTTAGTGATTTCATTTGTTGCCATCACAACCGGTACCGCACTAACTTTAACGATTCTGCTGCTGAGCGGCGCGATTGAGTTTCTCCCGATGCAGGTCATCCCCATCTCCGGCATGATTGCGGGCAACGCGATGGTGGCGGTGGGATTGTGTTACAGCAATCTGAACCAGCGTTTTAGCGATAACCAGC
Source organism: Pantoea rwandensis (assembly GCF_002095475.1). Classification (GTDB taxonomy): domain Bacteria; phylum Pseudomonadota; class Gammaproteobacteria; order Enterobacterales; family Enterobacteriaceae; genus Pantoea; species Pantoea rwandensis. The sequence goes on from NZ_MLFR01000001.1 coordinate 90,642, forward strand.
AAAAAATTCTGGAGATGTTGAGCCTGGGTGCGTCGGTAAAACTGGCCTCAGCGCGGTTAATCCGCGATAGCATTCGTGCCTCGATGATCCCCACGGTTGATGCGGCGAAAACCGTAGGATTAGTGAGTTTGCCAGGCATGATGTCCGGTTTGATCTTTGCCGGTATCGATCCGGTCAAAGCGATCAAATATCAGATCATGGTGACGTTCATGCTGATTGGCACTGCCAGCCTCTCGACCATCATCGCCGCATACCTGGCTTACCGCCGTTTTTACACCGTCCGCGCGCAGTTGAAAATTGAATAGGGCGTATTGCAGGAGCGCATCGGGTGCGTTCCTGCAAGTTTGACGTTTGTTTACTGCTCAAACCTCAGAGCCACACCGAAGGCCTGTTCGGCATGAACAACGATGGCAGTCTCCTCCTCATGGAAGGGCACATTACCCAGCAACAAGCTCGCTTTCACCTTACGCAAGTCGCGCGTACGCAGACTTAAACCCACCATTCGTGCGCTGCCATCGTAGTCTTGCGGTAAACCGGCGAAACGCTGGGTGACGTATTCTGCAGCAGCGAAGCGCACCGTGGCTATGCCCGCTTTCAACACAAAGGCACCTTCCTGGCAGGCAGTGAGTTTATCCGCGCCAAATAAGCGACTGTAGGGTTGTGCGGCGGCAGCGGGATCTTGGGCTACCACGACAAATTCAATGATGTCGGTGACACCATTTGGATGTTGCTGCCAGGCTTCTTGCCACACCGCATACGGCGTTTCATGTTGGCAGAAGAAGCTGCGACCGTTAGCCACCAGCCCAGGACGCAGGCGTACCGTGCGAAAACGTGCCTGATTTTCACTGCCATCCGGCAATTGCACCGGACGGAAGAAACTAGCAGGAGGCTCGCCATCGATATCCTGACTCTCCAGATAGCGCCAAACCGCATCGGCATCATCGGTTTTCCACACCAGACCACTGAGACCAATGGGTGATTGCCACAGATCCTGGCGCAGAGTGTTACGTCCCTCCTCAAATCCCAACAGTTCCAGATAGTTGTCACCGAACACCGCTAAATGATTGCTGGAACCGAGAGAATGGTGCCCGCGTGCAGTGAGTTGAAAGCCCAGTCGTCGAAACAGCGCACTGGCTTCATCGAGTTCGCCTGCAACGTTAATGACGACATGATCAAGACGTGGAACCGGTATGGATAGGGCCATTGCTTTCCTCCTTGCTCTCATCGTGACGGCACCCATTACGCCGTACTCGTGCCGTTCGGCTGCCAGTTAATGGCGGTTTCAGCGCCAAAACCCGCGGCGATTCCTGCGATCAAGGCGTTGATTTGTGCCGGGTCCTGTTGGGTTTGACTGTTGACGATGCCTTCAATTTCCGCCGTTTGCGGTAACACATTCCAGCTGTTACCGGCGCTCAACCGCGTGATACCGAGCGCAAGAGTGTTACTGCGTCCCGGCAGCGCATACAAGGCGGAAATGATATGACTGCCAATGACAATCACATCAATGCCCTCATGCGGCCTGGCGGCATGAGCACCTTTGCCGGTGAGGGTGATGTGAAAGCGCTGTGCTGAAAGATGTTGCTCCGTCATGGTCATCCTTGTTGTGCAGGTAAAAAGGGTTCGCCCAGTGTCAACATCAGGCGGTTGGCCCAAGCGAAAAACGCCGCAGACTGGATCACATCCAGCAAGGCGAGCGTACTGAGTCCCTGGTCGCGTAATGTCTGGAGTTGTTTCAGGCTGGTGGCCGCAGGAGTGATGGAAAGCGTGGCCACCACGTCGATAATCGCCGCCCAACGGGCTGATTGGCCGTGTGACAGTTCAGCGCCGGGCGCGACATTCAGTAACTTCTGCACCGCCGGTTCATCTTTGGACAGTTGGCTGGCTTTGCGGGCATGTACCGAGGCGCAGAAAATACAACCATTGACCTTGCTGACCACGGTAGCGGCTAACTCACGCTCGGCACGGGATAGTCCACCGGACGTGTAAAAAATCCCTTTATCCGTTCGCGTACGCTGCTCCAGCAACGGTAAATTGCGCGCCAGCAGGCGGAAATAGTCGGAGTCACTGTGGCCATTTTTCTCTAATGTGGCCTGTTCCGCTGCGTTGAATTCGCTTAATGGCTTAGCCGCCAGCCAAGGTTCCCAACCTAATTCCTGCTGCGTAAAGGCAGTCAGGGCGGTTTGACCACTTAGTGTCAACGGCGCGTCGTGCCATTTCCCCGCCACCGCATGCGGTTGAGTCTCTGTTTGTTCGCCATTGAACAGACGTAACCCAGACAGTAAACGGCTTTGGAAACTGACAAAGGCTATTAATTGGGCGAGGGTGACGATGCCACGCGCTGTCCAACCCACACTTTGCAGGTTTTGAATGTGTTGAGGGTTCGCATCAACCGGATGTAGGCTCAATAGCTCGGCAAAAGCATGGCCTGCTACGAAGCGGGCGTCATGGGGGGCGTCATTGACCTGCTGCTGATAGTGCGCCTGCAAGCGGGTGGCACCGTGCCACGCGGCGACCTGTGCAGCCAAGGCAAAACGCCATTGCTGCGGGAGATCGGTATCATCTTCACTGAACAGGACCTCATAACTGCCTTGAGTATGCTGAGTGGCCGCGTGGCGTTCAGCACGTGCCTGACCCAGCTCAGAGGCGGGATCGATATCAGCCAGTGCGGCGAGTAAATCTACGGGTTGAGTCATGGTGTTCTCCGGTTAGGCATCGCCAAGTGCGCGTAGCGCGGGGGCAATGTGGTCAGCGATCAATTCGATGGAGCGCAGAATATCGGCATGGGGTGGGTCGATAGAGTGCACCTGGAAGCTGATGTCAGTGACGCGTTGCAGTGTGGAGTCAGCCAGCAATGAGGCGAGTACCCTGGGCGCATCACCAAAGTGCGCATCCAGCTGTCGCGCGTGGCTCTCCAGCGTGTTGCCGGTAATCACATGTCCGGCAGACTGAAACTGCTCCGCCTGGCGTTTTAATCCCGGTTCGGCTAGACGGTGCGCGTAGTCATTAGAATCAGCGACAAAAGCGGTGCGCGATGCAAGAATACGTGGCGCTATACTCTCTGGAAGAGCCGCCAGGTAGGCGTCGATCATGGGATTTTGGATCGCATCCAGCGGTAAATCTGGCTGACCTGCTGGGCGCGGCTGTGTACGGGACAGCATCAAACCATGCCCACCGGCACCCGCTCGTGCTGCTCCCTCGACGGAGAAGGTAGCAATCCATACGCGCTGGGCCAGCGTGGGTGCGGCGGGGTAGAGATGGTTGTCCGGATGCGCGAGGGTGTCGCCACGCCAGGCACTCAGCAAGGTGTGCAGATGGTCGGCAAACACACTGGCGCGCTGATCGATGGATAAACCAAACGGCAGGAATGAAGTGGCGGTGCCGCCGGAACCAAGCCCGACTTCTAACCGTTCATGGCTGAGTAAATCCAGCACCGAAGCGTCTTCTGCCACGCGCAGGGCGTTTTCCATCGCCAGAGTGATGATGCCGGTCCCCAGGCGTATGGTGCGGGTATGGGCGGCAACGTGTGCGAGGAACACTAAGGGTGACGGCAATCCGCCTTCCTTCTCATGGAAATGGTGCTGGGCTATCCAGGCGCTGTCGAATCCTAAACGTTCGGCATGCTGAATCTGCTCGGTTGCCAGGCGATAACGCTGCTGCGCCGAGGTGTCATCCAACAAACGGGTGAAAAAACCAATGCGTTTACGCGTCATGCGGACTCCTTAATCAGCGGACGAAAAGTGGGAATAGCATCAATCAGCGAACGGGTATAAGCATGCTGTGGTGTGGTGAATATCGTGACAGTGTCACCCTGCTCAACCACCTCTCCGGCGCGCAGTACGGTGACGCTATGCGCAATGCGGCGTACGGTGGCGAGATCGTGGGTGATAAACAGGTAAGTCAATCCCAGTTCCTGTTGCAACTGTTGCAACAGCTGCAGGATTTGAGCCTGTACGGTGACGTCTAACGCGGAAGTCGCTTCATCTAACACCAGGATGGCGGGTTGCAGGATCAATGCCCGGGCAATCGCCACTCGCTGGCGCTGGCCGCCTGAAAGCTCCCGTGGTTTACGCGTCAGCAACTCAACAGGAAGTGCCACTCGCTGTGCCACGGCCTCCACTCGTTGACGGCGTTCCTCGGTAGACAATTTTTCAAAGTTGCGCAGTGGCTCTTCGATGATGGCGAACAGCGTTTGGCGTGGATCGAGCGAGGCGAACGGATTCTGATACACGAACTGAATCTTGCGGCGAAGTTGGCGTTGTGCCTCCCCGCGCAACGCGCTGGCATCGATGCCGTCAATCACGATGCGTCCGCTGTCAGCTTGATCAAAGCCCAGTAAGATGCGTGCCAGCGTGGTTTTACCCGATCCAGATTCGCCCACTAATGCATGCGTGGTACCGCGTGCGACGGTAACGCTCACCTGATTAGCCACAGTTAACTGCTGTTTACCCAGTGAAAACTGTTTATTGATGGCAGAAAGCTGGATCGCCGGGGTGGAGAACTTAGCCTGTGAAGGCATCGCCAGTGCCACTTCGCCGGGTGAGGCATCTTGCAACAGTTGTCGCGTATAGGGATGTTTTGGTGCGCTGATCACCTGGGCTGCTATCCCTTGTTCCTGAATCTCTCCCTGACGAAACACCACCAGTCGATCGGCACGCTCTGCCGCTAAGGCCAGATCGTGCGTGACAAACAATACCGCGGTACCCGATTCACGACGCAACACATCGAGCAGATCGAGAATGCGCTTTTGTACCGTGACATCGAGCGCGCTGGTGGGCTCATCGGCAATAATGATTTGTGGTTTTAAGGCAAGGGCGATGGCAATCAACACGCGCTGTTTCATGCCACCGGAGAGCTGGTGAGGATACTGCTTGATGCGCTGTTCGGGGTGACTCAGTCCGACTTTTTCCAGCAATTCCAGAACGCGTTCTTGTCTCTGCTGTTTGCTGATCTTTTGATGCAGCTGCAGCATCTCGCCGACCTGATCGCCAATGGTTTTCACCGGGTTGAGCGAATTGCCTGGGTCCTGCGGCACTAAGCTAATGCTGACGCCGCGCAGGCTGTCCAGACGTTTCGCTGACCAGTCGGCGATGTTTTCACCGTTGAGGATAATTTTGCCGCTGTCACGACGGCCGTTCTCCGCCAGCAGGCCAATAATGGCTTGTGCCGTGGTGGTTTTTCCGGAGCCGGATTCTCCCACCAGCGCCAGCATTTCGCCCGCTTGTAATTCGAAACTGACGTTGTGGACCACTTCGCGCCATGCGCCGCGCTGATGATAACTCAACGTGAGGTTCTCTATGCTGAGTAGTACGCTCATGCGTCACCTCCGGCAATCTGCTGGCTGATGCGATTAGCGGCCAGCACGATGGCGACCACCACGATGCCGGGGAAGGTGGTGAGCCACCATGCGGTCGCCAGATAATTACGCCCTTCAGCGATCAACAGTCCCCACTCCGGCGTCGGTGGCGGAGTACCGTAGCCAAGGAAGCTCAACGTTGAGAGCGCCAGAATCGCCTGACCAAACTGTAAAGCAGCAAAGGCAATCACCGCCGTCAGCGAATTAGGTAAGATGTGACGCCACAACACCTGCCAGAAGCTGCCGCCGCTACCATAGGCGGCCTCAACATATTCGCTGCGCCGTACGCGAACCACTTCACCTCGTGCAAGACGCGCAAAGCTGGCAATGGAGGCAATGCCCACCGCCAGTGCGGCGTGAACCGTGCCAAAGCCGAGCAGGATCAGCACGCTCAGTGACAGCAGCAGCGAGGGAATGGAAAGCAGCACATCCACCAGGCGCATCAGCGTGTTTTCGGTGCGGCCACCCACTGCGCCAGCCAGCACGCCGAGTGTGGTGCCACCAATCAATCCCATCGCCACTGCGGCAAACGCGGCTGCCAGTGACTGTGAAGCGCCATAGACGATGCGCGCAAACAGATCGCGACCTAACTGATCGGTGCCCAACCAGTAAGCCGCTTGCGGCGGCAGACGTTGCGCACCAGGTATACCTTGAGTGGGGTTGTAATGGGTAAACAGTCCGGGGGCGAACGCGGCCAGCAACGCCAGCAACATCACAGCCCAGGCTAGCCATAAACCCGGCTGGATGCGCCAGTGGCGTGTTTTAAGCGTTGCAGTCGCGCGATGTCGTGCACTGGCATAATCAACAAGGCTCATCGGCTTCCTCCAGCGATAGCTTGCAGGCGCGGGTCGAACAACGGCATCAGCGCATCGACCAGCAGATTGATTAACACAAAGGCCAACGCCGAGATCATCACTACAGCCTGCAGCACGGCCACATCCTGATTGTTGACGGCTTGTTGTGTCAGCTGACCAATACCGCTCAGGCCAAACACTGTTTCAGTGATCAGCGCACCAGCGATCAGTTCACCCAGCAGCAGGCCGGCTACGTTCAGCACCGGCAGCAGCGCATTGCGCATTACGTGGTGCCACAACACGCGGCTTTCGCTGGCCCCTTTGGCGCGCGCTACCGCCACAAAGGGTTGGGTAGCGACTTGATCGATACTGCGCAGTAATATTTGTGCCAGCGGAGCAGAAATCGGAATGGCTACTGTGATCACGGGCAAAATCAATCCCTGCAAGGGCGAGGGGTTGATGACCGGTATCCAGCGCAGTTGGAATGAGAACAGCTGAATCAGTGCGATCCCCAGCCAGAAAGTGGGCAGTGAAATAAACAGCGCAGGGACTGATTGCAGCAACGAACGCAGTACGCGCAGTGCGGGTAATCGCGACAGGGCCGCCAGAGCAAAGGCGATCAGCGTGGCGAGCGCAAAGCCCAGCAGCGCCAGTTGCAGCGTAGCAGGGAGATTGCTGATCAGCAGATCGCTGACCGCCACACCCGCTTGCACCGAGTAGCCAAAGTCACCACGCAGCATCGCCAGTAGCGTATGCAGATATTGCTGCCACAGTGGGTTATCCGCGCCATAAGCCAGCCGCATTTCCGCAATCTGATCCGGGCTTAAGCCCAGATCCGGGTTCTGAAACTTAATCAGCACCGCATCGCCGGGGAGCACCTGCAGCAGTAAGAACGACAGGGTAAAGGCGGCCCACAAAACCAGCACGCTTTGACCCACTCTTCGCAGCAGAGAACGTTGCATCATCAGCCTACCTTAGTGTTTTTCCAGCCACGCGCCGTAGAACGACGGACGACCAACGGCTTCAAAGCTCACGCCCTTCAACCAAGGCGAACCAGCGAACACCTGTGGCTCTTCGAAGATGGGAATAACGTAGGCCTGGTCGAGTAAATAGCGCTGCGCATCGCCGGTCAGGGCCAGGCGCTTGGCGGGATCGACTTCAGCAGAGATATCCACTAACAGCGCATTCAGCTTGTCGTCGCGGAAGTTCTGTACCTTGTCGCTGGATCCCCCTTTTTGCAGCAGCACATTACGGTTCGTTGGGTAGAAACTGCTTTTGATCACATCCGGATCGGCACGGCCGACTTCAGTGACATTGAGCGGGGTTTTCAGCGGGTCGAGGTTATCCAACGTAGCGCTACCGGCATCACCGGCTTTCACTGCCAGGGCAACACCAACCTGATGCCACTGCTGTGCGACCAGTTGCAGCACTTCTTTGTTTTGCGGCTGCGGCAGAGATTCGTAAATGGTCAATGCCAGCTTTTTGCCGTCTTTCTCGCGGATACCATCGCTACCAACTTTCCAGCCCGCCTCATCCAACAGCTGTTTAGATAACGCAGGATCGTATTTCAGTTTGTCGGCGAGGTTGACGTACCCTGCGGCAGAGTTGGCAATCACCGAAGTGGCCTGCGGATAGTTCGGTGAGAACAGCGTCTGCACCACTTGTTGCGCGTTGGTGGCATGCAGCAGTGCCTGGCGTACTTTAAGGTCGCTGACCAGCGGGTTGTCCGGGCGGAAGCTGATGCTGTCGTTCACACCGCGTGTTGGTGCGGCGTAAATGGGGAAGTTTTGTTGCTGTGCTTGCTTCTCGTCATAAGCTTGCACCTGGCGAATAAAATCAGCCTGGCCTGCCAAAAGTGCACCAATGCGCACGCTGTCCTCAGCGGTGACGATAAACTTAATGCCGTCGAGATTAGCGGGGCCTTGTTGCGCGATATTTTTCGGTCCCCATTGATAATCCTTACGTGCCGTTAAGTCGACTTCACGGCCTAATTTTTCATCACTGACGACAAAAGGTCCGGAGCCAATAATATGGCGAGCGTCACCCAGTTGATCGAAAGTTCGTTGCAGGGTACTCAATGAAACCAATCCAGATCCAATGGTTGCCGTGCCCTGTAAGAAACCGGGTGAGGGCTTCTTGAAATAAAACTTCACCGTTAAGGGATCAATAACTTCACTGTGATCGTAATTATTAATCACTTCTGAAATGGGTAGGCGCTGGGCTTTATTTCCCAGGCCGTAAGTATCAAAGTTTTTGGCGACGGCGTTGGCATCCAAGGGCGTGCCATCAGAAAACGTCACGCCCGGCCGAATTTTAAAGGTGTATTCGGTCTTATCGGCGTTGCTGCTCCAGCTTTCGGCAATCCACGGCTCTACTTGCAGCGTTTTCGGATTCTGCCAGGTCAGTTTATCGGTGATTTGATTGAGAATGCCGCCGTTAGGGTAAAAACCACCGGCAGGCGGATAGAGGTTGGTGTGCGGTTGCTGCTCAAGATAGATCAGCGTGCCGCCTTTAACTGGCGTATCTGCCGCGTGTGCGCTAAATATCCCTGTCAGCAGGGCCAAGCTTAGCGCCTGCAAGCGAAAATGTTTGCTCATGGTGAATTCCTTATGATTCAAAAGCCCGGCGGGCAGATTTCATCATCAAATGCCGCACCCGTGAGTTGAACCAATGAATTGCACTAAGCTTTTGCGAAAAAAATTAATAGCGAAAATTGATAGGGGAAATGCAGCGGGAGCTATCCTGTGCAGAAGCCAAATTAAACGTGTCAGGGATTGATTTCATGGACAAACATCATCTGGACCTCCGCGATGTACTGGCTCTGCGTTACACAGACGCGCCGGGTACTCCTCTACGCATATTTACCGATTGGGCTGAAATGCGTCTTGATAAGAGCGAAGCCAATGATAATTTGCTGATCCTCGCTTCATTAGGTTTCGACAAACACTTGGTCAAAAGTGAGGTGTATCAGTATCTTGATTCTTACCTTCTGGCGAGCAACATCCCTCAGCCATCAGAAGGGGAATTAAGGGTCTTTTCAATAAGACACTCGCTGAAGGAGATGGCATTTTCTCATTCTGAACCAGAATTGTGGGGAGGGCTGAGCGGCATTGAAGTAGATTATGACCTGAATGCCTGCTTGTTTAAGAGGGTTATCGATTATTGGTCAACCGTCCAGCGCGACTTTATTCATTATGAAGATGATGAGTATGGCTACCTGTATCACAAGAATCCGACAAATCAACACGTCCCCAAAGCATTACAGGCTGATTACGTTCGTAAGATGGCAGCCAGATTTATTCGTCTGTTAGAGTGTGATTACTTTTGGGATAGATGCATAAAGCACGAGAACAAGATGATGGACTAAGAGGAAAAGGGAGCTAACGTCGTTGAAAAGCGTTGACGTTAGTCCCTGGTTTACTGAAATCCTAAAGCGCTTTATTCAGACTTTGTTGGAGGACGGCGACTTATTTTGCCTCCTTTCCGACCCGCTTCTACGGCGCGTTCAGGATCGTTTCTGAAGTTGCCTCCGCTGGCTTTACCTCCCGCTTTTCCTGCTTCTTTCGCACGGGCCGGATCGTTGGCAAAATTCCCTGCTCCGCCTCTGTAGCTCTGTTGTTTCATAGAGAGACCTCGTATCAATGTTCCAAGAGATTTGAGGACTAGCTAGTCACGCCATAATTCTAGTTTGCCGTTGCGTCTCCGCCACCCGCTACGGCATCATTTTATAGGCTTAGATCAGAAAATTTTGTTGGATCCCCTGACTCAGAATCACCTTATCTAGATGGACAGCGGCTGATGAAGTGGAAAAACAGAGAAGGCAGGGCGTTTGATGCGGTCGAAGATAAGCCGCTGACCATTTAGACGCTAAATAGCAGGGTTTTTAATTATCCATTGAGTAAATGCGGATAACAGAAATAACGTTATTTAAGTACTGCATGCAATGAGGTATTGAATGAGAGAAGAGAGGTGTGTCGACTATAGCTCTATTTGTTCAATACTTTCCTAAATAGCGTTGCAAGAATTTATAACAATTGAAAATGAAATTAGGATAATCAAACTAACTGCATGTTATCAATGAACTAATTCTTTACCTCACTTCATTCTCTTCGCCTTTTTGACCAATATGCATAAATTAAAAATGCATACGACAATATCATGTTTTACCAATTACCCGCCGCCACCACACACTAACGCCATATTCACTGATAAAGGATTTGGCGTATGTCGTATCGACTGAGTTTGCTGGATAAATCGCCGATTGCTGATGGAGAGAGCGCCGCACATGCCCTGCATCGGACATTACAGTTGGCGCAACAGGCGGAAGCTTGGGGCTATCACCGTTTCTGGCTGGCGGAACATCATAATACTGACCGTCTCGCCAGTCCTTCGCCTGAGCTGCTGATCGCGTGGATCATCGGCCAGACACAGCATATCCGTGTGGGCTCGGGCGGGGTGATGCTCCAGCACTACAGTCCTTATAAAGTCGCTGAGAACTTCAACTTACTGGCTTCGCTGGCGCCGGGTCGCATCGACCTTGGCGTGGGTAAAGCGCCGGGTGGATTGCCCCTTTCAACGCGGGCGCTGCAACTCGGCGTGCATCAGGATGAAAAGGGTAACTTCGCTGAACAACTGGCTCTGCTGGATAGCTGGCTGGATGTGCCGCCGGTAGGCGATGAAGAGATTCTGCGCGCGACGCCACAGCCGCCACGCCCGGCGAATCGTTTCCTGTTGGGCGCGAGTGAACAGAGCGCCAAACTGGCTGCAGAGCTGGGCTGGCAACTGGTATTCGCGGCCCACCACAATGGCGATCCTCTGCTAATGGAGCAGGTACTGAACAGCTATCGCCAATACAGTAACGGTAAGCAGGCGCTGGTGGCGGTACAAGCAGTGGTGGCCGACTCGCCTGCGGAAGCGGACTTACTGGTTGATAATCTGCGCGTTTATCACGTCAACGTGAAAGATGGGCCGAGTGTCAATGTAGGCAGTGTCGAACAAGCCGAACGCTATGTGCGACAGGGAGGGTATACCGATTACGTGATTGAACCACGCACGCCCTCGCTGCTTAAAGGCACAGCGGCGCAGGTACACGCCAAACTCGATGCCTTAAATCAGCATTTTGGTATCGATGAGTTCGTTATCGACACGCCGATTGCCGAGGAGCAGGCGCGAGTGAAATCTCTCGAACTGCTGGCAACTCATCGACTGGTTGCAGCCTGATGCGGAGGTCTCAATGAGTCACGTTAGCGAACAGCAACTGATTGACTGGCGGCGCGAGCTGCACAGCTGGCCAGAGCTTTCTGGGCATGAAGTGGAAACCACCGCGCGGTTGCTTCGCTGGTTACAGGAAGCCGGCTTGCATCCGCTTGATTACCCGCTGGAAACCGGCGTGGTGGTTGAAGTGGGACGTGGGGAAACCCTGATCGCGTTGCGTGCCGATATCGATGCGCTGCCCATCCATGAGGCCACCGGGCTTGCCTATCGTTCACGTCATAGCGGCGTAATGCATGCCTGCGGACATGATGTGCACAGTGCCGTGATGCTGGGTGCAGCGCTGCAACTTAAAGCGATTGAAGATCAACTGCGGGGTCGCGTGCGTATCCTGTTCCAACCTGCTGAAGAGAATGCTACGGGCGCACGTAAACTGATTCAGGCCGGTGTGTTGACGGATGTGAAGGCGATTTTTGGCATGCATAACGAGCCGGGCTTGCCGACCGGGACTTTTGCGACTCGTGGCGGTGCTTTCTATGCCAATGCCGACAAATTTGTGGTGCGCGTGGTCGGTAAAGCTGCGCCTGTGGTACAGCCTAAACAGGGTATCGATAGCATTCTGGTGGCCAGCCAGATCATTCAGGCGCTGCAATCATTGACCAGCCGCAGTTTTAATCGACTCGACAGCCTGGTGCTTAGCGTCACGCGCATTGAAGCGGGTAAAGGCGGTGATGCGTTGCCGGGTGAGGCGGAGTTCGGTGGCACGGTGCGGACGCATGATAAGCAGGTGCGCGCTGAACTGGAGCAGCGAGCACGGCAGATTGTGGAAAGTATCGCGGCGGCGAACGGGGCCAGCGCTACGTTTAGCTGGCATCCAGGTCCACCAGTTTTAGAAAACGATGCGCGGTGGGCCACGTTTGCCAGCCAGGTCGCGGAGCAAGTGGGCTATCGCGTGCAAACCGCTGAGCTGCATCTGGGAGGCGAAGATTTTGCCTATTACCTCCAGCTGATTCCCGGTGCTTTTGTCAGCATTGGCAGCGCCAGCGAATTCGGACTGCATCACGGCGGTTTTAATCCTGACGAGGCGTTGATCGCCCCCGCAGCACACTACTTTAGCCAACTGGCGCAGCAGGCCTTGCAGCATCTCAATGCGCGATGTCGTGACGCCATCCTGAGTTAACGTCCTTACTTCCCAATCTTCTGCTCTGCACGGCAACTGCGCGTTGCCGTCAGGCTGTGCCATGGAAAAGAGAGAATATTATGACTGCAAGACAACTGCGACTCGGTACCATTTTACATGGTGCATCAGGCAATATGTCGGCCTGGCGCCATCCTGCGGCGCAAGCCAACGCCAGCATTAACTTTGACTATGCCAAACACATCGCCCGTAAGGCAGAAGCCGGCAAGCTGGATTTCCTGTTTGTCGCCGATGGCCTGTTCATCAACGAAAAATCGATCCCGCATTTCCTTAACCGTTTTGAACCCTTGACGCTGCTGTCAGCGCTGGCAGGTGTCACACAGCATTTGGGACTGGTGGGGACGGTTTCCACCTCCTACAGCGAGCCGTTCACGGTGGCGCGTCAATTCGCCAGCCTCGATCACCTGAGCGGCGGTCGTGCGGGCTGGAATGTGGTGACCTCTCCGCTGGAAGGGTCCGCCAAGAACTTCTCGCGTCAGCAGCATCCAGAACATGCGCTGCGCTATCGTATCGCCGATGAGTATTTGCAGGTGGTGAAAGGACTGTGGGACTCATGGGAAAGCGATGCATTTGTGCGTAATAAAGAGAGCGGCCAGTTCTTTGATTCTGCCAAGCTTCACACGCTGAATCACCATGGAGATTTCTTCCAGGTGCAAGGTCCACTGAACATCGAGCGCACGCCACAGGGCCGCCCAATTGTGTTCCAGGCAGGCGCGTCGGAAGATGGGAAGAAATTGGCTGCCCGTCATGCGGATGCCATTTTACGCACCAGCCGACGCGTGAAGAGGCGCAAGCCTTCTACAAAGATGTGAAAAAGCAGCTGGTGGCGAACGGACGCGAGCCTCAGGAGCTGCATATCTTCCAGGGGGTGGGTGTGATTGTCGGTGACGATGCGGAAGACGTTGAGCGTCAGTATCAGACCACCGCCGCGCTGGTTTCTATTAAGGATGCGCTGAACTATCTCGGCCGCTTCTTTGACCATCACGACTTCTCACAATATTCCCTTGATGAACCTTTCCCGGATATTGGCGATATCGGCCAAAACAGCTTCCGTAGCACCACTGACGAAATCAAACGCAAGGCGCATGAGCAGGGCCATACCTTACGCCAGGCAGCCCTTGAAGCGGCAACGCCGCGACCGCTGTTCTTTGGCACTCCTGAAGAGGTGGCGGACGGCTTGCAGCTGTGGTTCGAATGCGAGGCTACCGACGGCTTCATTATTCAGGGCGGCACGCCAGATACCTTTGAACGTTTTGTCGATCGCGTTATCCCGATTCTGCAAGCGCGCGGGTTAACCCGCAGCGAATATCCTGGCACCACGTTACGTGCCAGCTTCGGTCTGAAAGATCCGGTTAATCAGTTCACACAACAATAAAATAGAGAGAAAACACGCTATGCAGAAAAAATCCCTGATTGCGCTGATGTTGCTCAGTTTGAGCAGCAGCGTATTCGCCGACGATGTGGCGGTGAACGGTCAACAAATCAGTATCGAAGCCAATAAAACGCCGGTGAATACCGCGAAGAATGCTGCTGCGGTAGCACAGATCCCCGCCGGGCATAAGTTTGCTGTGCCGGGTTCATTTACGGTGGCGGTTGCTGCCCAAAACTCACCGCCTTTAACGGTGTTCAGCGATGACAATAAAACCTTGCTGGGCAGCGAAGTGGATATCGCGCGCCTGGTGGCAGACAGCCTTGGCCTGAAACTCAATGTGGTGCCGACTTCTTGGGAAGATTGGCCACTGGGTGTGGCATCAGGAAAATATGATGCTGCCATCAGCAACGTCACGGTCACGAAAGAGCGCAAAGAGCGTTTTGATTTCGCCACCTACCGCAAAGACTCACTCGGTTTCTATGTCAAATCCAGCAGCCCGATTAAATCGTTAAGCAAAGCAGAAGATATCGCCGGATTGCGCATTATTGTCGGTTCTGGCACGAACCAGGAAGCCATTCTATTGGCGTGGGACAAAGAGAATCAGGCCAAAGGCTTGAAGCCTTTTACGCCGGTTTACACCAAAGATGATGCTGCACAAACGCTGTCGTTGCAGTCAGGTCGCGCCGATGCCTATTTCGGCCCTAACGTAATTGGTGCATGGAAAGCGGCGTTAACCCATCAAACGCGGCTGGTAGGCAGCGTAGATGGCGGTTGGCCAAAAGCGGCGCATATCGCGGTTACGGTCAAGAAGGGCAGCGGCCTGGCGGAACCGATCAATACCGCGCTGAATGGCGTCATTAAAAACGGGGATTACGACAAGGTGCTAAATCGCTGGGGCGAGGGCGTCGAACGTTTAGATCATTCTGAAATCAACCCGGCCGGACTGGGCGATTAAGGGGGCGTGATGAGCCAGCAATTTTTCCGTGAAGTGCATCCTGAAGCTGATGAGTTACAGCCCATTCTGACCGGTTTATTCGGGGAGTATGCCGCACGATACGGCGACTTTTTTAGGAATAATCAAGAAGTTGAACTTACAGAGTGGTATTTACCGCCGCGCGGGCTGTTCATTGTGCTGGAGCGCGATGGCGAGATCATCGCCATGGGCGCCTACAAACCCTATGACGACGTGACGGCAGAGCTAAAACGCATCTGGACACGTAGCGACCTGCGCCGTCAGGGTTTGGCACTGTTGATTTTGCAAGAACTGGAACGGCGTGCATTGCGCGCCGGTTATCAGCGCGTGTTCCTGACCACCGGCTTTCGCCAGCCAGAAGCGGTGCAGCTTTATATCGGCCACGGCTATCAGCCGCAGTTTACGCTGCTGGAAGACATGGAGGTTTACGGCACGCCGCCGCATGACGGGCGTCTGCGTTTTCTCAAGGTGATAGATGTACACAGCGTGGCACAGGCCAGTTGAGGGGTTGAGATGAGTGACCAACAACGATTAACCGTAGTGCCTGCGCGCTATCCTGGACGCGTGATTGGGGCGATTGTCGCCCTGTTCATTCTGGCCAGCGTGATTGATTCGGTGGCCTTTAATCCGCGCTGGGAATGGGCTGTATTTGCCCGCTGGTTTTTCGATCCAGTGATTCTTTATGGGCTGGGGCAAACGCTGCTACTGACGTTGTTCGGTACGGTGTTAAGTCTGATTTTCGGCGGCTTGCTGGCACTGGCGCGTCTGTCGTCATCCTGGTTACTGAGCACGTTAGCGTTTGGCTATATTTGGCTGTTTCGTTCGCTGCCGCTGATCGTCGTACTGATCATCCTGTACAACTTCTCCTACCTGTATGACACGCTGTCTCTTGGCGTACCGTTTACCGCGCTCTCCTGGGGCCATTTCCAGACCATCAACGTGCTGGGCCAATTCCCAGCGGCGGTGATTGGCTTGACGCTGGTGCAGAGTGCGTACAGTGCCGAGATTATCCGTGGCGGCTTTTTGGGCGTCGATCATGGACAGTTTGAGGCGGCTTCGGCGCTGGGGCTCTCTTCATCGAGAAGAACGTTCCGTATTATCCTGCCCCAGGCGTTACGCGCCATCATTCCCACCACCTTCAATGAAATCATCAGCCTCGCGAAGGGCACCTCAATGGTGTATGTGCTGGCGATGCCGGAGCTGTTTTACACCATCCAGATGATCTACAACCGCACTCAGCAGGTGATTCCTTTGCTGATGGTGGGTGCGGCTTGGTATCTGATCATCACCACCGTGTTGTCACTGTTGCAGCACAGCGTTGAACGTTCGCTGGCACGTAGTGTGACGCGCGAGCCGCGAGCGTCACGCTGGCGTCAATGGCGCACCCGTTCTGTTACTGATACCGCCAATGAGGAACTCTCCCATGTCCGAGGCCATTGATTATCGCAATCTACACGCTACCGGTGCCATCAGCATCACGGGTGTGACGAAGTCGTTTGGTAAACACAAAGCACTGGATGCGGTTTCGCTGGAGCTGGAACCCGGCTCAGTGACGGTGATTCTTGGGCCATCAGGCTCGGGGAAATCTACTTTGCTGCGCACCATTAACCATCTGGAACGCGTTGACGAAGGTTTCATCCAGATTGATGGGGATTACATCGGTTATCAGCGTCGTGGTGACAAATTGTATGAGCTGAAAGAGAAGGCGATTTTACGTCAGCGTATCAACGTGGGTTATGTCTTCCAGAACTTCAACTTATTCCCGCATCTCACGGTGTTGGAGAACCTGATTGAAGCACCGATTGCGCATCGGCAGCTATCACGCCGTGAAGCGATTGAGCGGGCGGGCGAGTTATTGGATATCGTCGGACTACGCCATAAAGCTGATGCCTGGCCGCGTCATCTCTCGGGCGGACAACAACAGCGTATCGCCATTGCCCGCGCTTTAATGCTGAATCCCCGCGTGATGCTGTTTGATGAGCCAACGTCAGCGCTCGATCCTGAGTTAGTGGGTGAGGTATTGGATGTTATCAAAAAGCTGGCGCGTTCGGGCACCACCTTGGTGATTGTGACGCATGAGATTGGCTTTGCGCGTGAAGTAGCCGATCAGGTGGTGTTTATGGTTGATGGACGTATTGTCGAACAGGGCAGTACCCATCAGGTGTTAAACCAACCGCGCCATGAACGCACCAAACGTTTTCTGGCGCGGGTGCTGTAATGTTTGTTCCTTCGCCAAAATTCCATTTTACACTGACTTTTATGGCGGCTAATAAGTCGCCTTTTTAGAGGTTCTATGCGTTTTTCGATTTACGGATCCATTGCGCTGCGTCTGCTGCAGGTAAGGGGCGAGCAAAATGGTAGCCCTGGAATAGATGACACCCTTTATGACGTAGATAATCGAAATACTCTTCGCTTTCGATACCCTCGGCTAACACGTTAAGACCCATTTCGCGCGAGAGTTCAATCGTCTTGTGCACCACAATGGCGGCAGATTCATTATCAAAAATATGCATGATCAGTGACTTATCAATTTTGATATCATCGATGGCGAAGTCACTGAGCGATTTGAGGGAGGAATAGCCTACACCAAAATCATCAATCGCCCATTTAATACCCAATTCACTGAATTGCGCTATGACGTCGCCAATTCTCTTCTGATCATAGATAAAAGTGGTTTCCGTAATCTCAAATTTTAGCCTTTCCGGGCTGATTTTATAATTCGCAAGGATTTTCAGCGTATCTTGTGTGAAATCCCGATGCATAAGTTGCAGTGGACTAATATTGACCGAAAACTTTAAGTGGCTGAGGTTGTACATACGGTCCCATTCAGACATCTGCAGTAGGGTGCGTTCCATGACCCATTTCCCGATATCAATAATCAGACCGCTTTTCTCAGCGACGGGAATGAAAACTTCTGGCGAGATGAAACCCTTAACAGGATGTTTCCAGCGTAATAATGCTTCGAAGCCAATCAGTTTTTTTTCCGCATCAACTTGTGGCTGATAGTAGACCTCTAATTCATTTTTTTCGATGGCATTTGATAGCTCGCGTTTTATCAGATCGGTTTCTGAATAATCACCGCGTGAGGTATATACGGTTAACAACAATGCAACGATTGGAACACTGCAATTGACAATGTAGAAGCCAGCGTCCTGAGGAATATTGAGATGAAAAGCGCCTTGTTGCCAGGTCAGGCCTGTGACGACAAACCCCAGATAACAAAAAAAACAGATGAGAGGGAACACTTTACTGAGGTAATTGGACTGTTGGCGTAACACCAACGCTGAGCCCACAGTCAATGCCAGTAAGTAATTGTACTCTGAACGTTTGGCAGCTATATGATAGTTATCGACCAAAAGTAGCATGATAATGCTGGCTAACAGCGTGTGAACAATGATGTACAGATTGCGTTTTAAGCCGCCACAAAAGGCCGAGCAACTGATATAACCCCCGAGCAGAGTGCTGGCGCAATATAAACAGGCAATAGCGTTGTGACCACTGCTGAAGTTGAACCATGCCATGAAAACCCCGGCAAAGATGCTGGATGTACCTGCAATCAATAAGGTTAACCGTAGCTTCTTCTCTAGACTGTCACCCTTTAAATTAAAAGGGAGATTGTGAACCATAGAAATGCCTGAACGAAAATAAGAGATCATTCGCTGTCTCAATCTTTGTCATAATTATTTAATATCTTAGAATCGCTATTTTAAGGAAAAGCGAGACGGCTGTCATAAATGTTTTCACGAATTTTACATTAGCCAGTGAGGACGTTTTATTTGACATATGCTAAGACAATTTAGCATTTTTGGCAGGTAATTTGGCGTAATCAAACGACTTAAGTCGATTATGACACAATCAACGATAATGTTGCGGTGTAATGGAAAACCCCATATCAATGGGGCTGCTGCCTGTGCAGATGAAAAAAAACGTGCGCTTTGGTCAGGTGATGTCATCAGGCGTACGCTGAACAATAATCTCAAGCGCGTTACGATAGATGTCTTGCTTGATCACATCGCTTTCACATTCGAGCCGAAGGATAAGCGCAAGAATGATATCTTTATTGGAAATGCGAATTTTGCGCGCCGACAGCTCCAGGCGTATTTCAGAGATGATCGCTCTCTCGCTTAGAAATTGGTCACCCGTAGTTTGGAAGAAATCAAGCAGCTGAGACTCTGTGGTTACTGTTGGTTGCATATAAGCCTCATGAAATTAAGGATTAAAAACTATATCTGCCAATAATAATGAACAGTGAAAGTTATTGTTAGCATCATTATGTCTGGCGAAAAAAAACACCTCTGAAAGAGGAAATCCATAACACTTTCAGAGGTGATGCAAAGCATCATTCGTTACATGCGGCCCCAGCCGCGCATCAAAACTATACAATTCACACAAACTTGTACAATGACAAATTTAGCTAATCGTGTGGTATTAGGTGTTTATTTAATGCAACTTTTAAATCAGTCAAATTTTTCAAATATTCAAAGCCTTTATAAATAATAGATAACCATATTTGTAGGGGAATTTTGTCGATTTGAATCAAGTTTTATGAATTAAATAATCAACCGAAAGTTTCCAAAAAAAACGATAAAACTTGTACAGAGGCGCCCGTTTACAGTCTTTTATGCCTGATTCCTGCAGCGGAATCATTCATTTTTAATGCAAGTTTAGTTTTTTTTACCGTTTCGCTTTCATATTTCCAGATAAGCTACTAATGATAGATGTCGATAAAATCATAAGTAGAGGTGCGTTTGAACGCATACCAGTTAGATATTGAAATTTTTGCCCTTCAATTAAGAAAGCATGCAGCAGCTCACCAAACAGGGATGTGTCTTCAGGAAGCTAAGTTCCATGTAGACTTAACACTGCAACAGATGAAGGAAGTACTGGGAAAAGACAAAGTTTTTCAGGTACTGAAATGGAATGAGCTGCTTGCCATGCTCGACAAGTTTAACAGCAACACTCAAGATCCTATGTGGAGGACGGTCATCAACCATGCCAGATTTCGGGTGAAAAGTAGGCGCAGCACGATCATTCATGCTCGCCGGCGATTCAAAGATTAGGTTTGCCAAAAATACGACCTATCATGAGTTTTGCCACCGCGTTAGAATGCTGATGAGTTTGGTAGATGAGATCATGATTGATAGGGCAGCAAAATTAAAATCGGGAGATAACCCGGAGATAGTGCCGATAATCGAAATTTAACCTATTAAAAACAGCTGATTGCAATGAAAATACGCTTCCTTTCCGCGAATGAGCTAAAGCTAGCTGAAGTCCGTACCATCCTTGAGCCAGTCGGCGTTGAAGTGATACCCATCGCCCGTCGTATTGAAGAGATCCAGACTGAAAATGAGGTGGAATTGGTGCGTGACAAACTCACCAAAGCTTTTTCCATCATCGGCCGCCCATTATTTGTTGAGCACACGGGGCTCTATCTTGATGGGCTCAACGGTTTGCCGGCCGGATTGACGCGCATTTTTTGGAGCCGTTTGCACGCTGAACGTTTCACTAAGTTGGTCAACGGGTTAGAGACGCCCAATGTGACAGCCAAAACCGTACTGGGCTATTGCGATGGGCGCAAAATGTATCAATTCGAAGGCCAGCTGCGTGGCACTATCGCGCCAGCACCTGCTGGACCCCGTGAGTTTCAATGGGATTGTGTTTTTATCCCTGAAGGACACTCACAAACCTTTGCCGAAATGGGCGAATTAAAAAATGAGATCTCAATGCGACGTCTGGCGCTGGATCGCTTTGCCACCTTTTTAAAAACATCGCGAGGACTGGCATGAAACCGGAACTCAAACGCGCCTACGATGCAGGAAAATTAATCCTGTTTGCGGGCGCAGGGATCTCACGCAATCTTGGCTTGCCGGAGTGGCACGAGTTGATTGCGCACCTCGCTAATGAACTGGGTTACGATCCGAAAATCTTCAACACGTACGGTACGCATCTCTCACTTGCAGAATACTATAAGCAGCGCAAGGGCTCGCTCGGACCTTTGCGGAGCTGGATGGACCGTGAATGGCATCGGCCTGACATCGACGTGCGCAGCTCTGAAATCCACACCATGATCACCCAAGGAAACTTCTCGCGCATCTACACCACCAACTATGATCGCTGGTTGGAGATGGCGCATGAAGCCCATAATGTGCCGTACAGTAAAGTGGCCAATGCCGCAGATTTGGTGTCATTAACCGAAGACAAGCGCCATATTATTAAACTTCATGGTGATTTTGACGATGATACGTCCATTGTGCTGGATGAAAGTAGCTACTTCGAACGCCTTTATTTTGATTCGCCGCTTGATATCAAACTGACTCACGATGTGATGGGTAACTCCGTTTTGTTTGTGGGTTACAGCATCAGTGATTTTAATATTCGTTTGTTATTCTATCGACTGACGAAAATGTGGGGTCGAACAGGGCTTGCTACCGCCAGGCCAAAATCCTACCTGTTTACCAATCGTAATAATCCGGTAGCGAAAGAGGTACTGGGACAGTGGGGGATTGAGATGATCGTTTCTGAAGAGGACGATCCCCGCAAAGCACTGGCGACTTTCCTGGAAGAATTATTGGCTTAGTGGGCAAAAGTGGTTGCTCAAAAAAGTTTGCTTAGAATATACTGTATATAAATACAGTTAACCGAGGTGCATCATGGCAGTCGAAACCAAATATGTTGTTGTCAGAAAGGGTGAAGAAAAGATGACGTTTGCCAATAAAAAAGACGCGGATGCCTGGGACAAGATGCTCGATATGGCTGATGCTTTCACTGATTGGTTGCAACAGCATCAGCCTGATCTTGACGAAGCACAGGCTGAAGCATTGGGCATGTTACTGGCAGAACAGAAAGACGCTGTGCAACACATTCTGCGCACCAGCAAATTACCGGATGCAGTAAAAGAAGACGCTGTCGAAAGTGAGGATGTGGCAATCGCTGAACCTGCTGAAGAAAGTGCCAGTGCACCTGAAAAGAAAGTGCGTGCAGTGAAAGCGGCTTAATTTCAAGATTCATTTTGCAGAGTATCCCACCGATGCGTTGGGGTGCTATGTGAACAAACAGCGAAGAACTCAGTCCGGTTCTTCGCTGTTATTGTTTTATCTGGTAGTGCGTACTGCGCCCACCCCCCGGTAACTTCTCCAGACATCCTTTTTCTACTAGCTCAACCAGATGGCGGGTCGCCGTAGCTTTACTGACCTTGGCCACTTTTTGATATTGACTGGCGCTAATGCCCTCAACATCATGTTCTTATTCGGCTCATATCATGAGCCGAATAATGACTTTATTTGGCTCAATCATCCAGATGATAAGGGTGGCAGCCTCCTTGCTGCCAGGCGCAACGCAATTAGAACATCTCTATGCGGACATCAACACCTGCCGTGCGGCCATTGTTGACCTGAGCAAATGCGGTCGTGCCACTCAGGAAGCCATAGGTGCGGTAGCGCTTGTCAAACACGTTATCAACATAAGCCGAGACGGTGACACGCTCGCTGGCTTGCCAGCCAAGGCGCAAATCCGTGGTGCTATAACTTCCTTGACGAAGTTGGTTATCGCCATCAAAGAATTGTGGGCCGACCACATTGATGGCCGCGCGTGGTAACAGTGATCCCCATGGCGTATCGATAGTCCCGCTGAGGCTGGTGCCAGTCGCGTAGCGCGGTACAAAAGGAACACGCTGGTCGGCATAACTTTCGCTGCTGCCGGTGAATTCCGAGCGAACCACGTTACCGTTCACTGCCCATGACCATCCTGGCGTAAATTGCCAGCTAGCGCTCAGCTCCGCTCCGCTGGCATCGGCACTCCCAGCATTGCTAATTGTTTGGTAACCGACTGGGCCGGAAAAGAGTTGTAGATTACGCGTGTGCGTATAGAACAGCGCGCCATCAACTTGCCACGCGCCTTGCTGGTAGCGGCTCCCAATCTCGTAGTTCATCGAGCGTTCGGCATCATAAGCATCGGCAGAAGTACCTGCTACCGGCGTCACCGAGAAACCGGCTGGTTTATAACCTTGCGCAGCGCGTGCGTAAACACGCCATCCATCGGTGAGCTGATAGCCAGTGGAGAGTTGGCCTAAAATCTGGTCATCACGGTGGGTATTACTGTCACCCCAAGGATGACCTTGCGTGGAGCCGCTATAACGCGTTTCCGCCTTGTCGTGTGAGTAACGTAAACCAGCACCTAGATCCCAGCGAGAGGTGACATGCCAGGTGAGGTCGGTATAGGCGGCCAACGTTTCGGCTTGGTTATGCGAGCGAGTCGACGTAATAGGTGTGCCTGCGTAATCGTAATGGGAATCGAGCGATTCTCTCGTATCCTGACGATACAGACCGAACACGGCATCCAGCGTATCGTTGCCGCGCGTTGCTGCACGGATTTCCTGCACGTTCTGGTTCCAGTTTTCGGGCAGATTGGCCGTGTAACCACTGTACGGGAATTTACGATCGTACTCCTGTTGCTGCCAGGCACTGACCACGCTGATGATCCAGTCTTCGGTGGTGTAGCGGCCGCTCAATGATTGGCTGTGGCTGCAACTGCGTAGATAAGGATCGCCACCACCAGGACTGATATCCAAAGTGCGGCTTTTTACGTCAGCAAAAGGCACATAGGTGTCTTGTGTCGCATGGGTACAAGTTTCGGTCACCGCCGCACTGACTTCCCATGGTTGATTATCCGGCGCTAAGCGCAAGCGTACGTTGCCTGCATTGGTGCGCGAACCACCCAAGTGATCGCTGCCCGTGTCTGGGTTGGTCATTGAACCCTGATCAACCTGGCGCAGTAAGGTGGCGCTGCCATATAGCAACCCATCCTGAATCGGTCCACTGACATTAATTTTGCTGTGATAACCATCTCGACTGGCATAACCCCCTTCAACGAAGCCGCGCGGGGTACTGTCCGGTTGATGCGTAACAATGTTGATAATGCCGCCTTGGGCACTTTTGCCATAGAGCGTGCCTTGTGGCCCGCGCAACATTTCAACGCTATCCACATCCAGTAATGGCTGCATGGCCAATGTTGAAAGCTGCGGCACGCCATCCACGTAAAAACTCACCGCTGGATTATAGAAATCTTGCGCCGAAGAAATCCCGCGCAGTGAGGCGGATTGGAACAATAAGCTGCCGCTATTGCCCATTTGCAGGCCAGGCAGTACACGCGGTAGCAGATCGGTACGACTGACATTGGCATCCGTCAGTGTGCTGGAATCCACTTTGACCACGGAAACGTTACGCGACGATGCTGCGGTTGCGGCTTGCTTGCTGGCGGTAACCACTAATGTATCTGCCTCTTCGGCATAAGCGCTGTGGTTGAGAAACAGAAGTGTACTGATACAGAGGGCAATAGGTTTTAACTGCATGGCAATACGTCCCTGAGGTAGTAAAGCCCAAGAGATTACGGAAGCGGGGGAGAAAAACATTGCACGGAACAGACCAAAACTGCACGATAAAGCTAAATAGAAATCATTATCATTACGGAGTGAAGGGTGAATCAGTCGCATCAGGAGGCATTGCTTCAATCAGGCATCAATCACTTTCAAGCGGGCAAGCTACGACTCACGCGAGTTTACACCACCTTACAGCAAGATTTACGTCTTCGTGGAAGCAGCGAGGCGCATCTTTCATTGGTGATTATGCGTGAAGGTAGCGGTCACTTTTCTTTGCAAAAAGGCGTTGTACAGCCTTTTCAACCCGGTTCATTACTGCTCTCCAGTTCGCAATTCCCTTGCGAAGGCGAAGACTTCTTCCCGCGTAACTATCTGTATGACCTGCAGATCATAAATTATCCAGTGCAATTCCTTGATGCGCTACTGGCCTTGGGTTTGGATTGCTCAGGGGTGAACGGACAGATCTATCGCGCCAATCTTAATTCGGCAATGTTGGAGAGACAGAGCGAGGTTGATGATGCCTGTCGGGATCAAAGTGCCTTCGGCCAGCTGCGCCTTGAAGGCCTTCTGTTGCTGATGTTGTGGCAAAGCTTGAACAAATTCAGCAAGGGGAGTGCTATCAAGCGGGTGGCACGAAACTGATGGGGCGTGACCGTCAGCGGCTGATCAAGGCACGGAATTATATGCGTGAACATGCTTGCAGCAGCTTAACGTTAGAGCAGGTGGCTCGCGCCGCAGGATTAAGCCAACTGGCATTCAAGCGCGGTTTTCGCGCCATGTTTGCCATCACCCCTTGGAACTTTATCATCGAATGCCGACTTGAACAGGCATTGGGTTTAGTCAAAGGTTCCAGTTACACATTAGATGACATTGCCACTCGGTGTGGCTTTTCCCATGCCAGCCATCTTACCCGTTATTTTCAGCGTCGCTACGGCCAGTCTCCGGGGCGCTATCGTCGACAGATTTCCTTAGATTAAGTGTGAATCAAATCCCGCAATCTTAGGCGCAGTTGTTCATTTTATCGTCTGTCGTGGCGATTTCAGGCTGAAATTTTCACTTGCGGTGAGAATTATAATGATTATTATTCGCATCAAATTGCCGAAAAAACAGTCTTAGGGTCGAAGGATATTTCCCCTAAACCCGCAAGGCGCGTGGTTCACGAACAAGGAGTGCCGTCATAGTGGAATCCGTCATTGATATCAGCCGTTGGCCATTAGTGTATTACGTGATGCCAGAACAAGTAGGCGCGGAGGATGCGCACAAACATATTGCTGAACTGCAGGCCATTCTTGAACGTCAGCAACCTTTTGTGTTGATTTTCAGTGGGGTAGAGCTGCCCCAAAATTCCGCTGAATTCTTCCGACAATATAAAGCCTGGGGAAAACGTACACGCACCGTTCAGCAACGCTTCTGCTGTGGCGCGGTTCGCGTAGAGACCGATGCCGCCAAGCGCCGCTCTTTCTGGCGTAAAGCGCTACGTTATCTGACTCAAAGTACGATTCCCTATCCCTACCGGGTTGTGGCAACTGAGATTGAAGCGCAGGAACAAGCTCAACACTGGCTGGCCGCAGGGGCAAAACATGACGCATGCTAGGGCCAGCTCGCCGCTGCGCGATACCTTAAGCCTGCTCAGAGGCGAGAGCAGCACGTTTTTGTTGGCGCTGTGTCTGGCTGCGATGGCAGTGATGCTTGAGCTAGTACCTTATGTATTGTTATGGCAGGCCGCTGTCGCCGTTGATCCCGCGAATACCCTGATAACCCTGGCGGGTTGGTTACTCGCGGTGTTAGTTGGCAAATATGTGTTGTTGTCACTGGCGGGTTATTTCAGCCATCTCACGGCTTTCCGAGTGCTCTATCAAACGCGATTGCGCCTCGCGCAGTCACTGGCACGCATCGCATTGCTGCGGCTCAGCCCCTATAGCAGTGCTAGTCTGCGTAACATCATCTTGAATGACGTCGAGCGTGTTGAAAATTTCATCGCACACCATAGTGTAGACATGATTGGCGCGCTGTTGAGTCCCTTGATCGCCGCGCTGTTCCTGTTCTGGCTTGACTGGCCCATGGCGCTTGCGGCACTGGCTACCGTTCCCTTGGCGTTGCTGGCGCAAAAGATATTTTCTCGTGGCATGGCGGAGCGCACGGCACAGTATCATCGCGCTTCCGCCGAACTCGATAGCGCACTGGTGGAATATGTCCGTGGTGTGCCGGTGATGAAAGCATTTCAGCAATCATCACGTGCATTTCGCCTGCTGAATCAGCGGCTGGATGCTTACCATCAGCTGGTGGTGAATTTTACTCGCCACGCTGTGCCAGCATGGTCAGCTTTTGTCGTGATCCTCAATGCGAATTTATTCATATTGCTACCGATAGGCTTATGGCGGGTGGCGCACGGCAGCCTCACTATCGGGACATTGCTGCTAGTCCTCATTCTCGGTAGCGGCTTGCTCAAGCCTTTACTGCGCGTAACATTTTTAAGCTCAATGTTGCGGGAAATTTTTTCCGGTGTGGGAAGAATTATGCCGTTGCTGGATTGCCCACAACCGCAACCAGAAACAGCGTTGCCGATTTCCAACGTATTACAAACGCATCAACTGAGTTTCGGATATGACGACACAAATGTGGTGAAATCTGTCTCGCTTCGGTTTGAGGCGGGGCGTTTCTATGCGTTGGTTGGTCCCTCAGGCGCGGGTAAGTCTACGCTCGCCTGGTTACTAGCGGGATTGTTACCGCCTTCACACGGCGATATCACGCTGGGTGAGGTCAGTGTTCAACAACTGCATGATGCAACGCGCGCACAACGGCTGGCATTAGTATCGCAAGAGGTATTCCTGCTACAGGGAACCCTGGCTGATAACTTACGGCTTGGGAATCCGCAGGCCAGTGAAGCTGAATTGTGGCAGGCGTTAACTTTGGCTCAGGCCGAAAACTGGGTGCGTAGTTTGCCACAAGGACTTCACAGTACCGTGGGTGAGCGAGGTGTAACATTGTCAGGAGGCGAGCGGCAACGGATAGCGATCGCCCGCGCACTGGTTGCCCATACCCCGATCTTGATCCTTGACGAGGCCACCGCGTTTGCCGATGCCTTAACCGAAGCGGCCTTTTATCGTGCGCTCCGCTTGGCGCGTCCCGATACCACACTCATCAGCATCGCGCACCGCTTGTTTGCCGTGCAGCAAGCGGATTGCATCGTCATGATGGCGCAAGGCGAAGTTGCTGTGCAGGGGCGGCACGAAACCTTACTAGTCAGCGACAAGGGATATCAGATGTTATGGCACAGTCAGTTTGATTTAGCACACTGGCATATTCGTGCAGAGGAAACCACTTATGTCACTGATTAATCGGGTATTGAGCCAGCCCTCCGCCGGACGTTCACAATTACTGACCGGGATGTTATGCCGCTTCCTGGCACAGTTGTGCATGGTGTTACCGTTCTTCATTGCCTGGTGGGGCATTGCTAAAGTGACGACGTCACATTTGGATGCGCTCTTTTGGGGGCAACTTTCGGTGGCTCTGCTCCTCTGCCTTGCTGGGCAACTGGTGTTTTCGCATATCGGACAATTACGTTGTTTTTTAGGCAGTTATCAACTGATGCACGATGTGCGTGAAACCACTACTGACAAACTACGCCACCTTCCGCTTGGTTATTTTCAGCGCAAAAGATTGGGTGAAACCAGCACATTACTGA
Organism: Pantoea rwandensis; assembly: GCF_002095475.1. Classification (GTDB taxonomy): domain Bacteria; phylum Pseudomonadota; class Gammaproteobacteria; order Enterobacterales; family Enterobacteriaceae; genus Pantoea; species Pantoea rwandensis. The sequence continues at coordinate 118,601 of NZ_MLFR01000001.1, forward strand.
CGGATGCCATGCGTCGCGTCGAGGAGATCTTCTCACATTTGCTCCCGGAGGTGATTGCGGGACTGGCGACGTCGCTGATTTTCCTGCTGGGTTTAGCCTGCATCGATCTGCGTTTAACATTGGCGTTGGTGGTGACATTGCCACCCGCAGTGCTGCTGATGTGGTGGATGGGAAAACGATTGTTAATGGGTACACAGCAGCAGGGTGCGCGCTTCGTGCAGGCGTCAGGGCTTCTGCTAGAGTTTATTAGCGGAATCAGAACGTTACGCCTATATCATCGCGCAGGGCCAATGGTTCAGCGACTTGATGAGTCCTTTGCTGCGATTCGCCGTGCCAGCATGGGAATTGAAGCTTGGGGCGGTGGCAGTGTGCAGCTTTTCCGTTTGCTCATGGAATCCGGTGTCGTGTTGCTCTTTCTGACGGCTGCGCATCTTTTCCAACTGCAAGAAATTAGTCTTTTGACATGGTTATTGTTTGTGCTGGTCGCGGTCAAAGTCATTGACCCTCTGCTAGAAGCGGCAGCCTATTTCACTTTACTGCGTGTCATGCAGCAATCGGCCTCGCGTATTGATGCACTCATGGCGCAGCCAGGCATGCCGGAACAAGGTACGCGCGATTTAACACCGCAGAATGATATTACCTTTGAAAAGGTTAGCTTTGCCTATCAGGACGATGAAGTGGTGAAGGACATCAGCTTCCGTGTACCAGAGGGGAGCGTTACGGCCATTGTCGGCACATCGGGCAGTGGCAAAAGCACGTTACTGCATTTGTTGGGCGGTTTCTGGCCCATCACCGCAGGTGAAATCACCTTGGGCAGCGTGCCACTCCAGTCGCTCGGAAGTGAGCAAATATACAGCCGTATCGGTTATGTATTCCAGGACGTGCAACTCTTTGATGGCAGCGTGATGGATAACGTACGTATAGGTCGCCCTGAAGCCAGTGATGAAGCAGTGCGGGCGGCCTGTCATGCTGCCTTTTGCGACGATTTTATCTCGCGTCTGCCTCAGGGTTATGACACCCCGTTGGGTGAGGGTGCCCAGCGCTTGTCAGGCGGCGAGAGACAGCGTTTGTCGATTGCCCGAATGATGCTTAAAAATCCGCCCATTATCGTACTGGACGAGGCGACGGCATTATTAGATCCCCTGTCTCAGGCACAGGTTCAGCAGGCGTTAACGCAGCTGGCGAAAGGGAAAACGGTCGTCATGGTGGCGCACCGGTTGCGAACGGTTGAATTTGCTTCTCAGATACTGGTGCTGGAACAAGGGCGTATTGTGCAATCTGGGGTACACCAGGAACTGGTCAGCCGTCCAGGATTGTATCGCGAGTTGTGGACAGCACAGGAGGGTGAAAGCTAATCGACTTGGCAAACTGTCCGTTGTCGGCTTGGCGGCATATTACCAATATGGCTGGTGCCTTTTGTCATCACCAACGAATAGCAATGACCGCTATTTCTCAGAAATAGCGGTCATTCAATATGAGATAGAATTAACGTTGAAACGCAGCACCTAATGCGTAAACAGTGAGAATGTACCTGAGTAATAACTCACCATCCACGCGACATACACCAGCCACACCAATAACAATCCCGCCAAGCCCATTTTACCTGTCATGCTGAAATCCTCTTGTTATGCGGCGCTCTACGCCTGTAGGAATAAGCTGACAGCAGTGCAGGTTAGCGATCTTGCGCTAGATCAAAAAGAGTGTTTTTTGCGTGAGAAAAGAAGCAGATGAAATGTGCTCAAAACGGTGAAAAGTTGATTGTTGCCGTCGGGCATCACTTTATGGAGACCCCAGAGGGTGATTATGTGATGGCGTACGCATTACCAGAAAAAATAAATGAAAATGAGATGCGGCGTGATATGGGAGGTTTTGCCAATATCACGCCTTATTTTTCTTATAAATGAATAGCTCGAAAGTTAATGTTGTCTGTTATTTTAAACTTTCCACTTTACTGGTTCAGCTAATGACAGATAAATGAAATCAGATACTCTTGCGCCACCACGCTGCGTGGTGTTGAAAATAAGGGTATGACATGAAAACACTCAGTGCTGAAGAAATGATGATGGTATCCGGTGCAGGAAATTATGCTGATAAACATGGAATGGGGAATCCAAAAAGTAGCGGTAATTCGAACAACAAGGGAAATCCACGTTATAACGATCCCGGTGTAGCGAACTGTAATAAAGCGATTCTCATTGGCGGTGTATTAGGCGCAGCAGGTGGAGGCCCGGTGGGTGCAGCATTGGGAATGGCCGGTGCCGCCTTGGGTAGTGATTGCTCAACATCTTCATCGTCCAACAACAACAGCGGCAGCCGCAATGGCAGTAGTAGCATTGGCGGCCAATGCAGTTGGTAAATTAAATCAATGAGCCTGGCCTGTGTGTCAGGCTTTCAGGGAAGATTATGGGTAATCTAATCAAAGGTCTTTGCGTTTTTTTCGGCATAATGGTGGGCAATTTATTCCTTAATGGCGCATGCGTGGGAAATGGAGAATATGCGGCCCCTGCTGAATTATCACGATTGATGGTGACCATTTTGACATGGTGGGGAACAATGAGCGTTTTTCTAAAAATTACATCTTTCATTATTGGCAGGAAGCGCAGAACCAAATGACGCATTCAAGCTCGATTTTAATATTTACAGGACGCTAATATCCAGTGCTTGACCTAATTTATAAATATTGAGGTGAACGGATGGCTATCATTCAAAATGTTTTGTTCAATAGCCAGTCCGGCTGAGAGATGTGAGTCTCGCTCACATCTCTCAAACACAGACTGAGGTTGGCTATCAGCTGTTGCGATTATTTGCCCAGCAACTCATTGCGAACAATCGCAGCGCCAGCGCTCAACGCATTCAGTTTACCACGCGCAATTTCACGAGATAATGGCGTCATACCGCAGTTGGTCGAAGGATAGAGTTTATCAGCATCAACAAACTGCAGTGCTTTACGCAGCGTGTCAGCGACTTGTTCCGGTGTCTCAATGTCATTGGTTGCCACATCAATGGCTCCGACCATCACTTTCTTACCGCGAATCAGCTCAATCAGATCCATTGGCACGCGCGAGTTCTGGCATTCCAGTGACACGATATCAATAGAGGACTGCTGCAGTTTAGGGAAGATCTCTTCATACTGTCTCCACTCTGAACCCAACGTCTTTTTCCAGTCAGTGTTAGCTTTGATGCCATAGCCATAGCAGATATGTACGGCGGTTTCGCACTTAAGGCCTTCTACAGCACGCTCAAGAGCAGCGATACCCCAATCATTCACCTCATCGAAGAACACGTTAAAAGCAGGCTCATCAAACTGAATAATGTCGATGCCCACAGCCTCTAACTCTTTGGCTTCCTGGTTAAGGATTTTGGCAAATTCCCACGCCAGTTTTTCGCGGCTTTTGTAGTGATTATCATAAAGCGTATCGATCATGGTCATTGGACCTGGCAGAGCCCATTTGATGGGCTGCTTGGTTTGCTGACGCAAGAATTTGGCATCTTCAATGAACACAGGTTTCATACGTGCTACCGCATTAATAACGGTTGGCACACTCGCATCATAGCGATTACGAATTCTCACAATCTCACGTTTTTCAAAATCAACGCCGTTGAGGTGTTCGATAAAGGTGGTGACGAAATGCTGGCGTGTTTGTTCGCCATCACTCACGATATCGATACCGGCCTGAATTTGATCATCCAAAATTAAACGCAGCGCATCTTTTTTGCCGTCAACTAATTCCTGGCCTTGCAATTTCCACGGGGACCACAGAGTTTCTGGTTGTGCCAGCCAAGAGGGCTTCGGCAAGCTGCCAGCGGTGGAAGTGGGTAACAATGTTTTCATAATAAATGACCTTGTATTTTCGGTTAATCAAAAAGCGTAATTAGCAGACCATTGCTCAAGAATGGAATGGTAAGGTTTAATAAAGTTCTCTTCCGTGAACTTACCCTGTTCAACTGCTAACAAGCTACGCTCTTCGCGATCATAAACAATGCGAGTTAAAGAATGATCCTGATTGTTCAGGCTTGGCTGGAAGCATTGTCCTGCCGCAGAGTTAGCATTATAAATCTCTGGGCGATAAATCTTTTGGAATGTCTCCATGGTACTAATGGTGCTGATCAGCTCAAGATCGCTGTAATCACGCAGCAAATCACCGGAGAAATAGAATGCCAAAGGCGCAACGCTGTTAGCAGGCATGAAATAGCGCGCGCGCAGCCCCATTTTATGGAAATACTGATCGGTCAATGAGTATTCATCTTGCTGGTATTCAATGCCCAACACAGGATGTTGATTGCCGGTACGGGTGTAAATATTTTTACTAGAAACGCTGAGGCAAATCACCGGCGCTTTGCTGAAGTTCTCTTTAAACTTGGCAGAATTGACGAAGCTTTTAAAAATATTGCCGTGCAAATCGCCGAAGTTATCGGGGGTGCTGAACCCCGTGTTGCGCTTATTGTGATCTGCCAGCACGACGCTGAAGTCGTAATCACGCACATAAGAAGAGAAATTATTGCCGACGATGCCTTCAATACGCTCGTGGGTTTTCTTATCTACGATGTTTGTTTTCAGGATTTCAATCACTGGGAACGTGGTGCCATTACCTTCAATATCCACTTCAACAGAAATGATATCGAGTTCAACAGAGTAACGGTCGCTCTTAGGGTTATCCCATGACGCCAGAGAGTTGAATCGATTGTCCATCATCTTTAACGCGTTGCGCAGATTCTCTTGGCGATTCTTGCCGCGAGCCAGATTCGCAAAGTTCGTGGTAATACGCGTACCTTCGGCAGGGTTGTAGTTCTCGTCGAAAGTCGTTTTTTTAACGCTAAAGATAAAGTCTGTATTCATTTGTTCTGGCACCCTAAGTTCTGACAGCTAGACCTGATATCAATTTTACATTGAGAAGGCTTTGCGTTCGGTAGACGTTTAGCCGTCTAAATCAATCTCGTTGCACAATTTATGCCAGAGCCGGGGCATGAGGAAAAGTGATTTAATTTCATTCCTCATGAAGCATCTTCATGATCAGAGAAGTTGATTGAATATTTGGCAATGAAAAGGGGATGCACCCGGTGCACCCCCTGCGGATATATCGTCGTGGCGCGCCCAGAGTGCCGGCCCCACTAATGGTCAGCACAGATTAAGGGTTCACCTCTTCGAGACGGAGATTCAGCGTGCGCGGGCCAAACACACCAATGGTGAAAACCACAATCGCCATCGCGCCTGAAATGACCGCAAACACGGAGCTCACACCCATTTCACTCAGCACCCAAGCGATCGTGAAGCCTGACAGCATGCCGCTGATGCGACTGACCGAATACACCATACCGATGGCTTTGGCGCGAAAACGAGTTGGGAACAACTCGGCCTGATACGCACGGTAGGAAAAGGTCATGCAGGTGCTGGCCAGTGACAACAATAGCCCCAGGGTCACCAGCATCACCGGTTGTGACTGCCATGAGAAGACAGTGCCAACCACAGCAATGGCCAGTGCTGATCCGCTCACCAACCATTTTCGCTCGATGCGATCGGCGAACGTCATTGCGACTAAGGGCCCCAGCGGGCTGGCAAAAGCAATCAGGAATGAATAGAGCAGACTATGGGTGAATGTCACACCTTTTGCCGCCAGCAACGTCGGGATCCAGCTGGCGAAACCGTAGTATCCGATTGACTGGAAGAAGTTAAACACCAGCAGCATGATCGTGCGACGACGATACGGTGGACGCCACATCTCATTTTTTTCCGCAGGTTTAGCTTCAACCGGGATGAGCTGTTGCGGATCGACGGCAGGTAACGCTGAACCGGTAGACTTAGCCACCCGCGTTTCCAGGCGACGCACCACATCTTCAGCTTCTTTGTAACGCCCTTGCTCCACCAGCCAGCGCGGACTTTCCGGCAGGCCCATGCGGATAATCCACACCAACACCGCGCCGATACAGCCGAACAGCACCACCCAACGCCAGCCACTCAGACCGAGAATTTCTTGCGGCACCAATTGCCAGGAAAGAAAGGCGATGGTTGGGATTGAAGTGTATTGAATCGCCTGCACAAACGCATAAGAACGCCCACGCAAACGTGCGGGAATAAACTCTGACACATAGGCATCAATGGTGACCAACTCAGCGCCAACACCAATGCCAGAGATAATCCGCCAGAACACCACGGCAAAAGGATGGTGCTGGAAAGCCATGATGCCGCTTGCGACTGCATAGATCAGCAGCGCGATAATAAACACCTTTTTACGTCCAATGCGGTCAGCAAGATTGGCGATCAGCAAGGTACCGATAAAGACGCCGAGGAACATGGCGGCGACAAAGGCGCCCAAGCTATTGGGATCGAAAAAGTTATGGCTACCGTGGGAAAAGATCCCTTCGCGGACCATGCCGGGACCGATATAGGCGGTCAAGAAGACGTCGTAGACTTCAAACCAGCCACCAAGAGCCAGTGCAAAGATGATTAACCATAAAGGACGTGCGGCAGGCAAACGCTCTAGTCGCGCAGAGAGTTGCGCGCCAAAGGCTTTACCTTCATCTGGTGTGAAATTGTCGCGCCAGGTGATAGGCGGCGGTATCGACTCGCTCAGCGAAATTTTCTTCAGCACGGTAGGGTACTCCGTAGTTTTATAATATTTTTCAATGCAGGCACGTAGAGATCGCATCAATGACGACCCGACATATTGCGATAAAGTGATGGTGGGTGCGCATGGATGCGCACCTAAATTCATTACACCGGGCAGCCCTTGGCACGCAGAATCGCGTTAAAGCGTTCTGGGTCATTGTTGCCAGCGATATTGCTCGCGCGAATCTTGTCTTCGCGCTGGGCGTGTTGTTGTACACGTGGCAACAGAACACTTAGCTCGTTTTGTGGGATGGCAATCACACCATCGGCATCCGCAACGATCAAATCACCCGGCGACACCACTAATCCGGCGCAGTGTACGGTGGTATTCACTTCGCCAGGGCCGTCTTTCGACGGACCGCGCAAGGTGTTACCACGTGCCCAACAGGCAATTCCCCCTTCCGCCCATTCGTTGAGATCGCGTACGGCACCATCAATCACGAAACCGGCAATCTTTTTGGCGACGGCAGAGGTACGCATTAAACCGCCAATCAACGCCTGAGTCAGATCGCCAGAGCCATCAACCACAATGACATCACCGGGTTGAGCCATCTCGATCGCTTTATGAATCATCAAGTTATCGCCAGGGCGCACTTTCACCGTGATCGCCGGGCCGCACAGCACCAGATTGGCGTCGTTGTGATACGCCTGCAATCCGATGGCACCTACACTGCGGCCCATGGAGTCACCAATGTTGGCGGCAGGCAGGGCGCGAAAGGCATCAATGACGCCTGCATCAATCGGTGCACCGCGTTCCCCAATGAAATAGCCAATCGGCCAGTCTTTATGAATAGTCATGTGTTAGCTCCGGTTAAGCACCTGCGGATTGACGCAGGCTGAGAGGTTGATCTGCTGGTTGTCGAGAAATGCCAGGCATTGACGTGCGGCACTTTGTGCCACGGCATCCAGGGCCTGTGGGGTCGAACCACCAATATGGGGAGTGATAATTAGGTTGTGGAGCGCGCGGAAAGGGTGGTCCGCAGCCAAAGGTTCATGCGTTACGGTGTCCAGTGCGGCGGCACGGAGCTGTCCGCTTTGTAGCGCCGCAAACAGCGCATCTTCATCAATCAGCTCGCCACGGGCGGTGTTAATTAGGGTTGCGTTCGGTGGTAATAATGTCAGACGTTCAGCGTTGATCATTAGTTGGGTTTTCGGCGTCACCGGGCAGTGCAGACTCAAGACGTCAGACAGGGGAAGCAAGGCTTCCAAGGTTTCGCAGCGTTGAGCGCCGTCAAAGTCACCGTCTGTCGGTGCCGCAGGATCGAAAAAGGCGACCTGCATACCGATGATGCGAGCAAAGCGCGCCACGCGACGACCAATTTCACCGAACCCCACCAGACCTAGCGTTTTGCCCTGCAATTCTTCGCCATCGCCGGTACGTGTCCAGCGTCCGGCGGTCACTTCCTGTTGGAAAAAGGGGAGTCGGCGTGCGCCGTTCAGCATTAAAGCGAGCGTTAATTCAGCGACCGATTGTGCATTGGTCGCTGGCGTGGTTAGCACCGGAATGCCGCGCTCAGTCGCCGCAGCAACGTCGATATTTGTCACGCCCACACCATGTTTGCAGATGATTTTGAGCGTCGGGCAGGCATTAATTGCCTTCGCATTCAACGCCACAGTGCGCGAAATAACCGCGTCATAGGCAACGCTGCTCATACGGCGTTCAACTTCAGCCACGTCATTGGCGTCATCGAGATAATCCACCGTGCAGTCAGCCTCAGCAAGAAGTTGACGGCCTCCTTGGCCGAGGCTCGTGGTGGTCACGAGAAAGCGATAAGTCATGTCGGTTCTCCGATAGGGTTTGCATCATCCTGGCATCGACAACCGATAAAAAATATTCTGCGAAGGTTATAAATTCATTCCTGGCAGGAATCATTGACTGAATAATCAGCGGTCAGGCTAATGGCAAAGTCACTCTTTTATGTTGGTAAATTGTTAAATTTTTGATCGTGTATTATCTAAATCAAAGCCCGTCTTACTCTTTAAGATTTTTACTTAAAAAACCGTAACAAGCGCTGTGCTAGCAGAGTCTGCCAGCCCTATATTTGCAGGTTAAAACCCGCACCAATAGTGTGATCCACTTCAAAAGTCGCTCTCATCCCCCTGATGCAAAGCAGATATTTTATCGTTGTTGTTTTAAGCGAAACGCGCTGCAATGTTGAGCGGGGCAAGGGCTGAACGATTTTAGCCGCACAAAATGATAAAAGTAACTAAAGTTATAGAGTGTACCTTTTGGTTCATTAACAACTACATAATAGAACGGTTACATCATGTCCCAATCCAAAGATTTGCTCGCCGTACTTGGTCGCGTTATGGCGGTCGGTCTGTTCTTCACATCTGGTCTCGACAAAATCACGCACTATGCCGACAACCTGCAAACCATGGCGGACAACGGTGTGCCAGCCTTTTTCCTGCCGTTAGTGATCCTGTTGGAAGTGGGGGGCGGCGTGGCTGTTGCGCTCGGTTTTCTCACCCGTTTCACCTCGATATTTATGGCAGTGTTCTCCGTGATAGCCGGTTTCCTGTTCTATCAAGGTTACAGCCATGCGCACCTGATGGTGTGGTTGAAAAACATCTCCTGCGCAGCGGGTTTCCTGATGCTGTGTTTGCACGGCGGTGGCAAATGGAGCCTCGATCATCTGATTCAGCAACGTTTCGCACGCAACTGAGTTATTCCCTCTAAGTCATTCATTCTTTAGGACAACATCAATGAAAAAACTTCCGACAGTGCTGCTGTGCGGCGGACTGCTCTGTGCCACGGCACATGCTGCCGAACCGGTTAACCAAATTGCGGTGTTAACGCATGAGCAGGCGCAACAGCTGGTGGCAAAAGCCGAGCAAATTATTGACCGTCATCACATTGGTGGCGCAATTGCCGTGGTTGATCCCTTTGGTCAGCTGATTGCCTATGAGCGTCTGGATGGCGCGACCTTGGCAAACAGTGAACTGGCACCGAAGAAAGCCCACTCAGCGGTCGCCTTTGGCGTGCCGACTGCCAGCTTTCAGCAGAAAATTGCTGCGGGAAATATGGGTCTGCTGGGCAATCCTGCGGTTGTGCCACTGCCTGGCGGTGAGCCAGTGAAGGTGAATGGCGTGGTCGTAGGGGCGATTGGTGTGAGCACGCCAGATGGCAACGTGGATGCAGAAGCCGCTCAAGGCGCGCTGTCGGCGTTGAAAGCAGGTTAGCCATGGAAAGGAGACGTTTTTTACAACTTATGATGGCTACCCCAGTCATCGTCTCGATCCCGATGCAGCCGCTGCTAGCAGCACCGGGGGATGCCTCCCAGGCACTGTTACTGCGCGCCAGTGAATTGCTGACTGGACGTCGTGGCCTCGATGTGGGGATTACTGAACGTTTATGGACACTCCTGTGTCAGCAAGATGCCGCGTTTCCTGCGCAGCTGGCACGCCTGATGACCCGCCTGAATGCCTTACGCAGTGAAGATCGTGAGCAGATTGTCACACAGCTTGATGATGAGGATGTCAAAACGGCGCTAACCATTATTTCCCCGTGGTATCTCGGCTACACCGGACATCCTTCGACCACTAAAGCCGTCGATGACGCCCATTTTGTCACCTTCCTGTCGGCGTTGATGTATGAACCCACTCGCGACCACACCATTCGTCCGAGCTATGCCAGAGCAGGCGGTGATTACTGGGCTGAAGTGCCGGCAGGCGTGACCGCGCCGCCGATGTCGGCACAAATTCGTGAATGGGGCGACCTGTCGCCCATTGCCGCTAACACCATTAAACAGCCTGATGCACCTTGGTTACTCATGGTACAGGGCAAAGCCAAAACCCTCGTGGAAGCCGAGGCGATGTTGGTGCAGCACAACAACACATAACAAGAATAGAGCAGGTATATCATGAGTGAATTTGATGCTGACGTTGTCATCGTCGGATCCGGTGCGCTGGGCGCCAACGCCGCATATCAACTGGCGAAAGCAGGCAAATCGGTGATTATGCTGGAAGCAGGACCTTATATTCCGCGCTGGAAAGTCGTGGAGAACTACCGTAACGGTGCAAGTAAACGTAACTGGTGTACGCCTTACCCTAATTTGCCGTGGGCACCCAACTCCTATACCGAAGGCTACATCGACGCCAAAGGTGACGAAGATTTTGCATACGTCACCAGTTACTTGCGCGTAGCGGGTGGCAGCACGCGTCACTGGGCTTCAGCCTGCTGGCGTCTCTTGCCAAACGATTTCAAACTCAAAAGCGTCTATGGCGTGGGACGTGACTGGCCGTTCGAATACAGCGAGCTGGAACCTTGGTATGTCAAAGCCGAGCGTGAGGTCGGGGTGGTGGGTACCGGAAATGAGGATCAAAGCGGCCAGGGACGAGGCCACTACCCGCCGCGTTCTGCCGAGTATCCACTGCCGCCGGAAGCCAAGCCGTATATGGTGCAGCGCATGCAGTCGAAGCTGGGACCGATGGGCTACCAGGTGATTCATGAGCCGCATGCCCGCGTTTCCCGTCCTTATGACGGTCGTCCGGCCTGTGCAGGCAACAATAACTGCGAACCGATCTGCCCAATTGGCGCAATGTATTCCGGTGATATGCACGTTGATAAGGCCGTGGCGCTGGGCGTGCAGCTGCGTACGGAATGCGTGGCATGGAAACTGGAGAAGGGTGCTAACAATAAAATTGTCGCACTGCACTATCGCACGCCAGAGGGTAAAGACACCCGGCTCACGGCAAAAACCTTTGTGATTGCCGCACACGGACTGGAAACGCCAAAACTGCTGCTCATGAACGATGTTGCAAACAGTTCTGACCAGGTCGGCCGCAACTTGATGGACCATACCGGTTTGAGCCTGACGTTCCTCGCCGACGAACCGCTGTGGACCGGACGCGGTTCGGTGCAACACGGCACCATCGCCAATCGCCGTGATGAAGCCAGTCGTGCCCAGCACTCGGCAATCCGCTATTCGCTGCGCAATTTGGTGCCAAATGTCGATGTCACAGTGCCATTGCTGAAACAGGGCATGATGGGTCAGGCGTTGGATGATGCAATTCATGATCGCGCTTCGCGCATTATGAACATCAGCACCATGAGTGAAACGCTGCCAAGCCCTACCAACCGCGTCACGCCGAACTATGACCGGAAAGACTCCATCGGCCTGCCGATGCTCAACGTCAATTACCACCTTGATGATTATGTGCGTGGCATGCGCCCGCAGGCCTACAAAGACTTCGCCAATTTCTTGCAGGCGTTTAACGGTGAAGTGATTGAAGCGCCGACCGGCTGGCGTAACCAGTACCACATTATGGGTACCACCATTATGGGTGATAACCCGCGTGATTCTGTGGTGGATGCGCATTGTCGCAGTTGGGATCATCCCAATCTGTTCCTCGCGACGACGGGCGTGATGCCAACGTCGGCGACGGTCAACCCAACGCTTACCGGCATTGCGCTGGCGTTGCGTATGGCAGACACCATTGCGAGGGAGATTTGATGATGCGCAAACACTTTTGGCGTCTAGCGGCTGCCAGTGTCTTATTCGCGGGATTAGCACAGGCACAGGATGCCTCACCCGATTTGGTCAAGCGAGGGGAGTATCTGGCGACCGCCGGTGACTGCTCTGCTTGCCATCGCGATCCCCATAGCGGAAAACCCTTCTCCGGCGGCTATGCGATTCAGTCCCCGATGGGGCTGATTTACGGCTCTAACATCACTCCCTCGAAGACAGCAGGCATCGGTGATTACAGCCTCGCGGACTTCACGGATGTGATGCGTAAGGGGAAAGCACCGGGCAATCACTATCTCTATCCGGCAATGCCTTACACCGCCTTTGCCGGTTTGTCCGATGAAGATATTCACGCCCTTTACTCTTATCTGATGTTGGGCGTGCCAGCCGATGACCACCCAGCGCCGGAAACCGATCTGCCGTTCCCGTTTTCTTTCCGTCCGGTGATGGCAGTGTGGAATCTGATGTTCCTCGACAGCAGCGCCGTGCCGGGCAGTGACGCCGCCGCAGGCAGTGCTGAGCGCGGCGAATATCTGGTTCGCACGCTGGCCCACTGTTCCACCTGTCACACACCGCGTAACGGCATGATGGCAGAACAGGGCGAGCGCTTCCTGTCCGGTGGCAAAGTCGGCAGCTGGACCGCACCGAATATCACGCCGGATGCACAAGCCGGTATTGGTGACTGGAGTGAGGCAGAAATCGTCACTTATCTGCGCACCGGTGCGCTGCATGGTAAAGCCATTGCAGCCGGGGAGATGGGGACTGCGGTGCAGAACTCATTCTCTAAAATGCAACAGAGCGATCTTGAAGCAATGGCGCATTACCTGAAGCAGGTGCCGGCGATTGGTGGAGCAGGCCGTAAATCACCCGCATTAGCCGCGCAGCCAACACCGCTTTCAGCCATTGAAACCGGCATGAAAGATGACATCAAGGATTATGTCTCAGGTGATGCGATGAGCGGCGCGCAGCTTTACAACGGCGCTTGCGCCACCTGCCACGCGAGCGATGGACGCGGTACGCATGATGCGCAGCGTTTTTATCCGTCATTAGTCGGTTCCTCTGCGGTGCTGTCGGACGATCCTGCCAATCTAATCATGACGATTGCAGAAGGCGTAGACCGCAAGACTGAGGGGGATCATGCCTTTATGCCAGAGTTTCGTACCCAGCTTACCCAAGCTGAACTGGCGAAGGTCGCAGATTACGTCTCAACCAACTTCGGCAACCCACATCACGCGATAACCACCGCAGACGTTGAAAATACCTTGAAAGGTGAAAGCGGTAGCTGGCTGGTGCGTTACGCGCATGCGCTGAGCATTATCGGCGGGATTGTGGCGCTGTTGGTGATAGTAGTGGCGTTGGTCATTGTGTTGCGCCGCCGAAAATAAAGGTACGGGCGACCGGTGTCGCCCTTTTTAAACAGCACCACTGTTATATGGAGAGTTACATGAAAAAGGCTTTATCTTTGGCACTGCTGAGTGCAGCCCTGTTGGGTTCTGCAGCGGCAAACGCGACCCTGACACAAACCATTCTGTCGCAAGGTGATGCACAGAAACTCATTGCAGCAGCGCAGGAAAAAGCCCACGCGCTCAACGCCAATGTCTGCATTGCGGTATTGGATCAGTCTGGTCAGCTGTTAGCGTTTAATCGTATGGATAATGCTCCGGTTGGCTGCATCGATTCCTCGATCCTGAAAGGCCGTGCTGCTGCGTTATATCGCACCCCAACGGACAAATATATGGATCGTGCGAACGGTAAAGAACCTGCGATTGCTACTTTACCCGGCGTGATCCCACTGGGTGGCGGTTCACCGGTAGTTTGGCAAAACAACACGATTGGGGCGGTGGGCGTGAGCGGTTCGGCTAACCCGAATGAGATTGCCATCGCTAAAGCGGCCAGCGACAGTTTCAAATAACCGTACCCGCGCAATATAGCGGGCCGCATCAGTTCCTACTCGTTTATTACAGCGCGATTTATCGCGCTGTTTTGTTTTTCCCTTCCATCAAGTTCCTCCGTCGCCCGCCGATAGTCTCTTCTGAGGGATGTACGCGCACAGGGAGTGGTTCTTTTAACCGAAAAAGTGTCAACTCCAGGAGCGCCATAATGGCCAAACACGCATCATTTAAGAAAACAATGAGCATCCGCACACAAATGCTGCTGACGGGCGCCATCACCATTACCCTTGGCTTCGCCGTCACTATTGGCGTACTAAGCTGGCAGTCCAGCAGCGAACAGAAATCACTGGCAGAAAATTATCTCCAGCAAATTGCCCAAACTCAGGCGCTGCAAATTCAGCAGGAACTCAGTTACGCCCGCGATGTGGCACATAACCTGGGACACAGTTTGATCGCTTTGCCTGCTGCAGGGATCGCGGATCGTAAAGTGGCGGATAAGGTGATGGAGTCCGCATTGCGCGACAATCCCGATTACCTGTCGATTTCTGTGATATTTGAGGAGAATGCCTTTGATGGTCGGGACTCCGAATTCGCCAGCCAGCCTGATGCCGCACCAAAAGGGCGCTATGCCTATTTTGTCGACCGCGACCAGTCAGGTAATTTCAAAATGCATCCTCTGACCTCGATTTTCACGCCGGGGCAAGGCGACTATTATCTGCTGCCGCAAAAGAGTCAGAAGGACACGCTCATTGAGCCTTACAGCTATGCCTACAACGGTGTTCCCACGTTGCTGACCTCCGTCGCTGCGCCGATCCTCAGTAAAGGTAAGTTATGGGGCGTAGTAACCTCAGACATTTCTCTGGCTTCATTGCAGGAGAAAGTGAACAAAATCAAACCTTGGGAAGGTGTGGGTTACGCCATGCTGCTTTCCAGTGCGGGAAATGTGGTTTCCTACCCGGATAAAAATCAAACCAGCAAACCCTGGAAAGGCGACACCCATCATTACAGTTCATCGGTGATCGAACAGCATGACACTGTTCTCGGCGAAGATGCGCTGGTGACCTGGCAACCGATTGTGATCGGCAACAGCGATCAAAAATGGTATCTCGGTGTCGTCGCCCCCGTAAGCAAAGTAATGGCCGCCGCGCATCGTCAATTGATCAATGCGTTGATTCTGATGGTGATCAGTATTGTCGTGGTGTGCGCGCTGTTGGCAGTATTGTTTAGCCGCAAAGTCCTGAAACCTATTGGTGGCGAGCCACTTGAGGCGGCAACTATTGCGTTGGCGGTGGCCGACGGCAAACTGGATAACGTGATTGCATTGAAAGCGCGTGATAACAGCAGCCTGTTTTATGCGTTACACACCATGCAGAACCAATTGCGCGACATCGTCGGCCAGATCCAGGATGCCAGTTCGTCGGTGCGACAAGGTGCGGGTGAAATTGCCAGCGGCAACCTCAATCTCGCATCGCGAACTGAGCAACAGGCGGCGGCGCTGGAGCAGACGGCTGCCAGCATGGAGCAGATCACCGCCACGGTGAAACATAACGCCAGCAACGCGCATCAGGCGACGGAACTCACCGAAAATGCCACGCAGATTGCCAGCCGGGGCGAATCACTCGTTGGCGAAGTGGTGCAGACCATGGCGCAGATTGATGACAGTGCCAAGAAGATCGGTGATATCACTGCCATCATCAACAGCATCGCCTTCCAGACCAATATTCTGGCGCTGAACGCCGCCGTAGAGGCCGCGCGTGCGGGTGAACAGGGGCGTGGTTTTGCGGTGGTGGCCTCCGAGGTGCGTAATCTGGCGCAGCGCAGTGCTAACGCAGTGAAAGAGATTGCTGCGTTAATTGAAGAGTCCAGCCAGCGTGTCGGCAGCGGTGTCAAACTGGTGCAGGATGCTGGGAAAACCATGCAGGATATGACGCAGGCGGTCAATTCTGTGCGCACCATTATTGGTGAGATTGTGGTGGCGTCGGATGAGCAGGCGCGCGGTATCAGTCAGGTCACGATTGCGGTCAACGAGATGGATGGTACTACGCAGCAAAACGCCGCGTTGGTGCAAGAGATGTCAGCTGCAGCCAGTTCGTTGGAGGATCAGGCGTCCCAACTCGCCTTAACGGTGGGGCGTTTTCAACTGAGTTAATGCACGTTGGCCGCCTTGCTGCGGCATATTTCTAAAGGTGCACGGTAAAGTGCACCTTTTTTTATGATGCTCGTGTTCTGGTCGGTCCTTATCACCCATCAAGTTCCCCGCCAACAGGCCGATAGTCCTAATGAAGGATGTTACATCGCGAGGATTCGCTCCTCTATACCTACATGTGTTGAGACCAGGAGAGCCGGAATGGCCACGAGCACATTTCATAAGAAAACAATAAGCACCCGCACTCAGGTTTTGCTGACGGGCGCGGTCACTATCACCCTTGGCTTCGCCATCACTATTGGCGTACTCAGTTGGCAGTCGCGCAGCAACAACAATCACTGGCAGAAGATTCCCTGCAACATATTGCGCAAACCAAAGCGTTGGAGATTGAGAAACAGTTCAACCATGCGCGTGATGTTGCCAACACGTTAGGCCACGGCTTGATTGCCCTGCCGCAAACCGGCGTTACCGATCGTAAAGTCGTCGACAAAATGATGGAGACGACACTACGTGACAACCCCGACTACATGTCGGTGTCGGTGATCTTTGAAGAAAATGCGTTTGATGGCCGCGATGCCGAGTTTGCGGGCCTGCCGCATCAGGCGCCAAAAGGGCGTTATGCCTTTTTTGTTGATCGTGACAGTGCGGGCAAATTCACTATGCATCCGCTGGACTCGATCTTTACCCCTGGTCAAGGCGACTACTATCTGGTGCCGCAAAAAACGCATAAAGACACACTGGTTGAACCCTATACCTACGCGTTTAACGGTGTACCTACCTTATTTACCTCAATGGCTGCGCCAATAGTGAGCGAAGGCAAGTTATGGGGTGTGGTGACATCGGATATTTCGCTGGCGTCGTTGCAGGAGATGGTCAACAAAATCAAGCCTTGGGACGGTGCGGGTTACGCCATGCTGCTCTCCAGCGCGGGTAACGTGATTTCTTATCCCGATAAAAGCCAAAACAGCAAACCGTGGAAAGGCGATACACACCATTACAGCAGCGCAGTGGTAGAAAGACCGGATGCGGTGTTGGGTGAAGAGGCGTTGGTGACCTGGCAGCCGATTGCCATCGGCAACAGTGATCAAAAATGGTATCTCGGCGTGGTCGTGCCCGTTAGTACTGTAATGGCGCCAGCCAACCGACAGCTGATCAACGCAGTAATCCTGATGGTGATCAGTATTCTGCTGGTGAGTGCGTTGCTAGCCGTGGTGTTTAGTCGCAAGGTTCTCAAGCCGATTGGCGGTGAGCCGCTGGAAGCGGCAACCATCGCGCTGGCCGTGGCTGACGGCAAGTTAGATAACGTGATTCCCCTAAAAGCGCGCGATCAGAACAGCCTGTTTTTTGCGTTGCACACCATGCAGAACCAACTGCGTGACATCGTCGGTCAGATTCAGGATGCCAGTTCGTCGGTGCGACAAGGTGCAGGAGAGATTGCTGGCGGTAACCTGAATCTTGCTTCGCGCACCGAACAGCAGGCTGCCGCGCTGGAGCAAACCGCTGCCAGCATGGAGCAGATCACCGCCACGGTAAAACACAATGCCACTAATGCGCATCAAGCCACAGCATTGACGGAGAACGCGACACAGATTGCCAGTCGTGGTGAATCGCTGGTGGGCGAAGTGGTACAGACCATGGCGCAGATTGATGAGAGTGCGAAAAAGATTGGTGACATCACCAATATGATCAACAGCATCGCTTTCCAGACCAACATTCTGGCGCTGAACGCCGCCGTTGAAGCTGCGCGCGCAGGTGAACAAGGTCGTGGTTTTGCCGTGGTGGCCTCCGAAGTTCGCAATCTGGCGCAACGCAGTGCGAACTCGGTGAAAGAGATTGCCGCCTTGATTGAAGAGTCGAGCCATCGCGTGGGCAGCGGCGTTCAACTGGTGCAGGATGCAGGAAGAACCATGCAGGAGATGACGCAAGCGGTAAACTCCGTGCGCACCATTATCGGTGAAATTGCGGTGGCATCGGATGAGCAGGCGCGGGGTATCAGCCAGGTAACCATTGCGGTGAATGAGATGGATGGCACTACGCAACAAAACGCGGCATTGGTGCAAGAGATGTCTGCTGCTGCCAGTTCACTGGAAGATCAGGCGGCACAACTGGCCCATACGGTAGGGCATTTTCAGTTGAGTTAAGAGTCGTCCAGAGTAAACTTTGTAGCAGCGCGAAAAATGCGCTGCTACAGGAGTCACAATGAATCGCCAGCAACTGCTCGACCACGTCCTTCACACCTACCAGGTTGAACCCGATTTTCCATGGAAAAAACACAGTGACTATGCGGTATTGCGGCATCCGCGCCACCGTAATTGGTTCGCGCTGGTTTTTCCCCTTGAGAGCCATAAACTCGGTTTAGCGAATGGTCCGGTTGTTGAGGTGATGAACATTAAGACCCGACCGGAGCTCACCGGCTCGCTGCGTCAGCAACAGGGTGTTTATGCCGCTTATCATATGAATAAAGAGCACTGGCTCAGTCTGACGCTTGAAAATGGCTTGCCGGACAGTGACATCATTGCACTGCTGGACGACAGCTTCAGTTTGACGTTTTAGGTCGTCGCGCCAGAATCACATTAAGCGGCGACATGGGAAAAGGTTCCTGCCGCTGAATCCGCTCAATCACAAAACCGGCTTGCTCTAATTCGAACGCTAACACGCCTTCGTTAGTGACGCTGTAACCTCTCATCATCAACGGTGTGAAGAAGGGCAGTATCCGCCGTGCCTCGCTGGGATTATCTGGAATTTCAGCATGGGCACTGATCAGCAGTCCACCGGGCTTCAGGCGATCAAACCACTCACGCAGCACTGCTTGACGGTCCTCGACGAAATAGAGGAACGATGAACTCCAGATAATATCGACCTGGCGCTGCGCTGGAAATTGAGCCAATGCGCAGCAGCGAGCAGTCAGACCTGCCTTTTCAATATTGCGTTGCGCCACGGTGGCAGTTTGTGGCAAATCATAGACGATAGCCGAAAGCTGGGGAAAACGTTCTGCTAACGCAATGGCGATCAATCCCGGTCCTCCGCCCACATCAAGTAGCAGCGCCGGGCGCTGAAAATCTGCCAGTTTTTCGGCTATGGCACAGGCCGTGTAAGAACTGAGCGCCCGCTGCTCTTGGGCAATTTGATGCAGCGCAGCATCGGCCCATGCGCTATCAATCTGCAGTGGATCCTGCCAACCAGGAGACGTCTGAGTGAGCAGCTGCGGTAGCCGCTGAACAAACTGCTGTAAAACCTGATGGCGGTAGCGCCAGGCATCGCCGATGTAGCGTGAACTTCCCGAGCACAGAAACAGATGTACGTCAGGCGCTAACACGTAACAATCGCCTTCTCGCGTCAGTAATTCACTACTCCATAAAAGACCTAACAGGTGATTTGCCTGCTGGGGTTGCCAGTCAAAATGGTCTGCGACCTGGTGAGCCGTTGCAGGCAATGCCATAAAATCAAACAGTTGATGTTCAAAAGCCAACGCTATAGCCCCATTGAGTGCCTGTTGGGCCAGCAAAGAATCGAGTGTGGTGAGTGGCGAGCACATAGATAAATCCTGTGTAACGAGTGTGGACTCCAGACTAGCCTTTCATGCGAATGCAATTTATTCTCATTTGTCTGCGAGACGGTGATTTAACTCTGCGTGAAGGGGAAAGGGATGAAACAAGCAGGAGAGCCAGAGGTGCGGCATTACGCGTTGGCTCAGGGTATGCGAATGGTGCGATCCGATTATTCGCCGTTGCAGGCGTTAACCGAATCATCCATCAACTGCCACGATCAGCCGCAGCTGGTGCTGACCTTTGGCATACTGGGTGCTTCACGTTTTCGTGAAAGTCAGGGACGCGAGATTGGTTTTAATGCCGGGCATCTTACCGTAACCAGTTTCCAAACCAGCAGCGGCGAGCGCTTGTACCGCGCAGGTGAACGCGTACAGCAACTGCGGTTGGTACTGAATGCCTCCACCACTCGTCATTATTTTGGTGAACAGCAGGCCGAACGCCTGTTACAGCACAAACTGCAGCGCCATTTGTTCTGCCGTTTTGGCCAGGCAACGAATGCGCAGTTAATCCAGATGCACAATGATCCACTGCAGTTAGAGATACAGGCACTGACGTTATTGGCCTTGCATCGCCATCAGCTGCAACCCGATATCCATAAACACAGCGTTCATCCGCAGCAGGTGGAAAAACTGGAACGGGCGCGAGAGTGGATGCGAGACCATCTGGCCGAAGCCTACTCGTTAAACACGCTGGCACTGGCTGTCGGCCTAAGCGACTATCAATTGAAAACCGGCTTTCAACGCCATTTCCACTCAACACCCGGAGAAATGCTGTTACAGATGCGGATGGCGCACGCGCACAGATTGTTAGAGCAGGGATATCAGGTGGCGCAAGCGGCATGGCAGGTGGGGTATCAACATCCACGTAATTTTAGCGTGGCGTATCAGCGCTATTTTGGTCGCCCGGCAAGCTCAGTTACCGGGCGAAAAATGAAGGATTAACGCGAACGGCGTGAAGGCATCATGCGCAGCAAGGTATTGTCTTTAAATAGATAGTGGTGCGCCAGTGCAGCAACGGCGTGAATACCAATCAGCCAATAACCATAAGGCGCGAGCGTTTCATGCCAGTCGGCAATGCTGTCAGCAAAGTCAGGATCGGGATTGCTGCTTACCGGCATTGGGATGCCAAAAATCCACCAGGTACGGCCCATATAGAAGCGCGACAAAATACCCAGAGTCGGGAGCACGATAAAGAACAGGTAGATCGCCAGATGCATCAGATGCGCCAGGCCGGTCTGCCAATGTGGTGGTTTAGGAATGATCGCCGGACTGCGGTGACGGAAGCGTAACAACACGCGCGACAGCATCAATACCAGCACACAACTGCCCGCGCTGAAATGCCCGATAATCATGGCAAAGCCTTGCCATGATCCACGTGTCGCCAGCCCGCGAAACTCCATGGTGCAATAAGCGGTGACCACCAGTAAAAAGGTCAGCCAGTGGAGAAAAATCTGCGAAGGGGCGTATTTCGTGCTCATGTTCAGTCCGTAAAATGCGTTGCGGGAGCATAAAGATAACGGAAAACACGCTGAATTAATTCATATTTTGACACATTCATCGCCGTATTCTTTACCTGGCAACTTCCGTTGCCCGCAGGAGTTGGCTAAGTAATGTTTGTAACTGCTGTTGCTGTTCGCCACCAAGCGTGGCGAGGAGATCATTCTGCGTCTGCGTGTGGACCTGCAAAGCCTGTTCAATCTTCTCGCGACCGGCTTCCGTTAAGGTCACCAACATGCTGCGCTTATCGTTGGGATCAGCAATGCGCTCAATCGAACCCACGTCGCCAGTCGATTGAGACGATTGGTCATCGCACCTGATGTCACCAGCAGCGACTTATAAAGCTGTGTGGGGGTGAGGCGATAAGGTGCGCCGGCGCGACGAAGCGTAGCCAATACATCAAATTCACCGTCACGGAAATGAAACGGGGCCAGCGCTTCAGCCCGAATTTTTGCAAGGTGCTTCATGATGCGCAGCATACGGCCAAAAATGGCCATGGAAGAGGCATCCAGCTCAGGCATGGCGCTGGCCCACTGCTCAGTAACAAAATCGACGTGGTCGGTCATTTTTTCCTCTTTTGCTTCGGGGCTAAGGCTAAAACATTTGTTGCTTTGTGCGCATCCCTCTACCGTAATCCGAAAAATTATCTTAACGTTAAGATACTTTTGATGCGCAAGGAGATGCAAAGTGAATCGTACCTTACCTGCAATAGGCATGTTTACCTTACTGGTTTTTATTATCGCACTGAATTTACGGCCGATCATGGCGGCGATGGGACCGCTGTTTCCTCTGCTACAGCGTGATGCGCAGTTGAGCGCAACACAGCTGAGTTTACTGACCACGCTACCGGTTTTCATGATGGGATTGGCTGCACTGGCCGGACCCCTGCTGCTGCGTACGCTGGGGGAAATTCGGGGGATCGCAGCGGGTCTGGTTTTGTTGGCGCTGACATGTGTAGTACGGGGTGTAGTGCCATCATCTTCGGTTTTGATTGGCAGTGCTTTGGTCGCTGGAGTTGGGATTGGATTGATTCAGGCGTTAATGCCCGCGCTGATTAAACGCCACTTCGCGGCAAGTGCGGGCACCTTAATGGCGATATTCACCACCGGAATCATGGCGGGCGCGGCCATTGCGGCAGCGACTGCGGCACCGCTAGCAGACGCACACGGACTTGGCATCACGCTGGCACTTCCCGTGGTTCCCGCGGTGATCGCAGTATTGTTATGGTTAATGACTTTAAACAGCGTTGTGTCGGCTAATGCGCAGCATCCTTCAGCAACCGCACGCAACGGTCGGGCTTGGTTGCTGATGGTGTTCTTTGGTATTGGAACCGGTGCCTACACTCTGGTTTTAGCCTGGCTACCACCGTTCTACATGCAGCATGGCTGGTTGCCACAGCAGAGCGGGTACGTGCTGGGTGCGCTGACGTTAACAGAGGTCGTCGCGGGTTTTGTTTTGTCTGCGTTTATTCATCGTTTTCACGACCGTCGTCGCCCGCTGCTGATCGTGCTGAGCGCGATTTTACTCGGGTTGATTAGCCTAATGTGGTTTGGCGGTGCGCAGGCATGGCTGCCGACATTGTTACTGGGGTTGGGCATCGGTTCGCTGTTCCCGCTTTCTCTCATCGTTACCTTGGATCATGCTCATTCACCGGAACAGGCGGGGGCGTTGTTATCTTTTGTGCAGGGTGGCGGCTATTTGCTGGCAGCCTTAATGCCGCTGATTGCCGGTATCGTGCGTGATCGTGCGGCTTCATTGGACAGTGCCTGGGCGATCATGAGTGTTGGGATTGTACTGCTGATGGTGATGGCGCTGCGTTTCAAACCTCATCAGTAATAGGGTTGATTGCCATAAGAAACGGTTGTGCCGCTATGTATCTTGCTTTATAACGCGGATCTTCTCTGTCAATCACAAGGAAATGACCACGTGAACCTGTTTATCTTTTACGTTGGCGGTAATGCCGGAAAATCCAACATTTAACATAATGTCCGCGCAATCCCCGTCTTTAGGCGGGGGTCAAGCGGGTGTTAACTGCGTAACATGTTTTATTTGACCTTACGCAAGGCCAGCGACTGCTTTACAGATTTTTCAGACGGTGGGGCTTGCTGCTGTTCGATATATGCTTTCAGTACATCAAGCGATGTCCCGCCGTAACTGACCACGCAATAAGACGGACTCCAGAAATGGTTTCCCCATAGCTTATGGCGCACGTTTTCCCAGAAGTCACGGCGCAGCACGTAGGATGATTTCCCTTTCAGCTTACTGACCAGGTTACTCACCGCCACTTTGGGGTGAACGGCGACCATCAAATGTTTATGGTCGTCCTTCCCACCAAACTCCAGCAACTCACAATCCATCTGTTTACAGGTTTCGTCCATAACGCCTTTTACGCACTCCAGCAT
The DNA here is from genome assembly GCF_002095475.1 of Pantoea rwandensis. Taxonomy (GTDB): domain Bacteria; phylum Pseudomonadota; class Gammaproteobacteria; order Enterobacterales; family Enterobacteriaceae; genus Pantoea; species Pantoea rwandensis. Next base: position 142,157 of record NZ_MLFR01000001.1, read on the forward strand.
TTCGGCAGTAAAAACGTTTCGGCGGTATTTCATAGAAAACACTAGATCTAGATGATTTTTATAAATACAACTTTACCGATTCTCCACTCAGACATATCAGTCTCGCACTAGACAAAAATAAAGCCCGATGGTGATAATATCACCACACATAAATAAGGGTAATCAGCGATGCTGACCGGAATAAAACTGCGATCGAATCCTACAGCTTCCCAACGCGAGAAACTATCGCGCTGGATGGGCTGCGCACGCGTTATCTGGAATGCAAAGTGTGATGAGGAACGGTACTACCGGACGTTTGCCCGCAAGTATTACCCTGTCGGTACGTATGCGCCGGTAGACCAGACGGCAGCGCATTTTAAGGACGCGGAGTTAACACCGTGGCTGTCGGAATGCCCAAGCCAAATCATCCGTAACACCGCCGTTAACTGGTACAACACGTACCGGAAATTCCTCAAAGGTGTTTGCGGCAGACCGAAGCGCCACCCCAAAACAGACCGCGCCAGCATCTATCTGACGCGCGAGCTGTTCCGGTTTGACCATTGCGCCGATGGCGTTACACGGCTGTTTATCGGTACGAAGACAAACAATATTGGCTATCTGTCGATCAAGAATCACGCGACCTATAACCTGCCTAACTCCCTGTATATCAGGAAAGAGCGAGGCCAGTATTTTGTGTCTTTTTGCTATGAAGATGGTAAGCCAGAAGCGGCGAGCTATACCGATGATCTGGCAATGCTGGCGGGTGCGGATCGCACCTGGCTGGAAGAAAATACCATCGGCGTAGACCGTGGTGTTGCCGTGCCTGTCCAGGCGGGTGATCTGGCGCTGGACTACCTGCCATCCCAGAAACATCATACCGCCCGTGCCGGGCGCTACATAAAGCGCCTACAGCGCCGCCTGGCACGTCAGCAGAAGGGCAGCAATCGCCGCAACCGTTCCAGACAGCGGTTATCCGGCTACCACGCCCAGCGAGCCAATATCCGCACTGATTTTGCACACCAGACCAGCCGGACGCTGGTAAACGGTGCGCGAGTCATCGTATTCGAAGCCCTGAAAACCCAGCGCATGACGCGCAGGGCGAAGCTAAAACAGGACGAATCCGGGCGTTACCTGCCGAACCAGCGCAAGGCAAAAAGCGGCCTCAATGCGGCGATTCTCAACATTGGCTGGCATCGCATAGAGTTATTCACGAAATACAAAGCGAAAGCAGAGGGTAAAGCCTGTTTTCGCGTTCCTGCCCCGTATACAAGTCAGGAGTGCGCCACGTGCGGCTACACTCACCCCGACAACCGCCGGACGCAAGATGCGTTCGTGTGTGTGTCGTGTGGACATTCTGACAACGCAGACCGCAACGCGGCGCGTATCATCAAAAAACGGGCAATAGAGTTAATACTTCACCCTGGAACGGGGTTAACCAACGATAACGAACTGGTTACTGGACGTGGAGATCAACGTAAGACGAGCAAGGCCAAAAGCCCTGCCCGCAATGGTCAGCGAAGCGTCAAAAAAGAAAAAGGCAGCACTACGCTACCTTTGGAAGCCCTGCCCCTTTAGGGGCGGGTAGTTCACGTGCATGATATTCAGTTCGTCGCCGCTGAGCAGCCGGAAGAGGCTTGGCCTGTACTGCGCGAAACCTGGTTTGGTGATGCGGATAAAATCCATGTTGATGGTTATGCGCGCATCACTTGGGCGGACGGTTTTCGTGTATCGCTGTCTGATAAACCTGCAACGGGCAGTGAAAAGCTGTTCTTTGTGAATGCCGGTGCGTACCATCCTTCGACGCTGGCTGAGTTGCATGCTTTTGATCTGTTCGTAGCAAAAGATGTGAAGGAAGCGAAAGCCAAAGGCTTAGCCAACTTGCTGCCGGGTGCCGATCACCAGCACAAAGATAATCTCAAGGATGTGGATGATTGCCTGCTGCTGGAAAAGGTGGGAGACCTGTATATCCATTTGACGCCAGATGCCCAGGGTGAACCCTTCCGTCCAGAGTGGCAGGGCTATCAGCCGATTGGTATTGAATAACCGTGTTGGGTCGCCTTCCGAGGCGGCCTGTTACACAACAGGAGCTGTTATGTCACCACAAGTAGGCGTGGGCGTGTTGATTTTCCGCGACGGTAAGTTGCTGCTGGGGCGACGTAAAGGGAGCCATGGTTCAGGCGACTGGTCAGCGCCTGGTGGCCATCTCGAATTTGGAGAGTCACCGGAAGCCTGCGCTCAGCGTGAAGTGCTGGAGGAAACAGGTTTGGTGCTGGGTGAACTGCAAAACGCCGCGTTTGTCAGTGATATCTTCCCGGAGGTCAATAAGCACTACATTACACTGCTGCTGGTGGCGCATGGGTCGCAAGGCGAACCGCAGTTGATGGAGCCAGAAAAGTGCGAGGGGTGGCAGTGGTTCGAACCAAATGCTTTACCGCAGCCGCTATTCTCGCCACTGCGGACGTGGATTGAGCGTGACGGCGTCACGAATCTACTGCAATTAGCGAGAATTACAGCGCCATAATGGCTTCAATCTCGACTTTTAAATCCGGCGAGAACAACTGGCTAATCTGTACCAGTGAGCTGGCGGGCAGTGCATCGCCGTAATGTTTAAAGAGCACCGCACGCAGTGCATTGATCTCTTCGAACGAGGTAATAAAAATCGTTACCTTAATCAAATTCTTGAGTGATGTGCCTTCAGATGCGGCAATAATATGCAACTGCTGGAAAATGGCCTCAGCTTGCCTGGCAATATCACTTTGTTGCGCGGGTGTTCCAAAGGCAGTTAAACCTGAAACATACAACGTGTCACCATGCTTAACGGCATGAACGTACGGGGCTTTCACTTCACCTAATTCTGAGTAGTTCTTACGCGTTAACATCGATGTCTCCTTCATCCAGTTTTAACACCATGATCGTCACTGATTCATCGGCAACATCGCGCTGTTCCACATCCTGCCAGCCGTAACGGCGATACAACGCCTGCTGGTCTGGGGTATACAGCCAGAGCGCGGGGATTGACCTCTGCCGCGCTTCAGCAATTAATCGCGTCACGAGCGCACTCGCCAACCCCTTACCGCGATGTTCGCTGGCGGTGACAACCTCACCCAACCAGAATTCGCGCTCGCTGATATCACCTAATTCGTAATGGATAATGCTGGCCGTTGCCATCAATGCGCCGTCGGCACCGGTTGCCACCAAAGTGAGGGTTTGGGCATCTGCTGCATTGCGCAGATTGAGGCGCTGGCGAATCACGTCCGCATCGTTCCAGTTCGGCAATTCCGACCATTCGTGATGCAGCATATGAACCACTGCGGAGATCAGTGATGGGGACTCTCTCAGAGTACTTATCTGCATGCTTGCTCCTCAAAGGCTAGCAGGTGACTATGACACCTTAACAGCTAGCCTAAAAGGGCATCTCTGAAGTTTTATCAATAACCTACTTCATTCGCCACGGCCACTGCATCTTCCCCTGCCGGAATTCGCATCGGTGCGTTCGGGTCGGTAGCGGCTTGCCACACGGCAGCGGCAACATCTTCAGCTTTGGTGGTGGGTTGAGGTTGCTGCATTCCCGCCATGATCCCATCAAGCATCGGCTGATAAGCGGCTAAGAAGGTCTCTTCCATACGTGGCATGGCGTTTTTACCAAAATCGGTAGTTGGCGCAAGGCCCGGCAACACCAAATGCACCTTGACGTTAAACGGCTGTAGCTCTATTGCCAGTGATTCGGTAAAGGCATTCACAGCGGCTTTACTGCCGGTGTACACCGCCAGCAGCGGCAGTGATTTCAGCGTCACAGTTGACGTCACGTTAATCACCGTACCGCTCCGTTTAGCGCGGAACTGCGGCAGCACGGCCTGGGTCATGGCGATAGTGCCGAGCGTGTTAGTCTCAAACACCTCGCGGACCGTCGACATCGGCGTGCCTTCCAGCGATGTCAGCACCCCGATGCCCGCGTTGTTCACCAGCACATCAATATCACCTGCCTCGGCAATCGCCTTTTTGATGCTCTCGGCGTTACTGACGTCCAATGGCAGCAGTCGCAAATGTTCTGACGCAGGGAACAACTCGGGACGCGGATGGCGCATGGTGGCAATCACCTTCCAGCCGCGATCAAGAAAATAACACGCTGTGGCGTAACCAAAGCCGGAAGAACAACCGGTGATTAGAATCGTTTTCATCTTTCACTCCTGCATTGCATTGGGTAGACGCTCACTATAGAGTCAGCGTGATGGACTCACTACAACGCAAAGTCCAAGTTTCATTCGCAGGAGTCCATAATGATCGATCCTTTAGCGGAGATGGTGTCGCTGCTGCAGCCGCAGGCCGCTTTTTCCAAACGCGCGCGCGCAAATGGTCGTTGGCGTGTAAATCGCAGTGAAACAGGACAGCCTTTCTACTGTCTGGTACTGGAAGGCCGCGGTCAGCTCAAGATGAAAGGTCATGATCTCATCGCACTTGAGCAGGGCGATTTTGTGCTGATCCCGGCTGCTTGGGAGTTCTGCATGACCAGTGCTGAGCCGCCCGCCAGCGATGCGCCGGAAACGCTTCCGCAGATGCTGGGCCCCGGCGAATTCTGGATAGGTGACTTGCAGCAACCGGCCGAGGTGCAAACGCTGATTGGTTACTGCCAGTTTGGAGCACCCGACGCGGGTTTAATCGTCTCGCTGTTGCCGCAGTTTATTCACATCCGCGGTGAATCACGCCTCGCCACCTTAGTACAATTGGTGATGGATGAGTGTCGCGCCCAGCGTCCTGCACGTCATGTCGTACTGGAGCGGTTGTTGGAACTGCTGCTGATTGAGGCATTACGCTCGATGCCCATCTGCAATACTTCCCCCGGCGTGATGCGCGGGTTGGCAGATGAGCGCCTCGCCTCTGCTATCCGTGAAATGCACGCTAACCCGGCACATTCCTGGACGGTTGCGCAGTTAGCCAAAGCCGCTGCGCTGTCACGATCTGCCTTCTTCGTGCGCTTCCGTGAAGCCGTAGGTGTCGCGCCGATGGTTTATCTGCTCACCTGGCGCATGGCGCTGGCGAAAAACTTGTTGCGCGGGAAAAACATGGCGGTGGCCGATGTCGCTGAACGAGTGGGTTATCGCTCGGCGAGTGCATTTAGCGTGGCATTTACGCGCTACGTCGGCCAGCCCCCGGCTTGGTTTGCTGCAGGGCAGGACCTTTAACGATAAAGCTTCAGATTGCCCGTCAGTCGTGTGATTTTCTTCTTCGGGCCGATCAAGCCAATCGCCACCAGTTCAATATTGTCACTGATGGCGCTGGCGATACGTTCGCCGTATTCGTCATAGGTTTTGCAGGATTGTGCTAATGCGCTGAATGGCATGGCAAAAATCTCTGTATCCGCGCTGCTGATCTTTTGTAGTTCACGCAGAGTGTTCCCCTCGGCTAACAAGACAGGGAGCGGCGCATAAATGACACCGGGATAATTTAATCCATCCTCACTTTGCCGGTCCGGTCCCACTAAATTCTCAATCAGCTTACCGAAACTGATGCCGATAACACTGGCCGCATTCATTGCTAGCCCTGCAGGCAGTTGGTTATCGATAACGATGGTACAGCGATGGTGGTTGGCATCAAATTGCATGTATTAACTCCATAAGGGGTGAGAATTTCCACCACGCGAGCGCTTGGTCGGTCGTGGCTCTTGCCGGCGCGCAGTGTCACGGCGCATTTCACTGTGCCTGGTAGGGAAAATTATGTGGCAGTTGAGGAGAAAAGTGCTTGCTGAATACCTTGAATAAAGGATGAATTAGGGATAAACCATTCTAAAACGTTCAATTAAGAGAAAGGAATATCCAGTTATGAGCTTAAGTAAGACAGACGTTAAAATTCTTGAGCATCTGCAGCAGGATGCACGTATTACCAATCAACAGCTCGCCGATGCCATCGGCCTCTCTGCTTCCCCCACCTGGCGCAAAGTGCGTAAGCTCGAAGAAGATCAGGTGATCCAAGGGTATCGCGCCGTGCTCAATCGGAGAAAGATTGGCCTAAATGTGATGGTTTTCGTGCGCGTGACCATCGACAGCCACAGCGAAACTGAAGCGAGAAAATTTGAAGCAGAAGTGACGGCGCTGGAAAATGTGATGTCCTGTTACAGCATTGGTGGCGATGCCGATTTCTTATTACAGGTGGTCTCTGCCGACATGGATGCTTATGCAGAATTTGCCATGTCAGTGATCCGTCGATTGCCCGGCATTAAAGAGATGCAGAGTATGTTTGTATTGAAAGAGGTGAAGGGGGTGACCGGCTTGCCTTTGTCGTGATCAGGAAGCGCCCTCGGATACCCAAGTCGTCTGTTGAACGGTTGCTGCACGGAAAGAGTAAAGCTATTACCTCATGGCACTGCCGCTGGAAAAATGACGAACATGCGTCTCTACAGGCATCAGATATGACCAGGCATTATCCTGTTCAGAGGCAAAAGGACATAAATCCTCAGCCACTTTGCAGGGAGTCATAACAGAGCTTACTTAACATTAAAGAGATCAACAGCTTATTTAGGCTTTAACCTGTGATATACATTAACCATCCCATGATGCTTAAAGCGGATGTGAGAATATATCCCACCCCTTCACCTGTCATATAGCGGCGCATCGTCATATCTAACTGACCTATTTTGATTTTTTTGCGTTGTTCATCATCAGTTGAATTGAGGACGGTACGAAATGCCGCTATGCCATTGGTCAGAAAAAGCGCGCAGACTGAGGCGACAGTGAGAGTAAGGACATCATGAATTTGCATCGGAGTAGCTTCTGGTGATTAAAATTGAAGCTTGATTTTAAGGTATTGGCTTAATCGCTTCAGTTCAAATTTATCTATTATTGCTATCGCTTGAAGGTAACATACGACGGCCTAAACTTTGTCGCTATGAATAACTTTGGCTATGCGCAGCCCCCTTTTCCAAACCTTTTCAAAAACAACTGGCTGATTTATTGGATAAAGTTGATTTTGAAAAGGGTGCTTAAATCTCATCGTAGTTATCAGCGTTAATTGTTTAATATAAGTAATAATTATGTTATTCAACTGTTTCTAGCTATCGTAATGCCGACACTCGTTACTTAGCAACCGCCATTCCGCGTAGTTCTATTATCATGACTGCTTTTACGACAGGGAGTCAGCTTACACAATACTAGATGACAAGATGGCTAAAACACCTCGCATTTAAATAATTTGAATAGATTTTCTCTAATATGCGGTTTTTTTATTTGATGCTGTTACGCATTAAGTTAAAAATATAAGATAATTGAAATCGAATCTTAGTGATCCTCCTCCAAAAAAAACGCTTTCCCATAGGCTTTCTTTGCTATTTCATCAATTAGAGAATACCTTTCCAGCGAATCTCTTTGTTGAGAGGTGTTGATAGCGTTATCTTGGTGTTTTGTTTTATGGGATTGTTATGATATTCAGAAAGGAAGCTGTTAATAATAAAATCTGGCAGGGGCGGGCTATTGCCATTCCGGGAACACCTTTGTGGCTTGTTATGTCAGTGAGTGTTCTTTTTATCTTTGTGCTCTTCGTCTTTTCCATAACAGGAAATTACACCCGAAGAATTAAAGTTGAAGGAGAGGTTTCTAGCTATCCCCGAACGGCGTCTTTATATTCAAGCGTGCAAGGTGTGGTGGTAGAACAGTATGTCAGCGTAGGACAAAATATTAAGGCAGGTGAGCCCATCTACAAAATTGATGTGAACAAAACCAGCCAAAGTGGTGTGATGAGCCTCAATCAACGTCAGGAAGTTAAGTCACAACTAGCACGCATTGATCAAATTATACAACGACTAGAAAACAGTAAGAAAAACACTCAGGAAATGCTGGAGCGGCAGAGAGTGCAGTATGTCAAGGCTTACCAGCGTTCCAGTGAAATTCTGGAGCATGCGCAGGAGGGGATTCGGATTGCGAAAAAAGACATGGACAACTATCGGGATTATCAACGCAAGGGATTCATTAATCGTGATCAACTCAATAGCCAAGTGGCGATGTATTATCAGCAGAAAAACAATTTATTGAGCCTCTCTGGTCAACATGAACAAAATGCATTGCAAATTATCACTCTGGAAAATCAGTTGAAAATACAATCTGCTGATTATGATAATCAAATCCATCAAATGGAGCTGCAGCGGTTTGAACGGCAAAAGGAGCTACTGACCATTGATGCCAGTGATAGCATTATTGTCCGGGCATTATCTGACGGTCGCATCGATTCACTCAGTGTGACTGTGGGACAAATGGTCAATGTTGGCGAGAGTTTGGTGCAGTTATTACCTCATCGTATTGACTTCTATGCGCTGGTTATGTGGGTACCCAATCATGCGATACCCTATTTATTGGTAGGAGACCGCGTCAATATTCATTATGAAGCGTTTCCCTCACAAAAGTTTGGGCGCTTCTCGGGTACGATTGCACTGATATCCAAATCCCCAGCGTCAGCACAAGAAATGTTGACATGGCATGGCGCGCCTAAACCCTCCCTCACTGACCGCAGCACTTGGTATAAGGTCACTGTCAAACCCGATAAGCAGACGCTTTTTTATTCGGGTAGAGAAGTTAGTCTCGAGAATGGTATGAAAGCAGAGAGTACATTATTTTTGGAAAAAAGACGTATCTATCAATGGATGTTTTCACCGCTCTACGATTTAAAACTAAGTGCGACGGGGCAGATTGATGGATAGAATAATCGTTAAGCGCATAATCGAAAAGTTGGATATTAAGCTGGGCCGCCATACCCCTTTAATACAGCAGAGTGAATCTGCAGAATGTGGACTCGCTTGCCTGGCGATGATTTGCCGCCATTATGGTAAAAATGTTGATCTAATGAGTTTACGTCACCAATTTAATCTTTCGGCGCGGGGCTCCTCTCTCAGTGTACTGGCGCAAATTGCTGAGCAATTAGGACTGGCCACTCGTCCACTCTCTCTTGATATTGATGAACTGAGTGCTTTACGGACACCATGCGCACTGCACTGGGAATTCAATCATTTTGTCGTGTTGATAAAGGTACAAGGTAAGCAGGTCACGTTACATGACCCCGCGATGGGCCGACGTAAGATGACCTTAGAAACCCTGTCGCAAAGTTTTACCGGGGTTGCACTAGAAGCATGGCCAGACAGCACCTTCAGGGCTGAAGCACCTCGCCATCAGTTCAGTGCCAGCAGACTTATACGCGGTGTACACGGCATTAAGCGCGCTTTAGGAAAAATATTATTCCTATCGTTGGTGCTTGAAACCATCAATCTCTTATTACCGATCGCCACTCAACTGGTTATGGACCATGCCATTCCCGCGAGCGATTCAGGATTACTGACGCTGATCTGCTGTGGGCTTATGATCTTCATTTTGCTGCAGGCGGCGGTAAGTATGCTTCGCGGCTGGTCATCGTTGGTTCTCGCTACGCTGATCAATGTGCAGTGGCAGGCGAAACTGTTTAAGCATCTCCTCCGTTTACCTTTGGATTATTTTGAACGCCGAAAACTCGGCGATATCCAGTCCCGTTTTGGTTCTCTCGATGTACTGCGAAGTACTTTCACTTCAAGCATCGTGGGCGCCATGATGGACAGTATCATGGTCATTAGCGTCCTGATGATGATGAGTCTCTACGGCGGATGGTTAGCGTGGATTGTGGTGGGGTTTACCACAATTTATGTGCTGATGAGGATTGCCACCTATGGCTATTATCGTGAGTTATCTGAGGAGTCATTAATTAAATCTGCACGTGCAAGTTCCTATTTTATGGAGACACTCTACGGTATCGCTACCGTGAAAATGCAAGGAATGACCACTCGGCGCGGCAATCATTGGCTCAATCTTGAAATCGACAACATTAATACCGAGATTCGAGTCAGCAAGATGGATATGTTATTTGGCGGAATTTACACTTTCATCGCGGCATGTGATCAGATAGTCATATTGTGGATAGGAGGGCATTTGGTTATCGGTAATCAAATGACGCTCGGCATGTTTGTTGCTTTTGGCGCATTTCGCAGCCAGTTCTCCGAACGCGTCAATTCACTGACCACTTTCCTGTTACAGCTTAGAATGACTAGCTTGCATAATGAACGTATCGCAGACATTGCGCTTCATCCAAGCGAAAATCGCCAGCCCGAGCTTGCTCCTCCGCTTGCATTTAAGCCAATTGCAATCACAACCCATGATCTTTGTTATCGCTACGATAATCACGCACCTTTCACATTTCGTGACCTCAACATCACCGTAGATCACGGCGAGAGTGTGGCGATTGTTGGGGCATCAGGATCAGGAAAGACGACACTGATGAAGTTACTCTGTGGGCTGTTTACTCCGGTGAGCGGAAAAATTGAAGTCAACGGTATTGATGTCCAACAACTCGGGATGAATAACTACCAATCAATGATTGCCTGTGTCATGCAGGACGATAAGTTATTTGCAGGGTCAATCAAACAGAACATCAGTGGATTCGTTGATGAGATAGATGAAGCCTGGATGCAAGAGTGTGCGCAGATGAGCTTTATCCATCAGGTGGTCATGGCGCTGCCCATGGGATATGAAACGCTCATTGGCGAATTGGGGGAAGGGCTATCCGGTGGGCAAAAGCAGCGACTCTTTATTGCCCGTGCACTGTATAAAAAACCGGGGCTGTTGTTTATGGATGAAGCGACCAGCGCACTGGATGTTGAAAGTGAAAAGCGTGTCAATGAGGCGGTAAAACAACTCGCCATCACTCGCATCATCATTTCTCACCGAGAAAGCACCATGCGACTGCAGACAGGATCATCGTTCTAGATGATCACAATGGGACGGCAAGAGTTGATTGATCCCCTAAAACAGGCGGCGCTGAGGCCACCTGTACAGTTGACGTATTAAGCCTCTAATCCCGCATTATGCATGCCGCGGCGGAGTGTGAAGTTCACACCCATTGTCAGGAACGGATCCGGTGGATTCCATTCTGGTTTAGGTAGCGAATGCAGATAATCAATGGTGTCGTTGCTTTTGCCCGCCAGCCAATCGGCCAGCATGGTGCCCATTGCGGTGCAACGCACGGTGCCCAAACCATTACAGCCTAGCGCGCCGTAAACATTCCTGCGCAATTCGCCCCACAAGCTGGAGCCGTTGCGCGTCATGCCCAGACCGCCGCCCCAGGTGTGTTCAAACGGCACGTCTTTCAAGGTTGGGTAACGACGCTCAAACGATTGGCGATGCGTCTGGCGATATTTTTCGGTAAAGCCAGGCTTGTGGCGTCCATCTTCGTTAAAGCTAAAGCTGTTACGGATCAGAATACGATTGTCGTGGGTGCGACGTGACGTCGTACCGAACGGATCTGCCGGGATGATGCCCCAGAAATCTTCACCGCCGATGCTGTCCTGCTCAGATTTGGTCAGAGGACGGGTCAGACTACCGTAGGTAAAGATAGGGAAAATCGTGCGCGGACCGAAGCCAAAGTGGGTGCCAAACGCATTGTTCGCGAGGATCAGCTTATCGGCGGTAATGCGTCCGGTAGCATGATGCAGCACGATCTGAGGTTCATACTCAATGGCCGTAATCGGCGTTTCTTCATACAGAGTGACGTTGGCTGGCAAGGTATCGGCCAGGCCTTTCACCAGGCCGGATGGCTGAACCAGAATGGTGCCCGGCGTGTACAGCGCTTTACGATAGAAGCTGGTGCCGAAGATATCTTTCAGCTCGTCACCTTCAATCAGTTTGCACTTTTCACCCAGCGCTTCAAGACCACCACGATAGGCATTCAATACCGCAATGCCACTGTCTTCCACCGCCGCCTGATATTTACCGGAATGGCGCATGTGTGCGTCGGTGATATTATGTTCTTCCACAAGGTCTTTCAGGATACGCTGACCCGTCTGATTCAGGTTTAAGATGTTACGCGCGACCGCTTTATCACCAATGTAGTCCGGCGCGCTGATGTCATGCGGCACATCAATCAAGAAACCGGCATTACGCCCGGAAGTCCCAAAACCAACCTGCTGCGCTTCGACCAAAATCACCTGATCGTCAGGGAAGTTCAGCGCCAGACGACGCGCCGCGGCCAGACCGGCAAACCCTCCACCAATCACCACCCATGGTGCTTTGGCATCACCGACCAGCGCCGGTTTGGGAATGCGCTTTTGGCTGGTATGGAACCAGCCAGGCGTAGGATCGTCTGAAGGCAGCGCATCAATACGCAGCAGCGATTCAGGATCGCTTGGCACACTGTCTGTCAGCAACGTTGCGCCACCGCCAGCGGCAATCACACCGGCACCGATTCCTGTGCCAACCAACAATTTCCTTCTGGAAATACCCATTTAAACAAGACTCCATGATGTAGATGAAAAGAGTGAATTGCCCGCTACGCCGGAAACCTGCTGTTGCAGCGACGTAACGCATTGCCATAAACGTTGTCATTTTTGTTTGTTTGTATACTTGAAGTATACATGGTGTATGCGGATTATTTCGATTTGTAAAATCTGTGTCAACCCGTTTGTTGATGAACGGGCTAAGTGAGGGGGAGAAAGGGTGCGTTGTTAAGTGTGTGACTGAAGAAAGGGTGGATAAGGGAAGAGGCTAAGGTTAGCAGACAGTATTTTTGTAAGATGCGCATGGCTGCGCATCTTCAGTAACAGCACTCGATTCAACTGGCATCAAAAATCACATACAGCTTGCGCATCGTGGACTCGATTACCCAAGTCCCCTCTGTATTGGCTTCAAAGAAGAATGAATCACCCGGCTTGAAGGTGAGGGTGGTTTCTCCATCGGGGGTAAAAGATCCAGAGCCGTTGAGGAAGTGCATGATTTCGGCTTGTTTTACCGAACGGCGATACGAACCCGCAGCACATTCAAAAATCCCGGTGTCGATGTCCTCTTTACCTGGAATAACTTTCTGGATACCGGAGAGTGCGATAGCGCCACTGCCGGGTAAGCCTTCTACGGTCCCCCAAGGTTCCATCTCTTTAATCGCGGCGGCTTGTTCAATTTTTTGCACTTTTGTCATGTCATTTTCCTGTGAGTGAAGTCTTTCACGCGCTGATGAGTCGCATGATGTTGATGATTTACCCCAAGATTATGGCAATGTGTAAAAGCACGAAGAGGTATATCTGCGGGTAAAAAAAATATTCGCGTGGTTCTGACTTCGCCTTTGGCAGAATCTTTTGTAATGAAGAAATGCACGGGCTGGCAGTGACTTAAATATTCGGTAAAGTCATAGTGGTAATGGATCGCGAAAACAACGGCTGCAAAACAGCGATGCTCCAGCCCTGGATACCTACAACCTTCTCCCTGGACAACATGTTTAATTGGCAGGATTTAACAAGATGCGCATTCAAATCAATAAGGTTATAGACAGCGAAACTTTCCCTTCAGCTGTCGATGTCATCGTTATCGGCGGTGGGATTATCGGTACCTCAGTGAGTTATGAACTGGCAAAGCAAGGTGTTTCGGTTGCGCTGTTTGAGAAAGGCGTGATCGGCGGTGAACAGTCAGGACGCAACTGGGGCTGGGTTCGTCAACAAAATCGCGATCTGTACGAGTTGCCAATGGCGATCCGCAGTTTACAGCGCTGGGAGGCGTTGAGCGAAGAAATCGGCCTTGACCTTGGCTTCAGTCGCCAAGGTATCACCTATGGCACAATGAGTGAGACTGATGTCGCGCGCTGGGAAGCATGGGGAAAACAGGCGAAACAGATTGGATTCGTCAGCCATCTTATGACGGCGAAAGAGACGCGCGATCGGATTGGTGATGACACACCTTGGGTGGGCGGCGTGTGGTCACCGAGTGATGCGCGCGCTGAACCCTCAATGGCGGCTCCGGCGATAGCCACCGGTGCCAAGAATTTAGGTGCATCTGTGCATCAAAACTGTGCGGTGCGCGGGCTTGATATCAGCGGTGGTCGTGTTACCGGCGTGTGGACAGAGCGTGGATTGGTAAAAGCCAATCGGGTCATTTGCTGCGGCGGGGCCTGGAGTTCGCGTTTCTGCAAGCAGTACGGTATCGAGTTGCCTGCCGCGAATATTTTAGGTTCGGCGTTTAAAACCACTGCTGCGCCCGAAGTGATTAAGGGCAGCCTCAGCGCGGGTGGCTTGTGCATCCGTCGACGTCAGGATGGTAGCTACACCGTCGCGTTGTCGGGACGCGGACAGATTGATTTGGCACCACAAAACATCCGTTATGCCACCAAGTTCTACCCGATGTTTCGCAGCAAAATTGCTAAAAAACTTAAGATGCGTATTAACGGATCCTTCTTTAACGGCCCCGAGGCGGCAGGATCCTGGTCCAACCAAGGCATCTCCCCATTTGAGAAAATCCGTGTATTAGACCCGGCAGCGGACAATGCAATTGTGCAGGAAGCGATGCAGATGTTGGTCAAGCTCTATCCTCAACTCAACGGGATCAAGGTCGATCATGCGTGGGGTGGCTGGATCGATACAACACCCGATTTGGTGCCGGTGATAGATGAAATGGCGAGTGTACCGGGTCTGTTTATTGCTTCTGGCTTCAGCGGACACGGTTTTGGTATCGGCCCCGGCGCAGGTTTGCTATGTGCGCAGATGGTCAACAACCAACCGCTGTATACAGATGCCTCACCATACAGCTTGACGCGTTTTGCGAAGGGTAATGCGATTCGCGAACCGCAGATGATGTGATGAGCATAAAAAAACGCGGTCACGACTTAACGGTCGTGGCTTGCAGATGTGCGGTTATGTTGCCCCACAACTGTTGAAGTCTCTCAACTACCGCTCTGTTTTCGAGTAACTTTTGTTCAGATATTTCAGGTAGAACAAGCGGTTTCGAGAGAGAAGCGTGCGGGCTGCATTCTTGGATTAATTGACCCCCCATCACTTTTAACGTCTCAGCCAGTTGCTGCCAGGCGAGATCGGTACGGACAGAGAGGTTAGGAAAGGCCAAGGGTTTATCGGTAAGTTCACCACTGCTGACTATCCAGTCCAATGCATTCTTCATCACGCCTGTGACACCATGTGCATACTCAGGGCTGGCCAGTAGGACCATATCGGCACGAAGTAGCGACGTACGCCAAAACAAAACAGACTGCGAAGGTGCTCCGCTTTCATCCACATCAGGGCTGAACAGGGGAATTTCATGCAAACCGGGATAAATATCGAGCGAATATCCCTCCGGGCATAGACACTGCATAGCGCGTAAAAAGGTTGTATTAACAGATGCTTTACGCAGGCTTCCCGACACCCCGAGGATTTTAAATGGTTTCTTCATTGGGACGTGTTCCTTGTCTCGCTCATCTCTTTGTCCTGCTATGTTCAATAGCAAGTAAAACGGTGCACCCTAACTTACCGGCGTGAAGGGTTAACTTAGAGCGCACACTTCATATAATCCAGTAGGTTAATGTGTAGAAATGTTTGCCAGCATCACGGCGTATTTGCAAATGGCCGCGAATACCCGTCAGCTCACCGTCACCTGAACCCGGCACAATGTTGACCTTGAGTATTTCACTGCCATTATCCATCTCGCCAAAGTGTGCCAAGGAGAAACCGCCCGTTTGACCACCCAATGAACCCGTGAACGATTCAATCGCGACGTACGAAGCCTGACCATTCTGCGGCTGACCCGCTGACAGCATTTCACCGCTGGCACGGCCTTGTAATCCACCTTGGTAGGTCTTGCTTAATGTATGACGGCCAGAAGTCGGTGCTCCTTCATGAAGAACCGCTTCTGGTGCAGAAAGGGTGACTAAAAATTCACCGGTGGCGACTAATGGTTTTTTATCCGACAGTGTGGAGTTCATATTCCCTCTTCAGCGCATTCTGGAGAGGGCGACCTAAGGCGTTGTCGCCGACCCATTTTCATTAACGCTTAATCTTTGACCAGAAAACCTATACTGTCGCGCAAAAAATCGTAATGTCACACGTCCAGACGATGAATCACGTTCACAAATTCGTGTACGCCACTGTTAATCTCGCGCAGGCTGCGTGATAGCACGCCGATTTTATCCTGTTCAGTGACCACAAACTGTTTCACTTCTTCCAGTTGTTGATCCATTTGCTGAATCAATCGAGCATTATGCTCCACCACTTGGGTAATTTTCTTGGTGGCGCTGGAGGTCGACGCCGCCAGTCTTCGGACTTCATCCGCAACCACGCTGAAGCCACGTCCAGCTTCACCCGCACGTGCTGCCTCAATGGCGGCATTAAGCGCCAGAATATTGGTTTGCGATGCGATCAAGTTAATCGTTTCGACCACTTCATTGATACTTTTCGCTGATTCATTAAGCTGCACACCAATTTCTGAAGCCGCATTCACCTGCACGCCAACCAAGCCAGAATTACGAATCGTCTCTTCCAGCACTTCGTTGGCGTTATCGGTGATTTGCGATGTTTGTCCCGAAGTAGTGAGGGCGATATCTGCCACACGCTTGGCGGCTTCAACGCGCGCGGTAATGTCCGAGGCAATTTTGATTACCTTATAGACTTTGCCCTCTGCATCTAACACCGGGTTATAGCTGGCTTCTAACCAGATGCGCTCTCCACCTGCGGTTTTGCGCTCGAAGCGTCCGACAAAGTGCTGACCTTTGCCGATCTTGCGCCAGAAATCCGGGTTTTCACGATAAAAATTGTCGAAACAGAAGAGGCGATGGTGCTGACCGACAATCGTCTTCAGCTCATAACCCATATGGGTGAGGAAATTGGCATTGGCCGTGAGGATATGGCCATCGGGCGTAAATTCGATCACCGCCATGGATCGATCCAACGCGGTAATCACCGCCTCTTTTTGTTCCAGTTCCTGATGACGTTCGGTGATGTCGGTGGCGACTTTAATCACCTTGTACACTTTGCCTTTGTCATCACTCACCGGGAAATAGGTGGCGCTCAAATAGAAACGCTGACGCTGTTTGTTATAGCGTTCAAAAATGCCGGTTGCCGACTCACCTGACGCCAGATTTTGCCAGAAAGCGTAATATTCAGAGGATTGCGCATAGGCTGGGCTACAAAAAATGCGGTGATGCTGCCCTTGAACTTCATGCAGCGTGTAGCCAGTGACGTCGAGAAATTGCTGATTGGCGCTGAGAATTTCGCCTGCAGGCGAAAACTCAATCCATGCCACATGCTGCTTTATCGCATTGATATCCTTAATAACATCGCCACTTTTATAAAATGGCAGAGAAAGGCTGGATTTCTTCACCCCAAACATATGTGACCTCAGGCAAGATTATGTCGTTGAACATAAGGCGTGCAGCTTTAGCTGCTCCGCTGGATTTCCCTTAACCGGACACTTCACCTTGCGATGGTGCCTCTTTGCGCGAGCGCAGGTCGGGTTTGTAATGGTTATGCTTTGCCTGATGTTGTCATAAACGAACCGGCGCTGGCTCGTATCGTACTGTGCACCTTCAGTTATCGGCGGAGTGTTTAAAAGATTTAATTAAAATGCATGTCATCAGATTAAAAAGAGGGCAATCATGACAGCGCCCCCATATTCTCTTTAGACCATTCGATGCGAAAGTTCCACATCAAAATGGTGCGCACCATCGCCGGGTAACGGCACAAAGCGGCCTTTTACACGGAAAACCTCTTTAATTAATCCGGTCCTGGAAACGGTTTTAAGTACGACATCAAAACATAAACGCCCCTTGTTTAATAGGTGATGCGATCCGCTATCGACATCGCCTGAATTTCGGGACAATCGCTGTTTATCAATGAGAGAACCATGTTGCAGAGCCTGATGGAGCAGGGACAGGATTGGGGGTTTTTACCCATTCATTTTCAGGCAGAGAAATGGGATCTGGTGCAGGCACTGTCCACGGAGATCGGCCACCAGGGACTTCACCTTACGCTGGTGACACTCTGGGCACCAGGCGCGAAAAAGCATGAATGGGTTAGTGAAACGATTATTAAGATGCAAACCCTCTGGGGGCGACGAGCGACTTAACAAATTTAACTTAAGTCACTGGTGTTAACGCCTCTCCCTGTCTAAACCTTAAACGTCCTTGTTATCTCTTTTGCACCTTTCCGCATATTTAATGCGACTTTGCTGGCTTACGTTGCTGCTGTGACCAAGCGTAAGCCCATCTTTTAGTGTCCAGACGCTCTCGTCTGGCCATCACGGAGTTGATGATGAAGAACTGCAAATACGCGTTTTCTGCTATGGCTGTGGCTGCTTCGCTCGCTTCAATACCTGTCGCACAGGCGTGGGATAGTCTCACCGTGTTTGGCGACAGCCTGAGTGATAGTGGCAACATTGGCCGTTTCACCGCCGATGGCGCGCAACACTCGCTTTATGACGAAATTCTCGCGGCTCATCTGGGTGAGAATTTACAGGCATCGAAATTCGGCGGCAGTAATTATGCACAGGGGGGCGCGGTGGCCGTACCGGCACTCGATCCTTTACTGAATACTCAGGATCAGTTGGCGGCGTATTTGCAATCCACGGGGGGGGCGTGCTGACAGCAACGGTTTGTACATTCACTGGGTCGGGGCCAACGATATCGCTGCTGCGGTAACCAATCCGCTGACGGCCACCGCCACCATCGCTAATAGCGCCAATTCTGCTGCCTCCCAAGTGAAAACATTGTTGGATGCGGGGGCTGGCGCAGTGATTGTGCCAAATGTGCCGCAGCTGGGCTTAACACCTTATATGGTGCAGTTGGTGCTCAGCGCATTGGGTAGCTCAGCGACGGCGGCGGCATTCCAGTCACTGGATAACGCGGCGACACCGGATACGACGGCACGCCAGCAAGCGGTACTAGACGCTTTCACAGCAGCCGCGGGGCAAGTTTCTAACGTTCCCGCCGTAAAGGAGGCGTTAGCGCAGCAACTTTATAAAGCCTGGCAGGAACTGAGTACCCAGGTCACAGCTTTATCCGATGGCTATAACCAGCAAGAAGAGGCGCAACTGGCAGTCTTAAAAGGCAATATTGTTCGCGTGGATATCGCCGGATTATTTAATGAGGTCATTGCCAACCCTGGACAGTATGGGCTGAGTAATACTATCGGTATGGCTTGTCCGGTCGGGACCTCAGCGGATGAGTGCCAATCTTCCGATGCCGGCTTTAGTACGGCACAAAACTATCTGTTTGCCGATCGTCTCCATCCCAGTCCTGCAGTCCATGCGATGCTGGCCGACTATATCCAGTCAATCCTCGATGCTCCCGCGCAGGTCTCGGCGCTATCACAATCCACGCTGATGATGGCGCGGGATATGCACAACACACTGGACGGACATTTACAGCAACAGCGGCGAAAACCGGCCAGTGCCGGTCAGTTCACGGTCTTTGGCGGCTATGCCGGGCAGCATGTTGATTATCAGGGGGATGAGTGGCAGAACGGGGATGCCAATACCACGAATTTGACGCTGGGTATTGGCTATCAGCTCACCGAAAACTGGCAAACCGGCCTGTTGTTCTCCAACAGTAATCAGCGCATGGAACCCTCGTCAAAATACGACTACAAGCTTCGTGGCAATCTGGTGGCTCTTTACAGCCAGTTAACCCTGTTTGATCAAGGCTGGATAAACGCGGATTTACACTATGCCGATCTCGATTTCGACAGCATTCAGCGCAGTATCAACATTGGTCCGGCAACCCGCACTGAGCAGGCCAATAGCAGCGGTAAATTGCTCGGCATGCGTGTGCAAACTGGCTGGGATTTGCCCTTGGGCCGCTATATCACTACGGGTCCGATTGCCAGCTATGCACTGGACTATGGTCGTGTAGGAAGCTACAGCGAGAACGGTAACAGCAGTACTTCGATGCGTTTTTCCGATCAAACTCTGCATTCGCAGATTGGCGCGATCGGCTGGCGTATTGATAGCCAGGAATGGCTGATTAATCCTTGGGCGCAAGTGACCTACAATCATCAGTTTGGTGATACCGAATCCACCGTGCGTGCGGGACTGAAATCAACCCAAACATCGTTTGCGGGAACGGTTGCATCCGGCGATAAAAATTGGCTGGACATGTCGGTAGGCGCGAATGTGCCGCTGGGGGATACGTTCAATGCGTTTGCAGGTGTATCTACCGTTGCCAGTAACAATGATTACCACCAAGTGACATGGAATGTCGGGGTGAACGCCACGTTTTGATGAGGGAGCCAGCAATCCCAGATTGCTGGCGCTTGTCTTTAAAAGTCGTACTGCAAACTCAAACGGTTCTGCCAGAAGTGCGAATCATACAACGGTGATGTCTGTACCCCGGCAAAATCGGTCACACTCAAACCTTTCAGCACGCCACTGAATGCCCAGGTGAAATAGACCAAGTATTCTGACTGGTTAATGCTCGCGGACTGTGCCGATGGTTTCAAATCCATAAACGAATATTGCGTACCCAGAGAGAGATTCTCATTGAGGACGTAGTTCAGGTTGGTCATATAGGCGTTACCGCTGCCCAGATCTTGGGTGCTGGTGAAGAACGGCTGCGCGAAGTAGGGACCCGATGAACTGTTATGCGCATACGGCACCACCAGTGAACCGTTACCCCAGCTGTTGGGACTGGCCGCGATGTGATCGTAACCCAGCTTCCAGCTCAACGTGGGGGTGAAACTTAACGCGAGTTGCGCGCCATAAGAGGTGCTGTTGACCTCACCAGCCAGCGCTTTGCCTAAACTGGTGCCGCGAATGAACTGCACTGCCACATCTGGCTGGAACAACGTGTCCTGCCACTGTAAATGGCTTTCGCCATACACCACGCGGGAATAATCAGCATATTCCTGATACCACAACTGTCCGGTGAGTTTTTTATTATCCCACTGCATGCCGCGCCCACCGCCAATCGCCCACATGCCGTTGGTGCGCTCATCAATATCGGTATAGGCCGTTGTATTCAGGAACTGATCGTCGCCCCAGGGTTTATAGCGCCAGACTTTAGTGGCATGGAGATAATTGGTGCTGTCACCATAATTGGCATCGACACCGCGGAACAGAATCGGCGTAATACGCCAGTCGTAGTCACCCACGAAAGGAATATTAATGCGCTGGTCTCCCGCTGTTATTTTAAAATCTTCTTGCTGCCAGCTTAAATAAGCCTCACCAACGTTGGTCTGGTTGTCGCCAATATCACTGATGGTATGGGCTTCATCGGGATGATCGATACCGCGCAAAAAAATAGCACTGACGCCAGCGCGGAAACCATACACCGGTGCCGTTTCATATTTCACACTGCCGCCGTAGCTGACGGTGTCTTGATTAAAACCCTTGGAGAAATACGCATTATGTGTGGAGTAGTAAAGTGTACGTAAACTTCCGCTCACTGTCCCGCAGGTAAATATATCGGTGAAACTGTCAACGCCGCTGGCATCGTACTGACAATCGCTAATATTGCTCTGCGTGGCGGCCATTGCTGCTGGCACTAAGGGGAAAAACAGCGCAACTAATCCCACACTTTTTAGTGCTCTCATTGCATGATCCCTAATTAAATACACCCGTCTCAAGAAAGCAAAACGTCGCCCACTGGGTGAGGTGATCACCCAGCGTTCAGCTTTGCATTAAATAAAATAATATTAATTAATTGACGCCTGGAATATGCACTGGCGGCAATGTTTCACGTACTTCCCAACCGCGCAATTTGCCAGGATTTAATAAATTATGGGGATCGCAAGCGCGTTTCATGGCGACGACATCGGCACGTACCATGCCTTGTTTACCATCCTCAATATGAATCACATGCGGGTTATTTATTTTCACTCCCTGACTGCGATAAATATCCATAATGGCATTAAGGCGTTCTTCACTGGTGTAACGTACCAATGGCAGGCCGCTACAGGTGAGAGTTCCGTTCATATCGCGCAGGAACTCAATATGCGACATCACTTCATCCGATAACTCAGCCTCCATCGTTAAGGCTTGCTGATGATAATTCTCTGTCGCATAAGCGGTTTGCAAATAGGTCAGGGTCTTATCGATCTTCAGGGCCTGTAACGTGGTGTGGTTCCAGCAATACTCAATCAGGGAATGACCGCTGTTTTCGCCTTCAGTAAAATGCAGCGCGTTGCGGCCTTGGTGTTGGTTCAACATCTCGGGCAACAGGGGATCGCTCTCACTCCCCACGACCGAAATGACACCGTGCTGGCCGCTGACCTGTGCGTCGGCTAAATCGCTGAAGTAATCCAGCACCGGTGCGGCAAATACCGCGATTTGGCGTTTAACCAGCCCCGGCGAACGCGCCAGCGCATCGGCAAACGCCATCGCAGAGGCAAAATCGGCGAAAGTATCCAGACGCTCGATCCAGTCATGGCAAGGGGCCAACGCCAGTTCAATCTCCAGCACCACCCCGTTGCTGCCGTAGGCATGATGCAACAGCAGCGCATCCGGTGCTTGCAGTGTGATGATGCGCGGCGTCTCTTCCATGGTCATCATGCGTACTGAAAGCACATTGCCCGGCGCAGCCAGCGGGCCATAGTTAATCGATCCCACACCGCCAAAACCGCCGCCAAATAAACCGCCTAAGGTGGCGAGTTTCCAGGTGGAGGGCATGCAGCGCAGTTCCCAACCATGTGGGCGCGTGTGGGCTTCGAGGTCGCCCAGGCGAATACCGGCCTGCGCGCGCACTGTGCCGGTGCCCATCGCCGTCACGCTGTTCAGGCGCGTCATGTCAACCATCACGCCGCCGTTCAGCGGAATGAGCTGCCCGTAGTTGCCGGTACCGCCACCACGTAGATTAAGAGGGATGCGCGCCTTCGCACAGGCGGCCACCACCGCCATCAGTTCATTCTCATCGCGTGGACGGACGGCCAGCTCGGCAAACTTCTCTTCCAGCTGCGGTTTCAGCACCGGGCTGAACCAGTGAAAGTCACGTGACAGACGTTTAACTTTCGGCGCTTCTTTAATCCAGTCAAGTTCAGGCAACGCCGCGACCAGCGCCGCCAGTGCAGACTGGCGATCGAGTTCAGACATGTTGTGTTCCTATCAATGTGGGGCGTGTTGGGCGGTGAAGAATCCGCCCATTTGCATTAACTCGGGCTTAACTCACTCTCGTGCCATGCGGCCAATACGCGGCGCGTTAGCCACGACATCAGGGCAAAGAGCAGGAAGCCCGCCAGGGAAATCAATAACAAGGCGGCAAACATCAGCGGAATGTTGAGCTGATAGCCCGCCTGTAAAATCTGATAGGCCAGCCCGGTATCGGTGCCCCCTGTTCCCGCCACAAACTCCGCCACCACCGCACCAATCAGCGACAAGCCGCTGGAGATGCGCAGTGCGCCAAAGAAGTAGGGCAACGCGGAGGGAATACGCAGGCGTAACAAGATTTGCAGACGCGAGGCATGGTTCAACTTGAAGTAGCTCAGCAGGCCCGGTGATACGCTGCGCAAACCTTGCGTTGTGTTTGAGATGATCGGGAATACCGCCATCAGCGTGGCGCACACCACCAGCGACAAGGTGGTGTCTTTTACCCAGATAATGATCAACGGTGCAATCGCGACAATCGGGGTGACTTGCAGAAAGACGATGTAAGGAAACAACGCCGTCTCGATAAAACGATTTTGTACCAGCAAAAACGCGATGATCGAGCCGATGATCGTTGCCAGCGCAAAAGAGATCACCGTGATTTTCAGGGTGTAGAGCAATGACATAAACAGTGACGGAAAGTTTTGCGCCAGGCTTTGTGCCACCAGCAGCGGAGAAGGCACCAGAAAAGCAGGGACCTTAAACGCGGTGACCAGAAACTGCCACAACAGCAGCATGGCAATCGCCACCACGGCCGGAAACAGCCACTGTTGAAATTTGAGGTTTGCTGCGAGCGGTTTCATTACTTTCTCTCCTGACTGGCTGCCAGCAGTCCGCGCTGTAACAACTGCGCATACTGGGTAAACAGCTGACTGACCCGAAACTCATCATCACGCGGTTGGCTGGCTTCAATGCGAATGTCATCGACCACGCGACCCGGACGCGCGGCCATCATGATCACGCGTTGCGACAGGAACACCGCTTCCTGAATCGAGTGGGTAACAAACACCACTGTCAGTTTTTGCTCCTGCCACACATCCAGTAGGTCGCTGTCCAGTTTGTTGCGGGTGATTTCATCCAGTGCGCCAAAGGGCTCATCCATTAACAGCACCTTAGGACGCGTGACTAAACCACGGGCGATGGAAACACGCATCTGCATCCCACCGGAAAGCTCGCGGGGCAAAACATGACCAAACTGACCCAGGCCAACCAGTTCCAGAATCTCCCGTACGCGGGTATCGGCTTCCGCTCGCGGCACGCCCGCTAAGTCCAGCGGCAGGCGCACGTTTTTGTGCACGCTGCTCCAGGGCATCAGCGTGGCTTCTTGAAACACAAAGGAGAGCGGCAGGTCACGTTGATTCTCACGGCGATCGCGGCGGAACAGCATTAGCTTACCGTCGCTCGGTTCAATCAAACCGGCAATCATCTTCAGCAAGGTGCTTTTGCCACAGCCAGAAGGACCCAGCAGGGAGACAAACTCACCCTGACGAATAGTCAGATCCACCGGCAGCAGCGCACGCGTCCCGTTAGGGTAGATTTTCTCGGCTGAGAGCACTTCAATTGCCGGCGGCGCGGCAGGCAGCGGCACCGGTCGGTTATCAGGCGCGATCAGCGTCATTTTGCTGGCGGTGTTCATGGCATGACCTTGACGTCTTTGATGAACTGTAAGGTGTAGCTACCGGCAAACGGGACTTTGGCCGGATCGATCAGCTTGTTATCCACCAACAGTTGCCAGGTTTGCTTCAGCCGAGGCTCGGTGATGATGCCGATGCCCGCCGTTTGCGCATCACCACCGGTAAGCATCTGGTATTTCTTCATCTGAGCAATACCGAAGGCTATCTGTTCGTCGCTCATCTGCGGGTTCTCTTTCTTGATCAGCGCATTGCCTGCGGTAGGATCTTGCAGATAGTTTTTCCAGCCCTGCATTGAGGCTTTAACGAACGCGGCCACAACTTGCGGGCGTTTCTCAATGGTCGATTTCATACACACAATGCTGTTGCCGTACGGCGGGTAGCCCCAGTCGCTGATGGGAAAGACATTGGCTTGCGCATTGGCTTTCTGCACCGCAAATGGCTCAGAGGTGATATAGCCCTGCTGTACCAGCGTGTTGTCCGCCAGGAACGGCTGAATACTGAAGGTGTAAGGACGCACGCGCGCGTTTTTCAGATTGAGCGCGCTCTGCGCCCACGGCCAATAAGAGGTATAGGCCTCAGCCGCCAACAGGAAGGTCTTGCCCTGTAGATCCGCTTTGTCTTTCACATCCGGATGGGTAAGAAACGCAATCGCTGAATGCTGGAAGGTGGTGGCAACCGGGACGGCTTCAACCCCTTGCTGCCAGGATTCCAACGCCTGCATGTTATCGCTGATGATGCAGTCCGCCTGACCGGCGGCCATTAACTGCATGGTGTGGACCTGTGGACCCCCCATTTTGATGGTGACGTCGAGACCGGCATCTTTATACAAGTTTTGCGCCTGCGCCTGATAAAAACCGCCATGCTCCGCTTGCGCATACCAGTTGGTCATAAAGATAAATTTCTCAGCCGCCATGCTCTGGGCCGACAGCGCCAGCGAAAGTGCGGCAACCATGCTCAATTTTTTATTCATCGTCGATCCCCGTTTAGCGCGGTTGTAATAGTGATGCTGCGTCGTGGTGGTCTAGCATTTTGCCCTGCCAGTGACCGGTACCCCATGCGGGTTCTGCGCGGGTGACCCAGGTCATTTGATGCACTTCGGTAATCACCTGTGCCCAACTTGCTGCCAGTGAATCCAGGATGGCCGCCCCTTGCTCAGGGGTGGAGGGCAGAGGATCGCCAATCACGCCGCTGGGGCCGAAGTCATAGGAAGCCCACGCCGCCATCGGCTTGTTGGCGGAAAGCGTCGGGCAGGGGAATTCCGGGGGATAATTGGCGACGGCTTTGCTCATCTGCACCGTATCCGGTGCGAGTGCCATCATGAGTGCGGTTTCCGCGTGGCCTGCGTGCATCGCCATCTGACGCTCTTTGTCTTCCATAAAGCTTTCGGCACAGTTCGGCACTTTGAAGGTGTCCTGCATGATGATGATCATGTCACCATGACGCAGGCGCAGTTCGCGCGCCGCCATTTGCAGCGGCTGCGGCTGGCCTCCATGGCCATTTACCATTAAAAACTTACGGAAACCTGCGCGATAAAGGGATTCGCCAATCTCCAGAATGGTGTGCAGCAGGGTTTCCCCCGTCAGCGTCAGCGTGCCGGGAAAGTGCAGGTGCTCATCGGATTTACCGTAAGTGATGGGCGGAATGGCGTAAGCGGGGATCTCCGCGGGCAAACGGGCCAGGGCATGCCCGACCACACCGGATGAAATCACACTGTCTACTGCGCAAGGCAGATGTGGGCCGTGCTGTTCGATAGCGCCCGTAGGCAGGACAATCACCGTGTTGGCTTTGTTTTCCAGGGTGGCAATGTCGGTCCAGCTCAGATACGGCAAAAAGCGGTTTGCCGGAATATAACCATGCAACATACTGTTTCCTCTTGTTATTGCGGCAACCACGCCGTGGCTTCAACTTCGATTAATACCTCAGGGCTGGGCAGCATCTCACTGACCTGCACCACCGTGGAGACTGGCGGTTCGTCCGGGAAGAACTGTTTGCGCACCCGACTGTAATGCGGGAAATGGTCCAGATTGCGGAAGTACTGCACCAGTTTGAAAACATCGCTCATCTGCCCACCGGCGCTCTCAATGGTGGTGCGGATACTCTCCAGCACATACCAGCTCTGCGCCAGAATCGGGCCTTCTTTGAAATCCGTCGAGAATTCACCGCTGCGCCCCAGCAGCTGTTGGGCCGCTTCGGGGATATCGCCGTAACCGCGCACGATCGTCGCGGTTTGCGGGTTCACCGGAATAATGCCGGAGAGATAAATAAAGTCGCCGACGCGTCGCCACGCCGCATATTTAGCCAGCGGTTTACCCGCACCTTCATCAAGCGTCATTTGTTGTTTCTCCATAACGCACGCCCTGTTTAAGCCGATAGCGTTGGCGCTGGCGCAGTGGCCAACTTGCGGTATCGGCATGCGGAAAAATCACCATATCGTTGCGATAAAAAGCCTCGGCCCGGCAGATAAGCTGCGAGGCCTCATCAAAGGCGGCACCCAATTGCAGGCTGAGTACGCCGCTGAACAGCGTATCGAGCGGGTCATAACTGCCGAGGGGGCAGAAGGCGTCTTGCACGTTATCGGCCCCGAGCAGCAGAGGAATGCCTCGGATTTGCGCTTCTTTCACCAGCGTCAGTCCGCGCTGGCGCGGGGTGCGACCGGGCACTGCATCTTGCAACAGCAAATTGGTCAACGGCAGGGCAATCAGGGTTACCCGCTGCTGGGCTAACCGATCGAGGATCTGCAGCGCATCTTCCTGTTGTGACAGTGCGCAGCTGTGGCTACAGGTAATCTGGCCGCTGAACGGATGGCGTTGCAGGGTGTTCGCCAGCCACCGCATACCTTGCGCCTCGGTATTGAGCTCTTCATCAATGTGGAGATCGATATCCAGCTGATGCTGTTCGGCGGCCTCAAGCAGGTTTGAGAAGGCTTGTGCATCCCAGTTGCTGCTGTGAATAAAACCGCCCAGTAACGCACCGGGGCCGCTGGCTGCCACCTGAGTAGCAATATGCTGAGCGTCTTCCGGATTGGCGAAGAAACTCAGCGGCGCGAGCGCCACGCGTTCGATACGACATAGCGGATGCTGCATTTCGCCGATCACCTGCCACGCCAGCGGCGCTTCCGGGGTGAACCAGTCGACATGGGTTCGCAGCAGGCCAACTCCGCTCTCCACCGCCCAGAGCAAAGCTTGCTGGGTGCGCCGCTGAAGATCTTCACGACTCCAGTGCACGCGATCCTGATGCATTGCCGTGATGGCAGCCAGCAAGCCAGGCTGTTGCGCCGGACTGCGTTGAATAGTGAACGTTTTGTCCAGATGCGCATGCGGCTCAATCAGTGCGGGCAACACCAGTGCGCCATTGAGCGGCAGATAATCGGCATGTTGCCCCTCATCAGGGGCAAATTGCAGGCCGTCGGAATGAAAATGTAAGGTCGCCAACTGGGGCTGGTCGCTCTGCATTGGCCAATGGTCTGGCAATAGCCAGCGGGGTAAGCGTGCACCGGTTGCACCCGGATAGGTTTTCATAGGTCGAGTACCAGAACCGGAGAACGTGCGCGTGAGCAACACAGCACGATGCAGTCATTGGCAGCTCGCTCTTTCTGACTTAACACTTCATCGCGGTGATCGGGTTCACCCGCCAAAACACCGGTAATGCAGGCACCGCACATCCCCTGTTCGCAAGAGAGTTCGATGTCGATACCGGCGGCTTCCAGCACCTCGGCGATACTTTGTTCCTCACCGATGATGAAACGCGCGCCGGAAGAGGCAATTTCTACCTCGAAGCTGTCGCCTGCGGTGATGGGGGCGTTATCGGATTTGAACCGTTCACTGTGCAACTGGTCCTGCTGCCAGCCCTGTTCCAGCGCCCGTTGCTGTAGGCTGTCCATAAAGCCAGCGGGCCCACAGGCCACCAGGACGCTGTTTGCAGGCATGCGCAGATCGGCGGGGATCTGTGTACGCAGGCTGTCGCCTTCACTGCTGTAATGGATAACAACACGCTCACCCAGTGCGGCCAGACGCGCCGCAAACGCCAGCTCATCATGGCATTTGAGATAGAGATGCAGCATGAAATCGGCTTGTTTCTTGGAGAGTGCTTCCGCCATCACCAGCAGCGGCGTGAGGCCAATCCCGGCCGCGAACAATAGCGTGCGGGGGGCATCCGGCAGCGGAAAGTGGTTGCGCGGTGCGGAGAGGGTTAACCTGTCGCCGATCAGGAGCTGTTGATGTACCCAACGTGAACCGCCAGTGGAAGCGGGATCAAGACGAACGCAGATCTCATAGGCAGACGCATTGGTGGCTGAACACAATGAGTACTGACGCATGCCTCCCGCTGGAAGGTGTACATCAATATGCGCGCCCGGTGTGAAGGCCGGGAGGGGGTGGGCGCTGGTACTTTCCAGCGTCAGTAATAGATTGCCAGCACCGTTGGACTGCTTTGCGATGACGGTGACAGCCAGGTGTGTTGATTTCATAATCAGCCTGTCTGAACAGGGCTGTCTTCAGCATTAACGCCGCGCATACCCTTGTTTTTATCATGGCTGCGATTATTATTTTGCAGTTGTGTAAGCGTCCATCTGTTTAATTCGCATGATGCGTTGCAAAAAAGAGAGCACCCACTATGTTCGCCTTCTCACGTTTTCTTATTTATTTCACCGAAGTGGCGCGTCAGGGTTCGCTGCGCAAGGCTTCCGAGGTGTTGCATGTCTCTGCCTCTTCTATCGACCGGCAGATTTTAAGGGTGGAAGAACAGCTTGATATGCCGCTGTTCGAACGGCATCCATCAGGATTACGTATGACGGCTGCAGGGGAGATCCTGCTGAATGCGGCAAAAAACTGGCAGCGTGAGTTTGGCCGTGTTTGCACACAGTTGGACGATCTGCGTGGTTTACGCCATGGCCATGTGCATATCGCCACCATTGATGCCATTAACCGCGGCTTCTTCTCATCGATTCTGCAACGCATTCGCGAAGAGTATCCCGGCATTTCCTTTACGCTCACGACCATGAGCAACATCCATATCGCCAATGCGCTGACCGCCGGTGATGCGGATTTTGGCATCATGCTCAATCCGCAAAGTTCGCGTGAACTGTTGGTGAAGTCATTTGCCGATCTGCGCTTGGGGATTGTGGTCAGCAGTCAGCACCCTCTGGCGGAACTGGAGTCGATTCGCTTCAGCCATTGTGAACCTTGGCCATTTATCGTGCCCGCAGCGCCCTTAATGTTGGCCGATCCGCTGGAGGCGCTGGTTAACAGTTCCGGGATACGTCTGAAGGAAGTGGGGCGCACCAATAACATCCACATGCTGCGATCTTTAGTACGTGATGACGTGGGGATCAGCCTGATGTGTTGGCTGGATATTGTTGACGAATACCGTCGGGGTGAACTGAAGTTTATTCCGCTAATCGACACGGTGTTAAAGCCCTTTACCTTGTCGCTGTGTGTGGCTCCGCAGCGTCAGCTATCCATTGCTGCGTCAATGATGTTACGAGAGCTGGAGTCGTTTTTCGCCCTGATGCAGAGTGAAGAGGCGTTAGCGGGAGTCAGTCCGAAGATTTAAGCGTTGTTGGTCACTTAAAATAAGAAGCCCCAGCAGAACTGGGGCATTGATTCTTGCGCTTTATGTCTTAGATCTGACACCGTACAAGCCGGGAGAAGAACATCGGACTAGCTACGTTGTGAAGTGTATGCGTATTTTAAAATGAATGCAATCGAACTGTTTATCGTTCTGTAGTATAACTTTCAGCTTAAAAGGAACTTTGGATATTGATTGCATGCCAAATAATTTTGACTTTACTGATATGGTGAAACTCATTTCTCCGGCGCGGTTAGCTAGTTATCACTCTGCATTTTCTATCGAGAATAAAGCCGAGCTTTTTGGTTTGTATGGATGGAATCTAGAATTATCGGGCGCTTTAGGCAGTTTATTGCAATTGGTTGAAGTGGCGTTACGAAATGCAATTAATGATGCAGGTAAAAACAGTATTACAACTTTACCTAATCAGCACTGGTTTGAATTGCTACCTTACCACTTAATCGAAGACGTAAATGCACTTCCGAATTCAGCGGGTATTAAACCGATGGTAAAATCACCACAGGTTAGAGACTTTGAAAACGGTTTGGCCAAAGCCAAAAGGAGTGCGCAGAAGCTTCTTAAGAAGAAACTGGGGTCGGATACCGCTGCGGCACCCACGTTAGATCAAATCATCTCTCAAACTGACTTCAGTGTTTGGGAATATGTAATGGATAAAAGTTTCTACGATGGAGACGCCAGTAAGGGCTTTTTGTGGCCTAAAGGGTATTTGTACGCGTTCAAAAAATTGCCCTTAGTTACTGGGAAGAACAAACAATTTCAGCAACGCGATATTATCAGACGACGCATTGAATCGATAAGAACGCTGCGCAATAGAATTGCGCATAATGAACCTGTCTGGAAGGGAACAGGATTTTATGATAAGTCAAAAACTATCGAAGGGTTGGAAGAGAAAATTAGTGAGGTGATCGAGCTTACCTACTGGATTTCACCGAGTTTGAATGTATTTGTTCGACATAGTGCGCTAATGCAACGTCTTAGAATGATCGTGAGTGAGCATGAGATCAATAATGCAACATATCGGAATGCGACTGTAAATGTCTCAGATTTCAAATCATTATTGGATTGCTTTGATGAAAATAAGACGACTTATCGTAAAACATTAATCTCAAGTGGAAATTTTACGGGTTTTATTTATAGCAAAAACATAGATTCAACTGATGATACATTCACAGCACGTTTTACCCAACCTGCTGTGAACGTAGAAAGCTGTAATTAATTCCCCCAACGGCTACGCAGATAATTCACCGCTTGCTGGGTTTGCGGTTGGTTAAGGTAGTTCTCGCGGAAAAGAATGGTGCCGTTGATTTGTGGCACTGATTCATTCAAATCGAGTTGCTTCTTCAACTCGGGAACACCGCCGTTAACAGTCCAGTCGGGTTCCATTTTCGAGGCTTCACCAATTTTATACAGTGCGACACCAATGTAGAGACGCGTGTGGGTAGGTTTCACTACGTTAGCCCACCAGTTAGCCAGCACATCGTAGCGCGCCGCCTGGCGTGCAAACGGCCAATAAAGTTGCGGGGCGATGTAGTCCAGTAATCCCATTTGTACCCACTTGCGTGTATCCGCGTAGGCTTCATCGTAAGCCGCGGCACCGCGCGTATCCGACCCCGCAGGATCATGTGAAAGATTGCGCCATACACCGGCTGGACTGACACCAAACTCAACATTCGGCTTGAGCTGTTTAATGGTGCGTGAAACTTGCTCAATCAGTTGTTGCGTGTTGTGGCGGCGCCAGTCGGCTTTGGAGGCATAACCTTGCCCATATTGGCGGAAAGTCGCGTTGTCGTTAAGCGTTGAACCGGGTGATTCGGTGTAGAAATAATCATCAAACTGCACACCGTCAATCGCATAATTCGAGACCACTTCAGCAACGATGCTGGTGATCCAGTCTCGCGCATCGGGGATGCCGGGATCGAGCACGAAACGATCGCCCGCGGTGCGAATCCAATCACGATGCAAAACAAACACACTGGCTGGATGCAGAGACAAGGTGTTGTTCAACTCATTGACGGTGGAGGGCTTCACGTTGGTTGAAACGCGGTAAGGGTTAAACCATGCATGCACTTTCATGCCGCGCTTGTGCGCCTCATCCAGCATAAATTGCAACGGGTCGTAACCAGGGTCTTCGCCAATTTTACCGGTCATCATATCGGACCATGGCAAAATTTTTGAGCGCCACAGCGCCGTGCCATCCGGCTTGACCTGGAAAAACACCGTGTTGATGCCGAGGCTCTTCAGCTTATCCAGTTTATCGATCAGCGCCTGCTGCTGCTGGTTAATACGATTTGCCGGGCTGGCGTTTACAGAGGATATCGGCGGCCAGTCGAGGCGGGAAACAGTGGTCAGCCATACGCCACGCACCGGTTCATGCGGCTGGGCTGGCGAAGTCGGCAGCGGTTTCGACGTCACGGTAGGCAGCGGAGTGACCAGTGACTTTGGCGGCTCAGATGAGCAACTGGCAAGAAACAGTGCGGCAGCCAAGAGAGTGGCAGACTTTTTCAACGTCGCAACACGGGGAGAATGCGCTGAACAGGCTATGATAAACTCCATTTCTTTCAATATTACTGTTCGAAGAGCCTCATTCTCTTCTCATGAGTAATAAAGTCAATAAGAGCGCTCGGTAACGTGGCGGCGCAATTAACTGCGACGCCAGTGCTCACCAAAAATGGGAATTCATTGCTATGACCTACGAAGATCTTTACCGCCGTATCGCTCAAATCGTTTTCAGTTGCGGGCCAAAAGGGGCGCGAGAACTGATCGTCAAAGCCGAACTTTTTGCCGATGACGAAGGTGGCGAATATCAGTTCGATTACCTGGATGAAAACGGTGAACCGGATTGGTTTGAACCGGATGCCCAGGCTATCGGCGATCTGACCGAAGCGTTGAAAGATTTCCAGCAATATTTTGTGGATAACGAGATGACGGAAGGCAAACCGGTGTGGAATAAGTGCATTGTGGTGATTAACGTTCCGGAAGAATCTATCAGTATCGATGTGCAATATGAGTAAGGCTTCCGGGCATCCTTGCCCGGAAATCTCTGGCGTTATGAACGCACTACCACTAACGCCTCGCGCTCGCGCAAAGCGCGTTTACGATGCACGATACGGCTGGTGATCAACACCGCTAAAGTGAGTAAACCGGTAGCGATGATTTCAGAGCGATGCGCTGG
The DNA here is from genome assembly GCF_002095475.1 of Pantoea rwandensis. Lineage (GTDB taxonomy): Bacteria > Pseudomonadota > Gammaproteobacteria > Enterobacterales > Enterobacteriaceae > Pantoea > Pantoea rwandensis. Next base: position 175,402 of record NZ_MLFR01000001.1, read on the forward strand.
CATAAACAACATTGAGATCAGTACACCCACGATGAACACTATGGTTGCCCAGGTTAAGCCTGGGAACAGCCACATGCGATAACTTAACAACTCACCCCGCGCTTCGCGCTTTTTGCGCAATACCAGATGCGAAGCCGCTATGACCAGATAAACCAGTAACGCAATCGCGCCGGAACTGGCCAGCAGGAACTCAAATACCGCTGCTGGTGCCAGATAGTTAGCGAACACCGCGAGAAATGCAGCGGCAGTTGAGGCGATGACCGCAACCCAAGGGGTACCGCTGCGAGTGGTTTTTGATGCAGAGGCAGGGGCATCCTGACGACGGGAAAGTGAATAAAGCATGCGTGAAGCAGTATAAAGCGCAGAGTTAAGACAGCTACACACCGCGATCAGCACCACCACATCCACGATTTGTCGCGCGTAAGGGATGTTCATCATCTCCATTGCGGTTTGATAAGAACCGGCTTTCATCAGCGATGGGGTATTCCACGGCACCAGTGCAATAACGATGAATATCGACAGCAGGTAAAACAACGCAATACGCCAGATGACGGAATTGGTGGCCTGTGTAATCTGCTTTTTCGGTTCACGTGACTCCGCTGCAGCAATGGTGACGATTTCCGTTCCCATAAAGGAGAACATGGTCGTCAGTATGGCGGCCAGCACGGCACCGATTCCGTTTGGCATAAAGCCATGCGTGTCATAGAGGTGAGAAATGCCTTGCGTGCTGCTGCCCGGCAGCATACCGAAAATAGCCAGACTGCCGACAATCAGGAAGGCAACAATGGCGACCACTTTCAGCAGAGCAAACCAGAATTCGAACTCACCGTAATTCTTTACGCTAAACAGGTTGCTCACCGTCAAGAACAGGGTGATCGCTAATGTATATTCCCACACGTCAACCTGCGGAAACCAACCATGTAGAATCGTACCCGCGGCATTGGCTTCAAGCGGGATCACTAACACCCAAAACCACCAGTAAAGCCAGCCAATGGTGAAACCGGCCCAGCGACCCAGCGATTTGTCGGCGTACGTTGAAAATGATCCGGAATCTGGCGAGGCGACAGCCATTTCAGCCAGCATGCGCATAATCAGCACCACCAACGTACCGGCGGCGATATAAGCCAGTAACACGGCTGGGCCTGCCTCAGCAATGGCATGACCGGAACCCACAAACAGGCCAGCGCCAATTACGCCAGCAATGGATAACATACGAACATGACGCGGCTTTAGGCCTTGCGCCAGCGCATCGGCATTTTGTGAACTCATTATTATTCTCCAGATCGTCTCTCGGGCTGTTGATCGCACAGCCTTGCTACAGCAGGTGAGAAGCCCAGCCCGTAATGACGGACCGGGAAAACTGAGTAACAGCTACGAATCCAAGTGCTGGCTTAGCACGTCACTAAGGATGTCCAGAGCCTGGCTAAATTGCGCATCCGGAATAGTGAGCGGATAGAGGAAACGAATGACATTACCCTGCGGGCCGCAGGTCAGCAGCAGTAAACCGCGAGCCATCGCGTCTTGCTGAATGGTTTGCGCCGTTTGCGCTTGGGCAAACTCCACCGCGACCATCGAACCAAGTCCGCGAATGTCGGTGATGGCGGAGCAGTGCGTGCGGGCTTGCTGCAAGAATGTCTGAAGCTGCTCACCCAATTGGGCCGAACGTTCACACAGCTGCTCTTCGGCAATAATGTCCAGCACAGCATGTGCTGCAGCAATCGCCAATGGATTACCGGCATAGGTGCCGCCTAAACCGCCGGGGCCTGGGGCATCCATGATTTCAGCGCGACCGCTCACGGCTGACAGCGGCATGCCACCTGCAAGGCTTTTCGCCATGGTGATGAGGTCAGGTTTGACAGCATAATGGTCCATCGCAAACAATTTGCCGGTGCGACCAAAGCCAGTTTGCACTTCGTCGGCAATCAGCAAAATACCATGTTCATCAGCAAGTTGACGCAGGCGCTCCATGAAGGCTGGCGGCGCAACATGGAAGCCGCCTTCACCTTGTACCGGCTCCAGGACAATCGCTGCGACATCTTGTGGGGCGATATCTTGCGTGAAGATATCGTGCAGGCTGGCAAGCGCATCTTCAACGCTGATGCTCGTGACGCTGTTGGGATATCGGGCATGCCAAACCGATGCGGGCATCGGACCAAAATCACGCTTGTAAGGTGCCACTTTTCCGGTCATCGCCATGGTCATAAAGGTACGGCCGTGGAAAGCGTTGCCAAAAGTGATGATGCCGTGACGACGTGTTGCGGCGCGCGCCACTTTAACGGCATTTTCTACCGCTTCGGCACCGGTTGAGAAGAAGGCTGTTTTAACCTTACCGGCAATCGGCACTACGCCATTGATGCGTTCAGCCAGGGCGACATAACTTTCATACGGCGTAACCTGAAACGCGGTATGCGTGAATTTTTCTAACTGTTCAGCAATGGCCTTAACGATGCGTGGATGGCGATGACCGGTGTTGAGTACCGCAATCCCGCCAGCGAAATCAATCCAGCTATTACCTTCAACGTCACGCAATGTGGCGTTCTCTGCCTGCTCAACGTACCACTGGCACAGATTCCCAGTACCGCGTGGCAGGGCATCATCTTTACGTTGTTGCAACTGGCTGTTTTTACCTTCCATAACCTTTCCTTAGCGATAAGCGTCTTTACAAATCACAACAAACACGCTTATTTATCCCTGCGCTAAGGTTAGTTGCCAGAGCCACTTTTAGAGAAAAGGAGGGAGCCAATTGCGAAGTTTGTACGCCGATCATGTATTAGAACGTTTGCAGTTTATGCCGGAAGGGACGTTGCAGCAGCGTCTGCTGGCGTGTATGCAGGCGGCGATTGCTGAAGGGATTTTTCCGCGCGCCACGCGATTACCGGCTACGCGCGATATGGCACGCGAGTTGTCAGTGTCACGCAATACCGTACTCAACGTTTATGAAAATTTAATGTCACAAGGCTATGTCACGGCGCGAACCGGCAGCGGTACATGGATCGCTGAAACATTACCGGAAGGGTGTCTGAACAGCCCGCGCAGTGGCGACTTGAACATGCCGCTGGTCGCCAAAACCGCGGCAATCTCTAAGCGCGGGGCTTCGTTGTTGGGACACGCCAATGCCTCGCCTTATCAATGGGGCGCGTTTGTACCCGGTGCGCCAGACGTCACCCAGTTTCCGCATAAACTGTTTAGTCAGATTCAGGCTCGTCTCAATCGAGAGCCGGATGTTGATCGATTGATCTACAGCAGTAACGGTGGCTGCCCGCACCTGCGACAAGCGTTGGCGGAATATCTCAGCGTGGCGCGTTCGGTACATGCTGATGCTGACCAAATTATCATCACGGAAGGCGTACATCAGGCGGTGGATTTGGTGACGCGCGTATTGTGCGATCCCGGCGATCCGGTATGGATCGAGGAGCCGGGCTATTGGGGCACGAGAAACTTATTGCGCATTAACGGGCTAAAAATTCAGGCGATGCCCGTGGATGAGCAGGGGATCAGGCCCGAAATAGCCTCGAGATCACGCGCACCAAAAATGATATTCGTGACACCGTCACATCAATACCCATTGGGCGTTCATCTGAGCCTGGAGCGGCGTAAGCAGCTGTTGGATTTGGCGCGAAAGCATAAATCCTGGCTGGTGGAAGATGACTATGACAGCGAGTTTCGTTTCGCCGGTCAGCCTTATCCGTCGCTGCAAGGATTTGAAACGGATGCGCCAGTGATTTACATGGGTACCTTCAGTAAAACGCTTTATCCAGCGCTGCGACTGGGCTATCTGGTGGTGCCTAAAGCACTGGCGCAGCCCTTGCGTGTAGCGGCCGCTGAACTGTATCGCGGAGGGCATCTGCTGGTGCAGCGTGCGCTGGCAGAGTTTATTCAGAAAGGGCATTACATGGCGCATATTCGTCGTATGCGCAAACTCTACAGTCAGCGTCGCCGCTTTTTGGTCAGTTTGATTGAGCGTTATCTGGGCCAAGATTTCATGCCGTTAGTGAATCATGAAGCGGGACTGCATCTGGTCATGAATCTGCCTGTTGGCTGCGATGATGTGGCGATTGCAGCGCTAGCGCTGCGACGTGGTGTAAAAGTTCGGCCGCTTTCTCAGTATTACATGCACCCCCAAGAGCGACGTGGCTTGCTATTAGGTTATGCCTGTGTTGATGAGCGTCAGTGTCAGGATGCGTTTGGCGTATTGAAGGCGTGCTTGATTGAGGCGGGGATTTTGGCGCGGCCCGAAAGCCGCACCGTTCAGATCTAAGCGATGCTGTTTAAGCACTGCACGATTTCTGCTGACAGCACCACCTCTCCGCTCGCCAGGTTCTGTTTGAGATGCTCTGGTGAAGAAGTACCGGGAATCAGCAAAATATTAGGTGAACGCTGTAGCAGCCAAGCCAAAGCAACTTGCAAGGTGGTGGCATTTAACGCTTGTGCCACTGCGGTAAGTTGTTCTGATTGCAAGGGTGAAAAGCCGCCGAGTGGGAAGAAGGGCACGTAAGGAATCCCTTGCTCAGCCAGCTTATCTACCAGTGCCTCATCCTGACGGTTAGCCAGATTGTAGAGGTTTTGGACGCAGGCGATCGGCGTCATTTTCTGCGCATCCGCCACCTGTTGGGGCGTCACATTACTCAAGCCAATATGCTTTACCAGACCGCGTTCTTTCAGTTTAATCATCGCCTCAACCTGCGGTTCCAGTGAGCCTTCTGCGGGGCCATGGACATCCAACATCGAGCGAAGATTCACCACTTCCATCGTCTCCAGGCCGAGATTGCGCAGGTTGTCCTCCACCGCCTGCGTCAACTCATCAGGCGAGAACGCGGGTAGCCAACCCCCTTTATTATCGCGACGCGCGCCCACTTTTGTGACGATGATTAAATCGTCGGTATAAGGATGTAGCGCTTTTTAATCAGCTGATTGGTCACATGCGGACCGTAAAAGTCGCTGGTATCAATGTGATTCACGCCAGCAGCAACCGCGTCGCGCAGAACCTGGAGCGCACGGATTTCATCAGCGGGTGGGCCAAACACACCAGGCCCCGCCAGTTGCATAGCGCCGTAGCCGAGACGGCTGACCTGACGATCACCCAAGGTGTAGGTATTTACGTTGTGAGACATGGAAACCTCCTGCATCGATGTGTGATCAGATTGTAATAGCCAAATCGCTGTGCAACTATCCGGTGAAATCAGGACACAGTGTACGGAGTGGCGAACAATGGCATTAGACATCGCATTGCTGCACGCAGTCGTCGCAGTGGCTAAAGCGGGTGGGTTTCGCGAAGCGGCGCGGATGACCGGCAGCAATCCTTCACGTTTGAGTGATGCCGTGAGACGAGCGGAAGAACAGCTAGGCGTTCGGTTATTTAACCGCACCACACGCACCGTGGCGCTCACCGAAGCGGGCAGAGCGTTAATGTCGCGCTTGATGCCAGCGATGAACGAAGTGGATGCAGCTTTGGATGCACTGAACAATTTCCGTAATACGCCGGGAGGGACGCTGCGTTTGAATGTCCCGGTTAGCGCCGCCCGGTTGGTGCTGCCCTCCATCGTGCCCGGCTTCCTTGAGCGCAATCCCGACATTCAGTTGGAAGTGGTGGCAGAAAGCAACGTGCAGGATATCTTCCGCGATGGCTGTGATGCTGGCATACGTTACGATGATCATCTGGAGCAAGATATGGTGGCTCTGCCGATTGGTCCACGCGTGCAGCGCTTTGCCGCAGCTGCTTCGCCCGTCTATTTAGCCGAATTTGGCACGCCACAGCATCCGCGTGATCTGTTGCAGCATCGCTGCTTGTATGGACGCTACGCCACGGGTGTTGTCGCTGATTGGGAGTTCGAGAATGGGGGAGAGGTGGTGCGTTTACAGCCAAAAGGTCCATTGATTTGCAGTATTGGCGCGGCAATGGATCTCACGGTTTCTGCTGCTGTTGCAGGCGTGGGTGTGGTCTATTTGTTCGAAGACTGGATCAAACCCACCTTGAATGACGGTAGTTTGCAGCCGATTTTACCCGAGTGGTGGCTGAGTTTTTCAGGTCTGTGGCTTTACTATAACGATCGCCGGCTGATCCCGGCACCGTTACAAGCCTTCCTTGATTATGTACGCGAACTCAATGTGCAGCCGCAGGTGGGTTAACCAGCAGTCCGGACATCAATACGCGGAACGCATCCACTGCGCGCGGAAGCGCTGCAACCGGCTCGCTGGAGGCGGCAATCCACAACGCGGCATTCAAGGCGGCACCGTTCACCAGATGAGCCGCCGCTTCAGTATCCATTGGCTTTACTGTGCCTTCTGCAATCAGCACTGATAGCATGTCTGCCGTGGTGCGCAGACAGGCAGTTTGATTGGGCCACTGTGAAGGATCGCCGAGCACAGCGGGACCATCAAGCAGCATGATGCGCTGCACCTCTGGCTCCAGGGACATCTCAATGTAGGTAATCGCTTCCGCCAGAAAGGCATGCCACTTTGATTCAAACTGCTGCCCAGCGGCACGCATCTGCACCAAAATCTCTGCGTCGATCTGGTCGATAACGGCTTGCAATAGGCCCTTTTTATCGCCGAAATTGTGATAAAGCGCACCTCGTGTTAGCCCCGCTTCAGCGGTCAGATCATCCATTGATGCAGCGCTATATCCTTTCTCTGCGAATGCCCTTCGAGCAGCCCCAATTAATTTTGCCCGTGTTTCTTCTACCTGTTCTGTTCGCCGTTTGGCTGCCATAGCAACTCCAAAAATTTGCATTGACATACGCTGCGTATATTATCCATATTAATACATACGCGGCGTATGTTAAAGCGATAACCGGCTTAGCTACCCGGTTTCACCCTTTTTCCATCAGGAGAGCGATTATGAACAAACGTGATGCCATTTTTCCAGCGGGACGTCAGGCGCTGTATGAAATTAATCAATATTCTGCCGCAATACGTTCTGGAGACCTGTTATTTGTCTCGGGCCAGGTAGGAAGTCGGGATGATGGTTCTGCGGAACCTGATTTTGCACGTCAGGTCAATCTGGCGTTTGAAAACCTGCAGGCCGTGCTGAAAGCAGCGGGATGTACGCTGGGTGATGTGGTGGACGTCACCAGTTTTCATACCGATCCTGAAAACCAATTTGCCATCGTGAATGAGGTGCGTTTACGGCATTTTGGTGAACCGCCGTACCCAAACTGGACGGCAGTGGGGGTAAACTGGTTGGCAGGTTTTGATTTTGAAATCAAGGTGATCGCGCGAATCCCCCAGTAATTTAGCGTGCCGCACAGGGAGGTGTGCCTGTTAAATCAGCGCGTCCGGCGAACAATCTGCAATACTGCGAGGGCAATGATTGCAGAAATGGCTGCCTTAATCAGAAGAAGGGTGAAATCGTATTTATCCATCGCTGTTTCACCATCACCGGATACGCGAACAAAATGCCCAACCAGGCTGTCAGGTATGAGCAATACACCAGCGATCAAAATGGCCAGGAAAATCACAATTTTCATTTTATTCCACACGCTTTCCAACGAGCCACAACACGACGTTAAATTTTATCAGTTGCTAACGCTTTAAGAATGTTTAACCAGGATGTTTTGTTGTTAAGGAATTCGCAGCTGAGATTCTCAATCGTCATATGCTGTGCCATGGCTGCAAGACGCAGCAGATTGTAAGCCTCATCTTCCCCTAATTGTAGTGCTTGCATCACCTGTATTTGGGCGGAGAACAAGTACTTGCGGGCGCGCAGACGCTCATCTTGGCGCCTTAATTGTTGTTCCAGTTGAGCGAAACGTGCAGCACTCTCAAGTGCCAGCGTGAAGGCGGTCATCACCCCATCGAATCGCACCGGTTTGCGCATATAGCTGTCAATTTTCTGCTCGGTAATCCACTGAAGTCGCGAGGGCGTTTCCATGGCGGTTAGCGCGATTTTGGGTAACGCAGGCCAGGGTAATGTGTTGGTGGGATGAAACAGTGCCGGATTGTCGCCATCAAAGACCAGCAATTGTTGCCCAGAGAGTTGCGCTTCGTTTGGAAAGGTCGCGCAAAATTCACCCTGAATCCCCATGCGGGAAAATTGTTGCTCGAGGTGATGATTATCACGGTCCGCGCAGCCAATCACGCACACTCTGAGCCCGCGCATTTGCACATTTTTTCGGCTCATGTGCGCTCCCCATCCTGATTCCGATCATCGAGATCGGTCCATGCCAACCAGGGATCGGGCTTTACAGGCTGGAGGGCTTGCCAAAAACTTTCTAACTTGCCATCGTGACAGCGCGCCAGATGCGGCGTCAGCCAGCTGTGATTATTGTCAGCATCAATACGGATTGATCCAGCGGGGGAATCCATCTCATCTTTAAGCACGGCAGCCCGCACGCCCTCAACGTCAGCATCACCGTGACGGGTGATCGCGCGCGCCAGCAGGTGCCCAGCCAACCATGCGCTTTGGCTGTCGACGGAAGGCGACACGCCTTCGCCAAATCGCTGGCGGTAGCAGCGTAAAAAATCACGGTTGGCGGCATTGTCGATGGACTGAAACCAACTCGCTGAGACCAGATATCCTTCAAGGGCTGCCGCGCCTATCATGTCCACTTCCGGTTCGCACAGCGTTAGGCTTAATTTTAATACATCGTTGAGCCAAGGGTGCTGTAGGCTGGCTCGATGCCAGGCACGATAGAAACTATACGCACTTTTGCCCACCATGGTATTGAGCAGCACCCTGGGCCGCTGCGTGATGATATCGGTAATTAGCTCATCGACATTCTCTTCACCAAGCGGCAGCAACTTGCTGGCTAAAACCTCGCCACCCGCCGGAATCACGGTTTCACGTGTTATGCGATCCATCTCCCATGACCAGACGTAATTTGATCCTACGTGATACATCGCGACATCCTGCTGCTGCAACAGCCAGTTCAGGAGTGGTAACACATGCTGATTGGGTGTCGCGCCCAGATAAATAACGCTGTTACTGCTTTCGAAACCCTCATAGCGTGCAGAGTGCCACAGCAGAGCGTTGGCGGCTTCGATCAGCGGTAAGATGGTTTTGCGCGCCGCTGAAGTGTAGCAACCGATCACATGACGTACGCCGTGGCGATACAGTAAGTCCTGGCAGTGGTCATAATATTTATCCAGTGAACCGCCTGGGTCGCGCACCACTGGCGCGAGGGTAAAGTGGTAATCAGCGTTGGCGTTGATTTCTTCAATCGCCAGCAGTATCCCGTTCAGCATTTCGCGCCCGATCACCGCATAATCGCCGGAGACGGAGTAAAGAATGCCAATCGGAATGACATTTTTTGGGGGTGGTGTGGCAGACATAGTGACTCCTGATGAATAGACGCTTTTCCTGACTGTTCTGGCAGCATGATCGCCGCCAGAACATAACTCGCTACTGGAGATTAAACGAGAGCGACTTTTGCACCGATGTTAAAACCGCTGCAAACATAAATGGTCGCTCGTTGTGATTACTGGTTGGTGGGCATGACCAGCGGGGTGTAATAGTGCGGCTGACGCATCAATACCAGATCTTTTCGTCTCACCACATGATTAGGATAGGCCGTCTCTGGCGACCCGGTTGTCATATCCAGTACCGCTAAGCCATCTGTGCATGGCACTTTGATTTCGATGCGAGGAAAGGCAAAAGTATCAGGGCCAAATACACCGCTTAAACCAAAACTCACTCCGGTTGATGGCGCCCAGTTGGCAAAGGCCAGCCAAACATTATTCTCGCCTGCACGTACACGAGGTAACAGCCAGTGATACGGGTCGGCACCGCGCGGAATCGGCCAGGCGTGAGAGATTGCTGTCCCCGCATGCGCCAGGGGGATTGGCGTATTGAGCTGAGCGGGACAGGCGATGATGTCACATCCTTCTAATGCCAGAATACGTGCGGCCTCAGGCACCAGTAAATCTTCACCAAGCAGGATTCCCACTCGCCCACAAGGTAGATCGCAGGTCACCCATTTATTGCCCGGGCTGGCCCATTGCTGATCGCCTCCGCTAAGATGGATTTGCCGATAGTGCGCACCCAATCCTGCGCTGCTCACCAGTAGGGCACTGTTGTAGTATTGCTGACCTTCGCGCTCGGTAAATCCAGTCAACAACGCGATATCCAGTTCAATCGCCAGTTTTAACAGGCTCTCAATTGGCGCATCGTTTAGCCTAAGCGCATTGTGCTTACCTTCACCTCCTGTCAACGCACGTTCTGGCAATATCAGCAGTTCAGCACCGCGCGATTTTGCCTGCTCCGCCCATTGACGGATCACCAACAAATTTTCAGCGATGTCATTGGCCGGATGGAACTGCGCGACAGCAATGCGCGAATCTTTGGCAGCAGGCAGGGGATCGCCGCCGTACAAGCCAAAGAAATCTTGAGGATTCCACATAAAAGTGTTGGTCATCAGGCGCTGATACAGCTCAGGACGCCGTTTGCTCAGTGAGGGATTGTCAGTAGACAGCGTTAACTCGGCACGGATCACGCCATCGCCACTATCACAACTGGCCAGAATGCAGCCGTTTTGGTCGACAATGCAACTGCCGCCGCTGAACTGTACACCGCGCTCCCAGCCCCAGCGATTACTTTCAATCAGGGCGCAGCCGTTTTCCCAACCGCGAGTTAACCAGTAGGGTGCCGGTGTCCGCTCCGCCAACCAGTTACTGATATGACAGATAATTTGCGCGCCGCCCAGCGCTGCCAGGCGGGCCGTTTCGATAAAGTGGATATCCATACAAATCAGCAAGGCGATATTGCCAATTTCGGTGGCAAAAACCTGATGCCCGACATCACCGTTGGCGGCCCACTTGGGTTCAGAGATATAAGGGTGGGTTTTACGATGCACGCCAATCACACCTTGTGGGCCGACTAAAATAGCGCTGTTGTAATAGATGTCTGTGACAGGGTCATGCTCGGGCATGCCAAACACCAGATAGCAATGGTACTCCCGCGCGATGGCGGCAAAAGCCTGACTGGTTTCGCCATCAGCTGTTTCTACATAGGGCGCAACTTCCGCACGATCCTGCCAGCAATAGCCGGTGGTGGCCATTTCCGGCATCACTATTAGTTGGGCGCCATCACGTGCCGACTGACTGGCAAGTTGCAGCAGACGGGCGACGTTTTCATCTTTACGAAATTGTGTGGGTTCAAACTGAATAGTCGCAACGTTAATTTTCATTACTCAGCCTCCTTGCTCATTAATGGTTGGAAGACTGGCTTAGGCCCCTGATAGGCATCAGAAGGTTTCCAGTTGGTCTGCATATCATCAGGGAATGTCTTAAAGTAATAGCGTCCACGCGTGGCGACACTGATAGCGACGTGCAGCACCGGCCCCACCAACATGGCAATGAACGACGCGTAAACCATAGGGTAAACACCGAGCACACCTGCAGCACCAATGGCTACCGCAACGCAAAGGGCAATGACGCCGCTTGGGTTCCACATCCGCAGATACTCTTTGCGAAACTCAACAAAATCGGACGGCGCAAGGTGTAGCATTTTGCGGCAGATGTAATAGTCAGCAAGGATAATAAACACCCAAGTATTGGTGAGAATGCCGGTAATCGAAAGGAAAGTACCGGTGTACTGCAGAATATTGCAAACGTAGAACACCACGCCAAGCAACCAGACCAGCAGCATCCACCATTGACGCCCCGGACGATAGTTAAACGCCATATCCATGGTATTCGACAGCGCGATAGAACCGGAATAGAGGTTCAGTACGTTGATGCGAATCTGCGTGATCACTGCAAATAGCACGCCAGTCAGTCCAATAATCAGCGGGAAGACAAAGCCAGGATCTAAAGCCAGTGACCAGACATCCTGCCCATGAATGTGCGGCATCAAGGTATAGGCCATAAAGGCGCCAAACAGCATTACCACCACAATGGGAATCAACATCCCCAGCATAATGGTCGCCGTGCCTTTATGACTCACGCCAGGACGAGCGAAGCGGCCATAATCGGTGGCCATCAAGCCCTGAAACACGATCTGTCCATTGGCCATATTCATCACCAGCCACAGTGCATTGCTGTCGACTTCCGCTTTCGGCTGCCAGCCTCCGAAGCCAACCGTGGGATAATGGTGGGTGAGTTGCCAGATGCAGAAACCGAATAGCAAGATGAAGATCGGCACGCCCCAGGTTTGCAAGAACTGCATTGACGACATGCCTTTCCATACAAACCAAATTGCCGCCAACCCCATCAATGCAAAAATCGCGATACCAGTGATGGAGTTAACCGGCACACCTGCGTAGTTTGCGATGGCATGTGACACGATGGTGCCTTCAAACAAGAAGTAAAAGATAAAGTTGATGGCATAGATCAATGAGGTAAAGGCCGACCCCATATATCCAAAGCCTAAACCTCGCGTCATCAGATTGAGTGACAGGCCCTCTTTACTGGCCATTTTCATAATGCAGGAGCCAATGAGGGTGGCAAACACCACCATATACCCGATGGGTAACAGCAGCAGCGGCCAGCCGACCTGATAGCTGATATCTGCGCCGAGGCTGAACCAAAACATGGCGGTTGAGTTGCCCAGTAACACTAAAATGATGGCCGGGATTGGCCAGCGATAGTGGGAGGGAACACGCCCAACGGCATAATCCTCGACCGCTTCCGCTTCGGTGATGTCTTGTGGTCCCTGAAACCACGCTTTTAACTTGCTCATAAATTTACTCCAATAAAAAAAGCCCCGCCGACAGCATTGCCGGTGGGGCTTCTTCGCCTGAATTCGATGTATTGGAGTGGCACTGTGCCACAAACCGCTTACCAGACTACGGCGCCTGTTCCTGACGTGCAGGATGCGGTATATGGAGAAAAGCAATTGTCGTGCCAGATTGTAAGTATCTGGTATCCATGCCCCTACAAGTAAAATTCGACATAATGAAGCTTTATTACGGTGCAGCTTGCACCGTGATTGATCGTATGGGGTCCGTTCAGTCACGAATAAAATGGAGGTTTATTGGATCGGGAGTAATGGCATTACTTACAGGCACAGCGCAATCATCAGGCAATAAAAAAGCCGATGACTGTTTTCAGTCATCGGCTTTATCGAACACAGCAGAATTACGCGTTCAGCAGCTGATTAGCAGTCTTCTCAACCAGCGCCAGCAGGACTTTGATGTCTTCCAGCGTCACGGTTGGGTTCAGCAAAGTCAACTTCAGGCAAGTCACACCCTGGTGCTCCGTCACACCTACGTTGGCGCGGCCAGAATCCAGCAGGGCATCGCCGATACGCTGGTTGAACAGAGCAATCTGCGCGATATCGGTCAGTTGCTCTGGACGGTAGCGGAACAGCACGCTTGCCAGTTGTGGCTGCATCACCAGCTCAAGGCGTGGTTCTGAAGTCACAAACTTCGCCACTTCCTGTGCCAGCGTCACACCGTGATCGATGATCGCGGCATACTGTTTCTGACCCAGAGCTTCCAGACCCATCCACAGCTTCAATGCATCGAAACGACGCGTGGTCTGCAGAGATTTGGATACCAGGTTAGGAACACCGGCTTCTTCATCGAACTCAGAGTTCAGGTAAGCCGCCTGATAACGCATCAGCTCGTAGTGACGCTCATCTTTCAACAGGAATGCGCCACAGCTGATGGTCTGGAAGTACTGTTTGTGGAAGTCCAACGTCACGGAATCCACTAACTCCAGGCCATCAAGGTAGTAACGATACTTCTCAGACAGCAGCAGTGCGCCGCCCCAAGCTGCATCGACATGCATCCAAATGTTGTGCTCAGCCGCGATGCCCGCGATTTCGCGCAGGGGATCAATCGCGCCTGCATCGGTAGTACCTGCAGTCGCGACAATCGCCAGAATCTGCTCGCCATTGGCTTCGGCCTGCGCCAGTTTGGCTTTCAGGTCGTTAACGTCCATCCGTGCGAACTGATCAGACTTCACCTGCACCACAGAATTGTAACCGTGGCCAAGCAGCGCCATGTTTTTCTGTACCGAGAAGTGCGCATTCTCAGAACACAACACTTTGATCTTACGCAGATCGCCAGTGATGCCGTCCAACTGCACTGAATGACCTTGACGCTGATAGAACGCATCACGCGCCAGCATCAAGCCCATCAGGTTGCTTTGTGTGCCACCACTGGTGAACACGCCAGCATCGCCTGCTGGGTAACCCACCTGTGCACGCAACCATTCGATCAGTTTGACCTCAATGATGGTGGCAGAAGGGCTCTGATCCCATGAGTCCATACTCTGGTTGGTGGCGTTGATCAGCACTTCTGCGGCCTGGCTTACCACCAGGCTTGGGCAGTGCAGGTGCGCCACACATTGTGGGTGGTGCACTGACAGGCTGTCTTTCAGGAAATACTCAATCGCGCGTTCAATCGCGGCCTGGTTACCCAAGCCGTTTGGATTGAAGTCGAGCGTGATACGCTCGCGCAGTTCGGCAACACTTTTGCCTTGATACATCTCAGGCTGTTGCAGCCACTGCACAACCGCGGCGCTGCTCTGGGCAATCGCCTGCTGGTACGCCTCAATGCTCTGTGCTGAGGCGGCCAGAATCGGGTTTACTTCAGACATTTACTCTTCCAATCAAACAGGTTTGATGCCAGCGCCAATCAGCGCCTGCTCAAATTTATCCAGGAAAATCGCCAACTCTTCATTGGTGATCAGCAGTGACGGCAACAGACGCAATACTGCACCATGACGTCCGCCACGCTCCAGAATCAGACCTGCTTCGAAGCACTTCTTCTGCAGCAGCGCAGAAAGTTCGCCATCAGCCGGCAGGCTACCCATATGGTCAGCCGCTTCGTTTGGTTTAACAATCTCAATACCGATCATCATACCCATGCCGCGAATGTGACCGATGACTGGGAAGCGCTTCTGCATTTCAGCCAACTGCGCTTTGAGCCATTCGCCTTGCTCTGCCACTTTCCCGGCAATGTTCTGCTCGGTCAGGACTTTCAAGGTTGCCAGACCGGTTGCCATCGCCAGCTGGTTGCCGCGGAAGGTGCCAGTGTGGTGGCCAGGTGACCAGGCATCAAACTGCTTTTTAATACCCAGTACAGCCAGTGGCAGGCCGCCGCCGACAGCTTTTGACATCACGATGATGTCTGGCTGAATGTCAGCGTGTTCGAAGGCGAAGAATTTACCGGTACGCGCAAAGCCAGCCTGTACTTCGTCCAGGATCAGCAGAATGCCATGTTCCTGAGTCACTTTACGGATGCGTTGCAGCCACTCGACCGGAGCCGGGTTCACGCCGCCTTCACCCTGAACTGCTTCCAGGATGACAGCCGCAGGTTTACGTACGCCGCTTTCAACGTCGTTGATCAGGTTTTCGAAATAGTAGGTCAGTGCTTTAACACCGGCTTCTCCACCGAGGCCCAATGGGCAACGGTACAGGTGCGGGTAAGGCATGAACTGCACTTCTGGCATCATGCCATTGACCGCTTCTTTCGGCGAAAGGTTGCCGGTAACGGCTAACGCACCATGGGTCATACCATGGTAGCCGCCTGAGAAGCTGATTACGCCACTGCGACCAGTGACTTTCTTAGCCAGCTTCAGAGCCGCTTCAACGGCATCAGCACCGGAAGGACCGGTGAATTGCAGGCAGTACTCTTTACCCTGGCCAGGCAGCAGCGAGAGCAAAGACTCAGAGAATTGATCTTTCAGAGGTGTCGTCAGATCAAGAGTATGTAACGGCAAGCCGCTGGTAATGACATTTTGGATGCTCTGCAGAACATCAGGATGGTTGTGACCAAGTGCCAGCGTCCCTGCGCCAGCCAGACAGTCAAGATATTGTTTATTCTCAACATCTGTGATCCACACGCCATTGGCTTTGGCAATCGCTAAAGGCAATTTGCGCGGGTAACTCCTGACGTTTGATTCAAACTCAGCCTGACGGGCTAAGAATGCGTCGTTGTTTCCGTTGAATGAATTGGCACCAAAAGTATCAATACGGACTTTATCCGTCATCATATCTCTCCTTCAACCGGGGCTCACACAGGCTGGCCGATTGACTAGTTGAACAAAAAAGTATCAGTGGTTTAAAAAACGCGGCCAATATAGAGCCTTTTGACCTACATCACAATGATTAATTTTGTTTAGAATTGTTTATTCTTTTCATATAGGAATCAGGGCGTTGGCCACTAATTGGCCGGCTATTTTAGCGCCAGCCTATGAACTGGTTATTAAATAATCGTGTTAATAAAAAGACTTATGCCCGCCAGGGCGATCCAGGGGCCAAATGCGAGAGGCTGATTAAGGTCACGTTGCCAGCAAATTTTGGCGAAAAAAATCGCTAACATCGCGCTACTACAAGCAAAAAAAAGCATCAAAGGCAAAAGCTCCCACCCCAGCCATGCGCCCATGGCCGCGACCAGCTTTACATCCCCCATGCCCAACGCAGTTATCCCTTTAATCCATTGATAACTATGAAGGAGAATCCAGAGCGAACCATAGCCAGAGATGGCACCGAACACCGCATCAGACAGTGAACCGGGTATCCACTCCATCGCTTTAAAGCACAGTCCCCACCACAGCAGTGGCAGGGTGATCACATCTGGCAACAGAAAATGCTCGTAATCGATGATCGCGACGGTCAGCAGCAGCCAAAACAGCAGAAGTACCGCGAGTAATGACTTTTCAACTGGAAGCAATGCAACGAACAATAGGCTAATTGCTGCACAGGCAGTTTCTATTAGCGGATAGCGCAGGCTGATAGCACATCTGCAAAAATGACACCGACCTCGTAATAATAGCCAACTCAATACGGGTATATTGTCTCGCCAGCGCAAACACGTTTTGCAAACCGGACAGTGTGAAGCGGGTCGCCGTAAACCCACACTGATTCCTGGCTGTAAAATCTGTATAGGCAAGCGATGAATAACAACATTAATAAAGCTACCGATGCTTAAGGCTAACACCGTTGCCAGCAACCACAGTATCCACTCCATGTTGACCTCTTGTTCCTTTCCGGATTTATCGAAAAGAAACCTACGCCTCATAGGGAAAGGAGGCGAGTACCAGCGAGGTATTACCGTGTTTTTCATCGCGTTTTATGAGCGGCGTTCAGGCGATGAGGAGGATATACCCGTCCCGACTGACCTCCGGACTGATTCACCATTGGTAAGGTACGCAACAGCAGCGGGTGAAAAGAGGTGTTGCAGAGTGGCTGGGATGAGGCGGAGTTTGTGATGAAGCTAGATGCGCATAACGAAAAACTTAAGGTACTAAAGCAGTCAATGGATCATGACTGCTGTTTGAACATCTGGATGGCTTCCTGCACGTTACTGGTCGCCAGTGACATCACGCGGTCATTATTGAGAAACACATCATAGTGTCCTGAATTGTAGCGGAAGACATAGAGATCCCCGCGGAAGCGTAACCCTTTAGTTTTCACGCCAATATGATGGCGACGTAGGGCAGCCTGCGCCAGTCTGTCAGCTCCGGTGTTCATCTTAATCTCCCCTCCATTCGTTTAAACGCCAATATCCCGACATAGAGTATGGTTTGAAGCTTAGCTTAACCTTAAGAACAGTGCTGTGACTTTGCTAACAGACTGTTTCTTTGTCATTTTTCCATCATCTTCACGCTTCAACTTTTGGCGTTCAAAAAAACAGCAAACGAAATGTTTCATGTTTCTGGTCATCTTGATGAAACTTTGGTGACGACTAAATAGTGAGACGAAACGGTTGAGCGGACATCTTCTACCAATCCTCAACATTTAAGAGAAAAGCCAACTTGCGCGTCACCCATTTAATGTTCAGTTAAGTTTTCATCCGTATTTTGTTCAACAGGCAATAAGACAGGTGTGCTTAAGTTTTTTGCTGTAGGTTAAAAAATTAACACTTAGTGCTATCAAAACTTTTATGTGTAATCTAAGTTTAAACAGCAAGTTACTGAATGTTGTTATGGATCTGAATCACTGCACACTGCAATTGGTCCTATTGCAGGCAATTTTAGGTGTCAAACGTTAAGGTAAACTTATGACTTTTCTTCCATTCTCGCGCCCCGCTTTGGGCGAGGAAGAGTTAGCGGCAGTAAAAGAGGTTTTTGAATCAGGTTGGATCACCACCGGCCCCAAAAATGCGGCCTTGGAACAAGCCTTTTGCCAGTTAACCGGCAATCAACATGCGATTGCTGTCAGTTCCGCCACGGCAGGCATGCATGTCACCCTTCTCGCGTTAAACATCCAGCCCGGTGATGAGGTGATCACGCCTTCACTGACGTGGGTGTCCACCATCAACATCATTACGCTGCTGGGTGCAACGCCAGTGATGATTGATGTTGACCGCGATACGCTGATGGTCACGCCTGAGCAAATTGAAGCGGCCATCACGCCGCAGACGCGTGCCATCATTCCGGTGCATTATGCCGGCGCACCCGCGGACATTGACGCCATTCGCGCCATAGGCGAACGGCATGGCATTGCAGTGATTGAAGATGCGGCGCACTCTGCAGGCTGCTATTACAAAGGGCAGCATGTCGGTAATAAGGGCACGGCTATCTTCTCTTTCCATGCCATTAAAAACATGACTTGCGCGGAGGGTGGCTTAATTGTAACCGATGACGCCGAGTTGGCCGATCGCATGCGCAGTCTGAAATTTCACGGCTTAGGTGTTGATGCGTATGACCGTCACACGCATGGCCGTAAACCGCAGGCTGAAGTGATTATGCCTGGATTCAAATACAACTTACCCGACATCAGCGCTGCCATCGCGCTGGTTCAGTTGAACAAACTGCCCGCCATCAATGCACGCCGTGCAGAGATTGCCCAACGTTATTTAAACGAACTGGCTGATACGCCGTTCCTGCCATTGTCCCAGCCGACATGGGCGCATCAGCACGCCTGGCATTTGTTCATCATTCGCGTAGATGAAGCGCAGTGTGGACTGAGTCGCGATGCCTTGATGGAGACGCTGAAAGCGCAAGACATCGGCACCGGCTTGCATTTCCGCGCGGCACATACCCACAAATATTATCGCGAACGCTACCCACAGCTTTCCCTGCCCAACACGGAATGGAATAGCGATCGTATCTGTTCAATACCGTTGTTCCCTGATATGAGCGATGAAGATGTGACAAGAGTCATTCGCGCACTGCGTCAGATCGCTGGAGTTTGATTGAGATGTTGGAAGAAAAAGCCATTCGTAAAGTCTCCGTGGTGATCCCGGTCTATAACGAACAGGAAAGCCTGCCTGAGTTGGTGCGTCGCACTGATGCAGCCTGTGCGGTGCTTAACCTTGAGTATGAAATTTTGCTGGTTGATGACGGCAGCAGCGATCGCTCAGGCGAGATGATTACTGAAGCCGCCGATATGCCAGGCAGTCATGTCGTGGGAGTTCTGCTGAACCGTAATTACGGCCAGCACTCCGCGATTATGGCGGGTTTTAGCCATGTCTCGGGTGATTTGATCATCACTCTGGATGCTGACTTACAGAATCCGCCCGAAGAGATTCCCAATCTGGTGAAAGCCGCCCAGCAGGGATATGACGTGGTAGGTACCGTTCGTCAGAATCGGCAGGACAGTTGGTTCCGCCGTCGCGCATCGCGCACGATTAATCAGCTGATTCAGCGCGTCACCGGCAAAGCGATGGGCGACTATGGCTGCATGTTGCGTGCTTATCGCCGCCACATCGTCGATGCCATGCTCAACTGCCACGAGCGCAGCACCTTTATTCCCATCCTCGCCAACACTTTCGCACGCCGAACCATCGAATTGCCGGTGGCGCATGCAGAACGTGAGTTTGGTGACTCTAAATACAGCTTTATGAAGCTGATAAATCTGATGTATGACCTGGTCACCTGTCTGACCACCACGCCGCTGCGTCTGCTGAGTATTGTTGGCAGCCTGATTGCTCTGGCGGGTTTTGCCTTCTCATTGATTTTGATTGTCTTACGACTGTTCCTCGGTGCCGACTGGGCCGGAGACGGTGTGTTCATGCTGTTTGCGGTGCTGTTTATCTTTGTCGGCGCGCAATTCATCGGCATGGGCCTTCTCGGCGAATACATTGGCCGAATCTATAACGACGTACGCGCACGTCCGCGCTACTTCATTCAACGTGTTATTAACTCGCAGAAAGATGCCTCATCTGTACAGGAAATTGAGCAATGAAAACTATCGTCTTCGCCTATCACGATATGGGCTGTGCAGGCATTACTGCGCTGTTGAATGCAGGTTTTGAAATCAGTGCGATCTTTACTCACGCTGACTCGGCTGCGGAGAATCACTTCTTTGGTTCAGTGGCGCGTCTGGCGGCTGAGCAGGGCATTCCCGTCTATGCACCGGAAGATGCTAACCACCCTCTGTGGGTGGATCGTATTAAAACCATGGCACCGGATTACATCTTCTCGTTCTACTACCGCAATCTGTTGAGTGACGACGTTCTCAGCAGCGCGCGTCTGGGAGCCTTTAATCTGCATGGTTCATTACTGCCAAAATACCGTGGTCGCGCTCCGCTGAACTGGGTGTTGGTGAACGGTGAGAAAGAAACTGGGGTGACACTGCACCGCATGGTGAAACGCGCGGATGCTGGCGACATCGTTGCCCAGTTAAGTGTTGCTATCGAAGAGCAAGACAATGCGTTAACGCTGCATCGCAAATTGGTGACCTGTGCGACCCAGGTGCTGGAGCAGGCGCTGCCCGCGATGAAACGGGGTGAGATCGCGGCAACACCTCAGGATCAAAGCCAGGCTACGGTTGTAGGACGCCGTACGCCAGAAGATGGTCGTATCCAGTGGGAGCAGTCCGCACAATCGATAAACAATCTGGTACGTGCAGTTACCGACCCATGGCCGGGCGCGTTTGCCTTTGCTGGAACCGTGAAATTTGTGGTGTGGAAAGGGCGTGTGCATGCCGATGCGCCGCAGGCTAAACCGGGTACGGTTATCTCGGTGGAGCCTTTCCTGATCGCTTGTGGTGAAGGTGCATTGGAAGTGGTCACCGGTCAAAGTGAAAATGGCGTTTACATGAACGGCAGCCAACTGGCACTAAGCCTGGGCATGGTACCGGGCGCGCTGCTGTACTCACAGCCAGTCGCGGCGATTAAACGTCGTACCCGCGTACTGATTTTGGGTGTCAACGGTTTCATCGGTAACCATTTAACCGAGCGTCTGCTGCAAGACGATAATTTCGAAGTGTATGGTCTTGATATTGGATCTGATGCGATCAGCCGCTTCCTTGATCAGCCACGTTTCCACTTTGTTGAAGGCGATATCAGCATTCACTCTGAGTGGATTGAATACCACATTAAGAAATGTGATGTGGTATTACCGCTGGTGGCGATTGCGACCCCGATTGAATATACCCGTAACCCGCTGCGCGTGTTCGAACTCGATTTTGAAGAGAACCTCAAGATCATCCGTGATTGCGTGAAATACAAAAAACGTATCATCTTCCCATCAACGTCTGAAGTGTACGGTATGTGTACCGACAAGCATTTCGACGAAGATCACTCCAACCTGGTGGTAGGTCCGATCAACAAGCAGCGTTGGATTTATTCGGTCTCTAAGCAGTTGCTGGACCGCGTCATCTGGGCGTATGGCGAAAAAGAGAACCTGCGCTTCACTCTGTTCCGTCCGTTTAACTGGATGGGCCCACGTCTCGACAACCTTAACGCTGCACGTATCGGCAGTTCACGTGCCATCACCCAGCTGATTTTAAATCTGGTGGAAGGTTCGCCCATTAAACTGATCGATGGCGGCGCTCAGAAACGTTGCTTCACCGACATTCGCGATGGTATCGAAGCCTTGTTCCGCATTATCGAAAACAAGAACAACAACTGTGACGGTCAGATCGTCAACATCGGTAATCCTGAGAACGAAGCAAGCATTAAAGAGCTGGCAGAGCGTTTGCTGGCAAGCTTTGAGCGTCATCCTCTGCGCGATCGTTTCCCACCATTTGCGGGTTTCCGCGAAGTGGAGAGCAGCAGCTATTACGGTAAAGGTTATCAGGACGTAGAGCACCGTAAACCGTCGATCAAAAATGCGCGTCGTCTGCTGGATTGGACACCGACCATTCAGATGGATACCACCATTGATAACACGCTGGACTTTTTCCTGCGCACCGTTGAGTTGCAGGATAAGCCATGAAGAAAATTGGTTTGCGCGTAGATGTAGATACCTGGCGTGGTACTAAGCTCGGTGTCCCAGCCCTGCTGGAACAGTTCAGCATGCATCAACTGCAGGCCAGTTTCTTCTTCAGCGTAGGGCCGGACAACATGGGGCGCCACTTGTGGCGTCTGATGAAGCCGCGCTTCTTATGGAAAATGCTGCGCTCACGCGCAGCATCACTCTATGGCTGGGATATTTTGCTGGCAGGCACGGCGTGGCCAGGACGTGAGATTGGCCGTGGACTGGAAGAGATCATCAGCGCCACTGCCGACCATCATGAAGTCGGTTTGCATGCGTGGGATCACTTTGCTTGGCAAACATGGGCAGGCGTGTGGCCCGAAGAGAAACTGCATGAGCAGATTGCACGTGGCAAAGCGGCGCTGGAGGCGATTATTGGTGACAATGTCACGTGTTCAGCCGTGGCGGGATGGCGTGCCGATGGTCGAGTAGTGGCTGCTAAACAGAAATTTGGCTTCCATTACAACAGCGATTGTCGTGGTACTGGACCTTTTTTACCGCGACTGCGTGATGGCAGTTTAGGCACCGTGCAAATCCCTGTGACATTGCCGACATGGGATGAAGTGGTCGGCCAATCCGTTAGTGCCACGGGATTTAACGATTACATCCTTGAGCAAATGCACGCGGCGCAGGGTTCGCCAGTCTATACCATTCATGCCGAAGTCGAAGGGATTGTCGGTTCGCATGCGTTCGGCGAATTGTTAACGCGAGCAGAGCAGCAAGGTATCCACTTCTGTCCGCTCAGTGAGCTGCTACCCGATGATCTCAGCACGCTGCCAGAGGGCAATCTGGTTCGTGGGCACATTCCCGGACGTGAAGGCTGGCTGGGCTGTCAGAACTGAGTATCACAGGAAATTTTATAGGAACCACGGATGCGTACAGGTACCAAAACAGCGCTATTGCTGGCGCTTTTCGCGCTTTACTATCTCATTCCAGTTGAATTCCGTGCTTTATGGCAACCGGATGAAACCCGCTATGCCGAGATCAGCCGTGAGATGCTGGTGAACGGTAATTGGGTGGTGCCGCACTTCTTTGACTTACGTTATTTCGAAAAACCCATTGCGGGATATTGGGTCAACAATATTGGACAGATGTTGTTTGGCCACACCAATTTTGGTGTCCGTGCGGGATCGGTATTCTGCACGACGCTCAGTGCGGTGTTGATTTACTGGCTGGGTAAACAGATGTTTGCCAGCCGGAAAATCGCGCTGACAGGCAGCGTCATCTTCCTGACTTCTCTGCTTGTTTACGGTATCGGCACTTATGCTGTGCTTGACCCGATTCTGTTGCTTTGGCTGGTGGCCGCGATGTGCAGCTACTGGTTAGCAGCGCAGGCGACCACTACGCAACAGCGCCTGTGTGGCTATGTCTTGCTGGGTGCTGCCTGTGCCATGGGCTTTATGACCAAAGGCTTCCTCGCGTTGGCGGTGCCGGTGCTGGCCATATTGCCATGGGCAATCTGGCAACGCCGCTTTGGCGAACTGCTGCGCTGGGGGCCCTTAACGATCGTCGTCGCAGCCCTGTTAAGTGCACCTTGGGCACTTGCGATTTATCGTCAGGAAGGCGATTTCTGGCACTACTTCTTCTGGGTTGAACATATCCAACGTTTCGCCGAGAAAGATGCCCAGCACAAGGCACCTTTCTGGTACTACCTGCCGGTCTTGTTGGCGGGCTGTTTGCCTTGGTTAGCGCTGCTGCCGGGTTCGCTGATGGGTGCCTGGCGCCAGCGCAGTCAGCATACGGGTGCTGTGTATCTGCTGAGTTGGGTGTTGCTGCCGCTGCTGTTCTTTAGCATTGCCAAAGGGAAACTGCCGACCTATATCCTGCCATGCTTTGCACCGCTGGCTCTGCTGATGGCGCACTATGCACACAGTGGGACAGCGCAGGTGGTTAAAGCGTTTAAAGTGAACGGGTGGATCAATCTGCTGTTCGGTGCGATCACGACGATAGTCTTGCTGGTGGTTATCGCCCCCTGGGGTCTGTCGCACCGTCCGGTTTATGCCAGTGATGAAACCGTCAGGGTAATTTGCGGTGCGGTGGCGTTTGCCGGTTGGGGGGTGATGGGATGGCTGAGTCTGAAGCCAGGTCGTCGTCGTTGGCAGTTGGCGGCACTTTGCCCGTTAATGCTGGCACTGCTGGTGGGTTTTGCCATTCCACAGAAGGTGCGTGATTCCAAACAGCCTCAGAGCTTTGTTAGCGCGGTACACAATCAATTAGTGGATAGCCGTTATCTGTTGGCTGACAATCCCGGTGTTGCGGCGGCGGTGGCATGGGAAACAGAACGTAGTGACATCACGTTTTACGATGCCAAAGGAGAGCTGGAATATGGTCTTAGCTATCCTGATGCACAGACGCGTTACGTTGATGGCGCCGCTTTTGCAGACTGGCTGCGTGAGCACCGTCGTCATGGCAAGGTATCCTTAGTCATGATGCTAACGTCGGGAGAAAAAGGCCCGGATCCTTCAATGCCCGTTCCGGATGATGTTTATCGCCAAGGGCGATTGGTTTATTACGGTTACGACGCTAAACCATGAGTTTATTACTCATTCTTCTGGTGAGTTTGTTGAGTTGCGCCGCCCAGCTGTGTCAAAAGCAGGCGGCGTATCTCGGCATGCGACACGGCAAAAAAAAACTGATCATGTGGATTGGGCTCAGCATTATGTTGCTGGGCGTTGCGATGCTGTTGTGGTTGCTGGTACTGCGTGTCGTTCCCGTCAGTGTTGCCTATCCAATGCTTAGCCTTAACTTTGTGTTGGTGGCGATAGCGGCAAGATTGATCTGGCGCGAGACCTATAGCTTACAGCAATGGTTTGGCACGCTGGCGATAGTGGCGGGTGTGGCGCTGATGGGGAGCCACTTATGAAAGGGGTGCTGCTTGCGTTGTGCAGCGTGTTGCTGGTATCGCTGGCGCAACTGGTGCTGCGCGCGGCGATGCAACATTTCCCGCCGCTGGCTGAGATACTGAGTCCACAAATAGGGCAGCACGTTAAACCTCTACTGCTGCTATGTTTGGGACTTGGCGCTTATGCACTCTCCATGCTGTGCTGGATGCTGGCGCTGCGTCATTTGCCACTTAATCGGCTCTATCCGCTGCTGAGTCTGAGCTATGTGTTGGTGTGGCTCGCCGCTATCTCTTTGCCGATGTTTGGTGAACCCTTTCGCTGGAGCAGTTTTGCAGGTGTACTGCTGATTGTTTTCGGTCTGCTTTGCGTATCGTTACCACGCAAAAAATAAGGTGCCATTGGGCGGCGTGGTCATCATCTACAACTTCACAAAAGCGGTCTAAGACCGCACTTCATGGGCTGGTTAGATTAGGTGACAACGTCACTCTGTCAGGCGTAAATGGTGTAGATGGATGTCAGCCAACGTTGGAGCGCCCAGCATGCCAAGGTCGCGGCTGACTTCATTGACGATCAGATCAATTGCCCATTCAACGCCCGCTGTGCCTGCCACTGCGCAAGCATAGTTAAAGGGGCGTCCTATAAAGCAGGACGTTGCCCCCAGCGCCAACGCCTTAATGACGTCAGTGCCGCGCCTGATTCCGCTATCGATCATCACTGTCATCTCACCTGCCGCCTCGACGATCTCCGGTAACACATGGATGGGCGAGATCACTGTGTCCAACTGGCGGCCGCCGTGATTTGACACCACAATGCCGTCAATGCCCATGGCCTTACAGCGCTGAGCATCAGTGCGACTGAGAATCCCTTTGATAACCATCTTACCCGTCCAGCGCTGGCGGATATGCTCAATGTGCTGCCAGCTAAGATGGCTGCGGCCGCTAAAATCACGTACTGCATTATTTGAAAAAAGCGGAGCACCGCGTAGGGCTTGGTTATTTTCAAAATAGGGCATGCCGCTGGTCAGCAGCGTTCTCATCAAGGTGCCAGCAAACCAGCGCGGGTGGGTTACACCTTGCCAGGCCAGAGACAGACTGGGACGAAATGGCGTGGCAAATCCGGCACGGACATTATTTTCACGGTTGGCTTTAACGGGAGTATCAACGGTCACCACCAAAACGGGAATTGCCGCACGTTGCACACGATCCACTAGCGCATCGATCTCTTGCAGTGTTTTGGGCAGATAAGCCTGGAACCACATATTGGCATTAACTGCCGCAACATCTTCTAGCCGAATTAACGATGAACCGCTCATGATAAAGGGCACATTTTTCTGTGCGGCAGCACGTGCCAGCGCAATATCACCTTGGAAGCCGGTTATCGCCGAGATGCCCATGGGAGCGATCCCCACAGGTGCAGCGTAGCGATGGCCAAACAGTTCAACCTCGGTATTCCGCTTTGAAACATCCACCATATTTTCTGGAATCAGGCTGTAACGTGCATAAGAGTTGCGCGTTTTGTGCAGCGCAATATTGTCTTCAACACCACCGGAGACATAGGCATACAACGGATGAGGTAGCCGTTTCACGGCATATTTTTCAAAATCATTCAGAGCAAGACAACGCTCAAGCAGTTTACGCATAGGGAACCCATCTGGCGGGCGAAGATAACATGATGAAAAGCATGCTATTGCACAGGAGATATTTAGCAAATGCTGAAAATGGAAAAGGTTTTGCGAGAATTGCATATAGAAAAAGAGCGGCATCCCGCCGCTCTGATAAGAAGATTAGTGTTGCTGCCAGGGATGATATTCGCCATTACGGCGACCCGGCGCTGTTTCGGGCAAGCGCAGCAGGCCAATCACCGAAATCACGCCCAGCACTGCTACATAAAGCGCTAATCCATACCAATGCCCGTCTGTGACTTGCAGAATTTTCACCGCGACCAAGCCAAGTACACCGCTGCCAATCAGGGAACCAACCTGCCAAATCACTGCAATACCGCTGCAGCGGATATGGGTCGGGAACAACTCTGGGAACCAAGACGCCTGTGGGGCATAACACATGCTGTGACCGAGGGTCAGGGCGACAATCATGGCGATCTGCGTTAACCAGTAGCTGTTCTGTGACAAGGCATAAAAGAACGGCACAATAGAGAGAACAATCATCAATGCACCCATCATATAAACCGGTTTTCGGCCGATTTTATCTGACAGCGCGCCCATTAACGGGATGGCGAAGACTTCCAGAATCACGGCGACAATCATGCTGTTCATCAGAATACCGGAGTCGAGATTATTGGCCTTACCCCACGCCAGGATGATCACGGTAAACAGCGCAAACGCGCAGGCTTCAATCAATTTTGCTGCTACGCCATTGACGACCAAGCGTGGATTGCCGCTGATGACCTCTTTCAACGGACGCGATTCCGCTGCTTTGGTTTCACGAATGGCAGCGAATACCGGCGACTCATCAATTCGCAGACGAATAAACAAGCCAACAATCACCAGCACCGCGCTCAGCAGGAAGGGGACACGCCAGCCCCAATCCATCATTTGATCGGCAGATAAGGTGGCGTTGAGGATAGCAAACAGTGCCAGCGGCAGTAAGAAACCCACCGGTGCGCCAATTTGCACCCAGCTAGCAAAGAAACCACGGCGTGAGGCTTGCGCATATTCGGCGGTCATCAAAACCGCACCAGCTTGTTCACCACCAACGCCAAAGCCTTGTAACAGTCGAATAGCAATCAGCAATACAGGGGCCCAGATACCAATTTTTTCGTAAGTGGGCAGTATGCCAATACAGAAGGTACCGAGACCGACAATTAAGATGGTAGCCACAAGCGCTTTTTTACGACCGACTTTATCGCCGATGTGCCCAAACACAATCCCGCCAATCGGACGTGCCAGGAAGCCCACCGCGTAGGTGGCAAAAGCGGCGAGGGTGCTGATTAACGGATCGTGGCTGGGGAAAAACAGATGACCAAAAAACAGCACGGCAGCGGTGCCATAAGCAAAGAAGTCATAATATTCTGCCGCTGTACCAATTGCGGAGGCGCTGGCAACCCGACGAATGAGTGAGGTGTGGTTTCCCTGATCGGTCTGTGTCTGGGTAAGGGTGGAAGATGCCATAACAAAGTTCCTGCCTGTTTTATAATGTTAGACTACCATACAAGAAGGTTTGTTGATTTGTTGCGCGAACGATCACAAATTTAAGCTCACAGCAAGCAAACTGGAGCCATAGAAGACCTGGTTAATTTCAGTATTTCCCTCTCTGATGGGTAAGTCTGCATATCATCCAGATGATTAAAACTAAGGCGCAATCAATTTAATTGGAATTGGACATTATTGAAATCCCCATTCAGCTAACTACTATTTTATAAAGCAACCTTTCATACTGATGTTAATCCATCAAAATATAATATTAAAAATGCTTGATCTCACAACTTGGATTTATGGTTTCAAATAATGATTAACATGAAATAAAAATACCGTTAGCGTGAGGTTCTGTTTTGTT
Source organism: Pantoea rwandensis (assembly GCF_002095475.1). Classification (GTDB taxonomy): domain Bacteria; phylum Pseudomonadota; class Gammaproteobacteria; order Enterobacterales; family Enterobacteriaceae; genus Pantoea; species Pantoea rwandensis. The sequence goes on from NZ_MLFR01000001.1 coordinate 203,789, forward strand.
CTGCTGTATTTCCTAATGCGTTTTACCAGGAGGGGTTATGGAAAAAGAACTTTATATATCGACTAATACGGCGTCCGGTCCGAATAGCGTGACGCGGACTGAACCTTTTGTGAAGATCATTGCCTTGGTCGCCACCTTAGGCGGTTTATTATTTGGTTATGACACGGGCGTGGTATCCGGTGCGCTGTTATTTATGCGCGATGACCTGCAATTAACCCCATTCACCACTGGCCTCGTGACCAGCTCGTTGCTGTTTGGTGCTGCTTTTGGTGCCTTGTTGGCAGGGCATTTCGCCGATGCCATGGGACGCCGTAAAATCATAATCATGCTGGCGTTTATTTTCGCTCTGGGTGCCGTGGGTTCTGCCTTCGCGCCAGATGTCGTTTCTATGATTGTTTCGCGCCTGTTTCTGGGAATTGCGGTAGGCGGCGCGGCGGCCACCGTACCGGTCTACATCGCGGAAATCGCGCCTGCCAATAAACGTGGCCAACTGGTCACCCTGCAAGAGTTGATGATCGTATCAGGTCAACTGCTGGCCTACGTATCTAACGCCACTTTTAATGAGATCTGGGGGGGAGAACATACCTGGCGCTGGATGCTGGCGATCTCAACCGTGCCTGCGGTGCTGTTGTGGCTCGGGATGATTTTCATGCCCGAAAGCCCGCGCTGGCATGTGATGCGCGGGAACACGGGTGAAGCGAGGAAAGTGCTGGAGAAAACCCGAGCGGCAGACGATGTCGAATGGGAGTTGGAAGAGATTGAAGAGACCATTGAAGAAAATCGCCAGAAGGGTAAAGGTCGACTGCGTGACCTAAAGACGCCGTGGCTGCGCAAGGTGTTTCTGCTGGGCATTGGTATCGCGGCTATCCAGCAATTGACCGGCGTGAACACCATCATGTATTACGCACCCACCATGCTGACGGCGACAGGGTTGAGTAATGATGCGGCACTCTTTGCCACCATTGCCAACGGCGTGATTTCCGTGTTGATGACACTGGTAGGGATTTGGATGATTGGTAAAATCGGCCGCCGACCGCTGGTGCTGGTTGGACAGATGGGCTGCACAGCTTGCCTGTTTTTTATTGCCGCTGTGTGCTTCTTCATGCCGGAATATCATGTGGGTGGTGAGGTTAACCTGGTGCGTGCCTATCTGGTGTTAACCGGTATGTTGATGTTCCTGTGCTTCCAGCAAGGTGCGCTTTCCCCGGTGACCTGGCTGCTATTATCGGAGATTTTTCCCGCCCGCCTACGTGGGATCTGTATGGGAGGTGCGGTCTTTGCGCTGTGGATGGCTAACTTTGCCATCTCTATGGCCTTTCCAATTTTGCTCGCCGCTTTCGGACTGGCAGGTGCGTTCCTGGCCTTTGCGATAATTGGCATCGGTGGCTCGATGTTTGTCTTGCGCACCATACCGGAAACGCGCGGTCGCAGCCTTGAACAGATCGAACACTACTTCTATGAGTTGTATGACGGTAAGCCATCAAGGTGACGTGGAACATATTTGAGTGGTGTTGATGTAAATCACTCAACGTTCACGCAGTGCGGAACAAAAAGATAATTTACTATCAAAACCAGTTAATGCGTTGCAGCAAAACAGAACATCTCTACGTAAACGGCTGATTATTATCCCAGGAAAAATCATGACGTACAAAATAAGTAATGACCGTCTCTGTGTTAACCGTAAAATTGCACCAAACTTGAGTGTTAATGCGTTTTTTAGTTTGGTGAAGGGTTTGGGTTTGAATAAAGTTGAAATTCGCAATGATATGAAAATTGGTAGTGTAACAGACGGCTTGGGTGGCGAAAAAATACGTGATCTGGCTCGCCAATATTCGCTTTCAATTGAGACCATTAATGCCGTCTATCCGTTCAACCAATTAACGGATGAAGTGCTAGAAAAGACCCGTTGTTTATTAAATGACGCGCGTGAAACGGGAGCAAAAGCATTGGTACTGTGCCCGCTGAATGATGGCACCGATATCTCCGATGAACAGACTGTTGCCGCGCTGAAAACTCTTGCCCCCCTGTTTGCGGAATACGGCGTTCAAGGGCTGGTGGAACCGTTGGGCTTCCCACAAAGTTCATTGCGTTCTGCCGCGCTGGCGCAGCAGCTCATCAAGCAAGCGGCGCGCCATTTAAAATCGTGCTCGATACCTTCCATCACCATCTGTATGAAGGGGCTGAACAGGACTTCGCGGGGGGCGTGGATGTTAACAATATCGGACTGGTGCACCTCTCGGGTGTGACCGATACGCGTCCTACCGCTGAATTGACCGATGAAGAACGCATCATGCTCAGTGCCGAAGATCTGCTGAAATCCCGTCAGCAAGTGCAGCGGCTTGAAGAGCTGGGCTACACCGGTGTTTACGCGTTCGAACCTTTCTCGTCAGTGATGGATGCATGGAGCGAAGAGGATATCGCCCGTGAAATCCGTACCAGCATTGACTACCTGAACCATTAATTTCACCTGTACAAAGATCGAAGGAACTCATCATGACGCTCAATATTGGTGTAATCGGCACGGGCGCTATCGGCCGCGAACACATTCGTCGTTGCAGCCAGGTGCTGCAAAATTCACGCGTTGTTGCACTCAATGATATCAACCGTGCTAACTGTGAGCAGGTGATTAACGATCTTGGGCTAAAAGCGGAGATCTATGACAATGCCCATGATCTGATTAATGCACCAGATGTGCAGGCTATTCTGGTGACATCCTGGGGGCCTACGCATGAAGAGTTTGTGTTGGCGGCTATCAAAGCGCGTAAAGCGGTTTTCTGTGAGAAACCACTGGCGGTCACAGCCCAAGGTTGTATGAACATTGTCGAAGCTGAGATCGCGGCAGGTAAAAAGCTGGTGCAGGTTGGCTTTATGCGTCCTTACGACAGCGGCTATCGAGCCTTGAAAAAGGTGATTGATAGCGGCGAAATTGGCGAACCTCTGATGCTGCACTGCGCGCACCGTAACCCAGAAGTGGGCGATTCATACACCACCGACATGGCCATCACCGATACGCTGATCCACGAGCTGGATGTGCTGCGCTGGCTGCTGAAAGATGATTACGTCAGTGCGCAGGTGATTTACCCGCGTAAAACCCGTAAAGCCTCTTCGCATCTGAAAGATCCGCAGATTGTGCTGCTGGAAACGGCCAAAGGCGCGCGCATCGACGTGGAAATCTTCGTTAATTGCGAATATGGCTATGATATTCAGTGTGAAGTGGTGGGGGAAACCGGTATCGCCAGTCTGCCTGAACCGATGTCTGTTCAGACCCGCAGCGCGGCAAAACTGTCAACCAGCATTCTGACTGACTGGAAAAAACGCTTTATTGATGCCTACGACGTTGAACTGCAAGATTTCATCAACAACGTGCTGTCTGGCGATATGACCGGTCCATCAGCCTGGGATGGTTATGCGGCGGCGGTAGCGGCGGATGCCTGCGTTGCTGCGCAAAACAACGGTGAGATTGTGCCGATTAAAATGCCACCGCGTCCGGCGTTCTATCAATAATACGATTTTTAGCAGGTTAGCTGCTTAACCAGTGCAGATAATGTCCAGGCCACTCTACAGTGGGTGTGCCTGGTTTACCTAAACCAAACCCGTGACCACCGGTAGCATAACGATGCATTTCAACCGGAATATGCTGTTGCTTACATGCTTCAGCCATGATCAGGGTATTGTGCGGATCGGATATGGGATCGTCCTCTGACTGTACCAGGAAAAACGGCGGTGACTGCGGATTAACATAAGCCTGTACCGACCAGGTTGTATCCGCCTCTAGCGAGGCATTGCTCCCAACCAACACTTTGTGGGTAGAGGTATGTGAGTAGGGTGGTTCCAGTGTGATGATCGGATAAATGAGTGCGGCGCGTTCAGCGGATGCCGGCAGATTATCTAATGCATCGGTCGCCTGATAAGAGCGGAAGTCCGGGCGATTGGCCGCCATCCCCAACAGATGTCCTCCAGCAGAAAACCCCAAAACGCTAACATGTTTCTCACGATGACGAACCATACGCAGTGCGCGTTGCGCATCCTGCAGCGGTGCTAACGCGCCATCTTTCCAGCCTTCCTGTGGCAGTCGGTAGCTCAGTACGTACGCGGTGTAGCCATGAGACGCCAGCCATTCTGCCGCTGGCCAAGCCTCTTTTCCCATCTCAATGCGTGTGTAGCCACCGCCCGCCGCGATGAGTACCGCCTGCCCATTCGGAGCGACGGGTTGAAGCACGGTCAACGTGGGCATTGCGATATTGCTTTGCGCTCCCTTGGCAGTGAAATGCATTGCCCCCAGTGGGCCGCCGCCACCGGGTGGTTGTTTCGGCCACAGCGGGAGAACCACCGGTTTAGCCGTCACAGCCTGGCTTAAACCACTGTGCACGACAAAGGGTAAGAGAGAAAGACAGGTGAGAAAATGGCGACGATTCATAGCCGATCCAAGCTGGGTCAAAGTAGGCTATTGAAACAGAAGAATCGGCAGAGAAAATGAAGAAGATGTTCAATTATATGTGCAAACGCGTCATTTCTTGCTCGGCTAACCACGCGGCTTGAGTGGCAGAGCGTGCGTGGATAGCTCGATGATGGCAATCCAGCGCCGGCCAACCAGCGAGGTCAATACCGAAGACATTGCACCAGCCGCACAGGACATAAAGATAGATGTCCGCAATGCTCATCGTCTCACCCAGCAAAAACAGATTGTCCTTTAACGCCGCCTCCATTTTGGTCTGGTACGTGTAACGGATGCATCGGCTACAGCGGCTGTGAATGCCTTTTGGGATTTTACTGCTCGTACTTTTAAGTGAATCAACGCTTTTCAGTTGACTAGTTACAACATACTGTAATCTACTCATGCAATCACACTGGAAGCTTCAGCGTGAATTTCGCTGTACAGCGGATAATTTTCATTACGAAATTGCCGAAGAAGATTAGAAACACCAACGGTGTGGAATCGCAGAGGAGAGCAGAGCACATTGGATGCTCTGCTCTGTGCAAAAATTTACAGCGCCACTAACACCACCCCACGCGCCTTGCCGGAACAGGCATCGGCCAACGCCTGTGGTGCTGAATCTAACCCCTGATAAAGGCTTGATGCAAAGTGTATATCTTGCCAGTCAGGATGCCCAAGCTGGTCTATCCATCTGTTAAACACTTCTGGATTCTCATCAGCGCTATAGCCCTTAAGCGTGACGCCTTTCACGATCAAGGCAAAGGAGTCGATTTCGACTGGCGCGATTTTTGTTGATTGCTTATCTGCCAGTTCGGCCGAAAGGGCACCAAGCAAAACGTAACGAGCATGTTCACGCGCTTGTGACACGGCGGCTTCCAGCTGTTCACCACCGACAATATCAACAAACACATCAATGCCTTGTGGCGCACTCACCTGCAATTGCGCGGCAATCGTGCCTTTACCACGTTCAATTGTGGCGTCGTAACCCAACTGTTCACGCATCCAGTGAGCCTTGTCTGCCGAACCCGTGCTGCCTATGAGTTTCGATGCGCCGAGACGGCGTGCGATCTGACCCGCCATCGAACCAATCGCGCCGGCACCACTGGACACAAATACGGTATCTCCTTTGCGCACCTGAATGCCCTGCGTCAATGCGGCGTAGGCGGTCCATCCGTGGCCAAGATAGGCCGCCGGGTCATGAATCTCTTTTCCGAGTGCGACACATTGCTGAGAATCAACCGAGGCGAATTCGCGCCAGCCATAGGGATGCATCACAAAATCACCCGGCGTTAAACCACTCTCAATGGGTGCCTCAATGACTTGACCGATGGCTGCATCGGCTAAGGTGTCGCCGATTTTTAGCGGTGGGAAGGGAATGCCTTTTACCTCTTCGGCTTCTACGCTCATCATCAGACGCGTTGAGATGGAAACACGAAACCAACGATTTTTCACCAGCACCTTATCTGCTTGAGAAGCAGGCAAGGGAAGCTCAACCAGAGCAAAGTTGTTTTGGTTGGGCATGCCATTGCTGCGCTGGCGTAAACGAATTTCCCTGTTGTGAATATTTTCAGGTAACATCACGGTTTTCCTCGATATGTGAGTGAATACTCGTATTATCGTTCGGAGGTACACTGATGAATACTCGTGTTACGGACCCCGCGCGCTCGATGCGCAAAGCTCCGCGCCAGCGGCGCTCACAAGTGATGGTGGATGTGATTTTGCAGGCGGCGGCTCGCGTCCTGGCAAAGAATGGCTGGTCAAAATTTAACACCAACGAAGTTGCGCGCATCGCGGGTGTCAGCATTGGTTCGCTTTATCAATATTTCCCCAACAAGTTGGCGCTGGCTGAGGCGATTCGTCAGCAACATCTTGATGCGATTCTGCAGGTTCTTGCGGCAGCAACGATTGAAGAGGGGGGTCTGACCAAGCGGATTGAACGCTTAGTTGACGGGGTAATTGCCGTGCATTTGATCAATCCCAGTCTGCATCGGGTTTTACTGGATGAGGTGCCACTCTCTGAACGCAGCGCACATGAAGATTTTGAACAGCGCTACGCACAATTTTATCGACAGTTTGTCGAACAAAATTTACAGGCAGATGAGATTCGCACGGCGATTGCGGCCAAAGTATTGGCTTCTGCTGTAGAAGGCGTGGTGCATGATGCTTCCAGGCGCAATGAGCTCAACTCGAATGAATTAAAACAGGAATTGCAGAGGTTGATACACGCCTATCTGGAAAGCAAACAGGGTGACAAGATTGCCACCCCAAAATAAACGCTTAGGCGCGCTTCGGCTCGCCACGAACCGGCAGGTCACCCGCAACAAAATAATCCGCTTTGCTGCGCGCTAATGGCTCACGACCTCGAATATTATCCGCGATCTTTTCACCAATCATAATGGTGGTGGCATTGAGGTTGCCGGTGATGATCAGCGGCATAATAGAAGCATCGACTACGCGCAATGCTTGTAATCCGTGAACACGACCTTCGCCATCGACAACCGCCATCTCATCACTGCCCATTTTGCAGGTACCGCAAGGGTGATAGGCGGTTTCACCGTGATTACGCACAAACTCATCCAGCTGCTCATCAGTTTGGCAATCCAAGCCTGGGCTGATTTCTGCGCCACGATATTTATCCAGCGCAGGCTGGTTGATAATCTGACGCGTGATGCGGATAGCATCGCGGAACTCATGCCAGTCCTGCTCATGTGCCATGTAATTGAACAAAATGGCAGGATCGCGACGTGGATCGCGTGACTTAATGCGCACGTGACCGCGGCTAGGTGAACGCATTGAACCCACATGGCACTGGAAGCCATGGGCTTCAACCGCATTCGAGCCATTGTAGTTAATCGCCACCGGCAGGAAGTGATACTGAATATTTGGCCAAGTAAACTCTTCTCGACTGCGGATAAATCCACCGCCTTCAAATTGGTTACTGGCACCGATACCCGTGCCGTTAAACAGCCACTCGGCACCAATCTTCGGTTGGTTATACCATTTCAGTGCAGGATAGAGCGAAACCGGTTCTTTGCACTCATACTGCAAGTACATTTCGAGGTGGTCCTGTAGGTTCTCACCCACGCCAGGCAAGTCATGCACTACCGGAATTTCAAATTTCTCCAGCAGCTCTGCTGAACCCACACCTGAGCGCTGCAAAATCTGTGGTGAGGCGATTGCACCAGCACACAGTAATACTTCACGTCGCGCATGCACCTGATGTGAGGTATTGCTACCGCCTTGTAAGTACTGCACGCCCACTGCACGTTTACCTTCAAACAGAATGCGGTCAGTAGTCGCATGGGTCACGATTTTCAGGTTCGGACGCACTTTTGCGGTATCAAGATAGCCGCGTGCGGTACTGGAACGGCGACCTTTTGGCGTCACAAAACGATCCATCGGGCCAAAACCTTCCTGCTGATAACCGTTCAGATCTTCCGTGCGCGGATAGCCCGCCTCCACGCCGGCTTCAATCATCGCCGCGAACAGTGGATTGTTATCAGGTTTACAGGTGGTGATGCTCACCGGGCCTTCGCTGCCGTGGTAATCATTGGCGCCAATATCGCGCGTCTCTGATTTGCGGTAGTAGGGCAGGCAATCCAGATAACTCCAACTTTCTAAGCCGGGCTGCTGTGCCCAGTTATCGAGATCCATGGCGTTACCTCGGATGTAACACATACCGTTGATCAGCGATGATCCGCCCAGCCCTTTACCGCGTCCGCACTCCATGCGGCGATTGTTCATGTGCGGTTCTGGCTCAGTTTCATATGCCCAGTTGTAGCGTTTGCCCTGTAAAGGGAACGCCAGTGCCGCAGGCATTTGGGTACGGAAATCGAAGCGGTAGTCAGGACCACCGGCTTCTAATAGCAGCACGTTTACGCTGCTGTCTTCGGTCAGTCTTGTTGCCAAAACGTTCCCTGCGGATCCGGCTCCGATAATGATGTAATCAAATTCCATTAGTCGCTCCTCAGGTTAAGCTCAATTAAAATACGGACTGAAAACGGGTTAATTCGACCTGCACTGATTTCACCTGGGTGTAATTTTGCAGTGTCATCAGGCCATTCTCACGGCCAATTCCCGAATGCTTGTAGCCACCCACAGGCATCTCGGCGGCAGATTCGCCCCAGGTGTTGATCCAGCAAATACCCGCTTCAATCTGGTGAATCACACGATGTGCGCGGTTAAGATCTTGCGTTACCACACCGGCAGCCAGACCGAAATCGGTGGCATTGGCGCGGCGCACCACTTCTTCTTCGCTCTCGTAGGTCAGGATTGACATCACTGGCCCAAAGATCTCTTCACGTACAATAGTCATCTCATCACGCAGTCGGTGAACACAGTAGGTTCAACCCAGGCACCGTTATCAAAATCCGCGCCGCTCAGACGTTGACCGCCACACAGCAGACGAGCGCCTTCTTTAAGGCCGGTTTCGATGTAGCGCATCACGTTATCGCGATGTGGGAAGCTCACCAGCGGGCCAAAGTTAGTGGCCGGGTCGTTGACATCACCAGCTTTGATGCGCGCCACGCGCTCGGCGATTTTTGCTTCAAAGGTGGCCTGGAATTTGGCAGGGATGAACACGCGCGTGCCGTTGGTGCACACCTGACCAGAGCTGTAGAAGTTCGCCATCATGGCAATATCAGCGGCCAGATCGAGGTCGGCATCTTCAAAGATGATCAGCGGAGATTTACCGCCCAGTTCCATGGTCACTTCTTTCAAGGTTGAACCTGCGGCATTGGCCATCACTTTTTTGCCACTGGCCACGCCACCGGTGAAAGAGACTTTGTCGATGCCAGGATGGTCAGTAAGCAACTGACCGGTTACCGCACCGCGGCCGTTTAACACGTTGAAGACACCAGCTGGCACACCGGCTTCGGTGTAAATTTCAGCCAGTTTCAGTGCGGTGAGGGGCGTCACTTCGCTTGGTTTGAAGATCATGGCGTTACCGGCCGCCAGTGCAGGCGCGGACTTCCACAGGGCAATCTGAATCGGGTAGTTCCATGCACCGATGCCCGCGACCACACCGAGCGGTTCGCGGCGGGTGTAAACGAAAGCGGTGTCACGCAGTGGGATCTGTTGGCCTTCCAAGGTCGGAATCAGACCGGCGTAATACTCCAGTACATCGGCACCGGTCACGATATCGACATACAGGGTTTCGCTCAGGGGTTTACCGGTATCGAGGGTTTCAAGCGCGGCTAATTCGTCATTACGTTCACGCAGAATATCAACGGCACGACGCAGAATGCGCGAACGCTCCATTGATGTCATCGCTGCCCAGACTTTCTGGCCTTTTTGCGCGGCAGCAACTGCACGATCAACATCAGCGCGCTCCGCTTCATGAACTTCGGCCAGTACTTCGCCATTCGCAGGGTTGATGGTCTGGAACGTATTACCTGCGGCAGCGGGCACTAATGCGCCATCGATGTACAGGTGCTGCTCGGTGAATCGGGACATAGTTTCTCCTTCCTCAGTGATTCTGATGGCCAGCAAGCTGCTGGCTGATGAATTGAGTGGTCAGCGTGCGGGCAATACCCAGATCGAAGGGTTTACCGCTCAGTGCTGCACGTAGCCAGAGTCCGTCGATTAACGATGCCAAGCCGTGAGCGGCGAGTCGGGCATGTTCGCGCGGCAATTCGCGACGAAATTCAGCCGCCAACGTGGAGAACAAGCGTCGACTACTCACGCGCTCAAGACGGCCCAACTGCGGCTGATGCATGCTGCTGGCCCAGAAATCCAGCCAGGCTTTCATCGCGGCACTGTGCACCTGCGTGTCATCAAAGTTACCTTCAACAATGGCCAGTAAACGCGCTTCGGTCGTCGCTGCTGCCAGCGGTTTCAATCTCGCGGCAACCGCATCGCGTAATTGGCGCGTGACATCCCGCATGGTGGCTTCCAGCAGACCGTTTTTGTCTTTGAAGTAGTGACTGATGATGCCGGTTGAGACGCCCGCACGGCGCGCAATTTGCGCAATCGTGGCGTCATTAATCCCGACTTCGTTAATGGTATCGAGGGTTGCATCAATCAGTTGCCGACGACGAATCGGCTGCATTCCCACCTTTGGCATGACTCCAGCTCCACCACAATGTAAGGGCACCATTAAAACTTTTTTTGATTGCACGTTCAATATAAAAAAGAAATTTGTTAGGATGCTGTGCTTCGATTGTTACAAAAACGCAGCGGTGAACCGGGCTATGCGGGATATCGCCAGTAGAAAGCACCAAATGGAGGGAACACAGGGGAGTAAACAACAACAAGACCAGGCGAACTGGTCACGCTAATTCATTGAGTCATTACAGGAAATTAACCAGAGGTAACCGATGATTAATCCACCTGCCAGTGAAAAAGACAGAATCAATCCCGTGGTGTTTTTTACCTCGGCCGGACTGATTCTGACATTTTCACTTGTCACTATCTTCTACAGCGAGCTGGCTGCGAGCTGGATTCAGACCGCAGTCAATTGGGTCACATCCACGTTCGGCTGGTACTACATGCTTGCCGCCACGCTCTACATTGTTTTCGTGGTGTACATGGCCTGCTCGCGTTACGGCGCGATCAAACTCGGGCCAGAACAGTCCAAACCTGAATTCAGCTTGCTAAGCTGGTCTGCCATGCTGTTTGCCGCCGGTATCGGTATCGATTTGATGTTCTTCTCGGTAGCTGAACCGGTTACGCAATATATGCAACCGCCCGAAGGCGCAGGCCAAACCATGGAAGCGGCGCGTCAGGCCATGGTGTGGACGCTGTTCCACTACGGCGTGACCGGTTGGTCGATGTATGCGCTGATGGGCATCGCACTGGGCTACTTCAGCTATCGCTACAATCTGCCGCTGACTATCCGTTCTGCGCTCTATCCTATCTTTGGCAAACGCATTAATGGGCCGATTGGCCATACTGTCGATATCGCGGCAGTGGTCGGCACCATCTTCGGTATTGCCACCACGTTAGGTATTGGCGTGGTGCAGCTCAACTACGGCTTGAATGTCCTGTTTGATATCCCGGAAGGCTTCACCGCGCAGGCAGCTTTGATTGTGCTGTCCGTAATTATTGCCACCATTTCGGTGACATCCGGTGTGGATAAAGGCATTCGTATTCTGTCGGAACTGAACGTAGCGCTGGCGCTGGGATTGATCTTGTTCGTGTTGTTTATGGGCAAAACTGATTTCCTGTTGAACGCGCTGGTGCTAAACGTCGGTGATTACATCAACCGCTTTATGGGCATGACGCTGAACACCTTTGCGTTTGATCAGCCGAGAGAGTGGATGAACAGTTGGACCCTGTTCTTCTGGGCATGGTGGGTTGCCTGGTCACCCTTTGTTGGCTTGTTCCTCGCACGTATTTCACGTGGCCGTACCATTCGTGAGTTTGTACTCGGGACGCTAATTATTCCGTTCACCTTTACCTTGTTGTGGCTGTCGGTATTCGGCAATGCGGCACTGTATGAAATCATTCACGGTGATGCGGGCTTTGCACAGGAAGTGATGGCGCATGCTGAGCGTGGTTTTTACAGCCTGCTGGCACAGTATCCTGCCTTTAAGTTCAGCGCGTCTGTTGCCACCATTACCGGCATGCTGTTCTACGTCACCTCAGCAGACTCAGGTTCGTTGGTATTGGGTAACTTCACGTCAAAACTGAAGGACATCAACAGTGATGCGCCGAACTGGCTGCGTATCTTCTGGTCGGTAGCAATTGGTGTGTTGACTATGGGTATGTTGATGACCAACGGCATCTCAGCACTGCAAAACGCCACGGTAATCATGGGCCTGCCATTTAGCTTTGTGATCTTCTTTGTTATGGCCGGATTGTATAAATCGCTGAAGGTGGAAGATCATCGTCGCGCCAGTGCCAGCCGAGAAACCGCGCCCTACATTCCGGCCAGTAACGATCGTTTAAGCTGGAAGAAACGCCTGTCACGTCTGATGAACTATCCCGGCACGCGCTATACCCAGCAGATGATGGAGAGCGTTCTGTTTCCCGCGATGCAGGACGTAGCAAAAGAGCTGGAATTGCGCGGCGGACGCGTGTCTCTTGAACGTATTGAGGCGGAAGAAGAGCATCCGCTGGGCTATCTTGATCTGCGGGTGATGCTGGGCGAAGAGCAAGACTTCGTTTATCAAATCTGGCCGCAGCAGTATTCGGTGCCGGGCTTTACCTATCGTGCCCGCAGCGGTAAATCGACCTATTACCGACTCGAAACGTTCCTGCTGGAGGGTAGCCAGGGCAATGACTTGATGGACTACAACAAAGAGCAGGTGATTATCGATATTCTCGATCAGTACGAACGTCACCTTAACTTTATCCATCTCCACCGCGAAGCGCCTGGGAGTAATATTACTTACCCAAGCGTGTAAACAGAGGGGCGGCCAAAAGGCCGCCTTAAAAGTATTAAAGCGTTAACGCCGCGTTGCCCGGATTGGCAATAACCAGTCGGCCAACGTGGTAATCATTGCCGTTACTGTCATTTTCATGGCTCACCACTTCAAGTTTCGCAGTCGATGCCACTGCAGTGAATTGCCCCTGCAACGTCACCCATTGATCTTTGACGGTCAGCTCTACAACATCCGTGATGTCTTTGCCATCGACGCGCAGTGACAATTTTGGCGTTGTCAATTTTGCAATCACGCGCTTAGTCCGAATCATGAAGATGTAATCACAGTTAGGTTGCAAACCAGATAGCGATTTTTGCAGGATCACCCCTGCATGAGGTTTGCCTGGTGCGGTTTTGAAATAAATGCCTTTAGTTTTATTGTCTGGATAATCCACCATATCGAAATCGTGACCGACTTCACCGGCTTGCCAGTTATTCCAGTTGCCGTCTGTAAACAGCGTTGCATCGACAAAGTCTGGTGCGGTCGGCTGAAGTTGTGCCTCAGAGGTGGCGGTGGGCGGAACGTGACGGTGTGGCGCGGCGTTTTCACTATGGTCATGGTCGTTACAGCGGCACCCCCCTGATGAACCTGCATCACCTTTGGGCCCACAGGCATCAACCAATTTGTCGAGAATACCTGCCAGGGTATTTACTGCGCGTATAATTTCTGGCGCCTGCTCGCAAATGCTGCTGCCTTGATGATTCTGAGCGCCGCTATCAGTTGCCGTCGTCTTACCCTCTAACCGATCGGCCTCCGCTTGTTTCTCGGCGATAGCTTCTGCGGGTGGAACTAGCCCGGCGCAAATGGTGTCTTTCAAGACTTGGGTAAAATCTGCTACACCTCGCGTATAAATATAGTGCTCACCGCCGGTACGCAGCGCCAAACGCTTATATTCCACAATCATTTTTTGTTCGTCGTCATCAGATGGGTAGGGGGTGCTTTCGTGAGGTGTACCCAGGTAGGTGTGTACTTTGACGCTTTGAGCAATGGCGGTTTTTATAGCGTTATTGCAGGCCTCAATCCGTGCGTTATTCAGCACCATATCGCCGCCTTCCAGACTCTCATCACCCAGTACAAACAGGTTGCGTTCTGCGCCATCACGCCAGTCAAAGTATTGGCTGACGTCCTCTACCGCGCGAGCCACATCTTCTTGCGCACCGGCACGCGCCGCCGTGTTATAAACGCGGCCTTTTAAGCTGTTTCCTGCCACGCCAAGGGTGTTTAGATAGCTGCGCACCGATTGTTCGAACTTACTGTTTTTGAATTGCCCTTCAATACCAAGAAATTCAACGCGCAAATCTGAAGGGCAAGATGCTGTTGCCACTTCAATCGCGCGGTTAAGTGCTTCACTCAGTGCCGTCGCTTCGTCCGCCATTGAGTTGCTGGTATCAATGACAATAACCAGATCAACTTTTTTGGTTGCTGAAAAACTCATTTTAGATCCTTTTATGGGTAGAGGTTTGTTGATAAAAATTAAGTAAAGCTACTCAATTTAACAAAAGGCTAGAAGTAAAATTAAGAAGTTGCAATGCTTGTCATCCAGTGTAATGCATATGACATATTGTATTTTATATATTTATCAATATGATAATTAACTGATGGCTAAAATCCTAAAAATTAAACACATTAGTTATGTTGACGTTATGGGTGTTTAAAAAATGGTTTTTGCACTTTTTATTGGTACTGATCTGAGTATCAGGCATCGTCAAGGTTGTATGACTGCTCACGTGCAGCAGATTGAGAGCTAGACTAACAAGCTGCTCTTAAGAGGAAAGAAAATGAAATTGGGTTTCGCATGCAAGTATTTGGATGCACAGGCTAAGCAGCCTTTTCCGTTTAAAACCACCACACGCACTCGTTTTCTCGGTCTTGATCGCGAAGCGCAGGCCAGTTTGTTAGCGCTGTTGGCTACTCACAATCTCGAAAACCAACTCCACATGTTGAATCAGCTGGCGCAACTGCCCGATGAGCTGCGTATGATGCGCATTGGCAGCGATCTGCTACCGCTCTTTACCGTGCCAGAGGCCACAGCCATTTATGCGGAGTTAATGCCCGACCTACAGCCACTGTTAAGCCGCTGCGGCGATGTTGCACGAGCCAATAACATCCGCCTCTCATTCCATCCCGGACAATATTCGGTGCTGGCCTCAGACAATGAAGGGGTGGTGGATCGTGCGATCGACGATGTGGAGTATCACGCCCTGTGCGCGGTGGCGATGGGCTATGGTCGCCAGTTTCAGGATTTCAAAATTAATATTCATATGAACGGGAAGAAGGGGATTGAGGGTTTTCGCGCGTCCTTCCAGCGACTCTCTCCTGAAGCACGTAACATGCTGACGGTAGAAAATGATGAAATATCCTGTTCGATAGATGATGTGTTACAGGCACGCGATCTCTGCCCGGTGGTATTGGATATTCACCATCATTGGGTGAAAGAGAATCTGTATATTCAGGCGAATGATCCACGTGTACCACTGATTATTGAATCCTGGCGCGGTGTCCGTCCGGTGCTGCACTATTCTATTGCGCAGGAGGGCATTATCCCCGATCACGGTTTTCCTCATCAGCAGGATTTAGCCGTGAATAAAGTGAAGTTGCGCGCCCATGCAGATTATTACTTCAATCAAACGCTGAATGACTGGGCTTTGTCATTCAGCGATTTCGATATCATGTGTGAAGTGAAAATGAAAAATCTGGCACGCGATAGATTGTACTTTTATTCACTGTCACGAAGCTAAATAAATGAAACGGGTGAATATACTCATTACTCACCCCTAATCACTATTTTCTTGCGGCAGCCATTCCTTGCTGAGTGGCCTCGATCGCTATTTTATAGCCAGCCGCGGTGGCCTTATCGTTGGTGGTTTGTGCCGCGGCTTCATGATCTTTTACTGCCTTAACCAATTGCGGCTCCATCTGCTTATCCATGTCATTGATGGTCCAGTTGGCCCCTTTATAACAGGTGAAGCTTATCACTTTGCGGTACTCTGTTTCGCTGTAGCCTGTATCTTCAAGGGACATTTGATGACCCAGAATTTCTTGTGTCATTTTATGGAATTTATTGACGGCATCCTGTGGCGCAATCACATCACAGATGTGCTGCACTTTTTTACTGAATGACGCACGATCAATTTTGGCTTCATTAAGAATTTTCTGGTGAGATTCCAGGTTTTTGTGTGAGTCTTGGGTAAATTGATTGTCAGGTTTCCCTGATAGAACGACTTCAGCATGAGCCGCGGTTGAAAGGAATAGCGCAGCAAGGACAATGGTTAATTTCATAATGACTCCTGTCGTAGTGATGAAAATATTAATTGTAATGGATGCTGAATGATGAAAGTTTTCACCGGCTGGGCGTGGGTTTATTTAAACCGAAACCGTGAATGGGTCGGATAGTATTAGAGTTAAAAATAAGAATCAATTTATTTAGGGCAGAATAGACTGCCCTATTAATAACGAAGGGGAAGCTTAAGGCGAGGTGATGATAACGGCCACACGGCGATTCTGTGCTCGACCTTGCGCGGTATTATTGCTGGCAATCGGGGCGGTCATGCCCAAACCGCGCGTAATAATATTGGCGCGTGGCACGGCGGCTCCTTGTGCCCATTGCGCAGCGACCGCATCTGCGCGTTCCAAAGAGAGCTGTTGGTTGTAATCTGCTTTGCCGTAATTATCAGTATGCCCATCTATGCGGACATGCTGAAGACCGGTCGCCGCGAGGCTCTTTGCCATATTGGCAATCGTGGTTTTGCTCGTGGGAGTCAGCTCTGACTCGTTAACACCAAACAGAATTTTTTCTGACAAACCCAGGCCCCAGCCTTCGCTGTTCTCGGTAAAGCCAGCATTTTGCATGGCTGCAATCTGTGCCGCACTAAAACGTCCCTGAGACTGACAGCCAGCGCAGACCAGAACACACATCAACAGAAAAATCTTTTTCATATCCTTACCTTATTTATCCCTTTGTTTTTGTACATGTTCATATCTGCACGCTCAAGAATCGACTCTACGCTATCGCCATGCTGTGACCAGGCGAAACCAATGGTCACAGAGGTGGTGATGGGTGTGCCTTCAGCAATCATGATTTTTTGTGCGATGGTTTCACGAATCTCTTCGGTGAGCTGTTGCAGTTGCGATTCCGTCGCACGGCTGGTGATCAGCATGGCGAACTCATCACCGCCAAGTCGGGCAACCAAATCCTGTTTATAGGCCAACGCCAGCAAACGTGAGCCGATAGCACGTAACACCTCATCGCCTGCTGCATGTCCCCAGTTGTCATTGATACTCTTAAAGCGATCGCCGTCGAGGAACAGTAAAACAAATCGTTCCTGCGCGAGTTGCGCATCCAACAATGTGGTCAAGCGGGCGACAAATGCGGCGCGGTTTGCTAATCCAGTCAGCGGATCTTCCAGCGCTTTGGCCGCTAACGACCGGTTATCACGCAGCAAAGACGTTTGCAGTGACTGCATCTCTGCTAATAGCGAATTAAGGTCTTCTGAAAACAGCTGAAATTCTTTGGTAGGGCTTTCAGGAATACGCAATGAGAAATCACCAGAGCGGATTACATAGTGAATCGAGCTGGTGATATTACGTAATGAAACCAAAATACCGCGATGTAGCAATGCACTCAGCAGGGAAGCGACGATCAGCACGCACAACATGCCACTGGTTAAAATCATCACAGAATAACGAATAAAATCAGCGGCACCTGTCACGGTGCCCACCAGCGTCAACGTACCCACGGTGTTCTCGGCATGAACGATATTCACGCTGAACGGACGGGCGTAAATCCATTCACGTAGGAAATTTTGGTACCAACCGCTTCGCTGTTGCTGATCTTGCCAGTCAACCAAGACGGTTTGGTCATCGGTGACCAGTTTTGCCGAGGCGAACATACCTTCATTCCCCAGGGTGGCAATTTTCTTGTGCGCGTCATAGCTGTCTTCAAAAACCGTGGCAGCCGTCAGACTGTTGCTCAACGTGGCGGCAATCAGCTCTAGATTCCTTTTCTCGTAACGTTTAATAAACAGTAACGATGTGGAAGTGAGCAGTAGCCAGCACAGCAATAAAATAACCGCTGAATTAATGATGCTGATTTTGCGTAGTTTGATGCGGATAGATGATTTTTCATTTTTAATTTTATCTATTTTCATCTTATTGGCTTCCTTTGCGCGACAGCAACAACACATCCGGGCTAACGCGAACACCACTACGGGCCAGCGAATCGAGATTAACGGCAAACATAGGATGATCGGTATTCAATATCAGGCAAAACGCGGCACCCATTGCGCAATCTGGATTATTTTCTGCCAGCGACAGCACGGCTCTGTCTTTTTCTAACGCCAGCAGTTCAGTCTGTTTCTGTGGCGACTGGTCACCGAAATAGATGGCATCACAGCGGGTGCTCGCCAAATCGCTCTCTGTGTTGAGATAAACCACGCTAAAAGGCAGTGAGGTCGCGATGGGACTGGCAGGGAAAGCAATATGCTGTGCAGAAGAGAACACGCAGAGTTGCGGGGCATCCTTTAGGGCGGGCCAGCGCGTAAAGCTGATGATACCGCTGACAATACGATTCGCTTTGTCATCTTTTCCCGTGGCCAGGGCAGGAGATGAAAACGAAAAGAGCAACAGCACGCAGGCAGTCATGCAGATAAACGCCGCTTTAAGCTGAGCAAAAAGCAGAAAAAACACTTCACGTAGGTGAAGACGAGGTTCGAAACGTAACATGCCGCAATTCCGCTGGATTAATCGCGGAAATAGTACCATTGCCATTTATAAAAGAGTACTGGTGATCACGACACCAAAATTCTTATTTTTTAATACAGTTGGATAATCAGATCCATTTATTCATAGAGATTGAAAAATACGGTCTAAAGATTTTGGGCGCAGTAAAATGCGCCCAATAAAAATCGGGCTATTCGCTTAAGTCCTTCCCGTTGCTGGCTATCACTTTTTTGTACCACCAAAATGATTTTTTGCGTGAGCGCGCTAACGTGCCATTACCTTGGTCATCACGATCAACATAGACAAAACCGTAACGCTTGCTCATTTCACCCGTGGAGGCGGCCACCAGGTCGATGCATCCCCATGTGGTGTAACCGATCACGGGAATTCCGTCACTTATCGCTTCGCCCATCGCCTGAATATGTTGCCGCAAGTAGCTAATGCGGTAATCGTCATGAATCTCGCCATTCGCATCGACGTCATCGCGCGCGCCCAGCCCGTTTTCGACTAAGAACAACGGCTTCTGATAGCGGTCATACATCATGTTCATGGTAATGCGCAGGCCCAGCGGGTCGATGCCCCAGCCCCATGCACTTCGCTCAACATGGGGATTGGTGAGTGATTTCACCACATTGGCGGCGCTGCTGTTGTTTTCATTCATATCCGCCGAAGCACAGCGTGAGGCGTAATAGCTAAAAGAAACAAAATCGACGGTGTTGCGCAGAATCTCTTTATCGCCATCTTGCCAGGCAATCTCGACGCCTTTTTCGCGGAACACGCGCGCAGCATAAGAGGGGTAAGCGCCACGCGCTTGCACATCGATAAAGAACAAGTTTTCGCGATCTTTCTCCAGCGCTGCCCAGACATCTTCCGGTTTGCAGGACCACGGATAAAAATTCCCCCCCGCCAGCATGCAGCCCACCTGATTATCCGGATTAACCTCATGAGCAATTTTAGTGACCAACGCGCTGGCCACCAGTTCATGATGTGCGGCCTGATATTTGACCTGTTCGGGATTATCTTCGGGCTCGAACACCAATCCAGCCCCTGAGAACGGGCTGTGCAGCAGGATATTAATCTCATTAAAAGTCAGCCAATACTTCACTAACCCATTGAACGCTTCGAAACAGGTCTTTGCGTAACGCGCAAAGAACTCAATCATTTTGCGATTGCGCCATGAACCGTATTCAGTCACCAGATGCATCGGTACATCGAAATGGCATAAGGTCACCAGTGGGGTGATGCCATATTTTTGACACTCTTCAAACAGGCTGCGATAGAAGGCAATGCCTTCCGCGTTGGGCGTCATCTCGTCACCGAGCGGATAAATGCGGCTCCAGGCGATGGATGTACGGAATACGGTAAACCCCATCTCCGCCATCAGTGCGATATCTTCTTTGTAACGGCGATAGAAATCGATGGCGTCGTGGCTCGGGTAGTACTCATCATCATGCAGTGTGAAGCGTGGCTCCAGACCTAATTTAACGGGCATGCGATGTGCACCGTGTGGAATCATATCCACGGTGGTTAATCCTTTACCGCCAGCGCGATAGCTCCCCTCGGATTGGTTGGCGGCCAATGCGCCGCCCCACAAAAATCCCTCTGGAAATGTCACTTCAGACATAAAAAACCTCAATTCATCAATTAGCATTAACGGTTTTGGCGGGTTCAGTGACCGGTTTGGCAGGAGCCGTATCACTGACCGGGATATCTTCAAAACCTAAAATCAGGGTAAGTACAAAAGAGAGCACGACGGACAGCACCATCACACCGCCGACCCACACGATGCTCATTGGATTGGCAGGGTCAAAGAACTGTACGCTGGTGAATAAGCCTGGTGAGGCCATCGAGTGGCTGGCTAACCCGCCTATTCCAGCGACCGCGCCGCAAATAAAGCCGCTGATTAAACAGGCGATCAATGGGCGTTTCAAACGCACTGCCACGCCGTACAACGCCGGTTCAGAAATCCCGGCGACAATCGCCGAAGCGGCTGCAGCAAAGGCGGTCTGACGCAGTTCTGGATTTTTGGTTTTGAAGGCAACCGCCAGGGAAGAACCACCAAGCGACAGATTGGCACCGATTTCTGACGGCATTACCATGCCTTCTTTACCGGTTTCAGCAATGGTCTGAATGATGGTAGGCGTGAACACGCGGTGCATACCGGTCATCACCAGCAGCGGCCATAAAGCGCCCATAATCGCCACTGACAACCAACCTAAATAACCATGAATGGTGTACACCAACGCAGAAATCCCGCTACCAATCCAGATACCGATTGGACCAATGAGCACGATGGCAATTGGCGCGGCTATCAGCACAATCAGCATCGGCTTCAGGAAGTTTTTGGTGACGGCAGGGGTGAAGCGATCAACCCAATATTCGATGTGCGACAAAATCCACGTCATCACCAGCGCGGGGATGACCGTGTAGGTGTATTTCACCGCCGTCACCGGAATAGCGGCAAACTCCACCACCTGGCCTTGGGCCGCTTTTGCCATCAAATCAACAAAGTTGGGATGAACCAACACGCCTGCGATAGCAATCGCCAGCGACATATTGGTTTTAAATTTCAAGGCAGCCGACGCGGCCACCATAATGGGCAAGAAGAAAAATGCGCCATCGCCAATGACATTGAGGATGATCAGCGTGGAAGATCCTTTCGGCAGAACCCCACTCATTTCCAGCACCATTGCCAGCAGCTTTACCATCGAACCGCCAATAATGGCGGGGATGAGTGGAGACATGGTGCCGACCAGTGCGTCGAGGATCCCTGCGCCAATGCTGCGCAGCGTGATTTTACGCTTCACGGCTACCACATTGTCACCATTCGGTGAGCCCAGCTTGAGCACTTCCTGATAGGCAAGGTTGACGTTGTTGCCGATGATCACCTGACATTGCGTATCGGTGTGCACTACCCCCATCACACCAGGGATCGCTTTAAGGGTGGCATTGTCGATAACCGCACTGTCTTTAACCACAAAGCGCAATCGCGTCATGCAATGGGTGACGGCTTCGATGTTGGACCAGCCGCCGAGCGAAGCCACGATAGCGCGTGAAACGTCAGCATAGTTTTTAGCCATGGATATTGGGTCTCTGATTATTTGAGTAGGGTAGAACTGTCAACACGTGACTTATGAGAAACCGGTTTCACAAAATCATGAAGAGGCAGGTTTAATCAGGCAAGTTATTTAAAATTTGATGTTCATAAATGTGATATCGATCGTTTTCAGCCGAAAAGGACGTTCATTGCTGCACAGAGAAAAACTCCCGTGCAATTCGCAGCTTAGGTACACTGCTGTTATCAGAAGGCAAAGTTGAGTGAAAAATGGCGACCATAATTGAGGTGGCGAAGGTTGCGGGCGTATCTAAAGCCACAGTTTCGCGGGTACTGTCGGGCAAGGGTTACGTTAGCGAGGAAAAGCGCGAAAAGGTGTTCCAGGCCATCGCTGAAACCGGTTTTCGTCCCAATCTTTTGGCGCGCAATCTGGCAACCAAGTCGACACAGACCATCGGATTGGTGATCACCAACACGCTGTATACCGGGAGCTATTTCACTGAGCTGATGCAGCATTCAGCGCGAATGATGGAGCAACAGGGTCGGCAACTCATATTGGTGGATGGCAAACACAGTGCCGAGGAGGAGCGGGCTGCGATTCAGTTTTTACTCGATCTCCGTTGCGATGGTGTGATCATCTATCCGCGTTTTCTCACTATTGATGAGATGGATGACATTGTTGCTCAGCACAAGCATCCGATTTTGGTGATCAATCGTCGTTTGCGTCAGCATTCCAGTTACTGCATCTACGCCGATCAACAGCTCACTTGCTCAAAGGCGGTGGAACAGCTGATTGCCCTTGGGCATCGCGACATTGCTTTTATCACCGGTTCACTGGATTCACCCACCGGACGCGAGCGTCTGGCGGGTTATAAATACGCGTTGGCACAACATCATATTCCGTTGCAGGAAGCCTTGATCGTGGAAGGAAAATGGCAGGCGCAAAATGGCGTGACGGCGGTGGAAACCCTGCTGGCGCAAGGCAGTACTTTCAGTGCGCTGGTCGCCAGTAACGATGAGATGGCGGTGGGGGCGCTTAAGGCACTCTCGACTCAGGGTATTGCCGTGCCCGCTCAGGTCGCGGTGCTGGGATTTGATGATATACCGCTCGCGCCGTTTACCATTCCTGCACTGTCGAGTGTCAAAATGCCGGTTACCGCGATGATCGAGGAAACCCTCGAAAGGCTGATATCGATGCTTGATGGCGGCGAAATGCGCAACCGTAAAACTTTCTCGGGCGAATTAGTGGTGCGGGAATCCATTGGACCGGGGCCACACCGAACCGAACCCTGATATCACCCAAGGGTAGCAAACCGCGGCAATGCATTGCATTTGAAGAGATTTTAAAGTTACGGCCTAACAATATAACGCTGCTAAACAATAGGTTAACGAATCCTATCGATATATAATCGAAAACATAGCGCTAGCTTTACGCGCAACGTCCTTCGTTAGCCATTCTGGAAAAGTCATGTTTATCAAGCGTATTACCCTGGTGAAAACGGGTTTCACCAGCGCGATGTTATTGTCCAGCGTTCCGGTGTATGCCGCGACTGAGCAGCCAACCCTCACCGTTAATGCCTCTCCTCATTCAGCACCCGTCGAAACCGAAAAAAAGGCCACCCTCGGTAATCTTGGCAAGCAGGAAGTACGAAACACGCCGTGGTCGGTACAGACCGTTTCACCGCAATTGATGAAGCGTCAGCAGCTGAAAAGCGTTAGCGACCTCTATCGTTACATGCCCTCCGTACAAGGTGATGGCGCGCGTCCGCAAACGCGCGGCGTGCAGGGCAGTGTGGTACAAAACAGCATGATTGATGGGTTGAATGTCGTATCAACCACCGATTATGCAGCTGAGCAATTCGATCATATTGAAGTGCTCAACGGCCTTGCGGGATCGTTATATGGGCCAGGCAATCCCGCAGGATTATTCAACTTCGTCAGCAAGCGGGCCAGCGACACCCCACAACATAGCCTCACTGTCGGCGCGGGCACAGGATTAAGCCATCAGGTAGCGGGAGATTTCAGCGGCCCGTTGGACAGTAGCGACCGACTGCGTTATCGCCTCAATCTGTTGGACGACGAAGGCGAAGGGTATGTCAAAGACAGTAAAAAACGCCGCCAACTGTTCAGCCTGGCGCTCGATGCCAACCTCACCGACCAAACCGTGCTGGAGACGAACTTCAGCTACTACCACTTCTATGACAAAGGTCTGCCGGGTAAATTTGCCCTGGGCAACGGCTTATCATTTCCTGCCGCGCCGAATCCCAAAACTGCGCACCTTGGTCAATCTTATGCCGGGGATAATAACCACACGCTCACTGCTGGTGTGCATCTAAAGCATGATTTTGATGGCAACTGGCAGGGTGAAGTGGGCGTGCTGCGTCAGATTGCGGATCGTGAATCGACCGCTGTGACCAATACCTTCACCAATAACAAAGGCGCTTACACCACGACGACGTCATCGGCTACCGCCAGCCGCTTCACCATTAATAGCTATATGGCAAACTTGAATGGTGAAGTCGATACCGGATGGATTCATCATCAGATTGCGACTGGCGTGCGCGGCTTTGTCTGGAAAAACTACAACCCTCGCAGCGGCGGAACCTCTACGCTCGGCAGCGCTTCATTGGATGACCCTCAAGCGTTTGCTGAACCAGACTACCCCGATTTCACTGACCGCTATCATTCCGCTACTGCCACCCAGCATGCATTTTTACTGAGCGATAACCTGCAATTTTCACCGCAATGGAGTGTGCTGCTCGCGGGCAGTGAAAGTTTGCTCAGCTCAGCGAATTACAGCAAAACCGGCAGCCGTAGCAGCGACTCTTCGAATAGCGGATTTAGCGGTTCTGCCAGTCTGATGTACAAACCTGTCGACCCGCTGACGCTGTATGTCACTTACGCTGATAGCCTGCAGCAGGGCGATACCGCGCCGGCCACGGCAAACAATGCCGGGGCGATTTTGGCACCGTATCGCAGCCGCCAGATTGAAGTGGGCAGCAAAGTCGCCATCGACAAGTTATTGCTAACCGCCGCGCTATTCCAGATCAAGCGTCCATTTGCCTACACCAATGCCAGCGGTGATTATGCCGTAGACGGTGAGCAGCGCAACCGCGGCCTGGAGTTGATGGCAGACGGTGATGTTACCGATCGCTTGCATGTCTTTGGCGGGATGACATGGCTTGATCCCCGTTTACTGGATACCGCCAGCACACAGACTGATGATAAGCAGATCGTCGGTCTGCCACGCTATACCGCCAGTTTGTTTGCCGCCTATGATTTACCGATGCTCAGCGGCACCGATATTCACGGAGGTATTCACTGTGTGGGGCGCCGCACAACAGACAACCAAAATGATGGCTGGGTTAGCAGCTACACCACGCTGGACGCGGGTGCCGCTTACAAAACGCAGTTGTTTGATACCGCCACCACTTTCCGTCTTGATGTCACCAATCTGACGAACCGTCACTACTGGACCAACATTGTGCCGGGCGGTTTGAATGGTTACAGCGGCGCCGGTTATGCCAGTGCTTCACTGGGCGAACCGCGCATGGTGCAGGTTTCCATGCAACTTAATTTCTAGGGGCAATTGATGATTAACAGCTGGAAATGGGCACTGCCGTTGCTATTGGTTAGCACAATGGCAACGGCACAAACAGTGACTGACGATAGCGGTAATCAGGTGGAGATTCATCCACCGGCACAGCATATTGCGGATGCCTGGTTTGCCCATCACTCATTATTGATGACGCTGGGGGCGGGTGATCGCATCGTTGCAACGGTGAATCATCCCGCTGATCGACCCTGGATGTTCAAAGTGCAGCCGTCGTTGCATCAGGCGCTGCAAGTGCATGGCAAGACTTTTGCCAGTGAAGCTTTAGTGGCGCGCCATGTCGATGCCGTTTTCGTCCCCGCCAACGATCCTGATGCCGAATCCTATCGGCTTGCCGGAATTCCAGTGCTGGCGATGAACTTTGATAACTTCGAATCAATGAAACGTTCGCTGATCACCACCGCGCAGGTAGTGGGTACACCGCAGGCCGCATCCCGCGCGCAAGCCTACAATCGCTATCTGGATAGTCAGATAGCCGCCATTCAGGCAAAAACCGCTGGACTCAAACAGGCGCAGCGCCCGCGGGTGTTACACATCCAATCGCTGCATCCGTTGAAGGTAGATGGACGCAATACGCTGATTGATACCTGGATCAAGCTTGCCGGTGGGCGCAACGTGGCCGATAGCATCAATGGCAATATGCAGCCGATATCACCAGAAGAGGTGATTCGCTGGAATCCGGATGTGATCATTATCGGTGCAGGGGCTGGAACGCTAGCGGACTCGGACTACAAGACGCTGTTTGCCAGCGTTAAAGCCGTGCAGCAGCATCAGGTTTTGCAAAACCCCTCCGGCGTATTCCCTTGGGACCGCTACGGCACCGAAGTGGCGTTACAAATCCAGTGGGCCGCGAAACAATTGCACCCGGCACTGTTCCCGCAACTGGATATGGTGAAAGCGACGCAGGACTTCTATCAGAAGTTTTATGATTATTCGCTCAGCGCAAACGATGCACAGCGCATTTTGCAGGCGTTGCCACCGGAATAAAAAAATGGAAAGCGCAGTCTTGCGCTTTCCATTCATTAGTGCGACTGACCGTTATTGCCACTAGCCCCGTTATTACTGTGTTAATGACTGGCTTTATTTAATGGATAAAATAAAACATCAATGCATGGGTAATTAGATGTTTAATCTATTTTTTATTAGATGAGGCATAAGGCCAAGGATTGCAGGGTGGAGTTGGGTTTAATTATTAATTAAAGTGTCTTCGGTATTTATTTTAATCAGATTAAGTCTTATTGTGGGTAAAGATGTGTCAGTGCTAATTTGGCTTTACATATCCGGTCATCTTTCCTGAGGGAATTATGCACGCTCGTATTCGACATCTTGATGGAATGCGCGGTTTAGCCATCCTTTTAGTCATTGGTTACCACGCTTATGCACGTTGGCCAACACTGTTACCTTATGCGAATAGCACACAACATATTCCAGTTTTCTCTTATGGCTGGCTTGGGGTCGAGCTATTTTTCATGATTTCCGGTTTTGTCATATTTATGACACTCGATAAATCGGAGAGCTATGTGAGCTTCCTTAAGAAACGCTGGTTACGCTTATTCCCCGCGATGCTGATTGCTAGTTTACTGCTTTATTTTGTCGGAGGGTTATTCCCTGAATGGTCAGCAATGACGCCGCACGTCAAGAACCTGTTGCCTGGATTGATCTTTACCAATCCAGAGACGCTGACGCAGATCACTGGCATTGAGTTTAAATCGATGGCCGGTTCATTTTGGTCATTGTACGTTGAAGCAGTATTTTATCTGATCATTGGCGCCATCTATTTTACGCTGGGCCGAAAATATTGCCTGCCAGGCTTGTTGGTGCCGATGTTACTGTTATCAGCGTCTTCAGTGTTAAAATCTTTAGGTCATCCTGTTTTTATTGATATTATTTCTAGGTTTGGCTTTATTCATTATGCGTGGTTTATGGTGGGTTGTCTGGTTTATGAAAGAATGCACGGGCGAGACAAAGTATTACATTATGGGGTTGTGGTCTTCGCGCTGCTGATTAACTTCAGTTACTTCATTAAAAATGCTGGGATTGTCACCCTGATTCCATTACTGATCGTTATGCTGTTCTTTATTGGCAGTTTTTATTCCAAACAGCTGGAGCGAATGTTATCTCTGCGCTTCCTGACCGCGATTGGCTTTGCCAGTTACGCCTTCTATCTGATTCATGAAAACCTGATGATTGCCACGCTGATTAAACTCAACGTTCATATTAAAAATGAGTTTGTGATGATGCTGATGCCGATAGTAGTGGCCACCGTGCTGTATTATGTCGCGTGGTTTATTAGCAAATACGCGGAACCGGCATTAAGACATCTATTGAAAGGCAAGCGCGTACCCGCTCCCGAAGTGGGGTGACGTCCTGGGCGACGGTGAGGCCGCCCAGGACAGTCATGCTAAAGCCCGAAGAAGTAGCGCAGCGCGGTATAGGCCACCATTCCGGCCAATACCGTGGCAAAAAGACCCCGTGTGATGATGCCAACCACTGCGGCAATTAAAGCTGCCAGCAGTGACAAACTCAGGCCCGAAGCGGTGAGCGCTGGCTTTTCTACTAATTCAGCAGTGACAATCGCTGCCATGATGGCGGCGGGGATAAAGCTCAGCCACTGTTGTGCCAGTGGAGCCAGACGAAAACGCGACAACAGCAGAATGGGGCCCACGCGCATCACAGCGGTGACTAGCGCCGCCACCACAATGGTCAGCAAGACATTACGTTCCATTTCACACACCTTCCTTAGACTGGATACGCAAAACCAGTGTGGCCAGGCTTGCGGCAATGGAGGCTGCCACAATCACCACGACGCTAAGGTCAAGATGTCCGGCGGAGAAGAACGTCACCAACACCGCGACGACAATCGCCAGCGTCTCCAGCCATTTGCGTCGGCTGGCAAACCACGTCATTAATATCAGCCCGAGAAACATCGACACCAGACTGAAGCTTAAACCGGCCATCAGTGATTCTGGAACAGCTGATGCGGCATAGGCACCAATAACACAGGCAAGAATCCAGTTAAGCCAGGCGGGCAGGTTCAGACCAAACATCCAGGCAAAGCCGATTTTTCCATGCTGGCTACCCTGCTGAACGGCCACTCCAAACGTTTCATCAGTGAGCAGCAGGCCGCTGACCACCTTCTGCCAGCCCGTTTGTCCACGGAAGAAGACGCTAATCGCCGAACTCATCAGCAAATAACGCAGATTGACCAAGATTACGCTCAGTACCACAGAGGTCATTTCTGCCCCTGATGCCCAAAGTGAGTAAAATAAAAACTGCGCTGAACCGGTATAAAGCAATGAGGCCAGCAGCGCGGTTTGCAGAACTGAAAAGCCCGCTAGCGTGCCAATGGCACCGGCGGCAAAGCCAATACTGAGATAGCCCGGCACTGTGGGCAAACAGGCGATAAA
Organism: Pantoea rwandensis; assembly: GCF_002095475.1. Taxonomy (GTDB): domain Bacteria; phylum Pseudomonadota; class Gammaproteobacteria; order Enterobacterales; family Enterobacteriaceae; genus Pantoea; species Pantoea rwandensis. The sequence goes on from NZ_MLFR01000001.1 coordinate 232,383, forward strand.
TCCCGCGCGGAAGTGCTGATATTCGCTGTGTTTCGCGAGGGGATGACTCTTCAACGACATGACAATTTTCCAAAACCTTCTCAACAGAAGCAGCAATTTTAAGCCAGGATGCGCAAGGCTATAGTAAAATCCTGCTCCCGGAGAGATTAAGCGAAGGATTTGTGATGCAGGAAAAACGTGATGACATCAAATTGTGGCGCGATCAGGGTATGCACGGCGGCATGGAAATCCTGCGCGCGCGTTGCTACGAGCATAGCTATCCGCCGCATTTCCACGATGAGTTTGTTATCGCGGCCTTTGCACGTGGCGCGCAGCGAACGCGCATTTGTCGTCAGCAGGGCATTGCGGCGGCGGGGACGGTCATGGTGATTATGCCGGGGGAGGTGCATACCGGTGAAGCGGTCGAGCGTGATGAAGGATGGGATTATTGCGCCTTTTATCCTTCGGCTGCTTTGGTTAATGAGATAGCGGATACGGTGATTGGTGGTCAAGGCGAACTCAATTTTGGTCAGGAAGGGATGCGTTATGACCCCTTAATGGCACAGCAGATGCTTCAGGCATCAGCCGTGATGCTGCAAAGCCCGGACGCGGTGGAAAAAGAGTGCGCGCTGTTTCACGTTCTCAACGTGTTGATTCGCCAGCATGGTGAACGAACGGTAAAAGGCGGGCTACCGAGTGCGATGCGCGCCGAGATTCGCCATGCCGTTGACTTCCTGCACAGCGAGTTTCATCAGCCGCTCGCGGTGAGTGAGATTGCCGCCGCCGCTGGCTTGAGTGAATTCCATTTCATGCGCACGTTTCACAAGCACACCGGCTTATCAGTGCATCAATACCTGACGCAAATCCGCCTGACGCGGGCCAAGCATATGTTGTCACTGGGGCGGGATGCCGCGCAGACGGCAAATGATGTCGGCTTCTTTGATCAGAGCCATTTCATTAAAAAATTCCGTGCTCATTTTGGTATTACGCCTGGCGCCTTTGCGGCGGCATCGCTGCAATAAATTAAGGAGCTCACATGATCGCCCGCAGTAAACCTGTCGAACACGCCACGCCACTTTCTGTGGGTTTCATTCTATTGAACCGGTTTACGCTGCTGCCGTTTGCTGCCTTTGTTGATTGCCTACGTCTTGCGGCCGATGAGGGCGATCGCAGCCGTCAGCTACGCTGTAGCTGGACGTTTATGTCGAGTCACGGTGGCGCGGCCACCTCCAGCTGTGGTGCGGTGATTTCACCCTGTGAGGAGCTCAAAAATCCCGAAAGCTTTGACTATCTCGTGGTGATCGGCGGTGTTCAGGATGAAAAAGACAAAATCGATCACCGCGCGCTGGATTATATTCGTCTGGCCGCGCAGTTTGGCACGCCGCTGGTTGGACTCTGTACTGGCGTATTTGCGCTGATTCAAGCGGGCGTGATGAAAGGAAAACAGTGCTGCGTCAGTTGGTATCACCATGGCGATTTGCAGCGGCGTTTTCCGGATATCACCCCGGTTGCCGATCGTATTTTTGTCGATGAAGGCAAACTGATTACCTGCGCGGGCGGAATCGCGGCGGCGGACGTGGCGGCATATCTGATTGAACGACATTTAGGCCGCGCCTGGGCGATTAAAAGTCTGCACATTATGCTGATAGATGAAGCACGATCCACTCAGCATCCTCAGCCACAGCCAGTGATCTTCGAAAAAGTGAAGGATCGTTTGGTGCGCAGCGCCGTCGATATTATTTCGCAGCATATGGGCGAAGTGATTTCTGTTGAACAGTTGTCCCAGCGCTTAAATACCTCAAGGCGTAATCTTGAGCGTAAATTTCAGGATGAACTGGGTGTGAGTCCGCAACGCTTCGCCCGCGACCTGCGTTTGCGCTACGGATTGTGGCTGCTGATGTATAGCGCCAAAACGGTAACGGAAATTGGCGAACGTTGTGGTTTTGCCGACACAGCCCATTTTTCCCGCCATTTCCGCGAGGCGTTTGGTTATCCGCCGAGCCTGGCGAGAAAGCAAAACAATACGCGCGACCAGCAGCATGTGGATCCATTCTTTATTCATATTGATAGCCGGATAGAAGGGCGTTGATATTTGTTGCGTATTCTGCTGGTTAATCCGCTTCAGGTTAATTCCTAGGCGAAAATAGCGGTTGCCAGCAGCCATTAATAAATCCCGCTTTATCAAGCTGGAATGGTTTTTCTGCCTCAACACTCCCATTCAACTCCTCCTCAAACGCAATGTGGTCCTTTTTATTGACCCGCATCACATTCATCATTTTTTCTTATTCATACGTGACCGCTATCAAACAATTCAATCGTTAATGAAAAGTTAATTCATTGATAAATAAGGATTGTCGCGAAGTTACCGTATCTATTGTCGCAAACGTTCAAGATTATGCCCGCTTATTTTCAGTAGTTTGAATGTGTACTGAATCCGGCAACTAAACCTGATGATGAGGGTGAGGCAATGAATGCAAATAACTTAAACAGTGCAGATCCACAGCTGTTTGCGGCAGTCGTAGGCGAGTTGGTCAGGCAGGAAACTCACATTGAACTTATCGCCTCTGAGAACTACGCCAGTAATCAAGTGATGTCATTACAGGGCAGCCAGCTGACGAACAAATATGCAGAAGGCTATCCGGGCAAACGTTATTACGGCGGGTGCGAACATGTGGATACCATTGAACGGTTAGCCATTGAACGTGCCTGCATGTTGTTCGGTGCCGATTATGCCAACGTTCAACCGCACTCTGGTGCGCAAGCTAACGCAGCCGTGTTTATGGCGTTGATTAAACCCGGTGACACAATATTGGGTATGAGTCTTGCGCACGGCGGCCATTTAACTCACGGCGCCGCGCCAAATGTCTCCGGCAAGCACTATAACGCGGTGCAGTATGGATTAGATCCGGAAACCGGCGAAATCGATTATCAGGCAGTTGAACGGCTGGCCAAAGAGCATCAGCCCAAGCTAATTGTCGCGGGTTTCTCTGCCTATTCACGCATCGTTGACTGGAAACGCTTCCGCGAAATCGCTGATAGCGTAGGTGCCTGGCTGATGGTGGATATGGCACACGTCGCCGGTCTGGTTGCCGCACGTTGCTATCCGAGCCCATTACCCCATGCTCACGTGGTCACTACGACGACCCATAAAACCCTGCGCGGTCCGCGTGGTGGGTTGATTCTCTCTGCTCTGGGTGACGAAGCGCTGTACAAAAAACTCAATTCAGCCGTTTTTCCTGGTCAACAGGGCGGTCCACTAATGCACGTGATTGCGGCTAAAGCCATGGCATTCCGGGAGGCGATGGAACAGGACTTTATCCACTATCAAGCCAAAGTGATCGATAACGCGAAAACCATGGCGAAAGTGTTCATCAAGCGTGGCTATGACGTGGTTTCTGGCGGCACTGATAATCATCTTTTCCTGGTTTCGCTGATTCATCAGGACATTACCGGTAAAGAGGCTGATGCGGCACTCGGCCGTGCGCATATCACCGTGAATAAAAACTCCGTTCCTAACGATCCGCAAAGCCCGTTTGTCACTTCTGGATTGCGCATTGGCACGCCTGCGGTGACTACCCGTGGTTTTGGTGAGAAAGAGTGCGAAACCCTGGCCGGCTGGATTTGCGACATCCTCGATGTGCTGGCGGTAAAACAGAACAGCGACAACATCGAAGCCTGGGTGCGCTTCAACGTTTCTGAGCTGTGCGCCAAGCATCCGGTGTACGGCGAGCATCCCCAGCAGGTCATCGCCAAAAAAGCCATTGCCTGACATTTTTTCCCGGTGCGAACCGGGAGTTTAAGGAGACGAGTATGCAACGTTTTTCCGGCTTCGGGCTTATCAGCCACGGACTGAGTTATCACGAGAATTGGCAGCGCATGTGGCGTAACCCTACGCCGAAGAAGTCTTATGACGTCATTATTATCGGCGGCGGCGGACACGGTTTAGGCACGGCATATTACCTGGCGAAAGAGTTTGGTATTCGCAATGTGGCCGTGATTGAAAAAGGCTGGCTGGGTGGCGGCAATACCGCACGTAACACCACCATTGTGCGATCTAACTACCTGTGGGATGAAGCGGCAGCCTTGTTTGAACACTCAATGAAGTTGTGGGAAGGGCTCACGCAAGACCTCAATTACAACGTGATGTTCTCACAGCGCGGCGTACTGAATTTGGGTCATACCTTACAGGACATGCGCGACATTCAGCGCCGTGTCAACGCCAACCGCCTGAACGGTATTGATGGCGAGGTGCTGGATGCGCGCGGCGTTCAGGACTTGGAACCGCTGCTCGACTGCTCATCTCGCGCCCGTTTCCCCATCATGGGCGCCTCATGGCAGCCACGCGGTGGCGTAGCCCGTCATGATGCCGTGGCGTGGGGCTTTGCACGCGGTGCCGACGCCCATGGCGTGGATATCCTGCAACAGACCGAAGTCACCGGGCTGATGATCCGCGATGGACAAATCTACGGGGTACACACCAACCGTGGCGACATCGAAGCAAAAACCGTGGGCTGCGTGGTGGCGGGTAACTCTGGCACGCTGGCAAAAATGGCAGATATTCGCTTACCGCTGGAATCCCATCCCTTACAAGCGCTGGTCTCCGAACCCCTCAAACCGGTGGTGAATACGGTGGTGATGTCTAACCATGTGCACGGTTACATCAGCCAGTCCGACAAAGGCGACTTGGTGATCGGTGCTGGCATCGATGGTTACACCGGCTATGGTCAGCGTGGTAGCTATCCCGTTATCGAACATACCCTCCAGGCGATTGTTGAAATGTTCCCGGCTTTCTCACGAGTGCGGATGAACCGTCAGTGGGGCGGTATCGTTGACACCACGCCGGATGCCAGCCCGATCATCTCGAAAACCAAGGTTAACGGTCTCTATTTCAACTGCGGTTGGGGCACGGGCGGCTTCAAAGCCACACCGGGTTCAGCGCACGTGTTTGCCGCCAGCCTGGCGAAGCGCGAGATGCACCCATTGGCCGCTCCGTTCTCGATTGATCGATTCCACACAGGCGCACTGGTTGATGAACACGGCGCTGCGGCGGTCGCGCACTGATTTCCGTTCGGGAGAATACGACATGTTTCATATTTATTGTCCGTGGTGCCAAGAGCATCGTGAAGAAGAAGAGTTCCATGCCAAAGGTCCAGCGCATTTGGCGCGGCCAAAGAACCCGGAAAACTGCAGTGATGAAGAGTGGGGCGACTACCTGTTCTTCCGCGATAACCCGCGTGGTGTGCACCACGAGCTGTGGGTACACGTCGTTGGCTGCCGCAAGTTCTTCAACATCACGCGAAACACGGTGACCTATGAAATTCTGGAAACCTACAAAATTGGCGAGCAACCGGCGAAGCGCGCGCAAGCCGATGTGGTGTCGTTGCCTCTGCGCCAGGATGCCGCAAATGAGAGTGTGAAAATCAAACTTGGAGGCGCGTCATGAGTCAGGTTAATCGTCTCACCAGCGGCGGCCGCATCGATCGCACGCGCAAAATCAACTTCACGTTTAACGGCAAAACACTGGAAGGTTTCGCAGGCGATACGCTGGCTTCCGCATTGATTGCTAACGGCATTGATGTGGTGAACCGCAGCTTCAAGTATTCCCGTCCGCGCGGCATTGTGGCTGCAGGCGCGGAAGAGCCGAATGCTGTGGTACAACTTGGCGGCGCGGAACAAGAGCAGATCCCGAATGTGCGTGCGACCCAGCAAGCGCTCTATCAGGGACTGGTCGCCGCCAGCACTAACGGTTGGCCGAATGTCGACCGCGATTTAATGGGCGTTGTAGGGAAAATCGGTGGCCGTTTTATGCCACCAGGTTTTTACTACAAAACCTTTAAGCAACCGGCATCAATGTGGAAAACCTACGAAAAATACATTCGTAAAGGTGCCGGTTTAGGCCGCAGCCCAACCGTGGCCGATCCGGATATATACGACCATTTCAATCAACACTGCGATGTGCTGGTGATTGGCGCGGGCGCCGCAGGCTTGGCCGCAGCGTTAACGGCAGGTCGCAGTGGCGTCAGCGTGATAGTGGTGGATGAGCAAGAAGAGATGGGCGGTAGCCTGCTAGACAGCCGCGAAATCATCGATGAAAAAGCGGGGGTGCTGTGGGTGAATAAAGTGCTCAGTGAGCTGCAAACCCTGCCGAACGTGCAGCTGTTGGCCAAAACCACCGCCAATGGCTATCACGACCATAACTTCATCACGCTGATTGAACGCCGTACCGACCACCTCTCAATTACCGCTGCGCAGAAAAACGGGCATAAGCAGGCGCGTCAGCGTATGCATCGCGTGCGTGCTGGCCGGGTGGTGTTAGCAACGGGCGCGCATGAGCGTCCGTTGGTCTACAGCGGCAACGATATTCCAGGTAATTATCTCGCCAGCGCCGTCTCAACCTATATCCATCGTTACGGCGTGGTACCGGGTAACAAACTGGTGGTGTCTACCAGCAACGATGACGGCTATCGTGCCGCGCTTGACTGGCTGGAAAATGGGCGCGAAGTGGTGGCGATTGCTGATGCACGCTCTGCGCCAGAAGGTGAGTTGGTTAAGCAAGCAAAACTCAAAGGGATCCGCGTTATCACCGGTAGCGCAGTCATTGAAGTGCAGGGCAGTACGCGTGTACGTAGCGTCGATATCGCACGCATCAATGTGGAAAACTTTACGGTAGTGGGCAGCGCCAGTCGCTTTGCCTGCGATACCGTAGCCAGCTCCGGCGGCTTCAGCCCAGTTCTCCATCTTTCATCACACTGTGGCGGTCGCCCACAATGGCGCGACGATATTCTTGGCTTTGTACCGGCACAAGTGAAAGGAATGATAGCGGTTGGCGGCGCGCAGGGCATTTACAGTTTGCCTGAGGTGTTACGCAGTGGCTTCGAGGCTGGCAATCGCGCTGCAGTGGAAATGGGGGCTTCGTCCCAGACTCTGGCATTGCCACAATCGCGCGCGCGGCGTGATGGTCCGGCAATAGCGTTGTATCAGGTGCCGCACCTGAAAAGCACCATGCGCGCGCCTAAGCAGTTTGTTGATTTGCAAAATGACGTGACGTCGGCGTCAATTGAACTGGCAACGCGCGAAGGCTTTGAATCGATTGAACATATCAAACGTTACACTGTCATGGGCTTCGGCACCGATCAGGGTAAACTCGGTAACATCAACGGACTGGCGATCGCCGCACGCGTGCTGAAACGCACCATTCCAGATGTGGGTACCACGGTATTCCGACCTAACTACACGCCGGTCACTTTTGGTGCCATCACGGGGCGTCACTGCAATGAATTGTTCCAACCGGAGCGCTACACCGCGCTGCATCAGTGGCATGTTGAGCATGGCGCGATGTTTGAAGATGTTGGGCAGTGGAAACGTCCGTGGTATTTCCCGCAGCGCGTTAAAGGGCAACTGGAAACCATTCATCAGGCTGTGGTCCGTGAATGCCGAGCGGTCCGTGAAAGTGTTGGCGTGCTGGATGCCTCAACGCTGGGAAAAATCGACATTCAAGGCCCGGATGCGCGTGAGTTTCTGGAACGAGTTTACACCAACAAATGGGCAAAACTGCCGGTAGGTCGTGTGCGCTACGGCTTGATGTGCCGTGATGATGGCATGGTATTTGACGATGGCACCACCAGCTGCCTGGGCCAGAATCATTTCCTGATGACCACCAGCACCGGCAACGCGGCAACCGTGCTGGAGTGGCTGGAACTTTGGCATCAAACAGAATGGCCAGAGCTGCAAGTTTATTTCACCTCCGTGACCGATCACTGGGCCACCATCACGCTGACTGGACCAAAAGCCCGCGAGTTGCTGGCAGAGTTTTGCGATATCGACCTGGCTCGCGATAGCTTTAAGTTTATGGACTGGCGTGAGGGCAAGGTCGCGGATGTTCCCGCGCGCGTTTTCCGTATCTCCTTTACCGGTGAGTTAGCTTACGAAATTAACGTGCAAGCCAACTATGCGCTGCATGTCTGGCGGGTGCTGTTTGAACACGGCGCAAAATACAATCTCACACCTTATGGCACTGAAACCATGCATGTGCTGCGTGCCGAGAAGGGCTTCATTATTGGGGGCCAGGATACCGATGGCTCGATGACGCCGCATGACCTTGGCATGGAGTGGTGCGTGGGTAACGACAAACCGTTCTCGTGGATCGGTAAGCGATCCCACACTCGATCCGATGTGCTGCGCGAAGATCGTAAACAGCTGGTGGGCCTGCTGCCGAAGGATCCAAAAGTGGTGTTGGAAGAGGGGGCGCAAGTGGTACTCGATCCGCATCACGCCGTGCCCATCCCCATGTACGGCCATGTTACGTCAAGCTATTACAGCCCAACGCTCGACAGCGGTTTTGCGCTGGCGGTAGTGACGCGTGGGCACCATCGTATGGGCGAAAGCGTGTGGCTTGCCAGTTCAGATGGCAAGTTCACCGAAGCCGAAATAGTCAGCTCGATCTTCGTCGATCCTAAAGGAGAGCGCCAGAATGTCTGAGACCACAACCTGTAGTCAATTCGATGCACATCCTTCCGCTGCGGTGGCCGCCGAATCACCACTGGTGTGGAGCTATCAGCAAACTGGCGTGCCTCCGGTGACAGGTAAACCGAACATCACCCTGCGTGAGCGGCCTTTGCTTGGCCATCTTACGCTACGTGGAGCCGCCATCGAACTTGATAAAGCACTGCGCGAGGTGCTGCAACTCTCGCTGCCAGCCCAGCCGCTCACGCTGACGCAGCAGGGCGATTACAGCGCACAGTGGTTATCTCCCGATGAGTGGCTGCTGATTGTGCCGCCAGGTGAAGAGTTTGCCGTGGAACAGCGTCTGCGTGCCGCACTGGGTGACGCACATTACGCCATTGTTAACGTCAGCGGCGGACAAACGCTGCTCGAACTGAGTGGGAAACACGCCGCTGAACTGCTGAAAAAATCGGTGGTGTATAACGTTCATCCACACAATTTCCCGGTGGGAAAAGGGGTGATGACCTGCTTCGCCAAAGCATCGGTGATTTTACGTCGTCCCAGTGAAGATCGTTGGGAGTTAGTGGTACGCCGTAGCTTTGCCGATTACAGCTACCGCTGGTTGCTGGATGCCGGGGCTGAGTATGACATTGACGTGCTGAGCTGAAGTTTATTCCAGGTGCGCTTCAATGCGCACCCTTTGAAAATCGTCGTAGGGTTGCTCTTCATTCATGGCGACCGCTTATTCAGATATCTCGAGGGTTTTACCATGAGTCGTCATCACGCAAACTGGATTTTAACCGCACAGTGCCCAAGCAAGTTGGGCAGTGTTGATGTGGTCACGCGTTTTCTCAAAGAGCAGCGCTGCTACATCAATGAACAGCACAGCTTTGATGACAAGTGTGCCAAGCGTTTCTTTATCCGCACGGTGTTTGAGCCGCAGACGGAAAACTTTGATCCGGTCGCCTTTCGCGATGAATTTAGCCTGCGTGCCGCCGATTTCGCCATGTCCTATGAGCTGACGGAACCGGATTATAAAGTGCCGGTGGTGATTATGGTGTCGAAAACCGACCATTGCCTGAATGACCTGCTCTATCGTCATCGCGCGGGAAAACTGGCGATCGACATTAAAGCGGTGATTTCCAACCACCCGTTGCTGGAGCCCATCGTCGCCTGGCACGGTTTGCCCTATCACTATTTCCCGGTGACCGCTGCGACACGTGAAGAGCAGGAGCGGAAGATCTGGCAGGTGGTGCAGGAAACTGGCGCTGAACTGGTGGTGCTGGCACGTTACATGCAGGTCATGTCGGCTGAGATGTGCCAAAAGCTGGCAGGCCGAGCCATCAATATTCATCACTCATTACTGCCAGGTTTTAAAGGTGCCAAACCCTATCACCAGGCCTATGACAAAGGGGTAAAACTGGTTGGCGCCACTGCGCACTTCATCAATGAAGATCTCGACGAAGGGCCAATTATCAGCCAGAAAGTCGAAGTGGTGAGCCATTCGGATTACGCTGATGATCTGGTGGACAAAGGGCGTGATATTGAACGCTTAACCCTGGCACATGCGGTGTCTTGCTACGCTGAGCGCCGGGTGTTTCTGTATGAAAACCGCACTGTGGTATTTTCGCGGTAAGGTGCGGTGCAAATGGATAATTATCCCACTCCCATGAATGATCAGGACGCACCACTGCGTCCTGATATCCGCATTGGGTTGGTGTTGATCAATCACTTTACGCTCAACTGCGTGTCCGAGTTGATTGAACCCATCCGCTTCGCAGCCGACATTTCCTTTCTCAGCCGACAGATTTTTTGTCAGTGGGAATGGATGAGCTGCGATAACCAACCCGTTACCTCCAGCTGCGGTTTGCACATTGTGCCAACCGCTGAATTCAATCTGCATAGCAACTGGGATTACGTGGTGTTTGCCGGCGGTTTATTAGATCAAACTCGTGATGTGCCAGCTTGGTTACTGGAGGCAATGCGTGATTTACACGCCAGGCGCGTCCCTATCATCACCTTATGCAGTGCGACCTTTATGGCAGCACAAGCGGGCTTGTTGGAGGGCAAGAAATGCGCGATTCATTTCACCACCCGTGATGAATTTCGTGAGCGCTTTCCGAATGTGTCACCCGTTATCGATCAAACCTATATTAGCGATGGCGGGGTGATCTCCAGCCCGGTAGGGACGGCACGTGATTTGGCGATGGATATCATCCTGCAGCACTGCGGCGAGCTGCGCGCTAAAAAAGTGCAAAAGTATTTGCTGATGGATGAGGGTAAGCGAGGGCAAACGCGGTCGCGGGTTGCTCATCCGCTAAAAACCTATGATGATGAGTTGGTCCAGCGCACTATTGCCTACATGCAACAGCATTTGGCCTCACCAGAACCGCTGCAAACCCTGACTACGGCGATGCAGATTAATCTCCGCCAGCTCAATCAAGCTTTCCTACACAGCACGGGAGATACGGCTGCGGTCCATTGGCGAAAGATGCGTCTCGAACATGCGCGCAAATTAATGATCGCCAGCAACGTCAGCATCAATAATGTGGCTAAGTCCTGTGGGTTTTCTGATGCTTCACACCTTATTACTTGGTTTCGCAAACAATATGGCGAAACACCCAGCGATTATCGTAAACGTCGCCGTGATGTTGAAAGACTGATTGCGCCTAATTAAATAAATCCACGACTTCACCTCTTGTTAATTCAGAAGGTGGTTTTGATTTTTTCATTACCCTATCTCATTTTTATTGTTCTCATTTAAATAATTATACCCCACGAAACTTGTTGAAGTGGAAGTGTTTTATCAATCAATAATGGGGCCATTTCACAAAAATAAGAAAAGGATATGAATGAATTGTTAATTGCACAATTCGTTGATATTTATGAAGAATTCATAATGTTCCTGCTTAAATATTATAGATTACTGCCTTTTTGTATTATTCCGCCTTTAGCTGAATGTTGACCAAATGTTAGATGCGGTGCAATTATTAGGTTACGGATTCACGGATATACTGTGAGGCTTAAATGAAAGGGTCAACCTGTAGTCTGATAGCACGCACGGCACTTCCCCACAAGGCTTATGGCAGACATCGTGTCAGCGGCGAGGGGGATAACATAGATGTGGTATTCTGTGCAGTGAGTAACGGTATTGTCGATGCATCATATATCAAGCCGGGTAAAACAATCGTTCGCATCTTTAAAATGTGTTGGGAATTTATTAGCGCACCCAATACACGTAATCAGCAAAAACGTAAATTTCATTATTAATTCTTCAGAGGGCTAAACTCGCCCTCTCTGTTTTATCTGCCATCCACTTTAGTTTGTACCTTCCTAAAGTCGTCCGACGCCGGTTTCCTCCCTCTCTGCAAATAACAGCCCTTGTCAAATCTGTTGGCTGGCCTGTAACATCTCAAATAAAGATGCATATTAAATATATGTTCTCAAGATGAGATTCACCGACGAGGTTCTCGTCATGTACAGGCAATAACGGAGCTTAAATGATCACGGTATTAAAACATCCACCGCATATTCGCGCATTCCTGCTGTCCATGGCCGGAAGCGTGGTGCTGATTATCGGCATGGGATACGGGCGTTTCGCATTTACTGGCGTATTGCCGGTGATGCTGAAAGAAAATCTGCTAACGCTACAGCAAGGTAACTGGGCGGCATCCGCAAATTATGCCGGTTATTTGTTGGGCGCACTGTTGCTATCACGTGCACGCCCTACGGATTCACGGCGGCTCTGTTTTACCTCCGTGCTTGCCACACTGTTATCGATAGTTGCCCTCGCATGGCTGCGATCGCCGCTGGCGATTATTGTGCTGCGCGGTCTGGCAGGGCTTTTCAGTGCTGTGACACTGATTGCGGCCTCACTATGGTTGTTGCAGCATATGCAACACACGCAAGGGGCACCATTGCTGTTTTCGGGCGTGGGTATGGGCGTTTTTCTCTCTGCAGAGATGGTCGCGGTGGGCAAATCACTTGCACTGCCCAGTGCGACGATTTGGCTTCTGTGTGCTGGCAGTGCCGCCGTGTTGTTTTTGGTGTTTTTCCGCCTGCTTAACAGTCCCCCAGATACGTTAGTGAACTATACGCTTAAGGCCCAAACATCCACACGTTCACAAACAGCAACAGCGGCAGAGGCGTGGAAATTGCTGCTGATTTACGGATTGGCAGGTTTTGGCTACATCATCACAGCGACCTATTTACCGTTGTTTTTAACCGGATCGCTAACCGGGGTTGATCCCGTGCAAATCTGGGCGTTATTTGGGCTTGCAGCCGTACCGTCCTGTTTCTTCTGGCATCGATTAGCTGTTGCACGTGGCTACCGATTCACGTTGTTGCTAAACCTGATATTACAGGCGGTGGGAGTAATCCTGCCAGCATTCAGTCACGCCTTACCCTTCTGTCTGGCCAGTGCACTATTAGTTGGTTTTACGTTTATGGGCACCGTCACCGTGGCGCTGCCTGAGGCTCGACGTCTCGCTGTCGCGGTCAGTTTCAACATGATTGCTGCAATGACGGCGCTGTATGGGTTTGGCCAAATTGCCGGCCCCTTGGTGGCGGGAGAACTCTACGCATTCAGTGGGTCATTCAATCCTTCACTCTGTGCGGCAAGCACCGCATTGGTGCTCGCGGCTGGATTAGTGGCTAAGCGCTGACATTCGCATCGCTAGCGAGTAATTGACGCAGATGATCCAGAGCGGGCGAGCGGTAATCCTTACGCCAGATCAGCTGCGTCACTGCATGTCCGGCATGCAGCAACGTCAATCCAGCAGGTATTTGTAACAGTTGCAGCACGCTTTCGGGCAGCATGCACATATAAGTTCCCGCTGCCACGCAGGCCAGCATGGCGTGATAAGAGCTGACCTCCTGGACCTGAATGCGTCTGCCACTCGCACCCATGTTCTGAAGCATCTGCATTGCTAACTGACGGTAAGTGCAGCCCACGGCAAAGGCCGCTAACTTACCCTCGTCGATGTCGCTCAACTGGCGGATATGGCTCATTGTGGTCGGTAATACCAGCAACAGTTGTTCATCATAAAGCGGTTGATAACGAAGATCGTCGGGGCAGAGGGGTTCACCTGCGTCATCGACTGGCAGCGCAACCAGCGCACAGTCGAGATCTGATTGCTGTACGCGTTCGATGAGTTGGCCTGTTGGTTGGGTCGAGAAAAGCAGGCGTACTTCAGGACAGGTTTGGCTGAATTCGGCCAAAGGTTTCGTCAAACGGCTTGCGGCGGCGCACTCCATTGATCCCAATGCCAGATCGCCATTCGGCGTGTGTGGATGCAGGCTCTGCCGCGCCTCTTCTCCAAGACTCAATAATTTTTTGGTATAGCTGAGGAACAGTTTGCCCTGAGGTGATAACTTCAGACGCTTGCTATCCCGGATAAACAGCTCGGCATCCAGCTCTTCTTCCAGTTGCTGTATACGCGTGGTGATATTCGATTGTACTCGCCCAAGACGTTGCGCTGCTTTCACCACGCTCAGTTCTTCTGCCACCACGCTGAAGATTTCCAGTGAAGTATGGTTCATGATTCATTCTCTTTTAGGGAATGTGATTGATTTATCTTTCAGGGAAAGAGATTTTAAGGCAACGACAGCGATCACATCAACGGAATAACCTCATGACTCACGTTCTCTGCCAGGCACTTAATCTGCAATATCCCGTTATTCAGGCGCCGATGGCGGGCGTATCGACACCAGAAATGGCTGCCGCCGTCACTGAAGCAGGGGCGCTGGGATCGATTAGCATTGGCGCGTCAACGCCGGAACAGGCGGCGGTGATGATCGCCAAAACGCAATCGCTCACCCGTGGGCCATTTAACGTCAACGTGTTTTGCCATGCGCCCGTGCAACGAAATGCTGAAAAGGAGCAGGCATGGATTGCGCGTTTCCGTGAGCTGTTTGCGCGCTATGATGCGGAACTGCCCGCTGACTTGCAGGAGATTTATCAGACTTTCCACGCTAATCAGCCGATGCTAGACGTCATTGAACAGGCGAAACCGGCAGCGGTGAGTTTTCATTTTGGTATTCCTGTTCCACAGACGATTCAACGACTCAAGCGACTTGGTATTGTCACACTGGCCACGGCGACCAATGTTAAAGAAGCGCTGGAGATTGCGCGCAGTGGCATTGATTTCATCATCGCACAAGGTATTGAGGCGGGCGGTCATCGCGGGCACTTCGACCCCAACGCGTTTGATCAGCAGTTGTCGACTTTTACACTGGTGCAGGCTATCCGTCAGCAAACCTCTCATCCGGTGATCGCTGCGGGAGGCATCATGGATGGATCAGGCATCGCTGCCATGCTGCAGTTAGGCGCAGTAGGGGTGCAATTAGGTACGGCATTTGTGTTATGTCCAGAGTCAGCAGCCAATCCAGCCTACAAAGACGCACTGAGGCAGGCTCACGAATCGGCCACCGTGATCACTGCGGCTATTTCTGGTCGTCAGGCGCGTTGCCTGCGCAATGCCTTTTGCGCCTTTAGCGGTGAGTTTCTGGCTGAAGATATCCCTGACTATCCATTAACCTATTCGCTGGGCAAAGCACTGGCGGCGGCTGCCGCTGCTAAAGATGAACACGGCTTTGGTGCACAGTGGGCAGGTCAAGGGGCGGCGCTGGCACGCGAGATGCCAGCAGGGGAGCTGATCAAGGCTTTAGTGCATGAGTGGCAAGGTGAATAATTTTGGTGGGGGGCCGCAGGTGGCGGCCTGCACTTAACTAGCGCAACTGAAACTTTATCAAAATTTATGTTTATATCTTGGATACTATATCGTTTCATTTAGCAAAACGAAGAAGTGCCACTCTAACCGTCACATTTTTTAAAATTTCCCACCCCGCACCTTAACTTTTATTTAAAAAGTGCAAACCTCGTCATTTTTTATCTGAAAAAAAATTCCGTCTAAACATGCTATTTAGCCGCAGAGGACTATTGCCAGTGCAAACCCGTTGAAGTGTTCACTGATATGTCCACATTCTGTCCATCATTTAGTATTTAATCCGGTCTTAAAAGATTTTATAACGCTACTCATGGATGAGTCGAAAGGCGTGAATCATGGTGCTGCTCAATAAAAGGCAAAATGAAATAGTTGCCTATCTCGCTACAGAAAATGACTGGATAGCAGCAAATCGTATCGCTGAATCATTTGACATTTCAGTGAGTACTTTACGACGCGATATTGAAGTCATCAATGAATCTTTTATTGAACAGGAGAGCCAAGTTATCAGTAAACCGGGACTTGGTCTCCGATTTACTATCGGCTCACATTTTACCGGCTTACATGCTTGCTCGGCAGGGCAAAGGAATGAGATCTTTGCGACGAAACGTTTGGTAGGAATAGTCACCGACCTCCTAACGCAAGCACCTCAACCCTTATCGATTAGCACACTTTCAGAAAAATATTTCGTTAGCCGTTCTTCTATCGTAGAGGATCTTAAGAAAGCGGAAAGTTGGCTCGAAAACTTTTCATTACACATGTTTCGAGACCATACAGGTACCTACATAAAAGGCGATGATCTAAATATACGCGTGGCAATGAAAGAAATTATTGCGCATAGCTTTTTTAGCCGACACCAAATAGCGGATAGTCGCATAGACAGATTTTCTCATACTGAGTTAGTGGAACAGTTTGGCAAGGTGAACGTAGAGAATTGTATTTCTCTGATGAGTTTGATTGAGAGAGATCTCTCCGTGGCGATCAGTGAGCCTTATTACACAAATTTGTTTTCCCATTTACTTGTGACTATCAAAAGAGCTGTAGGTCTTGCCGCTCAATCGGAGATTGAAACATTCAATCGTTACATGAGTCGGGAGTGGACAATTGCCGAGAAGGCCGTAAGTTGGTTGGAAAAAGAGTACAACTTATCTCTCCCAGAAATCGAAGTGAGTTATATTTATCAATATATTATTTCATCTGGCCATCATACTTTGGCAAAGGATCCTCAAACGCCATTGTCACCGCGCAGTGAGGCCGATGAATATGCTGATAAATTAATTTCCTGCTGCTCTCACGAACTTGGACTGAATCTTCGTCTGGATAAAAAATTGCATGATGGTTTGGCTCTGCACATTAAGCCAATGCTTAACCGATTAGCTTATGGAATAGCGATACACAATCCTTTATTGGATGAGATTAAGCATGAGTTTTTAACAGCGTTTAGCGCGGTCACCAGGGCAGTAGAAAAACTTGTAGGGTGTCATGCCACCTCAACAGTGTCAGAGGACGAAATAGCGTATCTCACACTCTATATTCAGGCTGCTCTTGATAAATTCAGTGCCAAAAAGAAGATTATTATTGTTTGTTCCAGTGGAGTGGGAACATCACAACTATTAGCCAGTCGTATCAATCGCGCTTTTCCAGAGTGGGAGATCGTCGATATTGTTCCTGGCAGCCAACTTGATGTCACGTTAGCAGTAAAAGCATGTGATCTCATTATCTCCACGATTAAGTTAGAGGGGATGGAATTACCCGTTGCATATGTATCTGCACTTTTTTCGAAGAAGGATATTGCCAGGATTTCTGAAAAAATTATTTTTAATGAAAATATGAAGGAGAAAGATAATGCTCGATAAAGTGGTGATTTCAGACATTCTCAGTCGCTCCTGCGTTGTAACTGATTTGGTGGCGACCAATAAAGTCGAAGTAATCGAGTATCTCTCAGCATTATTGCTGGCTGAAAATATCATCAACGATAAATCTGGTTTTGTTCATGATGTACTCGCACGAGAGGAATTAGGACCAACAGGTTTTGATAACCAAGTGGCTATACCACATGGAAAGTCAAGCACAGTGAACGAAACACGTATGGCGGTGGCCCGATTGCGTGACCCAGTGGACTGGGAAACCGAGGACGAGGTGGCAGTAAGGCTTGTCATTCTTTTTGCCGTAAGAAATGCGGACAGCAGTATAGGTCATATCAAAGTATTAGCCAGTGTTTCAGTTGCCCTTGGCGATGATGAGGTTGTTGAGCAATTAATGCAGGCGGAAACGAGTGAGGCGTTATACCGATTAATCGTCAACAATACCGGAGTATAAACTTTTAATCTGGAGTTTATCAATGAGACTAATTGCGATCACTGCCTGTCCAACAGGTGTGGCACATACCTATATCGCTGAAGCTAACCTTAAAAAGAGCGCAGCCAAAATGGGTATTGATATTGTGGTTGAAACCCATGGCGCTGTAGAAAGTGAATATCATTTCACTGATGAAGATATTCATAACGCTGATGCAGTTTTGATTGCCGCAGATAAGGTCATCGACACGCGGCGGTTTAAAGGTAAACGAATTTTTAAAGTCCCGGTTGCACGTGCGGCTAAAGACGCCACAGGATTATTGAACAATATCCTTAGCGGTGCGCTAAAACCTGAAGCGACGGGCAATGTGTCAACCACACAGAATGTAGACACGCCGGCTAACGCCAGCGGTAAGTCTATTGTCTCTCAACTTTATATTCATCTTATTACCGGCGTTAACCTGATGATCCCTTTTGTGGTCGCAGGGGGAATTCTGATTGCCTTAAGCTTCTCATTCGGCATCACTGCTGCAACACCAGGGGATGCGAATTTCAGTCCGATTGCCAAAATGCTCTCAGATGTCGGGGGCGGGGCCGCATTTGCTTTGATGCTTCCCATTTTGTCATTGGGTATCAGTAAATCCATCAGTGGTAATCTTGGTATTGTCTCTGGAGCAGTGGGAGGGATGCTCGCCGTGCATACTGGCGCTGGCTTTTTAGGCGCACTGTTTGCGGGATTCCTTGCCGGATATATCACCTTAGCCGTGGTGAAATATATTCAGTTGCCAAAGGTATTAGCGGGTTTGAAACCCATTCTTATTGTTCCCTTGCTAACTGTTCTGCTCACCGGAGCATCAATGATTTTGGTGATCGGGCAACCCATTAAAATGTTGCTTGAAGCTTTAACCAGCTTTTTGCAAAGCATGGGAAATATGAATGCAGCCGTTATGGGGCTGATGATTGGCGTAATGGTGGCGTTCGATATGGGCGGACCACTTAATAAAACCGTCTGCATGTTCGCTATTGGATTAATGTCTACAGGAATTTATGAACCCATCGCGGCCTGTATGGCGGCAGGTATGGTGCCACCGATTGGCATAGCCCTGGCGACGACACTGTTCAAACGAAAATTCACCGCTCAAGAACGTGAAACAGGCAAAGTCACATACGTATTAGGGTTGTCGTTTATTACTGAAGGGGCAATACCTTACGCCGTCTCCGATCCCTTGCGTGTTATTCCCGCTATTTGTGCCGGCTCTGGACTGGCCGGCGCACTCTCCATGGGTCTAGGCTGTGCTTCGCGAGCACCGCATGGTGGTGTTTTTGTCCTGTTTATCCCAAATGTCATTACCCACGTGCTGGCTTATATCTTTGCTATCGCGGCTGGTGCGTTGTTAACCGCAGTCATCCTGCGTGTGATTAAAAAAGACGTTAATCAAACCCTAACCGAAGGAGTGAAAGATGTTAATCAACATGAAGAATCTTTTGAGCGTGGCTAAAGATAATAAGTTTGGTGTGGGTGCTTTTAATATTGCGTCTGCTGAATTTGCTCGCTTGGTGATTGAGGTGGCGGAAGAGTTGCATTCACCCGTTATTCTGGAAGTGCATCCGGTTGAGCATGATTTTTGTGGCGATGCCTTTATCGTGTATTTACGTGAAATAGCTGAAAAGGCGAGTGTCCCTGTGGTGATTCACCAGGATCATGGTCAGACACTGGAACACAATATTAAAGCCATCCAGACCGGTTATACCTCAGTGATGATTGATGCTTCTTTGCTCGCATTCGAAGACAATATCGCATTGACCCGCAAAATGACGGAGATAGCCCATGCCGCAGGCGTTTCAGTCGAAGCCGAGTTAGGGACAATTGGTGTTGCCGAAGGCAGTGCTGAGGGGGGACATAGCGAAATCCTCTATACCGATCCCGATCAGGCTGCTCGTTTTGTCGAAGAAACCGGTGTTGATACCCTTGCCGTAGCTATTGGCACGTCACATGGCTTATATCCCGCAGGCAAGCAGCCTCAACTGGACATCCCACGACTTAAGGAGATAGCGGCGCGCGTGGATATCCCGTTGGTATTGCATGGTGGTTCGGGAAATAAAGACAGCGAGGTTGCGGAAGCCATTCAAAATGGTGTGGGGAAAATTAATATTTCAAGCGATATGAAGAAAGCCTTTTTTGTCGCACTGGAAGATGAAATAAAACGTGGGGGACATGAACCCAGCGAGTTATTTCTTAAGCCTATGGCTGCGGCTAAAGAGGTGGTCGCACATAAAATGCGGCTATTCTCTTCGGCAGGCAAAGCTGAACTCTATGCTTGAGTGATAAGTTGTATTAAAGGGCGATAGGTCGCCCTTTATTTATTATGGTGCCAAGGCATTCAACACCGCTTCAGGCATAGAAGGGCGTCCATTACTGAGACAGGTGGCAACAAAAGTCGCATCGGCGTAAACCACGTCATTGACCTTAATCTGTTGGACAAAATTCACCCGGTTACGCTTTTCATTTTTTTCCAGCGCGCACGTCACTTCGACTTTGTCACCTTTCAGCAAACTTTTACGAAAGCGCAAAGAGTATTCAAGAACCATGTACAGTTTGCCCTGTTTGAACTCTGCTTCAATATCAATCCCGAGCGCTTCACGCATAAATGCATGGCGAGTCCATTCCATATAGAACGGATAATAAAGGCCATCTACCACGCCCTGGAAATCAATATGGTTTTCATCAACGTCATAGTGTTTAACGAACATTTCTGCATCCTAAACTGAGGGTTACATTGGTCAGAAGTGTATATAACGCAGAAGGACCGCAGGGTAAATGCGTAGATGTATCAAAGTGATGCTGGAGCTGAAGTTACCGTATCATTCGGTCCGTGTTGAGCAGGTGTGTATACGTCGGGTATTACCGTTATGTCTTATGCTTTTCAGATGAAGCTCATAAGGAACAAACGGGATGAACAAGGACACATCAGTTACTCAGCCATTACGCTGGGCACTGGCCCTAATATTTACCGGTATCGTGGCAGGGATTTGCGGCATGCTATTGGCATTGCTGTTGCATTTTATCCAGCACATAGCGTTTGGTTACAGCCTGGATGCGGTGATCAGCAATGAGTCATTTTTGTCCGGTGTCACTGCGGCCACAGATTGGCGTCGATTCTCCGCCATTGTGTGCGGTGGCCTTGTCGCGGGTTGGGGCTGGTGGTTACTGGGGCGCTACGGCAGTCAACGCGTCTCAATCAGTCAGGTCGTCAACAATCCTAACAAGCCGATGCCACTTTTCACGACAGCCATTCATGCACTACTGCAAATCATTACCGTGGCGCTCGGCTCTCCACTCGGTCGTGAGGTGGCACCGCGTGAAGCTGGTGCGTTAGGTGCAGGGCTGATTGCCAACGGATTAGGCCTCGATGCCGATGCACGCAAAGTGTTGATTGCCTGCGGTGCTGGAGCCGGACTCGCGGCGGTCTACAACGTGCCGCTGGCGGGTGCGCTTTTCACGCTTGAGGTGCTGCTGGTGACCTTTCGTTGGGAGTGTGCCGTCGCGGCATTAATCACCTCAGCCATTGCGGCAGGTGTCGCCACTTTGGGACTCGGCAATGAAGTGCAATATCACTTTTTAGTTGGCGCGGCACCGGCATCTATCATTGCCTGGGCGATCGTATGTGGGCCCATTCTAGGGGCCGCGGCGATGCTGTTTCGCAAGCTCACGCAGCGGGCGCGAAGTAAGGTAAAAACCTCACTTCAGATGCCGCTGTTTTGCCTGTTGTCATTTGCCTTACTCGGCGGACTGAGTGTGATCTTCCCGCAACTCCCCGGTAACGGCAAAGGCCCGATGCAACTGGCGCTGGACGGCGCAATGCCCATGGCGTTGTTCATTAGCCTACTCATTCTCAAGATGCTGGTCATTTTGGCGGTGCTGCGCAGCGGCGCAGAGGGCGGATTACTGACGCCGGGATTGACGATTGGCGCACTGTTCAGCCTGATTCTTTGTGCCGTCTGGCAGCATCTGGTTCCGGGAGGCAATAGCGGGAGTTTCGCCCTGATTGGAGGAACCGCTTTTTTGGCAGCGTCAATGCAAATGCCGTTGACCGCTGTGGCATTGCTGCTGGAGTTTACGGGGATGGATCACAGCTATCTGGTGCCTGCCATTCTCTGCACCAGCGGCTCATTTTTAATGTGCCGCTGGTTGGAGAAAGATAAGGGTTAGAACACTTCATCCAGCAGCTGATACATGCGCTTAAAGGCACGCTGAGTCACTTCCGGGTGATATTGCGCCACACCCGTGTTATTCGCTTTCGGGTCAGTGAACGAATGCACGGCACCGGCAAAACTCACCAACTGCCAATCCACGCCTTTGCTGTTCATTTCACTGGCGAACGCGGCCAGCTGTTCGCGCGGGACTAACGGATCGGCAGCGCCGTCCAGCACCAGCAGGGAGGCGTTAATGGTGTTGCCATTGTAAGCACCTTGGGTGTCCAGGGTGCCATGGAATGACACAGCCGCTTTAATATCTGCGCCGCTGCGAGCGAGTTCCAAGGCGCAATGCCCACCGAAGCAGAAACCAATCGCGGCAACCTTGTCTGTCTGCACTGGCGCGCTGTTCTGCGTGCGTAGAGCAGTTAATGCGGCCTGCATACGGGCGACTTCTGCCGGTTTATCTTTCACTTCCATCATCATTGCGCCGGCTTCATCACCGCTGGTTGGGCGCTTGCCCTGACCATAGAGATCGCAACCAGCACCACATAACCCTTTGCCGCGATGGCTTTGGCTTGTTCTGCGGCATCTTCCGTGGCACCCATCCAGTTTGGCGCAATCACGATACCGGGTTGCGGCGCGTTATGATCTGCGTTGTAAATTAAAATACCGTCGAAAGTATCATTGCCCACGGTGTAAGAAAGGGAAGTTGAATGGATATTGCTCATTAATTAAACTCGCTTGGTTTTATTAGCAGATGAAAACGAGACGTTACCGACTTTATTTTATTTCACAATGAGTCTAAGAGTTAACCGCACCAAATGTTTAGTGCGGTAATAAATGATTCACCTATTGTTTAAATTTGTGCCATTTCTGCGTGCGGTTTACTGCTACCCAAGGTGATAAGAAAACTCAGTAGGGTAAACACCGTCATAATGCCAACCATAATCCATGGAGTGCCATTACTCAGCCACGCCAGTAACAGGGAAGAAATAATCCCACTGCCGTACTGTAGCGAACCAATCAGAGCAGAGGCTGAACCCGCTGCATTGGGCACCGCATCCAGTGCTGCCGCCGTTGCGGAAGCCGCAATGATGCCATTCATAGAGAAGAAAATGAAAATGCAGATGACTAGCGTAGCAATGGCCGTTGGGTGGGTTTTCAACATCAAACACATCACCAGCGTCATTATTGCGGCGACAAAGGAGGCTACTTTTAGCAATGTTTCCAGCCTGACGCGCTGCACGAGCTTTTTATTCACTGTACTGATGGCCACCACGCCAACGATATTAATCGCGAACAGCCAACCATAATGTTGCGGATCGATGCCAAAATAGCTGATATAGACCGCCGGTGAACCGACGATAAAGGCATACGCGGCGACATAATAAAATGTCACACACAATGTAAAACGCATGAAGTTCTTATTTTGTAGCAAAGCACGATAATGAGAAAAGGCGTGCCCCAATGATGTCTTTACACGTTTCTCCGCCGGTAACGTTTCTGGTAGCCACAGCAGAGAGCAAAACATAAGTATCCCCACAATGGCTAAAAACCAAAAAATCGTCGGCCATTGTGAATAGCGAATAATTTGCCCACCCAGCAGTGGTCCCGCAATTGGGGCGATGGCCATGACAATAATCAGTGTCGAAAGCATCTGCGCAGCACGGGTCCGAGTAAACAAATCGCGAATCATCGCACGGGCCAGCATCGGCCCCGTACAGGCGCCTGCAGCTTGCACCACGCGCCAGAAGACAATCTGAGACATCTCAGTGGAAAGGGCACAGCCAGCGGATCCCACCGCAAAGATGATCATCCCGATATACAGCGGTTTTTTTCGTCCTAGCTGATCACTGATCGGTCCCCAAATTAATTGCGCAATCGCGAAGCCGATCAGGAATCCGGTGACCGTTAACTCAGAATCGCCGTGTAGCGCGGCAGACATGACGGGCATCGCCGGAAGGTAAATATCAGTCGAGAGCGAGGTGAATGCCATCAACGCGCTAAGAATGACGATAAAAGCGATGCCGGTTTTCAAATCAGGGGGATGCGTGGCGGTTTTGATATCCATAGAGCCTTTAGTGTGTGCAAAGGTGAAAAGACTGCCAGGTTTGGCAGTCTTAGTGTCAGTCAATTACAGTTCCTGGCGTGTCGGGCGGAACAGAATTTCGTTGATATCAACATCGTCCGGTTGGCTTATCGCGAAGGCCACTACGCTGGCAAAAGAATCCGCTGAGATGGCATAGTCGTCGTAAAACTGCTTAATGCCGCTCGCCACATCCTTTTCAGTGATGCTTTCCACCAATTCACTCTCAACGGCACCCGGTGAGATGATGGTGGTACGGATGTTGTAAGATTTAACTTCCTGGCGTAAGCCTTCCGAGATCACGCGTACCGCCGTTTTTGTTGCGGCATAAACCGCACTTCCTGGTCGCACTTTGTGTCCAGCTACCGAAGAGGTGTTGATGATGTGTCCGCTTTTTTGCGCTTGCATATGCGGCAGGGCTGCGGCGATGCCATACAGGACGCCTTTCAAATTGACGTCAATCATCGCGTTCCAGTCATCCAGTTTTTGACGTTCCAACAATGAGTGCGGCATTAACCCGGCGTTATTGACCATCACATCAATACGGCCATGTAATGTAACGGCTTTTTCCACCAATGCCTTTACCTGATCTGGCTGTGTCACATCGGTTTGAACCGCGGCTTCGATGGGCAGTCCGAGTTGTTGCGCCAATGCTTGTAAGCGATCGAGGCGACGCGCGCCCAGTACCACTTTGGCACCTTCCTGCACCAGACGTTTTGCAAGGGCTTCACCAAGCCCACTACTGGCTCCGGCGATCACCACCACTTTGTTTGCGATATTGTTCATGTCATGTGCTCCTGATTAGGGTCCGACTGAGCGTATCAAAGCCGGACTGTCGTGATTAGTCGTGATAATTCGCTAGAACCTATGAGTCAAAATCATTAATTAAGCGAGCGCTCCTCCTCGTCTTCCTCCTCGTACTTTTTGCCCGCAAAACGGTTGCGAACCACCACGAAGAACACTGGAACAAAGAAGATAGCGAGCAAGGTGGCCGCCACCATGCCGCCAATCACGCCGGTACCTACGGCATTTTGCGCGCCTGATCCGGCACCTGAACTCAGTGCCAGTGGGAGAACGCCGAGAATAAATGCCAGTGACGTCATTAGGATTGGGCGCAGACGCATACGTGCAGCATCCAGTGTGGCTTCGATAACGCCTTTGCCTTCGATCTCAATCTGATCCTTGGCAAATTCCACGATCAAAATGGCATTCTTAGCCGACAGACCAATAGTGGTCAGCAAACCCACCACGAAGTAGACATCGTTGCTGAGGCCGCGAAGCAGGGTAGCAAGCAAGGCTCCCAATACGCCGAGTGGCACCACCAGCATCACAGAGAACGGAATCGACCAGCTCTCATACAATGCCGCCAGACACAGGAACACCACGATGAGAGAGAGTGCGTACAACGCGGGGGCTTGTTCACCGGTCATGCGCTCCTGGAATGACATGCCCGTCCAGTCGAACCCGATACCCGCAGGCAGTTGCTGCGCCAGCTGCTCCATTAATGCCATGGCCTCACCAGAACTTTTCCCTGGCGCAGGTTGTCCGAGAATTTCGAGTGAGGACAAGCCGTTATAGCGCTCCAGTCGTGGCGAACCGTAGACCCATTCCGCCGTGGAGAAACTGGCGAATGGCACCATTTTTCCGTTGCTGGCTCGCACGTACCAGTCATTGATGTCTTTTGGCATCATGCGGTAAGGTGCATCACTCATCACATAGACTTTTTTGACGCGCCCGTGATCAACGAAGTCATTGACGTAGCTACCACCCCAAGCGCTGCTTAAGGTGGTGTTGATATCGGAAAGATCGACACCTAACGCAGTAGCTTTTTCTTGATCAATATTGAGCTTGAACTGCGGGCTATCTTCCATGCCGTTAGGGCGCACGGCGGTGAGTATGTCCGGGTGCTGGCGCGCCAGTTCCAATAGCTGATTTCTTGCCTGCAACAGCTTGTCGTGACCTAAACTGCCTTGATCAATTAATTCAAAGTCAAAACCAGTGGCATTACCCAACGCAATAATCGGCGGCAGGTTAAATGCCACGACATTTCCATCAAGGATCTTGCTGAATGCTTTAGCTGCGCGGCTGACGATCGCATCCACTTTATTCCCGTCACCAGGACGCAGTGACCAATCTTTCAGGCCGATAAACGCGATACCCACGTTTTGACCACGCCCGGCGAAGCCAAAACCGTTCACCGTCAGCACGTTCTCAACGTTGTCCTTCTCCTGTGTGAGGTAGTAGTCATTGACCTGATCCAGCACCGCTTGGGTACGTTCCTGGGTTGCGCCTGCCGGGAGAATGGCTTGAGTCGCCAATACGCCCTGATCTTCAGACGGCAGGAATGACGTTGGCAGGCGCATGAACAGAATCGCCATGCCTGCAACCAGTAGCGCATATATCAGCAAGAACCGCCCGCTGCGGTGCAGCATGCGAGCCACCACATTGCTGTAATGGTGACTACTTTGATCAAATTTACGGTTAAACCAGCCAAAAAATCCGCGATGTTGAGTGTGGGTGCCAGGTTTTATCGGTTTCAGGATGGTGACACACAGCGCAGGCGTCAGGATCAGCGCCACCAACACCGATAACACCATGGCTGAAACGATGGTGATCGAAAATTGGCGATAAATGACACCCGTGCTGCCGCCAAAGAAGGCCATGGGTACGAATACTGCCGAAAGGACCAGTGCAATACCCACTAAGGCGCCCTGAATCTGCCCCATGGATTTACGCGTAGCGGCTTTGGGTCTTAGCCCTTCTTCCGCCATCACGCGCTCGACGTTTTCCACCACCACAATGGCGTCATCGACCAGCAGCCCAATCGCCAGCACCATGCCGAACATCGTCAGGGTGTTAATCGAGTAACCAAACGCGCTGAGAATCCCAAAGGTGCCCAACAACACCACCGGCACGGCAATGGTGGGAATCAGCGTGGCGCGCAGGTTTTGCAGGAACAGGTACATCACCAAAAACACTAATACGATGGCTTCAAACAGCGTTTTTACCACCTCATGAATCGAGATGCTGATGAACGGAGTGGTGTCGTAGGGATACACCACTTTCAGCCCTTGAGGAAAATAAGGCCTGAGCTGGTCAATACGAGCACGAATCGCATTCGCCGTGTCCAGCGCATTGGCGCCACTTGCCAGTTGGATACCCAATGCTGACGCCGGTTTGCCATTGATCTTCACCACGAAATTATAGTTTTCGCCACCGCGCTCAATGCGAGCGACATCGTGTAGGCGTACTTGCGAACCATCACTGTTCACTTTCATCAGGATATTGCCGAAGGCTTCAGGTGAAGTGAGACGCGTTTGGGCGATGATGGAGGCATTCAGCTGCTGGCCTTTAACCGGAGGCGCGCCACCCAATTGCCCGGCGGCTACCTGGGCATTCTGTGAGCGGATCATGGTCATCACATCAACGGGAGTGAGTTGATAAGTGTTGAGTTTGTTCGGGTCAAGCCAGATGCGCATCGCATATTGCGAACCGAACAGGGTGGTATCGCCAACGCCATTTATGCGGCTAATAGGATCTTTAAGGTTTGCCGCCACATAATCGGCGATATCTTCCATGCTCATACGACCGCTTTCATCAACAAAGCCCGGCACGAGGAAGAACACGCTGGAGGATTTACGTACTGTGATGCCTTGCTGCTGCACTTCTTGAGGCAATAACGGCGTGGCTAACTGCAACTTGTTCTGCACTTGCACCTGTGCGATATCCGCATTGGTCCCGTTCTCAAATGACAGCGTCAATTGCAGCGTACCGGAGGAGTCACTGGTTGATGACATGTACATCAGGCCATCCAGCCCGCTCATGTTCTGCTCTATGACCTGCGTAACACTGTTCTGCAGGGTAGTGGCATCAGCACCAGGGTAGGTTGCACGGATTTGTACCGCAGTAGGGGCGACATCGGGATACTGTTCAACCGGCAATTTAAGGATTGAAATCGCACCCGCGAGCATCACGATAATGGCTAGCACCCAGGCAAAAATGGGGCGGTCAATAAAAAATCTCGACATCAGTGAGTGCTCCCTGCGAGTTTAGACATCGTCACGGGGTGCACCACCATGCCGGGCTGTGCGCGTTGCAGGCCCGCAACAACCACGCGTTCACCAGATTTGACCCCTTCGGTGACACGCCACTGATCGTCCACGGCTTCTGCAACCGTAATTGCACGCACTTCAACCTTATTATCCGCGCCGACAACCAGCGTGGTGGCTTGCCCACGCGGGGTGCGGGTAACAGCTTGCTGTGGAATCAGGAGTGCATTGGGATCCTGACCTTCATCCAACTGGGCTCGCACAAACATACCGGGCAGCAATTGATGCTCGGGGTTCGGAACAATGGCACGCAGCGTGATTGATCCGGTCGTGGGATCCACTGTGACATCTGAAAACGCCAGCGTGCCGCTGTGCGGATAACGTGAACCGTCACTTAACAGCACATCAACACGCGCTTTGCCGGTATTTTGTTGCAGGTGACCACTGGCAAAAGCCTGCTGCAGATGCAGAAATTCATCGCTGGATTGAGTGACGTCGACGTACAGGGGATCGAGTTGTTGTACGGTGGCGAGCGCCGCGGTTTGTCCGCTCTGAACTAAAGCACCTTCAGTAACGGATGAGCGACCAATACGGCCACCAATCGGCGACTTGAGCGTGCTCCACGCCAGGTTGATGCGCGCCGATTCACTGGCAGCAAGGGCTGCATCCACTGCCGCCCGTGTTTGTGCTGCGGTTGCTTCTGCCTGATCGACATCCTGACGGCTCACATATTGCGTGCCTGCCAATGCGCGATAGCGGGTTAACGTCAGCTGTGCCATACGGGCATTGGCTTCTGCCTGAGAAAGTGCAGCACGCGCGTTATTGTAACTGGCGCGAAACGGTGCAGGATCGATCTGATACAGTGCCTGGCCAGCGGCAACATCACTGCCTTCGGTAAAGTTGCGTTGCAACACAATCCCTGAGACTTGTGGACGCACTTCGGCCACGCGAAAGGCTGAAGTGCGGCCAGGCAGTTCTGCGGTGACAGGGATCGAAGCCGATTGCAGCGTGACGACCTGCACATCCGGTGCTGATGTCGTGCTGGATGTGGGGGTTGAGGCCGCATCACAGCCGGTTAATAAAAAGGTAAATGACGCGCATAGCAAAGCCAGCGGCTTAATTGCCACAGTGTGGGGCATTCTGATTTTCTCCCGGAGGCCGGTCGTAGAGGTGAATTACACCTGGGAAGGATATTTCTGCGTATTTAATCTCCGCCAGGTTGCTGGCGGTATGTGATATTTTCTGACGAACGATCGGCTGAAAGACTGCTGCGAGTCGTAGCCGTATTTCACCGAGATTTCAATTACCGCTTCATTGCTGCTAATCAAATCCTCAGCGGCCGAAGCCAGTTTTTTATCGCGAATATAATTGCCTAAACTAATATGCATAGTGCGCTGAAATAGGCGCTGCAAATGCCATTTTGAATACCCCGCGCGCTGTGCCACATCTTCTATTTTCAGTGGCTGACGCAGATGGTCATCAATCCATGTAATCAGGTCGTGAATGAGGATCTCATGTCTGTCCATTATGGCTGCCCTGTTGACGTAGAGTCAGTCCGAACGCGATGCGTCCGCCACGATCTCTATGATGTTCGCCAGTTGACCAACACACTCAGAGACAGGCTAACAGTATCATTACAAAGTACATTTTATTAGTTGCCGATTCACGATAGGCTTTATGAAATCCACTCATCAATGGCGCTGAAATAGATCATGACAATAGAGGGCGCAGGAGACAGGAGTTGATGCTTGTCACAATTTAACGCTTTGTGCCGTAGGACTCGTGAAATATCCACATATATTGCAATGTATGTATATTGACCCTGCTTTTGATAGTCAAAAAATGAAAGGAATAGGTCATGCTAAAGGAAAATTTTAACGATCTCACCTATCTGGTAGTAGTGGCGCGTGAGCAAAGTTTCACGCGCGCGGCGGCAAAGTTGGGTGTTTCCCAATCGGCATTGAGTCATGCGATACGCGGTTTAGAAGAGCGCCTCAATACCCGTTTATTAACCCGAACCACACGCAGTGTTGCGGCGACAGAAGCCGGTGAGCAGCTGATTAAAAGCGTCGAGCCGATGATTATCGATATTGAGAAAGCATTGCAGGATCTGGTGGCGAATCAAGGTAAGCCCACTGGAACCATCCGCATTACGGCCGGCGAACATGCGCTCTCTACCACCTTGTGGCCGTTGCTCAAACCGTTCTTGTTGCAATATCCCGAGGTGAAGGTGGAGCTTTCGGTCGATAACACGCTGACGGACATCGTCAGCGGTCGTTTTGATGCCGGGGTGCGCTTGGGAGAGCAAGTTGAAAAGGATATGGTAGCGGTGCGGATTGGGCCGGACTGGAGCATGGCAATTGTCGCCACCGATGCCTATTTTGCCGAGCATGGTGTGCCTCAAACGCCTTATGAACTGCAAAACCACAACTGTATTAATATGCGCTTGCCAACCTTAGGCGGGTTATATAACTGGGAATTCACTAAAGACGGCAAAGAAATTCGTGTCAAAGTTGAGGGGCAGTTAGTTTTTAATAACCTGGCCTCGCGCATTGATGCTGCTCTCTCCGGCATGGGTATCGCTTGTGTGCCTGAAGATGCCGTACGCCAGTATATTGAAGCGGGGCATTTGCGACGCGTATTGCAGGATTGGAGTGAGCCGTTTAACGGTTATTACCTCTATTATCCTAGCCGTAAACAGCACACCGCCGCCTTTGCCAAATTACTGGAAGCGGTGCGCTATCAGGGCTGAATTGCGTTTATGGACGCTGCGCCGCCAGTTGCAGCAGTAGGGCTTTCGCCACGTCTTCAGAGCTTGCTGGGTTTTGGCCGGTCACCAGATTGCCATCTTCTACGACGAAAGGAGCCCAATCCGCGCCTTTCTGATAGTGCGCACCGAGCTTGATGAATTCATCTTCAATCAGGAATGGCACCACGTCGGTGAGTTCGACCGCCGCTTCTTCACCATTGGTAAAACCTGTCACCTGTTTACCTTGGATCAACGGCGCGCCATTTGCCGCTTTCACATGACGTAACGCACCAGGCGCATGGCAGACAAAGCCGATGGGCTTACCGGCACGGTCAAAGGATTCGATCAGTTGAATGGAATCCGCTGACTCGGCCAGATCCCAAAGAGGACCGTGACCGCCAGGGTAAAACACCGTGTCGAATTCCTGCTGGTGCACGCTGGCTAATTTCACGGTATTCGCCAGTGCTTGTTGCGCCGCTGCATCCGCTTTGAAACGCGCGGTCATTTCAGTCTGGAACTCAGGCAAATCACTTTTGGGATCGAGCGGAGGTTGACCACCTGCAGGAGAGGCCAAGACAATTTCTGCACCCGCATCTTTAAACACGAAGTAAGGTGCAGCGAACTCTTCCAGCCAGAATCCGGTTTTTTTGCCGGTATTACCCAGTTCAGCGTGAGACGTCAGAACCATCAAAATTTTCATTTTCATTCCTCAATTAATGTTGGTTATTCAGTAATTCGTTCAGTGCGGCGCTTTTGTCTTGATAAGGCGCGCGCAAACGTAAATTCACCGTGCCTGCCTCATCTTGGATCACAATCGGCTTAGCGTGGCTAAAACGACGGAAACCATGTATTCCGTGATATGCCCCGATACCGGATGCTCCCACACCGCCAAAGGGCAGGCTGTCGAGAGAAGCATGGGTCATGACATCGTTTATCACCAGTGCACCGGAGGTCGTTTGCTGGGCGATCATCTGCTGACGCGACGTATCGCTACCGAAATAGTAGGCCGCCAACGGTCGCGGATGCGCATTGATGTAGTTAATCGCTTCCTTGACATCACCGCTGTAGCTTTTAATTGGCAGTAAGGGACCAAAGATCTCTTCCTGCATTACCGCCATCTCTTCGGTGACTTTCAGAATCAGATGAGGCGCGATTTTGCGGCTATGTGCATCAAAGTCAGGCTCACCAATCGGTGCCAGGCTGATTATGCGTGCCCCTTTAGCACGCGCATCCTCAATCAGGTTGATCAGTCGCTGATAGTGACGGTCGCTGATAATGGCGGTGTAATCGGGGTTAGCCTGTAGGGTTGGAAACGCCTGTTGGATAAACTGCTGTGCGGCAGTGATAAACGCAGCTTCAGCCTCCTGCGGCAGCAGCAGATAATCGGGAGAAATACAGATTTGCCCGGCGTTAAAGGTTTTGATGGTCAGCGTTCTCGCCGCAGCCATCGCGACATCCGCATCGCTATCCACGACCACCGGAGATTTGCCGCCCAGTTCTAGCGTCACGGGCACCAGATTTTCTGCCGCAGCGCGCATAACGTGCTTGCCAACGGCGGTACTGCCGGTGAAGACCAAGTGGTCGAACGGCAGGGCGCTAAAAGCTTGTCCTACGCTGGCGTCTCCGAGCACTACGGTGAGTTCATCAGCGGCGAAGTAACGTGGCACGAGTTCCGCCAATAATTCGGAGGTTTTGGGTGTCAGCTCCGAGGGTTTCAACATCGCCGTGTTGCCAGCAGCAAATACGCCAGCCAGCGGACCAAATGCCAGGTTAATCGGGAAATTCCATGGACTGATGATGCCGACCACGCCCAGCGGTTGTGACTCAATTCGCGCCTGCATGCCTGCCACCGGAACCTCGGAGATTTCAGGCTGCATCCACTGCTCCAGATGTTCAGCTGAGTGCTGCAACATATTGATGGTGGTCATCAGGTCCGCAGCCTGGGTGTGATAGGCGCTGCGATGACCGAAATCGGCGCTTATCGCGGCTTCCAGGGCAACATGGTTGTCGCGAATCAGTGCCACGCTGCGCAACAAACGGTCGCGACGCATTGCAGCTGTTGCGGGTGCGTTCTGGAGATGTGCCTGCTTCATAGTTTGCAGTACACGTTGTAAATCCTGCTGAAGTGACATGTTGATATTCCTGTGCGTTTCAAGATGCAGGCAGCTTACTCGCGCTAGCCTTTGACGGCTAACAAGGCTATTTTGGTAGGGGTATAAAATAATTTATGGGGCGCTATGTCACTGGTTCGGTTACGTACGTTTATGGAAGTCTATCGCCAGCGTTCTATTTCGGGTGCGGCGCGTGCCTTAAACCTGACACAGCCTGCGGTGTCGCAACATATTAGCGGTTTGGAGGTGGCGGTAGGACGTCCTCTCTTCGAACGACTGGTGCATGGCGTCACGCCGACGGCGGTGGCTGATGATTTGGCTGCCGACATTGGCAACGCGCTGGATACTGCTGAGTCCGCGCTATCTTCGGCACGTGCCCGCTCTATGGATGTCAGCGGTACGTTGCAGATCATCGGACATGCCGATTTTATGGCAGAGAAACTGTCAGGCGAGTTATTGCCACTGCTGGAGAGCGGTATTCGCGTGCATATGCACACCGGCGATGGTCCCTTGGTGGCGCAGATGGTGATTGAAGGCCATTGCGATCTCGGGATCACCGCGCATCCAGTGACGGACCCGCGTTTAAAAGGGGAAGTGATCTTCCGCGATCGTGTGGTCGCCGTTGCCGCGCCAGCCGTCGCCGCGCGCTTGCAGCAGAGTGAGGATTTTACCGCCAGTTTGATTAAAGAACCGTTGCTCGCCTATGACTTAAAACTGTCCCTGATTGATCATTGGCTGGATAAAAATCGCGTCAAATACCAGGCGCTGCTGCCCGCCGTAGTGGGTCAGGATTTGCGTGGTCAACGCAGTTTGCTGTGTCGAGGATTTGGCTGGTCGGTGATGCCCGCATTCTTGTGTCAGGAACAGCTGGAGCAGGGGGAATTAGTGAGTTTACCCGCTCCAATCGGCGATACGGAGATTCGCTATAACCTGATCTGGCTACCTAGCGCTCTGCGGCAACCGCGAGTGGCGCATGCACGGCAAGCGTTGGTTTGGGGGTTGGGTAACACAGGCCATGATTTAGTCACGCGCAAATAAAAAAGCCGGACATTGTCCGGCTTTGCTTCAATCATTCGCGCGTAGTGATTACAGCGCCATGTCCTGCTTCGCAGACTCAGCACGCGGTTTCGCTTGCGTCGGTGCAACTGACTGCTCACCCATGTTGATGACAGGCGGTTTGGTCAACTGCAGTGTCTCTGCGGTGTTGTCCCATACTTGCTGGGTCAGGGCGGTGTTGCCGTTCAGTTTCTGGCCAAAGCTTGGGATGATCGCACGGATCTTCTCTTGCCACTCTGGTGAAGCGAACTGCTCTGGGAACAGCTTCTTCATTACATCCAGAGTAATTGGCGCAGCGGTAGAGGCACCCGGTGATGCGCCCAGCAGAGCAGCAATAGTTTTCTGCTGATCGGTCACGATTTCAGTACCCAGTTTCAGCACGCCACCTTTATCGGCATCTTTCTTGATGATCTGAACACGCTGACCTGCCTGGATCAGTTTCCAGTCTTCTTTACGCGCGTTTGGATAGTACTCTTTCAGCGCGGCGAAGCGATCGTCGTCGTTCAGCATCACCTGACCAATCAGGTATTTCACCAGATCAAAGTTATCAATACCGACGTGGGTCATTGGCATGATATTGCTGGTGGTGGTAGCGCTCAGCAGATCAAACAGCGAGCCGTTTTTCAGGTATTTGGTTGAGAAGGTCGCGAACGGCCCAAACAGCACTACGCGTTTACCGTCGAGGTTACGCGCATCGATGTGGGGAACCGACATCGGTGGGGCACCTACAGAAGCCTGACCGTACACTTTTTCCAGGTGGCGGTTAGCAATTTCTGGATTTTCCGTCATCAGGAAAGAACCCCCTACCGGGAATCCGCCATAGTTGTCTGCTTCTGGAATACCGGTTTTTTGCAGCAATTTGATGGCTGCGCCGCCTGCACCGATGAACACATATTTTGCGTCTACCGCACGGTTTTCACCGCTCTTCACGTCTTTAATCGTGACGTGCCAAGAGTTGTCACTGTTACGCTTGAAATCGGTAACTTCAGAAGAGGTTTCCAGCTTGAAGTTTTGATCTTTCTTCAGGCTGCCGATCAGCTGACGGGTGATTTCACCGTAGTTAACGTCGGTGCCCACTGGCGTCCAGGTGGCTGCAACTTTCTGATTCGGGTCACGACCTTCCATCACCAGCGGCGCCCACTGCTCGATCTGCTTGTGATCGGTTGAGAACTTCATGCCCTGGAACAGGGTGGTTTTCTGCAAGGCATCGTAACGCTTGGTCAGATATTCAACATTTTTGTCGCCCCAGACAAAGCTCATGTGTGGCGTGGAATTGATGAACGAGCGTGGATCGTGCAACACACCGCGCTGTACCTGCGAAGTCCAGAACTGGCGTGAAATCATGAAGGATTCGTTGATTTCCAGCGCTTTGCTAACGTCGATTGAACCGTCTGCACGCTCTGGCGTGTAGTTCAGCTCCATGTTAGCAGAGTGACCGGTACCCGCGTTGTTCCAGCCGTTTGACGATTCCAGCGCCACGGCATCCAGACGCTCAACCATCAGCTGTTTCCAGCCCGGTTGCAGCTCTTGCAGCCATGTGCCAAGCGAGGCGCTCATGACGCCGCCGCCAATCAACAGAACATCGGTTTTTTCTGGTGCATTTTCAGCGTGGACCACTGAAGAGACCAGCAGCGCTGCCAGGCTAAGGGCAGGTACGATTTGTTTGATGTGAGTCATTCTGATCCTGATCTTTATACTTTGCAGGTAAACGTTAAAAATTCGGTTTGCAAATTAAAAGATTGTTACGAAAAGATTAACTTGTTTTTAGTTAATAAAGTATTGGTGTTAATTACTTAACTTACATAAAAGCGAAGTGATGAGAATTTAGGCGAGAAATAGAAAAGTAGGGAGATATATCCGCTTATCCGACGCGGTTATTCTTTATATCTGGCAACGCCACTTAGGTCAAATTAAACGCTTGCTGATGTTGAGGTTTTATTCAGCAAGCGTTTGTTTTTTTTAGGCGTGGACCTTCACGCCACGTTTCATCGACAAGCCATAACCTGCTAACGCACAACCAGCAATAAACCAGGGAATCCACTTAACGATACCCGAATCGCTGCCGCTCAAAGACTGAAGGTTATTCACCACCAAAATAATGGTGATAGTCATACACATCATGGAAAGCAGAGGTGCCCAAAACACGGTAAAACGGCTATTGCTGCTCTTTGTACGACGAAAGAACAATACCACTGCAGCCGAGACGCCTAATTGCAAGACCAGGATGCACAACGTTGCCACCGCCGAGCCAATGGCGAAGATATGGATCATAGGGTCCAACCCTGCGCTGCCCATACCCGCGAGTAGCATCAGCATAATGACGCTGTGAACGTGGCTGGCATTATGCGGTGTACCGTTGGTGGGATGTGTTTTGCACAGCTCTTTCCAAATCAATCCATCGCGGCTGATGCTGAAGAGATAGCGTGAGATGTTGTTATGAAAGGCCAATGCAGCTGCAAACAAGCTGGTAATCAACAATACGGACATGGTTTCAACCGCCCATTGTCCGACGTACTGCCTGGTGATATTAAAAACGAAGTTGCCGGGATCTTTGCTGGCAATGGCCACAATCTGGTCGAATCCGTAGGCCTGCACCAGTGACCAACTGGTGAAGCAAAAGAAGGCGGTAATCAGTAGCAAAGCGCAAACCGTCGCGCGGGGAACGGTTTTATGCGGATCACGACACTCTTCCGCATAAATAGCGGTGGATTCGAAACCAATAAAGGCTGCAATAGTAAAAATAAACGCGATGCCCAAATTACCCTGCATAAACACCGAAGGTTCAAAGGATTGAAAGGTATAAGGCCCGACTTTTTTGATTAACAGCATGACATCGGTTAACAACACGATCGCCACTTCAGCCAACATCAATACGCCCAGCAGTTTTCCGCCAACTTCAACGCGTTTAATACTTAATATCCAGCAGATTAAAACAAATAGCATGCTGAGCGCCCACCAAGGAATATGGGTGGAAAAATGCGCTTCAATAAAGAGTTGAGTAAAGAATCCCAGCATCGCCACAATTGCAATCTGAATGGAGATATAGGCCATAACGGCCAGCACCGATGCTGACGCTCCCCAGTTTTCCCCCATTCCTTTAGAGATGTAAGTGTAAAAAGCACCGGCATTATTCACGTGACGGCTCATGGCAATAAAACCCACCGCGAACAACATCAGAATGATGCAGGACAGGATATAGAACACCGGAATGCCACCGCCGTTGCCGGAGATAATGGCCACCGGTAAACCACCCACCACGCCGGTCAGCGGTGAAGCTGCCGCGACAACAAAAAAGACCAGAGAAAACAAACCCAACGTATTTTTGCGTAAGCCGGAATCCGTATTCATCGCCAATGCCCTCAACCGCTGATAGAAATTTCCCAGGCAATCTGTGCCGCCTGAGGCAGGTAACGTAGCGGCATCATTTCTCAGCCTTGAGGCTGGCGGATAGAAAAAATCGGACAAGGGCACAGTGCATCACTGCACTCTTTTAGTGCTCAGTGAAACTGTAGACGATGGAAATAGTCATCATGGGTAATACGGCGCTGGTAGTCACAGGGCGTGGTGCTCACGAATTTTTTAAATTCACGCAAAAAGTGGGATTGGTCACTGAAGCCAAGATCAAATGCCAAATCGCTAAACGACAGATCCTGCCTTAAATGGATGCTGTTGATGGCAGACTGACACCGCAAAATACGGCTGAATGCCTTGGGCGACATGCCGGTATCCTGACGAAACTGGCGCTGAATAGTGCGGCAGGTGTAGCCGGTCAGCGCTTCCAACTGATCGATGCGAATGTTGCCCTGCAGCTGGCGCATCGTCTGGATAATCATTGAGGTCACCGCTGAGGCTTTACGCACCAAGCGCGGCGTGAAATAAGCGTTAAACAGCGCAATCTGGCGGGTAAAATCACGCGCTTGCACAATCTGTTCGAACGCTAAGCGCGCATCGGGTACCACATCGAGAAAACTGAATTCTCGATCGGGTATCTCTTCCGCCATCACATCCAGGAAATCGGGAATGATCCCCGGTGCAAAACGCACACCAAAATAGTGATGATTGTGTTGCATATCAGCGCCACGCGCCTCCAGCGTTGTACCGCATACGCGCGCGCGGGGATGTTGCGCATCGCAATCAAACACGATATCCACGCAACCATCCGGTATAGCCAACGTCATGCAGGCATTCTGCGCCACTTCAAAGCTGTAGAAATGTGAAATCGCCGGGTTATCCGATGCGATCACTGAATAGTGTCGTGCGGCATTAAGCACAAACCAAGGCTGTTCGGGTTGGAAACCACTGTGGCGGTACAAAGGAAGTTGTGTCATGGCGTGCTCCGCAACGGGCTAGATAGAGCCTGAGTGATGCAAGCGCTGTGCCACGCCTGCGTTTCGCCATGTCGCAAATATTCAATACAGCCGGACATCTGACGCGTTATTTCTATTTCACACAGCGAAAACCCCCGTTAATACGACGGTGTAAGCCTGTGACATCGCTATATATGGCAATTTTCGCGGCAGCGGGACATCGACCAAAAGACTGATTGAAGAGGCGACCTATGAGTGATTCAACCCGAATCGATTTTATTTACCTGTCGGAGCAAGACATGATTCGTGCAGGCGTGACCGATATGTCCGCCTGCGTGGACACCATGGAAGAGATGTTTGGGCTGCTGTATCACGGCGACTATCGTATGGCGGGCGCAAATAATGACTCGCATGGTGCAATGGTGACTTTCCCAGAAAACTCACCGTTTCCAACCATGCCAAAACCCACTGCTGACCGCCGCATGATGGCAATGCCGGCATATTTGGGCGGCAATTTCTGTACCGCAGGCGTGAAGTGGTATGGCTCCAACATCGCTAACCGAGAAAAAGGTCTGCCACGTTCGATTCTGATGTTCACCCTGAATGATGCTGAAACTGGCGCCCCTCTGGCGCACATGTCCGCCAACCTGTTGTCCGCGTATCGCACCGGCGCCGTGCCTGGCGTGGGGGCACGCCATCTGGCACGTAAAGATTCGCGGATAATTGGTCTGTTGGGACCGGGAGTGATGGGCAAGACCGCCGTCGCCGCTTTTATCGCCGTATGTCCGCATATCGACACCATTAAAGTCAAAGGACGTGGGCAGCGGAGCCTCGATAACTTCCTGACTTGGGTGCAAGAAACCTATCCACAAATCAAGCACGTCGACATTGTTAATACGCTAGAGGAGGTGGTTCGCGGGAGTGACATTGTCACTTATTGCAGCTCTGGTGAAGTCGGTGACCCGAATACTTATCCATTGGTGAAACGTGAGTGGGTCAAGGCGGGAGCGTTTTTGGCGATGCCGGCATTGTGCAACATTGACGAAGGCATGGAGCAGCCGGACGTTCGCAAGGTGCTGGATAACACTGGCTTATATCACGCCTGGTTTGAAGAGGTGCCGAAACCGGCGCATCGCACCATTCCCATTATCGGAGTGCGCTTCATGGATATGGTGGCCGAGGGACAGCTGCAAGCTGAGCAGTTGGAAGACATCGGCAAGATCGTCGCCGGTGATGCGCCCGGACGTCAAAACGATCAAGAGATCATCATCATGTCAGTCGGAGGTATGCCGGTTGAAGACGTTGCATGGGGCACGGTGCTGTATCGCAATGCGATTGAGAAAGGCATCGGCGTGAAGCTCAACCTGTGGGAAACACCCGTTTTAAGCTAAAACCAACCAATTAAAAGAGAGCACATTATGACGCATATCATCAAAGTTAAAACCGGTTCCAAGTTTGAAGAGCAAGCCAGTTATTCACGTATTGTAGCAGTCGATAACTGGATTTATGTCTCCAACACCGCAGGACGCAACCCGCTAACCAAAGAAATTCCCGCTGATTTGCGTGAACAGACCTTACAGGTATTTGCCAATATCGAAGCGGCCTTAGCGGCAATTGATGCTTCACTGCAGGATGTGGTGTGCTCGCGCGTCTTTATTCAGAACCCGGATGATGTTCCCACCGTGATGGCGATCATTGGCGAGAAGTTCCGCGGTATTAACCCGGCGTCAACCGTGACCTGTCCTCCACTAGGCTCGACCGTCTACAAAGTCGAACTGGAAGTCACAGCATACCGCGGCGCAGGTAAAGCCGAG
This sequence comes from Pantoea rwandensis, assembly GCF_002095475.1. GTDB lineage: Bacteria > Pseudomonadota > Gammaproteobacteria > Enterobacterales > Enterobacteriaceae > Pantoea > Pantoea rwandensis. Next base: position 272,195 of record NZ_MLFR01000001.1, read on the forward strand.
GTTCAGGAAATTACCGTGGCCCTGTAAGGGCGGGAGATACGCTATGGCACCTGTTATTACGCCCGTGGTCACCTCGCCAATGATGCCGGATACCAGCACTGTGGTGATCATTGGCGGTGGCATTGTAGGGTTAACGGCCGCACTGACGCTCGCGGAGCGCAACATTCCAGTGGTGGTGCTGGAAAAAGGGCGTATCGCGGGCGAGCAGTCATCACGCAATCTGGGCTGGATCCGTAAAACCAGCCGGGCGCTGGAGGATATCCCTCTGGCCCAGGCCGCTGACCGTTTATGGGCGCAGATGGCCACGCGTGTAGGAAGCGATGTGGCTACCGCCAGGCCGGCATTATGTTTATCGCCCGCAATGAAACGCAGATGGCGATGCATGAAAAGTGGCTAAAGGGCGTAAGCGCCGCTGAAATGGACACCCGACTGCTCAGCAATAGCGAGATTGCGATGCGCGTGCCCGGTGGCGCAGAAAAATGGGCGGGCGGTATTTTTACCGCCTCTGATGGACGTGCAGAACCCACGCTCGCAGCCAGCGCCATTGCTAAAGCGGCCATGGCAAAGGGCGCGATTATCATTGAGCACTGTGCTGTGCGTGGTTTAGCCACCAGCAACGGCAAGGTCAGTGGCGTGGTAACGGAGCGCGGTGAGATTCGTTGTGATCAGGTGTTACTCGCTGCCGGTGCCTGGTCACGTCGCTTCCTCGGCAATCTCGGCATTAATTTGCCAACCTTGCCACTGATCTGCTCGGTCATGCGGACCAAACCGCTGCAAGGACCCGCCAACATCGCAGTAGGTGCGCCAGATTTTTCATTCCGTCAGCATCAGGATGGCGGTTTCATCATCACGCAACGCGGTGCGCTGGATGCCCCCTTGACGCTTGACCATTTGTTAATTGGGACGCGCTATATGCCTCAATTACGCCATGCACGCGACAACTTACGCATTTCACTGGGTAAATATTTCCTCAAGGATCTGGCGATGGCACGTCGTTGGCGCAACGATCGACGTACACCTTTTGAGAAAGTCCGTACACTCGACCCGCTGGCTAATCCGGCATTGAACGGGGAGGCAATGCGAAATCTCAGTGCCGCCTGGCCGGTGTTTCAGCAAGCCGTCATGGCAGAGTCATGGGCGGGCGTCATTGATGTGACGCCGGATTCCAACCCGGTGATTGGCCCTGTGGCGTCAATGCCGGGATTAACGCTGGCCACTGGTTTTTCAGGCCACGGTTTTGGCACATCACCGGCTGCAGGGCAGTTAGCGGCCGATTTGGTGACTGGGCATCCACCGCTCATCGATCCCACGCCTTATCGCTTTGAGCGTCTGATTTCTTCCCATTAACTCAGGGGCGGCTGGTTAGTCGCCCATAAGTTACATTTCATAGATCATTACATCACGTACCGTGTTCATTAACTCGCCCGCTTCTGTATTACCCTAATGTCTCTAATGACTTGTTAATACTTTATGTGGGCAATCGCATGGCTAACAAAACACTGTATGAAAAACTGATCGATCAGCATGTCGTACGCAAGTTAGACGATGAAGGACATGTGTTGCTCTATATTGATCGGTCTATTTTGAATGAATACACCAGCCCGCAGGCATTCAGTGGCCTGCGCGAACATCAACGCCCTGTGCGACATCCCGCCACCATCTTGCTCAACGTGGATCATGTGAATCCGACCAGACCGGAACGTGATGAAGCCATGACCGATGCCGGTGGACAGTTGCAAGTCGACTATTTCCGTCAGAACGCCGCCCATTTTGGTATCGAACTGTTTGATGTGATGGACCCACGCCAGGGAATTGAACATGTGGTCGCACATGAACAAGGATTGGTGATGCCCGGCATGGTGATTGCTGCCGGTGACAGCCACACCACCACCTACGGCGCGTTCGGCGCATTGGGCTTCGGTATCGGCACCTCTGAAATTGAACACTTGCTGGCGACACAAACCCTGATTTATCGCCGATTAAAAACCATGCAAGTGAAGGTCGAAGGCGAACTGCCTTATGGTTGTTCCGCTAAGGACATCATTCTGGCGCTGATTGAACGTATTGGTGCCTCAGGTGCGACCGGGTATGCGATCGAATTCTGTGGAGCAACCATTGATGCACTGAGCATGGAAGGTCGCATGACCCTGTGTAATATGGCCGTTGAGGCAGGCGCTCGCGGTGCGATTATCGCGCCGGATGAAAAGGTGTTTGCCTATATTGAGGGCAAACCGCAAATGCCGACTGGCGATTTGTGGCAGCAGGCAAAAAGTGAGTGGCTTACGCTGCGAAGCGATGAAGAGGCGAAATTTGACCACGCGTTGACCCTGGATTGCAGCAATCTCGAACCGAAAGTCACTTGGGGCATCAGCCCGGACCAAACCAGTGCAATCAGTGGGCGCGTACCGGATCCCGCACTGGAAAAAGATTTAATCAAACAGCAGGCGCTGAAAACTGCGTTGAAATATATGGGTCTGGAGCCCGGCGCGCCGCTGGAAAGTATCGCCATTACCCATGCGTTTATTGGCTCCTGTACCAATGGCCGAATTGAAGACCTCCGAGCTGCCGCTGCGGTGATTGGTGAACGTAAAATTGCCCGCCACGTGCGCGGTATCATTGTGCCGGGTTCGACTCAAGTCCGTCAGCAAGCGGAAGCTGAAGGGTTAGCCCGCATCTTCATCGATGCCGGATTTGAGTGGCGTCAGTCAGGGTGCTCAATGTGCCTTGCAATGAATGAAGATGTCTTGGCACCCGGCGACCGCTGTGCCTCTGGCACTAATCGCAACTTTCCCGGCCGACAAGGGGCGGGTGCTCGCACGCATTTGATGAGCCCAGCGATGGTGGCCGCTGCTGCATTAGCCGGCCATCTGGTCGATGTTCGCAGTTTGATGACAGTAGAGGGTTAAAATGGAAGCATTTCACAGTATCACCGGCAAAATCGCACCTTTACCCGCCGCCAATATCGACACAGATGTCATCATGCCCAAGCAATTCCTCAAGGGCATTGACCGCCAAGGGCTTGATCGGGGCGTATTCTTCGACCTGCGCTTCCTGGCTGACGGCTCACCAAATCCTGATTTCATACTGAATAAACCCGGTTGGGATCAGGCTGCATTTCTACTGGTAGGCGCCAACTTTGGCTGTGGCTCCAGCCGTGAACACGCCGTGTGGGGACTGAATCAGCTGGGGATTCGTGCCCTTATTGGCACGAGCTTTGCGGGTATCTTCGACGACAACTGCCAACGAAATGGTGTGCTGACACTGACACTCAGCGAAGAAGCGTATCAACAACTGAGCGAGGCCACTCTCGATGCCGCACATAATGAAATCACGATATCGCTGGAACATCAGACCCTCTGCTTCAATAATCAAACACTGCACTTTGAAGTCAGCGCATTAAAACGCGAGATGTTGTTGGGTGGAGGCAGTGCAGTTGACTGGACATTGCAGTACGAGCCTGACATTGCGCAGTTCGAAAAACAGCATTTTGCTCAACGTCCGTGGTTGCAGCGGGTAAAAGGACAACAAGATGAGTGAAATGACGGATCGAGGAGCATCACCGTTTATCGACGGTTTTGCTTTAAAGGATGTAAAACTCGCTAATGGTGTGACACTGCGTGTTGCCACTGGCGGCGAAGGCTCGCCGTTACTGATGTTGCATGGCCATCCACAAAACCATCTGGCATGGCGTAAAGTTGCGCCAGAGCTGGCGAAAAAATACCAGGTCATACTGCCGGATTTACGCGGTTACGGCGACAGTGACAAGCCGGCCAGCGATGAACAACATCTTACCTACGCGAAACGCAGCATGGCGGATGACATCAGCCTGCTGATTGATGCGTTGGGATTGGATCGTGTGGCTTTCGTGGGGCATGATCGCGGCGCTCGGGTTGGGCACCGTCTGGCGCTCGACCATCCTGAAAAGGTCACGTGTTGTACTTTTGTCGATATTGCGCCTACAGCGACCATGTATGCGAAAACCGATAAAGCCTTTGCCACCCGCTATTTCTGGTGGTTCTTCTTGATCCAACCTTATCCGCTGCCGGAAACCATGATCGGCCACGATCCGGCATTTTTCCTGAGAAAACATATCGAGGGTCAGTTAAAAACACCGGGTGCTACATCAGAAGCGGTTTTTAACGATTATCTGCGCTGTTATCAGCAACCTGAGATGATTCATGCGGTGTGTGAAGACTATCGCGCTGCTGCGACCATCGATTTAGCGCATGATTCGCAGGACAGCGAGAAACGTATTGCTTGCCCACTGCAGTTGCTTTGGGGCGAGAAGGGCACAGTGGGTCAATTATACGATGTCGTTTCGACCTGGCAGGATAAAGCCGTTGACGTGCAGGGTGCAGCACTGCCTTGTGGGCACTCCCCGCAGGAAGAGGTCCCGAATGTGTTCCTGGCGCAGCTACAAGGCTTCCTCGATTCTGTGCTATAACCCTGCGATGCCCGTTAACAGTGTGATGCCATGAAGCGAGAGCTTGCCGGAAAAAACGTCCAGAAACCCTTGCAGGGCTGGCCTGCTATCGAAGATCTCTATGTTTTCATCAGTGTGGCGCGCCATGACGGTTTTGGGCGTGCCGCAGTTGAACTTGGCCAGTCTCCTTCCTATATCAGTAAACGTATTGCGATTTTGGAGAAGCAGCTGGAAACCCGACTGTTTTTTCGTACCAACCGTGTGATGCGCCTGACACCAGAAGGTGAGAAAGCGTTGGAAGGAGCACAGCAGGTGCTTCAGGAAATGGATGCCTTCCTCAGCAATTTCCGGCAGTGGCGTGGGGAATTGTCCGGCGATATGACTGTGGGCTGCTCGATGGGGTTTGGGCAGGATTATCTCTCTGACGCCATCTCTGCCTTTATCTCTCAGCACCCTTCATTGAATATCAAGCTGATCCTCAGCGACCGGGAAATTGATTTAATGCAGTCGGGGACCGACGTGGATATTCAGGTTGGAGACGACCTTAATCACGCCTACATTGCACGCAAACTGGCCGCCAACCGGCGAATTCTCTGCGCATCTCCTGACTATTTAATCCAATCAGCGCCACTCAATTCGTTGGATGAGTTAATTCATCACAGCTGTCTTATCATTAATGAAAAGCACAGTACGTTTGGCAATTGGCCACTCACTGACGGGGAACAAAAGATATTGTGTCGTCTGAATAGTCATTATTCATCGAACAGTGGCAAGGTTATTCTTAATTGGGCTCTGAAGTCGCACGGTATTGCTCTGCGCTCTGCATGGGATGTCGAACCCTATCTGGCGCGGGGAGAATTGGTGCATGTATTACCGCAGTGGTATCAGGAAGCGAATATCTGGGCGGTGTATACGCAACGGACGTCAGAATCGCCGCGCATAAAAGTCTTTATTGATTTTTTGGTGCAATACTTTTCAGAAAAAAGCCTGTCACGGGAGTGGCAGGCTTAATTTAGGCTTGAATGCGTAGGTTAACATCAGCCGTATGCCACTTTGCTGTTGATGTGGTACAGCGTGGCAGTCGCCGCCATCACATGCTGACCATCATGGCCCGGTTCATGCGATTCGACATCAGTAATGTGATAACCGACAGCGCCGGCAGCAAGCGTCTTTTTCACTATCGCATCCGTCAACTCTTCCATCGACGTGGCCCAGCTCACTGAAGTGAAGCCGACGGGGTGAATGGATGAAAGTTCGCGATGAGTGAGGTCAGCACGGACTAATACTGGTTTAACATTTTGCGGTGTGAAAATAGAAATCACGTCGTTAATAAGTTCTTTCATGGTCTTACTCCTCAAAATAACAACTGAGCCGATTTCGAAGCGACACGTTTTATTGTTGATGATTGGTTTATTAAACCCGGCAGTTGCGCACGGCAGGTAATCGGCGCCGGTAGGCTTAATAAACACCTTTTGAGGTTATGCGTTTTAGCTTTAATTGCTAATTAGTTGTTAAGAAAAGTTCAGCCACAACTCTGATAAACTTTAGGGAATATTTTTTCATCTGCTTACATTTAGGGCGGACTATTTAATCAGTTGGGGCGCACCAGGCGCCCCATTTTGTTAAAACTCGCGTTGCCCACCTAACTCGATCACTCGATTCGGTGGAATGTTGAATTGTTCATGTGCCCGTAACGCATTGCGTTGGCAAAAGTGGAAGATGCCACCCTTGACTCGTGACAACCCTTTACGTTTTTTCATCACCAGTGTGTCATGGGAAGTGAAGAACGAAGCTTCATTGACGGTACAACCAAAGCCCTCTAACCCACATAAATGCAGCACTTCAGCCATTGAAGGAACCTCACGCCACCCATAGGCCGCCGTGACTTGCCAGAATGACGGTGACAGCTGCGTAATGGTGATGCGTTGCTGGTTGTGCACGCGCGGGGTATCGGTGGTGCGAATATTCAGCAACACCACGCGTTTGTGCAGCACACGATTATGTTTGAGGTTATGCAGCAGGGCTTGTGGGATCTCAAACTCTTTACGAGCGAGGAAAATCGCCGTACCCGGCACGCGACTCGGCGGGTTGGTTTCCAGCGACTTCACCAGAGCCTGAAGGCTTTCCGGGTCGTTATTCAACTTCTTAATTAATCGATTACGCTCGGTACTCCAAATCAGCATTAACCCCATCATGGTCAGCGCCATGACTACCGGCACCCATCCGCCGGATAACAATTTCATCAAGTTGGCGGCGAACAGGGGGATATCGATGGTCAGCATACAGATGAGAAATACTAATGCCAGCGGTAGCGGCCATTTCCAGTTACGTAACGCCACCACGCCAGCCAGACAAGCGGTTATCACCATGGTGCCTGTCACCACAATACCGTACGCCGAGGAGAGGGCTGAAGATTGGCGGAACGCCAGCACGATCACGGTGACTGCGACAAAAAGCAGCCAGTTAACGACCGGAATATAGATCTGCCCGGATTCGGTATGTGAGGTAAACACAATACGCATCGGGGGGAGGAAGCCTTGGCGAATCGCCTGATGCGTCAAAGTGTAAACGCCAGAAATCACAGATTGTGCCGCGATAACGGTGGCGAGCGTAGAGAGTACGATGAGTGGGATCTGTCCCCAGCCAGGTGCAAGGTTAAAGAACGGGTTATTAATGGCTTGAGCATCGGCAATAACCAGTGCGCCCTGTCCAAAATAGTTGAGCACCAACGCGGGCATCGCTATCACCAGCCATGCCATACGAATGGGCGCTTTACCAAGGTGTCCCATGTCAGCATACAGTGCTTCGGCACCGGTCACTGCCAGTACCACCATACCGAGCGCAGCAAAGGAAAGCGCCTTATGCGTCAATAAAAACGTCAGCGCGTAGGAAGGACTGAGGGCGTGGAGCACTGTGGGATTGAGTGCGATCCCGCGAATCCCTAATAAGCCAATCGAAACAAACCAGATAAACATGACGGGGCCAAACACTTTACTGACTTTCTCAGTGCCATGTTTTTGGATCATAAACAGCAGTGTCAGAATCACGACCGCCAAGGGGACGACAAACTTGTCCAGGTGCGGTGAAACGACTTCCATCCCTTCAATCGCGGATAACACGGATATCGCTGGGGTGATAATCCCGTCACCGTAAAAGAATGCCCCACCGGTAAGACCGGCTAACACAATAATATGGCCGATTTTCGGGCTGACATTGCGGCGAGCCAATGACATCAGCGTCAAAATGCCGCCTTCGCCGTCGTGGTCGGCCCGCATGACAAAACAGACGTATTTCAATGTTACGATTAGCGTGAGCGCCCAAAAAATCAGCGATAAGAAGCCCATCACGGCGACGGTGGATACAGAGCCATCGGGTAAGATGGAAAGACACTCTTTCAAGGTATATAGCGGGCTGGTACCGATATCACCAAACACGATCCCTGCGGCGGCCAGCATGCCAGCAGGCAGAGATTGTTTCTCGGTCTGACTCATAAATTTCCTGTTTCTTTTCAGCGTGGAGCAGCGATGGCTGTGTATGACGGCGAACATACCTTTTTCCCTGCCTGGTGAATAGCAGGTGGCGATTTTATGCACTGCATTTTTACGCCAGGCAATGAAATTTTTACGACATTTTTATATCTCGGTTTACTTTTTGATCTCAGAATAGTCGATAAATAAGAAGCAAACTGACGACTGGCGACCATAAATTCGCCACAGTTAAACGGTTACTAACTGGAGCGTATTTTTCTCAACACCGCCGAAACGCATTTATCCGCCATTTATCTTGCCTGATCTACATTCGACGCAATCCTTTTGATCAAAACCGACTTGTAGATCGACATTATGAATACGATTCTTGTTACTGGCGCGACTGGCTTCCTGGGCGGTGCGGTTACCGTGAATTTATTAAAGAAAAGAGAAAACAACTCTCTGCTACTGTTGGTTCGTGGTGATTCACCAGCCGTGGGGCTGGCCCGCCTCCAAGGGAATTTGGCCAAGTTCGGTGTGGATGCCAGTTTACTGAGTACGCTAACCACAGAAAATATTTTAATTGGCGATTTGGCTGAGCCAGAACAATTCGCGGACGATCCGCGACTAGACGCGGTGACACATGTGATGAACTGCGCCGCCGTCGCCTCATTTGGTACCAACCCTTACATTTGGAAAGTGAACGTAGAAGGGACATTCCAGTTTGCCCGCCGTATGAGCCTGGTGAGGGGTTTGCAGCGATTCATTCACGTGGGAACCGCCATGTCTTGCGCCCCCGAAGCCAATACCTTGGTGACCGAGAGCGAATTGAATACGCTGCGCGATCAGCACATCGTGGAATATACCTGGAGTAAAGCCACGGTAGAAAAAATGATGACCGAATCGCTACCGAATCTGCCACTGGTCATTGCTCGGCCTTCAATCGTGGTTGGCCATTCCGATCACGGCTGCACCCCTTCACCGAGTATTTTCTGGGTGTTCCGCATGGCCCTTACGCTGGGTAAGTTCATGTGCGAATTGGAGGACCGCATCGACGTAGTGCCCGTCGATTACTGTGCAGATGCATTGGAGTTATTACTGACGGCCGAGAACGTCGACAAGAGCATTATTCACATTTCTGCCGGCCTCAACAGCAGTGTGACTTTTGCTGAAATTGATAAAGCGATGGCGAAAGCTTCAGGTCAGGTTCCGGTGGCAGAGACATATCAAAAGGTAAACTACCGTGAGTTAGCTGAAAGTAAAAAAAGCTTCTCGTCTCTGTTTGGCCCCTGCAACGAGCGTATTGTGCTTCGGGCGATGAATCTCTATGGCCACTTTTCAAAGCTCAATGTGGTTTTCAGCAATGAGAAGTTGCTGGAGTTGGGCATGCCGCCATCGTCGAAATTCACTGACTATCTGCACCGCTGCGTCACCTCGACGAAAGATGCAACCATTGCGGAATTAATGGAAGTGGATTTTAAATAATCTTAACGCGCAATGCTGATATGACATGATGTTTGTTAGTTGAGTTGTCTGGCATTATGGCCTTGCCAGACAACTCATTGAAAGGGTGCCCTGAATCAAGGACGCCCCTCAAATAGGCGATTACCAGCCCTTAATAATATCGCCTTTATAAATCTCGTTAGCTTTATCCAACACCTGCTGTGACTGGAAGGCTTCTTTCAATTTCTGCACGTTGGCGCTGTCTTTATTATCTTCACGCGCCACAATGGCATTCACGTATGGCGAGGCTTTGCCTTCCATAAACATGCCGTCACGCGAGGCGGAAAGATTCACCAGCGCAGCAAAGTTGTTATTGATGATCGAAATATAAACCTGCGGATCATCCAGCGTGCGTGCCAACTGCGGGGTATCGACTTCAACGATTTTCAGCTTCTTAGGATTGTCTGTGATATCCAGTGTAGTGGGCAGAAGACCCGCCTCTGGCTTCACTTTGATCAAACCTTGCGCTTGTAGCAATAACAAGCTGCGGCCCAGCGTGGTCGCTTCGTTAGAAATGGTGACAGTGGCACCTTCGGGTAATTCGGCCAGGGTTTTAATCTTGCGCGAGTATCCTGCAATCGGGAACACGAAGGTGTTGGTGACGACAGCAAATTTATAGCCGCGCTCTTTTGACTGCATTTCCAGGTAAGGCAGGCTTTGGAAGGCGTTGACATCAACATCTTTATTGCGCAGCGCCTCGTTTGGCTGCACGTAATCGTTAAATGCAACGACATCGACATCCAGATGATACTTATCATGCGCTACCTGCTTCACGGTCTGCCAGATCGCCTCATCAGGGCCGGTGTTAATCGCAACTTTGATGGCATTATCTTTTTGGTTATCGCATGCGCTGAGCAGGGAAACGACGGCAGCGAGCAGGGTGGAAAGCACAATTTTTTTCATGACACAGGTCCCTTAGAAACGTAGGGTAAGGACTATAATATACGTCTGGACGTCTGTACATCCATTGGAAGCGCGTTCGCTTGAATTTCATGCAGCTCAAAAAATCGCTCAATCATACTTTTTAGTAATTAATACCCGTGACTGACATTGTGTTTTGCTGATATATCCAACAGGAAATAATTTAGAAAAACAGAAGCTTTCAGGCTCGGAGTTGCGAGCTGAGGCTTGTTCTCAACTTGAGATCGATCTCATTTATCAGAATTTTTGCGGGTTGGCGGGGTGATGGTCGTCGAATGTCATTGGAATTTTCGCAGAACGTAATATTAATATAACTGCATTGTGCGTCCTGATACTTACAAGATAATCTGTTAAAGCAGATTATCTTGTTATAGATCGGGAGAAGATGATGGAGTCTGTTAAAGCGTTGAATATGGAGCAGTTGAACAAGTTTCTCAGTAGCGGCAAGCACTCTTCAGTTATTATTGGCTTCAATCTCACCAGCGATGCGTTCTTCAATATGGCAGCTTATTGGCGCGATCGCGGTGTTATGATTGAAAAACGTGACGCCTATTTTGTCGCCATCACTGATCATTCAATAACCACTTCTTGAAACAGATTTTTCAAAAATCAAAGCGCGAGTTTAATAAAGGTGCGTAGATCGTCTATCGCCTGTTCTCGCGCTTTAGTTTCTTGCACCACAATCAGTAAATCCGCATAGCCATTTAGCATCGCGCTGAGTTGGCGTGCCACCTGCTGGGCATTCGCTTCACGAAATGCACCGGCACAGATGCCATCCTCTATGATGCCCGCCATCAGTGCTTGCCACTGCTGTGTTAGTTGCGTCGCCAATTGCGCATAGGCCGCTTCAGTTGTCGCTTTACGCCAAACAGAGCTATACAGCTGCCAGACCGCATCCGGCTCCTGCGGTAAATAGCTACTGATAAACGCTTCCAGGCGTTCAGTGAAGGGCAGTTGTTCAATATCCTGGGTAAATATCAGCAAATCACGCTGTGCAAATCGGTTACAGGCTTCCAAGCACAGAGTCGCCCAGTCGGGAAAATAGTGATATATGTGGCTGCGCGACAGGCCGAGTTGTGTCGTTAACTCGCGCGTTTTCACATTCTCCAGTCCCTTTTCAATAAACAGTGCAACCGCTGTGTCCAGGATCTTTTCACGCAACTCCGCTGTTGTTTCTTTCATCATCACCGCCGTTGACTTTGAGCAAATGCTCAAATACAATTTTACCACTTTTGAGCAATCGCTCAAAAGCTCAATTTTAACCTAATCATATGCAAATCATACCTGAAAACCTCGAAAACGTGGCGTCACACAGCGCCCTCAATACCCTGAAAGTATTAGCAAAACGAAACAAGAAAAAACTACTGCTGACGCTCATGCTGGTCATCGCTGAGAATGTAGTTTATCTGCTTTATCCGCTGCTGGCGGGTTTCGCCATCAACGCCATCATGCACGGTCACGCACTGCATGGGCTTTTCTATGCCGGTTTGGTATTGGTGATGTGGATGATTGGTGCCGCACGTCGCACCATGGATACGCGCACTTTTGCGCGCATTTACGCAGGTCTCGCAGTGCCGGTGATCCTTGCGCAGCGAGAAGAGGCGCATAACCATTCTGCCATTGCGGCCAGAGTGACACTGTCACGACAATTCGTAGATTTTTTCGAAACGCACCTGCCTATGCTGATCACTTCTACCGCATCTATATGTGGCGCTGTAGTAATGTTATTGACCATAGAACCCTGGGCTGGCTTGGTTTGCCTGATTATTTTGGTGTTGTTTGCTGGCTTTCTGCCAAGGTACACGCGCACCAACGAAGCGCTCATTGCGCGTATGAACGACCGGCTTGAGCGGGAAGTGGGCTTTGTTAGCAGTGCTGGAGAACAAAAACTGCATCGGCATTATCATTTCCTTGCTCGAGTGCGCATTCGTCTGTCCGATCGTGAAGCGATGAGTTATCTATCGATTGGTGTTGCATCAGCACTGCTGTTTGGCATTACGATTACGGTGATGGCGCTAAAAGGTGGGATGAGCGCAGGACACATTTATTCCGTGATGACCTATTTATGGATGTTTGCTATGAGTCTTGATGATGGCCCAGCGCTGCTTGAAAAATATTCGCAGCTCAAAGAGATTGGCAAACGCGTTAATACCGGATCAGCGAGATAACCCTCACCGCAGGCAGTGGATATAGCGCGCCGCTGCCTGCCTGACAATCTGCTGAGCATCCTGGGTAATTTCTCGTCCGGCAAAAGCACCATAGATTTGCGAGAAACTCACCTTATCGAGCCGGTGAACCAGTGTGCTTACGGTAGAGGCTGATAGTGGCAACATATTGGGGTAACTCCACATAAAGGAAACCGTGTTGGCGCCAGGTGCCACCTGCACAATATCGCCACTCAGCAATATGCCACCACGATCTGCCCAGTGAAGTACCGATCCGCCGGCGAAATGTCCGCCCAGCCGCATGAGTTTCACCTCCGGTACCATCTCCAGCTCGTCGCCTTGCCAGTACTTGATATGTGGGCTTTGACGCATAATCCATTGCCGATCATCCGCATGCAGGTAGACCGGCGCGTCAAACGTTTCTGCCCAATCCTGCATCGTACTGTAATAGTGAGGATGCGAAATCGCGATAGCGTGAATACCCCCTAAAGCCTGAATCAGCGTTTCTGTTGCGGAGTCTAAATTGGCAATACAATCCCACAGAATGTTGCCATGCGCGGTTTGTAATAAAAATGCACGCTGATTGATGGCAAAAGCAGGGACTGTTTGTAAGCTGAATAATCTTGGCTGATGTTGCTGCCATTTATTTTGGTGGGTAGCGCATAAATCAGAGAGTGCCAGCCAATGCTGCCCACTCACAGGCACAAATTGGCGCTCGTCTTCGCAAATCTTGCAATGTGTGATGCTTTCATCATCTTCGTAGGAGGTGCTACAAGCGGTGCAAAGTTTAATCATCTCAATGCTCCATCACGCGGTTTGCATTAATTTTAGCCTGGCGTGATACGTGCTAATGTGCGGCAACCGCCATAAAAACCGATGACAGCATGCTGCGTCGTTTTGGCATCACATTTCTGGCGATTAATTTATATACCCGTTATTTCGAATATTTCTGGGATGGTTTACACAAGGTTGTATTCTTTCTGGTTCTCGCGGCCTCACTCGCGCTGATTGGCCGTTATGCAGAGAAAATCTGGCATTTGGGAGAGCGTGAGATGAGTGAATAATCAGATAACCAATGCTGAATAGGTTATTTCTTCCTTAAAAGGGTCACCGCCATAATTTGTGGATGTTGATCGAAAAAGGAAGAATAGTCATGCCGTCCGTTAACATCTCACACCTTTCATTTCTCACGCCAGGCAACTATGCGGATGATGCGCCACAGCAGGGGCTGGAAGAGACCTTACAATTAATCGTTTTGGGTGAACAACTCGGTTATGACGGCGCTTGGGTGCGTCAACGTCACCTGGAACATGGCGTCTCTTCCGCCAGCGTATTTTTAGCTGCCGCCACGCAACGGACGCGAACGATTGAGTTAGGCAGTGCCGTGATTCAAATGGGCTATGAAAGTCCACTTCGCCTGGCGGAAGACCTTATGACCGTGGAGGTTCTATCCGCTGGCAGGCTGAATGTTGGGCTCAGTGCAGGTACGCCCAATCACGTTGAACTGATTGGCGATGAGGTGTTTCACGGTGACTGGCAGCAGCAGGACTTCAGCTATGAACGCCTTAAACGATTACAACTCAACATCCGTGGACGTTACTTTGGGGATGATGAGACGGTTATCCTTTCACCCGGTAATCGCCAGCGGCCCAGAGTGCAGCCCGCCGCACCTCAACTCGCACAGCGCCTGTGGTATGGCGGCAACTCACATCGTTCTATTCAATGGGCCGCTGAAAACCAGTTCAATTTGCTGATCGGAAATCTCACATCAGCAGAAGTCAGCCTCGATTATCATGACGCTCAACTGGCCTTAATTCGTACTTTTAGACAATATTGGGCAGCGGACGCTATCCATCGACCGCGCATTGCAGCTGGCCGCGTTATCATCCCTACCGACAGTGCCAGGCCATCCACCATCAAGCGCTATCAGGATTTTGCTGCCAGCCGCTATCAGCGCACACTGGAGCCACAGGGGCCGAAGCGCATTCTTTTCTCACAGGATATTGTGGGCAGCAGTGAGGAAATTGTCGCGCAGTTAATTAACGATCCGATTCTGCGCGAAGTAGACGAGTTCCGCGTAGAGCTGCCTTATGAATTCAGCCACGCCGAGTATCAACAAATTATCAGTGACTTTATCGTGGGAGTGGCACCCGCGCTAGGTTGGAAAAGAAGAGGGCAGATCAACGCTGCTGTGGCTGCAACTGATAAATCCACGCTGTAACTTTCTCGCCTTCTAGGGTGGTGACTTCGACATCCACTCGATCGTAACCGTCCTCGAACGCGTCCAGCATTGGCAAATGCGACGTAAGATTCTTCGAGCAGAACAGCGAACCATTAACGCGCCCGGCGTTGTTATCCAGTACGATGCCGGGAAAATCTGCAGCTGCCCCCCAACCACGTTCGTAAAAGATGCCGTTGACTGTACCGGTCAGCCACTCGCCACCGATCTCTTCGAGAATATGGGCATTTGAGTGACCGGGTTGTAAGGTGCCATACACAAATAAAGGTTTCATTTTCCCTCGCAAAATCAATCAAAAGAGAAACTTTAACTCTTGAGAGTTCAAATGTCATCTCAAGGCGTATATTCAAAACCAGACCGCCAGTTATGCCATATATGATTCACTAAAAACCGCTATTCTGAACCACCCAACACGGCCAGGTAAAAGATCAATGTTGAATTGTTCAAGCATTTCCCGCGCTGCCATCAAGGGCTATCCGCAATCCGCGCAGTTTGATGGCAAGCGTTTTACCAATGTTGCGCCACGTCAGCCCTTGAAGTTCAGTGAATATTTAAAGATGTTCTGGGATTTGGCGTTCAATAAACCGAAAGAAACCGTACCGCAGCAGCAATTACCTGTGCAGCCGATCACGGCCGAGACACTTGCTGCGGCAGCTGATAACAGTGTGTTTCGTCTGGGGCACTCATCATTACTGCTCAAATTGAAAGGCAAATATTGGCTTACCGATCCGGTCTTCAACTTGCGCGCTTCTCCATTCCAGTGGCTGGGGCCTAAGCGCTTTCAACCTGCGCCTATTGCACTGGATGCGTTGCCGACCATTGAGGGTGTCATCTTATCCCACGACCATTATGATCACCTGGATTACCAGACGATAATGCAGCTAAAAGATCGCGTGCGTTACTTTCTCACTCCGCTAGGCGTCGGCGATTTACTGGCCAAGTGGGGCGTTGCTGAAGAGAAGATTACGCAATTGGATTGGTGGCAATCTACCGATGTGGGTGAAATTCATTTTGTCGCCACGCCGTCGCAGCATTTTTCTGGGCGGGGCTTATTTGATGGCAATAAACGCCTGTGGTGCTCTTGGAGCATTATTACGGATGAGTTTCGTCTGTTCTTTGGCGGGGACTCCGGTTATTTCACAGGTTTCAAAGAGATCGGCAACAAATACGGTCCTTTTGATGTTGCTTGCCTGGAAAATGGAGCCTACGACAGTCGCTGGGCGGATATTCATATGTTGCCAAGTGACACCATACGGGCTTTTCAGGATCTGCAAGGTAAATGGTTATTACCTATCCATAATGCTGCCTTTGATTTGGCCTTCCACCATTGGAACGATCCCTTCAAGCAAATCGTCACACTGGCCAGTGAACAGCGAGTCAAATTGTCGTTACCTCAGATCGGGCAGGGAGTAAACATTTTGCAGCCTCAGGAAGAAGCCGCTTGGTGGTAATAAAATAAACCCGATCATCATGATCGGGTTTATTCATTCTACAGTGAGTTCATCATAGAGACTGCGTAAGCGTGTTCGCAGGTACAATACTGCTTTATGTTTCCGCGATAGCAGCGTCTGTACGCTGACTCCCATCTCCTCAGCTAACTGGTTATAGCTGTAATCCAGCAGTTCAGTTTTCTCAAACACTTCTCGCTGCACTGCGGGTAACTCTGCCAAAGCCTGTTCCAACTCGTCCCATAACAGGGTTTTGAGATAGTCGTCTTCCGGCGTTTGCGGCACACCGAACAAGGTTTCAGCTAACTCATCTTCTGGAAAATCTTCTTCATCACTACCGGTAAATAGGTCGCCAAAGGGAAGTTCACGCTTTTTACGCGCCCGGTCGGTCATTTCGTTACGTGCCGCCTTAAATAACCAAGCGGCGACATTTTCAACCGGCTGCTCAACTTGCATGAGCTTGTAAGTGACTTCCTGCAGAATATCATCGGCATCTTCACGCACTGCCGTGCGGCCACGGATAAAAGCACGCAATGTGGCTCGGCAGGCGTTTAACGCGGATATCAGCAGTGAATCCTGCGCCATCAGTGTCACTCAGCTTCGGGTGGTTTTGGGGTGTTTTCATCATGCTGGCTGCGGTTCTCATCGCGACGACCATGCCAGTCACAACGCTCACGGCGTCCATGTCGAAAACGTTCCCGACGATGCTGCATAAACTCTTCACGCTGTTCCGGTGTCATCTGCATCCAACGCTCATGCATGCGACGACGTGCCATGCCAAACATCCCCGGACGGAAACCTAAACCGCCAAACAAAATGCGACACAGTACCAGTAGCCCAATCGCCTGCCAGAAGCCAATACTCTTAACGCCGATGATCGCCGGAAGAATGGCATTCCAAAGTGACATCACCAGCAAACCTAGCGCCGCAATAATCACTGCGCCGATCAGCAGGGGCTTAATCATACGATGGCCACCAAAAGGGTGACCACGGTGGTGTCCGAGCATATCAAAATCTCTCATTGTGTTGTTCCTCATTACAGTAGCGGAAATCGCCTTGTAATGAGGAAGACGAATGAGCGAAGAAAATATTGCTGAGAAAAATGAAAATTTTTAGCGTTTCGCTTTAGTCGGCCGCAACCGCACATCCTATTCACTGGAACTTATGTGCTAATGTGCCTGATTTCACTAAGCGACAATAATTCTCTGTATAACTTAAGCGATGGAAGCAACCCATGAATCCTCATATTGAATCTGTTGAGCTGGAAAAAGCCTACCGACTAATCAACCATGGCCCCACCACATTGGTGTCTTCGCGCCATGACGGGATTGATAATGTGATGTCCGCTTCCTGGGTGTGTGGATTAGAGTTCAAGCCGGCAAAACTGACCGTGGTGCTGGATAAATCAACGTTTACCCGCAAGCTGATTGAACAAAGCCATAAATTCGTTATCCATGTTCCCACGGTCGGTCAGGCTCAACTCGTACACTACCTCGGTACTCACTCACGTACAGATGAGTCAGAGAAGTTGGCCGCTGCAGGCGTCCAGTTCTTCCAGTTACCTGCGAGTGAACTGCCTTTGGTGGAGGCTGCGCCGCGTGGCTGTATTGCGAGTTAATTCCTATTGAGCAGAATCAAAACGATCACGACCTGTTCATTGGTGAGATTAAAGGGGCCTGGGCGGATAGCCGAGTTTTCAAAGAAGGGCGCTGGTTATTCGAAGAGGCCCCTGAAGAGATGCGCAGTTTGCACTATATTGCGGGGAAACGTTTCTATAAAACGGGCTCACGACTGGATGTTGAGTAAGCGTAAGCCCGTGCTATGAGGACAATGGATTAATCCAACCGGGCTTGACGTATTGGCATTCTATCAATGGTCGACAGCAACACCTCAGTGCTAAGGGGTGTTGTTTCACGCAGCTTCATCCCCCCATCTTTACCGACCAATACCACTTCAAACCCATTAGGATTGAGCTGCTTACGCAACGTTCCGTTCTCATTGGGTGAGGTATCACTCAGTACGATAATCTCGCGCTCTGCCAGTTCTGATTTGTGCTTTTCCAGCATCGCCATCTGCTCAACATAAGCAGGATCAGTTTTAGACGGTGCAAAAATGACTAAAGGGCGATTGTGCCAGCGATACTGATTGAGATCGGCAGCTTTAGGCGATAAAGGCTGGAATAGCGGAGTTTGGGTGGCCTGAGCCGTGCTGGCAACCAGCATCAGGCAAAAGGTTAACAGCAGCACTGGTATATTCAGGTGTAGATGAGGCATCGACATGATAAATTCCCCCGTCAAATTTGAGATGGCGTACTACCAAGGGTAGCGAAAAGGGGAGAGAGTGTTGCTCACTTCACGTTTCTTTACCGTCAATGGCGGGAAGGGGGAATCACTGGCGCATGTTCTGCGCTTCTATGCGACGAGAAAGTACCTCATGAAAGGTTTTCGTGGCCATTGAAACGGCAAGCCAAGACCCGCTTTTCCCAACCCCATCCCCGAATCACTAAATTTTCTCAAACGATTTATTACTGAATTCTGCTCATAAACCCATCCCTATTTCACTCTCTAATCAAGACTCAACGGCCGTTATAGACTGGCAATACGTCACTGTGAATAAGTCGAGAAAATGATGAAAAACATCAGCACCGCGTTAATGGTTTGTGCAGCAATGGCTGCATCAATCACTGTTACTGAAGCAGCGAGTGAAGACGATAGAAAGAAAATTGAAATCCAGTTGTTGAAACAAACTCATCCGCTCACCAATCAGCAAAAAAATACTGCGTTAATTGCGGCTTACGCTGCTACCGGTGAGATGGGCGGATTGCAATCGTCACTGGAACAGGGTTTGGATGCTGGGCTAACCGTGAGCGATTGCCGAGAAGTCCTGGTCCAACTTTACGCTTATGCAGGATTTCCCCGCAGTCTCAACGCTCTGGTAGAGTTGATGAAAGTTGTTGAAAGCCGTAAGCAACGTGGCAAAAAAGATGTGCAGGGTAGTCAACCCGGCCCGATGCCTTCACCTGAAGAGATGCTGGCGGCTGGCACACGCAATCAAACAGCACTGGTCGGTCAGCCGGTAAAAGGCCCTTTATTCGAATTTGCCCCTGCAATCGACCAATATCTAAAAACGCATCTCTTCGGCGATATATTTGTACGTGACAATCTAAACTGGAAAACCCGCGAATTGGCGACGGTCGGTGCGCTTTCTGCGATGAGTGGCGTTGAGTCGCAGTTGAAGTCTCATCTGACAGTGAGTATGAATGTAGGGTTGAGCACAGAGCAGTTGGCTGAGTTAGTGCCTTTTTTCCTGTCACATCATCTGGACAAGGCGGCAGAGCAATTGCAATCGGCTCTGAAAGTATTGACCCAAGATTAGATGATGACTCAATAGAAGCCGGCATCCAAGATGGAGCGCCGGCTTTTATATTTAGAACAATACTGAATAATTTAATCTGAATGTTCTGCCCCTTCCTTCCGGCGTCACCGTAAGTTAGGCTATATGTTAGTAAATATGCAGGTTTTAGGATAACTATTCCAGCCTTCCGACAATCTTAATGCTCATTCAATTGATGAGTTTGATTACCTTAACCCCTCCTTATTACCTTGACTTAAATAATCAATTATAAAATTAATGATAAAAAACCAGGTAATTGATATTTTTATTATCCCGCCATCACCTTTAATATTTTTCACTTATTTCATTTTAATTCCATGAATCATGGTCAAAGCATGATTCATAGCAGGCTGAGCAGAACAATGGCAGGAATATGTGATTGTTGTCACTTATAAGCAACTTTTAGGAGCCCGTACTACCCACCGAAATTTAACTATATGTTTTTAATGTATTTAGTGATTCTCATTAAGCAAGTTAGAGCCTTGCTAGTTTTTTGTATTTTGCAAAAATAACGTTACCATGTTTTAAGGCGTGGTGAAAAATCAACTCGAAACGTGTTTAGTTCTATAAAGATACAGGCCTCAGCCTAAGCCTACAGGTGACAGTATGAAAACCAGTAAACTCGTTATTGCAGGATTAACAGCAGCAGCCATATTTTCAGTTCAAGCGAAAGAGATGAAAGTCGGTGTGGCACTGGCCAACTTTGATCTGAATTTTATCTCTATTCTTAAAGGCCAGATGGAAACGGAGCTTAAGAATGAGCATTTAGGCGGGCAGTTCGTCGATGCAAAAGGTGATGTGGCTGTTCAGGTTCAGCAAGTGGATGATTTTATTAATCAAGGTGTTGATGCAATCATATTAAACCCTGTCGACACGCAGGGAGTATTACCCATGATGAATGCTGCTAAAAATGCGGGTATCCCACTCATCTTTGTCAACCGCAAACCTGAGGTTAAACTTTCAGGAAACATGGCTTATGTGGGTTCTGACTCCGCATTGGGTGGGGAGATGGAGATGGAAGCACTGGCTAAAAAAATGAACTACAAAGGCAACGTCGCTATTCTGATGGGGGCGCTGTCGAATGAAGAAGCCCGTGAGCGCACCCGTGCGACTGAAGCGGTTATTGCAAAATACAAAGATATGAAAGTGGTCGAAAAACAGACCGCAAAATGGCAGCGTAATGAGGCGGTAGATGTAGTATCGAGCTGGCTTTTGAATGGTACCCCGATTGACGCGATAGCCGCAAATAATGATGAAATGGCAATTGGTGCAGTGATGGCGTTGAACCAGGCAAAAAATACCAAGGTACTGGTAGCTGGCATTGACGGCACGCCGGATGGTGTGAAGTTTGTACAAAATGGGGGGATGGCACTTACCATTTTCCAGGACGCTCGTGGACAGGCAACAGGATCGGTTAAAGTTGCACGTGCATTGCTCGATAAGCAAAAAATTGATGCCTACACCTGGGTGCCTTACAAAACCATCACACCTGATAACGTGAAAGATTTTGTTGTTACCTTACAGAAAAAATAAGACCTTCAGCCCGCCAAATGGCGGGCTTTTGCATTACATTATCTACAAATAGAAATTTCTGAGGTTGTTATGTTGCACCACTGCCAAGACGATGTTGTTCTCTATCCCGAATATTCCAGGGGCACTGCTCCCAAACTGCTCTTTGTGTGTCGTACAGAAGGGGAGGAGTCAGCCATACCGCGCGTCATGCATAAACATGATGACCGTCTCGAGATAATGTTTATTGCTCAAGGCAGTGGTCAGTATTTAATTGATGGTAGGCAATATCTGGCTCAGGAAGGCGATATCTTGGTATTTAACCAAGGAGTGGTGCACGATGAACGGCCGCATGTTAGTTCAGATTCACTGATTTACAGTTGTGGGGTCAATGCGCTTCAGTTGGAAGACCTAAGGGAAAACCACTTAATCAGTCGTGACAAAAGTGCTGTGATTGCAAGTGGAGACTATTACACGGCCTTGCGTGGATTATTTGATACATTGTGCTCACAAGTCTTTGATAAAGAACGCCATCATGGCGCAGTAACTCATCATCTACTCAACGCGATAATTATCTTATGTCGAAACATATCACTGGCCCGACATGATGAACTCAATAAAACCGAGACATCACTCGGAATGTCGATCAAGGAATTCATTGATGAGCATTATAAAGAGCCCATAAAACTTGAATCCATCACCAATGAACTTGGGATAACCCAGTTTTATCTGATACATGTTTTCAAACGCTTTTCAGGCTATTCACCAAAACAGTACATTATCAGACGCCGGGTGGGTGAAGCACAGTCGCTGCTGCTAAATACGTCTATGGATGTCACCACCATAGCTGGCATGGTAGGGTATGAAAGCGTGAATAACTTTCATCGAGTCTTTAAGATGATAGTTGGTATCCCGCCTACGCAGTACAAAAATCGCTGGATGGAAGGCATTCGCTCCACCGCTTTAAATTGATATCCGCCCAGTTCAGCGGGCTTTATCTGTCTTCCGATTTTCATCTGTGCATCTCAATTACATGAGAAAGTTATGATGGTGTATGGGGAGTGCAGACGTTAGCACTGGCCATTATGGCCAGTGCTGGTGGATCAAATAGCAGGCAAAACGTAATCAGATTTTTCGATAGTCGCCGTGCGTTTTAGTAGATTAACCGACTTGATCACACCTTCCATACGTGAAAGATTCATATCTTCATGTTCGATGCTAAGCGTCAGCTCTGGATTAGCGAAATGAGCCAGGGTGTAGCAGAAGGCATTCCACCAAGGCTCAGTTTGACCGTAGCCTAAGGTCACATAAGACCAACTGCGGTCACGGCTTAAGGTCATCGGACGGTTATCGAGTGCTGTCGCTGTGGCACGATTCACAGTATCAATGAACGTGTCCTTAGCATGAACGTGATAGATCATACTACCTGCTTGGCGAATGAAAGCTAACGGATCACCCCCCATCCACATTATATGGCTAGGATCAAAGTTCAGCCCAACCACATCTCCAGTGATTTCACGCAACTGCAGGAAAGTTGGCATATTGTAAGCCAGCTGTTGGCCGTGTAGTTCTATGCAGATGCGCACGCCATTATCGCGAGCGGCTTGAGCGGTTTTAGCCCAGTATTCTTGAGCAACTTCCCATTGATGCTTCAGAATAACCTGTGTTTCTGGCGGCCACGAGGTGACGATCCAATTTGGAAAACTGTCACCGGGTGCGCCTGGCAGGCCAGACATGGTGATGACATTCTCAACTTCGAGCAAACTTGCCAGGTTGAGAGTCTTATAAACGCAATCGGAGTGAACTTTTCCCGTAGGCCCGGGATGCATTGGATTGCCATTGGCGTTCAGTGCTGAAAGTGTCAGACCATGATCGTTTAGCTTGCTTTTAAATTCTGCTCTGGCACTGGCGTTTGTTAGCAATTTATCAAGGTCGAGGTGTGGTGCTGTAGACCAGTTACCGGTGGCGAACTCAATGCAATCCAACTCTAACTGCGAAGCCGTTTTAATCACATCATCAACGGACATATGCGCCAGGCTGTCAGAGACTAATCCAATTTTCATCGTGTTATCCTTACAGAGAAATTGAAACGACTTTTTTCGTTTTGAAGGATTCCACTGCGGCCTCTGCCAGCAGAAGTGCTTTTAAACCATCATCAGCGTTAGTCGGTACTGGACGATTTTCCTTCAGCGCGGCGACAAAAGCTTTCCACTGCTCGCTAAACGCTTCCTGATAGCGCTCAAGGAAGAAGTGCAGAGGCTTTTGTGCCTGCGCGCCAAATTCCTCAGTGATCTTAACAAGTGTTGTGGTGGGTACGTTGTGCACGGACAGGCAGCCTTTCTGGCCGTGTGCTTCAATGCGTTGGTCGTAGCCGTATCCTGAACGACGGCTGTTGTTAATTACTGCAATTTTTCCAGATGCTGTTTGCAGGGTAATCACTGCGGTATCAACGTCGCCGGCTTCTTTTACCGTTGGGCTAACCAGTGCCGCTGCAGTTACCGAGACAGATACCGGCTCTTCACCTAACTGAAAGCGCGCCATGTCGAAATCATGGATAGTCATGTCACGGAACATACCGCCAGACACCAGCAGATAGTCATCCGGAAGCGGGGAAGGATCGCGAGAACTAATCTGAAGATGCTCTAATTCGCCAATCTCACCGGCTCTCAAAGCACGATTTAAATGCGCGTGATTTGGGTCAAAACGGCGGTTGAAGCCAATCATAAATGGCACACCCAGTTGCTTGATTTCAGAGACGCATGCTTTGACTCGTTCAATATTCAGATCGATCGGTTTTTCGCAAAAAATGGCTTTACCCGCCCGTGCTGCCTGGAGTGAAAAATTGGCATGTGTGTCCGTTGAAGTTGCGACCAACACAACATCAACTTCAGGGTCAACAATTGCATCATCTGCAGTTAAAACCCTTGCTGAATACTTTTCAGCAAGGGTTTTCGCTGCGTCTTCATAAATATCTGAAACTGAATAAAGGATAGTGTCCGGATGATCGTGAATATGACGCGCATGAACATGAGCAATACGGCCAGCACCTAACAACGCAACTTTTAGCATTATAAACCTCAACGAGTATGTATGAGTGCGATTAGCACTGTCTTCAAAGCAATTTTTGATAGTGGTGGGAAATGAACCTTACAAATCCTATTTCAAGAAACCCACTCGTGAGAATGAAAGTATCGACTTAACCTTTTCGTTTCAATATAAATTTTAGTGAAATTTTTATTTTGTTATAGGGTTAACACTTTCATCCGAGTGCTAAAAATTGCTACTGATTAAATCATTGATTTTTATGTTTTATATTGATTTTATTGCACTAATTTGATTGATTACCCCTACTATGACTGTTGTTAATGGGTTGTTTATACAGTGTCGTTATAAAGTTTTTTACAGGTGTGCGTGTGAAGAGATATATTTTTATTCATCAAAAAAGATCAATCATATCAGCAAGATGATTTAAAATTTAATGCGTTTATTTTTTTAAGAGTAATTAGATCTTTGTGAAAGGTCTCACAGCTCTTGTCGCCGAAGGAAGGCAAAACAAGTTTTAGTATTGGAATATAAATTTCATTCATGATTAATAATAAAACGAATTACGTAAATCCTCTTGAGGGATAGCCCGCAAGAGACATTACCGCTAATTGTGAAACCTATGAGTGGGCAGTTCCTATTCTAAAAAAGCTGCCTGAATTTCTGACTACCAGGATGAGATAATCACGATGGAAGAAAAACTGACTCGACAGGCAACTGCTGTGCAGAGCATTGCGGCCAGTCCAAATATGAAGCGCATAACGCTAGTCTCAACTATCGGAGGCCTGTGCTTTGGCTATGATACTGGCGTGATATCCGGCGCGCTGCTGTTCATGACGAAAGACCTCGGTCTTAGCCCGACTTCAGAAGGTATTATTACCTCATCATTACTCTTTGGTGCGGCGTTTGGCTCGTTGTTCGGTGGGTTGCTTTCAGACCGCCAGGGACGCAGAAAAAATCTGCTGTGGGTGGCGATCATTTTCATCTTTGGCGCACTGGCAACAGCAGTGGCGTGGGATATCACTTCCATGTTGGCCGCGCGTTTCATTCTCGGGCTTGCTGTCGGTTGTGCGTCAGTCACTGTGCCGGTTTACATAGCGGAACTTGCCCCCGCGAATCAACGAGAACGACTGGTGACAGTGAACGAGTTAATGATTGTCACCGGCCAGTTCCTGGCCTACTCAGTTAATGCGGGTATTGTTAATGCTTACCCAGAATTAAGCCATAACTGGCGAATCATGTTGGCTATCCCGGCGATTCCGGGAGTGTTGCTCTGGTTTGGTATGATGATGATGCCTGAGTCTCCACGCTTCTTCCTACAGCGCGGGAAGGAAAAAGAGGCACGCCATGTTCTGTCCGGTGTACGTGAACCGGGTGAGATTGATAAAGAGATTGAGGATATTCGAAACATCATCGCTTTGGATGCTAGCCAGCCTAGTTTAAGGCAGGAGTTGAGTAAGAAATGGGTCATTCAGCTGATCTTAATTGGACTTATGATTGTTCTCGCGACACGTGTAACGGGTGTTAATACCATCATGTACTATGCCCCAACTGTTCTTAAGTCTACCGGGCTGGGAGATGCCGCGGCAGTCACTGCAGCGGTTGCCAATGGCTTAATTTCGATCCTTGCTACCATACTGGGGATGGCCCTGATTGGTAAATTCCCGCGCCGTAAGATGTTCTTGAGTGGACAGATAGGCGTCACCGTGGTGTTGGTGATGATAGGACTGGCTTTCAAAATGTTCTTCCACACCGAAATACGTGACGGGGTTTCAGTGCTTCAGGGAAACTTTGAGGGCGCCAGCTATATCATACTTGGGCTGATGTCACTGTTCCTGGTGTTCATGCAAGGTTGGATTGCGCCGGTGTTCTGGTTGATGTTGTCAGAAATATATCCTCTTAGAATCCGCGGGTTGGGGATGGGAATTGCCGTGTTTGGGTTATTTGCATTCGATTTCGTTATTCAGTCACTTTTCCCGATCATGTTAAACGCATGGGGGGGTGGGGCAACATTCGGCATCTTTGCGGGATGTAATCTGGTCATGCTGGCTCTTCTATTTAAATTCTTGCCGGAAACGCGTGGATTATCATTGGAAGAGATTGAACGAAAATTCAGGCAGTAAAACACAATATTCATTGGTGTATAGGCTGTTTTGATTCACTGAAGGATGTCCTAGATGAAAATTACTGAAGCAGATGTCACCCTGAAGTGCAGGGCAAAAAATCGCGATGGAGCGTTACAGTTAGCTGACTATGAGCTAGCAAAAAAAGATTGGTTGTTGCTGGTTTTCTAGATGCACTGATCGCGCGAGAAAAAGAGCTCTCAACCTGGATTGGGGCAGGTGTGGCAATGCCGCACATTAATCGCCGCGATAGCGCACTGGTTAGGAAAAGTGGATTTCACATCCTGCAATTTCCTGATGGTGTGAAGTGGGATAATGGCCACGTTGCGTTTTTAGTAGTAGTTGTAGCCGCGCAAGATAACGAACACCTTGAGATCTTATCAGGGTTGGCAGCTTTACTTGATGATGAGTTGTTAGTAGATCGTCTCTCCAAGACAACAACGGCAGCCGAGTTCATTAAGTTGATTTCCTGATAAATCTAATAGGCCGGTAAAAGCCGGCCTATTAGAAGGCGTTCTATATACTGAGGATTAAGGAATAAGATGCCTCACCCCTTTTGGCCGGGATGTTGGCTTGAGCTATAATATAATGAAGAAATAGCACTTCATAATTTAATGAAGTGCTATTTTAATGCAATGCGTTATTTTACGACGTGCATCGAATCACCTTGCCATGGTTGAGCCTGAAGTTCTTTTCTTGCTTTACCAATCTGACTTGCAGACACTGGTTCGGCGGAATTCCCCCAGCTGTTACGAATGTAAGTCATGACATCAGCAATATTACTGTCAGAAAGTTTTTGAGCAAACTCAGGCATACCTGCTGCTGTTGGGTTTGTATGTGTTAATGGCCCTTCTGTACCATTGAGAACCACATTAATCAGGCTGGATGCATTAGGTGAATTAACCTGAGGATTTCCCGCTAGTGAAGGAATCATATTTCGCACACCGGTGCCATTTGAAACATGACACGCGCCACATTGAGATTCATACACTTTCTTCCCCGTTATCATGGCTGTATTTTCGCTTGAGAGCGGAGTGGGAATGGGTTTATCAGACGCAGGTATTGATTTTAAATATTGCGCAATAGCTTTCAAATCCTCATCGGTCATGTACTGCGTCGAGTTTTCAATGGCTTCAGTCATTGGGCCTGATGAGGCAGTAATTTTATTCGTACCTGAGCGAAGATAAGACACAATATCCTCCTCGCTCCATTTCCCTAAGCCTGAATGTGGATTTGAAGTGAGATCAGCTGCATACCAGCCCTGCAAAGCTCCCCCCTGAAGATATGCTGAAGAATCTCCGCCCAACAGGTTTTTTGCGGTATGGCATGAAGCACAATGTCCCGGTCCATCGACAAGGTATGCACCGCGATTAAATTGCTCGCTGGCAGTAGGTTGGGGCTTAAACACCTGGTCTTTGAAAAACAGAAGGTTCCAGCCGGCCAGTGTCCAACGTTGGTTGAACGGGAAAGGCAGTTGATTCTCGACCACTTCATTATCTACCGGTGGGATCGTTTTTATATAAGCCCACAGATCTGCTAAATCCTGGTCAGTCAGTTTTGCGTAAGCATTGTACGGCATAGCGGCATACAAATAACCATGTGAGCCGATCCCATGGCGTACCGCGCGGTCAAACTGTTCCTGAGTCCAGTTACCGATGCCGGTTTTAGGATCCGAGGTAATATTTGAAGACAAGATGTCCCCAAATGGCGTTTTGAGCGTATAGCCACCCGCAAAGGGTTGTCCACCTTCAGCAGTGTGGCAGGCAGTACAATCCGACAACCGCGAAACATATTCACCGCGTTTGATTTGTTCTTTTAAAGCATCGCCGCTAGAAAGTTGTACCGTTGGAGGATAACTTTTATGTAATCCGTACTGTACCAGTGCGGTATAGCCAATCGCCCCTGCCACAGCCACGGCTGCTACGCTATAGGCGGCGCGTCGTAATTTTTTACCCATGATGTTCTCCTTATCGCACCAGTGAACCCGGATTTTTCAGATAGTCATTCACGATGGCGTGAGCAGTCCAAAGCGTGAGCGCGCTAAGGGTAATGGTTGGGTTATATCCGCCGTTATTTGGGTAAGAAGAAGCACCCAGAACAAACAAGTTATGCGCATCCCAATGCTGCTGGTAGCGGTTAAGTACGGATGTCGCCGGATCAAGTCCCATTACTGCCCCGCCAATGGTGTGTGAACTGTCATAGGCACGGAAAGGAGAGTTATGCTTATCCGGGAAAGCTTCGGTTTCCCAAGATGAAGCACCAGATACCTTGCAGATATCCTCGATACGATCTCGAATAAAGCGAGCCATCAATCTGTCGTTTTGGTTGTAATCAAACGTCAGACGCAATAATGGCTGACCATTTTCATCTTTGTAATTAGGATCAATTGACAGATAAGAGTCACGGTGCGAGTAGGATGTGCCTTGACCCTGAATTTTGGCGTAGTTTTGGTAGCTCTTCTGGAAAGTTTTTTTCCATGCGGAACCCCACATTTTACTGTTCGGAGGCAGGCGGTCCGTCATGCTTAACGGTGTACCCTGGTCTGAAAGTGCCTGGATTCCGGCACCGCCGAGGAAGCCAAGCCCAGTATGATCAAAGTTATCACCATTGAAGTCATCTATCTGGGTTGACAATGCCCCTGTGGAAATGAACGGGTTCATTTGTTCATTTTCATAATACAGGTAACCCATAGACATGGTTTGATAGTTGTAAGCACGTCCCAGCGTACCCTCACCGGTAGCATGGTCGTAGGCCTTACCAATTTTGGACAACAGTAATAAACGCACATTATCTAACTGATAAGCAGACAGGCAAACAATATCAGCAGGCTGGAAGCCAGTGTTGCCATCGGAATCACGGAAGGTTACCCCAGTCACGGTTTTCCCATCTTCCGCTTTGTCGATGTATAGTGCTGTACATTCAGTCAACAACGTAAAGTTGGTGCGATCCATCAGAGCGGGGACGACACAGATGTTTGGCGAAGATTTTGACCAGTTGCCACAGCCATAGAAGCCGCAGTAGCCGCAGTAGGTACAGGGTGCAAGATTTACGCCCAACGGGTTAGTGTAGGGTGCGCCGATCGTTCCCGCTGGGATAGGGAAAGGATGGTATCCCATCTTTTCCGTCATCTGATGAAACTTATCATTCCAGTGCGAACGAATAAGAGGGGGGGTGGGGTATTCGCTGCTTCGGCTACCTTCAAATGGGTTTCCGCCAGCCTCAACACGTCCATTAATGACACCAGCCTTACCCGATATTCCTGCGATTTTTTCAACGCGGTCGTAGAATGGTTCAAGTTCAGCGTAACTGATCCCCCAATCCTGAACGATCAATCCATCTGCCAACTTCATATTGTGGTAGCGATCGCGCAGACGGGTGGCCATTTCAAAGTCAGAAGGGTTGAAACGCCAGGCATTTGCCGCCCAGTGCTTACCCGCTCCACCAACACTGTATCCCATCTGGAAGGCATTCCAGTCACGAGCAGGCAGCGCTTTCTGGCTGCTGTCGTTACGGAAGGTCAGAGTTTCAACGCGTGGGGGTTTTAATATTTCGCGTCGTACACCGTAACGCAGTTCATCCGCTGCAATTGCGGGAGAGAAATTGGTCTGAGTCTGTTCCCACGGGCCGCGTTCAATTGCGACAACATTTAATCCTGCACGGGTCAGCTCTTCTGCCATAAGCGAGCCGGCCCATCCGAGGCCGATAATAACGGCATCAGCTTTAGGTCTGGTGTAATTCATAATTTGCCTTGTTTTTAAGCTTTCAGGAGTTGAATAATACTGATTGGCTCAATATTTAATTTTTGGCCTTTCAAAGGTGCATAATCACGGTAATCGTAACGTGCGCCAGGGAAGCCAATCATTTTCCAGCCATCCATATTTCGATTTCCGCCATAAATTGGATCGGCAAGGAAACCTTCCTGAACATTAGATAAAAACTGTTTAAACAAATCATCCGAATTGAAAGTAGGGTATTTTAATTCACCTGACTCCATTTTTTCCAGATAGCTATCCTGCTCTTCATGTGACAATTCAGTGAATGATTTGTTGAACATTTCAAAACAATGCTTATCTATCTCAGCCAGACCTTTTCGATATGTTTCTGCTGGCGTGTAAGGGCTTTGAATACCCTGCGACTCAGTACCGTTCTCAAACGGCCCCTGATTGTAACGCCAGCTGGCTTTACCATAATCACCGGCCAGTTGATTATCTATAAACACGACACAGCCGGTATCTGAAGCACTCGGGCTCAGTTCATCTGCTGGAATGAGCCTGTCAAAAATTGCTGTGACTAGGGCATATTCATGTTCATTAAAGTACAAACGCTTTGTGGGATCGGCGGGCGTAGGTAGTGGGGTTTCTTTCGCCTTCCAGGTTTTTCCACCTGTTAAAATATTATGATTTTCAGCCGCGCCTGCGGGTTTAAATACTGATGCGGCCGTTCCTGTTCCAGCTAATACAAGACCAGCTTTAATAAAACGTCTACGTTCCATACGATGCTCCAGACAATAAGAGTCACCGACTACATGAACACGCTCACTGAAAAACTCAGAAGAATGTCTTAATAGACAGTGGATATTAATTATTAGAAGTTTGTTGCGAGTAAAAAATTAACTAATTAAATGCTCCCCCCTTGTTATAATCGCCATGTGAAACATGGCGAGAAATAAATTTAAGTTTTAATGTGAGAACGACGTAAACATAGTTCTCCATATTGCCATTCGCCTTGATCATCTGCGCGGTTTTCAAGCAGTCGATTGATGGCCTCTGAAACCTGCAAGTCGGCTCGCTGATTCCACGTGGTTAACTCCCAGGTGCTTGAATGTGCTTCATCAATATCATCAAAACCAACTACACCGATTTTAAGTTCGTGGTCAAAATCTCGGATTGCTTGGATTGCTCCAAATGCAAGGACATCGTTTTCACAGAACAATGCTTCAATTCGCTCATCGGCAGTTGATTCTTGGAGATATTGCATCATACAACTGTACGCAAGATCGCGATCATAGTGCCCGGCGACCAAGACAACGTCTAATTTTTTACTTTCTGAAATTAGCGCGGCCTCGTATCCTTCTAATCTCAACAAATGATTAGAAGAAGTATCTGGCCCTTTCATGTAACCAAAACGTTGATAACCTTCTTTCAACAACACCTTACCTAGGGTCTTTCCTGCTTTAAAACCATCAACGTTGACAACCTCAACATCGGCACTGTCTGTATTCCTGAAAACATGAATAGCCCGGATATGATGCAGAGATTCAGCTGTAACCAGTAACTCATCACTGACGATAGTTGCCAGATAAATCAAACCATCAACATGGAGTTGGCCTGCCATCTGCAATACAGACTGGTAATTTTCTGGCGACTCGATGTTAAGTAGCAAGGTCATGTAGCCACGTTCATTCAGGCGCTGCGTGACCTCCCTGAGCATCCGCAGCGTGTGAGGGTTGTCGAATTCATCAGCGACTACCCCAATAATTTTTGTTGTACGTTGTTTCAAACTGCGTGCCAGTAAATTAGGTCGAAATCCTAGCTGCGAGGCAGCGTTAAGTACCGCCTCTCGCGATTCAGCTGAAATCGATGCATTGTCTTTGAAAGCGCGTAACACTGTCCATTTTGAAACGCCTGCCAACTGTGCAACGTCATCAGCTGTCGCTTGCTGAAACTTTCTCTCTGGGTTGCCTTTTTTTTCTTTCATGCTGATTCACACTTATACGAACGCGTCATGTGACATAGCATAAGTTATTCAGGCCCGCACCCCTAATTCTTAGAGAAATTAAAGGCGTATTTGTTAACCCACAACGACCTTGTTGAATTTGATGTTGCGATTATGTTTTCCTTTGCTACCGTTGGCAACAACCATTGCCAACGGTAGCAAAAGATGCAAGCATGATCCCCGTCACGTTTTGTGCAAAAGCTCTTTAAAACCATAGTGTTATTGCAAGTTTTTGGCAGTGTTAAAATTAAAGCTTGGAATTGTTAACAATTGTAACCTGCGTGGTAATTAAGGATTTCTAAAGTTCGGGGGATCACATCATCCTGACAAGTTGTGATATGCCTGGTTCTTGATGAGTAATCATGGCCATTCTGAATGATATCTAATCATTTAGCCCTGAATTTATCTAACAAAACTGAGCAGAACAGATGCTGCGAGAGCGGTAATCATCGTGCACACTGCAATAAATTAAGTTAACGTCACATAAGATTAAATAATGAATAACACAATAACAACCGCATATAACCAAGTTAAATGAGTAACATTTTTCATGCAAATGACGACAAAATTATATCAGGGAGATAGTCATGCGTATTGCCATACTTGCTTTAGAGGGTAGCGTTCTTTCCGCTATAGCAGGCCTCACCGATATGTTCTGGATTACCAATAAGGCAATTGCCGCGTCACCAGCACATGCATCAAGATTTCCTCCGAAAGCCTTCGAAACCTTAATTGTAAGCGCTGATGGCGCTCCCGTCTGGGATGCAGAAGGAAGGCTCATTCATATTGATAGCTCATTTAAAACAGCCGGTCTGCCTGACGTGGTTATCGCACCAGGTATGTTACTTGGACATGACCTACAGCCACTCAATATGGGAAGTATCCGCATCGCAGCCGACTGGATGAAGAAGCTTTACGACAATGGCACGCTGGTGGCTGGCGCGGGAACTGGAGGCGTCATTCTTGGAGAGGCTGGTTTGCTTAAAGGAAGGTCTTATTCAACCACTTGGTGGGTCAGTCATATGTTGCAGGAGCGTTATCCGGATGCAGTTTCTACAAGAGGAAAAAATATTGAAGAGGATAGAGGAGTCATCACTACGGGGGGGTGTTTTTCCTGGATATCATTGGCGTTGTATCTTGTTGAAAGAGAGGCTGGGGCAGATGTGGCCAACCTAACTTATGAAATGTCGCTAAAGGATAATGTTCTTCTAAGTCAGGCCCTTACTCCTAATCCGGCAACCATAGACAGAGGTATGTCACTTCTGGTGCGCGCGGAGGAGTTCATCCGTTTCCATGATCCATCCACGAATATGGTGCAACTGGCTTCAGCACTGAGCGTAACTGAGCGCACACTGCAACGCAGGATTAAAATGCTGTCTAAGGAAACCCCTAAAGAATTTATTACAAGGGTACGCATCGAAATGGCCTGTCCAATGCTCATCAGCACAAATGTTAGTATCCGCCAGGTGGCCCACGATTGCGGATATTCTGAAGATACCGCTTTTCGTAAGGCGTTTAATCAGATTATGGAAATGTCACCGGCACAATATCGTCAGTGGATGAGAGACAAAACAACACGTGGCGAAATTCCCCCGACTAAAAATTAGCCAGCATCGAACCCTGCCCATCAGATTTAATGAAAGAAAATGTGAAATTCATTCAATTTATTTGATCTGTTGTTTATATGTTGTTTGCCGATAGTTGCGTAGTGATACGCAACTTATTTTAACTTCTACCAGGCAAAAATGATGAATATAACTCAAAGGCTAATGTTGGCTTTCACTTCACTCGCAACTTCACTTGTGATCGTTGGCATAGTATCTATTAGTCTTCTTTCAGGATTTCAGGAACGTTTCGAATACGTACAGATTAATGCGATTACGTCCATACGAGATCTTGGCGAGCTTATCGATCGTAGTAACTTACTTTCACTTAGGCTCTATAAGCACCAGAGTCAGACAGACAATTCACGCATGCCTCCAGTTGAAAACGAAATTGCTCAGCGTATTACGGATATTCGTGCGCTTACAGAAAATTATCTGAAAAATAATATATCCAACGTTGAAGATAAAGCGATGACGGAGAAGGCGCTTGCTACGCTCAAACGAGTTGATTCAATGCTTCCGGCATTTATTAGTGCTTCCAGAGCCCACGAGGATCATGTATCACTTGGCCTGATTGAAAACGAAGACGGCGTTGGAGGTGCCATTCGTGAACTCAAGAACGGCTTCAGGAACCAGTTGGCGTTAAATATCTCCCTTTCTAACAAACTGCGCAACGTCAACCAGACTATCTATCAACGCGCCATTTGGGGAATGTCACTAGGTGTGATACTTGCTATTGTTTTTCTAGGAGCATTGACTGTATTTACCCTTCTGTATATCCGCAAAAGCCTTAAGGATATTAGTGAAATAATGGTTCATGCTGGCGAAAGTTTAGATCTGAGCGCCACAGCAAATGATAGTCGCCAAGACGAAATTGGTAAGATGGCGAAAGCATTCAACCAGTTGCTCTTTCGGGTTGGCACAGCTCTTCATTCCGTTAGCACAGCATCGCATGCAGTTAGTTCAGCTTCAGCTCAGATTGCAGCCGGTAATGAAGATTTATCTTCCCGTACAGAGCAGCAAGCAGCGTCACTTGAGCAGACGGCAGCAAGTATGACTGAACTGAGTGAAACTGTCCGGCAAACAGCCGAAAATACCCGTCAGGCTAGCCATTTGTCAGGCACTGCTACTAATTTATCAAACGCCAGTGCCGTATCTTTGGGTGGCATGCTTAACACCATGGCAGAAATCAGAAGCAGCTCAAAAAAAATCACTGATATAGTGACTCTGATTCAAGGCATTGCCTTTCAGACTAATATTCTGGCTCTAAATGCGGCGGTAGAAGCGGCCCGTGCAGGTGAGAATGGTAAGGGGTTTGCTGTTGTGGCAGGGGAGGTTAGGAACCTTTCACAACGTTCTTCTCAGGCTGCTCGCGAGATAAAACAACTCATTGATTCATCTTATAATCTGGTGGAGTCTGGGGCTGCTCAGGCTTTAACTGTTGAAGGAAACATGGAAGAATTGAAAGCTGCATTCCGTCAGGTTGATGACCTTGTAAATGAAATTGCGGCTGCGGCAGAAGAACAGAATACTGGTATTAAGCAGGTACATCTTGCTATCAGTCAGATGGATGACGTTACACAACAGAATGCGGCATTGGTCGAAGAAGCTTCAGCTGCTTCAGCTTCTCTGCAGGAACAAGCTCAGTCGCTTTCTGGTTTGGTTATGCAATTCTCATTGCCTAAATTTACATCAGCGAAGGCTATGCCAGCGAAACGTATCCCGCCTGTTGAAATTTTACCCATCTCATCTCGGTCTGTCATGAATGAGCCGGAATCGAACTGGAAAAGCTTCTAATGAGTGCTTAACTTCTGAAGGTATAATATGGATATCAATAAATTTCTTATTCATGGAAAGGATCATCGGGAGCTGATGCTTAGGTTCGAACAGATGAATATGCTTCTCCATCAGTTGACGGATGGGGAATATCATTCGCTGGATGTATACATGAACAATTGTAATCATCTTAGGGAACAAGTCAGAATTGCAATGGCGTTGCTTCGGAACAGTGAATTTGAGGAGTATCTCATTCAAAATGATGCTGCTTTATTTTACAATCTTCAGAGCGTCATGTTGGCAGTTAGCATGTTAAAAAATTTTCTGGAAAACCTATCTGGCACGATGAGGCGGTCTATTTTAGAGTCTGTATAATTATTTAAGTGGTAAACCTGAATCCTAGGAGCATCTTTTGGATTCAGGTTTTCCGGTTTTAAATTTAATTCATCTACTCTTTGTTTGAGTGCCTTGTTGATAACACACATAGATGCTCCTGCCAGAAAGAAAGAACTCAGGCTGTCTGCGAGCTCAACAGCCGTCGTGCTTCACGCTGCAGCAGAGTGTGGTCGTGAACGCGCTGAATGATGCCGAGCCGGTATAGATCTTTATCTGTCATGGTCACCA
This sequence comes from Pantoea rwandensis, assembly GCF_002095475.1. Classification (GTDB taxonomy): domain Bacteria; phylum Pseudomonadota; class Gammaproteobacteria; order Enterobacterales; family Enterobacteriaceae; genus Pantoea; species Pantoea rwandensis. The sequence continues at coordinate 308,147 of NZ_MLFR01000001.1, forward strand.
ACATAAAGTCTGCATCCTGAGCTGAGCCTGAGGAGATCTAAGGTTAGTTCAGGGACGACATCTGAATTTAGCCATTACACAATAAGTACGCATAATCATGATTATGTTAAATAAGGTATTCAGATGCGAACGAGTGGCCGAACCAAGTTATCACCTGCTCTCGTCCGCCCTCTATAGACAGCTATCAATTCAGTTGCTTTGTGAAAATCTGTCGAATCCTTCACTTCATGCGATGCTGAATTCTTCAAACTGCAACGTGATCCCATTAAGTTGAATACATGACGCATCGCTACGTGAAAACTCTCGGGTAATTCCTCACACCCCTTCGCAGAATTCATGTAGCAACGCCTGAGAAAACTTCAGAAATCACCACTGAAAATGGAGTTAACTTAAAAGATAAAAACTCTCTTTTTCAGCCTTAGTGAGTTCTAATTTCTGAACTGTTCCCAATTGAGATGAACGAACAGCCGATTCAAGAACAGCCATAACCGCGATTGCCTGTGCTGGAGGAACAGGATTAACATTAACGCCTTGTATAGCATCCCGAACCCGCATATAGAACTGACGTTGGTCGCCTTTTGGCGTTTTAATGGTCGTTGCTTTTGAATGACTGTCGAACACAGTAAGGTCATCACTGTCCTCACCCCATGCCTCTGACCCCGGCAAAATACCTGCTATGAGTTGGCTTTCCTGCTGATCGGCATATTGTTTAACAACACTGCCTTTATCACCGTGCACAGTAAAGCGTGCTACTCCTCCTGCGGCAAGCATTGTGGCATGGAGAATCACTTTATGTTCAGGATAAGTCAACGTGACATGCGCCCAGTCATTTATCTTGGCTCCACAGCGCAGCGTGGTTATATCACCCGAAATGGTTTCAGGCAGCCCGAACAACTGTAAAGCCTGATCGATGATATGGGGTCCAATATCGAACCATAAGCCACTCCCCGGTAGATCATGCTCTCTCCAACGGTCACGCACTTCTGGTCGGAATCTGTCCATATGAGACTCAAAATGTTTTACCTGACCTATCGCACCGGAATTAATAACTTCAGTTATGCCAAGATAATCGGTATCCCATCGACGGTTCTGAAATACAGACAGGAGTAATTTTTTTTCACTGGCCAATGCTGCCAGCTCTCTGGCTTCATCCAAGTCCAGCGTGAAAGGTTTATCAACCACGACATGCTTACCGGCATTCAAAGCCAGTTTGGCCAGAGGCGCATGTGTCGCATTCGGTGAAGCAATGACAACCAGATCAACCTCTGAATCTTGGATAGCTTTTTCAGGTGAATCAAATACGATCGCGTCAGGCAGATCGTTCTTAACCTTTTCCTCATGACCAGAGGAAACCGCGAATAAATTCAAGCCGGCAACAGAATTGATAAGTGGTGCATGAAACGTTTTACCAACGAAACCGTATCCTATAAGTGCAACATTGATATCTTTTTGAATACTCATAACTATCTCCTTGCCGTTACTAATGTGTAATGGTGATCTGAGTAGAACCTGCTTCTTCCAGCTCGTTCCAGGGGGAATCGAGGAAAAGTTGATGGATGTTCGTCAACGATGCGACCAAATAAGGTTCGCAGCGGTTGAGTTTCATATGGTCGGCGACCACCCAATGCTCATTACTGGCAGCCAACATGGCACGTTTAATTTCAGCATCCCCCTCCTGACTGGCACTTAACCCAAATCTGGGATGTAATGCACAAGCCCCCAGTATGGCAATGTCAGCCCGGTAATTATTGAGGAGAGACATTGTCGCGCTTCCTGAAAACAACCGCTGCTGCTTATCCCATTTCCCGCCCAAAAGAATGAGTTCGATATCAGGTTTGTCGCTGAGGTGATATGCAATATCCAGCGATGTGGTAATCACAGTTGCAGGTCCTTTTAGCATCGCTGCCACGGCCAAGACCGTGCTACCCGCATCAAGAAAAAGAGTGCAACCAGACGGAATTTTTTCTGCAACCAGGGTACCCAAGTTGACTTTGACGTCCGGAATTAGCGTGCTCCGTTCATGCCTGCTCATCACTGAAAGGTCTAAAGCCACAGCCCCACCATGGTTTTTCTGGGCAAGACCTTTCTTTTCAAGAAAGGCTAAATCGCGACGGACGGTATCTGCAGATACCTGAAGTTTATCTACTAATTCGCCGATCCCCGCCTGACCTTCTTTGAGAAGCAGCTCCATTAGCAGTTTCTGTCTTGCTGTTTTATGCATGATAATCTCAAAACCGCAAAATATCGCAACAAGCAGCATAATACAGCAAATTGCTGCTGTCTGTGATTTGTTTACTACTTTGTTCGATGGGAAGAAATGTGGTTTAAATGAGAAAGTAGAATCGCATGCGGATATGGCACTCAACACCTGCAGCTTCGTCGCAAGCAAGCTGCTTTGATGTCGTACACCTGAATGGGGCAGCTCTAAGGGCTGCGAACCTGTTCTGTTTATTTTAAAATGCAGAGTAAATTTAGGCCATGACTAAAATTGCTTTTATTAACCTCAGCCAAGAGTAAATCTTCAGCATTTTTGTCATGCCTGGTCACACTATGATAACTATAGATAATATTAATCACATCAGCTTCCTCCATACTGGTGTCAAGTTCAACGGAAGCAGTGATCAAACATTTTAATAAGAACCATTCTGAAAGTAAAAAATGAAGGTTCGAGATTGGACTTCTTCCTTTTTTAAATGGGAAGAAATCCTCATAAATACGATACTGCATGTAATTACTGAGAAGGAAATGGCGTTCACGTAGCCAAGATGCAGCTTTCTCATGCCAGATTTTATTTAGCTGCTGAAAGGATTGAACTGCGGTGTTCGCTCCAGAATCTTCATCTTTATGAAGCAGGTTAAGTTTTTGAACGTAGGTAAGAAGAATATTTCCACCCCTCCCTTCTTCTTTAGTACCAAGATACTTTTGTAAATGCAGCAATAGATTAGACTGAAGATGATAATCAGTGGGTAAATCTTCAACTTGCCTTCTGATTACGCCATTTTTTATTGCGTCCTGAACACCCTCAAAATAAACCATAAGGTTTTCAACGAAGCCATCACCTTCTAATATCTCCTCACGATATTGAATCAATTTAATTATGCCGTATAAACCCTCTTCAATATTCTCATCGCAACTGTTTATAATATGAGAACACATCAGATTTAGCAGGCGATCTTCTTGAAAAATTTCTGGTGAATCAAGTGCGTGAGGGTTTTGTTTGATTTTTTCACTGAAAAGCATCGCATCAGGTGTTGTTAACAGTAGTCTTGCCGCTTCTGGACAAGACAAGGTCAGATTACTTCTAATTTCATATTTATAGCTGGCATAAATACGGGGATAGAGAGCACAGGTAGTACTTAAGGATTTTTCCCCTAAAGTCTTGTGCACTTTGCACAATCTGTCTTTATCTAGAAAAGCGCAGTTTCCATTACTTTGCCGCAGGATCTTTCCCCAACTAGTATGACTCGCTTGAGTTGTTACGATTTTCTCTGCTGCAATATGGCGAATTTCAATGTTTTCACTTGTCATGTAACGAGTTACGGTCGGTTCATCGAGTTCTATCTCCCAGCCCTTGCAACAATGATCGATGCAAGCACTCCCCACACATTGAAACTGGTTGAGAAATGCGGGTTCAATAATAACTATGTCTTCCATAAATCTGCTTACCATTAAGATGATGAAAATTTTAAAACTAAGATAACCAATTTAAATGGTGTCTATGGGGTTAAAAGAAAACTAAAACGCATCTTATTTTTCTTATTATTATTTTATTTAAATAAACAACTAATGTTTCGCACAGATTGGTTAGACTTTAGCAGTCAGATTAAATCATCATCAAGTCAGATCTCATTATCACTGCATTAATTAAATGGCCTCTGTAAACATCTGCTTCATTTCCAATCCTAGCCTTTGAATTATCGGTAACGCTCCCAGCGTTGCTGGGCGGAGCCTAACCAGAAACTCAACGCCAGCCACGCAACTGATAAAGGAACAGCAACCATAGCAATACCACTCATGCTCAACCCGGCAGCGAGCAAGCCTGCACAACTCCACGCGGCTAATTGATCACCGGCACGGTAGACAACGGTATCAATGAAATTCTTGGTCTTAAATCGATCCTCTCTTGTTACCGCAGTAAACAGAATTTCCCTTGCCGGTCGCGTAAGTGCATAGTTACTTACATTCCGAATGGCCTGAAATATCACAAACACCACGATCCCCGGATAAATGGATAGCATTGAAAAACCAGCAACACTCATCAATGGCAACGCGCAAAGGGTCAGGGCAAGACCGGTCCAGGCGATAATCCGGCCAGTAAGAAATATTTGAACAATTAGCGTTAACCCGTTAACCAAGAGGTTAATGTTTGCGAAAAACGCTGTGCGCGAAGCTCTGTCAGGAAATTGCTGTTCAGCAATCGAAGCCTGATTGAAATAAAGGATTGTCGATGTGAGCGAATAGAAAAGAATAAACCCCGCAATCCCGAGAAGATAAGGAGAACTAAAGGTATTTGAGATGCCACTGAGCAGCCCGCCTCCAACAGGACGGTGTGCTTCCTCCCGTTCTGCTGGAATGTGAAACGCATCACTAATGACTGAGAGACGCCTCGCTGAATAAACTGCAAGTTCTAACAATATCAGAGAGATAAATAACAATCCCCCTTGCCCAACAATATCTACCAGTCCTGATGTCATTGCAGACCCCACAATGCCTCCGGTTGTGGCACCTGTTGCTAAAAAACCAAAAAGTCTACGTGCCTGGGCTGCGTTGAAAACATCCACAACAAATGACCAAAATACGGAAATAACAAACAAATTAAACACTGAGACCCATATAAAAAAAGCACGTCCTGTCCACACCCTGTCTTGAGGCGATGCCAAGGCAAGTAACAACATGAAGATCAGTAAATTGACCATAAAAAAGCGGTAGGTAATCTCAATGAACTTTTCTCGCGGCCAGCGCCGAACAACCCAGGCAAACAGTGGATTAGCCACCACCATGGCGACAAGGGTGCCGCTGAATAGCCAAGGGAGGTTCCTTACACCACCCGCTACGCCTAACTCTTCACGTATTGGGCGCAAAATATAATAGGCAAGGAACAGGGCAAAAATGTACAACCAAGACCAAGCCAGTGCAGCCCCTTCACCCGATGAGGAAGAATCTACTGCGATAGTTTTGATGAGAAAACGCCGTCCTGAAGACGCCAGTCTACGAACCGATGCTACGTCATTCATCGCTGGCATCCTTTGCTATTAAGTTTAAATAAGGGGAACAAAGTGAGGATGTTGTTTGATTTCATGGGATGTCAGCGGTTAAATCGGCCACGAAGTGCATTCAAATCTTCTTTTACTCTTTGAGGTTCATTACCCGCAGGCAGCGTATCCTGGTCTCCTGGGCCATTATCACTACCTGACTCATCGGTGGTGAGTGCCGCATAGAGAGGATCGAGATCAGATTGAGTAGTTCCTTTCACAGCGACCAATTCAAAGGTTTTTTTATTCGCTGAGGGGGCAGTAATTGCATCAACCAGTACCTGAGCGAGCTGATTGCGTGAGATGACACCATCTGCAGGTGAGCCTGACCAGTGGGTGTCCCCCTGGCGCATCACGAGTTGATGCTCATTGCTACTGTTATAGTCGAACCATCCGGGCCTGACGATGGTGTATGGCAAACCACTGGCTCGAACCAATCTCTCACCGCGTCGTTTCCAGTCATGGCCAATGGAAGGTTTAGTTACGCCCACGGTTGTCATCAGAACAATGTGGGCAGGTTCTTCCAGCACACTCAACACATTTCTCACAGCACCATAGTTAACTGCTTCAGCCCCTTGAGCGTCATTACCACTGATACCGTGCGTAAATATTACAGCTGTAACCCCTTCCAGTGCGGTGTGGAGAGTATCGGCTTTAGTCAGATCGCCAGGAACCACGGCCACGCCCTTAGGGAATAGACGCGCCTGTGCTAAATCACGTACTGAAGCGCGCGTTTCGTAGCCTCTTCTGAATGCCTCAGCCACGACAGGACGACCTATGCTTCCACTTGCCCCAACCACTAGAACAACAGGCGTATTTCGCTGCCGTTGTGAAGCAGGATTTTCGTCACGGCTTTGCTGTTGTATTTCACTGGCACCGACACCGGAAGCAGCACAAAGCATCATGAGCGCAGATAAGGAGGCCGGTATACGGCGAATGCTAAACATAATATCAATTCTCCAGAAGAGGGATTTATTTATACCTACGGTCCATCTGAATTTTCATATAACTATATTAAGCTTCAGCTGTCGGCAGGATGACAGGTGGATAACAATTTTGTCAGTTTTAATTGGATAAAAATAAATGACCGATTCATCAGTAACTGACAAAATCAACCATATTCAACACCAACTAAATAGGATAGTGAGCTCGAGAAAAAATAACAATCTTCTCTTATCTGTAAAATAAGAGAAGATTGGTTTTCTCACCGAGTAATATTGTATATCAGCGGCCTACACGAGACTGCAGCGATGCCGGATAGCGATCCCCTACTACACTGATAGTTTCCAAGGCTTGGGATATTTTCTGAATTTCGTGCTGGTCAAGATCAACATCTACAGCTGCGAGATTTTCCTCAAGACGGTGCAATTTCGTGGTACCTGGAATCGGAACAATCCAAGGTTTTTGTTTAAGTAACCACGCCAGTGCTATTTGTGCAGAGGTGACAGATTTATCTGCCGCGATTTCCGTTAATAAACTCACGAGTTTCTCATTCGCTTCCATAGCTTCTGCAGCAAAGCGCGGAACTTTACTCCTAAAATCATCTGCACCGAATGCTGTACCAGATTTTATTGCGCCGGTCAGAAACCCTTTACCCAACGGACTGAAGGGAACAAAACCAATGCCCAGTTCTTCCAGAACAGGCATGATTTCTTGTTCGGGTTCTCGCCACCACATTGAGTATTCACTTTGCAGTGCGGTCACAGTCTGAACTGCATGAGCCCGACGAATCGTATTTACGCCAGCTTCAGAAAGGCCAAAATGTTTAACCTTTCCTTCCTGAATGAGTTCTTTAACAGTCCCAGCGACATCTTCAATAGGTACATCGGGATCAACGCGATGTTGATACAGAAGGTCGATAACATCCGTCTTAAGCCGCCGCAATGAACCTTCAACGGCGAAACGAATATGCTCTGGCCTGCTGTTAAGAATCTGCTGTTTATTGTCATCACCAAATGTGAAGCCAAACTTAGTCGCAATTACAACTTTATCTCTGAATGGTTTTAAAGCTTCACCAACGACTTCTTCATTGAGGTAAGGACCATAAACTTCAGCAGTATCAAAAAAGGTTACCCCACGCTCTACTGCATCGCGAATCAACTTCACTGCCTGCTGAGTATCTATTGCCGGTCCATAACCATGGCTTAATCCCATGCATCCCAGTCCCAGCGCAGATACTTCAAGACCGGAAGTGCCAAGATAACGTTTCTGCATGACCTAATTCCTCCTGCTGAATCTCAAACGATTGATGGTTTAAACATCGAGTTTACGGCCTGTCAGCCATTCAACCATTGCTGGGTCACGATGGGAAAAGAACGCACTGGTTGCGCTGTCAAGCGCCGCGATTTTCATCATTTCTTCTTCATTAAGAGAGAAATCCAGCACGTTGATGTTTTCTTCCATACGCTCTTTACGTACAGATTTAGCGAGTGACACGATACCGCGTTGCAAGATCCAGCGCAGTACAACCTGCCCCACGCTTTTGCCGTATTTCTCACCGATAGCAGTAAGTAATGGATGATGGAATAAACCGTTACGACCTTCAGCGAACGGAGCCCATGCTTCTGGTTGAATACCACGGCTTTTCATCCAAGGCACAGCATGCAGTTGCTGATTGAACGGGTTAACTTCAATCTGGTTAACGGCTGGAACAATCTTGTTAAACGCTACAAGATCTGCAAGGCGATCAGGATGGAAATTACTGACGCCAATGGCACGAATTTTTCCAGCCTGTTGTAATTCTTCCATGGCACGCCACGCACCATGCACATCACCATAAGGCTGATGGATAAGATACAGATCAACATAATCCATCTGGAGGCGATTTAAAGAGCGTTCAAATTGTGCTTTCGCGCCTTCATAGTTGGTGTCCTGCAACCACAGCTTAGTTGTAACAAACAACTCATTACGAGCAATACCGCTATCCTTAAGCGCATTACCAACTTGGGTTTCATTTTGATAAGAAGCTGCGGTATCGATAAGACGATAGCCCGTTTCGATGGCATCAATGACGGCGCGCTCGCACTCTGCTGCGTCTGTCATCTGGAAAACACCAAAGCCCAACAGGGGCATTTCAAGGCCGTTGTTTAATTTTACTGTTTGCATGAGGCTCTCCTCTAAGTGGGTGTAGAAGAAGCATAACGCGGATATGACTATTCGATTAGAGGGGGAAATACGCTAGGGTTTATTAATGGGGTTCATCAATCCGATGGCCCCATCAGGATTCACCTTATTGCGGGTTTTTCTCTTTCAAGAAATGGCTGACTTGATCGGCAATCTGTAGATTGTTTAGATCTGAGAATGGAAAATGTGTATTACCCTTTATTCCAATTTCAGGTAAATGGATAACCGTAACATCGCCCCCATGCTTGTTGGCTACGTCACGCCATTCACGCGCCATTGCCAGCCTTACCCGCCAACTGTCTTGCGCCGGCAAACTCACTGGCTTAGCTGGGATGTTGTCCCCATAAAAAATCAGTATAGGAATTTTTGTCAACGCCATGAATTTATCGATGGCAACGGGTTCACCTTTTAAAGTATCGAATGCACTGGGCATAGGTGCTGGCACCTCGTCGGAAGGGAAAACGAATCCGCTGCCAGGCTCAAAGGCAACAATAGCTTTAACGTTGCAATTGCATTCATAATTCAAATCTTCAACGATGCCAGCCAGTTCGTCACTGTTTCAGTCGTTTTTCTTTCCTGATCGCATTCCATTACCAGTGGTTGTTCCAACTGACTGTGCGGCGCCAGGCGCGCGAGGACATCAGTACAGTCGCCGGTTCCATATCCACCATGAGTAATAAACGGAATAATTTTTTTATTTTCCAAATTGTGAGAAGCAAGAAACGATTGCACCACTGGCGGCATACTGGCCCCCCAAACCGGATGTCCTAAATAGACCGTCTGGTAACGCTCCATATCAGCAACCATGTGTTTAAGTGCTGGCTTTACTCCCTGATCACGCTGCTGTTTAGCCTGTTCAACCGTTGCAAAGTAATCCTCTGGATAAGCATTTTCAGGTTCAATTTCGAATATAGTAGCGTTAAGGGTGCGATGAATGACACCCGCGAGTACCCGCGTATTACCGCTTCTGGAAAAATATACGACCAGAACTCCATTGTGACTTTGGATATTTTTGGGGCTTGCTACTGCCGTATTAATCGAAAGTTTTGTCAACGTTAATCCAGCGAATGCGGCTAGCAGCATTCTGCGAGTAGCATCATGTTCTTCAGACATAAATTGACCTTATTGAGAATGAACAGGAATTAATTCATGCTGGCAAGCGCTCTCTTCAGTGCATTTTCTGCTCGCATGGCTGCGTCTGATGCACCATTAGTCTGCAACACATTAACAACTTGTTGTAGCTGCCCGGCACTCAAGCCGACCCGCAAGCTGGCGCGCATATGAGAAAGCAATTGTGCTTCAACTCCTGACGTGGCGGCCAAGGCCCCTACCGTCGCCAGTTCGCGACTCTGCCAGTCAAGGTTGTCGCGGGCAAAAATATCACCGAATAAATGAGTCTGTAAAAACTGATTTATTACCGGTGCAAAATCAAATAACGGCCCCTGAACGGGTGCCCCTGATATCTTAGTTTGATTTGCTAAACCTAAACGTCGCAGTTCTTCACCCACGGGTATCGCAGCTACAGGCTCTTTTCCTTCAACATCATGAATACCTTTTAGACGGCGATTGTCGACAACCTTTTTCAGTTCACTCAAAGCATTCAGACTGCGCGGAAATCCGGTGTAAGCATAAAGCTGGACCAAAATCTCTTTTGACTCACTTACCGTCAACCCGGCATCCAGCCCTTTATTAAGAGCATTGTTGAGCTGCTCCATGTTGCTTGTTGCCATAAATACGGCAATGAGCGGAATCGCCGCCTGCCGGGGCGAGAGTGTAGCTGAGCCGTCAACTGCCTTCGGTGGCGTGACTTCTGTCGAAGCCTGTAAAGCATTAATGCCCCCCAGAACAAGCAAGGCTGCCAAAATGATCGTCTTAATGTGCGTGATATTGCGCATCAGTCACTTTCTCCATCCATTCAACAGTTTTTCCGTTAACGTTTCCGGTAACAGCCAGATGAGTCATTGCACTATTCGCTGCAGCACCATGCCAGTGTCTCACTCCAGCAGGACAAATAACGACATCCCCTGGCCTGATGATGCGAATAGGCTGTCCTTCCTGTTGAGTCAAACCGACTCCCGATGTCACAACCAGACGTTGCCCTGCAGGATGGATATGCCAGGCTGATCGTGCTCCTGGTTCAAATGTCACATAGGCCGCTGAAACGTTTATGTCCTTATCTGCTGTAAATAAGGGATCAACACGAACACGTCCGGTAAAATTTTCAGCCGGCCCGGCGATGGCCTTTTGGCTACCGGCCCGGAGAATATTGGTGTTGACACTATTCTCAGCCGAGAGAGAGGGATATGAGATGAAAGGAACTAACAGCAGGAATACACCGTGTTTTCTGATCATGTTAACGCGTCCTTTTCGCGAGAAGCAGTCGCTTCAAAGCGAAGATTTTAACCAACGCATCATGTCTTCAAACTGACGGCTCCCTGACAATTCTGTCAGCTGTAGCGGAATCACCAACATGCACTGATGCTTTAGAAGCGCGTTGAGTGCTCTGAGGCATAGCAAAAGTGAGACCGAAAGTATTTGTACCTGACTCACTATGGGCAAAAACGCTGCCTCCGTGCATGATTGCAACTGCGCGGACGATTGAGAGTCCCAGCCCATGGTGTGTGTCACTCTTAGCACGTGATGAATCAACTCGATAAAAGCGTTCGAAAAGACGTTTTAAATGAGCAGGTTCAATCTCTTGACCGGGATTTGAAACTGCTACGCAGGCATGACTGCCAGTTGCACTGAGCCTGACGGAAATAACACTATGCGGCAACGAGTGCCTTGCACTGTTCTCAAGTAAATTAGCCAGAGAGCGATGAAACAGGCGACGATCAATATGCGCAATGACATTGCCTTCGACTTTTAAACTCAGGTGTTTTTCAGCAAAAGAGGGTTCAACATATTCAGCGGTTTTAAAGGTTTCCTCCCGGAGTGAAACCTCAGAGAGTTGTGAGGCATGTTCTCCGGCATGGGCATGCGAAAGGAACAGCATATCGTTGACGATGGAAGTCATTCGCTCAAGCTCTTCAAGATTTGAACCGAGTAAGTCCTCAAGTTCTTCCTGTGACCTTCTTCTCGAAAGCCCCAACTGCGTCTGACCGATTAAATTAGTCAGCGGGGTGCGCAGTTCATGAGCCACATCCGCATTGAAGCTTTCAAGCTGCCGCCAGGCAACTTCCTGCCTTTCCAACACACCATTGAAGGAGTTTGCCAGTTGCTGCAATTCGTCAGGCATAGCATTGGTATCAAGTCGTTGGCCATGATCACCAGGGGCCAATTGGTGTGCCTGGTGACTCAACCGCCCTACCGGTCTGAGGCCAACTTTTGCAACCAAATAGCCGATAAACGCGACGATTAAAACACCCAGCAAGGTGATGATTATCAACGTCCGGGTGAATGCATTGAGTGTTCCCATGTAAGGTGTTGAATCAATAGCAACAACATAACGAAGTGCTGGCCTTTCACCGCTTGCAGGGATGGTTTTCACTAATAAAAACAGCGAGCAGGCATCTTCAGTAGCACCAGGTACTTTGTTGATACCCTCTTTGAGAGAGGACCAGTTAACACCGACCGGCGGCACACCACCGATATTGAAACGTGCATCATCGCTAAGGATCCAATACCTTACTCGCTCTCCTTCTGAGTTAGCCAGATCGGTAAATTTGTGCGCAAGAGTCGACCATCCCTCAGCTGACGTTCGGGCAGTTATCCATGGATTCATCAATGACTGGCGAAAGAGAAGTTCATTATGCATTTGCTTTTGCAATGAATCGTGCAATGAACTGCGCAGCACAACACCGACTGTGGCAACAATGAGTACTGCACTCAACGCAAAAAGCAGCGCCAGATGCCCGGATAGGGAACGTTTAAACATGGGTTAACTCTCCTGCTCACGCTGAGGCAAACGCATTTCCAATACATATCCCATACCACGAACGGTATGAAGTAATTTTTCATCGAATGGAGCATCAATTTTGGCTCGCAGACGTTTTATCGCCACCTCTACCACGTTAGCATCGCTGTCAAAATTCATGTCCCAAACCTGCTCTGCGATCATCATCTTTGACAGTATTTCTCCCTTATGTCGCGCCAGCAGGCTAAGCAGGGAAAATTCTTTTGCCGTCAGTTCGAGCCGCGTACCTGCGCGAAAGACACGTCGGGCTAACAGGTCTATTTGAAGATCGTGAATATGTATTTGAGTGATATCAACACCATCATTTGTGCGCCGGCGCACCAAAGCCTGTATACGCGCGACGAGTTCAATAAGTGAAAAGGGTTTAGGTAGATAATCATCGGCTCCCAAACGAAGCCCTTTGACGCGCTCATCTACCGACCCCCTTGCTGAGAGCATCAGCACTGGCGTTTGCTTCACTGCACGCAGATTTTCAAGTACACGGTAACCGTCCATTCCAGGCAACATCACATCAAGAATGATTGCGTCGTAGTCATATTCCAGGGCGAAATGCAGCCCTTCAGCCCCATCAGCAGAAACATCAACAGTAAAGCCCGACTCACTCAATGCGCGGCTGAGATAAGATGAAGTTTTCAGCTCATCTTCGACTAATAACAAGCGCATAGCCTATCTTCCTTATTCTGAATATCACATTTACCACATCACTGAGTAAGTAAGGGAATCACTTATGATCTCACCGGTGCTTCTACATCAGAAAATACCTGAACAGCATCTGGCAATCTTTGACCAATGATGGTGATTAGCTGCAGATCACTGTTCAATTGTGTCAGTTCCGCGGTTGTCAGGTGAAGATCTGCAGCGGCTGTGTTCTGACGCATATGCTCTAAATTAGTTGTGCCAGGAATAGGGACGATCCATGGCTTTCTGGCTAAAAGCCATGCCAGCGCAATTTGACCCGGTGCCACATTTTTTTTCTGTGCCCACTCTTTCAATAATGTTACTAACTTCAGGTTATGAGGCAAATTCTCGGGTGAAAATCGTGATTCAATTGCACGGATATCACCTGCTGCAAACCGGGTATTTTTATCAATCCAACCCGTAAGAAACTGCACGCCCAGGGGGCTCCAGGGAACGAATCCAATACCCAGTTCTTCACAGATGGGCAATATTTTCTCTTCAGGCCCACGCCATAGCAATGAATACTCGCTTTGCACCGCAGCGACAGGAAGCTCCTTATGAGCCCTTCTTAATGTATTGCTACCCATTTCAGACAGCCCCCAGTGTAGGACCTTTCCTTCCTGGATAAGGTCTTTAATTGCACCTGCCACATCTTCTATGGGTACTTGAGGGTCAACTCTATGTTGGTAGAGCAAGTCAATACGATCGGTACGCAGGCGCTTCAGCATTCCTTCTACCACCAACTTTATGTGCTCAGGTCGACTATTTAGACCGGGCAGTCGCGTCCCTGTTTGTTGGTCGATATTCCAACCAAATTTAGTAGCGATAACGATTTTATCGCGAAATGGCGCAACGCCCTCCCCTAAAATTCTTTCAACTTCAAAAGGACCGTAGGCTTCCGCTGCGTCAAAGAAAGTGACACCATCCTCAAACGCCTGCCGTATCACATTAAGCATCTCGGGACGCCAAGGCACACTCGTATCGTATTTTCGACTCATATTTTGTACGCCAAGCCCGACCGCCGAAACTTCAAGTGAGCCTAGCTTTCTTTTTTGAGCCCTGATTTTATGTCCAGACGAGCCTGGCCCACCTGGACTCACCGACTTAACAGTCGCAGCAACATGGGGAACAATGGATGCTGCGGCAATGCCCGCTCCAGCGATCATCAACTTGCGGCGGTCTGGCATTTTTAAGGCATTGCTGAGAATTTCAGGCGCTGACTTTTTACGCATAACATCACCTTCTGATTGAGAAACCGTTTAAGTGTCACCAGCGACAAACAGTTAATTCTATCCTCAAGAATCCAACAGCAGCCTGACAGATTCCTGTCAAAATTGTCAGGAATGGGGGGGTGGCATCCAACCCATTATTTCTGGCTGACAATATTGTTATTTTGTCGTCACCTACATGTCAGCCACGCTTATATACAGTGGGTCAGAACAGTTCATTCTTTAAACCCACTTAATTAGGTGAATCTCATGAAATTCAGTGTACTAAATGCAATGTTGATTACTGCAATGGCGGGATTTTCTACTGTTACTTCTGCCGCCGATTATCGCCAGAATTCCTTTACTCTAGTTTATGATGGTGCGATTAAAGAAAACATCGCAGGAAAAGTAAATATTCATCCGGTGAAGTACGATCTTCATGGCCTACAAATCACCGCTAACGTATATACGCCCGCAAATTATGATCCAGCTAAAAAATATCCAGCAATCGTCGTTGCACATCCCAACGGGGGCGTAAAAGAACAGGTTGCAGGGCTTTATGCCCAGCGTCTTGCTGAGCATGGGTATATCACCATCACCGCGGATGCTGCTTATCAGGGAGCAAGCGGTGGTATGCCACGCAGTGTTGATATTCCATCAAATCGTATTGAAGACATTCACGGTATGGCGGATTATATCAGTCAATATCCTGGCGTAGACACTAGTCGTATTGGTCTCCTGGGAATATGTGGTGGCGGTGGATACTCAATAAAAGCTGCCCAGACCGATAAGCGCTTTAAAGCACTGGCCACATTGAGTATGTTTAACTCCGGGCGCGTTCGTCGTAACGGTTATGAGGACTCCCAGATTTCAACTATTCAACAGCGCTTGCAGGTTGCCACAGATGCCCGTGCCAAGGAGGTTGCCACCGGTAAAATCGAATATTCCGGCGATGCTGACCTTTCTGATGAGCAGATCGCTAAATTACCCTATGACCTTTACCGACAAGGCTATGAGTATTATTGGAAAACACATGCACATCCGAACTCAACGTTTAAGTACACTACCAGCAGTTTACTTGACCTGATGAGATGGGATGCCGAATCCAATATGGATCTCATCAATCAGCCTCTACTCATGATGGCAGGTACGAAAGCTGACTCCCTTTATATGACACAGAGTGCATTCGCTAAAGCCACTGGAACCAATAACAAAGAGCTATATCTGATCAATGGAGCCACACATATAGAAACCTATTGGGTTCCTCAGTATGTTGATCAAGCGATGAGTAAGCTCGATATCTTCTTTGATAAAAATATCTAAGAGATAGGTAGGTAACACGAGAAGTCAGTGCAGCGTTTATAAGACCTCTCGTCCAGGATAACAGGCAGCCCATTTAAGACTGCCTTTTCCTTGTGCCGCTCTGGTTCGATTGTCGTTAAAGTTCTCCTCAACACCATTTTTAGCAGCATTGATGAAATGCTTGCATAAAGCCTATCAGGATAGGGTGTCTAATAAATTGCAATTTGTAATGATACTATTATTTGGCGATCAGAGATCCTACTGACCATTCCAATATCTAACGAGGTTATTATGAAAAAATTCGCTGCTTCAATTATCGTTTTATCAGGTTTTTTTGCCATCAACTCTGCTTTTGCAGTTGACGTCATTCATGACACAACAGGAAAACAAAAAATGGGTGTTGTCTCTGCATCAGGTGCTTACTCTCTGGATTCACTAACAGATAAATTATCTGCAGAGGCCAAAGCTGAAGGTGCCACATCTATTAAGATTGTTGCAGCTGGCGGTGAAAATAAAATGTATGGCGTGGCTGAAATATACAAATAGAGACTCACCAAGACGAAATATAAATTTACAAGTTTTCAGCAAAATTATTCTAACATGGATTTCGCTTGAACACGCTCCAACACCTCCTTGTATTTTATTTCGTCTTTCTTCAACTTGCTCTATACCTGATCTAAAGGTGCGGGAATGGATAGACATGAAATTATCATTCATGAACTGATAGACTGGATAGATGACAACATTAGAAGTCCAATTAAGATAGAAGACGTGGCCCTACGCTCTGGTTACTCAAAATGGCATTTACAAAGAATGTTTCAACGGATTATGAAAGTCAGCTTGGGTAATTATATTAGAGATAAAAAACTCGAACTTGCCGCTATCGATTTAATCGCCAGCACAGAAGCTGTCATCGACATTTCTTATAAATATGGCTATGACTCTCAGCAATCTTTTAGTCGTTCATTTTCCAGAAAATACAAAATGCCACCTGCAAGATTTCGCAGGCTAAATCACTGTTATTAAAATCGAAATTTCTAATACAAAATTTGGGGGGAAACAATGCCAGTTTATACGGCACCTAAGCCGCTAGCTACCAGATTGATCCATCCCAATTTAGAGCCAGTTATAACAATGCCAAAGCGGCACTCTTCAAAGCTAAGGCAAACGCAAAAATGGCACAGGTCACTCTCGCTCGCTATCACACCTTAGCCAGAACAAACTTTATCATCCGTCAGGAACTTGACCAGGCCGAAGCCATATCAGCACAAAATCACGCAGCGGTTGATGCAGCGAGCGCTGCACTTGAATTAGCTCGTATTGACCTTAACTGGAGCACCATAAGTTCGCCTATCAGCGGACGAATTGGTCGTTCTTCAGTGACAGAGGGGGCATTAGTCCAGAATGGCCAAAATGACTCACTGGCAACAGTGCAACAACTCGACCCGATGTATGTCGATATCACCCAATCGAGCCAGGATTTCATGCGATTAGAGCAAGAAAACCGCAGATTAAATGCCGCACTGAGTTCAATTTAATATAAGTCTTTTAGATATCATCTCGCCAGACACGAAATCTGAGATGGATTTGGCTCTCCATTTATTTTCCATTTCCATTTCTTGTGGCTTGGTCAGTAAAACCTTGCTAATTAAATCATGTGACTCACTAATATCGTAATCAGACATTAGATTTGCAATGGTCATTTCCCCAGTTAGAACCGGCGTATCGTTACGACCTATGTTTATAATGGACGTTTCCACCCCAAAAACCGACATCTCGTCTGAGACGGAATTGATAAAGTGCTCAAGCGCGTAACTCGTTGCAGAAAAAACAGAGGCTCCAGGTTGGGATTTCTCACCTTGTGAGGATGAAATATAAACAATTCTTCCACGACGATTTGACCTAAAAAGAGATATTAAACCCCTCACCAAAAGAATTGGGAAGGTTAATCCGGATTCTATTGCCTTAGAGATTTCAGAAGTGCTTGTCTCTTCAACTGAACCTAGTAATGCGCTGGTTTCGCATAAAATTAAACCATCCACAATGAAGGTAACATTCAAAAGATCCGTCATAAACTTACGCATAAAATGATTCGTATAAGATTCCAACTCTTCAGCAATAAATCTATCCTTAAATCGAGATGTTAAATCTGTTACTTTATTGTAATCGAGCACCAGTGCAAACACACGATGCCCACTTTCAAGTAATTCTAAAGCGATCGCCCTACCTAATCCAGTATCGACACCCATTACTACCCAATTCTTGACAGCCATTGAATTTCCACTAGAAAAAGGAATTAACCTGTTAATATTAATTTATATCACTGAATAAATAACACAATTACACAGGGTTGTTTCTTATCATAGTGTGCTCAATATAAAATCCCGTCAAAAAAGACACTAATTTACCTAAGTGTGCCCTATTTTTTTCACCAAGATTTACACAAATAGCAATGAATGATAAATAGCTATACTGCGGAAACAGTTATCCCGCAAATTCAAAAAAACAGACAGTGGTAAACCTGAGGACTAATATGATTACTCATAAGAAAAAGCTATCGCTTGTGGTGGCAGGGCTTATTTTTGCCGGTACTACTCATGCAGCAGAAGTTTATAATAAAGACGGGAATAAGCTTGACCTATATGGCATGGTTGTAGGTGAAAACTACATCAGTAACGATCAAAGCCAAAATGGTGACCAATCATACATGCGCTTTGGCCTTAAAGGTGAAACGCAGATTTCTGACAGCCTAACAGGTTATGGTCAGTGGCAAAGCCAGTGGAATTTAAACACTGCTGAAAATGAATCGGGTGGAATGTTCACGCGTATTGGATATGCAGGTCTGAAATTTGGTCATTACGGCACCTTTGATTACGGCAGAAATTCAGGGGTTATGTATGACGCATTAAGCTATACCGATATGCAGCCTGAATTTGACGGATTGACCTATAACTCCGATCAGTTCCTGTTCCATCGCGGGAATGGTATGGCTACATATCGCAATACTGATTTCTTTGGCTTAGTTGATGGCCTTGATTTTGCTCTCCAGTATCAGGGCAAAAATGACGGAGGCGGCGAGCCTGGTGTTCGTGACGTCTTGCGTCAGAATGGCGATAGTTATGGTATGTCAGCAAGTTACGATCTTGGAGCAGGTTTCAGTTTAGCTGGTGCCATGATGAGCGCCGATCGCACCAACGAGCAAAACAGCCTTACCAGTGGAATTATGGGCCACGGTAGCAAAGCTGAAGCATATACAGCTGCTGTGAAATACGATGCAAATAATCTCTACTTAGCTTTGATGTATACTAAGGCTTATAACGCTTCACGATTTGGTTCCAGCTCCAGTGACGGAGCTTATGGTTATGCAAACCAATCTGACCTGTTTGAAGCTTATGCAGGCTACACATTTGACTTTGGCCTTGTTCCATTCATTGGTTACAACCAAACCCGTGCAACTGATTTAGGTACCGCTGCAGACGGAAGAACCTACGGCAGTCAAGACTTGGTTAAATTTGTTGATATCGGCACCAACTATAATTTCAACAAGAATATGTATGCTTATGTTGATTACAAAATTAACCTGATCGATAGCAGTGAATTCACAGAGTCTGCGGGAATTAGCACAGACGATATTGTTGCTCTTGGGATCGTTTACCAATTCTAAAACCATGGGCGAGTTTACTCGCCCATTTCTTTATCTTACTCAACTTAAGACTTATGTCTGAATGCTTCAATCATAAGAGAGAAGGCAACTGTATGTTGACGACGACTTGGATAATATAGATAGTATCCTGGAAACGTCTGGCACCAATCATCCAAAACAGAAATTAATTTTCCTTTATTCAGCGCATCCTGAACCATATCCTCAGGCACACACGCCAGACCAAAACCAGCCAGTGCAGCCTCAAGCCTTTCGTTTAAATGGTTAAATGTCAGTTGACCTTCAACTCTGACGCGAATTTCTTTATCATCCTTTTCGAATTCCCATACATACACACCACCATTCGTAGGCAGCCGCATATTTATACATTTATGGTTTTGCAAATCATGTGGCTCTAAAGGAGCTGGGTGCGCGTTGAAGTATTCAGGACTACCAATGACTACCATACGAAAGTCAGGCCCGATTCTTACAGCAACCATGTCTTTATCCAGCCGCTCTCCCAATCTTACGCCAGCATCGAATCGTTCGTTGACGATATCTGTTAACGCATTATCAACAACCACTTCTACATTAATGTCGGGGTAATTATTTAGGAAACCCAGAAGTTTTGGCCAGATAACCGACTTCACCGCATGCTCCCCGGCAGATAGACGAACATTCCCGGTGGCAGAACCGCTGAGTTGAGTAAGTAACGCCATTTCATGCTCAATGTCGGCAATGCGAGGAGTTAGGCAATTTATTATTTTTTCTCCTAACTCAGTGGGTGCAACACTTCTGGTAGTTCTCGTTAGCAGACGAAGATTAAGTCGATCCTCAAGGGATTTCATCGCATGGCTAAGTGCTGACTGAGATATTCCAAGCCTGGCTGCTGCTTTAGTAAAGCTTCGCTCTTGTGCTACAACCATAAATGACATCAATTCATTAAAGTTCTCTTTCAGCATAATCCTCTCCCTCTGTTCTCGTCACATCATAACGATCAATCAGGTCAGATTACATCACCGAGACTTAATGAAGCACAGTTAGTATAAAAAAGGTGATAAATTCATGAGAATAACTCATAAGGGAATGCAGGCGACTGACTGCAAGACAAAATTCATACCAATATCAGATACCCATAACCTATACCAATTGATGCTCATCAAGGTTTCTGGTGAATTTCATTCTTAGCACGAACGATGTCGGCCATAATTGACAATCCTATTTCAGCTGGAGTCTTACTTCCGATACTTAACCCTACAGGTGCATGTATTCTGGAAATCTCTTCTTCATCCAGCCCCCCGATATCAATAAGTCGTTTAAGACGCACCGTGCTTGTTCTTTTAGACCCCATCACTCCCAGATAAAAGGCTTCTGTGTTGACTGCCTCCATCATGGTTAAATCATCAAATTTTGCATCATGAGTTAATGCAACAATAGCAGTATTACTGTGTGCGCCGTGTAACTCGATATACCTGGCTGGGAAAAGCGGTTCAATCTTAATCTCCGCTCTAATCTGCTGCTGAAATTCGACAATCTTTTCTTTCCTGCTTTCACAAATTATCACTTCGAAACCCAAAGTTGCCGCAAATTCTGCACAATATGCAGCTACAGTAGACAAACCAGCAATGATTATTTTGGGTGCGTTTGCAATGTTGATCGTTACACTCTTATCGGTGTAACTGACTTGCGTATTACTTATCCATTTATGGTCTACAATTGAAGCACAGGCCTCAGGTAATTGGATGTGTTTTACAAGCGAGGTGAAACCTAGTAATGCTGAATGTATCTTATCTAGATGAGCTGAACTTTCTTCAGTGACAGATAATCTTTCAACCAGTATGTCTATAATTCCACCACAAGGCAGTTTTTTATCTGGCGTAAGTCCCCCCTCACCGTAACGCACAATCTGACTGAATTCCTTCAACTCTCCACTTTGAATTCTCGTTATAAAATCTTCTTCAATACACCCACCTGAAAGAGACCCAGCAACATGCCCAGAAAGGCTAATCACCATCATGGTTCCAGGAGGGCGCGGTGAAGACCCAAATGTACTTAGTACAGTGCAAAGCCAAATAGGTTCAACTCGTACCCATCTTTTAGCGGACACGATTAATTGCACATCAAGATGTTGCATCAGAAACTCTCGCAATAACGACAAGAATGATCAAAAAAAATGAAAACCTACAGTCATCAATCAGTTATATCAGCTTTGTGCAGTGTTAATTAATAATGTAAAACGTAGGCAAATATAAAAAAACTGTCTAAACAGTAAAATAGTCAATTTAGAATAAAACATTTATTATCACGCAGTTCAATACATCATTAATACAGTCTGTTCATAGGGCTTATCAGATATGCGGCATAATCATCTTTGAAGTCTGTGATAAGTTGAGCAGTGCATGTATTAAGTCCGTAAAACAAGATCATTAACATGCCACAAGTGATATTGATAACCATTATCACCCTAATCTACTTTGTTCAAACTTATTATCTGACTCGCTTTTTCTAATTGATTTTTAAAGTCGGACAAATAAAAACCATTCCTGGGTACCTGGAGCAAAATTAATGAGTAATGCGGACATTCACCATTCCCGAAGACGTTTCATCATTGGCGCAACTGCTTTAGTTGTCGGCACCTGGCTTCCTGTTAAATCATCTAGAGCTGCGCAGAACCTGGCTAATGGTGCAACGCCTTCACTTGCCGGGGGAAATAGTAGGCTGCATGCAAATGCATTCGTACAGATTGATACTGATGGTACGGTGACGGTCTTAAGCAAGCACACGGAAGTTGGTCAGGGTATTTATACTGCCATGGCAACATTAGTTGCTGAAGAACTTGATGCTGACTGGTCCAAAGTTCATGTTGAAGCAGCACCTGCCGACACTGCCGTCTATAAAAATCTTAAAATGGGGATTCAGGGTACCGGTGGATCGAGTTCAGTGGCGAATGCATATATGCAAATGCGCCAGATGGGCGCAGTTGCGCGCTACTTGCTTATCACTGCCGCAGCAAAACAGTGGCATGTACCCTCAGGGGAGCTAGTTGTCAAAGAGGGAATCATCTCGCACGAACTGAGTGGCCGCTCGGGCGGCTTTGGTGAATTCGTTTTAACCGCAGCAACTTTACCTTCTCCCGACATCTCAAAACTGGTGTTAAAAAAAACTGAAGATTTCAGATTAATTGGCAAAGTCAATGGTCCTCATCGGGTCGACTCTGTTCAAAAAACCACTGGAAAAGCCTATTTCCCTCAAGATATTCATGAGCAGGGAATGCTTACGGTAACGCTGATAAAATCTCCGCTGTTCGGCGGAAAACTCAAATCATTCTCGGCCGATGAGGCATTACGTATGCCTGGCGTAAAAGACGTCCGGGCGACCGATAGTGGAGTGGCCATTTACGCAAAAGACAGTTGGACAGCTATTGAAGCCAGAAAAAAGGTCAAAGCCGAGTGGGATAATTCCTCTGCCGAAACGCGCAGCAGTGAAGAGATTTTTGCAGAGATGCGAAAAGCGGCGGAAAATCCAGGGGTTATTGCCGCCAGGAATGGCAACCCGCTTGAAGCTGTGGCGCAAGGTAATTCAGATAAAATCATCGAAGCTGAATATCTCTTTCCCTATCTGGCACATGCCCCAATGGAACCACTCACTGGTTATCTCCTTTGGGATGGAGATAGTGTATATGCGAAATATGGTTGCCAGATTCAGACCATAGATCAGATCCAACTCAGCAAGATTTTCAACATCCCAGTGGAAAAGGTAACAATTGAAACCGTGCTTGCCGGCGGTAGTTTTGGTCGCCGAATAGATCTGGGTAACGAGTTTCTTGGCCCCGACCTTGCTGCAGATATGGCCGCAGTGGCAAAAGCTATCGGACCAGGCCAAGGCATCAAGCTGATTTCCACTCGCGAAGACGACATTCGCGGCGGATGGTATCGGCCAATGATACTTCACAAGTTTCGCGCAGCGATTCGTGACAACAAGATCATTGCCTGGATGAACACCATTTCCGGCCACTCATTCGCCGCAAACAGCGTTTTTGCGGCAATGATTAAAGATGGTGTGGACCGCACCATGGTCGAAGGAAGTAAAGAGCCCCCCTACTCTTTTGAACACTTCCAGTGCGATGCCCACATTATTCCGGGCAAAGTCCCGACCTCTTCCCTCCGTTCAGTAGGCAGTACTCATTCAGGGCATGCCGTTGAGAGTTTCATTGATCAATTGCTGGAAATGACAGGCCAAGATCCTGTAACTGGCCGACTTGCACTGATGGAAAAAGCGCCAAGAGAGGCGGCAGTGCTCAAGGCTGTTGCTGCGGCAGCAAACTGGAAAGGCTCTGATGCAGGCAACGGAAGAATGAGAGGTGTTGGCGTAGCCAAAGCGTTTGGTACCAGCGTCGCCCAGATCGCGGAGGTTTCAATCGGAGAAGCGGGTATTCCCAAAGTTCACAAAATCTGGTGCGCCGTAGATTGTGGTGTCGCGGTTAATCCGGATGTCATTAAAGCACAGATTGAAGGCGGCATTGGTTACGGCCTGGGAATTGCGCTCTACGCTAACGTTTCCCTGAATAAAGGATTCGTCGAACAATCAAACTTCAATAATTATCGCCCTCTTCGCATCAATGAAATGCCAGAGGTCGAGGTCATTATTGTCCCTTCTTCTGAAGCGCCAAGTGGTGTTGGTGAATTAGGCGTCCCCACTATCGCTCCGGCCGTAGGTAATGCTCTTGCCAAACTCGGACGATCGCGTTCAACACTCAGCCTTCCGTTTCATCGCCTTGGAACACCTGACAAAGCGTAACTGCGAGCTAACAATATGATTAACCTAAATATCAATGATAAATCAGTTCAATTTGACGGCGATGAAAACATGCCGTTGCTTTGGTATCTACGCGATGATCTGCGTTTAACAGGCACGAAGTTTGGCTGCGGAATCGCTATGTGTGGCGCCTGTACAGTCCATTTGGATGGAAAACCCGTGCGTTCATGCCAGACGCCCATGATTCAGACGCAAGGCAAAAATGTCACCACTGTTGAAGCTGTCAATGCCATTCAGGTCGGAGCCCAAATTCAACGAGCATGGCAGGATTTAGATGTCGTTCAATGCGGCTACTGTCAGTCCGGTCAAATAATGTCAGCGACTGCTCTCTTAATGGAAAAAATTGCCCCATCTGATGCTGATATTGACGCGGCAATGGGAGGAAATGTCTGCCGTTGTGCAACCTATGTGCGCATCCGGGCGGCCATTCATCTGGCTGCTGACCGGCTTCAAACCGAGGCAGGGAAAAAATGATAAAATTTAAGCACATTCTCTGGGTTGTAAGTTTATTCGTGGTACTCGCACTGGCATGGATCGGCTATAAGCTCATTCAGCCAGTAGGATCTGAACCGACTGCCGGTATCTCCGGAGCCCCTGCAGACATAAGCGATCCCGTTAAACGTGGCGAATACCTGACTCGAGCTGCTGATTGTGTTGCCTGTCATACCGCTACAGGCGGAGCACCTTTTGCGGGAGGTTTTCCGATCCAACTTCCATTTGGCACCATTTATGGTTCCAATATAACTGCAGACAAGGAAACCGGAATTGGAAACTGGACTGACGAACAGTTTATCAATGCAGTGCGCAAAGGTATCAGTCC
This sequence comes from Pantoea rwandensis, assembly GCF_002095475.1. Lineage (GTDB taxonomy): Bacteria > Pseudomonadota > Gammaproteobacteria > Enterobacterales > Enterobacteriaceae > Pantoea > Pantoea rwandensis. Next base: position 332,901 of record NZ_MLFR01000001.1, read on the forward strand.
TAATGGCAACCTTTACCCGGCGATGCCTTATACCTCTTATACCGGTATGAGCCGAGACGATGTCCTGGCTGTTAAAGCCTACTTAATGACCCTGCCTCCGGTTAATAAGCCGACCCCGGAGAATGTATTGCCGTTCCCGTTTAATCAGCGCTGGGGGATGAAGTTCTGGAATCTTGCCTTCTTTACTGATCAAAGGTTTAGTTCTGATCCCAGCAAGGATGCCGAATGGAACCGCGGAGCATACCTCGCCACTGCACTTGGGCATTGTGGAGAATGCCATACGCCAAGGAATATCGGCTTTGCTGTTATTCAGAGTAAAGCGCTTAGTGGGGAAAATATCCAAGGCTGGTTTGCTGGAAATATAACCCCGGATGCAGAAACAGGCATCGGAAGTTGGACGGAAAAACAGCTGTCGCAATTCTTGGCTGAGGGGCATGCTGCGGGACGTAGCACGGCATCAGGCCCAATGGCCGAAGCCGTTGAAAACAGTCTGCAATATCTGACCCCAGCTGATAATGCTGCATTGGTGAAATATTTGCGCAACATTGAGCCGATCAAACAACCGTCACAGTCAGTTGTGAACACCAGCCCCAAAGATGCAATAAACTCCAGCGCTATTTTACCTGCTGAAGGACCGATTCAACCGGGGCAGCAGTTATTTGCGAATGATTGTAGTGGCTGCCACCAATGGAACGGGATAGGTCGTCAATCTGATTATGCCAATCTTGCTGGCAGTTCAGCCGTAAACGATCCGCAGGGACGTAGTGTTGTTCAGGCTATCCTAAAAGGTACCAAACTCAAGATTGGTTCAAGAGAATATTTTATGCCAGATTTTGGTAATAAATATTCCGATCAGGAAGTGGCCGATGTCGCGAATTATATAATTAAGCACTTCGGCGATAAGACAGGTCAGGTGACAACGGAACAAGTGGCATCACAAAGAAAACAGTAATTTAAGAAGCCACTTAATGTGGCTTCATTCTTTTTGATGGCTAAGCGGTCTCCATATCCAACATTGTTAACCAAGATATCAATGACGCCGAACTTATCCAGTGCTTTGCGCACCACTTAAGAAACCTGTAGGTAATGAGTGACATCTAATGAACAAGCCAGAGCGGGTTCAGGTTATTGTTCCTCCAAGGGCTGTAGCAGAGTGTTTACAATTAAGTACACCGGTGAGATTCGCGTTAATCTGCGTCGCCTAATCTTCAGATTTCGAGTTTTTAAATTCACCATAAATTCCTATCCCTGCATTATTGAAGAGCAAGTCCAGGCCGCAAAATGCTTCTTAAAGAAACCATTTCATAACAATTAAAAGTCTTTAAAACACCTTTTAAAGCCATAATTATTCATCTAGAGGCTATTAAGCACCCCTTATAAAAGCACCGCTCGACAATTTCAATGAATGGCTTTATTATAACCCCTTAAAGCGATTTTGGTTGTTCAGGAGCCCTTATTATGTCTCTTAAATTGTTTTCCGATCTGCGATGATGGAAGAGCTAGGGCAGCGCCTCAAATCACATCGGCTAAGACGCAATATGCTGCAAAAGGAGCTGGCGGACAAAGCCGGGATATCGGTATCGGCACTCAAGAAGCTCGAGAATGACGGCAAGGTAACGCTGGAAAACTTTGTGAAAGTCGTTTTTGCACTACGTCTTGAGAGAGAAATGATGAATTTGTTCGTACAACCTGCACTGAGTATCTCTCAGGTTGAAGCGCTCAAAGCACCGGCGAGACAACGCGCTGCTAAACGGAAAAAATCTTCATCCGCGTTAAACACGAAGCGCGAGGAGTAGAATTAATGAACTTGAATTATCGCCCTCTGCAACGGCTGGATGTTATCTATCAGGGCTGGGGAGAACAATGGACTATGGGGGTGTTGGCTGCGGGTAGACAACGCGGTGAGTGGTTATTTGAATATTCAGAACAGAGCATTCAACGCGGCCTTGAATTCTCTCCATTATTGCACCCTCCCGTTAATACCACATACGCAGATTTTGAACGTCATCAAGAAAGCATTCCTGGTTTTATTGCAGATTCACTGCCCGATGGCTGGGGGCGACTACTGATGGACCGTTTACTGCGTCGCAATGATATCGAACCGGCAACACTTTCCCCGCTGGACCGTCTGGCAATGTTGGGCAATAACATGATGGGAGCCCTGACTTATCGTCCAGTCGTTGACATGCCAGGCCATGATGATCACCCTCAAAGTATTGATGACCTGATTTTACTCGCCCGCGAAATACAAGTCGAAGTGGCCGGGCTGGACTCCGAAGTGTTGCCCGAGTTGGTACGTTTGGGGGGATCGCCACACGGTGCGCGTCCGAAAGCATTGCTTGAATTTAATCCCGCGACCAACAGGATAAGTTCAGCACCTGCTTCGGGTAGTGATCCATGGTTGATTAAATTTCCAGCAGCTCAAGAGTCAGCTTGGGTCTGTGAGCTAGAGCAAGTGTACGCGCTTATGGCACGAAAATCGGGTATCGAATTTCCTGAAAGCCGTTGGTTTTCACTGGGTAATGGCCTGTCCGCTTTTGGCGTTAAACGATTCGACCGTTTCGACGGAATGCGCGTGCCTATTCTGAGTATGTCGGGGGTGTTACAGGCTGACTTTCGTCTGCCCTGCCTCGATTATAGCGACATCTTACGTGCGACCGCGATGGTGACACGCTCCGCAAAAGAGCGGGAAGTTCAGGCTCGTCGCATGGTATTCAATGTGATCATGAACAATCAGGATGACCATGCCAAAAACTTCGCATTCATCCTCAATGAAAATGAAGAATGGCAGGTTTCTCCTGCATATGACCTGACCTTCCAAAACGGTCCGGGCGGCCAGCATCAATCATCCGTTGCAGGTTACGGCAGCCGCATTACGCGAAAAGCGCTAATGAAAGCCGCGAAATCGGCAGATATCAGTGAGAAAAGCCTAAACCTGATTATTGAAGAAGTCAGCGAAGTCGCTAATTCATTTGCAGCTACAGCAAACACGTTAGGTGATTCAATTCCTAAAGCAATAATAAAAGATGTTAACTCACACATTCAGGCCAACCTAAAATCGCTATGATGTTTATTTATAGGCATGACTTAATGACTCAAAAAATAGTCAACAACAAAACTTACTCACTCCCTATCGTTTAACAGATCCGGGGATTGACTGGCAACTCTCGGGTTAGGCATTAATCATAAGTCAGCTTCCATATTCAAATCTTCTGATCACATCTTCCATAGGGCACTTATCTGATCCGAAATAATTCAATAACCATAAGAAACCATAACCCTGACAAACCACAATGGTTGAAGAAAATGCGTCAGCAGAACAGCAACACATGAACCACCTCTGAAATACATAGCCACGCCTAATGACGATGTCAGTCTAAACAACCATAAAACCCAATAAAATCAACATAAGCATCTAAAGCTTAGAGGTTATCTATGATCGTGAAACTTAAATGATTATAATTATCATTGTGATTCATGATGCGTTGCCGTGTAAAATTGTATTAATAGTTCAGTTTGAATTTTATTCATAATATTTAGGTCATAAAAACATCTAAAAACAATATTTTTATCATCCTGTTGCTTTCCAAATAATTTATCCTTTAACAAGGGAACCAAGATGTCCGCTCTTTCAACGTTAAGCAATAATCAATTCCATCGTTTGAAAAAATATAGTCAGCCAGTTTTTTCACTTTCATTACTGGCTTTAGTCATCGCCTCCTCTCTTCATTCACAAGCGGCAAATGCAGAAGCCAGCACAGATAAAAATCAAACTTTACTGGTGACTGCTGCTCAAAATAATAGCGATGACAATGCAAATACGGACTACAGTGTTCCGGTCACGCGTGCGGCAACGAAAATGGCTCTCACCGTGCGCGACACGCCACAATCCGTAAGCGTCATTACTAAGCAGCGCATGGAAGATCAGAAACTTCAAACGCTCAACGACGCGCTGAAGAATACAACTGGTATCTCAGAATATAATTCAGGGTCAAACAGGAGTAATTTCTACTCACGCGGCTTCATGATTGATAATTATCAGATAGACGGTGTGCCAACCCTGATCGATTCCCAATGGAATGTGGGTGATACGCTATCAGATACTGCGGTGTACGATCGCATTGAAGTCGTCAGAGGCGCCACCGGCCTGATGACGGGCGCTGGCAGCCCCGCGGCTTCGATCAACATGATCCATAAACACGCCGACAGTAAAGAATTTCAGGGCAATGTTTCAGCCAGTTACGGTAGTTGGGACACCCAGCGTTATGTAGGTGATATTTCCGCGCCATTGACTGAGTCAGGTAATGTACGCGGCCGTGTTATTGCGGGTTATCAAGACGGTGATAGTTGGCTCGACCACTACCACACGCGCAAAAAGTTTATTTATGGCGTTGTCGATGCTGATTTGAGCGACAATACCACTGCGTCGATAGGTTACGATTATCAGGAAACGAACATCTCAGGCGCAACCTGGGGTGGCTTGCCCACCTTCTATCTTGATGGCAGTAAAACCAATTACAGCCGCAGCACCAATCTCGCGCCAGATTGGGCCTACAACAACAGCGACTCCAAAAAAGTCTTTGCAAACCTGAAACATACATTCGATAACGGATGGCTGGTTAATCTGAGTGGCTCTCATACTGAAGCCACAATGGACAGCAAGTTGCTTTATATTGATGGGTATTTCGACAAGTCCACCGGAATCGGCATCGGCCCATATGCAGGCTATGACCTCTTAGGCGGCACCGGATATAACAGCGCGAAACGCAAAGCAGACTCGCTTGATGCCTATGCCACCGGTCCCTATGAACTCTTTAGCCGTCAACATGAGTTGATGTTGGGTGTCACTTACCTGCGTCAAAATGACCGTTACTTTAGTGCATCCACCAGCTTCACCTCAGCAGATGTAGGTGATTTTAATGATTGGGGCAACTACCCAGAACCCGATTGGGATGACCAGAGCTTATCTCAAGATAATACCATCCATCAGAAATCAGCTTATCTTGCGACACGTATGTCTTTGGCAGAGAAATTAAATCTGATATTGGGTGCGCGCTACACCCAATATACTGCCGACACCTTGACGCAGAATATGGAGAAAAATAATGTCACGCCTTATGCAGGGCTGGTTTACGACATTAATGACACCTACTCCGCCTATGCCAGTTATACCTCGATCTTTAAACCGCAGACCTATCGCAATGCCAGCGGTGCCTATCTGTCCCCTGTCACGGGTAAAAGTTACGAAACAGGGATCAAGGGCGACTGGAACAATAGCCGTGTAACAGCATCGTTGGCGGTATTCAGAATCGAGCAAGACCACCTGGGTGCCACTGACTATGCTCTGGTGTCAGGCAGCACCGATTACGCTTACTATGAGCAAAATGGCACAGTAAGTAAGGGTATAGAGTTTGAGATTAACGGTGCGGTAACGGATAACTTGCAGATGACGTTCGGCGCCACCCGATATGTCGCCCACGATGGCGAAGGTGAAGCACTGAACCCGACTCAGCCGACAACCTCTCTGAAACTGTTTACCAGTTATCGCTTGCCGATGCTTCAGGACCTGACGGTCGGAGGGGGCGTCAACTGGCAGAATCATACGTGGGATAACGTAGCAGGACCTGACGGCGCAAGTACTCTCTATGCGAATCAGGGCAGCTATGCTCTGGTTGATTTGTTTAGCCGTTACCAGGTTAGCAAGCAGATGTCAGTGCAGGTTAATGTTAATAACCTCTTTGACAAGACTTACAATGTTGATGTCGGCAGAAACACCGTTTACGGCGAGCCGAGAAACATTTCAGTATCAGCGAACTACCGTTTCTAATTTCAGGAAACGATTCGCTTAGCAGTGAAACCTGCACGCCAGACTTCAAACTGGGGTGCAGGTTAATAGCTTACCCTACCCTGACCAGTTCATGGCAAAGCGCGCCAATCTGCCCCACCGCATTCAATAAGTGAGGCGTGGGTTCGTTCGCACAGTTTAACCGTAGATAATTCTGGAGTTCTGCCGCTGGCGAAAACAGCGGGCCAGGGCTGACGCCAATACCTAACGCTAGCGCACGACGATGCACTTCCAGTGCATTAATCGGTTGTGGCAACTCGACCCACAACAAGAATCCGGCGGCTGGCATCGCCACACGTGAACCTGGCGGAAAACTCGCCTCGACCCTTGCAATCACCGCTTTCACCCCTTCAGCAATCCGTGACTTCAGTCGTCGTAGATGGCGATCGTAATCGCCGCTGGAAAGAACCTCACTCATCGCCGCTTCCAGCAGTGGCGCGCCGGCCCACTCTCCGGCCATACGAGCCTGCAACACCTGCGCGTGGTAGCGTCCGGCCGCAATCCATCCGATCCGCCAGCCCGGAGCAAGCGTTTTGGACAACGAACTACAGTAAATAACATTTCCGCTCCGGTCGAACGCCTTGCAAGCGGGAGGTCGTTGCCCCTCACCAGCCAGATCACCATAGACGTCATCCTCGATTAACGGGATCCCCGCACGTGCGAGTAAAGCAACAAGTTCCTGCTTGCGCGCCACCGGCATGCTGGCACCAAGCGGGTTTTGAACAGTCGGTGAGGCTAAGACAGCAGCAGGACGGTGGTGTTGGATGGCCTCAGCCAGCGGTTCCAGCATCAAACCCTCAAGAGGATCGGTGGGGATCTGCAAAGCCTTCAGACCTAAATCTTCCAGCAGTAAAAGTGTACCGAAATAGGCGGGTTGTTCAATGGCAACGGCATCGCCTGGCTGGCATACGGCCCGGAGCGCAAGACGCAGTGCCTGTGTCGCACCTGCGGTGATGACCAGCTCATCTGCTGCAAAACGGGCCCCCCATTGTGCAGCACGCGAGGCAATCTTATTCCGCAAGTCTGCCCGCCCAGGCGGCAGGCTGTAGCTCTGCCCGCGCGCATCAAGTCGACGCCCCGTTGCCAGCAACGCACGCTGCAGTGCCTCCGTGGGCAGCCATTCGGGATCGGGCAGCGCAGCTCCTAAGGGCACGAGACGGGTTTCGGCACTGCTGAACAGAGAACGGGCGACGGCTGACATCGCCACAGGCACCGGGCCAGACAATTGGCGATCCACCTGCATGCTTGGGACGGCATCTGCCTGACGGACAAAATAGCCCGAGCGAGGTCGGGCAAAAATGAGCCCTTCGGCCTCAAGGCAGCGAAGCGCTTCCAGCGCCGTTGGCAAGCTGACTTGCTCTCGCTCGGCAAGTTTGCGTGCAGAGATCATCCGGTCACCGGCTCGCAACGCGCCTGATGCGAGGGTCATTCGCAACATATCAGCGATCCGACGGTAATGGGGAGATGGCAGGGTCGAGAGGGACATGTCGTTCTGTACAGTCTGATTTTCAATAAATCTGACTATACAGACGATGCCAAGCGCCATCTATAGTGCCAGGCACGATCACACCAAGGAGGCCGTATGCACAGCAATAACTTTAATCTTTCCAGTTACCTTCACCGCATAAACTATACCGGGCATATCGCCGCTGATAGCGCGACGCTACACACCCTTATGCGCCATCAACTGTTTACGATTCCCTTTGAAAACCTGGATGTCCAGGCGGGCAAAGTCGTATCAATGGCTCCCGATGACATTGCCGATAAACTGCTGCAACAGGGGCGCGGAGGTTACTGTTATGAGGTCAATGGTTTGTTTGCCATGGCGCTGGAAGCATTAGGTATACCCTACCGTTTTGTCGCCGCACGGCCGATGTTCTACCCGGCTCGCCGCCCCAAAACCCATATGGCGTTGGTTGCTGAAGTCGAAGGTCGTCAGTGGCTTTGCGACTTGGGTTTTGGTAGCTATGGTATCCGCGCGCCGATGGCCTTAGACCTGCTAGATACCGACATTAAGCAGGATTTCGACACTTTCCGACTCAGCCATAACGCGCAAAGTGGATACCTGTTACAAGCAAAAGTGGAAGGTGAATGGTCCAATCAATATGGCTTCGACCTGTCACCTCAGGAGTGGGTTGATTTTGTTCCGGCCAACTATCTCAACTCCACCCATCCTGATGCCATCTTTGTTCAGAAACTGCTGGTCATTCAGCATCGCCCCGAGGGGCGGCTGATATTACTGGGAGATATGCTGAAGTCAGTCACCGCATCTGGGGTTGAGAAGCAGCAATTGACGGAAGAGGAAATTGTTCATGTGCTGAAAAGCCGTTTTGATCTGTGGGTCAGTTAACCTTCGCTGTCTTGTGGAACAAGAGAGGAAGCCAGCACGCCAGTAATGCCATCATCCCCAGCAGCCAGTAAATATCGAGATAAGCGATAAAACTGGCCTGCTGCCACGCGGCTTCCGCCATGGTTTTGACGGAAACCCTGTCATGCAAAGTGACAGCCTCATTTAAGCGCTCATAATGCAGGTGGCTTCGTTGATGTAACGCGTTTGCCACCCAGGCGATACCGATACTGCCTCCAAGGTTACGCAGCAACGTTGACATGGCAGAAGCTTCGCTGCTTTTGTCTGCGGGCAACCCGCGGTAGGAAAGCGAGGCAACTGGGATCAAAATGAGTGGGATGCCTACCATTTGTAATACCCGCGCCCACATCAGCGTCGAGAAATCGACCTGCAGCGTCAGCGTGGAAAAATGCCACAGCGCCAGGCCGCTCAGCAGTAATCCAATCACCACCAGTAACTGTTGATGCGCCATTTTGCTGGCAATAGCACCGGTTATCATCATTGACAACAAAATGAATAACCCGCCCGCCCCCAGCGTCAGGCCTGATGTCCATGCATCATAATTCATTAACTCTTGCGTCATCTGTGGCAGCAACTGCGTGGTGCTGATGACCAGCAGACCAATCAGAAACATCAGGGCTGCGCCAAGCGTGAAATTACGATGGCGGAAGAGTTTAACATCAACAATCGGCGCGGGATGAAACCACTCCCAAAGGGGTAAAAAGCTCAGGCAGATCAGCGCAATCAGGGCGGTAGCAATAATAAAGGGTGAAGAAAATCCATCGTAGCGCTCAAAGCGATCGAGGCAAAGTTGCAATGACGCGAACCCTATGACGACCAACAACACTCCCTGCCAATCAAGCTGTATACCACGCTGACGACGTGCGCGTTGCTCTTGCTGCAGTAGCGGTGGCTCATCAATAAAACGCCAGGAGAGGAGGAGTGAAATTATGCCAATCGGCACATTAATCAAAAACACCCAGTGCCAGCTCAGCGCATCGGTAATTACACCGCCGACTAAAGGGCCGATTGCCGGGGCAAAAAGAATGGTGACGCCGTAAAGCGCAAACGCTTTAGGGCGGGCTTTTTCATGAAACGAATCAACTAACATAGATTGTTCAATGGGGGCCAGGCCGCCACCGCCTATACCCTGTAGCACGCGTGCCAGCAGCAGCCATTCTAGTGTCGGCGCCACGCTGCACATTAACGAAGCCAAAGTGAAGAGCGCCACGCTCCCCATGTAATAGCGTTTGCGACCAAACCAGTTTGCCAGCCAGCCGCTCATCGGCAAAATTAACGCATTCGCCACCAGATAACTGGTGATCACCCACAACCCTTCCTGATAGCTCACGCCCATACTGGCAGAGATATGCCAGAGCGATACGCTGGCCACCGTGGTATCCAGCACCTCCATGAAGGTCGCGATAGACGCGATGCAGGCCATCAACCAAGGATTATGCTTGCCCGCGGCGGACCGCGGCAGCGTCTCAGCGGACATCGACTTCAGGTACCACAGACATCCCCGGAGAAAGCGGTGAATCGCTTGGCAGTGGCGGATCGAAAACAATTTTCACGGGGACACGCTGTACGACTTTGACGTAGTTCCCCGTGGCATTTTCCGCAGGGAGCAGATTAAATACCGAACCGGTTGCACGCTGCATGCTATCAACACGAGCAGTAAAGCTTTTCTCAGGATAAGCATCAATATCGACCTGAACTTTCTGGCCGGGACGCATATATCGCAGTTGATTCTCTTTGAAGTTGGCTGTCACCCATCTTTCAGTGGACACCAGCCGCATGATGACCGTGCCAGCGGTAATATAATCGCCCGCCTCCACATCCCTTCGGGTGACGAAACCATCAAACGGGGCGTAAAGCCGGGTATACGTGAGCTGCAACTGGGCTTGCGCAATGGTGGTATCGTCCTGTTTTAGCGTGGCCTGCGCTGCCGCTAATGCTGCCTGCAGCTTATCCAACTCTGCCCGGCTGTAATCCGCGTTCTTTTGCGCGGCGAGCAATGAAGCTGCACTGACTTTTTCGCTGGCGGCTTTGCTGTCGAGGTCGCTCGCCGTTACCGCTAGGCTTGAGTTACGATAGCGCTGATGATCTCTACGATCGCGTACCAGATTCGCTTCCGCTAGCTGCACATTCGCCAGATTCTGTTCCAGCGTCGCTCGCCCAGCACTAAGGCTGGCTCTGGCCTGTGCCAGGTTCGCATCGTCAACCTGACGAGCGGCGAGCGCTTTCTGCAACGTAATCTCGTTATCCCGTGAGTCCAATATCAACAGCAAGTCGCCCTTTTTCACCTGCTGATTATCCTGAACCACGATCGACGTTACTCGTCCTGCAAGCTGTGGTGAAATTTGCGCGATATGACCATCAACAAACGCATCATCGGTGCGTTCAACACCGCGCCAACTAAACCACCACCACCCTATCAATAGCACCAACACAACCAGCAAAATCAGTAAATAAAGAGAGAAAACGCGCTTTCGCGCCTGCGCTTCACTGTTCAACGCGGCCTCCCGCCACAAATACGTTGCAGCACATCGCTGCACTCAGGACGCGTCAACAATGTCCAATGGTTTGCATCGGCAATACGTTCAATCACGCTGCCTTGCGGGAATTGAGGTGCCAGCCATGCAAAGTCATCACCCCACTCAACCGCACGCGTATCAGCCGCGATGATATTGACAGTGAGATCGGTGATCTGGCGAACAGGAGCCATGCACATCGCCTGCACATTACTCTGTACGACCGCAATTCTGCGCTCCAGCGCGTGGTCATCCCCCTGGAAATCCGCTGGCAATATACTGCGCCACGCCTGCATTCGCTGCGCGCGGTCCATGCCTGCGAAACCGCTAATCTCCTGCTGCTGGGCCTGACTCGCCATCGACTGCCACAACCCGTATTCATCCGCTGCACAGGCTTGCATCGCCTGGGGTGGCAGCGGATCGACCAGCGTCAGCGAAGCAATGCGTTCACCTTCCTGCTGTAACTGCCAAGCCATTTCAATTACAACTGCGGCTCCCATCGACCAACCCGCCAGATGCCACGGCATCTTGAATCCCTCTTCACGCAGGGCATGCAACGCACGCTTTGCCTGAGCAGAAATATCATTTAGCGGCATTTCATCAGCAGTTAAACCGGCCGACTGCACTCCAACACAGTGTACTTGCTGCAAACGTGCAGCCACTTGCCCCCAAGCCGCGCTGTCACCATCACTGGCATGCAGGCAGATAAGCGTCTGTTCACCGCCGCTGTTAAGCGCCAGCAACGGATAATTCAATGCTCTACTGGTTAGCGCCTCGATCGCCTGCGTCATATCACACAGTTTGCTGTGAGAAAAAATTAAACCGATAGGCACTTTTATGTCGTAATGGCGACTCAGGCGCGCGGTGAGTTGTGTGGCGAGCAGGCTATCACCGCCGCTGCGGAAGAAATCCTCATCGGCATTAACCTGCTCAATACTTAACAGCGCCTGCCAATGGCCCGCCAATTCGGTTTCCGCAGGCGTCAGTGGACGGCCCTCAGCACTCTGTTTCGCCTCCTTAACCAACGTGGGGCGCGGCAGAGCGGAGAGATCATGCTTACCGTTCACGCTCAGTGGAATACGTGGCACAAAAATCAGCTGTTCCGGTAGCATGTAACTCGGCAGGCGGTGTTGGATGTTGGTTTGCAAGGTCACTTCATCCGTTGCACTCGCGGGACGACGGATCATAAACACCTGTTGTCCGGCAAAGGCGAGTGGCATATCAGCCTGTGGCCATTCGCCAACCTCAACAAATCCATTTCGCTGAAATGCCTGCTGCCAGACGTCACGTGCTAAAAGCGGTGAATCTTGCTGACTATGGTCCTCTGCCGCTTGCTCCAGCACGGCGGCGGCCGTGACCCACTGCAACGCTTTATCCTGCGTTGCTTCTAACACAATCAAAGCACCGCCAGGTTTCAATAATCGCCAGATATCACTCAGCGTGGTATCAAGTCGATGTGCGTTGTGCAACACATTGGCAGCCAGCACGGCATCAAATCCAGCGGGTTGCCAGCCTTGCTCATCGAGTGGTTGGTTAATATCGTAACGACCGGTGCGTAAAGCGCTATATTGGCCAAATCGTTGTTCTGCATAGCGGGAGAACCACGGACTGACATCGGTGTGATAGTAATGTCCTGTTCCGGCAGCATTAAAGGCCGGCAATGTACTGGCGGTCAGACCGCCGATGCCAGCCCCAATCTCTAACACCTGCGGTTGCTCGTTATTCTGTACCGCGGCTTGCAACAGCTTGGCAGCAATATGTCCAAGGTAGTCCGCCAGCTTGTTACGTTGATAAAGCGCTTCTGAGACCGAGCTTTCCCCATCGGGGAACAGCAGGCTGTTCGCCAGTCGCGGTTCGCGCATCACTTCGATCATGGTGTGCTGGCTGGCAAACAGCCAATGAAGGAAGGTTTCCCCCTGAGCGTGCCACGCAAGGCAGCGGCCCAGTCGCGTTTTTCCATCATCAATGCGCTGCTCAATCGAAAGCAGGCTGGGCGCACAGTCGGCAGCGAACCAGCGCTGTCCCCGCAGCTCAACGATCCCTTCCTCCTCAAGGATATTGTGCCAACGCCCGAGCAGACGCCCAAAGCACGCGGCAATACCGGCCTTGTGACGTGCTTCTTCGATCATCCAGCCTTCCGGCACAATAAACGCCATCTCATGCAGCAACTGCCAAATCATCAGCGGCGCCAGTGATTCACTCTCAGCCTGAAATGCCGCAAGTGACGCGATTTCCGTGGCGGAAGGTAACTGTTGCGCGGCCATATCCCCCGCCTGACGCCACTCCGGGTTCTGTGAGTGCGCGTTTTCACCGTGAGGAACAACCCAGGCAAGCAGTTGTGCAGCACCGGACTCGCGCTTCACAATATCCACCGCAACGTTGCTGACCGCTTGGTGGGAAATCAACGCCTGTTCGATCTCGCTTAATTCAATACGATAACCATTGAGCTTTATTTGACGGTCACGACGCCCGAGGAATTCAATACAGCCCTTGTCGTCATAGCGAGCCAAATCACCCGTACGATAGAAACGCTGCTGATGTCTGTGCGACCAGAAAAAGGCTTGCTCCGTGCGCGCACTGTCTCGCCAGTAACCTTGCGCCAGACCTGCGCCAGCGATGCAGAGATCCCCTGCGACTCCCGCCGGACGATCGCGTCCCTGTTCATCCAAAATGTAATAACGCTGGTTGCTTAACGGATAGCCATATGGCACCGCATGCCAACGCGCATCACAGTGAGTGGCATCCATAAGATTCGACCAAATTGCGGCCTCAGTTGCGCCGCCCAGCGCCAGAATACGTGTCTTCGGCAAGACGTTAGCAATTCGCTCAGCCAGTTCGCGCTTGAACCAGTCGCCAGAAAGCATAATCACCCGCAAATGCAGCCGCGTTTGTTCAGTGACCTGCTCCAACAGCATCGCCATTAAGGCCGGAACGGAATTCCACACCGTAACCTGATGTGCGGTGAGTTGTGCCAGCCAAGCGCTGGCGTCACGCAGTGCGCTGTGATGCGGTAACACCAACGTTGCTCCGGCACCCAGCGTGGCAAAAAGATCGAATATCGCGAGATCGAAACTCAGTGATGAGATACCAAACACACGATCGTCTGGCCCTAGCGATAAGCGTTGGCAGAGATCAGCCAGCGTATTGGCTGTTGCGCCATGCTGCATCGCGACCCCTTTCGGCGTTCCTGTCGATCCGGATGTGTAGATGATATAAGCCAGTTGATCGAGAGAAGGCATGATCGGTGCCGCCTGAGCGGGTGGGAGATCCTCAAGGATCAGCACCGGCACCTCTGCAGCTAACAAAGGATCGACGCCGTCAAGAATGACCGCTCGCGCTTCAGCATTGTTGATAATCTGCAACAATCGAGCGCGTGGCCAGTCAGATGCAGCAGGCACCAGAATCGCACCGGCGGCCATCACACCCAATGCGGCGATAATTTGCTCGGCACTTTTCGGCAAGGAAACCACTACCGGATGGTTTTCGACTTTGAATGGATTGAGTGCAGCGGCCACCTGCAACGCTTTCTGAGCCAAATCAGCATAGCTAAACGTGCCATTCGTTGTGATGAGAGCACAGGCTTCAGGTCGCAGTTTTGCCTGTTGGAAGAAACCGGCATGGAGTGGCTGCAGTAGCAAGGGTTGATGCGTGTGGTTTACTTGCTGACGTATTACCGCTTGCTGCGATGACAGGAGATCGCCCAATGGTTGCTGCCAGTTTTCAGCGTGACACAGCGCATCCAGCCGCTCGCCATAGACCCTGAACATTTCGTCAATCATGCCTGCGGGGAACAGGTTATCAATCACAATCCAGTTATATTCCAGCGTGCCTTTGCGCACCATCACCTGATGGTCAAGCCACACTTGTGGCGTGGCCGTGTAAAGCCACTCCGGTTCGCCAAGCAGATTGGCCCCCTCCACCAGGCGATCCAGATCCATTCCCAGCAAACTGGTGAAAACCACCGGCATTAGCGTGCTTTCGCTCAGGCTGTCACGTTTAGCTTTTTCACGTAACAGATCGATGCCACCGAAGCGACTGTGAGCCAGTCGCTCACGCAGCGCCTGCTGAATGCGCTGTGCGCGTTCAGCAAACGGCATGCTCTGGCTACAATCGACACTCAGCAGCAGCACGGCGGTAAAATCACCGACCATCTCAGCGACATCCGCATGCCAGGGATGGCGGTTAAAGTGCGTCAGGTTCAGGGTGAAACGCCCTGACTCCGCCCAGCCCGTTAACACTTCGCTAAACACAGCCAGCAACATAGCAGAAGATGTTACGCCGACCTGCGCAGCATGCTGTGTGAGACGCTGCCAGTGTTGGCTGTCCACACGGCGCTGCAAACGGCGAAATTCCGGTTTAGTTAACTGGTCTGGCTGACAAGCCAGCGGCAAAATCGGTGCGGGTGAAATTTCATCAAGCCGTGCCAGCCACCAATCGCGGTCATTACGCCAGCCGAGCGACGCTTTATCACGAACCTCTGCCAACTGATAGTCGCGGAAAGTCCAGTTAAGCGGCGGCAATTGGCGCTCAGGCTGATGATAATTACTCTCCAGTTCCGCCAGCACGATGTGAAAACTTTGCACATCGAAAGTCAGTAGGTCGAGATCCAGATGCACCCTGGTTTCACGGTCGCTAAAGCGCGTGGCCTGCAAGTCAAACAGCGGCCAACAGCTGGCATCAAGCACTTGCTCACTCAATAGCCCACGTTTTTCCAGCAGCTTTTGCTGTTGTAAAGAAGGGGCATCGTCGCGCCAGTCACTGACGCGAATAGTGTACCAGGGCACTTCTGGCAGGATATGTTGCAAACCATCATCGTTGACGCAGGCGCGCATCATGGCGTGTCGAGTAATGACGTTGTTCCAGGCTTGTTCGAAGCGTGCAATATCGAAATTATCGATTCGCCACTCAAAGCAGACATGACAACTGATGCCGCCCAACGCTAACGTGTGCGTGCGGCCAAGCCAGTAAGCATGCTGGATGTCGGTAAGGGGGAAAGGTTCACTGCCGCGCTCATTGCGCCAGCATAGCCAGTCGTCACCGTTGTCATACAGCAACCAGCCACCCGGCTTAAGCACATCACGCCACAATGCGGTTTCACTGGCAGAATTGGGCAGAATCACCCAATCAAATCCCGGTTGGCTGATACGCTGCCGCGATAGCGCGTTGTGAATATCAACCTGCTGCCAATCGGCTAGCGGATCGCGTTTGCGCAGGGTCAGTTGTGCCAAACGTGAACTGACAGCACGCGTGTAACGTGTCGCCTGCTGACGCAACTGCTCTCGCACTGAACAGGTTGTGGGTATCGCATCACAGTGCAGCAGCAGGACATCGCAATCACCGTGATTTTTTTGGCTGGCGATCAGCGCCAGCACCTTTTCATTCGCAACTCTTTCCCCATTCATAACGGCTCCAGCCATAGAAACGCGTGAGAATTAACCGCTCACATCGTAGGGTTTCATTAGGATTGTTTATGCAATTTTCAAATATAATTATTTATAATGTTGCAAATGATAATCATTATATTTACGGTTGCAACTGAAAATTTTACGATAAATCATCATAGTCCTTACTTTTTTTGGGTTTAAATGCCCATTTTTGAATCCATGTTTTGGCAGGGTTGATTTTTTTGCTGGTGTGACGTGAGCGGTAATATTAATAAACGCTTAACGTTTGAGGTTAAAATGGCTGAGCAACGCCAGAAAAGCTATGGCTGGAACACGCTGACGGCAGCGATCGATCAACATGCGAAAAAAACGCCGGATCGCCCCGCGCTGCGTTTTCTCTCTCTCGACGGTCAGATGCAATCGCTGACCTTTGCTGAAGTTGCGTCCAGAGCGCGAACGCTGGCCGCCAGACTTCAGCAGCAGGCTGATCCCGGCGCCATGGCGCTGATTCTTCATCCTTCTGGACTCGACTATGTCATTTCGCTGCTGGGCTGTTTCTACGCAGGGATCGTCGCGGTGCCGGTCAACCTTTCTGGCGCCGCCCGCGTAAAACGTGTGTTGGGGAAACTGGAAGCGATAGCACAGGACTGCCAGCCACAGATGATTCTCACCGGGCGCGATATCGCCCAGGATTCTGCTGAGGCTTTACAAGCGTTTACCGCTAAATTCAAACTCGGCTGCGTGTTAACCGATGAAGAAACACTCTCCGAGAACATAAGCTACGTTGCACCCGATATTAAGGGGACCACGCTGGCGTTCCTGCAATACACCTCTGGCTCAACCGGTGAGCCCAAAGGGGTCATTAATCGTCATGCCAACTTGCTGGCCAACCTTGAGTTCCTTACCTGTCTGACCCTACCTGATGAAGGCTGTGTGGTGGCCAGCTGGTTGCCGCTTTATCACGATATGGGCCTGATTATGGGCATCCTCTCGCCGTTGGTGTATGGCAACACTGCGCTATATCTGCCGCCGGTCGCCTTTGTGCAAGACCCGCTGCGCTGGCTGGAACTGGCCAGTGAATATCACGCTACGGTTTTACCCTGCCCTAACTTTGCCCTACAGCGCTGCCTTGACGCCGCCGAGCGTGAACCACATCGCCTGACCCATATTGATCTCAGCAGCGTGAAGAGTCTGGTGCCGTCTGCTGAACCGGTTTCGGCACAGCAGATGATGAATTTCTGGCAGCGCTTCGCCGACTGCGGGCTGGCACTCTCCGCCATTAAGCCCTCCTATGGCCTTGCGGAAGCCACACTGATCGCTGCCGGCAATCGCGCTCCTGAGCCAGTGCTATTGGATATTGACCGCGACGCGCTGCTGCGCAATGAGGTCATTATTCATGCCGCTCCTGGCCCGAATACGCGCCGTTACGTCGGCTGCGGCAACGATTTTGGTCAACAGCAGCTACGTATTGTGCAGCCTGACGAAGCGCGTTTCTGTGGCCAGAATGAAGTGGGTGAAATCTGGCTCAGCGGTGCGGCAGTAGCCGGTGGTTACTGGCAGCGTGATGCTGAAACAAAGCACACCTTTCAGGCCAGGGTCGCAGGTGACGATCATCACTGGCTGCGTACAGGCGACCTGGGGTTCCTGCACCAAGGACAGCTGTTTATCACTGGAAGGCTGAAAGACAGCATCATCATTCGTGGAGAGTGCCATTACCCGAACGATATTGAAGCCACTGCGGTCGCCGCCCACCCACTGGCGGTTAGCGATGGCGCAGCCGCATTTTCACTGCCTGCCACTGAAAAGGATGACGAACGGCTGGTCGTGGTACTGGAGTGCCAGCGATCGCAGCCCGAGGAGCTGACTCAGCTGATTGATACCGTGCGACAGCGCATTGCCGAAGAGCATCAGCTTACCGCCTGGCAAATTATACCGCTGCGCAAAGGCACACTGCTGAGGACAACCAGCGGCAAAGTACGCCGCCACGCTCTGCGCGAGGCACTGCTGCAAGATCAGCTACATCGTCTGCTGCCGCAACAATCTGACAACGCACCGTCATCACAGGCCAATAGCGACGTAACACGTTGGCTGACACAACAAGTGGCCGTGTTATTGGGCAACGTCGCCGCGCGTCACATTGACCCACAACGTTCTCTGTTCGGTTATGGCCTGGATTCACTCGGCGCCACGACACTGATGGCACGCATTCGTCAGCACTATGCTGTCACGCTTCAAGAGGGCGATCTCTATGAAGCGCCAAGTGCGGAGGCACTGGCAGCTCGAATAAAAGGCAAACTCTCTTCAAGCCCAGACGACGCGAAACAACCCGAAAGAATAACTGCTGACGAGCCTATCGCCATTATCGGCATGGCCTTCCGCTTACCGGGAGCCGAAGGCGAAGAAGCACAGGATGATGACGCCTTCTGGCAGTTACTTTCAGAAGGGGCATCTGCCATCCGCCCAATGCCAATTGAGCGCTTCCGGCGGAGTGAGGCAATTCCAGGTTTCGGTGCCTATTTGAACAACCCTGCAGACTTTGATGCCAGTTTCTTTGGCCTTTCACCCCGTGAAGCGATTAACACCGATCCGCAACAGCGCATGCTGTTGGAAGTGAGCTGGCACGCACTGGAAGATGCGGGGTTACGCCCTTCCCAGCTTAAAGGCGGCGATGTCGGCGTCTACGTCGGCATTGGCACCGGCGACTATTCGCACCTGCCGTTTATTACCGGCGAAAAGAGCCATCTTGATGCCTATTACGGCACTGGCAACTCCTTTGCCGCAGCCTGTGGTCGACTCTCCTACTTTTATGGCTGGGAAGGTCCGTCGGTTGCCGTTGATACCGCCTGCTCGTCTTCACACAGTGCGTTGCATATGGCCTGTCAGGCGCTGAGGCTGGGAGAGTGCGATTTGGCGATGGCGGCAGGTGTGAAGTTGCAACTGCTGCCAGAAGTGGATGAAGTGCTGCATAAAGCCGGCATGCTGGCTGCTGATGGACACTGTAAAACCTTTGACGCCGCAGCCGATGGATATGTGCGCGGCGAAGGTTGCGTCGCGTTCCTGCTCAAACCGCTGTCTCAGGCGCTGGCGCAAGGCGATGATATTCGTGCGGTAATCCGTGGCAGCCTGGTGCGCCAGGATGGTGCCAGTAGCAGCCTCTCAGCCCCTAACGGTGAGGCGCAGCGTCGTCTGCTTCAGCGAGTATTAGTCCGTGCGAATCTGAAACCCGACGATATTGATTATCTGGAGTTGCATGGTACCGGTACGCGTCTGGGCGATCCCATCGAGTATCAGTCGGTGGCAGCCGTGTTTAACGGAAGGCAGGCATGTGATCCACTCTGGCTGGGTTCGGTTAAGACCAACATTGGCCATCTTGAAGCCGCTGCTGGGGCATCGGGTTTGGTCAAAACTGTATTGGCGTTAGAGAAAGGGACGATTCCACCGCATGCCGGTTTAAAACAACTCAATCCGTTGATTGACCTTGCCAGCATCCCAGCGGCGATTCCCAGCGAAAATCAGCCATGGCCACAACGCGCAGCCCCAAGGCGTGCGGGTGTGACGTCATATGGCTTTGCTGGCACGCTTGCACATGTCATCCTGGAACAAGCGCCACACCGCACAACAACTGAGCTGGTAGCAGACCAACAGCCACAGCTCTGCCTGTTCTCCGCCCGCTCCGCCGAGGCACTGGAACAGATACGCCAACAGTGGATTGAGCAACCGGACGATGCATTACCACTGAATGCGGTTGCGGCTAGTCTGGCGCGTCAACGTGATCACCATCCGTTGCGTCTGGCAGTGGTCGCGCATGACGCCGCTGAGTTACGTGCCAAGCTTCAACAAGCCCCTACTGCCGAGGCCATCGTGCAGGCACCTCGCGTCGGCTTCCTGTTTACCGGCCAGGGCGCGCAATATGCTGGTATGTCGCGTGAACTTTACGCGCGAGAACCGGCGTTTCGCCAGGCTCTGGACGAAGCTGACCAGGCACTGGCCCCTTGGTTGGGTGAATCGCTGATCAGCCATCTACATGATCCGTCATGGCGTGACATTGATCAGACCGAATGGACACAGCCCGCGCTCTTTGCCGTGGGGTATGCACTGGCACGCATGTGGCAATGCTACGGCGTGCAGCCTGTTGCCATCGCCGGGCACTCGATAGGTGAATTTGCTGCACTGGTGATCGCGGGCGGTTGGACGCTGGAGAACGCGGCACAGCTGATTGTGACACGCGCACGTCTCATGCAGGCTCTTCCCACTGGCGGTGGCATGCTGGCCGTTCGCCTGAGCGCCGAAGCCTGCGAGCAACGCCTGGCCACATTTGACGCCACCCGTATTTCTATCGCCGCCCTTAACGGCACTGAAGATACAGTGATTGCAGGAGATGCCACGCTGCTGGAGACGCTGCGTCAGCAACTGGCCGCTGACGATATCAGTGCACGGCCCCTGCAAGTGTCACACGCTTTCCACTCACCGCTGTTGGATCCGATGCTGGAGGACTGGCAGCAAGCCTGTCGCCAGGTCGCCAGCAAAACACCATCTATTCCATTTGTTTCAACCATGACAGGTGAAGCACTTACCCAACCAGCAGATGCGGATTACTGGCGTCGCCATGCGCGTCAGCCGGTACAATTCTGGCCGGCTTTAGACCATATGGCAGAGCAGTGCGACCTCTTACTGGAGATTGGGCCGCACAGCATCCTCACTGCGCTGGCACAGCGTCACCTGTTACAACACCCCGCTTCGCATCCCATCAGTGTGGTGGGCAGCTTGCGACGGGGTGCCCATGAAGTGCTGACGCTACGTGAAGCGATGCAGACACTCTATCTGCAGGGCGTCGATTTCCACTGGGATGATCCGCAGGCGGCTACCTTCTCCTCACCCATGCTCTCGCCGCGTAAGATGCCGCGTTACCCGTTCCATCGACAAACCTGGTGGCTGGAGTACGATGGCGATGCACCGCGTGAGCCGCTTCCCCTGCAGCCACAGCCTTCACACAGCCGCGCGGAACCGGTACCGCTTTACACCCAACAATGGGAAACGCTGGATCTCGCAGAAAACCATAACTCAACCGCACGCTATTGGCTGTTCGGCGAAGAACCCTTGGCCACCGACTTATTACCCGCCTTCACCGGCAAGGGATTGACTGCGGCATGGTGCCCTAACAGCGCTGCTATCCAGGCAAACTGGCGCGAGGGCGATGTTGCTGTCTACCTCCCAGGAAGCGATGTCTGGCCACTGATCGCCACCCTCAAACAGCTGCAAAAACAGAATGTCGCACTGCGTATTCTGGTACTGAGTGAGGAGGCACAAGCCACCGCGAATGAGGGTTGCGATCCCGATCAAGCTGCTGCATGGGGTGCCGCGCGCGCGCTCGCCATCGAATATCCGGCTTGCAAATGGTTGCTGCTGGATGTCTCGCGACTGACCACAGCAGAGGTGCGCGTTGCGGCTCTGCATCGCGCCGCCGCCCATTTCGGCAGTGATGATGCCCTGATGCTGCGCGACAACCAGTGGCTACGGCCCTGCCTGACGCCCGTTCAGGATGAACTCCTGCACACTGAACAATCATTCAACGTCTCCTCCGAAGAAACCGTGCTGGTGGTGGGCGCATGGGGCGCACTCGGACGTTATATCAGCGAATGGCTGGTGGATAACGGAGCACGGCATCTGGTGCTGTCCGGTCGCAAGCCGCCTGGCTCCCATTGGCAGCCTTGGCTGAACTGGCTGCGTGGAAGGGGTGTAGAGTTGTTCTGCACTGAAGCTGATATTAGCAACCCACAGCAGGTTGATGCCTTGTTCCAGCGTATCGATGCACTTGAACGCCCATTAGCCGGAGTGTTCCACTGCGCAGGCGTGGGCCGTTTTAATCCGCTAGAGGAAATTACCGAAGAGGACTATCACGCGGTCACCAGCGCGAAAATGACCGGCACGGCGCTGTTGGATCGCGCCACACGTCATCGTGCGCACCGCTGGTTCGTCTGCTTTACCTCCATTGCCGGTGTGTGGGGCAGCCGCTTACAGATTCACTATGGCGCGGCCAATGCCTGGCAAGACGCACTGATGCGCCAGCGACGTCATCTCGGCTTGCCGGGCATGAGTGTCTCTTGGGGTCCATGGAGTGGCGGCGCGGGCATGTCAGAAGTCGATGCCTCGCTGCTGAATTATCTGCGTATCGCGGGTATCTATCGTCAGTCACCGTCCCGCTACTTGGCCACCCTCGACCGCCTGTTTGCCGCGGGCGAACGCGCAAACGCCCATGCGGCTGTCTGGCTGGCGGCTGAGGTTGACTGGGGCAAATTCGTGCCCCTCTTTGGCCTCTACCATCCGACACACCTGTTCCGCCGCTGCCTCGAACAGCAAACCCAGGCGCTGCCGATGGAAGAAGCGCCTGATTTGAGCGAATTGACTCAGCTATCGGCGGAAGCACAACATCTGGCGATTGAACACTTCGTACGCAACGAGCTGGGGCGTACCTTGCGTATGTCGCCGCAATCAATAGAACCCGATGCTGAGTTGCTGGCATTGGGCATGGACTCGATTTTAGTGATGGACTTTGCGCGCAGTTGCCAGAGCCAGCTGGGTATCCGTTGTGAGTTAAAAGCACTGTTTGAGCACAGCACACCTGCACGATTGGTGCACTACCTGAAAACCCAGCTGCCTTATGTGGCACCCGCACAGAGCGCCATGGATGCGGAAGTGCTGCTACAGCACGATGCACCGGGCCGTTTCTTGCCGTTCCCACTCACTGAACTGCAATACGCATACTGGATTGGCCGTCAGGATCACTACGCGCTTGGCGGCGTGGCGTGCCACGCTTATCTGGAGGCTGATGCCGCCGAACCACTGGATATCTCGCGACTGGAGCGCTGCTGGAATCTGCTGGTTGAGCGCCATGATGCCCTCAGACTCATTATTGAAGAGAGTGGACAACAGCGCGTACTGCGTGAAGTGCCGCCGTACCGTATTCAGGTACTGGATCTGCAAGATTGTTCAGCTGAGGAGGCCGAGCACGCCAGCCAGCAGTGTCGTGACACGCTGTCACATCAGGTACTCCCCTGTGACCGTTGGCCGATGTTCGATTTGCGTCTGGCGCGACTCCCCAGTGGCGGCAGCCGTCTCTATATCAGTATCGACATGCTGATCAATGATGCGACCAGCAGCCAGATCCTGTGGGAAGAGCTGGTGGCGTTGTACCGCGCGCAAGGCGATATGCATGCCGCGGGGCTGGAACCTTTTACCCTGACGTTCCGCGATTACGTATTGGCTCGGCAGGACCGCCAAGGCACAAGACTGATGCACTGGCAGGAAGACCGCGACTATTGGCTGGCGCGTTTGCCGACACTTCCAGCCGCACCACAATTGCCGCTGCAGAGCGATCGGTTGATGCAGACGCATCCCCGTTTCACACGCCGCCAGCAGACCCTGTCGGCAGAGAAATGGCAAACCCTGCGTGAACGTGCCGCCAAGCAGGGCATCACCCCTGCTTCGCTGTTAATCGCCGCCTTTGCACAGGTGCTTGCCGCCTGGAGTCGCGAGCCACAGTTCTGTCTCAATCTCACCATTTTTGATCGACTGGGGAGTCACGAAGACGTACAGCGCATGGTCGGCGATTTCACCGCTGTCACGCTGTTGGCACTGGATAATCCGGCACAGCTCAGTTTTGCTGAACAGGCACTCCGAGTGAACGGCGAAGTGCTGGAGAGTTTGCAACATCGTCAGTTCAGCGCAGTTGATGTGCTGCGAGAATGGAATCGCGGTCGTGAGCAGCAGTCACTGGTGAGTATGCCGGTGGTGTTTACCAGTCAACTGGGCGTTAGCGATCCGACCAAGGGTGCAGCGGAAATCCCACTCGGTGAGATCCGCTATGGTTTAAGCCAGACTCCTCAGGTGTGGTTGGATCATCAAGCCAGCGAGCAGGAAGGTGCGCTGGTTTACAACTGGGACATGGTGGATGACCTGTTTCTCCCTGGTGTAGCTGAAGCGATGTTTAGCGCTTACGCACAGCTACTTGAGCAACTCGCGGGGGAAAGTCTTGATTGGCATGCACCGCTCCCCGCACTGCTCCCCGCTGACCAGTTGCAGGTTCGCCAACAGATCAATGCCACTGAACAGCCCCTGAGCGAGATGACGCTGGATGGCTTGTTCTGGCGTCAGGTGGCCTGCACGCCAGCGGCCCCTGCACTGGTGACGGCTGAAGGTCGCTGGAGTTATCAAGCCTTAGCTCGCTGGAGCCAGGGGATTACCCTTGAGCTACAAACGCTGGGCGTGACCCATGGCGACCGCGTGGCCGTGGTTATGCATAAAGGGGCGGCACAGATCGCCGCTTGTCTGGCGATTCAGTCACTTGGCGCAGCATGGGTTCCTCTCGCCGATGATACGCCTGCACGCCGTTTGACCACGATCCTGCAGGGTAGCGCGATTCGCGTGCTGTTAGTGCAACCAGAGAATCTCGCGGCCTTTAGCGAGTACGCCACGTGCGTCGTGGTTGATGCCGCCGCACCGGTGACTTCTGATGAGGTCATCATGCGCACCCATCATCCTGACGATGCCGCCTACGTTATTTACACATCAGGTTCGACCGGGACCCCAAAAGGGGTGTTGATCAACCATCGAGGCGCCGTCAATACGGTGCTGGACGTAAACCAGCGCTTTGGTGTTGATGCGTCAGATCGTGTGTTAGGCCTCTCGTCACTCTGGTTCGATCTCGCGGTATATGACCTTTATGGCACCTTCGCCGCGGGCGGCACACTGGTTCTGCCTGAAGCGGAAGCGATTCGCGATCCGGCGCGTTGGCTGCACTGGATAAAACAGGAACAAGTTAGCGTGTGGAACTCTGTACCCGCGCTGTTGGATCTGTTGTTAAGCGAAGCAGAACATCATACGCAGCCTCTGGCCGCTTTGCGCAAGGTATGGCTGAGTGGTGACTGGATCCCGCTGAGTTTACCGGCTCGCCTACAACATGCGGCACCGCTGGCACAGCTGGTGGCGATGGGTGGTGCAACGGAAGCGTCAATCTGGTCAAACTGGTTTGCCGTGGAGCAGGTTGAGAGCAGCTGGAGCGCGATCCCTTATGGCTATCCCCTCACTAACCAGGCATATCACGTACTGGATGACGCACTACGCGATCGTCCCGACTACGTCACGGGTGATTTGTACATCTCCGGCGCAGGGCTGGCCGCAGGGTATGAAAACGATGTACAGCGCACCGCTGAGAGCTTTATCACTCACGGCGAGCAACGCCTCTATCGCACAGGCGATCTGGCTCGCTATTGGAAAGATGGCACACTGGAATTCTTAGGTCGCCGCGACTTCCAGGTCAAAATTGCGGGTAACCGCATCGAGTTGGGTGAAATTGAATCGGTGCTGTTGCAGCATGCCGCAGTAAAAGAAGCGGTGGTTGATACGCTGGGCGAAGCGCGGGGTGAGAAGCGCCTCGCCGCATGGCTGGTGTTGCATAAAAATACGCAGCAGGCCCATCAGGCGCTGATCGCGGAAGTCAGCCCTGCTGACTGGCAAGCGCAACTTGAGGCGGCGCGTTCCCCGCTGGCCCGTCACTCGTCCACCTCATCTTTGACGCTGTTCTGGCAGCTGATCGATCAGCTAGGTTTACGTGCTATCGCGGATGTATTGGACGCGGCAGGTGACGCGCTCCTCTCTGCCAGTGCGGAGTTTACGACGCTGGTGAGCCGCTGGCAGGCTTTGACGCAAAATGCATTGCCAACCTGGCCACAGCTGGCCCAGCAAGCCGCGATGTTCGGCCTTCCTGAAGCGGCGCTGATCCGACTGCAACAGGGTGCCACCGAACGCTTACAGGTGCTACGTGGAGAGAAAAATGCGCTGGAACTCTTCTATAGCGATGACGATGGTCTTTCACCTGAGCAGCTTACTCAGGCCCATCCGCTTAATGCATCACTGATCGCTGCATTAGCTGAAGCGGTCAAAGCCTTCAATCACCGCACAGGACGTGCGCCGCGTATTCTCGAACTGGGTGGTCGAAGCGGCGTGTCCAGCCAGTCACTGTTACAGGCGCTAAAAGGCATTGCCGTCGAGTACCACTTCACGGACGCGTCCCCCTTGCTGGTCCAGCAGGCCGAGCGGCGGCTCCCGGCGGATGAATATCATCAACTGCAATTCAGCACGCTTGATATCGACAAACAGCCACTCAGTGATATACCGCGCGTCGATATGGTGGTCGCTTTCAATGCCCTGCACCGCAGCAAAGCGTTGCCGCAGCTGTTAGCACACCTGCAAAATCTGTTGTTACCGGGCGGTAGCCTGTGGGCCGCAGAAATGACGCGCAATAGTCCGTTCCAGCTGGCGACCGTTGCGCTGCTGGAGGGGGGATACAGTCACTTTGATGACCTACGCGCGGTTGAATCACTGCCGTTGCTGAGCGCGGTACAATGGCAACAACTCTGCCTGCAACAAGGTTTTGCTACCTGCGAAACGCTTAGTACCAGTGATGACAGTGGCTTCCACTTGATTGTGGCGCAAATGCCACACACCTTGTGGCAATTCAGTCCTGCCTCACTGATAGACGTCATGCGCCAGCAGCTACCCGGCTACATGATCCCGCAACAGTTCTTCTGTCTGGATGCCCTGCCGCTTTCCCCGACCGGGAAAGTGGCCCGCGCCGCGCTGCCGCGACCGCAATCACAGCGGACGGTATTGCGTACAGAACGCACAGAATGGCACGGCGAAACAGCGCTGCTTGCCGAGATCTGGAGTGAACTGCTCGGCGGTGCATGGCCTGCTGCTGAAAGCCACTTCTTTGAGGCCGGAGGCGACAGCCTGATGGCGGTGCGTCTGGTAGAAAAAGTACGCCACCGTCTGCAGCGCCAGGTTGCTTTACGCGATCTCTTTACCGCCGCGCGATTTGCGGAGTTTGCTGCGCTGGTCAGTGCAGCAGCGCAAGGTGAAGAGCAGGCATTAACCTTAATCGTCGATCCTACGCAGCGCGAGCAGCCCTTCCCACTCACCGATGTACAGCAAGCGTACTGGATTGGCCGTCAAAGCGGTCTGCCGTTGAGCGGCGTGGCAACGCATCTTTATGTTGAAATCGAGGTGACTGACATCTCGGCTGCTGCACTTGAACACGCCTGGCAACAGCTTATTCATCGCCATGAGATGCTACGCGCGGTGATTGACGATCAGGGCTATCAGCGCATTTTGTCGCAGGTGCCTGACTACCCGCTGTCCTGTGTCGATTTACGGTCGGCCTCTGCAGACGAACGCCACGTTTGGGAACAAGAGACGCGAGAGCAACTCGGTCATGAGGTGCATGACACCACCCAATGGCCGCTGTTTACCCTTCATGCTGCTCAGTTAGATAACCAGCGCCTGCGTCTGTGCGTCAGTCTGGATAATCTGATTTGCGATGGCCGCTCAATGGTGATGTTGCTGTCTGAATGGGCGCTGCTGGCGCGTTCGCCTCATCACCAATTGCCTGCACTAGAGATCAGCTTCCGTGATTACGTGATGTCGCAACCGCAGTGGCAACAGCAGCCCGCCTGGCAACGTGCTCTCGACTACTGGCTTTCCCGTATCGATACCTTACCTCCTGCCCCGCAGTTGCCGGTTAACGAGATGGCACTGACACGCGTGAAGCCTCTCTTCACGCGCTATCAGGCACAGCTGGCACCTACGGAGTGGCAACAGTTACGCCAGCATGCCGCGCAAGCGGGCATTACCCCGAATGCACTGCTGCTGACGGCCTGGGGTTACGTGCTGGCGAACTGGAGTACCGAGCAACAATTCACGCTCAACCTCACGCAATTCCAACGTCCCGATGTCCATGCGCAAATGGCGTCACTGGTCGGCGACTTCACCTCCCTCAGTCTGCTGGCCTGTGATTACCGCCATCCAGCCTCATTCGTGCAGCACGCACAAGCGTTGCAACAACAGCTCGGTAGCGATCTCAGTCATAGCGACGTCTCTGCCGTCCGGGTATTACGCGAAGCCGCACGACGTTTTGGTCGGGTGGATGCAATGGCGATGCCCGTGGTGTTTACCAGCGGATTAGGCGTGGATAACCGGGGCAGCGACGCCAGCGTGGCGGCTGACTGGCTAGGCGAGTTTGGCTGGAGCGTGAGCCAGACACCGCAGGTGTGGATCGATCACCAGGTCGTTGAACGCCATGGTTCGCTGGCATTCAGTTGGGACTGCGTGGATGCGCTGTTCCCGGATGGATTAATGCAAGAACTCTTCAATCACTACCAGCAGATCCTACAGCGTCTGGCGGGCGATGAAGCGTCCTGGCAACAAGATGTCGCGACCTGGCTTCCGGCCCAAGTCCAGCAGCAGACTGCGAAACCAAAATCTGTAGCCGTGACATCTTCAGTCGCAGCCATCACGTCGCAGGCCGACGAGGGATTAACCCAGCAGATTTGTGCATTGCTGAGCCAGATCACCGGCGAAAGCAGCGTGTCACCAACGCGCAACTTTTTTGAAGCTGGCGCGACCTCACTGCATTTGATCCGCCTACGTCAGCAATTGCAGCAGAAGCTGAAAATCGACTTCCCGCTGGTCACGCTCTTTGACGCGGCAACACCGCAGGCGCTAGCGGCTCGGTTAATGCCGGGCAATAGCCCAGTGATGCAAGAGAGCAGCAGCGGTGAGTTGCGCTTACAGGCACGTCAGCGCCGCCGTCACCAACGTCAACGTTAATGAATCAGACGCGTCATGACTGGCGCGCCTGCTCAACCAAGAGAAAAGAGAAACATGATGACCGACTCATTAGCAGAACATTACGGCGACACGCTGCCCATTGCGATTATCGGCGCAGGATGTCGTTTCCCGCAGGCCAACTCACTGTTTGAGTTTTGGCGACGCATCGCCGATGGTGAAGAGCTGATCTCTCGTTTCGATGCGGCGGCCTTAACGGCTGCGGGTGTCGACCCCGCTCTGCTTCAGCGTTCGGATTTTGTTCCCGCGGCCTCCGTGATCGAGAATGCAGAGCGTTTTGAGTGGCAGTTCTTTGGTTACTCGCGCCAGGAAGCCGAGAGTATCGATCCGCAGCAGCGCCTGTTTCTGATGTGTGCCTGGGAAGCCTTGGAAATGGCGGGTTACCAGCCTAATACATTACAGGATCGTGTCGGTGTGATTGGCAGTTGCCGCATGAGTACCTGGCAAACCGCCACGGCGGCCGATGCGCAAAATATCGTTACCCCCGCGACGTTCCAGAAACTGATGGGGAATGACAAAGATTATCTGGCGACGCGCGTTGCCTATAAACTGGGCCTGCGTGGACCGGCCTACACCGTGCAGACCGCTTGTTCAAGCTCACTGATTGCCACCCATTTAGCCTGTGAAGCCATCGCCAGTGGAGAAGCAGATATGATGCTGGCTGGCGGTGCCAGCCTAAGCTTCCCTCAACAGGCGGGCTACTTCCATCGCGAGGGCATGATTTTTTCCCGTGACGGCCACTGTCGGCCATTCTCAGCAGACGCCGATGGCACGCTGGTCGCAAATGGCGCGGGCGTCGTGCTGCTGAAGCGTCTCGATCGTGCCGTTGAAGATGGCGATGCCATTCTGGCGGTCATTCGCGGCACCGCCACTAATAATGACGGGAGTGATAAAGCCGGCTTTACCGCCCCCTCGTTGAGTGGACAGCGAGAAGTCATTCAGGATGCGCTAGCGATTGCTGGCGTTAGCGCAGACACGATCGGACTGGTCGAGGCTCATGGCACCGCCACACCGCTGGGTGATCCGCTGGAGATCGCCGCGCTTACGGAAGCCTGGTCGCCTGCTTCACCGACTGCAGGCCAGGCAGCCATTGGCTCACTTAAAAGTAATTTGGGGCATCTGGATACGGCAGCAGGCGTCGGTAGCCTGATCAAAGCCAGTCTGGCGCTGTGGCAGCAGCAAATTCCCCCGACGCTGCATTTCTCTGCGCCAAACCCGGCCATTGATTTCAGCAAAACGCCGTTTCGCGTACCGACCCATCTTGAACCTTGGCCCGTGCCCAAACATGGCTGGCATCGCGCAGCAGTCAGCGCCTTTGGTATTGGCGGCAGTAATGCCCATACCATTCTGGAAAGTGCGCCTGTGCGACAAAACCCGCCGTCGCAGGCTGGGGTCTATCCGCTGCTGCTTTCTGCCCGCACGCCTTCGGCGTTGCGAGCCTTGGCACAACAACATGCTGCTCGCCTGAGCGATCGTGAACCCGGTTTTTCGACTAATGAATATGCGGCGACCTCCCTTTACCATCGCTCGCTATTCCCGTGCCGCGTGTTGTTGCTCGCCAGAGATGCCGATGGTTGGTTAGCCCAGTTACTGGATCTTCTCGAAGTACCCGAAGGTGATGCCGCTAAGACGATGTATGTTGCCGAAGCGGTTGCGCTCAGTGAAACACAGCGTCAGGGCTGGCAGCAGCAATTATCTGCCGATAAACCTGACTGGCAGAGGCTGTTTGCAGAGTCTGCACGTCGTTCACTGCTTCCGGTTGCACCTTTTGAAGGCGAACTCTGTGTACCGCCGCGTGCGGCTGTAAGCGAAGCAAAATCGCCTTGGCTGACTGTCATCGAGGCTGGTCATAACCAAGCCAATACGCTGAGTGCTGAGTTGGACCTCAGCGTATTAGATGAAGAGAACCGATGTGTTGATGCGTTACACTGTCACTATGTGAGTGCCCTGTTCGATCAGATCCCATTGGAACAACCGCTAGGCGATTGTCACGCCATTATGGCCTTGCTGAACATTCCTGCGCGTTACAGTGATTTGATGCAGCGTATGCTGTGCGATCTGACCGCGGCTGGCGTACTGGTGACGCTACCGGATGGCTATTTACTGCGGCATCGCCCGGAAGTAGATGCCGCAGGCTGGCTTAAACGTATGCGAGAGGTGGGTTACCATCATCTGGCTGCGTTGATAGCACGTACCGGCCCGGAACTGGGTAACATGCTGCGTGGCACTGTTGATCCCGTCAGTGTGGTGTTTCCTGCCGCCGCGACCGATGACGTCGAGCATATGTATCAAGAACAACCTTGGTCACGCTACTTCAATAGTCTTGCCTCCTCCGTGTTGCAAAAACTGGCAGAAAATCACACTGCCCCTATTCGTGTGCTGGAGATAGGCGGCGGCACCGGTGGTACCACGCGAGATATGCTGCAGGCACTCCCGCCAGGCCGTTGTTCGCGCTATACCTTTACCGATCTTGGTCCACTCTTTTTGCAAAAGCCCAAGAGAAGTTTCGAGATTATGACTTCATCGATTATCAGACCTTTGATATGGAGCAATCGCCCGAGAGCCAGGGGTTATCGACCGATCACTATGACGTCATTGTGGCGGCCAATGTATTGCATAACAGTGCCGATCTGCGTCAGCTGTTTCGACGCCTTGCGCCGCTGCTGAAGCCTGAAGGCGCGATTTTGCTGCGCGAAATCACCGCGCCCAAGAAACTGTTTGATTTTGTCTTTGGCGCGCTTGTGCCACCGATTGCCGATACGGCACAGCGCCACGGCGAACTTTTTGCCTGCGCAGAAGATTGGCAATCCGCGCTCAGTGAAGCCGGATTAACCCAATTCGCTGCATTTCCCGCCAAACACACCCCTGCCTTTGCGCTCGGTGAACAAATCCTGCTGGCGCAACGCCCCGCACAGCAAACTGAAGCGTCAGCCAGTACGCCAGGTCTGTTGAGCCTGACCGTTACAGCCGAAGAGGGAAATCGCTGGCCCGCAGAACATCTGTTACAAGCGCTAAAACAGGCGCTGCCGTCGCAGCCCGACCAACAACTCTGTGTGACTGAATGGTATTGCAACCCCGTCGGAGCCCCCTCGCCGCTGACGCTCACCGTCGCGCAGCATGGTAAACATCTCACTGTACAGGCGAATAACACACCGCTGTTGCAAGCACGCTGGCGCAAAACGCGCACTCAGCAACCGATCCACTCCGCTTTCAGTCGAAAATTACCGCAGCCTTGGCAGCCAAAAGGTGAATTGTGGCGCTGGCAGTGGCAAAGCACGACGTTAAGTACCGCGGATACGGCAGCGCCGAAAATCCTGCATGTCCCTGATGATCAGTCAGCCCAAGAGCGTTTCTATCAGACGCTACGTGACGAGTTGCCGCAAGCGAATGAAAATCAGCCGCTGCTGTTGCTTGCTGATCGACTCTTTGATGACAACCACCATCATGCCGCCGACTGGCTGCCCGGTTTTCTTACCGTGGCACGTCATGAGTATCCGCAAAGCCGCCTGATATTGGCCGATGGTGATCCTGCTCGCGGTGAGAAAGATGCAGCCCGACTGACCGCCCCGGTTTATCGCTGGCATGAAAATAGTTGGCAGACTCAGACACTGACCAAAGTGCCGCACGAATCTACCGCACATCATATGGCAAGCGGCTGCCATCTGTTTATCGGTGGCCTGACACCGACAGGTTTGGCTGTGGCGAATCAGCAAATCGATCAGGGCGTGCAAAAGTTGCTTTTCCTGGTGCGCAGAGAACCGCGCCCTGCTGAAGCTGATCAGATTGCACGCTGGCGTGCCTTGGGAATTGACGTGGTTATCGATACCGCTGGCGATGCCACCCAACACGAGAAATTTGATGCTGCATTAATCCGTATGGCTCAACATGGCCCGATCGATACCGTCTGGCATCTGGTGGGGAATATTGATGACCGACCCATCAGCGAGTTGGACTGGTCTGCCTTGCAGCAGGTTTATCAGCTGCGCATGACGACCGCCCATCGCCTTGCGGCACATCAGGCGCAACTGTCGCCGAATTGCACGGTGTACTTCTCCTCTGCCGCCAGCGTGATGGGACCGCGTGGTCAGGCCGCGCATGCCAGCGCCTGCTGTGCGCTGGAGCGCATGGCGAGTGCACGTTGTGCGCAAGGCTATGACACACTGGCAGTGGCTTGGGGCTTGTGGCAAATCACTGAATCGCTCTCTCAGCAGCAACAGGCTGCACTGGCGCAGCGTGGCATGTTGCCACTGGAAACCGATGCGGCACTCAACCTGCTTGATCAGGCGCTAGCCGCTTCGTGGTCTACCGTCGCAGCCATGCAGTTGGACGGCATACGCCTGCAGCAAGCCGGTATCAGCGAGGCCGATCGTCTCCAGTTTGCTGAGTTGCTACCTGAATCGACTATCACCAACGCGTCTACTGCACCCGCAGGTGATGACCTTGATCGTTATCTGCGTGGCGTGCTGGCCAAGCAGCTCAACTGCACCATTGAGACCATCCACGACCAAAGCAATCTGGTACAGCTTGGGCTGGATTCCCTGCTGTTCCTTGACCTGAATGAAACGCTGGCGAGTGATTTAGGTATCAAGCTCAATGCCGAGAGCGTGCTAAAAGCAGGTACCGTGTTGGAACTCAAACAAGCGATTCAGGCTGCCACCGCGCCTGCAACAGAAAATGAGAGTGTGCTACGCCAACGCCTGCAGCAGCTTGAAGCGCATCAGCCAGGCTGGCTTGATGCACGAGGAGATGTTATTGACCAGCCTGCCACCTCCGTGACGTTGTCACCACTGCAGCGTGCTCGCTGGCAGCAGTTTGCTAACCAGCCCCAGCTACTGTATGTCGAGTATGATAAGCCTGCGTCTTTCCCGGTTGAGGCTTTTGTTGCTGGTTGGCAGATGCTGCTTAATCGTCACGCTCTGCTGAATAGCAGCATCAATGCGGAGGGTGAAATCGTTACCTCGCTGACACCCGCGAAACTGAATCTTTCGCGATATGACTGGCGTAATGAAGACGTGCAGGAGAAACAGCGTGCGCTGAGAGTGACAATGTCACGTAAACGCTTTGACCTGAGCCAACCTGCGCCGTTAGAAATCGCGTTAGTGCGCCATGAATCGGGATATCGCATTGCTATTGTTATCAGTACATTGCTGATTGATATTGAGAGCTTCCGCGTCTTACTGCGCGAATTACATCAGTCCATCACCTCACCTGGTGGTTCTCTACCTGCGCTGACCTTCTCGCCACAAAGCTATCAACGCACCTTGCTGGCACTCGCGCAGCTGCCGTCTACCAAGGACACAATGTCGTTGATACCTCCTTCGCTACCATGGAAAAAAGGAGACGAGACGGCCGCATTTTCCATTTGGCGTGATGCACTGCCCGCCAGCCAATGGCTGACGTTAAAACAACAAGGCGATGCGTTTGGGGTTTCAGGTAGCGATATTCTGTTGGCAGCCTGGGCGTTGACGCTACGCGACTGGCTGCAACAGCCTGCGTTGCAACTGCGTATGAACTATACCGACCGCTTGCCGCTGCATCCTCACAGTTCACAATTAGTCACGGATGCCAGCACGCTAATGCCGGTTGCGCTCACTCTGGCGAGCCGTGGTAGCTTCCTGCAATTGGCGGAAGCCGTGGCGCAGCAGCGTGAACAGCATCTTGAACAGCATTTACCGGGTAGTGCCGGTGAAGTGGCCTGCCTGACTCAGCTTCCAGTGGCATTTACCAGCTTGCTGGGCGTTCGCCAGGCTTACTCGATCCCGGAAGTTTCCGACCCGCTGTTAGGTATGCCTGACTACGAGTATGCCGCACAAGCCTTTACCCCTCTCCACCTACAGGCGCTGGAGGAGGAAAGCGCCCTTTTATTCAACATCGATCAACAAGAGGGTTGGTTACCGGATGCGCTGGGTGAAGTTGCCATGTTGACCTTGCGGCAATTGTTGGAAACGCTGGCGGCCGGTGAAGAAGGCTGGCATGCATCGCTGGATCAGCTGTTGCCACCGGATAATGACATTCTTGCAATGCTCAAGGAGGATGCATGATGATTTCACGCCCTTCTGCTGTGGTATGCGGCACGCGTTTTGGCGAGCACTACTTAGCCGCACTAGCCCATCCTGATTCTCCTTTACGACTGGCAGGAATTCTGGCGCGCGGCAGTGAGCGATCGCGACTGCTGGCTGAGAAGTTTAATGTCCCGCTGTGGCGTAGCGTTGATCAAATTGATGACTCTGTCACCACCGCCTGTGTGGCGGTACGCAGCCGTATGGTCGGCGGTGAAGGTAGCGCCTTGGCCGAGGCGCTGTTGCGCCGTGGGCTGCGGGTCGTGCAGGAGCATCCTCTTCATCCGGGTGAAGCCGCGCGTTTGCAAAGCCTCGCCAGCGAACAGGGCACCCGCTATCACATCAACAGCTTCTATCCGCAGTTGCCTGCAGCACGGCGTTTTATCGATTATGTGCAGGCATGGCGCAAACAACAGCCTTTGCAGATCATCGAGATCACCACCAGTTTGCAGCTGCTCTATTCAGCGCTGGATGTAGTGGGTCACGCGTTGGGAACGCTGCATGCCAGCCATTTTGTGGCGGCCCCGGCACCTACGCGCAGTGACTGGCCAATGCGTCAGTTGCACGGTGAAATCGACAACATCCCGGTATTGATCAACCTGCAAAACACACTCGATCCGCGCGATCCGGATCATCATAGTCTGGTGATGCATCGCATCTCTTGCGGCAATACCTCTGGCAATCTCTGCCTCACCGGCAGCTTCGGCCCGGTAGTGTGGAGCCATGCCATTTACGCGCCGGATTATCATCGTGATGATGCGCAGTCTTCATGGCTGCTGGCACCAGAGCTGCATCAGCAGAGTCACTATAACCAACAGCCCGGTGCATTGGTGTTTGGTTCACCACGCGGTGAGAGCCTCAACGAGCTGGTGCAAGATGCTTTTCCTCATAGTCTACATCGCGCCTTTGCGGAACTCCTTGCCGATGAATCGCCCGCGTGGCAGCAGCCTGAATGGTGGAAAAATCAGGGTGCACTATGGCTCGATATCATGCGCCAGGTGGGGCAACCGGTGACGCAACAGTTCGACGCGCCCGCCAGACCAAATCCCGATCCACTCAGCTGGGCTGCTGCCATCAAGGAGGAGAGCCATGACTGAATCTGATGACGTATACCGCGAATTGGGGGCATTACTGGAACAGGCGGGTTTAGCCGAGCACGCGCTGTTTCTCAACTGGGGCTATCAGGATCTCGCGGCCAGCCCATTGAATGCGAGCGAAAGCCAGCGACAACTGGTGCTGCAGTTAGTCGGCGATACGCGGATTAATGGGCGGCAGGTACTGGATGTTGGCTGCGGGCGTGGCGGTGCCGCGGCATTGCTGCTGGAGACGTTCACACCGGTCAGCATCACCGGGATTGATCTCAGTCCCGGTAATATCGCGTTTTGCCGTCAGCGCCATCCTCACCCGCGCCTGCGCTTTCGCGTCGCAGATGCCTGTCAACTTCCGCAGGCCGATGCCAGCATCGATGTGGTGCTGAATATTGAATCCTCCGGTGCTTACGAGAAGATTACCCATTTCTGGCGCGAAACCTGGCGGGTGTTGAAACCGGGAGGCGATTTTCTGTATGCCGACTTGTTCACGGCGGAAAGCCTGAACGATGTGTTCAGCGCTTTAACCATGCTGGGTTTTGAAATGAGCGTGCAGCGCTCAATAAGCCGCGAGGTACTGGCGGCACGACGTCAAAACAGCGATCGTTTAGTCCAGCGCTTGGTCGCGACACAGCATAAAGGGCTGAGCGATCAGCAATTGCGTGATTACTTTGCTCTACCCGGTTCAGCGGTGTTTAACGCCATGGAAAGTGGCCGGGTGGAGTATTACATTCTGCGCCTGCATAAACCGCTCCACGCCATCACCGTCAATACCTTGCCCGATGAGCTGGAGGCGCGCCTGCTGCAACGTGCTGCCCGTTTGGCTGCCGCCGTCGAGGGGCAAGCTGAGGCAACATCAGCAGATTATTTCCCATTGCAGGCCCCCAGTGCTGACGCAAAAATTAACGTTTTTGCACTGCCCTATGCGGGCGGCGGTGCGTCGATTTATCGCGAGTGGGGGCGTGACGCACACTGGCCCTCCCACTGGCGTTTCTGCGCGTTGCAATTGCCGGGTCGTGAGAATCGCATTGATGCAGCAGGTTGTTCTGACATGCACGAGTTGGTGGCGTCATTGGCTGAACAGATTGCGCCCTATGCAGACCGCCCTTGGGCGCTGGTGGGATGCAGCTTAGGTTGTAAAGTTGCCTACGAATTGGCGCGCTGGTTCGCCAAGCGGCAGCAATCACCGCGACTGCTGTTTTTGATGGCTTGCCCTGCGCCGCATATTCCAATCACACATCGTCTTTCGCAACTTGACGAAAGGCGCTTTGCTGCTGAGGTTGAACGCTTGGGCGGAACGCCAAAAGCAGTGATGCGCGACGAGGAGATGATGCGCACCGTGGGGAAAGCACTGCGCGCGGATTGTGCGCTGGCCGAAAGTTATGTTGCGGCAGACCTGACACCGCTGCCCATCCCGGTCGTGCTAGTGCAAGCTGAAGATGATGCACTGGTCAGCACCGAGCAGATCGCTGCGTGGCGCCAGCACTTTTCGGCACCGGTCAGTGTTATGACGGTTCAGGGTGGACACTTTTTCCTGCGACAGCATCGTGCCGCCCTTGAGCAGCGGCTGGTTAACGCGCTCAGCCAGTGGCTAGAACCGCCGGAAAAGCAAAAATGGTTTCCTTTCGCCGTGCCTGAAAAAACACATTCAGTTATTTGTTTCCATCATGCCGGTGGCAGCGCCGCCAGTTGGCGCGAGTGGCTGGAGCCGGCACGACAGGTTGGGCTGTCATTCTGCCCGGTTGAATTACCGGGACATGGCACGCGCTTTGCTGAAAACTGTATCGATCAACTGGACAAACTACTGGATGAGTTGTCGGCGTTGATTGCACAGGTGCCTCACCCAGTCACCTTGATGGGGCATAGCCTCGGCGCGTTGATCGCCTTTGCACTGGCGCAACGGCTGCCAGCTGACTGGATTAATGGCGTGATCGTCTCTGCGCGACGTGCACCTCAGCAAGCAACACCTCATCCCTGGCGTCATGAGATGTCGGACGAAGCATTGATGGCAGAACTGGGATCGCTCGGCGGCACTCCCGCTAGCGTCATGGCGCAGCCCGAGCTATTGGCGTTGTTTCTGCCTGTGCTGCGCGCAGATTTCAGTTTGACCGAACGGTACGTGCTGGATGACTGCGTGCCTCATCGGGCACTGCCGTTGATGATTCTGGGCGGAGAAAGTGACAAAGAGGTTCCGATCAACAAGCTTGAAGCGTGGCGTCGATGGGGAGATGACCAGAGTGAATACCATTTGCTACAGGGCGACCATTTTTTCCTGCATCAACATAAAACGGCTCTTTTGGCGCGAATCAGGAACTGGCTGACGCAGATGCAGGGTAGCAGCGTTAAAGCTCGCCCTGTGGTTGAGAAAATCAGCTGATTAACCCTGCTTGATAAACGGCAATGCTACCGTGGCATTGCCGTTTTCACCGCTATTTCAGCGCGCCAGCCCCTGCGCCAGATACTGCTGCATTTCACTCTCTGGAACCATCCCTCCGCCGGTCGCCCAAACCAGATGGGTAGATTTTTCCATTATTTCTGCGGAAAACCCTTGCTGCGCCCAATAAGAATGATCTGCAGATGTAATGTGTGGACCACGCATACCCGCCAGCGCTGAAGGCTCAAGCTGCAACCCTTCGCTGCGGTCAAGCATGGCCAGCAGGTCGTACATTGATTGATCGCTAAGGGTATAGCAGCCATCGATCAACTGCTCCATAGCGCGCCCCACAAATCCTGAAGCACGCCCGACCGCCAGACCGTCCGCAGCCGTCTTGTTATCGATACCGATATCCTGAACAGCAATGCCATCATGCAATCCTGTGCTCATGCCCAGCAGCATACAGGGTGAGTGAGTAGGCTCGGCGAAAAAGCAGTGCACATGGTCGCCAAACGCCAGCTTAAGCCCGAACGCCACCCCGCCGGGGCCACCGCCCACTCCACAAGGCAGGTAAACAAAGAGTGGATGATCAGCATCAACGATGATGCCTTTGTCCTGCAACTGCTTTGGCAATCGCAACCCTGCCACTGAATAGCCGAGGAACAGCGTGCGGGAGTTCTCATCATCGATGAAAAAACAGGCAGTATCGGATTCTGCTGCCTTTCGCCCCTGCTCCACAGCCACACCATAATCCTGCTCATACTCCATCACGATGACACCCTGCGAGCGGAGTTTATCTTTCTTCCACTGCCGTGCATCCGCTGACATATGAACGGTCACCTGAAAGCCCAACCTGGCGCTCATGATACCGATGGAAAGCCCCAGATTTCCCGTAGAACCCACGGCAATTTTGTGCTGGCTAAAAAACTGACGGCTCTCAGGTGACAGCAAAATACTGTAATCCTCTGAAGGAGTGATAAGTCCCGCTGCCAAAGCGAGTTTTTCAGCATGGAACAGCACTTCATAAATGCCACCCCGCGCTTTGATGGAGCCCGATATCGGCAGATGACTGTCCTTCTTGATCCAGAGTTGGCCTAAAATCGGGGCCATTTTCTCCAACTCGGCTTGCATGTGCGGCGCGGCAACCATATCAGACTCAATAATTCCGCCGGTGTTAGCCGTCTCGGGGAAAGCTGCAGCCAGCAATGGTGCGAAGCGTTGCAGCCTTGCTTCAGCATCTTCCGCATCCGCTCGCGTCAAACCGACAGGTTTCAGCCCTTCTTCTGCTGATGTTACGTTTGGATTAAACCAAGCGATTTCCCGCAGGGACTGCAATTCAGTCACTATTGGCAAAGCACATTTCGCGTTAGTGGATTCCGTCATAATTCAACCTCATGGTCTTTTTCAGGTATTTAACAACAGCTTCCAACAGGCTGACAAACGATGGATTTTCATCTTTACATGAAATCAGCTAACACGAAGAAGCCCGCTAGTCGTGCTAAAAATGCGATCAATAAATCACTTTTATACATTATCCCTCAGTGAGATAGCTCTATAATTGGCGCTACTACCTATCAATGATAAGGAC
Organism: Pantoea rwandensis; assembly: GCF_002095475.1. Taxonomy (GTDB): domain Bacteria; phylum Pseudomonadota; class Gammaproteobacteria; order Enterobacterales; family Enterobacteriaceae; genus Pantoea; species Pantoea rwandensis. The sequence goes on from NZ_MLFR01000001.1 coordinate 372,801, forward strand.
CACGGCTTGCGTGAAATAAACGGCGGTCAACTGAGTCGGCTTTATACCTTTGAAGTCGCGGCCCGCTGCGCATCGTTCTCGGTGGCAGCGGCAGAACTTGCTCTCACACCCAGTGCAGTCAGTCATCGCATTAGTCAGCTGGAGAGCGAGTTAAATATCCGCTTGTTCAACCGTTCCCACCGGAAAGTCGAGCTCACGCTGGAGGGTGAGCGCATTTTTGCCGCAATGAACACCTCGCTAAACTTTCTCAATCAGGAAGTGCAGAGCATCAAGAATCAGGGGTTTTCGGGACGATTAACGGTGTACTGTCGGCCCTCTTTTGCTCAGTCGTGGCTTAGTCCTGGCGTGGCCTCTTTTCTTGAGGCTTATCCGCAAATTGATCTCGTCATCCTAACGGGGAATGAAGAGATTGACCTTCACCGGATGGGCGTTGATTTATCCATTAGCTTTGATGATGCCCTTGCCGGAAGCTTTCACCAGGAACATCTCATGGGTGAAACCATTGTTCCTGTGTGTAGCCCAGAATATGCCCAACGTTTTGAGCTCATCGACCAACCTCATAACCTGTCTTCATGCCGTTTGCTGCATGACAGAAAAGCCTGGAGCATGAATTCAGGTGGCGGCGAGTGGCAACTGTGGGCGGAACACTACACTATCGATATCACGGCAGCACGAGGAACCGAGTTTGACCAGGCAGAGTTGGCCGTGACGGCCGCCGTTCATCACGCAGGCGTCGCAATCGGCCGCAAAAGGTTGATCGGAGAAAAGCTGCGCTCAGGTGAACTCATCATGCCTTTCCCCAATACCGAGCTTCAGTGCGCCCAGCACTATTACATCAGTACCCATGCTGACAGACGCTGGCCAAAAGTTGAGGCATTTATTGGCTGGCTAAAAGCGAGGGCTGCGGCTGACCAGTAAGACGAAATTTTTAATCTCAGATTTCTGTTTCTGCTCTGCTTAATGGGTTGAGTTGCCAGAAGGATTAGTGTGATAGCGCTTCCATTTTCGCCATCTATCGCTGGTGAAAAGAGGATGACGAGGCGCAGAATGGAATATATAACCATGTATGAATATATATTCAGTCACTTTGATTCTAACGCTAAACTCTACCGATTTGAGGAGAATGTCTAATGAGTAGCTACACCTACCCAAAATTTGGTGCCGGATTGTGGCATTTTGCCAACTATATCGACCGTTATGCCGTGGATGGTTATGGCCCCGCGCTCAGTACGCTGGACCAGATAAAACTCGCCGGTAGTGTTGAAGACTTGTCCTATGTTGATGTGCCTTATCCTTTCACTGAAGGCGTGACCGTCGAGCAAGTCAAGCAGGCTCTGGCAGACGCGGGATTGAAAGCGATTGGTGTGACACCTGAAATCTATCTGCGCAAATTTTCGCGCGGTGCCTTCACCAACCCCGATGCCGCCATACGCCAGCAGGCCTTTGAATTGATGCACGAAGCCGCCACGGTGGTGCGTGAACTGGGCGCTAATTACGTGAAAGTTTGGCCCGGTCAGGATGGATGGGATTATCCGTTCCAGGTGGATCATAAAAACCTGTGGAAGATGGCGGTCGACGGTATGCGTGAGTTGGCCAGTGCCAACCCGGATGTCAAATTTGCTATTGAGTACAAGCCGCGTGAACCGCGAGTGAAAATGACCTGGGATTCAGCGGCCCGTACCTTGCTGGGAATCGAAGATATTGGTCTCGATAACGTCGGCGTATTATTGGATTTCGGCCATGCCCTGTTTGCCGGGGAGTCTCCAGCTGATTCCGCCCAGTTGATTATTGATCGTGGCCGTCTGTTTGGGATGGATGTTAACGACAACCTGCGCGGCTGGGATGATGATTTGGTGGTCGGTACCGTTCACATGACCGAAATTTTCGAATTCTTCTACGTGCTCAAGATCAATAACTGGGATGGTGTGTGGCAACTGGACCAGTTCCCCTTCAGGGAAGACCATGTCGAAGCGGCCAACCTCTCCATACGCTTCCTTAAGCACATCTATCGCGCCCTGGACAAACTCGACATCGCTGCACTGCAAGAAGCTCAGCGCGAGCAGAATCCATTAAAAGCGCAGAAAATTATTCAAAACGCATTGCTGACAAGCATTGAAGTCTAAGTGCAAGCGCCCGGCAGTAATGCCGGGCATCAACATCAAATGACTGAATAGCCTTCTAGCAGCACCATAATGACATTTCGCACTGTTTTGAGTACTGAAAACTAAATGTATGTTGTAACGATAACGAGTAACTCATCAACATTACGCATGCTGATGGCGCCACTCTTGGGTAACGCCACCGTATCCATAGGCTGCTGCACGCGCATCAATCAGATGCACATAGCTCTCCTGATGCAGATCACCGCGCAGTGCGGCCAGCGCCTGATAGATCTCCCTTAGGTAGCGAGCCTTCTGGGCTTTGGTATTGGTTTCATCCGTAATACTGATATCGAGATGGAACGCACTGCCTCCGGTTTCTGACAGCGCTTTTCCTGCAATAAACCATTGGTCTGCTGGGATAAACTGCACGGTGGCGGCGGTCACCCCACGCTCTTTACCCAATACCTCGGCTGTCAGGTCTTGGATCACTTGAACGGATTTCTGCATCAAATCAGCGTCTCGTTCACCCGATAACTGCAAAACAATATGTGGCATGTGATTTCTCCTTAGTTGGGGTCCACAGCACTATCGCGCATTGCAATCCATCGGTAAAACGGGAATATATAATGACATCCAACCAAAAAACCGATGGATTATATGAACAGCTTCGATATGGAACAGTTACGCAGTTTTGTCACCGCCGTCGATGCTGGCAGCCTTACCGCCGCCGCACCGCTGCGCTGCCTGTCGCAATCAGCACTGAGTGAGCAACTGCGCAAGTTGGAGCTGCGCGCCAATCAGACGTTACTGTTGCGCAGCAAAAGTGGCGTCATCCCTACCGCTGCGGGCGAAAAGTTGTTGCAACACGCCCGCCATTTACTGGCACTTGCGGATCTGGCATGGCGGGATTTACAGGGTGTAACGCTCAATGGGGAGGTTCGATTAGGAATTACTGATTACTGCCGCCCTGCAGATATGGTCACGATTCTGGCGCGTTTTGCACGTGATTACCCGCACTTGAGGCTGCGCACAATGATGGGGAAAAGTCGCGACATTGAAAACGCCTGGCAGCAAGGTGAAATCGATCTCGCCATTGTGATGCGTATCCCCGGCATCCATCCACCCGTTTCAAATTCACGTGAAACCCTCCTGCTGCGTGAACACATGATGTGGGTGGGAAATACTCCCACGTCTCAACATGAACCCCTGCCGCTGGCACTGCTTCCTGAAGGCTGTTCCCTGCATCAACTTGCCTGCCACACCTTGAAGCAACATCAGCGATCGTATCTGATTCGTCATATTGCTTCAGGTGTACGGGGACTCCAAACGGCTTTGGTCGCAGGACTGGGTGTCGCATGCCTCAATCAATCAGCGATTCCCGCTGAGTTACAACACAGGAGTGAATCGCTCGGCTTACCCTCGCTACCATTAGCAGAGTTTGTATTGCTGCGAGGGCCCGAAGACAGCAGCGAAACCTCAAAAACCTGTGTTGCGTTTGGTGAGATCTTACACAGTACTTTGTCCGGCATGACTTAAGCGTTGCCAAAGGTCGGTAACCAACCTAACCAGCTCAAAAGCCATGCCGAAATATTTAACACACCAAAGAGCAATACCAGTGTGATCAGTAACCGTGAACACGGCATCGTGGCAAAACGTTGTTGTGCCTTCCACGCCAGTAATGCCGGGACTATCACTGCCCACAAGGTTGCAAACAATCCTGCAAAGCCGATGGCGGCAACAAAACCGTGCGGCCAGAAGAGCGACGCGATAAGCGGTGGCAGGAAGGTTAAACATGCTGTCTTAAAGCGTGCTGTGGGTGAATTTCCCCACCCTAATCGGTCGGAGATAAAATCGAACAACCCGGCGGTGACACCCAGAAAGGATGCGATGACGGCGAAGTGAGAAAAAACAGACATCATAAACGCCAAGGCACTGACGTGCAGATGGTCGCGTAAAGCGGCCATTAAGGCTGCGATGTCTCCGCCTTGTTGCACAATGGCGGGAAAAGAGGTTCGCGGTAGGTTACCCATGGTGCAGATGATCCAGAACAGATACAGCGCCAGTGATAATAGGGTTCCGAGAAACAGTGCGCGGGTAATAAGCGATTTATTCCCGTTGTAGTAACTCACGAGGCCGGTGATATTGCCGTGATAACCAAAGGAGGCCAGACAAAAAGGCAGCACGCCAAGCGCATACGGCCAATAGCTTTCACCTGCCGGTGCGGGGCTGACCAGCGACGGTAAGTTAACCTGGGTGAGTAGACCGCCGAAAAGCAGAATTAATAAAAGGATCTTTGCCAGCACGCAGAAAGTCATAATACGGCTGACGCCTTGGGTGCCAAGCCAAACCACCGCCGCAACACCGACCGTTAATGCGATTTTTGCCCCCGCAGTGGACAACGGAATTCCAGCCTGATTCAGCGAGTGTTGGTACACCGGGCCACTCGCAGAGATATAGGCGTAAGTCAGAATCCCCAATACAAACAAAATACTTAAGCCGTTGAGTGCCGCCCAGCGGCGGCCCAGTAGATCTTTGGTTAGCGTGTCGTAGCCCGCCCCCGTTGGATAATGCAAACTGGTACGCATAAACAATAAGCCTGACAGCAGCATCGCCCCCCAACTGACCAGCAGCAACAGCAATGCCCAGCCAAACCATGCGCCAGCCATCACCACCGGCAGTGTGAACATGCCCGCACCCACCACAGTGCCGCAAATAATCATTGCGCCCCACCAGACAGAAGGCTGGCGGCGGCTCATTAACGTGTCCGTCATTTAGTCATCCCTACACCACATCAAAGGCGGCGATATTACATGGAATGCAACGTGATGCAGAGACGAAGGCGGCAGGAAAAGGCGACTGGAGTGTCAGCCTGGAGTGACAGGGTCACTGTCAGAGCAGATATATACGCGGACAACAGAGTGAAAGTAGAGTTGCAATAATATTAATGCGAATCGTTATCGTTTACATTGCGTTTAAATTCTATTGCCTATTGTGTCCACTTGTAAACAGGACTCGATAATCAACGGATAATGTAAGTGAAAATCAACACGATAACTTTAGCGCTCCTCGCCACATTTGCCGCCTCTTCGCACGCCAAGGACGAAACCTTGGTGGTGACTGCCAGCGGCTACGAGCAAAAACTGACTAATGCGCCAGCGTCCATTTCTGTCATTGACCAAAAAGAACTCCAGCAAAAAAATTATACCGATCTGGGTGAAGCGTTGAGTGGCGTTGAAGGCGTCGATGTGCGTGGAGGAACCGGTAAAACGGGCGGGCTTGATATCAGCATTCGTGGCATGCCCAGCAGTTACACGTTAATCCTGATTGACGGTGTGCGTCAAAACGCCAGCACAGACGCCACACCAAACGGCTTTGGTACGTTAGATACCGCCATGATGCCCCCCCTTTCCGCCATTGATCACATTGAGGTGATTCGCGGTCCGATGTCCACGTTGTATGGTTCAGATGCCATGGGTGGCGTGATCAATATCATCACCAAGAAAGGCGGTGATGCATGGCACGGCGGCATTAACATCGGCCATTCGGTGCAGGAACACAGTAAATGGGGTGATTCGTCTCAGATTGGTTTTTACACCAGCGGCCCGCTGGTGAGCAAAACCTTGGACCTGGCCCTGCGCGGCAACTTCACGCATCGCCAAGGCTCGAGCGTCACCAGTTTAAGTGATAGCGGCAGTGATACGCGTGTGCCTTATCCTACCCAGTCTGATAATTACAATTTTGGCGGCCGCCTGAGCTATAAAACCAGCGATAAGAATACATTGTGGATCGATGGTGAAACCGCACGCCAGACCTACGATAACCGTAACGGACAACTTGGCCCCGTTGGCACCAGTGGCGGAGGCTATACCGATGAGCTGCGTTACCAGCGCCAAAAAATTATGCTCGGCCATGATACCGATTTGTCGTTCGGCCGCTGGAGTTCAAGCCTCTCTTACGCTGTCACTGAAAACAAAGGGCGCGTGTTGACCGGACGTTCACTCTCAGCCGCCAATCAGTCCCTTTCAGGTAACGACCGTGAACTCAAGAACACCAACACTATCCTTGATTCCAGCCTGATTGCTCCCCTTGGCGATGATCATCTCTTGCAGGTCGGCGGGCAGTATTGGGATGCACGCCTAAAAGATGGCATCGTATTAGCGAATAGCGGTGAAACCTTCCAGCAAAAAACCTGGGCGCTGTTTGCCGAAGACGATTGGCAGCTGTTAGAACCCCTGTCACTGACCTGGGGCGCTCGCTACGAAAAGCACGATAGTTTTGGTGGCCATCTCAGCCCTCGCGCCTATTTAGTGTGGAATGCCTTCGACAACTGGACAGTGAAAGGTGGCGTCAGCACCGGTTATAAGACGCCATCGCTCAGCCAGTTGCACAATGGCGTGAGTGGCGTGGCGGGCAATGGTTTGGTGAGCACTATCGGCAACCCAAACCTCAAGCCTGAAACCAGCGTTAACTACGAAACGGGCATCTACTATGAAAATGAAGCCAATGTGAAGGCAAACGTCACTGGCTTTATTAACAATTACCGTAATGCCATTGAATCAGAAACCATTGATGACACAACCAACTCGTATCGCAATGTGGGTAAAGCGATCACGCAAGGTATTGAGTTCGCCACCAGCTTCCCGGTGTGGACACCAGCGCTGACGATGAATCTCAACTACACCTATACCGACAGTAAGCAGCGCGGTGGTGATAACCCAGGCGCGCCGCTCACCAATACTGCACGTCAGATGGCAAACGCACGTCTGAACTGGGCCGCGACAGAAGATCTAAACACCTGGCTGGCAGTGGAATATCACGGTAAAACCCCCCGTTACACCACGGGTTACAGCAATCTCAGCGCGGTGCAGAAAGCGGTGTATGACGACCGTGGCGCTTACCTGAAAGCCTGGACAGTGGTGAATTTGGGAGCTTCTTACAAGTTGACGCCGCAGCTCACGTTGAATGGCACGGTAAACAACCTGTTTGATAAAGATTTCTCTGGCGTGGAGCTGTATCGCGTGGGCAACAGCAGCACCTATGCAGGGGATTATTTCCAGACGCTGGCATCAACCACCGGTTATGTCACGCCGGGGCGCAACTACTGGTTATCACTGAACTACAGTTTCTAATCTCTACGACAAATGAAGTGACGCTATTTTAAAAGGAATAGATAGCGCCGCCTCATTAATAAAATTGTCATCTTCGCCCTACTCTTCTTTATTTCACTAAACACTTCATCAACGGAGATTCAAATAGGATAAAACTCATCACCATCATGAAGAAAAATGTGTCAGGGTGAGAGCGCTAATATTACGCAGGCTTTCTGATGACTTTTTCGAGGACGAACGGGTGAACTATTTCGATGTCTCCATTCTCGCCATCATTCAAGGGCTAGCTGAACTGCTGCCTGTTTCCAGCTCCGCGCATGTCATCATGACGGAGAAACTTCTGGGGCTCGATCCCAGCTCACCGCAGATGACCTTGTTACTGGTTATGCTACATACCGGCACCATGTTCGCTGTGATCGTTTATTTTTGGCAAAACTGGCGAGACACTTATTTCAGCTCGGCAAGAGCATTTAAGAAAAATGTATTATTCATCATTATTGCCACCTGCGTAACCGGCATTGTCGGGCTAACGCTGATGAAATTAATAAAAACTTTTTTCGCAGCCAATGCGGATACCTTCGAGATTGAATCCCTTTTCAGCAACAGCAAAATTATCGCCACGGGTTTAGCCGCTGCTGGCTTGTTAATCATTGCCTCCTCGCGCTTAAAAGAGAAAGATCAGGGCGAACTCTCGCCGCTTAGCGCTGCGGGTATCGGTTTGGTTCAAGGGTTGTGCTTGCCGTTCCGTGGCTTCTCACGTTCAGGTGCAACAATCTCAACTGGGCTCACACTGGGTGTCGCACGTAAGCGTACTGAAGAGTTCAGCTTTGCGCTGGCCGTCGTGCTCACACCTGCCGTTATAGTCAAAGAGGGATTACGCGCTTTCACCGTCAGCCCCGCAGGCAGTGCCACGATGACCAGCGGCATCTTGTTGCCAAGCGTAGTGGGCATGGTGCTCAGTTTTGCAGCCGGATTACTCGCGCTACGCTGGCTATCTCGCTGGTTAGCACATGACCGTTGGCACTTGTTTGGCGGCTATTGTCTTTGTGCTGCAGCGCTAATTGGCTGGCTAGGGTAACTCTGCGATCCGGGGAGTTTACTCTCCGGATTATATTGCCTGGGTGTCTTCTTATTAATTTTTACCTGTCTATTTTTCAACCTACGGCCATGACTTTCACATTTAATGAGGTTATTAGCGCCTTGAATGTGATGCCCCTACTTTCCCTGCGACAAATCTATCCATATTTAATCCCACCAGCACAGTTAAAGGTGGAATTGAATGACTTTCACTTACATCGCGCATTTAACTACTTGCTATTAATCACTCTTAGAAACCTTTATCTACGTTTACGCCATTCCATGACCTTCCTCACAACTTACAATAAAGTTCTCGCTTCGCCATTGCGCTAACCCTCTGATGTGGCCTTATATTTATTAGGCCACATTGCTGGCCGCTTACCCCATCGATAATTCCGTATTTTGTTATTAATCAAACCCAGCCAATCTAATGGAGGATGCATGGGTATTAATTCAAACAGAGGCGTTATATATCAAGGTCCCGGTAAAGTTGAAGTACAGGATATTGCCGATCCGACGTTTACTAATCCCGCCGGTAAAAAAATTGATCATGCGGTGATTCTTAAGGTGCTATCCACCAATATATGTGGCTCTGATCAGCACATGGTTCGAGGACGAACAACCGCCCCCGCAGGTATGGTACTCGGCCATGAAATTACCGGTGAAATTATCGAAAAAGGCTCAGATGTCGAGATGCTCAATGTCGGCGATATTGTCTCTGTGCCGTTCAACGTCGCCTGTGGTCGCTGTCGCTGCTGCCGTGAGCTAGATACCGGCGTCTGTTTAACCGTTAACCCTGCACGTGCTGGTGGTGCTTTTGGCTATGTGGATATGGGTGGCTGGGTGGGTGGACAGGCGAAGTATGTCATGGTGCCCTATGCCGACTTTAACCTGTTGAAATTCCCTGACCGCGATCAGGCTCTGTCGAAAATCCTCGATCTCACCATGCTCTCAGATATCTTGCCAACCGGCTTCCACGGTGCAATTAAAGCCGGCGTAGGCGTTGGCTCCATTACCTATGTCGCCGGAGCAGGACCCGTCGGCTTAGCCGCTGCCGCCTCAGCACAGATCCTCGGTGCGGCGGTGGTGATGGTGGGTGATTTCAACAAAGAGCGTTTGAATCATGCTGCTAAGATGGGATTTGTGCCCATCGATTTGAGCCAGCACGATCGTTTAGGCGAGATGATTGCCCAAGTCGTCGGCGTACCGGAAGTGGACTCTGCTATTGATGCGGTAGGATTCGAGGCACGCGGCCATTCTGGTAAAGAGCAGCCGGCGGTGGTACTCAATCAGATGATGGAAATTACTCGCGTAGCTGGCAACATTGGTATCCCGGGTTTATATGTCACTGCGGACCCCGGTGCACAGGAAAAAGCCGCGAAGGAAGGATCACTCAGCCTCAAATTTGGCCTGGGTTGGTCGAAGGCACAATCGCTGCACACGGGACAAACCCCGGTACTGCGTTACAACCGCCAACTGATGAACGCGATTCTGCACGATCGCTTGCCGATCGCCAAAATCGTTAACGCCAAGGTGATCCCTCTGGAAGAAGCTGCACAAGGCTATGCTCATTTTGATGCAGGCGTGGCAGCCAAGTATGTTCTTGACCCACATGGTGTGATTGGCTGAGCCATTGGTGGCTCGGCCTTTACTTGCTGAGCTGCCCTCTCAATCCCTATAATCCGCTTTCCAACATAATAAAAGTAACCCTCCCTTACTTTTGTAAGTAAAAAACGCACCGAGACACAATTAATTACACCCTGAAACCTCTAATGTTATTAGGGGCTTTATTTCAATCTTATTTCCGCTCCGCTTGATACTGTGCTGTTTTATTCATCGATATGGATTAATTAACAGCGTTCCACCCTCTTGTTCGATTATCAGAAGTGAAACCATTGTTTACCTCAAGCGGCTGTGCTATTAATCTGAAAAAAATTTGCAGCGCATTATTTACCAACCATTTTCTTTTTTTAAATCCTTTTTTCGTTCATTTAGGTCAAACAATCAGGCAAATCCATGAATCCAATTATCTATATCGTAGATGATGATCCAGCCGTCAGAAGTTCGCTTTGCAGTCTATTACACTCCGAAGATTACCAAGTGCAGGATTTTTCCACGCCAGAAGCTTTTCTTGTAGCAGCACGCAACGACGTGCCCAGTTGTCTGATACTGGATTTGAATATGCCAGGCAACGATGGCTTGCTGGTTATTGATAAAATGAATACCCTAATGATGCACATTCCCACGGTCTTTCTCACGGGATTTGGCACCATTCCAGCCACCGTTCGCGCCATGAAAGCCGGTGCATTCGAGTTTTTAACTAAACCTGCCGATCCCGAACGTCTGTTAAATGTGGTCGCGGAAGCATTGCAACTTTCACAAAGCAGTCTCAGCCAGCAGCAAGAGCTGCACGAACTGACACAGCGTTACAAATCCCTCACCGTTCGCGAGCGCGAAGTGATGGAGCTGACCATCAAAGGTTTAATGATCAAGCAAATCGCCATGGAGATGAGTGTCAGTGAAATTACCGTGAAAGTGCATAAACGTAATTTGATGGATAAGATGAAATCACGCACCGTTTCGGATTTAGTGCGCGCCTCAGAACGTCTGGTATTAGTCCGTGCACAACAATAATCGATTTCTAACTTAATTAATCAAAATGCGTCATAGCTGATTGGAGAGTGAAAACTGTCCTGTCAGCTATTTATCTATCAGCATTAGTATTCAAGCGAACTTAATATGGTGGCGAACGCTGTTACCATTGGACGGACAGTTGTTTGCCTATGTGGACGACCGTGAAGCTATTTGGCGCGCCAGGATGCGCGCCGGATCAATTAAACTTAGCTCTGCGCACTGACCAGACGTACCGCAAAACCAAAGAACAGCATACCCGTCAACATATTCGCCAGTTTCACCAAGCGCGTCCGATTCTTAAGGAAACGCACCATCACGCTCCCTGCCAGCAACAGCACGGTGTAATAACTCAGGCTGATCATCTGAATCATAGAACCCAGTACCGCAAAAGCGGGTGCCGTATGGGTGACGGCCGGATCGATAAACTGTATAAAGAACGACACATAAAACAGAATTGATTTTGGATTAGTAATACCCAACAGAATAGCGCGCAGGAAGTAGTTTTCTTCTTTAACGGGCGCTACGGGTTCACTGGCGCCACGCTTACGGAAGGCCGCCATGATAATTTTTGCTCCAAGATAGAGCAGGAACATCGCGCCCATGTATTTCACAATCATGAAGATATGTGGACTGGTGCGAATCAGGGTCGCTACGCCGGCCCACGCGAGCAGAATCAGAAAAATATCGCCTAACAGCACGCCCGCAATGGCACGTGTTGCCGCTTTCGCTCCGCGACTCATACCGGTACGCAGCACATACAGACTATTCGGACCAGGTAATAAAATAATCACCAGCGCGCCCGCCAGAAACGTCCATAAATTGATAATACCCACTTCGTGCAGCATAACGACATTCACTCCACAGCCATGCCGGCTAAATAGCCAACTGACGGTTGTTATTGATTTGACAGGTGAGAAGCAGCAGCGGATCGCACTGCTGATGGCGCAATATCTTAGCAGATGGTCCTGAGCGATGTCGCAAACAACCTGCAGTTTATCGAATCCGTCATATCCAGCCACCCTTAAGCGCTATATAATCCGCTGCATTACGCTTTAGGGAATCCCTATGAACATCAGATTGAATCGCCTCGTTCTTGCCGGCTTGCTCACTTTTACCTCCTTACACAGCTACGCCAACCGTGTGGTCACCGATCAGATTGGTCGTGAAGTGACGATTCCCGATCGGGTTGATCGTGTGGTGGTGCTCCAGCATCAAACCCTGAATTTATTGGTACAACTGAATGCGACCGATAAAGTCGTTGGTATTCTCGCGAACTGGAAACAGCAGTTAGGCGATGGCTATGCGCAGTTGGTGCCTGAACTGACCCAAAAAGCGATGCTGGGTGACTTAACCCATGTTGATTTAGAAAAGCTGGTGGCGCTGCATCCGCAGGTGGTGTTTGTGACCAACTATGCGCCAAAAGAGATGATCGATCAGATCTCTGCGCTCGGTATTCCGGTATTGGCGATATCATTGCGCCATGATGATGCCGGGCAGCAAGGCAAAATTAACCCGAGCATGCAGAATGAGGATCAGGCATACGATCTGGGCATTAAAGAAGGCATCACGCTGATTGGTGAAGTAGTCAATAAGCAGCAACAGGCCAAGGATCTCATCGCCGCCGCTTTTGCCGGACGCAAGCTGGTCAGTGACCGTCTGAAAGATATCCCAGAGCAGCAACGCGTTCGTGCCTATATGGCGAACCCCGATCTCACCACCTACGGCTCCGGCAAATATACCGGTCTGATGATGGCACATGCTGGCGCACTCAATGTCGCCGCCGCCACGATTCAAGGCTTTAAGCAGGTCAGCATGGAACAGGTGGTGGCATGGGATCCACAGGTAATTTTCGTGCAGGATCGTTATCCGCAGGTGGTGCAGGAGATTAACCAAGACCCGCGCTGGCGCACCATCGCCGCTGTAAAAAATCATCAGGTATGGTTAATGCCCGAATACGCTAAAGCCTGGGGTTATCCGATGCCGGAAGCCATCGGTTTGGGTGAATTATGGATGGCGAAGAAACTTTATCCGGAAAAATTCCGCGACATCGATATGCAGCAGCAGGCTGACCGCTGGTATCAACGTTTTTATCGGACTTCCTATCATGACAACACTGCAAATACTGGCAGCCGGTAGTCTGCGTGGCGTGTGGCCACAACTGATTGCGGAATTCAGCGCGCAATCTGGCCTGAGGGTGGAGACCCAATTTGGTCCCGCCGGACTATTACGCCAGCGTATTGAACAAGGTGAGGCGTGCGATTTGTTCGCCTCAGCCAACTTGTTGCACCCAAAAACATTGCTGCAACAAGGGCGTGCGCAAAATGTTGGTCGCTTTACGGCAAACACGCTGTGTTTAACCGCTAAACGTGACGTTGTCACTGCCGGAGATGATTGGCTGTCATTGTTGTTTCGCGCGGATTTACGCTTAGCCACTTCAACCCCGCTTTGCGATCCATCGGGTGATTATACCTGGCAACTGTTCGACAATATCGAACTGCGCCATCGCGATTGTGGCGACTTTCTCCGACAGAAAGCGCGCCCACTGGTGGGAGGTCCAGACAGTCTTGCCATTCCCGCCGGCGAACTGGCCGCACAATGGTTAATCGACAACGACCATGCGGAGCTGTTTATTGGCTATGCCAGCTACGCGCCGCGACTGACCCACTGTTCTCAGTTACAAGTCTTGATGATTCCTGCCGCCTACAATGTACAAGCCGAGTATGGCTGGGCGACACTCTCCTCAAGCGCCCAGCCATTGGCGAACTTCCTCATGTCAGACACCGCGCAAGGCATATTACGACAGCACGGTTTTACTTAAACCACCATTGCCAGCAATACGCTGCACAACAGCATGACATAAATGCGTGCATGCCACCTATCAGGCACTGCGGGCAGGTAACGCCGGGTGAATATAATGCCCAACCAACCTGCCCCTACCAGCAATCCAAGACTCCTCAAACTGATAAAACCTAGAAAGCCACTCATCGGAATCTGCTGCCAGCCGCTGATGGCATAGGTCACACTGCCACAGAGTGCCACCGGCAGTGAAAGTGGATTTGCCGCACTGACGCATTCCTGCATCGTATAACCATGGCGTCGCAAAAGCGGCACAGTCATGACGCTGCCGCCCACGCCAAGCATCGCCGCAATGGTGCCTATGATTATTCCTCCGCCTCTCACGGTTCTGCGCAACAAGGGGCGCGTCGTGGTGCCAGTGAAAAAACCTTTTCGTATTAGGCAATCGCCAATCGTGATGACCATATAGAGGATAAACAGCGTGTGAACCACACCATTGCCCAGTAATCCCGCCAGCCAGGATCCCAGTACAGCTCCGAGCGCAATAAACCACAGCAGTGGAAACAGCACCTGTGTGGGCAACTTGCCTGATCGCCAGTTTTGCCAGCTTGCCCATCCCGCATTAAAGATCATGACGGCTGTCGATGTTGCGACGGCAATATGCATAGCTTGAGAAGCTACATTTGGCTGATGTGATAGCAATTGATAGACAAACGGCACCACTACAAAACCGCCCCCGAAGCCAAAGAGGACCGTGGTGATGCCAGTGGTGAAACCGGCTAAAGTAATAATAACGATATCGTTCAATGGTCTATCCCAATCAGTGAAGAGGCTACGCAGCATACGTTCTCTGCGCCCTGCTTCCCATTTGCGCAGCGCTCAATTACCCTTGCAAACCGGTCAATGGGAGGAAAAAGTGCGTAACGTTCGAATAGAGGATGTTGATCATTTGGATCGTGAGGTGATCGCGCTGGGTAACGACTATCCGCAGGGGTTTGTGTTACCCGCTCACCAGCATCGTCGTGCACAGCTGTTGTATGGCATCAGTGGGTTGATGCACGTTTCCACGCGGGAAGGTGAATGGGTAGTCCCCCCTCAACATGCGGTGTGGATCCCACCTGAAACGATACACAGCGTGAAGTTTGCGGGCGTTTCGACGCGCAGCCTGTACATCGAGCCAGCACTTGCCGCCACCTTGCGTGAGGGAGAGTGCTGCCGGGTGATCGGTGTGTCCCCCCTGCTGCGACAACTGCTGATGGACGCGGTGGACCTGCCTGCACTGTACGAAAGTGAACGAGATCGCACGTTGATTAAATTAATGCAGCTTGAACTCGCACTGATGCCAGCTCGTGAGTTTGATATTCCGCTGCCGCAGCATCCGGCGCTGCTGGCGCAGTGTCAGTCCTTTCTGCTGTCGCCCTCCATTCATGATCCTGCTGAACGCTGGTCTAGTACCTTATTTATGAGTGCCAGCTCTTTCCGTCGTCTCTTTCTGCAGCAGACCGGCATGTCCTTTTCCACGTGGCGCCAGCGCGCTTGTGTCGTGAGCGCACTGGCTCTGTTAGTGGCAGGAAAATCGGTGAATGAGGTCGCCCTCTCGCTTGGCTATGATAGCGGCTCATCGTTCGCGACGATGTTCCGTCGCGTCACAGGCCAGCCGCCCTCATTTTATCGCCACGCATAACGCAGCAAATTTCGCACCGCCATACCGGCTTCGAGCTTCAAGCGATGGGCGGCTTTCTGGTAGCGACTTTCGCGTTCAGTGGCGGCCAGTACGCGACGCAGTAACACGCAGTAATCCATCACCAGGCCCGGCGTCCAAGTCATCCCCTCTGCCCGGCTGCGCACTAAGCTTAACAACCAAAAATCAGGGTTGAGCAGCACCCAAAATCCCTTCAAACCGCGTTCACCCAGCAACCCTTCCGTCGCCACGTCGAGCGCCTGCATCACGCTGGTTGAACAGTTGCGTGATGTCAGGTTATAACGCGTATCAGGGGCGTTGCTCAGCCAGTAATTACGCAGAGCGACTTGGTTATAGTGCGGTAAAACCAGACGTTTATCGGGACGGCACCAGGCTTTGATCTCTTTCTCCAGTGAGGGTTGATAAAAGCCTTCAACGTCAAATTCCTCTTTCGCGCGCAGCGTCTGCAGAAAGCCCCGTAAACTGCGCGATACATCATCAACCGGAAACAAGCTGATATACAACTCATCACCCATTTCCAGTGAGGTATGCCCGGTGGAAACTTCACCTCGATGGTCAATCGCCGCTACCCAACGATCAAACCAAGGGCGGCGTCCTGACACATTGCCAGAACCGATAGGCGTCCATATATAGATATTCAGCGGCTCACTCACTGGTGCCGCCTTAAGAGGAGGATGCACGTAATCTAACCCGTGTGGCGCACGTAGGCCTTTCCGGGTAAACAACGGCAGCGCCGTTACACTGGAATTTTCCGGCAATGCATGAATCTGCGCAGCCATCGTCAGCAGATTAATGCCCCAACCCGCAAGCAGCAACGCAAAACACAGCGGCACAATTACGTGCGGTGACAGCGGCCAGTCGGTCGCAATCATCATGCTGAACAGAATTTCTGCGCTGCCTAACGTCAGCTTGTGCATCCAGCGACGACATCGCATCAGACAACACGAAATGATGCGAAAACCGCCGTCTAAAAGAAAGATCGCTGCAAAGGCCAGCGACATGCCCAGTCCGCTGTCATGCGGTGCGAGGAAAACCACACCCCCGACTGACATTAATACCCCAGCCTTTGCCAGCAGAGGCCAACCGATACCCGCTGGTTGGTAAATCGCCCCTACGGCTTCCGCCAAACCTTCCACCACCATAAATACGCCCAGCACATGCAGCGGGAAGGATAAACTTCCATGTTGCAGCAGATCCATCACGATCCCACTACTGGCTGCCACACATAACAGGCCAAGTGCCGTTAAATAGGGCCAACCCGCTCTCAATGCCGGCCCACCCATCAACAGAAATAATAATCGCAGCAAAGGAACTCTCCAGCGGATAATGCACCATTCAGTACGTTCTGTAGACGCGTGTTAACAACAGGAGTTCTGTTGTGTTACGGCAATCCTGAGTTCGTTTACTGATGGTTGTGACTGTGAGGGCACTCTACGTGGCGAAGATTAAAATTGGCTTAATGGTCAGGTAAATATTGGCTGAAATTTTGAGCAGTTAAATTTGAAATCTGTGGCGATTTCAGGCTGAAACTGCGCTTCACCACAAAGTTACGAGCTAATTAAATACATGAAAAATAATGTCAAAATGGCTCAGACACAGAATATTATGCGGCTGGCGTGAACACTATTGCGGCAGGTGACGTTGAATCAGTAGTTTTAAAAAACTATCCAGACAAGGATTTCGATTGTCGCTGCTCCATGCCACGGCCAGGTTAACCTGAGGCACATCGGCCAAAGGTTTAAACACAATGCCATCCATTTTAAGCTGCTGAACTGAGGCAGGCACCAGTGCCACGTAACTGGCATCGTTCACCAAGCTCAACATGGTGTGTTGCAGACTTACCTGCAGACTCACCATCGGCTCAAAACCGTGGGCACGACAATAATCCATAATAACCGCCGTCAGTCGACTACCGGCACTGGCGGCGGTCATGACAAAAGGATCGTCACGCAGATCTTCAATCTTTAAATTACGGCTTTTTGCTTTGGGATGGGTACGGGACAGCGCCACACATAAGGGTTCGGTCAACACCGTCAGCGTTTGCATCCCCACGCGTGCCGTCCCTTCTACCAATACGGCCAAATCCACTTCACCTGCCAGGATTTTATCGGGTAGATCTTCGGTCACCGCTTCTTCCAGCTCCAACGCGATATTAGGGAAGTGATGGCGAATCATCCGCACATATTCTGGAATGACGCTGTGTGCAGAATACATGGTGAAACCCACGCGCAGAGAACCGGATTTACCCAATGCAGTTTCACGCGCGAGGTTTTGCGCCTGTTGCAGTGATTCGAGGATTTTTCGCGCATCGCGGTAAAAGCTTTCGCCTGCTGGTGTGAGCATCAATTGCCGGGTATTTCGTTCCACCAACAAAGTGCCGACCGCTTTCTCCAGCGCAGCAATATGGCGGCTGAGTGACGGTTGAGACAAATGTAGACGTTCCGCGGCACGGTGGAAGTTTTTCACTTCGGCTAGCGCGATAAAGTAACGCAGCGGCTTAATATCCAGCATGATTCATTTTTCGCATCAATCCCGGTCAGATTTGCTATTGGATCTGTATCGGGAAACTCTTTACAGTCCTCCAGCTTAACGGGAGGACCTGATGATCGCTACATTTCTGATTCTTTTGCCGGTGTTCGGCTTGATAGTGGCAGGTTATGCCTGCCGCATGTTTGGGGTGCTGGGACCCACTGCTGCGACAGAACTGAATAAATTCGTGGTGTGGCTGGCGCTGCCTGCGCTGCTGTTTGACATTATGGCGCATACGCCGTGGCACACTATCTATCAGCCTGGCTTCTTCTGGGCGTTTGCGCTCTCCTGCGCGGCAGCGTTTGTGATTGTATTTGCGTTTCAAAAACTGAAGGGTAAATCCACCGCCGATGCCAGTGTAGACGGTGTGGCCGCTGCCTATCCTAATACCGGCTACCTTGGCTTCCCCCTGTTGCTGCTGATTTTTGGTAAAAGCAGCCTGATTCCTACCACCACCGCCACCATTGTGGTTGCCTGCATCCTTTTTGCGATTGCCATCGCCATGATTGAAATCGGTTTGCAGAGTGAACGTGAGTTTCATCGGGTGGCAATAAAAGTGCTGCGCGCCATTTTTAAGAACCCGCTGATCATCTCACCGCTGCTGGGTGCGGCCTGCTCCAGTGCAGGCCTCACGATGCCAGGCAGCGTCGAGACATTTCTCAAGTTACTCGGCGGGGCCGCCAGCCCTTGCGCATTAGTCTGTTTAGGGGTGTTTCTCGCCAGCCGCCAGAAAGCCAAAGCCACCGAATTGCCTTCTAGCGCGAAAATGAGCCTGACGACAGTGGGATTGGTGGTCATCGCCAAACTGGTGTTGCAACCACTGCTTACCTGGATACTGGCTGTGTGGTTATTCCATCTGCCTGACGACCTGACCAAAATGGCGATTCTGTTGGCCGCGCTGCCAACCGGCACCGGGCCGTTCATGCTGGCCGAATACTATCGCCGCGATGCGCAGATCACTTCAGGCGCGATATTGATTTCAACGGTGCTATCGATTGTCACCTTAGTTGCCATCATGCATGTGATGCAGGTGACACCAGTAGCGTAGCCAACGACCGAGCCGATACCTCAATTTGCGCCAGCGTCAATGCGGCATATCCAAGAATCACCGCAGGCGGCAGCGTGATGCTGCGGCAAAACAACGACAAGGGCTGCAACTGCAAGCCATGCTCTGCCGCCTGCTGACAAAATGCCGACTCATCGCGATCTGCTGGTAACCACAGCACCAGATGCAACCCCGCTTCATGGCCGCTGACGCGAAATTTTCCATTCGCATGCTGCGTGAGAATCTCCAACAGTCGATTGCGTCGCTGGGCATAAGCCTGGCGTGCGGTGCGCAAATGTCGCGCAAAAGCCCCGCTGCGCATAAACTCCGCCAGCGCCAGCTGTTCATGGAATGCCACAGCGCGTCCATGAATGGCTACTACCTCATTTAAGCGTGCAAGTTGAGCGCCCCTGGCGACTAGAAAGCCCACACGTAATTCCGCTGAGAGCGTCTTGTTAAAGCTCCCGCAATACAGGGTTTGCGCACTATTATCATGTGACATCAGGGCGGGTAGCGGCGAACCGCTGTAGCTAAACTCACTGTCGTAATCATCTTCGATGATTAGTACTCCCTGCTGCTGCGCCCAATCAATCACCGCCAAGCGCTTAGTTATCGACATCACACAGCCCAAGGGTGATTGATGTGACGGCGTCACATAGAGTGCACGAACTTGCTGCGCTTTAGACAGCGCCTCAACATCTATCCCCTGTTCGGTTATCGCAATATCAATCAGTTTCGCCTCAGCGAGTGCAAAAATGTCACGACCAAACGGGTAACCGGGGTCTTCCATCGCGATATTGTCACCCGGACGCAAAAAGGCACGGCTGATTAATGCCAGCGCATGACGAATGCCTGTGGTGATGATCACCTGATGCGGTTCACAAACAATGTTGCGATGCTCGCGCAGATACTGCGCAATTTGCTGCTTGAGGGGCAAAAAACCCGTCACTTGATTGCTTTCCGCTGCGATTTCTCCCGCCTTGTTAATACAGCGCAGCACATGGCGAGCCCAGTCTTGCAACGGGAATAGCGCCGGATCGGGCAAACGCGCAACAAAAGGCTGACCGACTTTCACATGGCTTTCATGATGCCGCGGTTGCATCGCTACGGATGGCGTCATCATCGGCAAACCAGGCTGTACCTGAAGGTAGCTATCAGGAAGTTCGGCGCTTACGAATGTGCCCGCTCCTTGACGCCGCGTCAGGTAACCTTCGGCGCACAAGCGTTCATACACCACTTCTAGCGTACCGCGTGAAACGGCCCAACGAGTAGCCATCGCGCGCGTAGACGGCACTTGGGCTCCCACTCGCAGCACACCATTGAGTATGGCATCGCGAAGCGCGGCATAAACGATCTCTTGTTTACTGCGATCCTGATTGGGATGCACCAGTGCAGCGGGCATAGGTAATTCAAGCGCAACAGCCGTTCGGCCCTGAGTCAAAGTGGTCTACTCAACATAATGATTTTTGGTTCTTTAGATTTGACCAGAAAAACGTAATCTGCTCAATCAAACGGAGGTACGGCAAGGATAAGATGTGAGCAAAATACAGACCAGCCAGCAACGGTTAACGCTGGCTTTAGTATCGGCAGTGGTGGTACCGCAATTGGGAATGGGCATGATTGTGCCTGCGCTGCCCGAACTGGCAGCATCGTTAGCGCTCTCAACATCATTGGCGCAGGACACGTTAATTGTCTACATGATGGGTTATGCAATTTCGGTTTTGCTGGCGGGATGGCTTGCCGATCGCTTTGGCCCAAGACGTGTGCAGATCGGCGGCCTCATCCTGGCAGTGCTCGGCGCATGTATTGCTGCGCAGGCGCACAGCATATTGCTGTTGATGGTGGCGCGCTTTATTCAGGCTGTAGGCGGATGCGCAGGCACTGTCACCGCGCGCTTAATTGTCAGTCGCGAATACGCACCGCAACAGCGTATGCCGATACTCACCACGCTTTCATCAGCAATAGCCATCACACCGTGTCTGGCACCTTTGGCTGGCAGTGCACTGCTGCCGCTGGTGGGATGCGCGGTATATTTGGAATGATGGCGTTGCTGACGCTGATGATCCTGGTGTTTTTTACTTTCGCCAGTCGCCACCTCGCTGCCGCCCCGTCAAATGCAGTGCCGCTCCATCGACTGGGCACTATATATCGGCGTAATCTTCGCTTGCCCCGTTTCCGCCTTTACGCGTTATCCATCTGCTTTGCCTGGATGGCATGGTTTGTATTTGTCTCGTGCTCATCAGGACCCATGCAGCAGCAACTCGGACTGACGCCGCAGCAGTATGCCGTCCTGTTGAGCGCCTCCGCTATCGGCTATGTGGCCGGCAGTATGCTGGCCCGGCGTATGGCGATTCGACGTGATATCGACCAGATCATTCGATGGGCAGCAGGTATTGGCGCTTTGGGTGGGGTGTTATTAGTGGCCCTGAACCTGATACTGACGCCAACGTCTCTGACGCTGATGGCGCCGATGTTGATCATTCTGCTGTCAGTGGGCATGGTTATCCCCGCGACGCAGGCAGGATTACTGCGCAGCGTGACGGAGGATGCGGGGGCTTCATCTGGGCTGTTTTTCTTTTTGCAGATGATGGCGGGTGCAACCTGGGCAGCGATCAGCAATCTGTGGCAGCCGATGTCAGTGACTTTGCTGGCTATCCTGATTGCGACACCTGCATTGCTTTTGCCATTCCTGTTTCACCGCGTGCAGGCGCGCCTTCGTGTAGAGGAAAAAGGTCTACAAGGGTAATCAATGATTGACCACAATGCGGTCTCCGGCGGCGTATAGCTTACAAGCCGCCTCGCCTTTTTCACGATAGTGCTGGCAAAACGCCACTGCCCGGATATTGGCTTCCTGTTGGTCACGCGCCCAAGCCGAACGCCCCCATACGCCTTCGCCGTTGGTCGCAAAGGCCTTCTCATAACCCCGGTCGGCCAGATAATGTTTGAATACCTGCCGATCAGTAGTGTTTAGCCCGGGTGGGTCTGGCAGGTGGGGAACGGGCGATGCGCTGATAGCGTTAACAGGAAGATCATTGCTTTGCAGGAAGGTCGAAACGCGGCTCCACCAGAAGGACTCTGGTGCGGAAATCAGCAGGTCGTGCCCATCATGACCGAATTCGGGCAGATTGATCAGCTCGCCGCGTCCTCCGGCATGGCGATAAGCAGCGAACATCTGCTGACCGAGTTGAGGTGGGAAAGATTGGTCATTGGCAGTGTAGAGCCACAACGTGGGGATTCGCGCCTTCTCGCCATAAGATGTGAGCGCGGCTAATAACGCCTTCTTGTCACACACCAAACCATCATGAATGGCGCCGCGCCCACCGGAAAAGCTGATAATGGCCTGCACGCCGGACAGATTGAGGGCGCTCGCGGCGATAACGCTAAACCCGCCAGACGATTGTCCCACAAGTACCGCTTGTCCATGGGATGCCCAGGCATATTGTCGAATCGCCGTTAACGCCGCGAGGATATCCGCGCGGGCCATTTTACCGGCTCGGGCATGTTTGGGCTGGTCGCAACTGTTACCCTGATAATCAGTGTGACCGCTGGAATGACCATACCCCTGACGCAGTACCACGACAGCAGCATAGCCGTGGCGTGCAAAACTTAGCGCAGCGGCTGAAAAACGATTGGGGGTGAGTTGATCGCGATCGCTGTGTGCTGTGCCATCGGTGCCATGTGTGATGAAGGCAATCGGAAAATGACCGGGCAGATTCGGGCGGGTGACAAACGCATCCAGTGTTGCCGTTTGCCCGTCAGGCAGAGTTACTCTCAATATCAAGGGTTCGCGGATGAGCCCCGCAGGCTGCGAAAATTCTGCCGCCTGTAATGCTGAGGCAACCACGATCCCCAAAACGACAAAAACATATCTGATCCAGCGACGCATCAGTTAACACTCCCTTATTAACGTTCCGTGATATTTGCCGCTGGATACTAACACTTATTTTTGCTTATAGACTCTTCACCAGCGCCATAATCAGGCCATCCCAGCCCTTCTCACCCACGGTTTGCAGCGCTGTGGCGTCTAAACGGGCATCGTCACTGATCATCTGTACAAATTCACGCAGACCACGCACGTTGGCATCATGGCTGTCGGCTTCCACCACCGCACCGCCGCGCACCACATTGTCAGCAATGATCACCGTGCCAATGCGCGCCAGTTTTAACGCCCATTGAAGATAGTGCGGATTGTTCACTTTATCTGCATCAATAAAGATAAGGTCAAAAGGTGCCGCCAGCATCGGTAGCGTATCTAATGCCGCGCCCACAAGCACTTCTGCGCGATCCTGTACACGCGCCAGCGCCAGATTATGGCGGGCGACTTCAGCATGATGCGGATTGAACTCGAGGCTAATAATTTGACCCTGCTCGGGTAAAGCACGCGCCATCCAGATGGTGCTGTACCCCCCGAGGGTACCGATCTCCAGTACACGTTTAGCACTGGTTAATGTCACCATTAGCGCCAACATTTTCCCCTGCAGCGCGGACACATCATGTACCGGCAAACCCTGCGCGGCATTGTGTGCCAGAGCGGCTTTCAACGCCACATCTTCCGCTGCCAGCGCATCAGCAAAGTAGTGATCGACCTGTGCCCACTGTTCGGCATGTTGAGAGGGATAATCTGGGGTACGCATGTTGTCTCTCCTTGAGTATTGGCTTAATAGAGAAATAGCACACCCGTGTGACGCTCAGGTTTAACTTGCTGATTCACTCAACTGCTGCTGTACCGCATCCAGAAATAAGCGTAACGCAGCAGGTTGGCGTTCTCGCGACATATACAGACCATAAATTCCCAACGATTTCGGCGCAAAATCAGAGAGTACGCACTGCAACTGCCCACTGGCTATGCCCGTCTTCGCCTCCATCTCCGGCACCATCGCCAGCCCGCATCCCGCAATGGCTGCATCACATAAAACCGACGATATCCCGGCGCTAAAATTGCCACTGACTTCAGCTGTTACTGCCTCACCCTGCGCATCCTTAAACTGCCAACGCTGTCCGGCAAAGCGGCTGTAGTGCAGGCAATTATGTTGTGCCAGCTGCTGGGGCGTAATGGGGGTGCCGTGCTCTCGTAAATATTCCGGTGAGGCGCACACGACGGAAACACATTCACCCAGTCGGCGTGCGATGGCACCCGGTTCTGGATCATTAGTAATGCGTACCGCCACATCAATACGCTCACCAACCAGACTCACCGGTTGGTTATTGATCTCCAGCTCAATACGCACTGCTGGATAGCGCGCCAGAAATGCCGGGATCATTGGGCCGAGAATGTGCGTTGCCGTGGAGTGCGCGCAAGCGATACGCAGCGTGCCCTGCGGTACACCGGGTTCGCCCTGCTCGCTGATCTCCTCCGCTAACCGTGCTAACAAGCGTGTTTTTTCAAGGGTTTTCTCTCCTGCAGGCGTGATGGTGAGGCGACGTGATGAGCGGTGCAACAGCCGAGAACCGGCCCACTTCTCCATTTCATCCAGGTACCGACTGACCATCGGACGAGAGATATCCAGCGCACGCGCCGCTGCGCTCAAACTGCCAAGTTCGCAAATGCGATTAAACACTGTTGCTGCTGTCACTCTGTCCATCTGACCCCATCTGATCGTTTTATGAAACTGACCATCTCTAATTGCGGGAATTCTAACAGACGCGGATATGCTTACAATGGCTCTGTTACCGGCCACATTGCCGATGAAAGGAAAACGAGATGAAGATAAAAACATTGGCGCTGATGATGGCGCTGACAGCCACCCCGGTGTTGGCTGCTCCGCTGCATTTAGCGGTATATAACCCACAGGAACAGGGCGTATTTCCCGTTTCCTCTACGTTAGTTTCTGGTGCGCATGAAGCGATGTTATTCGATGCCCAATTTAGTCCTAAAGATGGCGAAAAGTTGGTGCAAATGATCAAGGCTAGCGGGAAGAAGCTGACGCAGATTGTCATCACCTCAGGCGATCCTGACTTTTACTTCGGCCTGGAACCGATTGTGAAAGCCTATCCGCAGGTGAAAATCGTAGCCTCACCGCTGGTGGTTGAGCATATTGAAGCCACCAAAGCGGCTAAGTTGGAATATTGGGGACCGAAAATGCCGGGAGGTGCGCCCGCACAGCTGTATGTCCCGCAGGTTACCCATCAAACCACCTTTAACGTAGATGGCGAACGCATCGAGTTACGTCACGCGGATGATAAATCCGCCTACGTGTGGATTCCTGCTAACAAGGCGGTATTGGGCGGAACAGCGATTGCCTCTGGCATCCATGTCTGGACCGCAGACACTCAAACCCCGGCCAGCCGTGAGCAATGGCGCAACGTGCTGAGTGAAATCCAGCAACTGAAACCGAAAGTCGTGATTCCGGGCCATTATATTGGTGCCCGTCCAACAGGCGATCAGGCGGTGACCTTTACGCTGCACTATCTGCAAACCTTTGAAAAAGCGTTGCAGCAGCACAAAGCGTCTTCTGCGGTAATCCAGGCGATGAAAGCGGCTTATCCAAACCTGCCAGATGAAAGCTCGTTGGAATTAAGCGCCAAAGTGAATACCGGCGAGATGAAGTGGTAGTTGACGGGATGTAATCAGGTGCGCATCCGTGCGCACCTTTAGCGATTTCAATCTTTACGCTTTGCTGTTGCTTGTCTGCGCGAACGCGGGTTCAGTTTTGCGATGAAACAGCGGATAAGCAATGCTGGTCACCACCAAGCTGATAATCCACGAGATATCCACGCCAGGAATCAAATTAGCATACGGACCGGAGAAGAAGGCATTTTCCACAAACGGAATCTGCACCACAATGCCAGCAAAATAGACCAGCAGCGCTTGGGTATTCAGCAAACCATAACGGCCTCCGTCAGCGCGGAATATGGCTTCAACATCATAACGTTGTTTATTCACATAATAGAAATCCAGCAGGTTAATGACGATCCACGGAATTAACACCGCAATCAACGCCAGAATTAAATTAATAAAGAAGGAGACGAAATTCTGCGATGCCGCTAACGCTACTAATACGCTGCCCACTAATACCAGCGCTGAAACCACTAACCGAACTGCCGCGCCTGGCGTCCAGTGAGGACGGAAAGTTTGCACTGCGGTGATCAGTGATAATACCGCGCCGTACAGGTTCATCGAGTTATGGCAGATAATATTAATCAGGAACAGCACCATTAAGATCGGGCCGAGCCAACCGGTAGCATGACGAACTGACATCATGGCATCACTGGTTGGCGCGATATTGACCGCCATCATGCCGAAAATAAAGGCCAGAATAGTACCACCGCAGGCACCCAGATAGGTGGCAATAAACGGGCGTGCAATACCGACATTGGCGGGCAGGTAGCGCGAGTAGTCAGAGGTATAAGGCGAGAAGCTGATTTGCCATACTGCGCCGATACAGAAGGTGCCGAACCAGCCTGCGGCACTCATGCTGCCACGGGACCAAAAGTCTGCCGGTAAAGGTTGTGACACCATCAATGCCAGGCCTAAAATCAGCGCTGCGCCCATGATCCATGCACCGACTTTATTGATACGATGGATAAAATGGTAACCGACAATACCAATTGCGGTGGCAAGAATAGCGCCTATGACCGTGGCACTGCTTACCGGCATCGACGGAAAGACGTTGTTGATGACTTTACCGGAAAGCGAAATATTCGAGATAAAGAACCCGAGATAAATCACCGTCGTAAAGCTAATCACCAGCAGCGAGCCGTAACGACCAAACTGCGCGCGGCTCTGCACCATTTGTGGAATGCCGACTTTCGGCCCTTGCGCAGAGGTTAACGCAAGGAAAATCCCGCCAAACAGATGACCGGCAATAATCGCGGTTAAAGCAGAAATAACATTCAGATGAAACGTTTCGGTGGCAATTGCGCCGCTGACAACGGCCAGAGGTGCAATGTTGGTACAGAACCACAAGGTAAATAGACTGTGCGATTTACCGTGGCGTTCCGATTCTGGAACATAATCCACCGACTTATTTTCTATAATTTGACTCTGACGTGGTTGTGTATTCACCGTACCCTCCAATTCTCAAAATGGGATTGTTTTTTAATGTGGGTAAAACCTTCCTCGCGAAAAAAAGCCACAGCCATCCCGACGAATTAATTTTCGTCTTCTTATTAAAGAATTGGCGGTAAGACTCCCGGTGCTAATTAATGCTTAACAACTGTACATGTGACGGTCGTCATAAATGACGCCCCTACATATTCCAAACCTGCTTCCCGTAGTGCGCATTTATGCGTACCGATAAGTGCAAAAATAATTCCCATAGGCTGCAAATCTATGCGCACCGATAAGTGCAATGGTCATTTCCGTAGGGTGCGCATTTATGCGCACCTCAATCAATCAGCGCATAATAAAGGGATCGCTAATTGGCTCATCGCTGGTGCGCAGCCACACTGTTTTGGTGGTGGTGTATTCCAGAGCGGCGTCAATACCACCTTCACGTCCGAAGCCAGACTTACCGTAGCCGCCAAACGGCGCCAGCGGTGAAACCACGCGATAAGTGTTCAGCCACACAACGCCACTGCGCAACTTGCGTGTGACACGATGGGCACGCGTCAGGTTTTGGGTGAATACACCGGCCGCCAGACCATACTCTGTACCATTGGCTAAGCGAATCGCTTCGGCTTCATCTTTAAAAGTCAGTACCGACAAGACCGGACCAAATAGCTCCTGCACCACGCTTTCTGCATTTGGCACCGCACTGCAATCCAGAATGGTTGGCGGATAATAGAATCCTGGCCGATCAATCGGCTGATTGCCGATCACCAGTCGCGCACCCTGCTCAATACTGCGACTCACTACCTGCTCGATATTGCTTTTCTGCCGCTCGGTACAAAGTGGACCAAACTGCGTCTCCTGCTGCTGCGGGCAACCTATAACAATACCGCGCACTTTACTGGTGAGCTTTTCAATAAAGGCATCTTTAATCTGCTCATCCACCAGCAGGCGCGAGCCAGCAACACAGCTTTGTCCTGAGGCCGAGAAGATGGCGGCCACCTGCGCATTGGCGGCACTTTCCAAATCTGCATCGGCAAACACGATAAACGGTGACTTGCCGCCTAATTCCAGTGAGGTGCTGGCCAGGTTTTCCGCACTGTTGCGGATGATGTGACGTGCGGTATCCGCACCGCCAGTAAAGGCGATGTGATCGACCTGCGCATGCTGGGTCAGCACTGTGCCACAGCCTTCCGCAAAACCGGTGATCACGTTTATGACGCCCGCAGGGAAACCGGCCTCATGCACCAGTTCAGCAAATCCCAGCAGCGGCGTCGGTGCGACTTCAGCCGCCTTCACCACCACCGTACAGCCGGCGGCAATGGCCGGGCCAATTTTCACCGCAGAGAGAAACAGCTGGCTGTTCCAGGGAATAATCGCGGCAACCACGCCGACCGGTTCACGCTTTATCCAGGTTTCCATGTCGGCTTTATCGATGCTGAGCGTGGTGCCGTCCATTTTGTCGGCCAGCCCAGCATAAAAGCGATAGTATTCCGCCACATAGGCGATCTGCGCCTGGGTTTCACGGATGATTTTGCCGGTATCAAGCGTCTCAAGACGTGCCAGTTTTGCTGCATCGCGTTCAATCAAATCCGCCAGCTTCAGCAGCAATTTGCCGCGCGCACCGGCGGTCAGGCCACGCCACGCATCGGATTCAAAAGCCCGGGCCGCCGCCTGCACTGCGCGGTCGGTTTGCTCGCTGCGTGCTTCGGCAATCGTGGCCCACGGCTCAGCGGTGGCCGGATTCAGCGAGGTGAACGTCGCGGCTCCAGCGTCAAATTGGCCGTCGATGTAGAGTTTGAAAGATTCCATGACGTCTCCGCTTAGTGAAATGCAGGTGCAACGTGTTTAATAAAGCGTTCCAGCGAGGCCTTCTTACGCTCAAAGGTCATGCCGCTATCCAGCCACAGCGCGTACTCATCGTAGCCCATCGCCTCATAGTTTTTCAGGCGGGCGATCACTTGGTCAGGATTACCAATCGCCAGATTTTTCCGCATCCCTTCCACGCTGTAATAGGTATTCGCTGCCATCTCTTCTTCGGTTAATGGCTTGATCAAACCCTGCTCCACCGGGCGCTCATTCTTGAACCAGGCACCGAAGTAGTTGTAGAAGCGATTAAGTTCTACCGCCGCTTGCTGCGCATCGGCCTCGTCTTCAGCCACAAAACCGTGCTGTAACAGCATGATTTTTAATGGCTGCTCAGGAGAATACTCCTGACAGGCTGCTTTGAAGGTGGTGATCAGGCGTGTGATCTCTTCTTCACCCTGATGCAATGGCGTGCACTGCACGTTACAACCGTTTTTCACCGCAAACTCATGACTGTTCGGGTCACGCGCGGCCACCCAGATTGGCGGATGCGGCTGCTGTTTTGGCTGTGGTGAGGAAGTTGTGGACGGGAAATTCCAAAACTCGCCTTTATGTTCGTAGTCGCCTTTCCACAAGGCTTTCACCGCAGGCACCAGCTCACGCATCCGCTGACCCGCTTCCCAGGCATCCATCCCCGGCATCAGGCGCTCGTATTCATATGAGTACGCGCCGCGTGCAATCCCCAAATCCAGACGCCCTTTGGTGATCAGGTCTGTCATGGCCGCTTCACCCGCCAGACGGATCGGATGGGTAAACGGCGCAATAATGGTGCCGGTGCCCAGACGAACGTTTTTGGTTCGGCTGGCGATATCGACCAGGTTGATAAATGGATTCGGCGCGATGGTGAAATTCATGCCGTGGTGCTCGCCAGTCCAGATAGCATGCAAGCCACCTTTATCTGCGATTTCACACAGTTCCATCATCTCATCGTACAGCTTGTCCTGCGCGTCATCCGCTGACACGCGCTCCATGTGCAGGAACAAGGAAAGTTTCATACCACCTCCTGATGAGACGGGGCGAAGAAGTGACGAACCGATCCTTCTGCTTCATCACCGTAATAGAGGCCGTAATTGCCCACCGCATTTTCGCGAATGAAGCGATCCACCAGCGATTTCAGCGCACTATCCGGCACCGGCAGTTGCGCCAGCGTGTGGACATCGACCCATTCGCCCTGCTGCACCGCTGGCAAGGTGCTGCCTGTCGGCTGTGCACAGAGGAACACGATATGCTGCTGTTTCTTCTGGCGGTCTTCCCAGATGGAATAGACAAAACCCGGACTGGCTTCGATGTTGAGTCCATCGAACACCTGCTTCAGTGTTTCACTGACGCTGCGGTTGTTCACCGTTTGCGACGGTAAGCCATAACCGCTTTCTTTCTTCACCACCAACGCCTGACCCGCTGATTCAATCAACGCGCTGACCACCACGTTAGGCCCGGCAATCAGGGATTCGGCATTTTGATAAGGCGTGAAGTACGCGCCGCGATAGTAGCCCAGCCCCGGCGTTCCGCAGGAATCGAACTGCTCGACTTTACCGATCAGAATTGCGTGGTCACCCGCATCGATAACCTGATGCATCGCGCATTCAAACCAGGCGGAGCTGTCATCCAGCAGCGGCGTGTTGAACTCGCCTTTACGCCACTTCACCAGCGAGAATCGATCGGCCACTTTCTGCGCAAAGATATTCGATGTCTCTTTCTGCTGCTCCGCCAAAATGTTGATGGCGAAATGCGGACATTGCGTGAAGTTCTCGAAATTAGCAGAGCGCTTATCGATGCTCACCAGCAGTAGCGCGGGGTCAAGTGACACCGACGAGAACGAGTTCGCGGTGAAGCCAATCGGCTGCCCTTGTGCATCGTTAGTAGTGACCACGGTGACGCCGGTCATGAAGGCGCCAAAGGCGTCGCGTAACTGTCTGCGTTTATCTGCGTCCATAAGTTACTCCTTTACAGGCTCTTTTTGCGTGACGGCGGCAGCAACCGGCTTGAGAAACGATAAGATTTCCTCGTTCACTCGGTCAGCATCCGTCAAGTTCAACATGTGTTTAGCGTTAGCGACCACCACCGCATGCCCCTGGCGTGCAGCCTGGGCCATCTGGCGTGTCATGTCTGGATTCGAATTAGCATCCAGCTCACCGGTCATCACCAACACCGGACATTGCATTTCATTCCAGCGTTCTGAATAGAAGCGATCTCCCGCCGCAAACGCCTGATAGGCGCGGGCATAGCCGTCGAGATTCACCTGCTGCAACCACGTTCCCACTTTTTGACGCAGGGGTTGTTCGTGGTGGTCGTCACTGAACCAACGATCCAGTGGCGCATCGAGGCGCACATTACCGCTGGCCAACTCTTGGGCGCGTTTCAATACCGCATTACGCGCACTGTCGTTACGTCTGAACACGCCGCTCATCACAATCGCGTGATTCACCAGCTGCGGATAATCGATAGCGATACCCGCGGTGATCAGTGCCCCCATCGAGTGTCCCGCCACAGCAAAACTGCGCTCGGGTTGTGTCTGCAAGAACAGGGCCAGCCACTGCACGTAATCCTTTAAGGTGGCGGGATGGCGAAAACCGCTGCTTTCACCATGGCCCGGCATATCCAACGCGATAACGCGGAAGTGGCGGCTTAGCACGTCCATTTGCGGAAACCAGGCGTCGGCATTCATGCCAACGCCATGGATTAATACCAGCGGCGCGCCCTGTCCTGCCTCCAGGTAACTGACCTGGAGACCTAACTCAGATAGCTGCTGGATTTTTCTGGTCATGGCCTAACTCTTTCAGGTCAAGATAACGGTTGCCGATACGATGATGTGGACGGCCGCCCAGTGCCGCACCCAGCGCGATCACGATCTCATCGCTGAATGGCGCATCGTTGATGTTGAACTGCATGGTGAGGTAGTGCTCACGAGTACCTTCATCATCCGTACCCATCATCGGAACCAGGATGGGTGTATTGGCTGGACCACGGGTGTTATTGAAGGCCAGATAAGTTTTACCCTGCACAGCAGAGCGATAATGGTTGCCGAAATGCAGGGTATGAATCAGCGCTGAGGCGTGTTCCAGTTCGCCGTTCAAGCCCACCACTGCGCTTTTACCGTAAGCCACCACCTTGTCACCGCCGCCCGCTTCTTTCACGATTAAACCCGTCAGCAGTTCGCCCAGCACCGGTGCCATTTCGCGAATCTTCGGCGCGAGGTCTTCAACGAAGCCTTCGCCTGCCCAAGGATTTTTTACCACGGCAGCCGCCGCAATCATCACCAGCGGCGTGGTGGCCGCTTTGCCGCCGTCGGAGTAGAGGGTTTCGGTGGTAACGAACGTCTTGCGTATATCTGGATGCATGGTTAGAGCCTCATTCAAGTTAACGGTTTGTTAATCTGGTGTGTCGAGAAGGGATATAACATTGGAATTTATGGTATGTCAAAAGTTGGTATACCATCATACGGTGTTCTTATGCGCTGGCTTTTTTGCTATGCTTTTAGGGCGGGAAACCCCGCTGTATCAAGGGAATTAGCCCATCACCTGGCATAAATCTGAATCGCCGTGAGCACACTCTCGCGATGTGACTGACGTCATAAAATTCACTGATACTGGGTGAGGGATACTTTGTTAACGATATGATTTAAATCGGATTAATTTTTCTTGGGCGTAAGGTGTCAGATCTAAGACTTGGTGCATGATGAAACTGTGAACCAACGCCAATTTCAGCAGGATGGCTCTCACCACACCAGAGGGGGTAACGATCACCGCTAAATCAGGCAGCGTTGCTTTCGCGCGGCAAACAGTGCTAATAGTAAAAAGGTTGCTGAATTTTAAATTAATACCCAGCTGAATTTTTTATTTCAACGTAGAGACGATTATGGTTGCGAGTCACTCCTTAAAAATTGAAAACACGCCAGTGACCCTTCGCGAACTGGCATTGGCAAAAGTGCGCCAGGCGATTATCTCTGGCTATTTTAAAGCGGGCGATCGTTTGGTTGAACGTAGCTTGTGTGATGAATTAGGCGTAAGCCGCACCGTAGTGCGCGAGGTGATTCGTTATCTGGAAGCGGAAGGCTTAATTGAAAACTTGGCGAAAAAAGGACCGATTGTCGCGATATTAACCTGGGAAGTCGCCGAGCAGATTTATGACATTCGACTGTTACTGGAATCCGAGGCGGCGAAAGATTGTGCTAAAGCAGCCACCAGTAAAGATAAAAAGGATCTGCATCAGAAACTGCTGCGCATCGCGAAAGCCTCACACGATCACGATGACATTGAGCGTGTTGAAGCCTCTCAGGCGTTCTACGAATCTCTGTTTTCCATTGCAAAACATCACATTGCATGGGAGATCGTGCAGCGACTTAACAGCCGAATCAGCCGACTGCGTGCGCTGACGCTGCGTAGCCCTGAACGCCAGGTGGCTGGTTTTGAACGCATGTCACGTATTTATGAAGCCATTGAAGAAAACAACCCGGAACACGCGAAAGAAGCAGTGAAACAACACCTGACTGAAGCCGCAATTCTGGCTAAATCTATTCTGACTGCCGAGGAGTAATGATGTCTGCTTATTGGATCGCACACGTTAATATTAATGATGCACAGCAGTACCAGAATTATATCGATTTGGCGCCCTTGGCATTTAAAAAATACCAAGCGAAGTTTATTGCCCGAGGGGAAAATGCCACTTCACTGGAAGGCGAAAAATTCGCCAAGCATGTGGTTATCGAATTCCCTGATTATCAAACAGCATTAGATTGCTACCATTCTGAAGAATACCAATTAGCAAAAAAACAGCGTGAACAGGTGGCAAGAGCGATGATTACTATTGTGGATGGATTGGCGTAAATAAAACTAACTTTATTTAACATTCAA
Organism: Pantoea rwandensis; assembly: GCF_002095475.1. Lineage (GTDB taxonomy): Bacteria > Pseudomonadota > Gammaproteobacteria > Enterobacterales > Enterobacteriaceae > Pantoea > Pantoea rwandensis. The sequence continues at coordinate 406,500 of NZ_MLFR01000001.1, forward strand.
AATACCCATAAAAAATCGCAATTAACCGGTGGCTTAAATAAGCTGCCGGATAAATTAACCTCATAATTATTTCCTATATCAAGCCGCTGATTTTCATACTTAAAGCATCAGATTTAGATTTGATAATAACTGTTTCAGTTTAGTGCAGCAGTGCATCACGCACCACTCGGCAGCGGTGCGATTTATCGTGGAAGTTTGAATTTTAGAATTCGACAGTGAAATTGCTGCGGGATTGCGCAATACATTGCGCCGCTACCAAGCGTGAACTTTTTTTAGCATCGTCTTTCATCATCAATGTCTTATTGTACGGGTTGGCGCAATTAACCCTCTTCACTCTCATCATAGTGAATAATCGACAGTAAGCGGATTGGGACCTGGAGTAATTTTTCAGGACCGTGCGGCACGCCGCCGTCAAATGACAGGCTATCACCCGAAGACATCGGGTAAAGGCGCGTGCCATGGCGATAAATCAGTTCGCCTTCAAGTAAATAGAGAAATTCATGCCCCGGATGGCAAAAATTGGGAAACTCTTCACTGGCATCGTCCATGGTGACCAGAAAGGGTTCGTACAGTTTTTGTGGGCCTTGCGCGTAACTCAGCAAATGATAAGAGTGGCCGACTTCCGTTCCGGTGCGCACCACCTCCATGCCCTCACCCGCTTTTATTAACTGGGCACCGCGCTTGGCCACATCATAGTCGCTAAATAACTTAGAAACCGGCAAACCAATGGCGTCACACAGCCGATTGAGAATATCGAGACTGGTTGAAACGTGGGCGTTTTCCACCTTGCTGACCATGCCGACGCTGACACCCGCAATACGTGCCACATCTGAGATTTTATAACCCTGTGAAATACGCCGCTGCTTCAGCGAGCGCGCGATATGCTGCTCCAGACTCAACGGGCTCTCTCGCTGACTGGTGGTGACCGATTTGCTCATCGAGGCTTAATTTTCTCCGACATTTTGCGCAGGTTCCCCAGCTCAAATGAAATACGTTGCGCGGTGGCTAGTAACGCATTGCGCACTACCTCTTTCTGATGTGGGTCTTCCATCAGCGCATCAGGTCCTGAGACGTTGATCGCCGCCACAATCTGGTTGTGATGATCGCGCAGCGCACAGGCAATCGCGGTGGCGAAATCGGACTGATGCTCAACCCAGCCCTGCATGCTGTCCTGCTGCACGGTCTGCTTCAGTTCCGGTAAGGTGCGCGGCGCTGAAACAGAATAGCCATCGAGTCGCACATGTTGATAGAGGCTATCCAGTTCTGCATCATTTAAGCCGGTGAGCAACACCCGCCCCATGGCGCTGCAGTGACAGGGAATACGCGTACCAATAGGCACATTAACCGACAGGCGTTGCGAAGCAAATGAGCGATAAACGTAGACCGCTTCCTGACCTTCGCGAATGCTGAGATGGCACGACATGGAAACCGTATTACGCAGTGCATTCAAATGTGGCATGGCGATATCCACCACATCACGGCTGGCAAGGTAGCTGAAGCCGTTTGAGATCACCTGCGGGCCGAGTTGATAGGTATTCTTGGCCACTTTATCGAGATAGTTCATCTCGGTGAGAGTGGTGACAATACGATAAATAGAGGAAGTTGAGACGCCAAGATGATCGGCAAAATCTTGCACTGTCAGCACGCGATCGCGACTGTTGAACATTTCAATAATGGTCAACCCGCGAAATAACGCGGGCACCGTGTAGTCATTTTCAGTGATAGCAGCCAGAGACATACACACCTGCATAGATGAAGCCGGGCCGTGGCCCGGAGAGTGAAAATCAGCGAGCAAACTCCGCCGTGGCATCAAGCAACACGTCCCAGAAATACGCAGCCATGGAGTAATCCACCAGCAACCAAAACTGTTCTTTATTCGGCAACGAGGCATTGATGATTAACGCATTGGCGCGCGCGACAGAAGTTTGTGCCACTGCGCCAGGCAGGAATTTATCCGACGAGAGGTCAACCGCACACAGCTTCGCCATCACTGCTGCTTGCTGATCGCCGCTTATCGCCAGCCACGCGTGCGTGTCCTGGCGCGGCAGCATAAAGCAAGAAAGCTCGTTCATTTGCCATGACTGCTCCTCGTGTTGAATTCGCGAGGGTGCATCTACGGAGGCCAGCAGCAAGAATTCAGTTTGTGATAAACGCGCGACCAGCGAGCCGTCGTTTTGCCAGCAGCACTGATTTGGCTGATCGGGCAGCACAAAGCCACGTTGTTGTAGATACCAGGCAGCGTGGCGTCCGCGAAAACCCACGCGCGCCTGATGCGAGCAGTCGTGGAGTGCGATAGCGCCGTTATCAATAGACGCTGACTGAAGATGGTCTAGCGGTCCTGCCGCCAAAACGTGCATGTTTTGCATCATTACAGCTCCTGTCGCTGGTTTTCAGCATCATAAAAGGGCAACTTCACCACTAACGCGGTGACTTCCCTGCCGCCTTCAGTGCGAATGGTAATGCTATCGCCTGGAGTTGCGCGATCTGCTGATGCATAGGACATGCCAATTATCGCGTTCAGCGTGGGGGAATATTCACAGGACGTGACATTGCCGGTGATCCGTTCGCCTTCTAAGACTAAATGACCTTCCAGCGGAAGCGGCGATGCAGCGGGCAGTGTGAAAGCCACCAGTTTACGCACCGGCGGATGAGCATCGAGAATATCGATGGCGCGACGGCCAATAAATTCCGGTTTGGCTCGATTGACCGCCCAGCCCATGCTGATCTCCCCCGGATGGCTCATGCCGTCGGTATCCTGCCCGATAATCACGTGCCCTTTTTCCAGGCGCAACAAACGCTGAGCTTCCACGCCAAAGGGTTTGATTCCGTAAGCGGCCCCTGCTCGCATCAGCGCATCCCACAACGCCTGACCATAGCGGGTCGGCACATGGATCTCATAACCCAGCTCGCCAACAAAGCCCACACGTAACAGGCGCGCGGGTATACCGGCCACCTTGCCTTCACGGCAGGCTAAATAGGGGAAGGCTTCGGCACTCAAGTCGAGCTCGTCACATAACTGGCTCAGCACCTGACGCGAGTTGGGTCCCGCCAGATTGACCGCCGCCCACGCAGAGGAGACGTTGGCGATATCCACATCCAGCCGCCAGCGTGTGTTCCACTGCAACATCGATTGATACACCCGCGCCACGCCACTGGTGGTGGCGGTGACATAGAAGTGGTTCTCCGCCAAACGGCAAGCCACGCCATCGTCAATCACTACGCCCTGTTCATTGGTCATCAGCGCATAGCGCGTGCGTCCCACAGGCTGTTTGATAAAGGCAAACGTATAAAGACGGTTGAGGAACTCTGCGGCATCCGGGCCGCGCAGCTCAATACCGCCCAAGGTCGAAACGTCAATCAGTCCGACGTTATTACGCACATTGAGCGCCTCTGCCTGCACTGCTGTTTTTTTGTCGGAGGCAGGCACCGTTTGATACCAGCCAGGACGCAGCCAGTTGCCTGCTGGCATCATTTGCGCCTGCAAAGCCAGATGGCGTTGATGTATGGCCGTGACGCGCCACGGATCAAAATGCCGGCCCGCCAGATGCGCCAGGCTTTCTGCACTGAATGGCGGGCGCGCGGTGGTGACGCCGGTTTCGCTCACGCTGCGTGCGGTGGCCTGTGCCACTAACCGCGCGGTCGGTAATGCCGAATGACGCCCTTGTGACGGCCCCATGCCGACGGTGGAAAAGCGCTTTACCAGTTGCACATCGCGATAGCCGTGTTTGGTGGCATTAATGATGTCGTTAATTTGCAGGTCTTCGTCAAAATCGACAAACTCTTTCCCTTTCGGATGAGCGAAGATTGGCCATGGATGATTAATACGCGGTTTTTCTCCCTGCTGTGGTGGCAACGCGCTGATATTGTGATTGATTCCCAACTGTTGCAGCACCATACGTCCGGCGTGGGTGCCATCCTGCACCACCTCCTCCAGCCCGTGCCAGCCGTTGATCGAACCGGCGGTGAACATGCCCGCAGGTAAATGGCTCAGCGTAAAACTGGCGCTGGCATCGTCATAGCTGAGTTTGCCACCTGCCTGACACGGCAGTTGCCAGGCAGGCATATACCCCGCAGACATGCAGAGCAAATCGCATTCAATAACTTTACCGTTCGGTGCCACTTTCCCCTGACCGATAATGCTGCGCACCTCCACCGAAGAGACGCGCCCAGTGCGGTCAGCAAAGGCTTCATAAACTGCGCTATTAGCTATCAGTTCTATGCCCGCATGTTGCAACGGTTGCGTCATCGCCCCATCCGGCAGTTGGCTGCGCAGGTCGACAATTGCGGCGACTTTAACACCTTGCTCATATAACGTCAGTGCTGCCAAATACGCATCGTCATTGCCGGTCAGTAATACAGCTCGCTGACCCGGTTTCACACCGTAATGCTGCATCAAACGCTGGGCAGCACTGGTTAACATCACACCTGGCAGGTCGTTATTGCGGAAAATCACCGGCTGGTCGTAGGCACCCGCAGCGATAACACAGCTGGTTGCACGTACTTTGTACATGCGCTGCCCCTGAATCACCGGTAAATAGTGATCTTTAAACCAACCATTGCAGGTCGCATTAAGCAGTACGCGAATGTTCGGGTGCGTTTCCACGCGGCTGGTTAAAAACTGCAACACCTGTTCAGTCTGTTGCGCCTCGGCGGCCATCCTTGCCCAACTCAGTGCGCCACCGAGTAGCGGAAGTTGCTCAACTACCATCACCTGCGCACCGCTGTCCGCGGCGGTCAGCGCAGCCTGTAATCCTGCCGGGCCACCGCCGACCACTAGCACGTCACAAAACAGATACGCCTTGTCGTAATACGCTTCTTCGATGTTGAGATTCAATACGCCCAGACCAGCTTTACGGCGAATCAGCGGTTCCCAGCGTTTCCACATGCCCTTGGGTTTGTAGAACGCGCGATAGTAAAAGCCCACTGGCATAAAGCGTGAAAACAGCTGCATTTTGGCGTCGCGATCGTTATCCAGCGATCCGTTGTAGTTCTGACCGGTGACGGTGAGTCCCTGGGTTATTGGTTGCACATCGGCCAGCACATTGGGTTCATCCGGCAACTGCACCAGCGTATTGGCATCCTGACCAAACATGCTGAGTACACCGCGTGGACGATGGTATTTGAAGGAACGCGACAAAAGTTGACGCCCGCTGGCAATCACCGCGCTGGCAATCGAATCACCGGCAAAACCGCTCACCGGCTCACCTTCAAAAGTGAATTGTAGCGGTTGTCGCCGATCGATCAGGCGCCCCATGGGAGCCGCCAAGCGTTTCTGACTCATGATGTCACCTCCATGGCTGCGCTGATGCTGGCGGGTAACGCGCTGCTGTGAGGATTGGGAAACACTTCGCTGGCGTCAAAGGTACGGATCACTTCATCGGATAGTGTATTGCGCTGTGCAAGGAACCAGTAACTCGACGGCGTGTGGAACCACCATTCGGTCACCACACCAGCCTGGTTGTCTTCATAAAACACGTAATCCGCCCATTCACGATCGCTACAGCTCAGCTGGTCTGGCACGGTTTTCAACTCGCCACCGTAGGCGAATTCAGTGATATTGCGCGGCCCGTTAAGCGGGCAATGCATAATTTTCATCTGGCTTTCCTTTAGTGGCTGGCCGCCGTAGCGCCCATTTCATTAACCTGCTGGAAGCGTGCAAAACGCTCCAGCTTAAACGGGGCGATCAGTTCCGGCGTTTTACCGCCGCTGGCGACTAACTCCGCCATGGTTTTGCCGCAAATTGGCGTGGCTTTGAAGCCCCACGTGCCCCATCCAGCATCGAGGTAGTAATTCTTGACCGGGCTTTCGCCCATGATTGGGCTGTAATCGGGTGTCATGTCGGTGATCCCCGCCCACTGACGCATCAAGCGCGCTTTCGCCAGGAACGGGAACATCTCAATACCGTGAGCGATCAGACTTTCTTTCAAATCCAACGTTGACCGGGTGTTGTAGAGCGGATAAGGATCAGAACCCCCACCGAACACCACTTCGCCACGGCTGGTTTGCTGCACGTAACAGTGCAAGGCCGACGAACTGACCAGCGGATCAAGAAACGGTTTCACCGGCTGCGTCACCATGGCCTGCAAGGGATACGACACCACCGGTAAGCGAAAACCGGCTTTTTGTGCCAGTAGCGAGCTGTGCCCCGCCACGGCCTGCACCGCACAGCCGCAGCCCACGGTGCCGCGGTTGGTTTTCACCGCTGTAATGCGTCCCTCGGTGATCACCAAATCTTCCACCTCGGTCATTTGATGAATTTCCACACCGCGCTTTGCTGCCTCTTTGGCATAGCCCCAGGCCACCGCATCGTGGCGCGCGGTGGCGCCATCAATATGCCAGAGCCCAGCCAGCACCGGCAGATTGCCGGGATCGAGGTTAAGGGTGGGTACCAGCTCTTTGATCTGCTGACGATCAATCATCTCGGTGCGACCACCAAAGTGCTTATTGACCTCAGCACGCTGTCTGAAGGCGCGTACCGTGCTGTCGGTGTGCGCCAGCGTCAGCTGTCCGCGTTCGGAATACATGATGTTGAAGTCAAATTCGTTCGACAGATTCTGGAACAGCTTCACCGACTCGCTGTAAAAACGCACGCCTTCAGAGGTGAGATAGTTAGAGCGGATCACTGCGGTATTTCGCGCCGTATTACCCCCTGCCAGATAGCCTTTTTCCAGCACGGCCACATTGGTGATACCGTGGTATTTCGCCAGATAATAGGCAATGGCTAAGCCATGGCCGCCCCCGCCGATGATCACCACGTCATAATGTTTTTTCAGTTCACGCGGTGCGGGGATATCCACTTCTGCCGGATATTCTGACGACAGCCCGTATTTCAATAACGCTAATGGCATCTTCGCTCTCCTTAACCCGCCGCTTGCTGAAGTTGCAACTCAGCCGCCAGCACGGTGTTTTGCATCAGACAAGCGATAGTCATTGGGCCGACACCGCCGGGTACAGGGGTGATCGCTTTTGCCACCAGGCTCACGCTGTCGTAATCCACATCCCCCACCAGTCGGCTGCTGCCGTCTGCACGGGTTATGCGGTTAATGCCGACATCAATCACCAGCGCGCCGGGTTTTACCCAGCTGGCATCAATCATCTGTGGCTGGCCTACAGCCGCAATCAGGATGTCTGCCTGACGCGCCAGTTGCGCGGCATCCCGGCTGCGCGAATGCAGCGTGGTGACCGAACAGTGTGCATGCAGCAGCAAACTGGCCATCGGTTTACCCACAATGTTGGAGCGACCAATCACCACTGCGTGTTTACCGCTCAGATCGCCGCCGTACTCCTGCAACAGCAGCAGGCACCCCAGCGGCGTACACGGTGTGATCACCCGTTGGCCTTGAACCAAGCCGCCGGCATTTTGCGGATGAAAACCATCCACATCTTTCACTGGTGAAATGGCCCGTACAATCGCGGCTTCATTAATCTGCGGTGGCAACGGCAGCTGCACTAATATGCCGTGTACCGTGGGATCATTATTTAATTCGGCAATGGTAGCGAGTAGGCGCGCTTCCGTTAGTTGTGCATCAAAACGTAACTCAATCGATTTGATACCGACTTGTTCGGCGGTACGTAATTTATTACGCACATAAACCTGGCTAGCGGCATCATCCCCCACCAGCACCACCGCTAAACAAGGCCTTATGCCCTGCTGTTTTAACTGGCTTACTTCTTGGGCGGTGTTTTCCAGTAATTTGGCCGCACTTTTTTTGCCATCGATATTGATGGCTATCGGTTGCGAGGTCAGAGTGGTTGTCATCAGAAAATCACCGTTTTATTTTCGTCGAGGAAGACACGATGTTCAGTGTGATATTTCACCGCACGCGCCAGCGCAATGGTTTCAGTATTTCGTCCTACCACGATCAGGTCATTGGGACGATGTGTGTGATTTACACGTTGCACTTCTTGATCGATAATCGGTCCTTCATCTAAATCAGAAGTCACATAATGCGCCGTGGCCCCAATCAGTTTTACGCCACGCTCATAGGCCTGATGATAAGGCATCGCCCCCTTGAAACCGGGCAGGAACGAGTGATGAATATTGATGGCCCGGCCCGCCAGTTGTTTACACAGGTTATCCGAGAGAATCTGCATATAACGCGCTAACACCACCAGTTCTGTTTGCGTTTCCTGCACGATTTTTATCAGCTCGGCTTCTTGCTGTGCCTTGTTTTCTTTGTTCACCGGCAGGTAAATAAAGCGGATACCTTCTCGCTCTGCCATGGGCCGCAAATCCAAATGATTGGAGACAATGGCGGTGATGTTAATATTCAGTTCGCCCTTATTACGTCGATAGAGCAGATCAGTCAGACAATGGTCAAACTTACTCACCATCAGCAACACTCGCATCGGCTCAGACGTATCGAAAATATCCCACTGCATGTTTAAACGCTCGGCTATCGCGGCGAAATCTTTTTTTAGCGTGACAATATCTGCGCTGAGGTTTTCATTAAAACGAAAGCGCGCACGCAGAAAGAAATGCCCCAGGTGCTCATCGTCATATTGTGACAACTCGCTGATGTAACATTGACTTTGACTCAGAAAACCCGTCACCGCGGCGATAATTCCCGAAGTCGCAGGACAGGTTGCAGTAATAATGAAATCACGGACAGATGCAGACATAGCCACTCCACACAGGTGAATGAATTAATTGATGAGTGAATGAATATCAGCTTTATGACAACCAAAAAGCCATATTGCGATTCTTATTTAACACAATTAATTCATCTCGCACTGCTTGTCTAGCGACATTTTATAAATCACTCAAATTCATTCATTGCTCATTAATTATTGATATATGAATCTTGATTTTCATATTTGAATAATTAGTTGGATTTTATTTGCCGGTGAAGAGCCGCATTTAAATCACGATAGTTAAGTGCCATGACCAAGCCCCAAATTGGGGAGATTTACCCCGACAAATATTCATTGCTGATGACGGCTGTTAACGAATTGAGGCTGTCGCCCTAAGCAATCCATTCAAACTTATAGATTAAATTAACGTAATGAATTGAAAAAATTGAACATTATACTTTTCATCCAACAACCCAATCATTCTGGCACGGCTCCTGCATTTTCCTGACAGTGAAAAAATATTCCTCACGAGAATACAACACGGCCCACGCACTCAAGCAGCGTGCTCCATTTCATCGCGGTTAAGAGGTAGTTATGTCACCTGAACAGGCCAGGCAGTTTTTGCAGGACAACAACGTGCGTTATCTGCTCGCACAGTTCGTTGATATTCACGGCGCGGCCAAAACCAAATCGGTGCCGGTTAAGTGCTTGATGGATGTGGTGGAAAAAGGCGCGGGCTTTGCCGGTTTCGCCATTTCAGGCATGGGTATGGAGCCGCAAGGACCCGATTTCTGCGCACGTGGCGATCTCAGCACCTTGTCACTGGTGCCATGGCAGCCGGGCTATGCCCGTATTGCCTGCAACGGTTACGTCAATAAGCAACCGCACCCTTATGACAGCCGTGTGGTATTGATGAAACAGGTTGAGCGGCTGGCTGAAAAAGGCTGGACGCTCAATAGCGGCCTGGAGCCGGAATTCTCTCTGTTCACGCGCGGCGAAAATGGCACCCTGCTGCCTGCCGATAGCAGCGATACGCTGGCAAAACCCTGCTACGACTATAAAGGCTTGTCCCGCGTGCGCCCGTTCCTGGAAAAACTCACCGAGTCGCTGCAGGAAGTCGGTTTTGATGTCTACCAAATCGACCATGAAGACGCCAATGGCCAGTTCGAAATTAATTATACCTACAGCGATGCACTCACTTCCGCCGATCGTTTCACCTTTGTGCGCATGGCAGCGGCAGAAATTGCCCATGACCAAGGTTTGTTGTGCTCATTTATGCCGAAACCCTTCGCCGACCGCCCCGGTAACGGTATGCATTTCCATCTGTCGATGGCCGATCGTGACGGCAATAACATCTTCCATGATGCCAGCGATCCACAAGGGCTGGGCTTGTCGAAAATGGCCTATCACTTTATGGCAGGCATGCTGCATCACGCCAAAGCCCTGTGCGCTTTTGCCGCGCCCACCGTCAACTCTTACAAACGCTTAACCAGTGGCGGTTCTGCCACGGGCGCAACCTGGGCGCCGGTGTTTATTACCTACGGTGACAACAACCGATCCGCCATGGTGCGAATCCCTTATGGCCGCCTTGAGCTGCGCCTGCCTGACACCGGCGCAAATCCTTACCTGGTGCATGCGGCCATTATCGCTGCTGGACTGGACGGTGTGGCGCGTCAACTTGAACCCGGCAAAGCGCAGAACGGCAATTTGTATGCCCTTTCTGCACAGGATTGCCAACGAGAAGGCATTGAACTGCTGCCGCAAAACCTGAAAGAAGCGCTCGATGAACTCGCAGCGGACGCGATCTTGCGTGAGTGCATGGGCGCGGAGATTGTTGACGAGTTCATTAAGGTTAAGCGCCAGGAGTGGCACGAATATCACCGTCATGTCAGCGAGTGGGAAACCCGTCGCTACCTCGAATTCTTTTAATGTAACCCTGCAAAGCAAAGGAAATTCTATGTGTGGAATTGTCGGACTCTATTTTAAAAACGCGGCGATGGAGCAGCAGTTGGGCGATCTGTTCCGCCCAATGTTGATCTCGATGACCGAACGTGGCTGCGACAGCGCTGGCTTTGCCGTGTACGGCGACGAATACGATGCAGGTATCAAACTGACATTGCGCAGTGATGATGCCAGCTTTAACTGGAACGGCTTGGCCGACCGCCTGGCGACCGACTTTGGCAAGGTTGATGAGTGGTTCCAGAACAACAGCGTCGCGGTGTTTAAGCTGCCCACCGATGAAGCCAGCGCACTAACGTGGTTGGCGCAGCATGCACCGGAAATTGATGTGATGAGCGCCGGACACAGTATCGAAATCCTTAAAGGTGTCGGTCTGCCGGCAGAAGTCGCCGATCACTTTAATCTCGGCAAGATGAAAGGTAGCCACGCAATTGGCCATACCCGTCTTGCCACTGAAAGTGCCGTGACGATCCAAGGCAGCCATCCGTTCTCCACCGGTATGGATCTTTGCCTGGTGCACAACGGTTCTCTCTCTAACCACAATCGCCTGCGCGAAAAACTTAAGCGCACCGGGATTCAGTTTAAAACAGAGAACGATTCCGAAGTGGCTGCGGGCTATCTCGCGTGGCGCCTGGCGCAAGGGGATTCATTGCAAGTGGCGCTGGAGAACGCGCTTAAAGATCTCGATGGCTTCTTTACCTTCACCATCGGCACGCGTGATGGCTTTGCGGTGCTGCGCGATCCGATCGCCTGTAAACCAGCGGTGATCGCAGAAACTGATGACTACGTGGCGATGGCCTCCGAATACCGTGCGCTGGCAAATTTGCCGGGCATCAAGGACGCCAAGGTGTGGGAGCCGGAACCGGCAAAACTTTACGTGTGGGAGCGCAACAGCACCCAGACCGCAGGAGCAGTGTGAATATGAAAACTTACGACTTAAGTCACGGCGTGCGCGAACTGAATCAGGCATTGCACGATGCCAACCTGACTAAAGAGATCAAAAGCTGGCAGGTAATTAATCCGGCCGGTGCGCACAACATCGCCTGCGGCGTGAATGATGAAGTGGATATCACCATTGACGGTCATGCCGGTTATTACTGCGCGGGAATGAACCAGAAAGCGGCGATTACCGTGCAGGGTAACGTTGGGGTCGGCGTAGCGGAAAATATGATGTCCGGTTCAGTACGCGTAAAAGGTGATGCCTCGCAATCTGCGGGCGCGACCGGCAACGGTGGTTTGTTGGTGATTGAAGGTAATGCGGCCGCTCGCTGCGGCATATCGATGAAAGGCATCAATATCGTGGTGAAAGGCGATATCGGCCCGATGAGCGCCTTTATGGCACAGGCCGGGTGTCTGGTGGTGTGCGGCAATGCCGGTGAAGCACTCGGCGATTCGCTGTATGAAGCACACATCTATGTGAAAGGCAGTGTCGCCTCATTAGGTGCAGATTGTGTGCAGAAAGAGATGCGCGCGGAACACATCGAAGAACTCGGTTTGCTCCTGCAACAAGCCGGCTTCGATGAGTCACCAACCGCCTTTACGCGCTACGGTTCGGCCCGTCAGCTTTACAACTTCAAAGTGGATAACGCGTCAGCGTATTAAGAGTGGAGAACACCATGAGCGATAAATACAATCCGGCGTTGCGCGAATCCGCCACATATACCCGTTCGGTGATTGCCGAAATCCAGCGTGCCGCTGAGACCGGTATCTATGATATCCGCGGCTGGGGTGCCAAACGTCAGGTGCCGCATTTCGACGATTTGCTGTTCCTCGGTGCCAGCATGTCACGTTATCCGCTGGAAGGTTACCGCGAAAAATGCAGCACTGAAGTGGTGCTCGGTACGCGTTATGCCAAAAAGCCGCTGGTGATCAGCACGCCAGTGACGATAGCGGGCATGAGTTTTGGTGCTTTATCGGCACAGGCCAAAGAGGCCTTAGGTCGCGGTGCATCGGCTGTGGGTACCTCAACGACCACCGGCGACGGCGGTATGACGCCGGAAGAACGCGGGCAATCAAGCAAGCTGGTGTATCAATATCTGCCATCACGTTATGGCATGAACCCGGACGATCTGCGCAAAGCGGATGCCATCGAAGTGGTGCTGGGCCAGGGCGCAAAACCCGGTGGCGGCGGCATGTTACTGGGGCAGAAAATCTCTGAGCGCGTGGCAAAAATGCGCTGCCTGCCGCAGGGCATCGACCAGCGTAGTGCCTGCCGTCATCCTGACTGGACCGGCCCGGACGATCTGGCGATTAAGATCGCGGAACTGCGTGAGATCACCGACTGGCAAGTACCGATTTACGTCAAGGTGGGGGCAACCCGTACTTACTATGATGTGAAACTGGCGGTGCAAGCCGGTGCTGACGTGGTAGTGGTTGACGGCATGCAAGGCGGGACAGCGGCAACCCAAGATGTGTTTATCGAACATGTGGGCATTCCGACCATGGCAGCGATCCCGCTGGCAGTACAGGCATTGCAGGAGCTGGGCGTGCATCGCGAAGTGCAGCTAATCATCTCCGGCGGTATCCGTAATGGTGCGGATGTCGCCAAAGCTATCGCCTTGGGTGCCGACGCGGTGGCGATCGGTACCGCTGCGCTGATTGCCTTGGGTGATAACAACCCGCGTTATGAGGAGGAGTATAAAAAGCTGGGCTCAGCCGCTGGTTTTTATGACGACTTCCAGGAAGGCAAAGATCCAGCAGGGATCACCACCCAGGATCCCGAGCTGAGCAAACGTCTCGATCCTGAACTGGCCGGCAAAAAACTCGCCAATTATTTGCGCGTGCTGACACTGGAAGCGCAAACCCTGGCGCGTGCCTGTGGTAAATCACATCTGCACAATCTGGAGCCAGAAGATTTGGTGGCATTAAATGTGGAAGCGGCGGCCATGGCACGCGTGCCGCTGGCAGGCACCAACTGGATTCCCGGCCAAGATCTAAAATAACTCCCCTCCACGCCTCTGCTTTGCGGAGGCGTTTCTTTGTCTGCTACTGCTGAGGTGCGTAATGAACCGAACGATGCTATTCGCGTTGCCTGTTGTGCTGTGCAGCTTTCCGGCGTTTGCCGCACCGACATTAAACAGCGGCGACGCGGCTTTTATGTTTGTCACCGCGCTGTTGGTGCTGCTGATGACCTTACCAGGACTGGCGCTGTTCTATGGTGGCATGGCGCAGAGTAAGAATGTGTTGTCAGTGTTGATGCAGGTGTTTAGCGTCACGGCGCTGGTCGCGATTCTGTTCACTCTGTATGGCTATAGCTTCACCTTCACCGATGGCAAAGCGTTTAACAGCGTCATAGGCGGCAGCGAAAAAATCTTCCTGAAAAATATCACGGTTGATTCGCTGGTCGGCACGGTGCCGGAATACGTCTACATCTTCTTTATGATGACGTTCGCGGCAATTACGCCTGCATTGATCACCGGCTCGTTCGCTGAGCGAGTCAAATTCAGTGCGGTTTTAGTATTCATGGTGATCTGGGCCACCATCAATTACATCCCTTTGGCGCATATGGCATGGGGCGGCGGTTGGATGGCGGCTTTGTCGGTGCAAGATTTTGCCGGTGGCAACGTAGTACACATCAATTCCGGAATTGCGTCTTTAGTGGCCGCGCTGATGATTGGTCGTCGCCAGAACTTTGGTAGCGTGGCACTCACCCCGCACAACATGACGATGACCATGACCGGCGGTGCGATGCTGATGTTAGGTTGGCTGGGTTTCTGCGGTGGCTGCGCGCTGGCGATTAACGCTACGCCATGCTGGTGGTGCTGAACACGCTGTTAGGTGCCTTCGGAGGAGCGGTGGCGTGGATGTTCATTGAGTGGCGGCTGCAAAAACGCCCCAGCTTGCTGGGTATCGTCAGCGGCGCGGTAGCCGGGATGGTAGGCATTACACCCGCCTGCGGCTATGTTGGGCCGGTGGGCGCCATTTGTGTTGGCATCTTGACCGCGCCCTGCTGCATGGCGTTCGTCACGCTGATCAAACATCGCTTGAATTTGGATGATGCTTTCGATGTGTTCGCCATTCACGGCATCGGCGGTATTGTGGGTGGCCTACTGACGCCCATTTTTGCCCTGACTGCCTTAGGTGGCAGCGGGTTTGTGGCTGGGCGCGTGATGGGTGAACAGTTGCTGATCAACGCGGGCGTGATCGTCTTTAGTATTCTGTTTTCCGCCATCACCAGTTGGATGGCGTTAAAACTCACCGGCGTATTATGTAATGGCTTACGGGTAGACCGCGAAGACGAATTTGATGGTTTAGATCTCACGACGCACGGCGAAGTGGGTTATCGCAACAGCAACGTTTAAACGCTCGACATCCCGGACACACCGGGATGTCATCTCGCTGCTTAAACTTCCATTCCCGCGCGATATTGCCCCCACTTCAGCACCGAGTTCACGCCAATCGACAGGAAAGGTTCCGGTGGCGTTTGGTTCGGGCCTGGCGACTGGGTGAGAAAATCAATCAGTTCGTTGCGTTCGCCCGCGATCATGTCGGCAATTAACTTACCGGTCGCCGTACCACGCGTAATCCCCAATCCGTTGCAACACAGCGCACCGTAGACGTTGGGTGCCAGTTTACCGAAGAAGCCTTCGTGGTTTTCCGACAAGCAAATCGCGCCGCTCCAGGTGTATTCGAAATCGACTTTGGGCAGCATCGGGAAACGACGCTCAAAGGATTTGCGATGGTTCTCCAGATACTGTGCCAGGTACTTCTCTCGCGGGCGTCCATCTGGATGGAAACTAAAGCTGTTGCGCACCAGAATACGGTTATCAATCGTGCGACGAATGGTGCTGCCAAAAGGATGCGCTGGAATCACCCCCCACACCGCTTTACCACCCAAACGTGTTTGCTCCTCTTCAGTGAGTTGACGCGACAGGCTGCCATACAGGAAGGTCGGCAACAAACGGCGCTGCAGGAAACCAAAGTGCGAGGCAAATCCGTTATTGGCGAGAATCAGCGTATCGGCGGTGATGCTGCCTTTGTCGTGCACCAGCGTCACTTTTTCACCGTAATCAATCGAGGTGATGGGCGTGTACTCATAGAGCGTGACGTTGGCCGGTAGATTGTTCGCCAATCCTTTTACCAGCGCTGACGGCTGCAACAAGACCGTGCCCGGAATATAAAGCGCCTGCTTGTAGTAGGACGTGCCGATGTGATCGGGCAAATCTTTACCCGAAATCATCTCAGAATCACGACCAATCTTTGCCAAGCCACTGCGGTAGGCTTCAAGGATCGCCGTGCCCTCTTCGCCCACCGAAGCCTGATATTTGCCGGATTCAGTCATCTGGCATTCGATACGATGCTCTTGCACGATCTGGCGTAGGTAGTTCTGGCCCAGCGTGTTGAGCTTGAGAATTTTGTTGGCGATGGTGACATCACCAATGTAGTCCTTCGCGCCAATATCGTGCGGCACGTCGATAGCAAAACCGGCGTTACGCCCTGCCGAACCGAACCCCACCTCCTGCGCCTCAATCAGCACCACTTCATCGTGAGGGAAATTCAACGCCAGCTGACGCGCTGCCGCCAGGCCGGTTAAACCCGCTCCTACAATGGCGAAGCGCGCTTTCTTCTGGCCAATATGCGCCGGACGCGGGGTGCGCGCTGCGCTGGTATGAAACCAACCCGGCATCGAATCATCGGCGGGCAGAGAGGTGATCTTTTGCAATTCCGTTACTCCAATACACTTTTGAGTGATGACCGCTCTTAAGCAGGCACCTTGTAGGGTTTGTTATGGGTATAAAGCGTAAAGCCGACATGCATTTTCAATGTATATTTCATGTATACTTGATGTATCAAAATTTAATGAACATGATGAAATGTTGTCAACGCGAGTAGTGCAAGGATGCGTAGTAGATCGCAAAATTTACGGAAGTGAGGGCTGATGATCGGAGTAAGAAAGGACGTTTGCTGATAGATGAAGGATTCAACTGGCGAATAAATGTGGCTGGGTCAGCCAAAAGCTATTGCCTAGGCCCCCGAAAGGTGCGGCGCCATTCGCTAGGGCTGACGTTAAAACGTGCCTTGAAACTCTGGCGAAATGAAATAGGCGACTGATACCCCGCCAGTGAAGACACCGTTTCAATGCTGTGATCGGTAGTTTCCAGTAGTTCCTGGCTGCTTTGCAGGCGTTCAGCATTGAGCCACTCTCCCACCGTCATCCCTGTCGCTTTGGTAAAATGGCGACTGAGCGTTCGCCTGCTCATACTCACCAACGCGGCAATCGATTCAATGTCATGCCTTTTATCCAAATTGCGTCGCAAGTGGTCGATAAGATCATTGATCTGCGTGTCCCGCGTTGTCTCTGGAATTGCCCGTTCAATGTATTGAGCCTGCCCACCTTCACGATATGGTGGCATGACCATTCTTCTTGCGACGCGGTTCGCCAACGCCGTTCCATAATGTTCACGCACAATATTGAGACAGCAATCAATGCCAGCAGCCGTGCCTGCCGAGGTAATCAGGCGCTCGTCGCTGGTATAGAGCGCATTACTGTCGAGCCGGATCTCAGGAAAGCGGCGAGCAAAGTCGCTTTCAAACTCCCAATGCGTCGATGCGCGGCGGTTATTAAGCAAACCAGCGTAGGCGAGTACGTACGCGCCCAGACACAACCCAACCACTTCAGCACCACGTTGCCACGCCTCATAAAGCGCTTTAAGCAATCCAGCAGCCGGTTTGGTTGCGGGATGTTCCCAGAACGGCACGATAATGATGTCTGCCGTATCTAGCAATTCAAGTCCGTGCTCGACATTGATGGAAATGCCGATATCCGATTCCACCAGGCCAGGCTGTTCAGCACAAATCGCTACGCTAAACAGTCCCGGTTCCGGCATCGCCTTGTCAAACACCATGGACGGAACCGAGAAGTGAAACGGACTGAATCTTCGGGTGGCGACAACAGCCACGTGCAGAATGGGCATAATGATCACCTGAACTGATGGAGTCTTCAAACGCATTCCACCAGCTTTAACGGGTGGAGTATGTGTCTTTAAAATGAACGGGTTCTGACCTTTAGAACATTAACGTCTCACCGTCTTCAGGTACTAACAGGTTCTTATCAATGCCGTTCTCTGCCGCAAAGTTCCGTAGCTCGCTGCGGGAAAGCAGGCAATGGTTTATCGCTTCCATATGCGAAGCCACTAGGGTAGCGGATGGCAAAGCCTCAATCGTACGCAAGGCATCCTGTTTACCCATGATGATCGCCCCAATCCCATCGACATTGGCAAACCCTATGTTCAGGACAATGACGTCAGGTTTATGGGTGAACAGGCTTTCTTCAAAGGGCTTGACCCAGATGGTATCGCCAGCAATATACAGCGTTTTTTCTGTGCTATGGGAAAATACCAGCCCACATGCATCGCCCAAACGTTCAGCAACTTCAGGTATGGCATAGGCTTCGTCGCTTCCGTGTTGACCATCGGTTTTAACGACCTTGATCCCCGCTATCACATTGGTATCAGACAAAACATTCACGTTGCTAAATCCCTGTGAACGAATCAGGTCTGCATCACTGTCATTTTGCGTGTAAATCATGCTGTCTTTAGCGATCTGCTGCTGTGCTGCCTCATCCCAGTGGTCGAGATGAGTGTGGGTCACAATGATAGCGTCAACATCCAACAAGTCGGCAATCGGTAATGGTAATTCCACCATCGGATTACGCAGATGAGATCGTGCCGTTCCGGTAAAACCAGGCCAGGACTCTTTATCCGACAGCATCGGGTCAATAAGGAAACGTGTACCCGCGTATTCCAGTTTCAACGTTGCGTTGCGTATTTGTGTCAGTTTCATTTTCTACTCTCTTTTGTGAGCCCACCCTGATAGTGAGCACACAGTATAGAAAGCTGACAAGATGGGCGTGAGATGTCCTTAGGTCATTCTTCGATGAAATAAGGTCATATCCATGATGTTACCTTAAGGGCTGCCACTTTGGCGTTTCGGTTGGCTTTTCACGGTTCAAAAACTCAAAATAAAATTGGGCGATAACAAAACTGGGGTCTTCCTTTAATGAACCATATGGTTTTGTTAATATCTAATGCCTCATAAAGGAGAGACCGATGCGCACGCTGACTGAACAGAAAAAAAACGAGATCCTTACCTCTGCATCATCCGTATTCCTTGAACAAGGTTATGAGCGGGCCTCAATGGATGGTGTTGCAAAGCAGGCGGGCTGTTCAAAAGCCACGCTTTACAACTATTTCCCTTCAAAAGAGAGCCTGTTTGAAGCCGTAGTGAGATCGTTCAGCACCCACTATCTCACGCGGGCAGCCGATGAGTTGAGATCCAGTGACAATGCTGCTCTCGGTTTGACCGACAAACTACAGCGCTTTGGTGAAGGCATGCTTGGCGTCATGATGTCTGACTGGAAGGCTTTGCAGCTTTACCGGATTGTGGTGGGAGAAGCAGGACACTCAGATATTGGTGAACTGTTTTACGAATCTGGCGTCCGCGAAAGTATGAACGCGCTGACGGCGGTGATGGCGCACCATATCGAAAATGGCGAATTGAGCGGGAGCAACGCTGCACAGCGTGCAAAACAATTTTCTGCTCTGGTAAAAGCGGAAGCTGATGAAC
Organism: Pantoea rwandensis; assembly: GCF_002095475.1. Classification (GTDB taxonomy): domain Bacteria; phylum Pseudomonadota; class Gammaproteobacteria; order Enterobacterales; family Enterobacteriaceae; genus Pantoea; species Pantoea rwandensis. Next base: position 425,598 of record NZ_MLFR01000001.1, read on the forward strand.
TTTTTCTCCTACGTAAGCTGCCTGTATACACACAAAGCGAAGTGATCACCATGGTTGAAAGCGCTGTTGATCTGTTTCTCAAAGGAGCCGGTAATCACCGTATTTGAGACTAATGCCAAGCCACAAAAGCTGATACTAAATTGATGCGCTCTCTAGGATGACGAGTGTCAGCGCACCCACAATAATCACAACCACACTTTCAATGAATAGCAGCAGCAGAACGTCTGCTGGATGTGCTCTCCAGACCCTGACGGTATAGTCTCGGCGTCTCCTCAACCTAAGTCCCATGATATGCACCGCCTCCCTGATATTGATTGCGATCCGACAGATAATCAACAGCAATAGCGTAGCGCTGACGCCTTGCCACATAGGTCCTTTGAAAGTGATGACCTCATCCAACCCCAGCAGCCTGCTAATCATCGACATGGCTCCAAGAGCAGGATGGCGCGATCCTCCGTTCACTCGAATCCTCTTCTCTCAAGGAGAAGGTAAACAAGACCGTTCGCCATCCCGCATTTCGCATTCGTTATTGCCTCACCCCAGTGGAGAAACTCGCTGAAACATCTTCTTGACAGAAATAGACTATACGATCTTAACTATACCGTACAGTTCATTTATGATCATTTTGATGGAGAATAACCCATGTCCTTGAAGCACCGTTTATGGTTTCGCCCCCTTCTCATCGTTTCAGCCATTGCTGTTGCAGGTTGTTCGTCAACGGCACCGGTTAAATACGCCGGTATCTCGTCTTCAGCACAGATGTCGCCCAATTCCGCAGAGGATAGCGATCACATTCCTTACCGCTATTCTGCGCCCGTAGACTGGAGCAAATATCGCAACATCACCATTGAACCGGTAGCGATCTACAGTGGCAGCGATGGCCAGTTTAACGGGCTGACACAAGACGATCGCCGTCAGCTGGCAGACTATATGGGTAAAAAATTTGAGGAAACGCTTGCCGAGAAATTTGTCACGCATGCCTCTGCCACCAATGGCCCAACATTAAGACTTAAACTGACGTTGACCGGAGCCGACACCACACCTCAGGTGATTGGCACCTTTACCAAATTTGATCTCGCTGGCGGCCCTTATAATATCGTCCAGTCTGTGCGCGGCGGGCGGGGTCTGATGAGTGGATACGTCAACTATGCGGTGGAATTGGAGGATGCAGCAACGCATCAACTGCTACTGGCTTACGTTGCGGAACAGTATCCGAATGCCATGAACGTCGGCGCTACGTTTGGATCCCTCAGTGCCGCGGAAACCGGCATCGACAAAGGTGCAGACCAACTGGTTAAGACGTTGCGCTGAGTAGAGAGAGCCTGCTCGATGCTGAGAGAATCCCGTTGAGCAATGAGATCGTAAGAATCGGTAGCTGAAGATTCAGCTACCGTCATTAACATTAATCAGGCAGACAACCATCGTGCCGCTTCCGCTTTCATTTTGGCTTCGAGCTCACTGCCACGCGTCGCAAATATCCGCCCGAGGGGAAATCCGCTTTGCTCCAACAGATAGGCCAGTGCGGCATATTCACGCGGATAATTCACCACCACGCTCTGATCTATCTCGACCAGACCTAATGGGAAGATAAAGGTACCTACATCATAAATGCTCTGGCGGCGGAACAATCTCCATACGCCATCCCTTTTCTCTGCCAGGTCATAAAACCGGTTATGACATTCGCAGCCCAGGTTGAGTTTGATGTTCTCGGCAATGATCATCGCATTAGTTTCGAGGATGGCTTTATCACCACGGGCGTTAAAAGTTACCACGGGAGCAGCGATGAGGTGCTTAGTGCGCAAATCCGATTGCCCCATCCGCATTGAACCCTCAACAAAATCGCTCCCCAGCCCTTCAAACCACGTGATTTCGATCGTGCCATCGGGATGAAACAGTTCGCGTAACGCGTCCCACTCGCCTAAGTCGCGATGCATCCAGCAATTCATCAGATCATTGAGTTGCTGGCGATCCTGAAGTTGATTTTGCATGAAGGAATTTCCTGTTAGTTGATGTCCGAAGCGGGTACGACACGTCACTTAAGAATAGCGTAGAGGCGAATATGGCGTAGCATCGTATGAATGAATGTGGCTTGGCGGCTTGTGCAGCGCTATAAAGATTCAGACAGTAGCAAGTGATGGGCACTCAATGAGGAGTTTTAATATGGCTTTCGACTGGCATAGCGCAGAACTAACACGCTCAACGCCCGTGGACGCAAACTACAAAAATAGCCAAAACGTCCGTCGTTTTATGCTGAGCGAATGCGGGGAAGGGTTTCGTTTTGATCGTGATTTCATGGCATGGATTCGTAACGATACGCCAAAAACCTTGGGAGATGTCGTCGAGGAGTGGAAGCGCAAACAGTGTTCGATTTAAACGAATATCCGCTCATGGCAGCAATCAATCCTGCTTTAACCAAGGGCGCCAGAGCGGATATCAGCGATTACTTCTTCTTAGTCAGCATCGACTTTAAGTCAGCAAACGGATTGTAGGTCGCCTCACCCACATCTTTTTGCGCGTCTTCGCCCGCGACCACGCTGGTGCCGTACTGATCGGCTTCCGTGTACTTCGAGTGTTCGTGGTCATGACAATACAGGCATAACAGCTCCCAGTTACTGCCATCTTCCGGGTTGTTGGTATGGTCATGATCCATATGGTGAACCGTGAGTTCACGCAGATTTGAATAAACGAACTCGCGCGCGCAGCGCCCACACACCCAAGGGTAGATTTTCAGTGCTTTTTCACGGTAGCCGCTTTCCAGCCGCGCGTAGTTTTTGGGAATCAGAGCCATTGCCGTTGTTACCTGCTACAGATTGATATTTTCACGATAGTGCTGCCAATATATCTCATAATCGAACAGAAGTGACATAAGCTTTAGGGTAATGCTAACTGCTGTTTCACCTGTTCAGACAGCGCAATTAAGTGGTCTGTGACGGCTTTCACTTTTGCAGAGATCAATATGAAAATACCTGGCAACTTGTTTGTCAGCTTAGACTGCTGATAAATTACCCAATCATCCTCTCGAATAGGGACATCGAATGACGGATTATTGTTTTTTCACCAAAGATAACCAAACTGTGGCACTGGAAAAGTCAGATGTAGATGGCGCTGCTCAGTTAACAAACCTGGGATATAAACAACAGTTTGAGGAGGTTAGCGCCTCTAACAAGCAGCGTGCCCTTTCGCGCTTTAATGATATCTGTAAAGAAAAACGGATAGATCAGCATAACTTTCGTGCAGGTGCGTTCGCCTTTCCGCTGATTGGTGTTTTAACCGTTGTAGCAGGTTGGTTTTTCCGAAAAAAATAGCCTTAATAAGGGTGCCGCCAAACATACGTTACGACCCTTATCCTGACGACTCTTAACCTCACGATTCGATTAAGGACTGCCGTGTTAGCCAATATCCTCGTCGCACTGGTTGCCGTGATTCATATCTATATCCTGGTGCTGGAAATGTTTTTGTGGGAGAAACCAGCGGGCCGAAAGGCATTTAAATTAACGGCCGACTTTGCCCGTGATACGCGGGTTTTAGCCGCTAATCAGGGTTTATATAATGGTTTTCTGGCAGCTGGTTTGCTGTGGGGTTTATGGCTGGGTGAAAGCGGCGTTCCTGTTACCCTCTTCTTCTTAAGTTGCGTATTGATTGCGGGGATTTTCGGTGCCGTCACCGCCAGTCGTAAAATCCTCTACGTACAGGCGCTGCCGGCGCTAGTGGCTTTGATTGCCGTAATGCTTCGGTAGGCCATCATTTATCACCTCATCGTGATCAGACCCGCTATTACAGGTATAATCCCGCGCATTATTCATCGGGTTTAGGAACGAAAATGACAAAGCTCACCTTACAGGAGCAGATGCTCAAAGCCGGATTGGTCTCCAGCAAAAAAATGGACAAGGTCCAGAGAACCGCCAAGAAGTCACGCGTGCAGGCTCGTGAAGCCAGAGAAGCGGTTGAAGAGAACAAGAAAGCGCAAATTGAGCGTGATAAATTGCTGAGCGAACAACAAAAGCAGGCGGTTTTATCTAAAGAGTACAAGGCTCAGGTGAAACAACTGATTGAAATGAACCGCATCACGATTGCCAAAGGCAATATCGATTTTAACTTCACCGATGACAATTTAATCAAAAAGATTGCGGTTGATAAACCCACCCAAACCCAGTTGATTAATGGCCGCCTGGCCATTGCGCGTTTAACGACTGATAGCAGTGGCAAAAGTGAGTACGCGATTATTCCTGCAATTGTTGCCGACAAAATTGCGCAGCGCGACGCCGACAGTATTGTCTTAAACAGTGCGGTCAGTCAGGACGTTGAGGATGAAGACGATCCGTACGCTGATTTCAAAGTGCCAGATGATTTGATGTGGTAATGCACCCAGCCGGCCTTAGAACGGACTGGCATTGCGCGCAACAGTAGCTTCTTGGCTGGCGGGATGCACAAAATGCAACTCGCTGGCATGTAACATTAGACGCGGCGTCCTTTCAGTACCCGGTAATGTCAGGCCACTGTACAAGTCGCAGCCTAAAATCGGATGTCCAAGCTGCTGGCAGTGAATGCGTAATTGATGGGTGCGACCGGTTTCTGGGAATAATTGCACCCGCGTGACTGGCAGCATCCGCCCATCTTCCTGCTCGCGCATAAACCGTTCCACCACCTGATAGCGCGAGCGAGCGGGTTTGCCATTGATGGCGCAAATCGACATCAATGGAAACAGCGCGGGGTCTTTCGCAATGGCAGCATCGATCACCCCTTCGTCGTTCAACAGATGCCCACAAAGTAACGCACTATAAATTTTAGTCACGCTGCGCTCGCTGAACTGCCGACACAAGGCGGCGTTGATGGCTTTGTTGCGCGCAATCACCATCAAACCTGATGTGCCAAAATCCAGGCGATGTACCAACGTGCAGCCAGGGAAATCTTTGACCAGACGATAATGTACCGAATCGAGATTTTGCGGATTTTTTCCCGACAGGCTGAGCAGCCCAGAAGGTTTGTTGATCAGCAACAGATCCTCATCCTGATAGAGCATTTCAATCTGATCTGCGCACGGCGGAGCAACAAAGTTATCGACGATCGGGGACATCAAACGTACCGATTGGAAAAAGGAGGCGGATGATAACCAATTTTTACCCCCGTGACGAATTTGCCCCTCGACTCGCACTGGAGAAATTTCTCGTCCAGACTTGAGGTAAAGACGTGGTCTGCGCAGCCATTGTGCTTTACACTGCGCGCTGCAAAAAACTGAGCAAATAAACGATTAAGTAGGCGGTAATGGCGATGAACGGAACAATCACAACCTGGTTTGAAGACAAGGGTTTTGGATTTATCAAAGATGAGAACGGAGACAACCGTTATTTTCATGTGATTAAGGTCGCCAACCCTGATCTGATCAAGAAAGATGCGGCGGTAACATTTGAACCCACCACCAATAACAAGGGTCTGTCCGCCTTTGCGGTGAAAATCGTACCCGATAGCAAATACATCTTTATTGCTGGCGAGCGCTTAAAGCTCACCTCAATCAAGTCTTACGTGGTTTACAGTGAAGAAGAACCTGTTGATACCCGTATTGATAAAGAAAACACCGTGCTGTCTGTCGGCATCTTGATGAACAATATCAAGCCGAAATCAGATGTGAAGCCTGATGAAATGCGCTCAGTGAAAAAACTGGCAGTCACCACCTTCCAGGGCACGACCTTGATTTTCACGGAAGATGAAATCGACATCAATGCCGCAGTTAAAATGCTCAAAGTCTAAATTGAGGATCAAAGCATGAACTATGAAATACCCTTGAAATTTTATGACATCGCCGAAGAATACGCCTCCGAATCAGAACACGATGTTAGCGAAGAGGAACTGGATTCGTTAGCACATTATTTCCAGCTATTACTGACTCGCCTGACGAATAACGAAGAGATCAGCGAAGAGTCACAGCAAGAGATGGCCAAGGAATCAGGAATTCAGGAAAAGCGTATCGATGAAATCGCTAACTTCCTGAACCAGTGGGGCAACGAGTAATATCCTCATCCGGTCACCTGCAAAGGGTGACCGACCTATGGTTGCGTAAACACATCACGCTTTTATCCGCGGTGCTCAGTACCAGAAAATAACTGCGCTTCGTTCAACAACCATTGGACGAAAACCTCTCTTGCTGGATCAGCAATCTCAGTGGCCAAGGTCACAACGTTAACTCTATTTCCTCTTGCAGAATGGGTCCAAGGTACATAGAGCAATCCCGATGCTAATTCAGATTCAATGTAAGCGCTTGGCACCAACGCAACGCCCATACCAGCAACGGCGGCTTCGATCAGCATTGAGAAAAGATCAAATCTTGGGCCCGCTACCGCATTCAAAATATCCAACTCGCTAGAACTAACGAAATCCCGCCATGCGTTCGGGGTATTACGTTTATGAAGCAAGACTAAGGGTGAAACGCCACTAGCATGTTCTGCAATGAGTCTTGGCCGACAAACGGGGACCAGCCTCTCTTCGAACAGCCATTGCGTCTCGTGGCCAGCCCACGCAGGATGATCAAAATGCACAACGACATCAAAACCACTGCCCGCCATCGGAAAAGGTTGTGTCCTCTCAGAGAGGTTCAGGATGATATTTGGATGTTGTCTCTGAAATCGTCCCAGTCTGGGAATCAGCCAGCGACTCGCGAAAGTCGGCATGACGGCTAACTCCAGTGTTCCCCCATCCTCTGGCTGTGCAATCAAACGCAAACTTTCCTGCTCCAACCTTCCAAGGATATCCCTTACCTGCGAAGCATAGTTCAGTCCTTGTCGGGATAGCTCAACACGATTTCCGCGACGGATAAACAGTGTGGTCCCAAGCTGCATTTCCAGGCGCGAAATCTGTCGACTGACCGCCCCTTCTGATAGGTGAAGTTCAGATGCTGCGCGGGAAAAACTGTTATGGCGTGCGCTTGCTTCAAACGCAATCAGAGCAGAAATACCAGGAAGAACTCTTCTCAAAGTTGGGCCATTGAGTTGATGAACGGAAGTTAAGAATAACATTTGATCAAGCTGAGGTGTCAAAAAGTCGTTTTTCAGCCTTCACAGTTGTGGTTAAGGTCATTGGGACAATGTTGAGTAATAAAAAGTAGGGATAATGGAAAAGGTTAATCGCACAACGATATTAACGATAATTTCGATGGGTTTTTTTATGGTTTGTCTGGACACAACACTGGTGAATGTTGCACTAAGCGAGTTGAAACTTAGCCTGAATGCAAACTTAATTGGATTGCAGTGGATAGTGGCATCTTACACCATCGCATTCGCGTCAATTCTTTTGAGTGCAGGATCTTTGGGAGACCTTATCGGACCAAAGAAAGTCTTCTGCAGCGGCTTAATTCTGTTTACCTGTGCATCGTTGCTGTGTGGTATTGCACACTCATTATCGTTTTTAATTTTTTCCAGGACGCTTCAAGGCATTGGCGCTGCGCTCTCCGTCGCTAACTCTCTATCACTTTTGCAGGGGGTGTTTAGTGACCCTGCGGAACGAGCGAAAGCCTTTGGTGTATGGGGCGGATTGGGTGGCGTAGCAACCGCCATCGGTCCGGTCGCGGGAGGCATACTCATTGCGAAATTTGGCTGGCCTTCTGCATTCTTACTCAATATTCCTTTTGGCATCTTAGCCATATTCATGACATTAAAGCACATCCCTGAAATCAATGTGCTACCGCATAAAATCAAACCACTTTCTCAATTACTGACCGCTAGCGCATTGGGTGCTCTGGCGTTTACGTTCATTTCCGCAGGTTCTACTGGGTGGTTTTCGGCGCGTGTTATTGTAGCCGCCATTATCTTTATTCTTGCTGCCTTGAGTTTTTTACTTATTGAGCAATTATCAGCCTATCCGATGCTGCCTAAAGGGTTGTTTCGGATGAGAAAATTTACTGCTGCGACGATGGTAGGTTTGATAATTAACCTAGGTTTCTATGGTCAACTTTTTATAATGAGCCTGTACTTTCAACAATTAAAACATTTTTCCACCATGCATCCGGTCTTGCCCTCTTGCCACAAGCCATCGTTATGGCCATGACTGCGTTCTATTGTGGCAAAGTCACAGCAAAAACAGGGCCGGGTATGCCTATGGCAGTGGGACTCACCACGACATTGTTGGGGACTATTGGGTTGGTTTTCACATCGGCAACAAGCACGTATCTCGCGGTGCTTATCCCTATGTTACTGGTAGGATTTGGTATGTCAGCAACAGCACCTGCTACGGTTGCCGCAGGCATGTCATCCGCGCCGCCAGGCCAAGGAGGCATTACATCGGGAATAATTAATGCCGCTCGCCAAAGCGGGAGTGTTATGGGCGTCGCTATTCTTGGCAGTTTCTTAGGAAATAAAGATTTATCTCTTCACAGCATGCACATGGCACTCACGGTGACTATACCTTTATACGCTATCGCTTTAGGTTTTACCGTTTTTGGGATTATGCCAAGCTATCAGTGGTTTAAACAGCCCGATACAAATGAACGACCCAATTGATTTAATTCACATAACGGTCGTCACGATTGACGACCGTTACATTTGTTATTTCCCTTGCGGAGACTGCACCAGGTCATCCGCTTTCAAACCCTGCGGCGCGATAAAGATTTCCATGTTTTCGCGTGACAGCTCCCAGTGCTCAAATACCAAGTCAACCACCTTCTGCTCATCGCGTGCTTCAATCGCGGTGATGAAGGCGTCATGGTGCTCTGCAGCCAATTGCAGGCGGCGCTCCATATCCTCATTCTGCGGGCGGAAGAAGGTGTGGCCGATGCGGCAATGATCAATCAACAAACGTCCCAGACTGGGCTGCAAATAGGGATTACTCGCCATTTCACCCATGATTTCATGGAAGCGATTGTTCTCTAACGCCAGCGCTTCGGCATCTCGCGTCTGTACGGCTTTACGAAAACGCTTTTGCGTCTCTTTCAGCGATTTAAGCTGTGAGGGTTTGCAGTTCTGTACAGCCAACCGCCCTGTCGCAGCATAGATCATCGGAGCAACCAGGAAGAAATTGCGCAATGTGGAATGGCTCATGGGAATAACACGAACACCGCGCTTCTCAACTATCTCCAGAAAACCCTCACCGGCTAAACGCTGGAACACTTCGCGCACGGGCGTGCGTGAAAGACCGTACTGCCCGGTCAGGCTGGCTTCATCCAACAGTTCGTCAGGATCCAGTTCCATGGTCAAAATAAGGCGTTTCAAATCTTCATATAACGCTGCTTTTCCCGATCTCAATGTGACCTCCTGTGATGAAATCCAGCACGTAATTCCTGCTTAACCTACAGAAAAAGTGTGTATACAGCAAAAATAATTGTGGGATATTTTTCGCATTCTGCGGTGGATCACAGTTCGTAGATAAGATGAATAACAATGAGTTAGAGGATGTATAAGAGCAGACTTACTTGAGGGAATTATTCTATTTGGAGGAACGCCCGCCATCCTTGACGGGCGTAAATCAGGTTACTCGGCAGGCACGTCTATCCAGATAGTTTTCAATTCAGTGTATTGATCGAGTGCATACACCGACTTGTCACGGCCACCAAAACCAGACTGCTTGTAGCCACCAAAAGGTGTGGTCGCATCGCCTTCACCGAAGCAGTTAACCGTCACGGTTCCTGCACGTATTGCGCGTGACACACGAATTGCACGGCTAAGCTTGCCGGTATAGACCGACGCTGCAAGTCCGTAATCGGTATCATTGGCCAGTGCAATGGCTTCCGCCTCGGTTTTGAAGGTGGTCACACACAACACCGGACCAAAAATCTCTTCACGGAACAAGGCGCTTTTCGGCGTAACACCATCCACAATCGTGGGCTGTACATAGATGCCACGATCGGTGAACCCACCCTGAATAATCCGTAAACCTTCTTTGCGCGCCGTTTTCAGGTAGTCGCTGACTTTGCAGAAATGCTCGGCGGTGATCATCGTACCAAGACGGTTCTCAGGGTCGAGTGGATTGCCCATACGCCAGTCGCCGATCTGCTCAGCGATCAACGCCAACAGTTTATCTTTGACGTTTTCATGCACCAGCAGACGTGAAGTGGCTGAGCAGTTTTCGCCCATGTTCCAGAACGCACCACTCAGCACATTCGCCGCAACACTGGCCAAATCATCGGCGTCATCGAATACCACCGCCGGGTTTTTACCGCCACACTCCAGCACAATCTTTTTCAGATTGGATTCAGCAGAGTAATGCAGGAAACGACGCCCCGTCGCGGTTGAACCGGTGAAGCTCACCATATCGATATCAGCATGCAAGCCAATCGGCTCTCCGACGTCTTTACCGGTGCCCGTGACGATATTCAGTACACCCGCTGGAATACCAGCCTCATGCGCCAACTCTGCCACGCGCAGCGCAGTCAGTGACGTCTGCTCTGCGGGCTTCACAATCACTGAGCAGCCGGCAGCCAGAGCTGGACCGATTTTCCACGCCAGCATCAGCAGTGGGAAGTTCCAAGGCAGCACACAGCCCACGACACCAATCGGTTCACGTACGATCATCGCCATCGCCCCGCTCCCGGCAGGCGCGGTTTGATCGTACAGTTTGTCGATAGCTTCAGCATGCCAGCGGATCACGTGAATGGTTTCTGGCACATCTACCGCCAGACATTCGCTCACAGGTTTGCCACTGTCGAGACTCTCCATCACCGCCAGTTGGGTGACTTCGTTTTCTAACAGATCAGCCAGTTTCAGCAGCACGGCTTTACGCTCGCCAGGATGCAGTTGACTCCAGCTTCCGGACTCAAACGCACTTCGGGCGCCCTGTACAGCGGTGTTAACGTCATGACCATTGCAAGCAGCAATATGCGCCAGCACTTCGCCGGTCGCCGGGTTAGTGGTCTCCAACGTATTACCGGATGCCGCTGGGGTAAAACGTCCGTTAATGAACGCTTGATTTGGGAACCGAAGTTCCCGCGCCACACTCACTACGTCGCTTAATGTCTGTACTTGTTTCATACGCACTCCTTACAGCACGGCAACCGCAGCCACATCGCGTTTCACACCGTCAATCACTGCCTGCAACTGAGCTTTTTCTTCTTCATCCAGGGCTTGCAACGGCGCACGAACGGGACCGGCTTTCAGACCCGCTAATTCCGAACCGTACTTGATGGATTGCACGAATTTGCCACCATCGAGGAAGTTCATCAGTGGCATCATTGCAGCCATGATTTTGCGACCTTTATCAAAGTCTTTCTCTACTACGCAGGCGTTGTAGAGCGCCACGTGTTCGCGTGGAATAAAGTTAGAACCTGCGCAAACCCAGCTACGTGCGCCCCAGGCAAAGAACTCCAACGCCTGATCATCCCAACCACAGGACAGCGCGATATGTGGGAATTTGCAGGCCAGCAGGTGCAGGTTGTTGAAATCACCAGAGCTCTCTTTAATCGCTACCACGTTTTTCGAGCGGCTTACTTCACGGAAGTAGGTTTCACCCATAGTGATACCCATACGGCCAGGATAGTTGTAAAGCATGATCGGCAGTTGCGCGGCTTTATCTACAGTCAACGCGTGATGCGCATTTTCCAGTTCGGTTGGCAGTGCATACGGCGGTGAAGTCACCAGGATAGCATCCGCTTTGTGGTCACGAGCATGGGTTGCGAAAGCGACTGCATCTTCGGTGCGGATAGCGCCAGTACCCACGATTAAAGGCAGACGATTACCTATCACCTTACGTGCATGTTCAACCAGTGACAGACGCTCTTCCGCGCTTTGTGCATAATACTCACCGGTAGAGCCACCAATGATGATGCCGTGTACACGTGCTTCAATCAGTGATTCCAACACGGTAGCAAACGCAGCGTAATCGATGCTGCCATCTGCAGCGTAAGGGGTAATGGCTGGGGTGTAGATACCTTCAAATGTCATCGCGAGACTCTCCAGGGTGAATTCAGGACCAAATGCAACGCCGTTAGGTTGCGTTTGTTAACAATTTGCATAGGGTGTGCAGCGAGGTCAACCGATGTGAAATTTTTGTATACTTTAAAAATACAAAGGAAATACTAATGAATGGGATATTCTTACATGCTTTATTTTTTTAATTCTTATATTTCAAAGAGTTAATTTATTTTAATTTGCGTAATATTTTTCTACATGAATTCAGATGGCGATCACATTACGCAACTATCATCCTCTATGACGTATTTACACTGTGCGTCAGGGAGCATAGTTTTATGCTGGTTTTAACCTGAATTTAACAGGTAAGCTTTCACCCTCAGTTCGGGTGAATATTCAGTAAAAAAGAGGTAGCGGGTTATGCCCCAAAAGAAAGCGACGCTCATAGGTTTGATTGCCATCCTGCTGTGGAGCGCGATTGTTGGGTTAATTAAAAGCGTCAGCGAAGGCTTTGGCCCGATCGCGGGCGCAGCATTAATCTACAGCTGCAGCGCCATTCTGCTGCTGTTCACGGTGGGCTTCCCCAACCTGCGCAAATTTCCCCGCAACTATCTGATTATCGGCAGCGTGCTGTTTGTCTGCTATGAACTCTGTCTGTCGCTCTCACTGGGTTTCACCCATAACGGTCGACAGGCGATAGAAGTTGGCATGGTCAATTATCTCTGGCCGAGTATGACGATTGTGCTTGCCGTGATAGTTAATCGACAAAAAGTCAGCCCACTGATTATTCCTGGCGTGATTTTAGCCGTGGCAGGGATTTGTCGTGTGTTGGGGGGCGACCAAGGGTTTTCATTAACTGAAATGACGCGCAACGTCATGGATAATCCCCTCAGTTACGGTTTGGCATTCACTGGCGCGATTATTTGGGCAATATATTGTGTTGTGACGAAAAAAATTGCCAACGGCAGCAACGGAATAACCTTATTCTTTATTTTAACGGCTCTGACGTTATGGGTTAAGTTCCTGTTTTCACCTCAGCCGCCCTTTGTTTTGTCTTTCCCGGTGTGGATCTCTCTGGCATTGGCAGCGATGGCAATGGGCTTCGGATACGCGGCCTGGAACGTGGGTATTCTGCACGGCAACGTCACGGTATTGGCGGCAGCATCCTACTTTATTCCGATTATTTCCTCGATCTTAGCGGCGTTCATCCTGAGTTCGCATTTAACGATGTCATTCTGGCAAGGTACTGCCATGGTGAGTCTGGGATCGTTGGTGTGCTGGTGGTCAACGCGCACAGTTGAAAGCAAAAGTATGAGTAGTAAAGTCTCTGAATAATGAAACGGGAGGTTAATCCCCTCCCGCTATAAAAAAGCCACAACATAACGATTTATGACAGCAAGGTTTTTATTTATCCGACTATCCTGCACCGGAGGAATCTGCCTATGACGCATCTAACTTGAAACACGTTAATCACTCTTAACACATCACGATCTTAATATCTGTTCTGGATAACGTTTTAACGATCGCTACAGGTTTATATTTATTTCGGCGCCCTGATGAAATAAGGCACCCATCGCTTATCGTGCTTATTTCCGTCGCTTTGGCGACGCTGCTGTTCAGCGCGTAGGAAAGACAGGAGTACAAAATGTCGAATAACATTTCTGTTGAAGATGTTCCTTTAAATCGCTTTCATCGTTTGTTAACCGTGCGTTCCGGTGGCGGCTCTTTCGTCGATGGCTATGTGCTTAGCATCATTGGTATAGCCATGACGAAAGTGTCGCCTGCACTAGGCCTCAGTCCCTTCTGGGAGGGGTTAATTGCTGCCTCAGCACTGATTGGCATCTTCTTTGGCGGTTTTTTAGGTGGCGCGCTGACCGATCGCCTTGGCCGTCGAATGATTTACTTCGTTGGCCCTACACTGTTTATCGTCTGTTCGATCGCGCAATTTTGGGTACAAAGCGGTGAGATGCTGTTTGCGTTACGCTTCCTTAATGGCGTGGCAGTGGGGATTGAATATCCCGTCGCAACGGCTTTTTTAGTTGAATTCATGCCAAAAAATCACGTGGACCTTGCCTCGCTACGCTGACTATTTTGTGGTTTGCCGGGGCTGCCACCGCCTACCTGGTGGGCGATGCAATCCTTAATTTTGGCGGCGCAGATGCCTGGCGTTACACCCTAGCCAGTACTGCAGTGATCGGCGCGTTGCTTTTCCTGGTGCGCTTAGGCACACCCGAGTCACCTCGCTGGTTGATCAGTAAGGGCCGCCACAAGGAAGCGGAAGCCATTATTCGTCGCGTCTTTGGCAGTGGTTTTTCTTTGAAAAATTTGCCTGAACAGGCAGAGAGTAAGAATTTATCCTTTGCCAGTTTGCTCCACTCTGGTTATGGCAAACGTATGGCCTTCGTGACGATATTCTGGATGTGTTCTGTGACCCCGGTATTTGCAGTTTATGCCTTCGCGCCTAAAGTGCTGGAAGCGCTGCATCTCAGCGGAGATTGGGCCTCTTACGGTTCTATTGCGATCACCCTCCTGTTTGTGGTCGGCTGCATTATCGCCACGCGACTGGTCAATACCTTGGGACGCCGTAAGTTACTGCTGCATAGCTTCCTGTGGTCTGGCCTGGCGCTGTTATTGCTGGGAGCATTACGCGATGGGCCTTCGATGATCATCCTGCTGATGTTTGGTGCCTACGCGCTGTTTATTGGTGGTGCACAAGTGTTGCAGCTGGTCTACCCGAACGAGATCTTCCCGACCGAGATCCGCGCTGGAGCGGTGGGCGTCGGTACATCCATGTCACGTATTGGTGCAGCAGTGGGAACCTATTTGGTACCGATCTCGCTGCAAAGCATCGGTATTGGTTCTACGATGTACATCGCAGCAGGCATCACCTTCATTGGTTTGATTGTGTCCTGGTTCCTCGCGCCAGAAACGGCCGCACGTGACCTGAATGATGCGGCATCGCTGGATAGTGACGTCTCGCAGCAGGCAATATCGGGCACATTTTCCAAGCACTCACGTTAAAAAAAGGAGCCCGTATAAGGCTCCTACTCTTTTACTAACCTTTCCACTACTCGCCGGCGTTTACGGAACGAGCTGGGTGTTTCGCCATACTGCTTACGGAACCAGGCAATCAAATGTGAGGCATCAGCAAAACCGGTGGCGGTGGCTATTGCGTTAATGCTGTTGCTGGAATCCGCCATCAGTTTACGCGCCTGTTCAAGCCGCATGCGCCGCCAGTACACCGCCGCTGAATAGCCGGTACACTTGGTAAAAATCAAGTTGAGCTGGCGGAAAGTGACGCCTGCGAAATCGGCCACATCGGCCAGTGGCACCGGGGAATCGAGGTGATGTTTCATAAACTCGATCACCTTATTCACCAGCTCATTTTCATACACATCGGGTTCGTTAAGATTGCTCTTCTGCTGCGACTTCCTTACCGGTGCAGCAGGCTCTTCCACCAGCAGATATTTGAGGACTTTCTGTGAGCGTACCAGCCCACAATGCTGGCGGATAAGATCTGCCGCGAGATCAATCGCGGTCCCGCCTGGGCAGGAGATAATGCCACCATCTTTAATGTAGGTTTTATCGATCACCGGGATGGCTTTCGGAAAACGTAAACGGAATTCATCGCGCGTGGTGAAGTGAATCGCGCAGTGCCGCCCATCCAATAAACCCGCGTTTCCTGCAACAAAAGCGCCGCTACACAGGGTGATAATCGGTACATTGCGCGCATGCAACGCCTTCAGCGCCTCAAGCAGCCACTGTGGCGGCTGGCGCGTCTCTTCCAGCAAACCACCCGCCACCACGAAGTAATCCCATTTTTTAGTGAAGTCGAGATCGGCGGTGGGTGACACCGGCAAGCCGCAGCTGGCGGTGACTGGCTGGTTGTCACAGGTCATCCATTCCCAGCGGCAAAAAATCTGTCGACTGGTGAAAGATTCGTCAGCCGCAAAACGCAACGACTCCACCAAACCGGCCACCGAAGCCAGCGTGAAGCTTTTCATCAACAGAAAGCCGATGGTGAGATCCGGCTTCGGTTCACTGTGCTGATCAGCGAGGGTTGTTTGCGGCATCGTCTTCAGGTTCCTGCAATCCGCCCAGTTTGCTCAACAAGCGTTTTAGATCGGCAATATCTTGCATATCGAGATGGGCGGTAATCATCTTCTCGGCACTTTTTGCCTGCTCGACCATCAGGTTCAACATGGTTTCCCCTGCAGCGGTCATCGTGACCAATTTACGGCGGCGGTTTGTTGCATCTGTTTCCACCTTCAGTAGCCCGCTTTTACTCATGCGGTCAATCACGTAGGTACCCGTCGCTTTATCAAATCCAGCGCGGTTACCCAACGTTTGCTGATCGCAGACTGTCTCCTCGGCCAGCACAACCAAGATGGCGTATTGCACCGCTGAAAGCCAGTATCCACACACTGCGACCAGCAGAATGTCGAGTGTTGCCCAGCACGGCGTACAAGGTGCATTAACGAACAATCGCCGTGCGGCCACAAGGGGGCAGCGAGAATTAAGTCGGGATTTTGTGACATAGATGCACTTGACTCCTTAAATCGTCAAACTTATAGTTCGAACACAAACAGTTTGAACTTAAACTATACTGCAATATGGATCACTTATGAAGCTTGTTGTAGGGATGACCGGCGCAACGGGTGCGGCAATTGGCGTACGCATTCTCACGGCATTACGCGAACTTGAAGTCGAAACTCATTTAGTTATTTCTAAATGGGCGCGCGCCACCATCCAGATGGAAACGCCGTACAGTGTACAGGAGGTCACGTCTCTCGCGACCAAGACTTATAGCGAACACGATCAAGCGGCAGCCATCTCCAGCGGTTCATTCCGTGTCGACGGCATGATGGTGGTGCCGTGCAGCATGAAAACCCTTGCTGGCATTCGTAGCGGCTACGGTGATGGACTGATCACGCGCGCTGCTGACGTCACCCTGAAAGAACAACGCAAGCTGGTGTTAGTGCCGCGTGAAGCGCCGCTGAACGCGATTCATCTGGAGAACATGCTGGCGCTTACTCGTGCTGGTGCACTGATACTGCCGCCGATGCCCGCCTTCTACAACAACCCGCAAAGCGTTGACGACATCATCAATCATACCGTTTCCCGCATTCTCGACCAGTTCGGCCTGGAGAACAGCCTCACCCAGCGCTGGGCCGGTCCACGTTCCACCACGGCTTAAGGAGAGCCTGATGAAATATTACGGCGATTTACGCAGCTTTATCACTGCCCTCGACGAAATGGGCGACATCATGCATGTGCATCGCGAAGTCGATGGCGATTTCGAGCCTAGCGCCATGACCAGGCACAGCTATGAAATCCAGTCACCCGCCCCACTGTTTCACAAGGTCGCGGGCGTGGCAGCCGGTTTTCGTTTGTTCGGTGCGCCAGCGGCACTCTCATCACGCAGCGACATGCCGTATGCGCGTGTGGCCATGTCACTGGGTTTAGCACCAGAGTCCACCGGCCCGGAAATCATCGAAGCCCTGTCTGCAGCCCGCTTTAAACCCGGTATTCCCCCTGTACGCGTTGAGTCCGCTCAAGCTGAATGTCAGCAGAACATATTGCGTGGCGATGAAGCCAACCTCGACCGCTTCCCCATTCCTTTCGCCCATGACAAAGATGGTGGCCGCTATGCCAATACCTGGGGCACGCTGATTGTTAAGACGCCAGACGGCAAGTGGGTTAACTGGTCGATTGCACGCGTGATGAAGGTCGATGGTAAACGCATGGTCGGCTTGATCGTGCCGAGCCAGCATATCGGGCAGATTTGGACGCAGTGGGTGGCGCGCGGTGAACCCATGCCTTACGCGCTGGTGCAAGGTCCTGCTCCGGCAATTTCCTGCGTCTCCGGTATACCCATTCCAGCCAATGCGGATGAAGCCGATTACATCGGCACGCTTGCGGGTGAACCGGTTCCGGTAGTGAAAGCCATTAGCCTCGATCTTGATGTGCCTGCCACAGCCGAGATCGTGATTGAAGGCCACGTTTCCATTGAGCGTGACTGCCAGGAAGGCCCTTATGGCGAATATGGCGGCTATCTTGGTGAAGGCTCATCGGCGCAACCTACGTTCCACGTCGAGACTATTACCCATCGCAACGATCCCATCTGGCCGATGTCGATCACTGGCCGTCCGACCGATGAATCTCACACCCTATGGGCGATGGGCTTGGCCGCCGATGCGCTGACCTATTTGCGTGAAGCGGAATTGCCGGTGAAAACCGCCTGGATCCCAGAAGACTCCACCGTCCACTGGCTGCTGGTCGTGATGCCGGAGAACTGGCGCGAGCTGTTGCCGGGTGTCAGCAGCGAAGAACTGACCCAGCGAATCGGTGAAGTGTTGTTTAAAACCGATGCCATGGTGTTTATCCCTAAAGTGTATGTCGTGGATGATGACTTTGACCCCACTAACCTGCGCGAAGTCGTCTGGGCATTGTCAACTCGCGTACACCCGGTAGGCCGTCGTGCGGTGTTTGAGGATCAACGTGTCATTCGTCTGCCACAGTGTTATGACGAGGCAGAATACGTTGCCGGGAAAGGCGCCAAAGTCGTGTTTGACACCTTACAGACTAAACGCCATTTGCATGCTTCGTTCGCGCAAGGTTACCCGGAAGAAGTGCGTCAGCGCATTCTGGATAACTGGCCGGAATAAGCCTGGTGCGCATGAATGCGCACCCTAAAACAGTATTATGAGGTCGCCCTTGGTGGCGACCTCAGGTTTTAAAGAACATCTTGCGATACATCGAAGGCGTCATGCCCGTCACCTTCACAAAAGCCCGTCTTAAAACATCGTTGCTGCGATAACCACAAGCGGCCGGAATGGCTTTCAGCGGCATGGAACCTGCTTCCAGCAACTTTCGCGCTTGATCAATTCGCGCATTCTCCAGCCAATTGCCCGCCTGTAAGTCCATATGCTGACGGAAAAGCCTCGCCAAGTGCCTTGTGCTGATTTGCATATGTGCGGCGAGATCGTCGAGCGAATTGACCTGTGCCAAATTCGCCAAAGCCCATCGCTGCATCTCTTGAAACGCACTGCGACCACCCAGGGAAAGTTGCTGTTTGCGAACAAAATGCCCCTGATTCACTGGCCGTTGAAAGAACATCACCAAATTGGCGGCGATATCCTGTGCCAATTCGCGTCCCAAATCTTCTTCCACCAATCGCAGCGCCAGATCGAGCCCCGACGTGACGCCAGCGGCGGTACGCAATCGCCCATCTGCGATGTAAAGCGCATCGGCCTCCACCTGCGCATCCGGTACCTGTTCCACCAGTGCATCAGCGCAGGCCCAGTGGGTCGTCACTTTTTTACCACTCAGCAACCCGGTTTGTGCCAGCAGCAGCGCACCGGTGCAAATCGAGCCAAAGCGCTGACTTTCATGGCATAGCTCAATCAGACGTGCGGTTTGCCGTGCAGTTAATTGCATATCCCGCGCCTCGGGTGCCCCCGCGATCAGAAACGTGTCAGTTTGCTGGATATCTTGTAGTGTGACATCCGCCATCAAACGCACACCTGACGAACAACGAATGCTGGCCCCTTCCAGTGACATGACTTGCAGCTGGTAAACGGTGCGATTGAGCAGTCGATTAGCTTCAGCAAACACATCCAACGGGCCACAGACATCGAGCAATTGCGCCCCCGGCACCGCTAAAATCGCAAGATGGTGATTCATACGCTATTCCCGTCTGTAAAAGTCTTAATGTCTTAAAAGGTCGTTAAAAGTCTATTTAAGACATTCTGCCTCGGTATTAAGCTGGTTGCAACTTAACCGAGCGGAGAACCTCCCATGAAATTTTCCATTAACGGCATCACTATTCCCGATACTGCAATGACCCGTGACGCGACGACTTTTGTCCGTGATACCGAATCCGATTTGCTGTTTCACCACTCCAGCCGCGTCTATTACTGGGCCGCACTCGCAGGACGCCGCTTAGATCTTAAGGTGGATGCTGAGCTGCTTTATGTCGGCTGTATGTTCCATGATGTTGGTCTGACGCACGAACACTGCAGCTGCGACAAACGCTTTGAAGTGGACGGCGCCAATGCGGCGCGCGATTTCTTGCAACAATATGGTGTAGAGCAGGCCGATATCGATAAAGTCTGGACCGCGATTGCGCTGCATACCACTCCGGGCATTCCGCAATTTATGGCCCCGGAAATTGCGTTAGTCACCGCTGGCGTGGAAATGGATGTCTTGGGCATCAACTATGATCACTTCAGCGATGCGGAGCGTGAAGCCGTGGTAGAACAGCATCCACGTCCTGCCCAATTCAAGGAAGAGATTATTCAGGCATTCTACGATGGCATTAAAAACAAACCTGAGACCACCTTCGGCAATGTCAAAGCCGATGTCATTGCCGACAAGCAGCCTGACTTCTCACCAATGAACTTTTGTAGCGTCATCCGTCAGTCACGCTGGGTGGGATAAGTGGTGTGGCGCAGCGAACTCGCGCTGCGCCATACTTCGTTGTTCGCCGAAGCATCCTCATCTCCACTCGCTACACTGCTGCCATCACTGACTGATGGAGCAGAACCATGATTGCCGTCCTGTTTGAAGCACTTACCCAACCTGAGCACCAAGCCCGCTATCTTGAACTCGCCGCGCAACTGAAATCTCAACTGACCAGTTTGCCTGGATTTATTTCAGTTGAGCGATTTTCAAGCCTCAACGATCCTGGCAAGATTCTGTCCCTCTCTTACTGGGAAAATGAAGAGGCGGTGCTGGCATGGAAGAAGAATATGTCGCACCAACAGGCTCAACAGGAAGGCCGAAACCGTTTGTTTTCTTTCTACCACATCCGTATCGCCGCTGTACTGCGGGAATATGCCCACGAGGCAAGCCAACATGTTTGATATTCACGTGATACTCAATAATGTTCCGGGCGAGTTGGCCGCATTAGGTTCGACCCTCGGCAAGCATGGTGTAGGACTTGAAGGAGGCGGCGTGTTCACGGTGGGTGAACAAAGTCACGCGCATTTTTTAGTTGTGCATGGGGAGCAAGCCAGACAAGTGCTAATAGCGGCCGGTTTTCAGGTGGTTTCAGTACAACAGCCGCTGATCCGCAAGCTTAAACAGGATCGACCAGGACAGCTTGGCGAAATTGCTGACGTGCTAGCACGCAATGGCGTTAACATTCACCTTCAATACAGTGACCACAGCAACCAGTTGATCCTGATTACCGATAATCCTGAGCGTGCAGCAGAGGTGACCACCGCATGGCAACCCGTAGCAGCCCCATAATCACCGATGAGACGGCGGAACAAGGCTTGCAGCAGGCGATGTCTGCTGTGGCTGCCGCTTTGGCCGACCCTTCGCGTGTCAGCATTTTGTGCGCGCTGATGGATGGCCGTGCCTGGACAGCCACAGAATTAAGCGGCGTCGCCGATATCGCCGCCTCCACCACCAGCGGACATCTGGGCAAACTACTGGATGCCCGTCTTGTGACGTGTTTATCCCAGGGACGCCATCGCTATTTCCGTTTGGCGGGCAGCGATATTGCGCACCTGCTGGAAACCCTTATGGGGGTATCGATGCAGCCACAGCGAGCGTTGGTTTCCGCTACACCCAGCCATCTGCGCCATGCCCGCACCTGTTATGATCATCTGGCGGGTGAACTGGCGGTAGAGATATACAATTTTATGCAAGAAAAAGAGTGGGTTGTAGCCGATGGTAGTGCACTGACCGCCTTAGGTCAGCAGCAGTTAGAAAGCATCGGTATGCAACGAGATCTTCGTAGTAAACGTAAACCTTGTTGTGCCTGCCTCGACTGGAGTGAACGCCGCATGCATCTCGGTGGCGCAGCGGGAGCCGCGCTTCTTAGCCTGCTAATTGATAAACAATGGCTGAGCCGCACAGCAGGTTACCGAGAGATAAATGTCACACCAGCCGGGACAAAGGCACTTCAACGCCTGTTTTGCGTGCAGTTGTAAACATCAAAATAACACTCTCGTCACAAATATAACCTTTATCAAATCAGCAAAATTTAATCATCGAACATTTTCTGTACTGGAAGCAGAACGTTGCTAATATAGCGACGCAACACACAGCAATGCGTTGCCTACGAGAATTTTTTCCTTGGTTTAATTACCCCGCCCGCTTAGCGGGCATTTTTTTATCCATTTACACCCCATCCATGTATCAGAGGTAGATGCTGAGTCAATAAAATGAGCGTTGTTTCTCACTAAGGAATGCCAGTTCTTCCGGTGTGGATGGACGATTAAGCCGCTGATTACGATGTGGATAGCGACCAAATGCCTCGATAATCTGCCGATGCTCTAACTCACTCTGATAGTAAGACGATCCTTTCAGCGCATCGAACAACACTTCGGCTTGTTGATGGACAACACGAGACTCGGCATGCATCCAGGGCATCAAGAGAAAGCCTTTTTCATCCAGGCTCAGTGATGCATAGCCCGGAATTTTCACCGCTTCCTGCGCGAGCAATAGCGCCATGCCATCCTGCTGCCAGGCGAGAGCACTGTTCCGGTGGAGATTGCGGGAGAATTGATCCAGCACGATGATTTCTGCCAATCGCCCTCGAATGTCTTTCCGCCAAGCCGATAGCTCACCGCGACGAGCCGCTTCCCAACAATCATAAAAACCACCTTGTATAGCTTCATCAAACCCGTCGTTCTGCTTGAACCAAGAGTTTTCATGGCGCGCGTTAAACCAGAATGCCAATACGGTTTCATACTCCATCCTATTCCCCACAGATAATTCCCCTAATAACCATCAAGGTTAGGCTAAAATCGTGGTGGTTATCTGTTAGACTCGCGCGGGCGAAGTATGGATAAGGAAACCACTGAGGTGAATGCATGAGTAATCAACTGGATGAGCGACTACAAACCGAGCTGGATAGAATCAACGTAGAAGAGCAGCGTAATGACCGCCCCTACTTTGATATCTCCTTTATCAAAAATTATCCCGGTTTATTCAGCCTGATGTGGATACTGTTTGTTCTTACCATGGCGCTGCTGTTGTACTCCGACTCTTTCGGCACCATCGAATATGTGGTCTGCATCCTGATTTTTGCTGTATGTAATTTTTTCTTCTTCTTCCACGTTAATCCGTCGTACAAAGCGAAGGATATCGATAAAGGTGCCTGGAAGAATTGCTACACCGGTGACTGGTATATGGAAGTCCATGTCCGGGACGCTTTTGTCGATGAACTGCTGGACAGTACCATTCTGACCGAGAGCGAAAAAACACGTCTGAACGAGATGCGCGCCAAGAAAGGCTACCTGTACTTTGCTGATATCTATCGTTTAAGGCATTAAACCCGAGCGATTAATAGAGTTCTGATATTTTTATTAGCCCTCGCAGTGATAGTGAGTGAAATGTTAAAAATGGCAGGCAGTTTGTCAGAAACTGCCTGCCATTTTGCTTAGTTTTTCAGCACCTCAGCTGTGGCAAACAGTTTATTCTTGCCGCCCATGCTGGTGATATGGATAGCATCGCCACCCATCGCACGGGCTTTGTTATTGAGCATCTGTTCTGCCTGATCCAATGTACCCGCACCGATAACCGAGACTTGGCCAATCACTGTTCCCGGATTAACGGACGAGGCTGCGGCCATCAAAGGGGCGGAAACGACCAAGCTAAATACCATGGCAGCGCTGAAAATAGACTTTTTCATAAAATACTCCTGGAAACTTAATTTGTCAGTGAATCAATTTGTTGTTCACTATCATCGAATAAAAAATGGAGATTATTGTTATGGGTAAAAATAAACGCACGCTCGGGTATAGGAACTTATCTATCCAACCGTTAATATAGCCCCAACGTTTGATGCAGAGATGTTATCGCCCATTTTTATCTTCTGTGTGGAGGTTATATGGAGATTGCATGGAGAAGTGTGAATAAATGAAATTACCCGCCAGTGACGCTGTAAAAATTGTATTTGCGGAAGATGACAAAGATATCGCCAGCGCATTAATAGCCTATTTACATCGTGAAGGGTTTATTGTTTTTCACGCAGATGATGGCGTAAAAGCGGTCAACTACGTACAAGAGCATGAACCCGACTTTGTTATCCTCGATATTAAGATGCCGCGTAAAGATGGCTGGGCCGTGCTGGCTGATATTCGCCACTTCACTGACGCGCCCGTGATGATGCTCACCGCGCTGGATACCGATGCTGACAAAGTCTATGCACTGCGTACCGGCGCCGATGATTATGTGGTCAAGCCCTTCAATCCCAGCGAGGTCATTGCCCGAATCCATGTCATTCTGAGACGCTTACGCCATCACGTTAAAGATGAGGTCAGGCAGATTTATGAAACCAAGCACCTCTATATCAACCAGATGACGCACCAAGTGCTCGTTGGACCGGAGCGAGTGGATATCTCCAATCAGCTCACCTCCACCGAATATCGCATACTGCTGCATCTCATCCGTTACCCTAAACGTGTCTTTAGCCGTGGCGAAATTCTTGATGCCTGCCTGGCAGAAAGTGGAGCAGGTGAACGCACTGTCGACAGTCATATCAGTAAATTACGTAAGAAGCTTGAGAAGTCAGGCATTAATTTTGTCCCCGAAAGCATTCGCGGCTTTGGTTATCGGTTAGGAGATTGAGGGTGAAGAAACACAGTATTCGCTATCGGCTGTTTTTCCTGTCGGCCAAGGTCACGGTGATCGGTATGATCATCTCGTTTATCGTTTGCTATCTCTATTCATTGATTGCCAATGGTGCCGAGCTTGAAACTTTTAATTTCAGCGACTATCTCAACGCACTGATTTCGACTTTTTTGGCGATCACCGTTGCACTCGGCCTGTCATTGCGCTTTACCAGCGGCATGATTACGCCCATCGCCTCCATTATTGAGAGCGCACGTAAGATTGCGGAAGGCGAACTGTCAGCCCGAGCCAGCGGGGGTAAATATCGCATCACGGAGATGGACCATCTGGTGAGCGATTTCAATTTGATGGCGGAAAAACTCGACCATATGTCTCGGGAAATGAAGGTGTGGAATGCTGCCATTGCACATGAACTTCGCACCCCGGTCACCGTGTTGCGTTCCCATTTACAGGGCATTCATGATGGTGTGATCCAGCCTGATAGCACCAACATCGCTGGATTGATCAAACACACCGATAGCCTGACTCACATGATTGAGGACTTACGGGTCATCAGCTTGGCAGATACTGGGCAGCTGCGCCTGTTCCGAGAGTTTGTTGACTTAAAAGTGGAGATGCGCGCCCTGCTGAGCACTTTAGCGCCGCAATTTGCTGAGAAAGGCAAAGTGTTGGTACAGCAGTTGGAAGATGTGAATTGTTATGTTGATGCACATCGTATTAAACAAGGCATTTTGGCCCTGCTGCATAACGCGCTGGATTATTCCTCTCAAGGGAAAGTGGTGGTTTCTTGTCGTGAGCAGGCAGGTAATGTCGAGATCGTGGTGGAAGATGAAGGTCCTGGCATTGCTCCCGAGGAGCGCGAAAAGATCTTCGATGCGTTTTACCTTGCAGACAGTGAAAGACCCTCGCACGTCGGTGCTTCCGGATTAGGGCTTTCTGTGGTTCGCGCCATCGTTTTAGCGCACGGTGGCGAGGTGAAATGTGAACCCAGTTCATTAGGCGGGATTAGCTTTCGCATGACGTTGCAAGCGGGATAAGGCGTCAGGCATCTGCACATTGTGGGGCTGCCTAATGGCAGCCCCTATGTTATCACCCTTGCGGATTAGAACTGGTAAGTCAGTCCCAGCCCTAACTGATCATCAGATGCAATGCCCAGGTTGTTGTCACTGTCGATGCGGTTAAGTTTATAGTCCGCATAGACTGACATGTTTTTGTTGAAGTAATAGGCCAGCGAGAAGTCCCAGTAATTGAGCAGATCCTGATCGCCTGTAACCTGCAGATTTTTGGCTTTGGAACGGAAATAACCGACTTCAGGTGCGAAACCACTGTCGAACAAGTATTTCGCCACCAACTCAATATTGCTGGTCTTATTGGCGTAACCAAAACTGCGTACAGGTGTCAGGTTGTGTGCTTCTGCATAGGTTGCGGCGAGATAGACGTGACCATCGTCGAATTTCGCGCCCGTTGCCCAGATATCCGCTTTGTCGCCTTCTCCCAACTGCATCCGGTTCTGCGCCGTGGTGCGTTTGGATGAAGCATAGGCCGCTAACAGGGAAATATCGTATCCGACATCATAGCTGGCAGAGATACCATAGCCATCGCCGTTAGCACGGTTGGTAGGACGCAGTGAACCATTATTGGTGCTATCGCTGTTGGCGCCCTGATATTGCAACGCAAAATTCAGTCCATCAACCTGACCAAAGAAACCTTTGTTGCGGTAAGTCAGCATGCCGTTGCCACGGCCAGTCAGGAAGTTGTCCGAAGCGCTAAAGGTTTCATCATCAAAGATGACGGGAGTATCGGTTATCGCTGCAACATCATAGATCACGCCGTAGTTACGACCGTAATCAATTGAGCCCCATTGGCCCCATTTCAGTCCAGCAAAGCCAAGGCGCGTCTTATTCCCGTTTTGCGCATCACTGCCTTCGGAGTTGTTGGCCTGTACGTTATATTCCCACTGGCCATATCCGACCAGCGAATCATTGATCTGGGTTTCGCCTTTAAAACCAAAACGAATATAGGTGTTATCACCATCAACACTCTTATTATCGCTAAAGTAATGACGCGCAACGGCCTGACCGTAAACATCTAACTTATTACCATCATGATTATAGATTTCTGCCGCCTGCGCGCTCATTGCACAATTTGCCGCGATGGCTAATACGAGAATTTTCGCTTTCATTTATTTCATCTCTTTAAGTGATATGCCAATGCTGTTGTGGTTTTTATTTATCCACTTCTAAAAATAGATTGAACAAAAAACCACAGCGGCAGTCTCACTAAATAGATTTATTCGAGCAAGAACATTTCGTCATATTACTGTCACAAGCTGAAAGTTATATTGCGATTAGATGGATTATCGGTGTGCAATTAAAAATTCTCACAAATCGAAACTTGATGATGATTAAATCTTCCAGTGTTTCAAGCCAAAATCGATAATGGCCTTTAATTTGGCGCTGGCAAAACGGTCCTGGCGATAAACCATATTGACCGCTCGATTAGGAATGGTGAAATCCGTCAGTAATGGCACTAGAGCACCGCTGGTAAAGTCCTGTTGCAACAACACCTCGGGCTGCATGATAACGCCGGCCCCTGCGAGTGCCGCCTGCCGGAGCGCTTCGCCGTGGTTAATACTGATGCAGTCATCAACGCTGACACTCACCTTTTCCTCACCGCGTTGGAAATGCCAATGCCGTTGCGCCTGTTTGAGCCTAAAGCCCAGACAATGATGGTCTGCCAGCTCTTCCGGGCGCAGTGGCATCCCCTGCGCAGTCAGATAAGCAGGCGCCGCGGCAATCGCCATGCAGTAACGCCCTAAGGGACGAGCCACTAGCGATAAGTCCTGTAAACTGCCGATACGAATCGCCACTTCGACTTCATCTGACTGCAAATCCATCACGGAATCAGTCAGAAAGAGATCGACTTCAACACCTGGATGATGCAGTCGAAATTCACCCAGCGTTGGCGCAATCACCCTTGCTCCAAAGGTGGCAGGAGCAGAGAGGCGCAACAGCCCTTTAGCCTCCACGTGTAACTGATTGATCACCTGATGAGTCTCACCGATCAGCCCCAACACTTGTTGGCAGTGCTGATAAAACACCTTACCTGCTTCGGTCAGGCCGATTTGGCGCGTGGTGCGATGAAGGAATGTGACGCTAAATTGCTGCTCAAGCGCTTTGATATGCATGCCGACCATCTGCGGCGTCACGTCAGATTTCGCTGCCGCTGCCGTCATGCTGCCCTGATCGACTACATCGATAAAAATGGCCATGCTTTTGAGTAAATCCATTTGCGACTTTCCGTCCTTGTGCCCAAGGTATTGATCCTTCGATCAATACCTTGTGATGTCAATGCGCTTCACCGGGTGTTTTTTGTCGCCACCCCAGCGCGAGTAAAGTAGGCAAACAATAATCCGACAGTTGTCACCGCCGCCGCAACCAGAGGAAGTTGAGCCACTTTAACGCCTTGCTCTAACATATAACCGCCCAGCCATGCGCCGCCTGCATTACCAAGGTTGAATGCCGCGATATTAAACGACGACCCCAGCACAGGCGCATTTTGGGTGGCATGCATTGCCTGGACCTGTAACGGGGTAATTGCAGAAAACATCGCGGCACCAAATAAGAAAACCAGCAGTGCGGTTATCGCTTTGAATCCGGCAAACAACCCCAGCGCAACCAGCACGGTCAGGACTATCGCCAGGGTCACAAGGATGCCAAGTCGCAGATTAAAATCAGTGAGACGCCCGCCTAACGGATTGCCCAGTACCATCCCCACACCAAACACCAGCAGTAGCCAGGACACCGCACTCTCAGGGAAACCAGTCACCTGAGTCAGCAAAGGCCCAATGTAAGTTAATGCGGTGAAAATCCCGCCAAATCCAATAATCGTTATTAACATGGCTTTGAGCGCCTGGGGTTGCAGTAGCACCCGGAACTCTGACGCCAGATGTTGAGGTTTGGCATTTTTGATGTCGGGTACAAACACCATCATCGCCAACATCGCCAAAACACCCAGTGCGGAACAACCAATAAAAGTACTGCGCCAGCCAAAGTGCTCGCCCATTAACGTACCCAGTGGCGTACCGAAAACATTGGCTAATGTCGCCCCAAGGAACATGGCCGCGATAGCGCTGGCCTGTTTCTCTTTGCTGACTAGTTGTGTGGCAACGACCGCGCCCAATCCAAAGAATGATGCATGTGCCAACGCAGCAATAACACGCGCCAGCAGCAAATATTGATAGCTGGTTGCGACAGCACAGGCAAAATTTCCTGCCACATACAGCAACATCAACATCACCAGCGCATTTTTACGTTTAAAGCGCACCATTAAAGGTGTCAGCAACGGAGCGCCTATCACCACACCCAACGCATAGGCCGTCACCAACATCCCTGCCGAAGCAACGCTAATTGACATGTCGTGGCTGATGTTGAGCAGCATGCCAACAATGACAAATTCAGAAGTACAAATAGCAAACGCACCCACCGTCAGCGCAAATAAAGCAATCGGCATATTCACATCCTATTCATAGGTTTAGCAGACAACCCACTGTTGTCTGCTGCTGTGAATCTATTGTTGCCGCTGGGGGCGTCGGGATAAATGGAAGAAGGCTTTCAGGATTAGAAAGCTAAACTTTCTAATTGAGATGTTCCGGTTTTTCAGTTCTAAAACCCAAGCCAATTAAACGACCAAACAGATGGCGTAAGAACGGGAAGCGGCTGATCATCTGCGGCACTTTACTCGGCGTAGTGCGCTTACGTTTATTACTGCTCATTTTAATTTGCAGGAATTGTGTGGCAACCGTGGGAAACTGTCGGCGCTGTTGCACTTTCTGCAGGTCACGTACTGTGACATGGCCTTTTTTCAGTGGAAGAGTGAGGCAATTGGCCGCTGCCACCGCATCCTGAATAGCCAGATTCACGCCAACGCCGCCAATCGGCGACATCGCATGGGCGGCATCACCAATGCACAACACGCCCGGCTTCATCCACTGATCCAACCGGTCGATGCGAATCGACAACAGCTTCAATTGGTCCCAACCGTCGAGCTCCACCATGCGCTCAGCGCTGAAGGGTGCCACTTCAGCGATAGCCTGTTTTAGCGTCTCCAGACCGGCGAGCTTTAACGCGTCAAACTCTCCTTTTTGGATGGTGTAGCCGCACTGCCAGTAGTCACCGCGATCAATCACAATGAAATTCTGCTTTGGCCCTTTATGACCCATACCCCATTCGGGATCGATTTCCTGTTTGCTCAGCCGGAACCACAGCACATCACGGGATGAGCCAAAGCTTTTACTCTGTAATCCGGCTTTGGTACGTACCTGCGAGTTACGCCCATCCGCGCCAATCACCAACGAGGTATGAATGATGCGCGCATCGTTACCCTGTAACGTTTTAACACCCGAAACCACACCGTCTGCATAGATAAAATCATCAAAAGCGGTGGATTGTAAGAGCGTGAAGCCGGGAAAAGCGGCCGCTTTGCTCGCGAGAAAATTGAGGAAATCCCATTGCGGCATAAAGGCAATAAAGCGGCACTGCACCGGCAAGCGCGAGAAATCAGCCATCGTGATCTCCTGACCGGCTACTTCCGCCTGTAATTTTTCGGCTCGCTGATGCGGTAAGGTCAGTAGCTCATCCAGCAACCCGAGATGGCGCATGATCTCCAGCGTCGAGGGATGGATGGTATCGCCACGAAAATCGCGCAGGAAGTCGGGATGTTTTTCAATCACCACGACGCTTAATCCTGATCTCGCCAGTAAATAACCCAGCATTAATCCTGCTGGTCCGCCACCGACGATACAACAGTCGGCGGTGAGTTCTGTTGGTTGCATCCTGACCTCAGCACAAAATAATTGATGATAATCGTTATCATTTATATAGCATCGTGTTGAGGTTTAAGTGGGAATAAATGCCGCAGAATTTTCACGTGCATTTATCCGAGGTGCGCCGCACAGATCTTAGTGCTTTTATCAGAAACACTAAGTTAAGGCTGCGGCCTGGCATCAAGCTTAAGCTGCAAAAAGGTCAGGTCGAGCCAACGGCCAAATTTGCAGCCTACCTGATTTAATCTGCCGCCATCACTGAAACCCAGCTTCTTGTGCAGCGTGATTGAAGCGATGTTCTCTGACTCAATCCCTGCAATCATCATATGTTTGCCCTGCTCGCGCGCCCGCTCAATCAAGGCGACCATGAGCATGCCGCCCACCCCTTTGCCGCGCCCGTTTTTATGGACATAGACTGAATGTTCAACGGTATGGCGGTAGCCATCCCAGGGACGCCAGTCACCATAGGAGGCGTAGCCAATGACCGCTTGCTCCTCAACCGCCACCAATACCGGAAACCCTGCGGCCTGGCGAGCAGCCATCCACTGGATGCGGTTAGCAATATCCACGGTATTCTCATTCCAAATCGCGGTGGTGTTGAGTACTGCGTCGTTGTAGATCTCCGCGATCGCCCCTGCATCGCCCTCTTCTGCTGCACGTATTTGCATGATGTCCGCCTCGTCACTATAGTGGATGATTCGTTTACTATCGTAGTTATCCATTATGTTAGATAAATTGTCTAGTAAAGAAGATGACATCAATGCACGCATTGGTCAGAATATTAAAGTCGAACGAGAAAAGCGCGGCTGGTCGTTAACCGACCTGGCAGAACAATCCGGTGTTTCACGGGCAATGATTCACAAAATAGAGCGAGGTGAAAGTAGCCCTACCGCGACTTCACTGGCGCGCCTCGCCGGTTCATTCGCAATGAGCATGTCACAGCTAATCGCGCTCACCGAGGTGCAACCTGGTACATTGCTGCGTCATGCACAACAACCAGTATGGCAAGATCCAGAAACCGGCTACATTCGTCGCCATGTCTCACCTGGCGATATTCCGTTGGATGTCGTGAGTGTAGAACTACCGCCGCGTACAGACGTGCCCATGCCAGCCATTTCCTACCTTTCACGTCGCCAGTTAATTTGGGTGCTGGAAGGCACTTTATGTTTTCAGGAAGGCGATAATCTGTTCGAAATGAATGCGGGTGATTGTCTGGAGCTGGGCGATCCCATGGATTGCGTGTTTAGCAATGCTAGCGATGACATTTGCCGCTATGCGGTATTGGTGCTGAAACCGGCAGTATGAGCTTTAATGCGAAGAGACAAACACAGCAGCTTGTTGTGCAGGCGGCACCGCGAAATTGCGCTGCATGCGTTTTATCTCCTCCGCCGGTGGCAGCCCGAACAGACGTTTAAATTCACGGTTAAACTGTGAGGCGCTTTCATAGCCCACCGCATGACTCGCCGCCGCCGCTGTCATCTCTTGACGCACCATCAGCATACGCGCCTGATGTAGGCGAACCGATTTCACATATTGCATCGGTGACTGCTGCGTGATGGTTTTAAAATGCGCGCTGAACGTCGGCACGCTCATGCCTGCCTCACACGCCAACTGCGCGAGATTGAGCGTCTGTGCGTAGCTGGCATGAATATGGCGCAGCGCTTTGCCCACCTTGCCGAATTGCCCCTGCAATGTCAGAGCGGCACGCAGTGCCTGACCTTGTGCACCCGTCAACACACGATAATAGAGTTCACGCACCAGTGAGGGTCCGAGGATCTGTGCATCCAGAGGATGATTCAGGGCCGTCAGGAAACGTAACACTGAATCACGTAGCGCTTGATCCATTGGGCTCGACATCATGCTCTGCGCAGCTTTAGCGGCAAAAGGCACCTGCTGCTGCTCTAATTCCAGCAACAATGCTGTCGCCACACTGAAGTCAAGGTGCATGTAGATCGCCAGCAGCGGGTTTTCTGCGCTGGCCGCGGTTTCCATGGTAAAGGGAACCGGCACAGAAACTGCCAGATAATGTTGCTCATCGTAGAGATAGACCTGATCACCGAAGAACCCACGCTTACTGCCCTGACAGACAATCACAATACCGGGATCGTAAAGCACTGGCGTGCGCGCTAAAGGGCGATCTGAACGCAAAATACGCACATCAGTCAGTGCCGTCAGGTTGTAACCCTCGTGTGGTGCGAGATTTTTGAGCAATTCCACCATGCTTCGTTGCACATCTGGATCTACCACCACTCCCCCTCACTCATAAGATTAGGCAATAAAAACAGAAGATACGGCCTTATAGCGCTAACTTCCAGAGAATATTATGCATGCATCATTCATGTCGGGAGAAAAACGATGACTACTTCTAAAACGCTTTTGATTACCGGTGTCAGCAGCGGATTTGGCCGCGCTCTGGCGCAGGAAGCCTTAGCAAACGGCTATCGTGTGATCGGTACAGTGAGAAATGCCAAAGCAAAAGCGGCATTTGAACAGCTTCATGAGCAAAACGCGCTGGCTTTTGAATTGGATGTCACCCATTTCGCCGCTATTGATGCGCTTATTGCCGACATTGAGGACCAGCAAGGTCCGATTGATGTTCTGGTGAACAACGCGGGTTATGGACACGAAGGGATTATGGAGGAGTCTTCACTGGAGGAAATGCGCCGCCAGTTCGACGTCAATGTGTTCGGTGCCGTGGCGATGACCAAAGCAGTGTTGCCTTTCATGCGCCAACGCCGTCGCGGGCATATCCTTAACATCACTTCAATGGGCGGATTTATCACTATGCCAGGCATTAGCTATTACTGCGGCAGTAAGTTTGCGCTGGAAGGGATTTCAGAAACCCTCAGTAAAGAACTTTCGCCCTTCAATATTCATGTTACCGCTGTTGCTCCCGGCTCATTCCGTACTGATTGGGCCGGTCGCTCCATGGTGCGCAGCGCACGCAGCATCAGTGATTATGACGCGCTCTTCGATCCTATTCGTCAGGCACGTGAAGAGAAAAGTGGTAAGCAGTTAGGTGACCCACAGAAAGCCGCCCGCGCGATGCTGGCTATCATTGAAAGCGATAACCCCCCTGCGCATTTGCTGCTCGGTAGCGATGCATTGAAGCTAGTGCAGGGTAAACTTGCGGCGATGAGTGCAGAGATTGAAGCGTGGGAAGCGCTGACACGTTCTACCGATGGGGAGTAGCTGCATGGGAAAGTCAGAAGCTATCTCACTCATCACTCGGCCTAACACTTAGCTTCATTCTACCTGCTCCCTTAGATGGGGAGCAGTTTTCTAACGCCATACAGTTGTGTTTTAGAGACGCTTAGAATCATAAGCATCTGTAATTAATGGACTAGCACTTTTTGCAAAAACAGCCTTCCTAATGTTTGGCCAAATTCCTGTACAACTGGCTTTTGTTTGTATAACTTTACTGGGCCTTGTGCTGATTTGTTAACCTGGAGGATGGAACCATGCGTCAGGATAAAAACCTCGCATCAACGTTGGATGCGATTGCACGTTACTTTAATGAAGCCTCTCTGCCTTCTCAGCAGGAAACCTTGGGGCAAATAGTGGTAGAAATACTGAGGTCAGGGCGATCTCTTAGCCGCAAGACATTGTGTACCAAGCTTATTTGCCGGTTGGAGCAAGCCAATAGCCCGGAAGAAGAGCTGCATTTGCAACAGCTTATTGGCCTGATGTTTACCTCCGAGCGATAACCCAGAGAATATGCGCGCCGACCTGACATCGGACAAAGTGGCTTCCGCCTCATAGGTCATTTCACGTTAGACTGAATCCACTTTGTTACCTGTCGCGGGTCTGTCGCGGTAACCAGAGAACGTGTATGAACAGAAGTGATGAAGAAAGATTAACGGATATCGTCATGGGCGATGCCGTACTGCAACTGTTGCAGAAAGCGGGTCCCGTCACCAATAGCGCCCTGTTGGATAAGCTGCGCTTTATGGCGTCCATGGAATCTAATTCAACCCGCCAAAAAGCACTGCAGCGTGCCATGGCAGAAGTGATGAACAACATACAATCATCTAACACCGAAGGCGTAACGCTTAAAGATACTAACAACGTCACACACATTTTTCGCAATCGCGATAATACGGGCAAAGACACACAGCATTAAATCCGGGCCATAAGGCCTCATTAAAAATAAAATTGGCTTCATTCATGGCTGCAATTCTAATCTTTGCAGCCTTTTCTTTTGGCTCAGGGCGGCCTATCACACCTATAAACGTCGGCACTCTGAAGTATTTTCTTCTTCGTGGATAAAATTGCAGGGATTCTGTTCGATGTTGTGGTAACGTCAAATTTCTTCCCAAATCTGCCGCGAGCCTATTATGTCTTGGTTCATTACGTTGACCACAGAGACCACCACCACCGCATTCGGCGGCGGCGTGGATGCATCTGTAGCGAAAACGTAAGCGTACAGAATCCTCACCCCGTCAGCCAATGGACGGGGATTGTCTCCGTTCATCACCCAGTGAAAGGAGACACACCATGCCATCCTCAAGTAAAAAAGCGCTATTGATTGTCGATATGCAGCACGGCTTGTTTTTTGCGCCGCAGCAGCCTTTTGCCGCTGAAGCTCTGCTCAACAATATCAACAGGTTAATTGCCCGGGCACGCGACGCAAAAGCCCCGGTCTTTGCAGCCCGCCATACCGGGCCTGAGGGATCGCCTCTTGCGGAGAGCAGTCCGCTTACACAGCTTATTCCACAGTTGGCGATAGATGCCGAGTCGGATGGCGTGTTTGTGAAGCGCTACCCCAACTGTTTCCGTGGCACGACGCTATTGGCTTCGCTACAACTCGCCGGAATTGAAGAGTTGGTGATTTGTGGCATGAAAACAGAATATTGCGTGGATACGACTTGTCGGGCAGCGGCGGATTTAGGCTTGCGCGTGGTATTAATCAGCGATGCACATAGCACGACAGACAACGGGCTAATCAGCGCATCCCAAATCATTGCCCATCACAACCAAACGCTCTCGGGTCCGTTTGTCCAACTGGCGGCAACGGCTGACGCTCTATTTTGAATGTTCGGGCGCGGTCAATACCGCGCCTTCGCCTCAGTATCGCGCGCGCCCGCTGAATCTAGCACCTAGCACAATACTTTGATTAACCTGGGTGTTGGATTCTCCCTCCTCATTCATCAAGTGCGAGATAAATCGATCTGCCCACCAATGGCAATCATACAGATGGATGTTTTTCATTAGCCGCGCATGTCGGTTTTGTCGTTCTCTGAGCGGCAATTTCAGGGCGGTATGGATCGCATCGGCAATGGCATCCGGATCGTAGGGGTTAACGATCAGTGCGCCGTCCATATGCTCGGCGGCACCCGCAAATTGTGAAAGGATCAACACGCCCGGATTCGCAGGATCTTGCAGTGCGGCGTACATTTTTGCCATCAGACTCATCCCTGCCATGAGCGGCGTCACCAACGCCACACGCGACGCACGGTACACCCCAGCTAACTCTTCGCGGCTGTAGTGATGGTTAAGATAGCTAACGGGATACCAGTTGAGCATCCCGTGTACGCCATTGACTTCCCCGCAGATGTTTTCAAGATCGTGGCTGATCTCCTGCTGACGGTGCGCATGGCCGCTGGCAGATGAAGCCAACTGCAACAGCATGACGTTACCCGCATAGTGATTGTGTTGACGTAACAACACTTCGATAGCACTGATGCGATAAGGCAAGCCAGCGCTGTCATCAAGATGGCCGCCGCTGAGAAGGGTATTTTCCGGTAGCCGTTCGCGACACTGCTGCTCCATAAACTGGCAGCTGTTGCTTTCCTGCAGTGCCAGTACATCATCCAAATCAATGCCAACCGGGAAGACACCTGTCGAGATCAGGCGACCATGAATGCGGAACAGGGTTTTGCCCATACGTTCTGCGCGGAATTCGCTTTCAACCCACAACAGAAAGTTATTCATATCCTGCGCGGTTTGAAATCCCAGCACATCGCAGCACAACAACGATTCCACCAGCCAGCGCCAGTCGGGGATCGCTTCAAACATCTGCCCCGACGGAAACGGTTGGTGGAAAAACAGGCCAATGCGCTGGGTTAACCCGGCATCGCGCAGCATTTTTGCCACGGGGATAAAATGGTAATCCTGAATCCAGATCGCATCATCAGGCATCGCGTATTCCGCGATAGCACGTGCATACTCCTCATTGAGCTGGCGAAAGCTGTGCATACTCTGTGGCGTGAAATGCGCGAGGTCGGGCCGTTGATGGAATACTGGCCATAATCCCTGATGGATATAACCGCGATACCCCTCCTCCAATTCACTACAGGTTAATGGGAAGCTGAGAGTGTCGTAATCGTTGCCATGTCGGAATGCCAGATCACGTGTGATTTCCGAATTCGGCGGTGCTTTTTTACCGTCCCAACTGATCCACAATCCTCCGCGCCGCGTCAGGATGCGATCGTAAATAGAGGCGAGCGTCGATAATTGATGCTGATTGTGTGATACGAGAATGAGGCCGCTCATGCTTTCTCCTGATTATGCCTTGGCATCCGGCGATGCTCTGATTTAACCGCTCGCCATATAAAAAAGGCGTAAAGAAAACGGGAACAGGCATAAAAAATCAGGAAAAATCAGACTACATCAACTGTATGCCAAAGCGCTTTAGCAACGTTGCCCACAGGACGAAAAGCACGATCGTTAACAGGCAACTCGCCACCAGCGTGGGCCAAAATCCCCAGCGCTGATAGAGAAATGGGAAGGCGACAAACATAGGCAGAGTCGGTACCACGTACCAGAAGGTATACCAGGCGTGGCTGGCGATCTTTGCCTGACTCTGGCCTTCCAGCTTCATCCAGATCAGGACCAATACCGTCACTAATGGCAGCGCAGCAATCAATCCTCCGAGACGGTCACTGCGTTTCGCAACTTCAGAGATCAGCACCACCATGCCCGCCGTGATGGCGTATTTTACGATGAGCCACAGCATGGTTTGCTCCTACTTCAGATATGAACGAATAACGCTGACAATCTCTTCCAAATCCTGACTGCGCTCCGCTTCGGTGGCCGAATCATTCATCAGGTGCTCTTTGATATGCCCCTCCAGCAGTTCTGCCATCAGGCCATTGACTGCCCCGCGGACCGCAGCTACCTGCTGCAACACTTTTAGGCATTCCTCACCTGATTCCAATGCGGTCTCTAGCGAAGCTGCCTGCCCTTTGATACGGCGTACGCGGGTTAACAGGCTTTTCTGATTTTTGAGTGTATGGCCCATTTTCGGCTCCTGTTGATCTCGATGTATACTGGGGTATAGTATATTTTCTTTGAGTTTTTTGATTTTACGGCACTGCAATGCCGCTTTCAACTTATCACGACACGAGATGCACATCATGAATGATATTGCAGCCTTAACCGGCTGCAGCGGCCACACTGCTGAGGAATGATCCCCATGTCTGTAAAATCACCCTGTACTGATGTCTGTATTTTTGAAGGAAAAAATGGCTGGTGTCGTGCCTGCGGCCGCACGCGTAAAGAGGCTCAGGAGTGGCGGAAAATGTCACCTTATCACCGTAAGGCGATTGAGCGCGCATTGAAAGATCGCGTTGCGACGTTGCAAATAAAATAGTTAGACGTTTCGTTCAATCATGCGCACCAACTTATTCACTGCGGGAGTTCGTTCGCGTTTACGATATAAGAACCATATGGATGAAGGAATAACAGCACCGGGTATTTCGCGATAAGTAATACCCGGTAATTTTAATTGATTCATCAGGATAGCCGGTATTACCGCAACACCATTACCTAATGCGACATTTGCCAGCACTTCATTTAAACTGCCAGCCGACCAGCTGCGGCTAAGAATAAAACCACCACGTTGGGCAAAGGTAATGGTGCCAGAAACTTGTTCGGGCAAAATAAAGGTTTCCCCTTTAAGTTGCGCAGGTTCGATGGGTTGTTCTTGCACAACCAGCGGGTGGCTTTCAGGCAGTGCCAGCGCGAAGTGATCTTGTTCGACCTCAATGTATCCGACATCGGCAGGCAACGGCACAGGACCGCGCACGAAGGCAACATCAATTGTGCGCTCGCTGACCTGGGTGGCCAGTGTATCCATGGCTGATTCACGTGCATTGATTGAGATATCCGGCGCGCCTGCGCTGAAGCACGTCAATAAACGCGTTAAAACACCTGACAACAGCGCTGATGCAACATAGCCCACGCGGATATAGCCGCGTTCGCCGCGTGCGGCACTACGCACTCGGGCTTTGGCCTGTTCCGCATGTTGTAGCGTTTCCCGCGCCTCCAGTTGGAAAATTTCGCCAATCTGCGTCAACTCGACTTTACGTTGAGTACGGTAAAATAACGGCGCACCTAACTCTTCTTCCAATTGATTAATCTGCACTGACAGCGTCGGAGTGGATATATTGAGATTCTCTGCCGCCACACCATAATGCAGCGTTTTTGCCAGTTCCAGAAAATAGCGTAGATGGCGCAATTCCACGTTTTAACTCCTACTTGTCTCGGGTGATGAACATATCGATCATTACCTGAAACCAAAACTCCAGCAATATAAATGTTGTTAGGTTTTGCCTAACAATAACTCCAGTGCTGTTTATTGAATGACTGCATTGATGGATTCAAGCTGTAGTGCATTCACTACCTTGCTCGCTGGAGAAGAGATGTCCACTGCTACAATCACACTCGACCACCGCCGTCTGAATCGTGTTTTACTCGTCGCCTCAACCGGGTGCGCATTGACGGTGATCGACACCAATATCGTCGGCGTCATGTTACCTACCATCGCTAAAGGTCTGCATGCTTCTTTTGCAGACATGGAATGGGTCATCGGCGCTTACGTGCTGAGCTTTTCTTCACTTCTTTTGCCGGCAGGGTCGCTGGCAGACAAATTTGGCCGACGCCGACTCTTTCTCGGCGGCATTTTACTTTTTGCGCTGGCCTCACTCGCCTGTGGCATGGCGACCAGCGTTTTAGCACTCAATATTGCTCGTGCGGTTCAAGGTATTGGCTCCGCATTGCTGCTGGCGCCAGCGCTGGCAATTATCGCACACAGCTTTCGTGATAGTGATGCACGTAACCGCGCATGGGCGATTTGGGGCGGTGTGATGGGGTTGACCATGGTGCTGGCACCGTTGGCTGGCGGCATGATCAGTACGTTGCTCGGCTGGCGCTGGACATTTTTCATCAACATTCCCATTTGTGCCCTACTGATGTTGGCCGTCACACGCCACATTGAGGAATCCAAACATGAACACGCGGGTAAACTCGATTTACCTGGCATCGTGCTGTTTATAGCAAGCATGTTCTGTTTAACCTGGGCGTTAATATTAGCGCCGCAGCACGGCTGGTTGAGCCGTGAGGTGGTGGGCAGATTGTGTCTCGGCGCGTTATGGTTTGGCCTGTTTATTCGCGTGGAAAGTGGCAAAAGCAGGCCGATGCTGAATCTGCAACTGTTCCGCTCGTTCCCCTTTATTGGGACGGTATTGGCGATGTTTGCTTACGCTGCCACCGCGCAAGTCATGACCTCATTGCTGCCGCTGTTATTACAGAATGTTGAGGGAATGACGCCGTTAATGGCCGGAGCAGGCATGCTGCCTTTCGCTTTGGCAATGCTGGTGTTTCCTGTTATGGCGCGCTGGCTCGGCAAACGCCTGCATGCCGCAACTTTGCTGGCTCTTGG
This sequence comes from Pantoea rwandensis, assembly GCF_002095475.1. Lineage (GTDB taxonomy): Bacteria > Pseudomonadota > Gammaproteobacteria > Enterobacterales > Enterobacteriaceae > Pantoea > Pantoea rwandensis. Next base: position 465,502 of record NZ_MLFR01000001.1, read on the forward strand.
CCTGGCCACTGTTTCCTTTGGCAACATGGTGATTGCGACTGCCGTGTTCCACCACCAACTGCTGCTGAGCCTGGCGGGAATGGCCATACTCGGCAGCGGCGGTGGGCTGCTCAATGGTGAAACCCAAAAGGCGATTATGGCAACGGTGCCTCCGCAACAGGCAGGAATGGCATCCGGCATCAGCACCACAGCCCGTTTTTCCGGCATTTTATTAGGATTTGCCACGCTGGGTGCGATTCTGGCGGCCAGCACACAGTGGCATTTACAATCAGCAATGCTACACGCGCAGTTGCCCCTTCAACCCGGTTTTAGCACACAGGTTATCGCCGGTGATTTCAGCCATGCATTTGCAATGTATGACGCCGCTCATCAGGCCTCGTTACAGCCACTCGTCATCACCAGTTACGCCGATGGGTTTGCCAGCATGTTGCTGTGCGCTGCCGCATTTGCCCTGTTTTCTGCCATCGTCGTGCTTTATTCGGCGCGTAATACGCGTCAGCCAACGACGCTACCCCAGCGTTGATTTTTACGCGTGGGATCGACTGTCGCACGCACAACCCGTCCTTGTTGAGGAACAATAATGAAGAAGTTAATCACCGTACTCTGCTTAAGCAGCCTGCCACTGTTTGCCCATGCGGCGACGTTTTCGCTTAAGTCGGCAGACTTTGCCGACAACGGCGTGATGAAGAAAGCATTGGGTGGCAATGATAAGAACAACCTCGCCTGCAGCGGCGAAAACCTTTCACCCGCACTCAGTTGGGCCAATCCGCCCGTGGGCACCCAGAGTTATGTGCTACTGCTGACCGATCCGGCTGGCGCCAAAGGCTTGGGTGTGACGCATATGCTGGCATACAACATTGATGCGACGCGTAATAAATTCCAACAGGGTGAGTTAAGCAAAGGGGGAGATTTTAGCTATGGCACCAACACGCCCGGCACGCAAAACTATTATGGCCCTTGTCCACCCGCGGGCGCGGGCTATCACCACTACAACTTTGTGCTGGTGGCGACCGACCTTGCGAAAGGTAGTTTACCCGCAGGACTCAGTCACACTGAGTTAGTCGCAAAATTGAAAGGCCATGCGCTAGGTTCTGCAAGCCTGGTCGGGCGTCTAGGGAATTGATTGCAGCGGGTCGCCAGGCAGGCGACCCAATAACATTAGTGTCGAATCGCACAACCACACTGCGACATTTCACCCGGCACATATTTACCGTGATGGGAGTGGCGCACCTGCAACTCACCTTGCTGCCAAGCGTTGCCTGTATCAACTCGGTTTTCCAGTAAGCGATTCAGTGCTTCATTAACCAGCAAGTCACGACGCTGCGCCCAACTGGTCAAGTGCCAGGTTGAAGCACGCGCTTCATCCACATCGTCAAAGCCTACGACCGCCACGTGTGCGCCTTGGCCAAAATCACGCACTGCCTGCAATGCGCCAAAGGCCAGCACATCGCTTTCGCAGAACAGTGCATTAATGCGCTCCGCTGCACGCGTTTTCTTCAGGTAGGTCATCATGGCCTGATAAGCCAATTCGCGATCGTTAGCCCCTGCCACCAGCTGAATGTTCAGAGTTTTGTGTTCTGCCTCAAGACTGGAAACCAGACCTGTCATTTGACGCGTGGGATCGGCATGTTCCTGGCTGTGCATAAAGCCAAAGCGTTGATGTCCTTGAGACAGTAGCAATGACCCCATCTCAGCCCCCGCATCAAAACCATCAGCAATGACAACCTCAGCACCTGCTTCACGGCTTTGGGTTAAATGCACCGTTGCCACGTCAGGCAATAGTTTTGCTGCGGTATGCAATTCATCCTCAAAAAGGGATGTCAGAAACACCAACCCCGCCAGCGGCAAAGATGCGGCATTCTGCAACATACGTTGATAGTTTTCTGCTGAATCGACATTCAGCAACAGCGTCACTAAACCACGCGCGTTTAGCTGGCGCGTCATTTCATTCAGCATCGTGACGGTGTTTGGGTTGGTGAATTCATCGCTGACGATACCGATGATATTGGGATTAACGGCCATGAAAGAGCTCTCCTGCAACTTAGCGTGCGGTCATTATTTTGTAGGTAACGTAAGACACTTCACGTTACCCGATTAAATCGCTATCGCCAATCATCAGACTTGCTGTCTCTTCTGCATTTTTAACGTCGGGTCAGGGCCAGGCGAATCCCCAAGCCAATGAATGTCATACCGACGATACGATCTAACAGCTTTTGCAGCGTAATGTTGCGCGATACCGCACTCGCAGCACCGCCCGCCAGCAGGGCAAATGTCACATCAGTGATCAACCCAATCACTGCATAGGTCAGTCCCAACAGCAGGAAGGAACTCGCATGATAGTTACCATCTACCACCACGAATTGTGGGAAGAAAGAAATGAAAAACAATAATACTTTGGGGTTAGTAATGGAGGTAATAAAACCTCGTAGTAAGAGATTACGCGTATTGGTGCGCGGAGCCGCAATTTGCTCCTCATTACACCGAGATTTAACGACAAAGGTTTCCCACACCATCTTACTGCCCAAATAAATAAGATATGCAGCACCGATATATTTAATGACTGTAAATAACATCGGCGAAGCGGTAATTAATGCCGTTAAGCCTATTGCACTAGCCAACGCATGGGTACAACTGCCAAGCGCCACACCCGTTGCTGATATCACCCCGCTACGACGGCCATTGGCCATGCTTTGGCCAACAACATATGCGAGGTCCGGACCCGGTGTGATGCATAAGAGAAATACAGACGCGAGGAAAAGAGGGAAATGAATAATATCCAGCATATTAACTCCTTGTCGATATGAGATGCGCTGACAACATGAAACTTTAAGTCATCAACTCGTTTTCAATAAGTAACACAAAGTTCGACGTAAATCTCGCCCCGCACCTCATTCCTCCTGCATGAATGATACAACTCACACTCTCTATGGCTCTTTCTGGCATTAGCACGTATTGCGCCATCACGCGTTTGGGTCAGCTAGAGTCAAAGCAGCAGGAAATACATTTAACAGCCAAGGAGTTTATTTATGACAGCACTTACCCTTCGCGTGGCGCGCCCTGTTTCAGACCTGGAACGGAGTCGGGAACTTTACCGCCTTGGATTAGGAATGGAGATTGTAGGGGCCTTCGAAGATCATCAAGGTTTTAATGGCGTGATGCTGGGTCAAGCGGGCGTGCCGTGGCATCTTGAGTTCACGCAATGTACTTCACATCCGGTAACGCCCAGCCCGACCCCCGAAGATTTGTTGGTGTTGTATCTACCCGACCGCGACTTATGGCAACAGACTTGCCAGCAGATGATACAGGCTGGATTTAAACCGGTGGATTCGTTTAATCCCTATTGGCAGCAGCAAGGGCAAACCTTCCAGGATTATGATGGCTATCGCACGGTCCTTCAGTGTCAACAGTGGCCTCAGGCGTGAGATTGTTAAGGGCGCCAGCGCGCCCTTAACAATCTCACTCTTCGAGTAGTATCGAGAAACCGCCGTAAATCATTCTTTTGCCATCAAAAGGCATGTTTTCGCCCATCTCTTTCATACGCGGATCGGACATCATTTTTTGATTTGCCGCATCGCGCGCTTCTCTTGAGGGATATTCAATCCAACTGAATACCACCGTTTCACCCTCTTCCGCTTTTACCGCCATGTAGAAATCAGTCAGTGTGCCCTCGGGAACATCATCCGCCCAACACTCTACAATGCGAGTGGCTCCAAACTCTTTGAAGAGCGGTGCGGCTTTCGCTGCCATGGCGCGATATTCTTCCTTGCTGATCTCTGGGACCGCGACCACAAAACCGTCAACATACGACATAGCGTTGTCCTCCGTCGTGCGTCACGCGGCCGACGTTGACCGCACAGTAAAGTGTACGAATAACACCCAACTGGTGAGCTGATGACGAGATTAAAATGCGGTCTGTCTCGCAGATTCCTTTTTCCATCCTGATTTAAGTTACACTGTCGCCCACGATAGTTACCCCATCAGGATAGTTATGCGCATTACCATTGATTCCTCCGATCAGCCGTTTATTCATCGTTTGCTGGGTGAAGAGATTGAACAGGTTGATACCACCTCAACGGATTTGCGTTTACAGCAAGCGTTGCAGGTTGCTCGCCAGCAGAAAAATCATGAAGCGAGTCTCGACTGGAGACGCAATGCACTGTTCCTTGTGTTGTTTATTTTTCTCTATGCTGCGATAGGCGCATCATTGACGCTAGATCTCACCACGCAGGCACCCAGCCACAAGAGCTTGGTTTACGCGCTGGAAGCCGTGCCGGTATTGATTGCTTTTTCTGGCCTTTTTGTTTCGCTGCTATTCTTGTTTTTCACCCGCAGCAGCGCGCGACGTTTACGCAGTTGGGATCAAAGCATTTCTATTTTGGAAAAATATACTGGCTCAACACTCTATCGTCAGATCAACGAAATGGGTGCGCGCACAACAGATTACTCTCAGTCAGCGATTAATGTCGCGCTGGCGCTGTTTATCTGTGTGACGTGGGTGGTGATGTACAACTACTTCACCTTTACCACCAGCGGCGTTATTGGCAGCGTGATTTCACTGTTTATCACTACCATGACCTATGTGATTTTGGATATCCAGCTGTTGAAGTCAGATACATCCATTGCGGTCGACGAACCGCTTATTCCTGCAGATGAAGATAAAGACAAAAAATAAACGTTTTGATCAGGCGGTTTAAAACCGCCTGTGAAAATAATGCCTATAATCACACTGATATTTTCATGATCAACGGATTCAGTTTGATTAAGGAGCAGTGATGAAGTTATGGCCTATCGCCGCAATTGCCGCGTTATCTTTGACGCTGGTAGCCTGTAAATCTCCAACGCCACCAAAAGGTGTCACGCCGATCTCCCCGTTCGATGTTAATCGTTATCTGGGAAAATGGTACGAGATTGCACGTCTCGATCACCGCTTTGAGCGCGGTAAAGATCACGTGACTGCCACCTACGCGAAACGCACTGATGGCGGCATTAGCGTGCTAAATCGCGGTTATGATCCAGTGAAAAAACAGTGGAACGAGAGTGATGGCAAAGCGTATTTTACCGGGAAACCTGATATCGCCGCGCTGAAAGTCTCCTTCTTTGGCCCCTTCTATGGTGGCTATAACGTTATCGCTCTAGATGAAGATTATCAGTACGCACTGGTCAGCGGTCCAAATCGCGATTATTTATGGATTTTATCGCGCCAACCTAAAATCCCCGACAACGTGAAACAGCAATATATTACAACGGCTAAACGACTGGGTTTCGCAGTTGATGAGCTAATATGGGTCAATCAGGACTAATTGTCGTTCCACTTCTTTGCCAAGTCCCAGAAACTGACATCGTCCAGAGAAGGATTCCTCTGGACGTTTTGATAACTGGAAGGGTTTTTAACCTCTCAAACTTTCATTTTCCAACTTAACCAGCGGTCAATTTCGTCTTCGGGTAAAGGGCGAGAATGGAAAAAGCCTTGAGCCTGATCGCAACCTAATTCTTTTAAGGCTTCCAGCGTTTCGCTATTTTCCACCCCTTCCGCCAGCACCACGTAATCCAGTTCTTTTAACATGGTGACAATGCTTTTAGTAATGATGCGCGAGGCGGTATCCGTGGTGAGTCCACTGACAATGGAGCGATCGATTTTAATCACATCCAGAGGCATCCGCCGCAAGTAACTGAAGTTACTGTAACCGGTGCCAAAATCATCCAGCGCGATACCAAAACCTCGCTGCTTCAGCATTTCAAGTCCCCGGATGGCGGCAGGACTCTCAAGAATGCGTTCAGTTTCAAGACATTCAATGCCCAAAAGACTCGTTGGAAGCCGGGCTTTCGTCATTTTGGTCTCAATCCTGTTGGCAAAATCTACATTGCTGAAATCGCGTACGCTGACATTCACCGTTATAGGTAGCTGTATTCCTTGCCCCTGAAGCCTTTTTAAGCGTTCGATGGTTTTATCAATCACCCATTCGGTGATCTCTTGCAAAAGGGAGGTTTGTTCAGCAAGCGGGATGAAATGAGCCGGTGACAGCTCTCCTCTGGTGGGATGCCGCCAGCGAATTAACGCCTCAAGCCCAATCGGCAATCCGGTCATGAGGCAAATTTTGGGTTGATAAACCAGATAGAGGCCGTGATTGTGGCGAACAGCGGTGACCAGATCATTCACTAGAGTAAAATCATCAGTGCGTCGCTCATCATTTTGTTCACTAAAACTCATGCAGGGAACACCGCGGCAAATGGCTTCGTGAAGAGCGCTGACTGCACGACGCAGCACTTCCTGAGCGGATATTTCATTGGGTACAAAAATGGCTTCACCCGTGTGTGTGGTGAGGTCCACTGACAAGCCCTCGCCTATTTCAGCCCGAACGCCCTCCATTCTGGCGGCTACCCATTCCGCATCAAAATGATGACTCTCAATGGAAAGCAACGCGAACCGCCCCGTTGCCACGGTATAGAGAAATTCGTTTTTACCAGGACGTAATCGCAGTGGTAGCAAAGTCGCCATATCTCTTAGCAGCCCTTCAACAGGCCCCATGCCGAGTGAGCGCGCCAGTTCATAGGCTCGCGGCATATCAATGCAATCGATGAGCACTAATCGGTGGGTTTGACCACCGTCCACTGCACGAAGAGTTTGCAAGTCGCGCAGCAGCTGTTGCCGATTGGGTAAGCCTGTCACAAGATCGGTGTAGCCAACCGAATGCCAGGCCTCAAGGAACGAAATCACCAGTTGTGAGAGTAATGTCAGGGTGGCCAGTTTTTCTTCGCTAAATTCACGCGGTTGATTATCCACCACGCACAGCGTACCCAGTACCGTACCTTCCTGGCTCGTTAGAGGAACTCCGGCGTAAAAACGCACGAAGGGTGCACCCGTGACAAAAGGGTTGGTGGCAAAACAACTGTCTTGCTGAGTGTCATTAATAACGAGCGGAGTGTCACCTTCGAAAACGTATTGGCAAATCGAGTCGGTGCGTACTGAATCAGCAACAACAAAATTATGGGCTGCTTTTATGTACTGAAAATCATCGTCGAGCACGGAGATAAAGCTACTGGGTACGTCCAGCGTGGTGCTGACAAGATGCGTAAATCGACTGAGTACATCATCACGACAGATATCAGGAGCGCGAAGTGCTTGCAGTGTAATCCGCCCAGAAACAAACTCTTCCACAACGCTCATACATAGCCATCCATATGATTTTGCAGGGATGGAAAATGTAAATTCAAAGAAACGAGTTCATTGTTCGTTACAAAATTACCCATGATCGCTGCGCTTATTGCATCCAACATTATTTTTCGTAAGCGCCATAGTATGCCTGAAGCCAGAGTTTGTCATGCTCATTTGCTTGGCCTAATGTCCGCATAAACAACATGTTAAAGACATTAGTTCAGCTTACATTGGCATGGTAGTAAATAACTGAAGACACTCCGAGTTTTTATCGTCATTTGTAAAACATGCTAATATGAATAGCTAATTTCTTGTTTTCAGGTGGTGCTAATCCCACCATGAAAAGAGTTATTAATTTTTCCCGTTAATCTCAATAAGTTAAATCTTTCAAACAACGCTGTTGCCTCTAATTTCATAGTCTCATTCTTAAGGTGAGGGAAATATGAATGGTATAACAGAACATAACGCCACAAAAAACACCGAATTATTATGGAGTTTCGTAGCATTCTCTTTTTTCCTATCATTCTGCTGCCACGCGAGTGAAATTAATCTTTATTCAATAAACACTGGGTCCTTTGTCTATCATTTAACAGGGAACCATGGCCAATACACTGAAAATTTTGAAAATAATTTCTTCTCTGTAGAACGTAAACTTTCCGAAGACTCAAAGTACAGTGTTCTGGTAGGAACCATGAAAAACAGCTTTGATGACCGCTGTATCGCTATCGGTGTTCGCAGAGACTGGGAAAAGTGGGACAACGGATGGACATTTAAGGGAATATACGGCTATACCGGTGAGTTTTTCTTTGATGCGTTTCAAAATTGCGGGGATCATGGTTCTTATCATGACTTTAAGAAAGCTACAGGGATTGGTTTCTCACCCTATATCTACCATGGGTTTCAATATAACTTCACACCTTATTTCGGTATAGAATCAGGCATTATCATACCTTCAGTTTTTGTTATTACGGTGCAGTGGAGTTTCAGGTAATGAATAAATAAACCAGAGCATGAATTGCTCCGGCTTACTATCCCAACGGCAAATGACTGCGTTTTCAGCTATTTGCCTTTACCCAACGAGCAATATCCTCATGAGTAGCAAACCACGCATTATAGGATTTTCCTAACTTAATAATCTCTTCAAGAATCCAAATGCGTGAACGTGCTGAAATAATATGCGGGTGCATGGTGAGCTGGAACAATCCGCCCTCCTGGTGTGCATACTCTAATTCACGACGAAAAATATCAAATACCGCTTCCGGTGGAGTGTAAGGACGATGAGCCTGAAACCGGTTCATCATAAAATACACTGCATCATCCCTTATCCACTCAACCGGCAGTTCTACCACGCCTGTCGGCTCGCCATCCAGCATCAGCTCATAGCAATTTTCATCCGCCATCAGTGAAGAGTCATAGATCAACCCCATTTCCTGAGCGATCCGTAACGTGTGGGGGCTAAAATCCCACGAGGGTGTGCGCATCCCGACAGGGCGCTTACCCAATACTTTTTCCAGCGTATCAGCTGACTTCAGCATCAGCGCGCGTTCATCTTCATATGAGAGCACGGAATTCAGCTCATGAATCCACCCGTGTAAACCGATCTCATGTCCTTGTGCACTTAAACGCGTCTGCTCCTCTGGGTAGAGTATCGCGCACACAGCGGGCACATAAAAACTGGCAGGCACCTGATATTTATTCAATAGTGTCTCTATGCGTGGAATCCCCACGCGCGTACCAAATTGCCCCCAACTCATACGGCCAAAAGATTGGCCACCATCGCGTAATTCGTTTGATTCATGATCACTGTCGAAAGAGAGTGCCACTGCAAATTCGGCCCCGTTAGGCCATTGCTTAGGTTTAAGCGCTTTGCCTGCACGTACATGGTTGACCTTTTCCTGCCAGACAGAGTCTGGCCACTGCCAGGGTTGTTGATCTTGCATCTGTTTAACTCCCGCCATCAACTGAGATGATTTGTCCGTTTATAAATGACGCCAGATCCGACGCCAGAAAAATCGCGGCATGGGCAATATCCTGAACCGTGCCAAGGCGGCGCAGCGCAATACCGTTTAAAACCTGCTGTTGACGTAATACGCCAAAATTATCCCACTGCTTTTGCGTTGCCTCGTTTGTAAAAACAAAACCTGGAGCAATAGCATTGACCTGGATGCCTTCTGGACCTAACTCATGAGCGAGCTGACGGGTGAGGCCGAGCATCGCGTGCTTGGCGGCACAATAGGCTTGCACGCCCGTCAGCGAGGCTTTCAGAGCCGCCCCCGAACAGATGTTGATTATCCGTCCCCGGCCCTGCTGTTTCATCGCAGGCGCAGCAGCTCGGCTCAGTACAAATGCAGCGCTGAGGTTAATATCAATGATGCGATTCCACTCATCATCACTGACTTGTTCCAAGGGTTTACCTTGTTGACCCGCGACACCCCCGGCATTATTAATTAAGACATCCACGGGGCCTGATGCGCAGATGCCAGCCATCCATTCGGCTGTCGCCTGGCGATCGAGAAGATCCACCACCGACGTCGCGATCCCTGACTGCGCTAAATCCGTCATTGACTCTGCACGGATATCACACAGATGGACTTCGGCGCCCAGGGTTTGAAATTGCTGTGCCATTTCACGTCCAAAACCAATAGCTCCACCGCTAATAGCGATGCGTTTACCACTAAATGAAATCATCATGGCAGTAACTCATTGAGGTTGTGATCGGCCTGTAGACGCTGGCCCGTTTCGATTTGATGAATCATCGTGATGAGTGCTTCAACCATTGGACAGGCCATTCCCTGTTCTGCCGCAATCCTGGTGACAATACCCAGTTGACCATCCACTTCAGTGACACGCTTACGCACGGCTAAATCCCGCCAGATGCCAGAATGTGTTTTACTGTTCGGACGATTGAACGCCACCATCGCTGCAAAGGTATTGTCTCTTTCCCTGCCGCTGGCAGCCTGTAGGAAGGCAGAAGGCTCAAAACCATTAAAGCCTTTGAGTGGGATTCGCAGCACTTCAGCCAGTTGCACGATTTCTGCTGCTAGTTGCGTCAATACGGGCCGGATATCCTGCCTTGCCAGGCAATCCGCGATACCCATTTGACCTGTCGCCTGTGCAAACAATAGCGATCCATAAGCCAGCTTGCCCCATAACCAACTATTGAGGTTTTCGGTCTGGATGACATCAGGCTCAAAATGGCGCAGATCCCGACACAACTTGTCCAGTCGCGTCGTCATGTTCCCATCCAATTCCCCTATCACTGCGGCACCACGGTTAGAAAAATGGATCTCGCCCGGCGCTATCCAGTCGGCATAAAAGTTGACGAACGCGCCCAAGGTGCGATCGGCTCCAACAACTTGCGCGATTGTCGATTCACATAAGCCATTTTGTAATGACAACACATAGCCATCTTCTGCCAGGAAAGGCTGCAGCAGAGCGGTGGCTTGTGCAGTGTGGTGTGACTTCACAGCCAGAAAAATACGTTTCCAACGCCCTTGCAGTTCGTCAGGTAAGAACGCGGGTGCGACCACATTAAAGTCCTCCAATCCCGTAATCCTTAACCCCCGCTGCGGATCGCGAATCTGGGTGACATGGTCTGCGTCTATATCAACAAAAGTCACAGATAAGCCTGCACGCGCAAGATAAGCCCCTACGGTGCCACCTATGGCACCCGCGCCCCAGATCAATATTTTATTGTCCATAACACTCACCTCCAGGTTATTGCAGTGACGCTTTAGCGGTTTCACGTAAACGCATAATGACCAGCCCAGAGGCCAATCCCGCGAGCATTAAATAAAAAGTTGGCGAGATGGCCATGCCGGTCAGGTCAATCAATCCCGTTGAGATGAACGGAGCGAATCCACCAAAGATCGCTGTGGAAAGGCTGTAGCCAATTGAAAGCAACATGGTGCGTGAAGCCGTGGGGAATATCTCGCACAGTGCCGCCGGCGCAGCACCTGAGAAGGCGGCAATAAACAGATTGAAAATAATCTGGACCGTCAGCACAACCGCCAAGGTCTTACTCGTGAGTACCCAAAGAAAAAGGGGGTAGGAAAGCACGACGAACGCCAGGCAGCAGGCTAATAACAGAGGTTTTCGGCCAATGCGATCGGAAAGCGCGCCAAAGAAAGGAATCGTCGCGACCATAATCGTCAGCGCAATTGCATTGGAAAAAAGCGCCTGAGTCTGGGTGAAACCCACTTGTTTGTTAAGGAAAGTCGGCATCCACGAAAGCATTACGTAGTAGGAAACTGTCCAGATAATGGCAAAACCAAATGTTTTTCCCATCAGTTGCATGGCGATACGAGTAGGCATTTTTTCTACTGGAGCAGGATTATTTTTCGCGGCAATAAAGGCTGGCGTTTCCTCCAGGTTGCGACGCATATATGCGCCAACAGGTAATAATACTGCTCCTAACAGGAAGGGAATGCGCCACGCCCATTCAACCATTTGGTGTTCAGTGAAGATCAGCGTGATCACCGCTACAACCAAACTTGTGACCAGCTGTGCGGAGGCAATAGCCGCCTGACCTAAGGCACCATAGAATCCACGTTTTCCCATGGGGGCTGATTCCACAACAAAGGTGGTCGCAGTCCCCCACTCTCCTCCAGCAGCCAAGCCCTGAATTAAACGAATAATCACTAACAGGATGGGTGCGATGATTCCGGCAGTTTCATACGTTGGCAGTAACCCGATACCCACGGTGCCCAATGCCATGCCATAGATGGTGATCTTCAACGCCAGACTACGGCCATATTTATCCGCAATCCGTCCTATTACAGCGCCTCCTAGCGGTCGCGCCAGAAAGCCTACGCCGAATGTAGCGAAACTGGCCAATAAACCTGTTGCACCGTCTCCCTGATAAAAGTTTTGCGCAATCAGCGAAGCCATGTAAGCGAAAATTATAAAGTCATAATATTCGAGCACATTGCCGATCATTGCAGCAAACAGCTGCCGCCGCTTCGGGGCAACAACTTGGCCCTGTGGGTAATCATTTAACGCCTGGGTGAACTGGTCTTGGCTCATAATGTAACTCTCAGTCAGGACGGCAGAAAAAGGAGGTTCACATATGCGAACAACAGTTCTCATATATGAATTACGCTGACATAATTTATTCAGGAGATAAAGAGGGGCTATCGCACCGGAAGTACCGCGACAGAAAAGGAGCATCCCCGCAGATAACGGAAATGACCGGAATTAAAAACTAATGAACATGTATATGGCGATAATTATCGCTATTTATGTGATTAAAACTGCCAGTTTTGCAGCTTTGAAAAGGAGAAACTTAACGTTAAAAATAAGAAGTTCGTATCATAACTAAAAAATTTCTCTTCTCAGAAAACACTATGCCAAGAGATCGGAAAGCTTTTTTCCCTCTTCAAGGACTGATTTAATAATGCGACTCTTCTTGTCACTAAACCGGGCAGAGACACAGGAAACATTAAGCATTGCCACCACTTCGCCCTGCGCATCTAAAACTGGCGTACACACCCCCGTCCCCCCGATATCAACTTCATCAGCAGAAATGGAATAGTGACGTGCAGCAGCCTCCGTTAATAAGGACTCAAGCTGTTGGGGGTCGGTAACCGTATATTTAGTCCACGGAACAATGGGATAACGAGCCAGTAGCGCCTGCCGCTCTTCTGTACTTTTCATTGCCAGATACATGCGCCCCATGGCGGTACAATGCACCGGCAATTGAGTTGACATCGCCATTTCATAGCGGATGGTCTGTGAGGCTAATGCCTGATGTACAAGCCGAATTTTACCTTCGGCAGACAACACTCCAAGTGTAACCGTCTCTTCAAGCTCACTTGCCATATTTGCCATCACTGGCCGAGCCTGCGACAGTAACTTTGTCAGTCGTGCCCCTCCCCAGCTAAAACCATGGCTGCGAAATGCGTCATTGAGTCGATAAACACCCTGTTCTGTCTTATCCAGGTAGCCACGTGCACATAACGTACGTAAAAGCCCTAAAGCGCTACTTTTAGGTAGATGAAAGGTTTGCGAAATAGCGGCCAGATTGGCCTCTTTGCCGCTTTCACTAAAGAATTCCAGCAAATCCAAAACACGGGCGGCAGAACGGACGACTTCACTCATAGAAAATCCATATAGGTACACATGTTCGTATATGCGAACACTATACGACGTTCTGAGCATGGATGCACGACGGCCCATAGCAGAGAAATGCGCTGAGCCGCGCTGTAACGCCTGTATTAAAGGTGGTTATTGTTAAACCAGACTGAAAGCGTTCGAGCCAATATCAAAGGCTGCTCCAGAGGGAGCATATGGCCACTATCACCGAGGGTGACGAAATCACCACCCAAGAGTGCGTTGATCTCGCGGGATTCGTTAAGACCACGCATGCCATCCCCTTCCGAAGCAATGACCAAAAGAGGACAAGCTATGGGACTACGCGTGATATCACGACGGTCTAATAATGCCTGCGCTCGGAAAACCTCAGCGCCAAGGTGTTTACCCATATCCCGGATTTTTTGGATAAGGTCCTGATCATTTTGGCGCAAGGCGTGTAACGCCGGTTTTAATACGGCGTCGCTGAAACCCTTAAAATCTCCCTGAAGCGCCGTTAGCGAAGCCTTATCCAGTAGTGCCTGCTGTTCGGGCGTATCTTCGCGCAGTGAAGTCGCGATCAGTACCATACCTGCGGTGCGTTCTGGGAAAGCCTCTGCAATGGCGCGCGCAACGTATCCACCGAGGGAAAAGCCGACCAAGATAAAGCGGGGTGGCAGATTTTCAACGATTTGACTCGCATACTCCGCGATGCTTTTACCTTTGCTTAGACTGGCTCGGATAAAAACGCGGTCTTCAGGATAGTTGTGCACAAAATCATCCCAGAGCGTTTCATCCAGCATGAAACCCGGGATCAGAACAATCGGTAATGGGGCGGTGTTCATCAGTTACTCCTTTAACTTGTAGGATTCGCTAGGGTATTTCAACGATACGGAGACATCGGCCTCACGGAATATAGAATCTTTTCTGGATAGTGCCTGTAAGGGTGGCTATCATCAACCCACCCTACCACCCATTGATAATTAAGGAGGATTACTATGTCACCGTGTGAGTTGTTTGTTTACGCACACTTTTATAGTAATTGGCCGCGCTCAGCTATCTCTGCATTCGTGCTGCGATAATCCGCCTGAGCGAAGTTAACTGAAAATCTAATCCCTTCCTCCGGCTTACCGGGTTGTCGTCAGCGATTAATGACGTCAGGCTTTTTTGCGCCTGCAACTTATGAGTAAGCACATGAGCACATTACTTTCCGCCCAGGCTGTCGGCTTCGATAATGCCTTCGGTACACTTTTTCATAACATTTATTTCAGCCTGAAAAAAGGCGATCGTATCGGTTTGCTGGGAGACAACGGCACCGGTAAAAGCACCCTATTGAAGATCCTGAGTGGTGAGATTGCCAGCAGCCATGGCAGCGTTACACTGGCGAATCAATGCTTGCTGGCGCGTATCGAGCAACACTTGCCGCCGCAGTTGCAGCAGGCTACGTTGCTGGAGGGCGTTACCGCTTTGCTGCCAGAACAACAACAGCTTAGCGAAACCTGGCGTGCCGAAGCATTACTCTCCTCGCTTGGGTTTAGCCCAGAGCAGCAACATCAATCGGCTGACACGCTCAGTGGTGGCCAGCATATGCGCCTGTTGCTGGCACGCGCACTCATTCTGCAACCTGATCTGCTGTTGCTGGATGAGCCCAGCAACCATCTCGATTTACCCACCATGCTGTGGCTCGAGCAGTTCCTGAACAACTGGAACGGCAGTTTTATCCTTGTTTCACATGACAGTACCTTGCTGGATCAGGTCACCAACTGTAGCTGGATTCTTCGTGATAAAAGCCTGCAGTTTTTCCGTCTACCCTGCACCGCGGCAAGGCGCGCATTGGCCATGCAAGATGAGGCAGATGCGCTGCGCTTTCAGGCTGAACAGAACGAGATTGATCGTGTCGAGAAGAGTGCCAAACGGTTGGCTATTTGGGGGCGCAATTACGATAACGAAGGATTGTCGCGTAAAGCGCAGCAAATGGAAAAACGCGCGGGCTGGTTAAAAGAGGCGCAAACCACCCTCACCGAAGGCAACCTTTGGCGGCTACAGTTACAGGGAGAATCACTGGACGCTGACCGTGTGCTGGCGCTACCGGAGATGACCGTTCATCCCGCTGAACATGCTCCTGCACTGTTTGCTTTGCCGGCATTGCAGGTGAAAAGCGGCGATCGTGTGGCGATCGTTGGACGCAATGGCAGCGGCAAGTCCTCGCTGCTGCGTCAGCTCTGGCTCGATTACCAATGCGAAAACACGTCGCTGTTTCATCCCCGCGCGCGTCTAGGTTACTACGACCAAAGTCTCTATCAGCTGCGAGATGAAGAAACATTAAGTGAGGCGTTGGCACATTTTGCCCCACTGAGTGACGAGCAGCGCAAAATGGCGCTAATTGGTGCAGGGTTTCCTTATGTGCGTCATCAACAACGGGTCGGTTCTCTTAGCGGTGGCGAACGTTCGCGCCTGCTGTTTGTCGGCTTAACGTTGGCACGATATTCCTTGTTGTTGCTGGATGAGCCGACCAACCACCTGGATATGGTCGGCAAAGAGGAACTGGCTGAGGCACTGAATCAGTTTGCCGGTGCCGTACTGTTGGTATCACACGATCGCAGTTTGATTGCCAGCAGCTGTAACCGTTTCTGGCTGATACAGGATCAACAGTTGAGTGAATGGCATGATGTCGACCAGGCTACCGAGAAAATGCGCGCCGAGCAATCCATGGAGGCCATAACCTCAATCACCCAAGCGGTGTCTCCTCAATCATTAGACGATGAGGATGCCTTGCTGCTGGCGTTATGCGAACTGGAAAGTAAGCTAGATGAAGATCTCGCGCGCAAACCTAAGCACCAAAAATCGGGGGTTCAAGCGCAATGGCGGGATGAAATTGCACAGTTGAAACGGCAGTTAGGGCTAGCGTAATTTGCTGAAAAGGACGGCAGCGGCGCGATGAATCGCGCCTCTGCCACTCAGTAGCAATTTACACCTGAGCAGCGCTCAGAGCCTGCGCCGCTCTCTTCAACTGGTCCGCCGGGTTACGCCCAAGCAAAACGTATTGATAACCGTTGCGGTGCCACCATACCAGATTCATACCATGGCGTTTTTCCTGTGCCAGCTCGCTTTGGTGGGGATGATCCTCACGCGAAATACACAGCGCCATGGGGCCGTAACTGTGATGATTCCACGCAATTTGCGTGATCAGCGCATCGTCATAGCGCAGCATGCGCACGCTCTTCAAGCTCGCTTCCGGCAGCGTCAGTTGTGCTGCAGTCAGATGCAGATCAAGATCGCGCGCTGTGCGCTCAAGTGAACGCGCCAACACCGGGGCAGAACTATCAACATCCGCCAAGGTTTCAGGGCTGTAGAGCGACATGTACTGTGCTTCCAGTTCACGAATGCGCTCGCTTTCACCTTGTTCTGCTTTTGCCACCGGGCGAGCCAAAAAGCCGACACCACTACCCACCAGCAGAAAACTTACTGACGCGGCGATCAATGCGCGACGGCTGACTTGCACAGGCGCGTTAATCGGTGCCGATGGCGTATTAGCCAACAAATATTCGAGCCGTGGCTCCATGCGTTCTAGCGGCGCGTCATTCAACATCGGCGCGAATGCATCGGCAAAAGGTTGGTTGCTTTTCATGAATTCAGCGGTACGTGCTGACAATGTTTCACTGCGTTTCAGTTCGGTCTCAAACGCCTGCGCATCTTCCGCACACATCTCACCATCCAGCCAGGCCACTATCGCCTCATCGGCATAGGGCGACGTAAATCGAGGGGCATTCACAAACGTTTCTCCTGTACCGCGGGCTGTGCCGTCACTGCGCTGGCTAAAGTGGTGCGTGCCGCAGCAAGGCGGCTCATTATGGTGCCAATCGGTACGGCCAGCGTGTCGGCGGCTTCCTGATAGGTGAAGCCTTCAACATAAACTAAGAATACCGCGTTGCGTTGCGCTTCGGGTAACTGCCCCACGCGCTGCATCACTTTGGCGTACTGAATGCGTTGCTCATTTTGAAGTTGGTGATCGGGGGCCAGAAGCTCATCGCTTTCGACGAATCCCTGCCCCATACGCACTCGCTGCGCGCGCAGTTCATTGATCCACACCGAATGCAACACAGTGAACAGCCAACGGTCGATGCGCGTACCCGGTGTGTATTGGGCGCTGCGTTCCAGCGCCCGAACACAGGTGGACTGCACCAGTTCTTCGGCCACATCGCGATTACGCGACAACAGCATCGCATAACGCCACATGCGCGCCAAATGTGCCGCCAGATGCTGACGAACTTCAGTGCTAGTAATTTTTACGTCCCCCTTCAACGGTGATCATCAGGTTTCTGGGTGACCATTGATGGCTGCATGCAAATCGCGATATTCCTCGCAGTTAACCCCACACAGCGATTTAATAATGGTCAGTTGCTCCTTCGCCAGATCGGGGCGTCCTTTAATCATCCACGCCTCGCCCAGATATTCACGGACCTTAGCGTATTTGGGATCCAGCGCGATAGATTTCTGATAGTAAGCCATACCTTCATCGGTTCGGCCTAGTTTGCGCGTAGCGTAACCACGGTAGTTCCAAGCCTCTTTGGTGTTTTGATTGTGCAACGTATCCAGTAGGTTGAGCGCAGCTTGGTACTCGCCCTTTTTCGCCAGATGATAAGCATAGTTCGTCTTATCTTCATCACTCAGCATGCTGGTTTTTTCCGGCATACAGGACTTCGTTTTGCTGTCATACACTTGCCCTTTCGGGCAGTCCGGGGTTTTCTTGTCGCTGTCGTCATCACCCATCGCCAATGCAGCGGGTGCATGCAGCACCATGAGCAGCACGGGCACGGCAAACCAGCGAACCTGATTGATCGTCTTCATCATTTATCCTCACGGAGTGGCATTGAATCGCGCAACGGCAGCATACGGCGCAGCACGTTGTCACGCAGAACGTAGTGATGGAGCAACGCCGCCAGCGCATGCGCGCCCGCCAGGATAATCAGCGCCCAGGCAACGTTATTATGCAAATCCGCCAGCGTGTGGCGTAGCGCAGTATCGACATGAATAAAGGTCGGTACATCGAACAACCCAAAGAAGCTAAACGGTTCCTGTTGTGACCAGCGGAACATAAAACCTAACGCGACCTGAGTGAACAGCAGCAGATACAACAGGCCGTGCACCGCATGCGCCATGATACGCATCAGCGCACTGTTTTCGGCGGGCGCGACAGCCAGGTGCGACTGACGTTGGCAGTAAAACCGCCACAGCGGACGCACAATCATCACCAGTGCCAATAAAATGCCAAAAGAGATATGCCATGCCTGCAATCCTTTACGCAGCGGCGTCCCTTTCTCCAGTTGTTCCCAGATATGCGCGGAAGCAAAAAGAAAAATCACGCTAAAGGCGGTTATCCAGTGCAGCGTCATGCTGAAAGCGTCATAGCGCTGACGCGGTTTTTGGCGGGTTGAAACAGACATAGCATTTCCCAAAAAGTGAATTATTTAAGGGGTAAACAACTCATCAACACTTTCTATTCGGAAAATTTTCATTTTTTTCTGAACGCGACCTGTTTAGTGGAAAAATCCTGACGAATTTTCTCCTGTTTGTTGCATTTAGTGATTATTATTCTCGCTTCATTAAAGGGACGATTATGTTGAATACCTCTAAAAAGCGGCTTTTAGTCGCTATTGCAACGTTGGTTATTATTCTTTTGGTCTGGGCATACAGCAGTTCACGACCTAAACCCAATTCACTGGTCACTGCCGTCGTGCGCCAAGGCAGTATTGAAAACGTGATTGCCGCTACCGGTAAGATGGACGCCATCGAACGCGTGAATGTCGGTGCACAGGTGTCCGGTCAGGTCAAAAAGCTCTATATCAAAGCCGGTGATGCCGTAAGCAAAGGTGAACTGATCGCGGAAATTGACGATCAACCGCAGCGCAGTGATTTACGTAATGCGCAGGCGGCATTGAGCGTTGCCCAAGCCGATTTAGAGACGCGTGAAGCAGCACTGGTAAGGCAGGATGCACAGTTCAAGCGACTGCAACAGATGCTAAAAACCAACGCGGTTTCTCGCCAAGATTACGACGAAGCTGCTGAAGCCTGGAGCACCGCGCGCGCGGAATTGACAGCCCAAAAGGCGCGCGTCATTCAGGCGCAAATTGAGGTCGATAAAAAACAGCTCGATCTGAGTTATACCCGCATCATGGCGCCGATGGATGGCACGGTCATCGCCATCGTCACCAAGCAGGGTCAAACCGTCAACGCCGCGCAGAGTGCGCCGACCATCGCCAAGCTGGCGCAACTCGGCACCATGACCATCAAAGTGCAGATCTCCGAAGCGGATATCAACAACGTCAAACCCGGCCAGCAGGCATGGTTTACGACGTTTGCGAATCCGGATAAACGCTACAACGCCACCTTGCGCAGCATTGAGTTGGCACCCGAATCGGTGATGAAAGATGACGCATTGATGGGCAACAGTGAAAGCACGCCCACCAGTAGCACCAACGCGGCCATTTACTACAATGCCCTACTTGATGTGCCCAACCCAGATAACGCGTTGCGCATTTCGATGACTGCGCAGGTCAATTTATTACGGGATGCGGCCAAAGACGCACTGTTGATTCCGGTTCAAGCCACCAAAAAAGATGCGGACGGCAAAACCTTTGTTGAAGTGACGGATAAACAGGATCAGCCTGAGAAACGTATCATCACCACCGGGATTTCTGACAGCGTTGATATTCAGGTGTTAAGCGGCTTGAAGGCCGGTGAAAAAGTGATTCTTGCCACCCAGGCAGTCGGCGCTGACAAGGTGGTGATGTGAGTATCATCGAACTGAAAAACATTCAGCGCAGCTATGTTAACGGTTCGCAATCTCTGCATGTGCTGAAAGACATCAACCTGCAAATCGCCAGCGGTGAAATGGTGGCGATTATTGGCCCGTCCGGTTCGGGTAAATCAACGCTCTTAAATATTCTCGGCTGCCTGGACGCTGCCGATAGCGGTGACTATTTTATTGATGGCAAAAACACCGCGTCACTCTCACACGATGCGCTGGCCAAAGTGCGCCGCGAACATATCGGCTTTATCTTCCAGCGCTACCATTTAATGCCAGATCTTACCGCGTTGAGTAATGTCGAGATCCCAGCGATTTATGCCAATCTGCCCGGCCCGTCACGCCGTGAACGCGCCGCTCAGTTACTGGAACGGTTGGGGCTACGGGGTCGAGAGCACCATAAGCCGGGCGAACTCTCCGGTGGCCAGCAACAACGCGTCAGTATCGCACGTGCGCTGATGAACGGTGCGGAGATCATCCTCGCCGACGAACCCACCGGTGCGCTGGATTCGCACTCCGGTGAGGAAGTATTACGTATTCTGCACGACCTGAATCGTGAAGGTCATACGGTGATTATCGTTACACACGATATGAAGGTGGCTCAGCATGCTGAGCGCATCATTGAAATTCAGGATGGGGAAATTTTTGCCGACAGCGGTCGCCAGCAAAATGCCGTGCGTGCGCGTTATATCCCGGCGCCACGCAAAAGTCAGAGCAAGCTCAGGGGCTTTGTTGACCGCCTGCGCGAGTCGATGAGCATGGCACTGAACGCCATGAATACTCATCGTTTACGCACTGCGCTGACCATGACCGGTATCATCTTTGGCATCGCCGCCGTTGTCACAGTGGTGGCATTAGGCCAAGGCGCGCGTGAAAAGACCTTGGAAAGCATTTCCGGTCTCGGCACTAACGTGGTGTCTGTCTATGCGGGTGGTGATTTTGCCGAGGATGATGCGCATCCTGTTTTGACGCTCGTGATGGCCGATGCCGATGTGATTGCTCGTCAGCAGTTTGTCGATAAAGTCAGTCCTGAACTGCTCTCAACTCAGCCTATTCGCTACCTGTCGAATCTTCGAAAGCATCGGTATCGGGTGTCGGCAAAGATTATTTTGAGATTCAGGGCATCAAACTCACTGAAGGCAGCAACTTCAGTGACGAGCGTCACGCACAGCAAGAGATCATCATTGATACCAATACGCGCAACAAGCTCTTTGCCCCTCATGAGAACCCCATCGGCAAGATGATTGTATTGGGCTCCGTGCCGGTGCGCGTCATTGGTGTTGCGCACGAAGATAACGGTATCTCCCCTAATCGCTTAAGCGTTTGGCTGCCCTGGAGCACCATGATGTACCGCATCAGCGGGCAAACCGCGCTCACCAGTATCAGCATCAAACTCAAAGAGGATGTGGTAAGCGGCCCGGCGGTGGAGTCACTGACGCAATTACTGACCGCGCGTCACGGAACCAAAGACTTCCTGATGTTCAATCGCGATAAGTACCGTAAAGCCATCGAAGGCGCGGCGGCAACGTTGACCTTGTTGATATTAATGGTGGCATCGATCGCGCTGATGATTGGCAGTATCGGCGTGATGAACATTATGTTGGTGTCCGTTACCGAACGCACGCATGAGATTGGGGTGCGGATGGCGGTAGGTGCACGGCGTGGCGACATTATGCAGCAGTTTATGATTGAAGCAGTGCTGGTGTGTTTGGTGGGCGGATCGCTCGGTGTCGCGCTCTCTTTGGTGATCGGTCCACTGATTAGCCTGATGGCGGGCGGCGTGCTGACCGCTATCTACTCCTGGGAATCAGCGGGCGCGGCCTTTGCCTGCTCCACCATCATCGGCATGATTTTTGGTTATTTGCCGGCTCGCAAGGCCGCTCGTATGGACCCGGTGGCAGCGCTGGCGAGCGAGTAACCCTTAGCAGGTCGCCAACTGCAGGCGGCCTGACTAATAATCAAATCAGCATGGGCAAGGTCGCGCTCGCCGTTTGCTGGCTGGCGGTGATGTAATGGGCATCGTGCGTCATCAGCTCCCCCATTAACACTTCCACCACTAACATCGCACCGACTTTCCCGCTGAGCGTTCCGGCGTTCAGCGGTCCTTCTGGACGTGCAGCCACCAAGAGCATATCGGCCAGGTTGCCCATTGGGCTGCGTAGCGTGTTACTCAACATCAACACCTGTGCTTTACGCTTCTTCGCAACGTTCACAACATGCATCAAGTCTTTGGTCGAGCCAGAGGCAGAGATAGCAATCACCAAATCACCCTCTATCAATGTCGAGGCGTTCATAGCAGCACGATGCATATCCCCAAACAACTGGGCGGATTTCCCCAGACGCAGCAGGCGATAATGCAGGTATTCACCCGTTATTGCGCTGGCTGCCACACCGTAGATCTGGATAGAGCGAGCCTGATGCAACGCAGTTGCCGCCTGCTGAAGGACGTCACGATTGATAAATTTTCCGGTATCACGCAACGCCTGCACAGACTCCTCGACCAAGGCATCGATGCTGTCACCGTCGTCAGTTACGACAGGCTGATTTTGCTGAACGTTCAGTGCCAGCGCCATCTTGAACTCGGTGTAGCCTTTGCAACCTAAAATGCGGCATAGACGCGTCACGCTGGCTTCACTGGTATCCGTCTCTTTTGCCAGGTCTGTAATAGTGAGATACAGCACTTTCTGAGGTTCGGTGAGGATAAAATCGCCTAGCTTTTGTAGCGCCGGACTGAAGCCCGGCAGTCCCTGGCGTAAATGCAGCAAAATGTTTTCATTGTCCGTCATGGCATCCCTCCGTTGACCAATTTCGATGGCGCTTAGTGTGCGTAAAGGTCCCACGTTAAGCCAGCAGATTCGATTATAAGTGAAAGCCATCACACAAATGGTAGTAATTTTCATCTCATGAATTAGATTATGATAATAATTTTTATCATAACAACACATCGGGGATGAAAATTTATGTCAATATTGAGTGGTGCCTCCTCAGGAGGCTGGTTTGAAAAAGCACAGCGCTTTGGTAAATCCTTTATGTTGCCCATCGCTGTATTGCCTGCCGCGGGCCTGCTGCTCGGCGTCGGGGGCGCGCTATCCAATCCCAATACCGTCAAAGCCTATCCGTTTCTCGATGTCGGCTGGCTGCAAGGTGTGTTCACCGTGATGGCAAGTGCAGGATCAGTGGTCTTCGCTAACCTTGCCGTGCTGTTTGCGGTGGGCGTGGCGGTAGGATTAGCCAAAAGCGATAAAGGCACGGCAGGTCTGGCATCACTTCTGGCCTATTTGGTGATGAACGCCACCATCAATGCACTGTTAACACTGACCGGCGTGCTGGCCAGCAGCAATCTCAGCGCGGTAGGACAAGGGATGGCGCTCGGCACACAAACATTGGAAACAGGTGTTTTTGGTGGCGTAGTGATGGGTTTGGTCACCGCACTGCTGCATAACCGTTACAACAAAATCGCGCTGCCGCAGTTCCTCGGCTTTTTTGGCGGCTCACGCTTTGTGCCTATTATCAGTTCTTTTGTGGCGATCGTGGTCGGCACGGCAATGACCATCATCTGGCCTCACTTCCAGAAGCTCATCTTTGGCATGGGTGGCCTGGTCGATGCCACAGGTTACTTGGGAACCTTTATCTACGGCTTTGTACTGCGCATGCTCGGGCCTTTTGGCTTGCATCATATCTTCTATTTGCCGTTCTGGACCACCGCCTTAGGTGGCAGCGAAATGGTGAATGGTCATCTGATTGAAGGCACACAGCGTATCTTCTTTGCTCAGTTGGCCGATCCCAACACGCAACAGTTCTACCTCGGCACGGCACGATTCATGTCAGGTCGTTTTATTACCATGATGTTCGGGCTATTAGGTGCCTGTCTGGCGATGTATCACACAGCTAAACCCGAGAACCGTAAACGCGTGGCAGGGTTATTGCTGTCCGCAGCCCTCACCTCGTTTTTGACCGGGATTACCGAACCTATTGAGTTCTCATTCCTGTTTGTCGCTCCCGTGTTGTATGTGATTCATGCTGTATTCGATGGGCTGGCGTTTATGATCGCCCATATGCTCCACATCACTATTGGGCAGACATTCTCGGGCGGCTTGATCGATTTCATTCTGTTCGGCGTGTTGCAAGGTGAAGATAAAACACACTGGCTCTCCGTGCCGCTGGTTGGTGTGCCGTGGTTCCTGCTCTATTACTTCACCTTCCGCTTTGTGATTACCCGTTTCAATTTCAAAACGCCCGGTCGGGAAGATGTCAGCGCAGAGAGTCCGCTGATTGCTGTAGGAGAACGCCCTTTGCAGGTCATCGAAGCGTTGGGGGGTAAAGCAAATATTGCTGAACTTGATTGCTGTGCCACGCGTCTGCGTATCACGCTTCACGACAGCGCTAAACTTAATGAAGCCGCATTAAAAGCCACTGGAGCACGTGCAGTGATCCAACGTGGCAAAGGCGTGCAGGTAATCTATGGCCCACACGTCACCATAATCAAAAATGAAGTTGAGGAGTTACTCGCGCTATGAAAGCAAACATGCTGCAGCAGATTCAGGGAAAATTGGTGGTGTCCTGTCAGGCACTGGAGAATGAACCGCTGCACAGTCCATTTATCATGTCTCGGATGGCGTTAGCGGCGAAGCAAGGTGGCGCGGCCGCCATCCGCGCCAACAGTTTGGTCGATGTGCAACAGATAATGCAAACCGTCGATCTGCCGATCATCGCGATCGTCAAACGTGATTATCCGGGCAGCGAGGTGTATATCACAGCAACGCTGCAAGAAGTGGATGAACTGATGGCTGCTGATCCAGCGATGATTGCCCTAGACGCTACGCAGCATCACCGACCGGGCGAATTGCAGCTGCCACAGTTGGTAGCGGCAGTTCGTCAACGTTATCCACAATTGTTGCTGATGGCAGATATCGCCACGGTGGAAGAAGCACAACTGGCAGCAGAACTCGGTTTCGACTGTATTGGCACCACACTACATGGCTATACGTCAGAAACCCAAGGCGCTTATCTGGCAGCGGATAATTTTGTCTTCTTGCGTGATGTAATCGCCGCAGTCAAGGTGCCGGTGATCGCAGAGGGAAATGTGGAAACACCTGAAATGGCGTCTCAGTGTTTACATCTCGGTGCACATGCGGTGGTCGTCGGGGGAGCTATTACACGGCCTCAGCAAATTACGCAGCGCTTCGTGAAGGCAATAAGCTGAAGACAAAAACAGCAAAGCCGCCCGGAGGCGGCCTTAACGCTGAAGCGGAAACTGAACTTATTTGTACAGTTCTGCCGTCATGTGCACACGGTTATTGGTGTTCGCTTCAGTGATTTTGTACTGTGCGCCCTGCTGCTGTGCCACTGCAGCCACTTTAGCTTCTGCACCGTCCAGGGTAGAAGACTCAACGGAGATGCTCTGGGCAAAGCTGGCAGCAGACATCAGTGAAAGAGCGGCAGCAGCGGCGATGGTCAGTGTTTTAATGGTTTTCATGGTCTTATTCCTTTGGGTTGTTTATGAAGGCTGTGTGCCTTCGATAAGAATAATAATACCCTGAGTTATCATTTCATTATTAACCATTAGTGCGATCATCATGATCTCACTAATCATAACCACCATTACAATAACTGCATTAATTGGTTGATCCCCATCTTATCCACATTTCAAGTGAAAAGAGCGCTCGCTAACCTGTGGATAAATCAGCTTTTCCCGCCGGGAATGCCTGCTGCAGCGCTGTGCTGTTTTTTTGTTCGCTTTCGCGAGGTTGTTGTCGGTTAAACTGAATCTTCTTTTTCAATCACCAGCACGCGTGCCGCGCCTTGGGGATGGGCAACATGCTCGGTACCCACGCTGGCAAAGAAAATGTCGCCTACGTTGAGCATCACTTTATGCACTTCTCCCCGCTCGCGATAATGCATCTCAACCACGCCATCTAACACCACAAAGACTTCTTCACCGTCATTGATGTGCCAACGATAAGGCTGATCAGTCCAGTGCAATCGCACGCTGGTGCCATCAAAATTGGCAACATCGAGAGCCTCCCATGCGCGTGTAGGAGAAAAGTTTTTGCTAACGATGATTTTCATTTGATGCCTGTTTTTTGCTGAGTGAATACGCAACATGCTACAGGTCAGTGAGTTGAGGTGAGAGACAAGTCAGGGACATTTCCGGCCAGATTACCGTCCCAAGTACAGACTCCAGATTCCAGAAACAGCAAAGCCGCCCGAAGGCGGCCTTAACGCTTAAGCGAAAACTGAGCTTATTTGTACAGTTCTGCAGTCATGTGCACACGGTTATTGGTGTTCGCTTCAGTGATTTTGTACTGTGCGCCCTGCTGCTGTGCCACTGCGGCCACTTTCGCTTCTGCACCGTCCAGGGTAGAAGACTCAACGGAGATGCTCTGGGCAAAGCTGGCAGCAGACATCAGTGAAAGACCGGCAGCAGCGGCGATGGTCAGTGTTTTGATGGTTTTCATGGTCTTATTCCTTTGGGTTGTGTGAGAAGGCTGTGTGCCTTCGATGAGAATAATAATACCCAAGGTTACCATTTCATTATTAACTATTAGTGCGATCATCATGATCACACTAACCATATCTTACAGAGACCTTACTCATCGCAATGATGTTGATTGCAGCTAACACGGCGGCGGCAATAAAGGCCATCGATAAGCGCCCTGGAAGGTATGTCATGAACGCCGCCATGAATTGTCCGCCAAAAATGGCCATTGATAAGCGCGCCAATTGGCGCCCACGCTCATGAGGTTGACTGATTTCGACTGTCATGTGATTCACCAAAGGCACTGACAGGCCAAACCCCATGCCTAATAAGATGCCGCCAGGCAGACACAACACGACATTGGGGGCTGCTGCAAATTCAAGATGTGCCAAAAGGTAGCAAATGAACGCCATGATCAACGTCGGATAGTGGCCAAATTGCAGCACAACATGCGGCATCAGTGCTGCTGCCAGCACCGCCACCAGTGAGACAAATGAGAGAAAATAGCCAATATGTGCGGCATTAACACCCATCAAAGCGAACCGTTGCGGCAGCATAATGACGGCGGTGAAAAAACAGATCATGGAACAGAACGCCGCCAGCCATACCGGCCGCAACCGTCGATCACTATCCGTTACACCCTCTTCTATTGTTTCCGCTCTCATCTGCTGCTGTGGGCGCGGGATACAAATGAGCACTAATACCAGCAGCAACCAAGAGAAGAGATAAAGCCCATACGGATAACGCCAATTTGCGGAGGCCAGAATCCCACCCACAAAGAGAAACACTACGCCACCCAACTCGATTGCCATGCCTTGACGCGCGATCATCTTTAATCGGGCTTCGGCCTGATAAAAACTGGCAATTAAGCTGGTCCCGGCAGACATCACCACCGCTGTTGCGCAACCCAGTATGATGCGGTCAATGATTTGAGGCACTGCGCCAGGCAACCAAATGCCTGCCACGCCCAATCCGCCATAGCAGAAAAGCCCAATCAGTAGCATTGAATAGGCACCAAAACGATCTATCGCTCGGCCTGCTAACGGCCCTGCCAATATCACTCCCAGCGCAGGCAGCGTCACCAACCAGCTTGCAAGATAAGAAACCTTTAATTGCGCGGCGATGTCACTTAATCCCGGCACAATCACGCATCCCACCATGATAGTCAGGCAACTGACAGCCAGGAGCGTGATAGAGCCTGCGGGTTTAATTGGAGTCATGGTTTTAATTTATCCGAATAGTGGGATTTATATCCATTTAACGGACGTGAGTGTTACGGCATCGGCAAATATTGTCAATGGCTACCATGCTATAGTGGCGGCCATTAAAATCGATAAAGCGGAAGAATGATGGCTGCAGACACAGAAGCTAACGGTTCGCAGGTTATTGCACGTGCCGCGACTATTTTGCGGGCGTTAGAAAATCGACCAACGGGATTAAGCATGTCCGAGCTGTCAAAACTGACAGCGCTACCGCGCACCACTGTGCATCGGTTAGTCACTTCGTTGATTTCGCAGCAGTTGCTACTGCAGGGCAGTGAAGGCATTAAGCTAGGCCCGGCACTAGCAAGGCTTGCCGCTTCAGCACATACCGATATTATCGCGCTTTCCCAACCGGCGATGGAGACACTTGGACGTCGTTCGCGAGAAACGGTCGATTTATGCGTCTGGCGCGGTAGCCATACGGTTCTGGTCAGTCAATATGCCTCCGATCAGGAGTTACGCGTCGTCTCACCCATCAGCACAGCCTTTCCCACGCACTGCGCTGCACATGGAAAAGCCTTATTGGCTGAACAAACGGATGATGTCGTCTCGGCATTACTGCCGCAATTGAACGATGTGTGCACCGTAAATACTTTTCGAGATCCTCAGCTTCTCTTAAAGGCGATTCAGCAGGTTCGTGAGCAAGGTTATGCGGTAGATCGCGAAGAGCATGCGCGTGGTGTATGCGGTATCAGTGTCGCCCTGAATACCGGGTCAGGAGAGCGTTATGCGCTGGCCATTGCGGTGCCATCATTACGCTTTGATGAGCAGTTTCCACAACTTCTCGCGGCTTTACTGCAGGCAAAAACTGAAATCGAGTCGCTGCTTGTCGGTTAGCACAAATGACAAAGCCGCCCGTAGGCGGCCTTAATATCGTGGGTGGCGAGCTTATTTATACAACTGAGCCGTCATGTGCACGCGGTTGTTGGTGTTGGCTTCAGTAATTTTGTACTGAGCGCCCTGCTGCTGAGCAACGGCGGCGATTTTCGCTTCTGCACTGTCTAGAGTGGAAGCATCAACAGAGATACTTTGTGCGAAGCTCGCGGATGAAACCAGAGTAAGAGCGACAACTGCAACGAAAGTTTTGATAGATTTCATGGTCATTTCCTCAGAGTGCTTTTCAGTTTGTGAAGCGTTTCGCCTCGATGTGAGAAATAATAGACCTGCTTATCGTTGAGTAAAAGCTGAAGGTTTTGCTGATAAAATTCAAAATATTTGAATGATATTAAAACAACCTTTTCTTAGGTTACATCGGTTAAAACTCGGAAATTTTCACCGTCACAATTAAATCGCGCCACCTCCTGCATGCCAAGATGCTGGTGCGCACGTAACGAGGGAATATTGTTGGATTGGATGAATAATACCGGAGTTTTTAAACCATAATGTTCCCGCATTGCCGCATATAATGACCGCAATATTCCCTGACCACGTTCACTTGCTGCAATACATACCGGACCATACAGCCAACACTGTCTCCCGGATGGCCAGGCATCCAACATGGCTGATACCACAGGGGGGAATGTTCCGCGGATAACGCACTTAATAAGACACCCACCACCGTTCCCTCGCGTTTAGCCACCAGCGTATAGGCAGTGGCGCGTTCGAGCATACCGGCCACTCGCTCTGGCGGATAATTCCCGTTTAAAGCACCGCCATTACCAGCGGCATTCTTTTGAAGCAATGCAACGATTGCGTCAAAGTCTGTAGGCTGTGCGGTGGTAATACGATAATCACTCCCCATCAAAGTTCTCCTTTGCCATTTCGCTGTTTTTTAAAGCATAGCGAAAAACTCTCACAAAGAAGAACGCGGGTCTTCAATGCCGCCCGCAGGCGGCCATCTTTAAGGCCTTGCTGCTGAGCCATCTGGCAAGCGCGCGTTCGTCCACTCTGGCAGGTCGCCTTTTACAGGATACTTAGCCGCTTGAGCTTCATCGATATCTACCCCCAAGCCAGGGCGGTCACTGAGATAAGCGTAACCACGATCAATTTCTGGGCAGCCAGGGAAGACTTCCTGCAGAGCATCATTAACCGGGGTATATTCCTGGATGCCGAGATTGGTAATACTCATGTCGATATGCAGATTTGCCGCCACCCCAACCGGTGAAATATCACCTGGCCCATGCCAGGCGGTTCTTACGCCATAGAGTTCAGCAAAAGTCGCCAGCTTTTTGGCAGGCGTAATCCCGCCGATGGTGCTGACATGGCAACGAATATAATCGATTAGTTGGTTTTGGATCAGGGGCTTCCACTCATTGATTTGGGTAAACAACTCACCCATCGCTATCGGTGTGCTGCTCTGTGTACGTAATGTTTTAAGCCAATCAATGTTCTCAGGGGCGACAGGATCTTCGAGGAAAAACAGCTGGAACTCTTCCAACGATTTCGCCATTTGGATTGAGGCAATCGGTGTGATTCGCTCGTGTACGTCATGGATAAACTCCACACCAAAACCAATTTTATTGCGCAGATGATCAAACAAACGAGGTACTGCACGCGCGTAAGCTTCGGGGTCGAAATAGACGCCCGGCGTCTGACTACGCGGTGACACCTTCGGCTGAATATTACGAGCCTTAGCCAACTTACCGGCGATCAGTCGTAAATCATCTGTACCGGCACCGCCATACATGCCCACCTGACAGCGTACATATTGATAACCCTCTTCCATACGCGCCCGAATATTATCTTCAACTTCAACTTCATCTGCACCGTCACAGTGGCGGTAAAGAGCAATACCATCACGGCATTTCCCACCCAACAGTTCGTACACTGGCAGCCCAGCCACTTTGCCTTTTAAATCCCACAAGGCCATATCGACGCCAGACAGTGCGTTGTTCATGACCGGGCCATTTCGCCAGTAGCCACTCACGGCTGCCGATTGCCAAATATCCTCAATTCGCGCGGGATCCTTACCCATTAAAAACGGTTTCATATAGTTGTCGATGGCAGAGGCGACGGCATGAATACGCTGAGTAAAGGTTGCACAGCCCAAACCGTATAAACCAGGTTCGCTGGTTTCAATTTTAACCACCACCAGGTCAATACCGCCTGGTGCGGTGAGAATGGTTTTTACGTTGGTAATCTTAAGTTGGCTCATGCTAATCCTCATTAATCTTGTATGATGTCCTACATGTTAAAGGAATAAAAAAAGCCGCAATGGGCTTTTCCTATGATCAGTTATGGCGTACATCCTCGATGGCGTGCACGTTATGGGTCATCGCACTGTTGAGCGTCTCTGTTGCCAAATCTGCATCACGATTTTTCAGCGCCATGAATACCTTAATGTGGGCTTCAACGCTCTCAAGCGTAATGCCCAGCACACGGTTTAACTCTTCGAGATAATGCACATAGATGCCTTTGAGTGACTCCATAACATGAATAAAAATTTTGTTATGCGAGGCTTTCACTATGGCCAGATGAAAGTCATAGTCTGCCAGGGAGTACTTCTTGTAATCTTCCCGATTGACCAGCATACGATTGAGTGCACTCTCTAACGCCTGAATGTCTTCATCAGTTGCATTCTCTACAGCCAACTCCATGCAACGAAACTCAACGGTTTGGCGAAACACTCGCATATCGTCAAACTCTTCCTGAGACAGATGCAAAATCGGCTGATTGTCACTGAATGCCCCGTAGCGCGCGACATCCCGAGTAACATAAGTCCCCTTGCCCTGATGCGTGATGACGATACCTAAATCACGTAGTTTTTGCACTGCACTGCGCACGCTGACTCGGCTGACCTGGAAGGTGGCAGTGAGTTCTGCTTCAGAAGGCAACTTACAGCCCGGCTCCCAGATGCCATCTTGAATGTTCTGCTTCATCTGCTCGTAGATCACATCCACGATATTGTGTTTTTGAATACTTGCCAGCGCCACGTTGCTCACTCACTTGTCCTACATGTTGGCCTTTTTAACTTTTTCACTGTCTTGGCACAAGGCGTTTTTTCATTTATCACCCTTTACACGTTTAATTCACAAGATGTAAATACTTTAAATTCATTAGCTTATAATGCTTTTGATGCTTTCATGGTTTGCTACCAGATCCCATTTTTGTGAAACAGTCTGCAATTTGTTAATCATGTGATTGCTGCTACCTATAACCTCACGTACAACTCTCACATCAACTTGTTAGTCATGTTACATGAGGAGTTATCATGCACCCCCTTTTCGATTTAACGGGAAAAACAGCCTTAATTACCGGTTCAACGCGCGGGCTCGGTTTTGCCTACGCCACAGGATTAGCGCAGGCTGGCGCTTCTGTCATCCTGAATGGCACCTGCGAACAACACATGCATCACGCGTTGGCACAGTTAGAAGCACAGGGATTTAATGCGCGGGGCTTTCTCTTTAACGTCGCAAATGAAGATGAGATAGAGCACGTTTTCACGCAGCTTGATGAAGAAAATGTCCACGTCGATATCGTCATCAATAATGCCGGTATTCAGTTCCGTAAACCTATGCTGGAACTGGCCTTAAGTGACTGGCAGCGCGTATTAGATGTCAATCTCACCAGTGCCTTCCTGGTATCTCGAGCTGCAGCGCGGCGTATGGTGGCGCGCAACAGCGGTGGCAAAATTATCAACATCGGCTCACTCACTAGCGAAGCCGCTCGCGCGACCGTTGCCCCTTATACCGCAGCAAAAGGCGGTATCAAATTACTGACGAAATCGATGGCAGCTGAATGGGCTGTCCATAACATCCAATCGAATGGCATCGGACCGGGCTATATCCTCACCGACATGAACAGTGCACTGGTAGAAAATCAGGAATTCAATCAATGGGTTTGCAATAGCACTCCCTCAGGGCGCTGGGGTAAACCTGAT
This sequence comes from Pantoea rwandensis, assembly GCF_002095475.1. Taxonomy (GTDB): domain Bacteria; phylum Pseudomonadota; class Gammaproteobacteria; order Enterobacterales; family Enterobacteriaceae; genus Pantoea; species Pantoea rwandensis. The sequence continues at coordinate 498,088 of NZ_MLFR01000001.1, forward strand.
GAGTTAATTGGCACGGCGGTGTACCTGGCCTCCTCGGCTTCTAACTACGTTAATGGACAAATGATTTATGTCGACGGTGGTTGGCTCGCCACACTTTAGACCACCGTTAATTAAAAATGCATTTCCAGACTCACTGTATCCTCCCCATAAAACGATAAGAGGTCAGAACATGAATCAGACCATTTCAGGGACACTCTCTAATAAACGTTGGGGGCGGCTCATTCCCATCGCCTTCATCACCTATAGCCTGGCCTATTTGGATCGAGCAAACTACGGTTTCGGCGCTGCAGCTGGACTCGCAGAAGACCTTAACATCACACCGGCAATATCTTCGCTGCTGGGTGCACTATTCTTCCTGGGTTATTTCTGTTTTCAAGTGCCCGGCGGTATCTATGCAGAGAAACACTCAGCCAAGCGATTGATTTTTTGGAGTCTCATTCTTTGGGGGGCGCTGGCTGCTGCAACAGGCATGGTTCACAATGTTGCACTTTTGGCGGCCGTACGTTTTCTTCTGGGTGTGGCCGAAAGCGTAGTCATGCCCGCGATGCTGATATTTCTCAGTCACTGGTTCACAAGAGAGGAGCGTTCTAGAGCGAATACCTTCTTGTTTCTAGGTAATCCCATCACAGTGTTGTGGATGTCGATCCTTTCTGGTTACTTAGTCAATGCATTTGGTTGGCGCGGGATGTTCATTATTGAAGGTGCGCCAGCCATCATATGGGCCGTCATTTGGTGGGTGATCTACGCTGATCGACCAAAAGACGCCAAATGGTTAAACGATACGGAAAAACGTGCCATCGAGAATGCGCTGGCAGAAGAACAACAAGCCATAAAACCCGTCAAAAATTATCGTGAAGCCTTTCGTTCACCCAAAGTACTGGCCCTGGCTTTCATCCACTTCTTTTGGAACATAGGCATGTATGGCTTCATCATGTGGCTGCCTTCAATGCTCAAAACGGCATCTGGTTTAGGCATAGTAGCAACCGGCTGGCTCTCTGCTGCCCCCTATCTGGTTGCCGTTCCACTGATGTTAACAGCATCTTGGTACTCGGATAAATTCCAGCAGCGTAAAGCTATCGTTGTGGCTTTCCTCGGACTGGGGGCCGTCTGTTTTATTGCCTCCTTCACTCTCGGCGCATCTCATTTCTGGATCTCTTGGTCACTGCTGGTCATTGCTGGAGGAGCAATGTATACGCCTTATGGCCCATTCTTCGCCGCCATTCCTGAAATGATCCCTCGCAACGTAGTAGCCGGTGCAATCTCATTTGTCGTTTGTTTCGGCGCTTTGGGATCATTCGTCGGCGCCTGGATTGTGGGCTACTTAAATGGTTTGACCGGAAGTCCAGCTGCTTCATATGTTTTCATGGGCGCGTCCCTCGTGGTTGCTGTGCTCTTAACTGCACTGACCCGTTTTAGTAATGCATCGAACACGTTAACCCACTCCGCACTGAGAAAGGTTAATCCATGACAGCTAAACCCACCCGTACCCGATTCTCCGTGCTGGCGATGTTATTTGTTGTGACGGCCATTAACTATATGGACCGTGCCAACCTTTCCGTTGCGGGTTCTCACATTCAGGGAGACTTGGCGCTCTCCCCGACGCAGCTCGGATTACTGTTCTCAATGTTTACCTGGTTCTATGCCATGAGCCAAATCCCAGTGGGATATCTTTTGGACCGTATCGGCTCCCGCTGGTTGTATGGCAGCGCGATTGTGTTGTGGAGCGTGTTTACCCTGTTGATGGGCCTTGCTTCTCACCATCTTTTCGCCACCGCCACCGCTTCTTTTATGATGCTGCTGGCTTGCCGTGCTTTGGTGGGGATCGCTGAAGCCCCCTCTTTTCCTTCGAACACCAAGATCATCGCGACATGGTTCCCGGATCATGAACGTGCCCGTGCAACTGCGACCTACTCCAGTGCGCAATACATTGGCCTGGCGCTACTCACCCCGCTGCTTTCCCTGATTGTGAGCAAGTGGGGCTGGGAGATGTCGTTCTATATTTCTGGCGCGGTCGGCATCGTATTTGGTATTTACTGGTTGATTCGCTATCGCGATCCGCAACACAGCACGCAGGTCAATCAAGGGGAACTGGAAATTATTCGCCAAGGCGGTGGCTACGGTTCTGAAGTCAAAGGGGCAAATACGCGGGTGAACTGGCCTGAAGTACGCTTCATCTTGCGTCAACGCACCACCTGGGGTCTGTTTATTGCCCAATTCGCGGCTTCGTCCACCCTCTACTTTTTCCTGACTTGGTTCATTGTCTATCTGGAAAAAGGGTTACACCTGTCGATCGACAAAGCAGGGATTGGCGCCATGTTCCCTTACCTCATGGCCATGGCTGGTGTGTTATGCGGAGGCACATTAAGTGATCTGCTGCTGAAGCGCGGTCGCAGTCGTACCTTTGCGCGAAAACTTCCTGTGATGTCAGGCATGCTACTGACTTGCTCAATTGCGCTGGTAAATTTCTTCCAGGACCAACCTGTCATAGCGATAGGTATTCTCTCCATCGCCTTTTTCGCCAATGCTTTCTCCAATCTCGGTTGGGTGGTGTGCAGTGATGTCATACCACGCCATCTCATTGGCACTATTGGCGGATTTCTCAATATTTTCGGCAACTTATCCGGCATCGCCAGCCCGATCATCATCGGCATAATTCTGCAACGTACGCAAAACTTCCAATATGCGATGTGGTACATAGCGGCGGTCGCACTGGCGGGTTTCCTCGCTTATCTGTTCCTGGTGGGGAAAATCGAAGTCATGGTTCCTCCAGATGAACAACCTACCCCGCGCGACAATGAAAAATATAAGACGCCTTCAAATGCTTAGGAGCAATCATGCAGCATAAAACGGTTAAAGCCGTCATGGTGGCGGGAGCCCATGATGTACGGTATGAGAATCAAGACATTGCCTGGAACAGCAATCAAGTGCTGGTAAAAGTGGAGCGCGGAGGAATCTGTGGTTCAGATATCCATTACTTCTTGCACGGCCGAGCAGGCATGTCGGTGTTGAAGTCGCCGATGGTACTAGGTCATGAGTTTGTTGGCATCGTTGAGCAAGCGCCACAGGAGAGCAACTTGTTGGCTGGACAACGCGTGGCTATCAATCCATCGCAACCCTGTCAGCAGTGCGACATCTGCCGCTCAGGTAAACAAAATCTCTGCCGCTCGATGCGATTTATGGGAAGCGCGCAATTTTATCCCCATGTGAACGGTGGTTTTGCGCAGCATGTGGTGGTCGCCCCAGAGCAGTGCATCCCTTATGCCGATAATGTTGAGGCCAAAGTGATCGCCTTTGCCGAGCCGCTGGCGGTTTGTATTCACGGCATAAAGCAGGCTGGAGATTTAACCGGCAAGCGTGTTTTAGTCACTGGCGCAGGGCCGATTGGATGTTTGGTGATTGCTGCTGCGTTGGCCTCAGGCGCGACGGAAGTGATAGCGACCGATCTCAGCGAACGTTGCCGCGCGTTGGCATTAAAAATGGGCGCAGCTTCGGTCTGGGATCCACGCGATGAAGAGGTCGTTGCCGCTTGGCGTGAGAAGGGTGGCAGCTTCGACGTCTGCTTTGAAGCCTCTGGCGCTGCCGCTGCCGTCGCCTCAGTCGTTGCCTATACTCGACCTGGCGGAATTATCGTGCAACTTGGTATGGGTCAGGCTGAGATCACCTATCCCATCGGCCCTCTTTTGGTTAAAGAAGTGCAGTTACGCGGCTCGTTTAGATTTGTCGATGAATTTACCACCGCTGTGCGTTGGTTGGAGACGGGCAAAATTGATCCTCTGCCGTTACTGTCGGCAGAACTGCCTATGGGCCAGGCGGTTGACGCACTCGAATTGGCCGCTGATAAGGAGAGGGCCGCAAAAGTACAGTTAGTGTTCTAGGTTTCAGAAACAGCAAAGCCGCCCGGAGGCGGCCTTAACGCTGAAGCGGAAACTGAACTTATTTGTACAGTTCTGCAGTCATGTGCACACGGTTATTGGTGTTTGCTTCAGTGATTTTGTACTGTGCGCCCTGCTGCTGTGCCACTGCGGCAACTTTAGCTTCTGCACCGTCCAGCGTTGAAGACTCAACGGAGATGCTCTGGGCAAAGCTGGCAGCAGACATCAGTGAAAGAGCGGCAGCAGCGGCGATGGTCAGTGTTTTGATGGTTTTCATGGTCTTATTCCTTTGGGTTGTGTGTGAAGGCTGTGTGCCTTCGATGAGAATAATAATACCCAAGGTTACCATTTCATTATTAACTATTAGTGAGATCATCATGATCGCACTAATAGTATTCAAGTTATGGATCAAATCGAACTACGTACCTGCTGAGCAGGCAAGGTACCTTCTGCTTCAGGCGTGACCTCAGCTGCAGGTTGCGAACCATACTTATTTTGTAACCACTGTTGCACCTGGTCCAACAAATGCCCATCCAACGCGTAATAGCGCAGATAAACGCCAACGGTAACCGCGAAAAAGAGTAACGGCGCGCCCACCATAATTGCCTGCATACCTAAGAGAGTTGATGCACTTTGCTGCACATTTGGCACATAGCCAATCAGGCTAAGCACCATACCGATAAACAGCCCGGCAAAGGCAGCACCTGCTTTTACCACCATAGTTTGGACAGAATAGGCAATGCTCTCAATGCGGACACCCAGCGCGTAGTCACCGTAGTCCACGGTGTCCGCCACCATAATCACTAACAATACCCAGAAGAGTGCATTCCCAATATTCACCAGTACTCCGGACAGTGAGATAAGCACTGCGCCTTGCGGCGCCCAAACAGCAATCGCGAACAGCATAAAGCAACTCAGCACAGGCAGCACCGACGCGCTGAGCCACAATACCCGACGAGAAAAAACGCGCACTAAGCGCGGGAACAACACAATGGTGATGAGGTTAGCCACACCGGCAAACGCCATATACCACGGGAAAAGATCTTCACGTCCAAAAACATATTTAAAGTAATACACGGCGAATGCTGTGATGATGCTGTAAGCCAAGTTCCACGCCAATGCCATGATTAACAATACAAATAATGGTCGATTGCGGGTGATCATACTGAGCACGGTGCCGAGACTGTGTTGTTCGCTGTTTGCTGTTTTTTGCGACGAGGAGTACCTCTCATGCACATTCAGCAGCGTCACCAACGTAGAAAGGATGAAGAAAAATACGATGATGTAAGTGAAGTAGAGAAAACCCTCACCTTGGTTACCGCCACCTAGCCAGCGGATGGCGGGTAATCCAATCACCCCCGTGAGATAGCCTGCACAACTGGCAAAAAATCGCGGCCAGGGAATCAATGCTTCTCGCTCACGTTTATCCAGCGTAATGCAAGGTACCAGTGACCAAAATGGCACATCCATGATGGTGTAAGTAAATCCCCACAGCAGATAGGTTATCCAGATCCACACAATCTGCTCGGTACCATGAAAATGGTGAGCATGAAACACGGCAATCAACATCACTGAATTCACTAACGTACCAAGCAAAATCCAGGGTTTAAACTTGCCCCAGCGGGACCGGGTGCGTTCGACGACCCATCCCATAACAGGATCGGCTAACGCATCGAGAAATCGCGCCACCAGAAATAACGTAGCGACCATGCCCATCGAAATCCCGGCCACATCGGTGTAGTAAAACATCAGATACATATAGATGATGCCTATGGCGAAATCTTTGCCGAATGCACCCAGGCCATAGCTGATTTTGGTCTTCAGTGACACACTCATGATTGACTCTCCTCCTTGAACGGGTGGCAACCGACAGCCATGAAGCAGTTGCCTACACGCACAGGTAATTTAGCAGAAATGCTCTGAATATCAGTGATATGAAGGCAACCAGTCGCCATGTGCCGCAATCAATTCGTCACACAGGCGTATCGTATCGTCGATGGAGAGCTCCGCAGAGGTATGAGGGTCGAGCAGAGCTGCATGATAAATGTGCTCTTTCTTGCCGGTGACCGCCGCTTCGATGGTCAGGAGCTGCGTATTGATATTGGTGCGATTTAGCGCCGCGCACTGTGGCGGTAAATCACCGACGTAGCAGGGCGTAATTCCTTGAGCATCCACCAGACAAGGCACTTCTACACAGGCCTCGCGGGGTAAATTAGTGATTAAACCGTTGTTAAGTACGTTCCCGCCAATCTTATAGGGTTTATCAAGCATCATGCTTTCAATGATATATGACGCATATTCCAGGCTGCGGGTATGGGTGAGATTTTCATTTAGGGTTAATTGCTCACGTTGCATATCCCAGCGTTCAATTTGCTCAATGCAGCGACGCGGGTACTCATCGAGCGGAATATTAAACTGCTCGATTAATTCCGGATAATTTCGCTTGATCCAGTAAGGCATGTATTCCGCATTGTGCTCGGAGGACTCAGTGACGTAATAACCGAATTTATGCATGATCTCATGTCGCACCCTATCATCATGTTGCTGTGTCAACGCCCGTGAACGGCGCCGAATCTCAGGATAGAGATCCTCACCATTCCGTCGAATATCTAACAACCATGCCATATGATTGATACCGGCAATATTGAACACCACATTGTCAGTTGGCATATCAACGCTCTTTAACAACGTTTCTGCACAAACTTGCACGCTGTGGCATAAGCCTACCGTTTTAATGCCGGTATATCTGAGCATTGCGCCCGTCAATGATGCCATGGGATTGGTATAATTGAGCAGCCACGCATTTGGGCAAACCTCTTCCATGTCTCGTGCCAGGTCAAACATAACGGGTAAGGTGCGTAAGGCGCGGAAAAGCCCACCGACGCCCAAAGTATCCGCAATGGTTTGGCGTAAACCGTATTTTTTTGGAATATCAAAATCAATCACAGTGCTGGGTTGATATCCCCCCACCTGAATGGCATTGATCACAAAGTCTGCTTGCTTTAATGCCTCACGTCGTAATTCAACTCCCGCATATTGATGAATGCGTGCGCGGTTTTGGTTAATATTGGCATTAATGTTTGTCAGCATTTTGTAAGACTCATCGAGTCGCTGAGCATCAATATCATACAGCGCAATCTCGGCATCAGAGATATGAGCAGCAGCCAGCACATCACCCAGCACATTTTTGGCAAAAACAGTGCTCCCCGCTCCAATGAACGTTATTTTCATTTTCTCACCTTATATTCCAGCACGACTGTGTTGATAAAAGATAAACAATGGCCGGGATAAGCGATATGTACAAATGTGACATCCTTATAGCAGAATGACATTGCCGTTGAGGAAGTGTGATGAATATCTCACATTGCTTTTTATCAGGTAAATCGGCGTGCTAGCCGATAAAAATGTGTGATAGAAAGTTTAGAAATTCTCTTCCACCATTGATTGAATATGGAAAAATATTTACTTCCTGAACATATGTTGCATTTTGGTTTAAATATTTATCAGTTTGGCCACGAGGCTTGTGCACCTGCTCATACTTTTGGCCCGGCTGTTCGCCAACATTATTTATTGCACTATGTTCTGGCTGGCAAAGGGAGTTTGCTTTCTGAACAGGGACGCTGGGATATTTCAGCCGGTGAAGTTTTTTTAATCTTCCCGCATCAGATAACCACCTACTCCGCCGATAAGAAAAAACCGTGGGAGTATATGTGGCTCGAGGTAGATGGATTGATAGCGCAGCGCACCTTTGAGCTTTGTGGGCTTAACCGAGAAACCCCCGTTTGGACGGCAGCATTACCACGAGGTCATCAGGCGCTGGAGGAGGTATGGAAATTATTGATTGCTGAAGACGCCGATCGTCCGATTAAACTGGCTGGATTAACCTGTCTATTATTCGATGCATTAATCAGTGGCGGGAAAAATAGTGCTATCCCCACCAGCAATGATAACAAGCAGTTGGATCATGCCATTGCCTTTATCGAACGCAACTATCAAAACCCAATTGGGGTCAGTGATATTGCAAACCATTGCAGAATTGACCGCAGTTATTTGAGTCGGATGTTTCAAAAAGCGTTGGGTGTAGGGCCTAAACAGTATTTATTGCGTACGCGTATGAACATGGCGAAAAATTTACTGCAAGATGCATCATTGCCCATCAAAGTGATTGCCTATTCGGTGGGTTACAACGATCAACTCCACTTCTCTCGCGCTTTCAAACAACATTTTGATTTACCGCCGACAGAATGGCGTAAGCGTTACCCGCCAAACAGCGATTGTATTGAGCTTTAACATCATCGACGCCAGATTCAGGATTTTGCCATCAGTGATTTTACCGTGGAGATAAAGTGCGGCCACTGGTGGAAACGCATAATCGGCATATGGGCCTGGCGTTGCGCTCTTAACGCATCGACAAATGCGCTGGCTTGCTGATCAATATCTTGATGATTCTGTTTCATGAGACTGCCCCTTTTGAGGAAAGTGTTAAGACGGAAAAAGCCGCCTCGTAAGGCGGCCTTTTCCGGCACTTCCGTGTGCAACCATCCGATATTATTTGTACAGTTCTGCGGTCATATGCACGACGTTACCGTTGCTGGCTTCAACAATTTTGTATTGTTCATTTTGCTGATGAGCCTGTGCTGCGATCTTCGCTTCTGCACCATCGAGAGTCAGTGAAGTTGCGGTCACAGTTTGTGCAAAGGTGGCAGCAGACATCAGTGAAAGAGCGGCAACAGCGGCGATTGACATAGCTTTAATAGTTTTCATGGTCATATTCCTTGGTTTGTTTGATGAGAAGGCTGTGTGCCTTCGATTAATGTTATAATAACCAAGCTAACTATTTACATCTTAACTATTAGTGCGATCATTATGATCGCACTAATAGTTAATGGAATCAGGATAACTCAAGCGTTTCAATTACCTGCCGCACTTCACGCTGTTCTTCACTGGACAAAGCACGCAGTGGTCTCGGCAAATTGTTCTCATCAGCCAAGCCGAGGATCGCTGCCGCAGCCGACATCACACGAATGCTGCCACCATGTTGCCGGAACAGCGCCCAGAGCGGCTCAAGCCGACGGGACTGCGCTGCCAAGGTGGCAAAATCGCCTGCCTGCGCAGCTTGCGTGAACAATAATGCCGTGTTGGGAAACAAGCCGCCGCAGACGGAAAACCAAACGTCACAACCGGCCATCAAACCATTGCCCGCTGCGGCATCACCGCTCACGCCAATACGGATATGATCGGGTAGATGCGCACGCAAGGTGTTCACGCGCTGCTTTGCGCTAGCTATCTCATCAGGCACTCCGGGGATTTTGATTGAAGCAATGTTGGAAAGCGCGGCTATCCGTGCGTAGAGCGGGTTCGAAAAGTCGGTATGCGTGGTGCCTGGGTTATCATAAACGCAGATGGGCAGCGAAACATTCCGCGCGACCTCGGCATAGAAGCCAAACACTTCTTCTTCAGTGAGCTTTTGGTAGGAAACAGCAGGTAATAACAAAGCGCTTACGTCTGCATGCTGCGCATCTTCCGCCAGTCGCAACACCTCATCTGTGCTGGTTGCGCCAATACTGACCATAACCGGAATGCCATCCGCGTGTTGAACCGCCAGGGTCGCCACGCGCTGACGTTGTTCACGGGTAAAGTAGGCATAGCTACCGGTTGAACCCAGCACGCCCAGTGAATCGACTTTTGCCGTTGTTAGACGTGCGAGAAGAGAGAGGAAGGATTTTTCATCGATGCCTGTCGCATTGACCGGGGTCAGTGGAAAGGCACTAAGACCTGAAAACATAGCCAGCTCCTGTTAGATAACGTAAAAACGCATCTTAACAACAGCTGACTATTTGGCATAGGACAAAACTTTTAACGTTTGGCCTTTCTTCTGAAACCTAGCCAGAATAGCGCCAGCACCACGATGAGCCCGGCAGCGGCCATGCCGATGCGCGACACCAGCATCAGCGGCGAAGCATCACCACCAGCACGTAGCGATTTCACCCGATCCTCGCTGATCTGTACCTTGCTGTGCCCGATATCCTGCATCACATAGTTAGTCAGGGTTGCGATTTGGTGGTCGTTGAGTTGACCGGCAAAGCCAATCATCCCTTGCCCCTTTTCAGGCCAAACGCCTTGCAGGACTGCCATCGCCACATTGTCTGCATTGGGCTTATTCAACACCGGATGATTTTGCAATGCCGGTAATCCATTCAGCCCTTCGCCCGTCAGGTTATGGCATGACGCACAATTATTACGATAAATCTGTGCGCCTTCGCTTAACCCCGCCTGCGGCGTATCGTCACCTCTTACCGGCGTCCAGCGATTGGCCTGGGCAGGTTCAGCTGTGGCGCTATCCTGTGGTAACAAATAAGTCGCAATCGCTTGACGATCTTCTGGCGTCATACGCGAGAAGCTCTTATCGATCGCTTCCAGCATCGGACCGCCCGCCGTTGCCCCGTTGCTGGCGTGGCCAGTCGCAAGATACTGCGCCAACATTTCACGCGTCCAATGCGGTTTGCCCTGCAAAGTTGCAGCTGTGATGTCAGGTGCAAACCAAGTACCAAGTGACGCGCCCTGCAAGTTTTTGTCCTGCTGTTCCGCCATCAAGAAATTACGTGGTGTGTGGCACGTGCTGCAGTGGGTTAACCCCTGTACCAGATACGCACCGCGATTCCACTCTTCTGACTGCTTTTCGTCCGGCTGGAAGGGCTTGCTGTCCATAAACAACAAATTCCAGGCTGCCATGCTGAAACGCAGATTGAAGGGGAACGGCAATGCCGTTTTCTCTGGCTGAATATCTACCGGCTGCACACCGTGCATAAAGTAGGCATACAATGCAGCGACATCCTCATCGGTAAGCTTCGCGTAAGCGGTATACGGCATCGCCGGATAAAGCTGGCTGCCATCACCGCGAACCCCTTTACGCAACGCATCGGCAAACTGCTGCTCATTGTATTGGCCGATCCCCGCCGTTTTAGAGGGGGTGATATTGGTACTAAAGATCGTGCCCAACGGGCTGGCAATGGCGTGGCCGCCACTGAAAGGCGCTTTACCCTCTTCGGTATGACACGCGCCACAGTCACCGGCTATCGCCAGATACTCCCCGCGCTTAATCAGTTGCTGATCCGCTGCATGCGCTTGTGAAACAGCCAACGCCAACGTGCCTGCTGCAAGCAGGGCTTTCCAGTGCTTAGCCATGTTGCGTCTCCTGCAGGATTTTGTCGGCGGTACGAAGAGCCAGCGCCATTGCCGTGAGCGTGACGTTACAGGTGCCCACTGTTGGCATCACACCGGTGCCAACCATAAACAGGTTCTGATGATCATGTGCGCGCCCCCATGCATCGGTCACACTGGTCGCCGGATCGAGGCCCATAGAGAGCGTGCCGGTGATGTGCTGGCGATTAGAGAACTTGCCGGTTTTGCTGTGCTTGATGTTGGTTGCGCCGAGTTTGGCCGCAATCGCGTCATAGCATTCACGCGTTTTTTCGGTGCCTTTGGTGACGTAATCGCTGACGTCCCAATACAACGAAGGTGTTGGCAAGCCCAGCTCATCTTTGTTGCTACTTAAAGTCACACGGTTGTTTGGATCGGGTAACTGTTCCAGCGCATTCTTAATGCTGAGTCGGCGGGCAGCACGGAAGCGAATCTCTTCTTCCAACTTCTTGCCGAATAAACCTTCAGCCAGCACTTCTTTCGTGACAGCAGCGACTTGAGACGCGTTAGAAATATCGATGCGGAACGGAGCATGTTCACTACGGAATTCGCCGTCACGGAATTGACCAATTGAGCACGGGCTAACAGGACCACGGCCTGGCCAGATCTCTTCATCGACATCAAAGGTGACACCAATCGCCGGGTGATCGCACAGGTTACGGCCCACATTGTCATGCACATTCGCAATGCCGTTAGGGAACTTGTCACTGACCGACATCAACAGCAGTTTCGGTGTTTCAATCGCGTTAGCCGCCAGCACAAAGGTTTCTGCCGTCACGCGGTGGCTGACTTTGTTCCAGTCATAATAATTAGCCGCCACGATATTGCCTTTAGCATCGTGCTCGAGTTGATACACCACCGCTTCAGTAATGACTTTCACGCCACTGTTCTCTGCCTGCTGTGCCGCAATACCGCCATGGTATTGCGCATCAATAGGACAAAGCGGCATACAGTTGTTATTGCCGCAGCATGCCGGACGACCGTCATAGCTGTGGCTATTACGACCGGTACTGTCATCCAGCACGGTAAAGTCTGGCGCAAGGCGGGCCGTCACACGCTGTTGCAGCCAGGAGGCTGGCACGCGTTCCATCGGATAGGGTTTACTGCGCGGTGAACCATTGTCGGGTGAGCCGCCTACCCCCGCGATCACTTCGGCCTGATAGTAGTAATCTTCCAGGTCCTCATAACCTATCGGCCAATCTTTACCCACGCCATACTGGCTGTGCTGACGGAAATCGTTGGGAACAAAACGCCACAACTGCGCCGCCCAGTGCCAGCTGGTGCCACCAAACATACGGATATATTGCGCAGCAAAGGGATGTGGCCCCGCCTGATGCAGATAATCATTGGACTCCGGCGTATAGCGCGGATGAGGCGCCTTTGGCGAGAACGGATACGGTGACATAAAGTCAGATTTAAACGCCGACGCGCGGAAACGCTCAACGAGTTGATCGCGTCCGACTTTCGGACCCGATTCCAGTAACAGCACCGATTTCCCGGCTTTTGCCAGACGTGTCGCCAGCAGCGAGCCATTAACGCCCGCGCCAATCACGACCACATCAGCGGAATTATTATTTTTCATAACCGACATTTCTCTCTGAATCAGGGCTGTTGTGCCCAGCTACCACACTCGCCGTAAGAAAAGCCCGGCGGCACTAATTTGTCATCCACCAGCAGATTGGCGAGTGTATTCACGTAAGTGACGTAAAGTGCGTGATTGCCTTTGCCGACCACACCGTTATACCAACCCCCCAAGATCGCTTTTGCCAGCTTTTCGCTGTCTGCATCAGCGGCAAATGTAAGATGATCCTGTTGCAACAGCTCTGGCTGATTCTGTAACAGCGTTTTCAACTGCGTTAGCGCCTGAAGAAAACCTTTTTGCGTTTGGGTAAGGGCGAGCAACAGCGCACGACCCACCGTGGCATTGAGGTTTTCTTGTTGCGTCAGCAACTGTGAGACCTGCATAAAATCGTCCAGCCCAGTCACATTAATCAGTGATTGCGCGGCATTCAGGCGCGGCAACGGTAAAAGCTGGCCTGCGGCGCTGGCTATAGTCACCAGGCCGACCATCTTCAACACGCGGCGGCGTGAGTAGTGCGTCATAATGTCTTCCAGTAAAAGCGTCGCCCGCGATGACAGGCGACAGAGTAAAAATCGAATCTATTTTTTATATCTGCGGCGCATTAGCCACCACACCAGCAGCGCAATAACGATCAATGCACCCACGCCCACGCCGACCTGCGCCAGCATCACCAGCGGCGAAGAGGGGCCGCCACGGCGGATCTCAGCCACTTGCTCAGGTGAAACTGTCACTTCCACGTTACCGTAATGGTGCAATATCCAGTTCGATAGTGTGGCAACTTGTTGGTCATCAAGGTGATTGAGCGCATTCGGCTGGGATCCGAAGGGTGGCATAAAGACATCACCTTTTGCGGTAGGACGCTGTACACCGTAGAGAATGGTGGCGATCAGGTTCGAAGGATTGCGCTCCGCTGTAGCACTATTATGGAATAGGCTTGGATAAAATGCGTCTTTTGTTCCTTCACCGCTGCTGCCATGACATGACGCGCAGTTTCCAGAGAACAAACGCGCCCCCTCATCGCTGGTGGGTGCGGTAAACGCATCCCCCCGGAATGCCACTAAATTCTGTGCAGCCTTGCCCTGTTCGAAACGCGATGCACCGCTAGCAGGTGCATTTTCATCCGTCACGCTGCTCATATATTCGGCTATCGCCGCTAAATCTGCGTCGGATAAATGCTGGAAGCTGTGGGTAATCGCTTCTGCCATGCTACCTGCGGCTTGGGCTTTATCCGCAAGACGCCCCGTTTTTAAGTAGGTCATCAGATCCTGTTGCGACCACTGACCAATCCCGCTCACTGAATTAGCGGTAATGTTCGGTGCAAACCAAGGCCCAACCTGCGCACCGGTAAAGGCATCCCCCTCTTTCTCTTGCATCAGGAAACCACGCGGCGTGTGACAGGTACTGCAGTGTGCTGCACCATCAACCAGATAACGACCGCGATTCCAGCTCGCCGATTGAGAAGCATCCGGTGTGTAGCCCGGCGCTTTTAAGAACAGCGCGTTCCAAAACATCATTGAGAAGCGCAGATTGAGGGGGAATGGCAGATGCGTCTCTTCGGTGCTCTTATCCACCGGCTGAACACCAGACATGAAGTAAGCGTAGAGCGCGTGGACATCATCATCCGTCAACGTAGCGTAGGCGGTGTAAGGCATCGCCGGGTAGAGATTGGCACCATCGGCACGCACACCTTTGCGCACGGCGTCAGCAAATTGCTGCTCGCTGTACTGGCCAATGCCCGCGATTTTAGACGGCGTGATGTTGGTGGCAATGATTTCACCGACCGGTGATTCGATGACTTTCCCACCCGCAAAAGGCTGTCCATGTTCTGCGGTATGGCAGGCGGTACAATCTGAGGCTACCGCTAAATATTCGCCTTTTTTGACCAAGGCATCATCAGCGGCATGAGCGGCGCCACTTGTCAGGGCGAGAAACAGCGCGATCTGTTTTAGCTTTAACATGATTACGCCTCCTGTGCCTGTTTAACGATGGCATCAGCGGCTTTAAAGGCGAGCGCCACCATCGTCAAGGTGCTGTTACCGCACGCGGTACTTGCCATCGCCCCGCCGCCCGGCAGGAACAGATTGCGGTGATCGTGAGCGCGACACTCGTTATCCACTACCGAATTAGCCGGGTCGTTACCCATGATGGTGCCACCCATAATGTGCTTGCTCTGGTTGTATTGTTTAGAGAACTTCTTATCGATCGCGCCCATCGCTTCGGCAATCTTGTCAGCGATCGGTTTGGAGTAGCTCTGGTACGAACGGCGAACATAGTCGCCCACATCGTAGTGAATGGCCGGTTTCGGCAGACCGAGCCAATCCTTTTTATCACTCAGCGTCAGGCGGTTATTGGCATCAGGCAGGATCTCATGCGCCAGCACGATATCGGCGGTACAGGCGGTCATGCGGCGGATCTCTTCATCCAGTGCTTTACCCACCAGCCCTTTCTCCAGTGCGCCAAAGGTGACGAAGCGGTTGCGCGCAAAGTTGTTGAAGCGGAAGTAAGCACCAGCATGCTCAGAACGGAAATCGCCTTGCGAGGTTTCCATAATGCCGCTGTTCACCACCGGGCCTACGCCCGCCCAGTAAGGCTCATCCAGCGTCACGGTCATGGTGATTTGTGGATGGTCCATCATATTGCGACCGACCTGGTCGGAGCTATTCGCAATGCCGTTCGGGTTGCGAGAGTCCGTAGACATCAGTAGCAGCTTTGGCGTTTCCAGCCCGTTACATGCAATGATGAACAGCTTGCCGCTGACACGATGGGTTTGCTTGTGATGATCGTAGTAATGCACCGCTTCAATTTTGTTGCCGGCATTGGTTTCAATACGCCACACCACGGCGTTATCAAGAATGGTGGCACCTTTGGCTTCGAGCCGGGAAAGTGCAGTCGCACCATCATACTTCGCACCAACCGGACAAACCGGCACACAGTTGTTATTGGCGCAGCAGGCTGGGCGATCGTCATAGGACATGCCGCTGTTACGGGCCTGCGCGGTAGGGATGTTGTGCAACCCCAGCTTCTCGCGCACCACTTCGGTAAAGCGTGCTTCACCTGGTCCAAACGGGAGCGCGGGCATCGGATAAGGTTTCGAACGCAGCGGTGGCCATTGCAGTGCCGGATCGTCCGGTCCGCAAATACCGAGTTTATATTCAGCACGGGCGTAATAAGGTTCCAGCGTCTCATAATCAAACGCCCAGTCACGGCCAACCCCGTAGCGAGAATGCAATTGCATATCCGCAGGCGTTAAGCGCCAACATGTACCCGCCCAGTGCCAGGTCGATCCGCCCGCATAGCGCACATAGCTTTGCGCATAAGAGTCTTCGCCGCTTAATTGCAGATACCCTTTGCCCGCCCCGGCGGGTTCCGGATGCGGAGCCCAATCGCGTGACGGGTAGCACTCAATCGGGTTGCCTTTGGCCGCCAAGGGTAGATTGCGATAATTTTCAACGATTTCGGCACGCGAAACGCGCGGGCCGGCTTCCAGCATTAATACCGGAATGCCGGCATCAAGCAGTTGCTCAGCGATCACCACACCGACCACGCCGGTGCCAACGATCACCACGGGTGACTGAGAAGGAGCTGCCATTTTTTATCTTCTTTTATAGGTCAGAATTGCGGTACGGGGAGAACCGGTGTGTTGGTGCGCTGCCAGTTATTTGGCCCACTGATGCCGTAAGACGGAATCGTGATGGTGTCCATCGTGGTGTGCCAGGTCAGCGCCTGTTCATAAGCGAACGCTTTTGCCGAACGTTTCGGTTCGAGGCAGCCGGAGTACCAGCCAAAGATGATCTTGTGCGCCAGTTGCTGCAAAGCACCTTCTGGAATCGCCGGGAAGAAGTCTTCAACGATCTGTGCCTTATTGGCGTTGGCAATCGCCAGCAGATGATTGAGATTTGTCATTAAATCCGGCTGTTCGAGCTCCAACAGCGCCAACATGCGCTGCCCGACCGCATCATCCAGTTTGTGATTGACCAGAAGACGTGATATCTGCATGAAAGGAATGAAATTTTTCGACGAGTCAGCAAACGCCAAACGCGGAAGCGCCGAGGTGATCAGGCCGCCAGCCACGATCACAACGCCGGACAGTAACACTCTCCGACGTGACAACTGGACCTCGCCAAGCGGCAGGTCTTGCAACTTACTCATGGTGTATCCCTGGTTAGTGACACGGCTCAAAACCCATCGCAAGGCGAAGGTAAAAAATCTAATTATTTTAATAACGTAACAGCACCGTCAGTTAACAATCACATAACGCAACGTTAATCAGATGCCTTATAACGACACGGACTTTTAATATAATAAATGGTTCTTAAACAAAAGCCATACGTAATGATGTTTTAAAATCAAAAATGAGCGAAGTCGGGCATGAAAAGCTAACAACTAATCACTTCGGGTGATATAGGTCGCAATAAAGATGAGAGCAGAGCGATGTGCGATGTGCGATGTGCGATGTGCGATGTGCGATGTGCGATGTGCGGAATTATATTGACCCTAAAAAAAAGCCGCCATCCCAAAGAGACAGCGGCTTGTAAAACAGCAGAAACCTACTTGCTCAACGTTGCATTCAGCGCATCAATTGAAGTCTGCAAGCCTGCTTCCACGCTCATGGTAAGATCTTCCATCTCCAGCGACACGTCGCCGTTGTAACCGGTCATGCGCAGTACAGAGAAGAACTCTTTCCACCACTTCAGATCCTGACCGCAACCGACTGCAACGTAGTTCCAGGTACGGGTTTTCGTGTTAGTCACCGGTTGATACTCCATCAAGCCGTCAACGTCTGCCAAACCACGCTCAATGCGCGCGTCCTTGCCGTGGACGTGGAACACCGCCCCTTCCAGCTTACGAGCAGCAGCAATCGGGTCCGCGCCCATCGCGATCAGGTGCGAAGGATCGAGGTTCATGCCGATCATGTCATCCACCTCGTGACGCAGGCGCAGCAATGTCGAGGGGTTGTACACCAATTGACATGGGAACTCTTCAATCGCGATTTGTTCGACGCCATGCTGTTTAGCGTGCTGGACAAATTTTTTCCACCATGGAATGGCCACCTCATTCCACTGATAGTCGACCACACCCGGCATATAATCTGGCCATGAAATCGTAGAGGTAATCCAGTTTGGCACGCGGTCTTCTGGCCCCCCACCTGGCAAGCCACTCATCATCACGATCTTTTTCACGCCCAACTTGCCTGCCAACTCAACCGCGCGATAGCTGCTTTTAGTGTGTGTCTCACCTAATTCACCCGGCGCCAACGGGTTCCCCGAGCAGTTTAGCGCCACAATGCGCATTTCACGTTCAGCCAGTTCTTGCTTGAACTTCTCCAGTTTTTCTGGCGATGCCAGCAGTTCCTCTGTTTTCACGTGCGGGCACGGTGACCATCCACCCGCCGTCATTTCTACGCCCTCAATACCGTAGCTTTTAACTTTATCCAGCATCGCCGCGAAAGGTAAATCCGCCAGAACGTCAGTACATAATGCAAGCTTCATTGTTTAATCCTTCATCTGGTGCGTAAATCACGCTTTCTCAAATTGTTCGATAAATTCTTGTTTGGTTTTTGCATTGGCTAATAACGTCGTTTTCACTTCATCGCCAAGCAAATTGGCAATATCAGCCAACAGTGGAATATGTTCATTTTCGGTTGCCGCTACAGCAACGACGACAAACACCACTTTTCCAGCACCCCAACTCACACCATTTGGAAATTGGAAAACCTGATATCCGGTTTTAATCACTTGATCGAGGTTCTCTTTCGCACAATGAGGGAAAGCAATACCCGCCCCAATATAAGTAGAGATGCTTCTTTCACGCGCTAACATGCCATTGATAAAACCCGGTTTTACATAACCGGCCTGCTCTAACGCCTTTGCGGCAATCTCAATGGCTTGGTTTTTATTGGCTGCCCGACATTGCAAATGCAGCGCATCTTCCGTCAGTTTCAACATCGTCATTCCTCACTTTCCGCGAGAAGTTAGGTTATAAGCGATAAAGCGCTGGCTGCTCTGGAATCACCACGCCATGTTTTTCGCCATCTTTCAGGGAGGCCAGACCGGCATCACAGACCAGCGCGACGACGTAGCCATCCCAGGAGGAAGGGCCGCTCATTTCGCGTCCATCACGCACGCTGTCAACAAAGTGCTGAACCTCACGATCGTAAGCCGTTGCAAAACGTTCCATGCAAGATTGCGCAATGTGCTGGGCATTGCCGTTAAGTGAACGGGTGCTGATGAACTGTTGCTCCGTCAAGGCGGCAATAGCATTTTCGCCGATCACCTCGCAGCGGATGTCGTAACCGTAGTGGCAGTTCACAAACAGTTCATCGTCAATACGAACACCGGATTCGGTTTCGAAGATCACAATCAGCGGATCCTGCAAGTGCGGCAATGCCCGGCTGGTTTTCTTACGCGGCTTGTCTACACGCACAGACGTGATGTTTTCGTTCAACAAATAGCGAATGATGTCGATTTCGTGAGTGGCGGAGTCGTTAACCGCCATCTCAAGCGTGTAGCTCTCTGGCACAGACGGATTACGGTGAGCACAGTGAATCAACATGATGTCGCCCAACGCACCACCCTCAATTGACTGCTTCAGCGCCTGATAACCCGGGTCAAAACGACGCATAAAGCCCAATTGTAAAAGGCGCTTACCCGCTTTAACTTCTGCATCAATAATTTCTTTCGATTCATCAGCCGTTGGTGTCAGCGGTTTCTCGCAGAATACTGGCTTGCCCGCTTTAAAGGCCGCCAAAATTTGCGCTTTGTGTACCGGACCAATTGAGCAGATAAATACTGCATCGACCAATTCGGAATTGATCATCTCTTCCGCATCATAAAACGCGGTGGCACCATATTCGTTGGCCACAGCATCGGCTGTTGTGTGGTTAATATCGCAAACAGCGGTGACTTGTGCGCCGGAAATAACATCGTGGAAGCGTTTCAGATGGTCCCGGCCAATCATGCCCAGACCAATTAAGCCGATTTTGACTGTCATTTATCTATCCTCAAGTTAAAAACGAAATTTCTTTTCAATCTGTTCTAAAGTCAGGCCACGCGTTTCTGGCAAATATTTCACCAGTAGAATAAGCATGATGACGTTGGTAGCACCGAAGAAGCCGAAGGTCATGCCGCCACCGTAATGGCCAAGCAAATAAGGGAAGATCGATTGGATCATAAAGTCGAAGATCCACAGGCCAAATACCGCAAAGCCCATGCCGACACCACGCATTCTTAATGGATAGATTTCCGCTAACATCAGCCAGAATACCGGCGCAATCCAACCCTGCATAAACACCAGGAATACCAACATCAAGCCAAGAATGACGTAAGGTGCGTTAGCGAAATTGGCATGCAGCGTATCAACGCCGTTAATGGTTTCAGTGTGGAAGAATAATTTGAACGCCAAGCCAATCAACACCAAGCTTACGGTGACCCCTGCCTGACCGGTGAAAAACATTTTACGGCGTGAATGCTTACCTATCAACGCCATGCCCAGCAGCGTCGCCAATACCGAAATAATACCGTTTGCCACTGCGCCGGTTACCGCTGCAGCGTCACCCAGCCCCGTGGCTTTCAGCACGGTGGGTGCGTAATACATGATGGTGTTTACCCCAGTCACACGCGTGGCGAGGACGATCATCAAACCAATCAATACCAGCTGTATCACCCAACGGTTTTTTAATTCGGCGAAGAGATTAAATTTCACCTCGTCAGCTTTAACGATCTGCTGAATTTCCTTCACTTCACGATCGACCTCTTCAGGCAGACGTAATGTCTTCAATACTTTGACCGCTTTTTCAGTTTCTCCACGGCGAATAAAGAAGCGTGGTGACTCTGGCATCATTAGCATGCCGAACCACAACAAAGCACCCGGCAGTGCGGGAATCGCCAGCATGATGCGCCAGTTGTGCTGCATCTCTGGATAGAGGTTCACGATCGCCGCATTAACGGAATAGGCCAGGAATTGACCGGTCACGATCATGAGTTCATTAACCGTCACCAAGCGTTCACGCTGGTCGGCTCGCGCTAACTCGGAAATATAAATGGGAACCGTTACCGAAGCACATCCCACCGCTAAGCCCAGAATAAATCGGGCCACGATCATCGAGGGTACATCCCAGGCAAATGCCGTTCCTAATGCGCCAAACATAAAGATAGCGGCGACCCATAACAGATTTTTGCGCCGGCCCTGTTTATCCGATAAATAACCACCAAACAGTGAACCTAATGCTGCGCCAAATAACAGGAAAGAGGTGATAAAACCTTCCTGTGTTGGCGTCAGATTTAAATCATATTTCATAAATATCAGCGCACCTGAAATAACGCCGGTATCGTAACCGAAGCATAAACCACCAATCGTTGAAACGATGGTGATTAACCGCATACGCTGAGGATTTTGCAGGTTAGTTTTATTATACATAGCTGTTCCATCTGGTTGTAAGGTAACACCGTTGCAAGCCGTATTTTTGGTCAGTTGTCGCTGAGGAATTTTACGCAGCCTGAATCAGAACATTTATTTAATGCACAACATAGTTATTGTTATTTTCCTGGCCTCGCTGAACGCGCTGCCAGTCCCCTTCTCGTTACGACAACGTTATATCAAAGTGAATTTCAAAAACCAGCCACTCTCAGTTTCGAGATTTAACAGCGTGCGAGAGATCATATATTCCACTACAAAATCACCTAAACAAGTGATTGGCATCACGTTGTAGGTATTGTTTGTTGACATAACAAGAATAGAGACAAGGAAAATCAGTCTATTTTTCATCTTTTTGTTAATTTGCTTCACATCGTCTATGGCACACCTTCAATGGCACTTATCGTCAGTGCTTTCGCTACTTTTGTCTTTCAATCTTATTGGATACCGCAATTTTGATGATATTTTCATTTTAGCTGCCAATTTATCCTTAATAAGTGAAAGTGCATGAACCTCAGCGCATCATCATGCATCGCTGGCATTTAATGCTCGAATGAATTTTGATCAAAATAAAAGTGTGATGGCGATCAAGTTTGTAGTTAAGCCAAACGTCATCAAAGCAAAAACCAGCACTCGGCACAGTCTTTAACTTTTCAACGCCTTATCAGTCAATGAGTTAAATAACGGTAAAAAGCAAAATTGATGATTACGAGGCTGAAAACTAATGCAAGAATAGCGCTATAACAACAGGAGCTACCATGATTACCTTTTGCATAAATCAACATCCCTCCGCCCGCGGTTTCGACAATAGTTTGCGTCCGCGCCTGGCGTTTATGTGCAAAGCAGAAGGTAAAGAAGAGGCCATTCCTCGCGTCATGCACAAGCATGATGACCGCTTTGAAGTGATGTTCATTCGCTCAGGCAGTGGCATCTATAACATTGATGGCCGTGGCTATAACGTTAAGCAAGGCGATATCATGTTGTTCAACGCGAATGTCCTCCATGACGAAAGCCCTGATGCATCAGAGGATTTATTGATCTTCAGCTGCGGTGTCGAACAACTTAAGGTTGATGGCTTGCCTCTCAATGTTCTCACCACACGAGCCCAACCTGCCGTGATGCCCAGCGGTGAGTTTTATGATGAAATTTGCCAGTTATTTGATCAGATGTGGGCGCACGTTAACAGCAAACGTCTCTACAGTGCCGAAATCGGCGATAACTTACTGAGCGTACTGTTATTACTGTGCCGCAATATCTGGATGGAAAACAAACAAGAGCAGGAGAGCAATAACACCCTGCTGGGACAACGCATCAAAGATTACATTGATAATCACTACAAAGAAGATATTGCTCTGAGTTCGATCACCGCTGCCTTAAATATGAATCAATTTTACCTGGCGCACGTATTCAAAGACTACTCGGGTTATTCCCCCAAACAATATCAGACGCGTCGCCGAATTGGCGAGGCGCAAAATTTGTTATTGAGCACCAGTCTGGGTGTCACTGAGGTGGCTAACGCTGTCGGTTACGATAACGTCAATAACTTCCATCGCATCTTTCATAATCTTGTCGGCATTCCACCTGCACGCTATAAAAAATTCTGGCTAACGGGAGAAATGACACAGATTAAACAGTAAAGGAATACATAATTACTGCAATATCTTCCCGTAAGGCAACTGATGAGCGGGCTGTCAGACTTCTCTCGGGTGTACAGATTAAAAAGGCTGCCTTTCGTAAAGAAAGACAGCCTTACTTTAACAGGACGTTACTTGATAAGTCTTAGATCAAACAACCTCCCCTGTTTAACATTTATTTCAGAGCAATACGTGCAATACCGTCCGCGCCTTTGGTGCTCGAGTCTTTATTGAACTCGGCCTTCAAGGTCACATACAGCGTATTATCATCCGGGCCAATCAGCAGGCTGTTTGGATTCTGATCGAACGACCAGCTGTTTTTCACCGCGTAAGTGGTGGCATCCAACTGCAGCACTTTCTTCGACTCACGCTGGCTGATGTAGATTTCATTGCGCTTGGCGTTGAATTTGATGCCTAAAGAATCCCCTTCGATACGTTTGATAACCTTGCCGGTATGCTCATCAAATACCAAGGTGGCTTTCCCTTTGGAATCATCCGTCACGAACAGACGACCAGTAGATGGGTCTTCTGCCATGTTGAGGAACAGATATTCTTTACCATCACCTGCAGTCCAGCGCTTCTCGATTTTATGAGTTTTTGGATTAATCACCAAGATCTCACCAGAACCGTTAGCTGCATAAATACGCTCAGTCACAGGTGAATAGATGATGCCCGTTACCCATTTGCCAGCGTTCTTGATCTCAGTTTTCAGCTTGAAGGTTTTGGTATCCACCACTGAGATGTAGCCCGGATCGGCCACGCGGCCTACGTAGAGTTCATTGCCGTGCCACAGCACTTCACGCGCACCCGCTGGGTAACCTTCTTTGCTGATCTTGCCTGGGAACACTAAGCGCTGCAGAACTTTTCCACTCTGAGCGTCAACTTTTGAGATTGCGCCATCCAGTGAGTTGGTGGTGTAGAACACGCTCCCTTTCTCATCGATCGCAGCACCGAAGTTTTTCAGGTCAGTATGAGTTTCGCCTTTGGTCGCCAGGGTGGCGGGATCCAGACGGTAAATCATGCCGCCGTTCACATCTTTAAAGGCCTGTGCGCTGGCAACAAATAGCCCTTTAGAATCCTGCGAGTAGACCATTTCATACAGACCGTCGCCCAGTACGCGTTGCGTCACTGCGGTATCAACCGGTTTTACAGTTTGAGCAACAGGTGCTTCGGCTTTTTTGGCAGGCGCCTGACAAGCAGTCAAGCTAAATGCAGCGATGACCGCCATGGCAACAGCGGCTTTACGCGGGCTAAACAACGATTTCATGCTGAACTCCATCAATGGATGATCGGCTCCGGCCGACTTAAAACGGCCGAAAGAATACAAAAAGAATGAGAATCATACTCATTAAGATGAAGTAAGCAAATTTTCGCTTAGATTTGTGTGCTGACGCTTCGGTGGAAGACGGTTTTTTCAACACTTCTGATGTACTGCTTTTCTAAAACAGCCCTGTTTCTACCAAAAAAAAATGAAAACAACAGTTATCATCGGGTTTTATTAACGACTAATAATATGATTATTAATGAATTTACATATTATTACAGTTTGTTTTGAATCCTTTGAAGATTCTATAAAGCAAATGATTATCATTGGCGTTCTTAATTAGATTCATATTGCGCCCTCTCTGCCTGAGACAATAGGTGGCCAAGCGCAAACATTACGCCCGAAGCGAAATGGCTTCACATAACAATCATTTATAACGGTAACGATTATGTCTTCAACAGGCAGGGATTCAGGCATCCGGAAAACATTCAGCGTCTCATTATTAGCAGTGGCTGTTCATGCACTAGTTAATCCTTCTGTCGCGCAAGCGGCGACAAATACCCAGCAGGATATGGTGGTCAACGCCACCAGTACTGACAGTAATGGTGATAATGAGAAGCAGGATTACGCAGTAAAAACCACCCGAGCAGGCACTAAGCTGTTGCTGACTCCACGCGATGTTCCACAATCGGTCAGTGTTGTGACCCAGCAACGCATGCAGGATCAGCAGTTACAGACTGTGACCGACGTGCTGAATAACACCACGGGTATCAGCAGTAATCTGGTCGATTCTGAACGCTCCGAATATTATTCACGCGGATTCAAAATCACCAATTTCACCTTTGATGGTATCCCCACTTCTACAGGTGATAGCTGGAACTATGGCGATGCCGCCTCCGATACGGCTATTTATGACCGTATAGAAGTGGTGCGCGGTGCCACCGGACTGATGACTGGTGCGGGTAGCCCTTCGGCTTCCGTCAACATGGTGCGTAAGCACGCAGACAGCAAAGACTTTACGGGTTCCGTCAGTGCCAGTTACGGTAGCTGGAATAAACAGCGTTATGTCGCTGATGTTGCCGGCCCCCTGAACAGTGACGGTTCAGTACGTGGGCGTGTTGTGACGGGCTATCAGGACCAGGATAGCTGGTTAGACCGCTACCATAAAAACAAGAAGTTTCTTTATGGTGTGGTTGATGCTGATGTCACCGATAACACCACGGTGTCACTCGGATATGACTATGAGAAAGCGGATACCCGCGATCCCACCTGGGGTGGCTTGCCGATTTTCTATAGCAACGGCTCCCTCACCCATTACAATCGCAGCCTAAACTCCTCAGCTGATTGGACTTACTACCACACTGAAGTCCAGAAAGTGTATGCCGATCTGGTGCATAACTTTGACAACGGCTGGAGCTTCCACCTTAACGGCACGCACGCCAAGAACACTTTCAGCGATAAGCTGCTGGATATTTACAGTGCTTACCCTGATGAGACCACCGGCGAAGGCACGACGGGTTACGGCAGCCTCGACAGGGGAAAACGCGAGCTGACATCGGTTGATGGCTATGCCAGTGGGCCGTTTGAGCTTTTTGGTCGTCAGCATCAGTTAATGGCAGGCGTAAGCTACAGTCGACAACATAACCAAACCTACAGCCAGGATGGCGTGACAGACCTGGATGAATATGACATCACCTCAGCCGATATGGGCGCCTTCAACAATAACTGGACCGGGAATATTGCCGAGCCAGATTGGCAAGGATGGTATCTGAATGCTAATGACGTCATCCGTCAGAAATCAGCCTACACGGCAGCGCGTTTCTCGCTGTTGGATCCGTTGTCATTGATCGTTGGCGCACGCTACACCCAATGGAGCACTAACGGCAGCAGCGGCAACATGACCAAAAACAACACCACACCTTATGCAGGTCTGGTGTATGACATCAATGATACCTGGTCCGCGTACGCCAGTTACACCTCCATTTTCCAACCGCAGACCTATCGCAACAGCGCGGGTAGCTACCTTTCTCCAGTGACCGGGAAAAGCTATGAAACCGGCCTGAAATCCGCTTGGTATGATGGTCGCTTGACGGCAACCTTCGCTATCTTCCGTATTCAACAAGAGAATGTAGGTACGCAAGAAACGGGCGTCTACGTTAACAACAGTAGTGAACAGGCTTACGTCGCCACCAAAGGCGCACGCAGTAAAGGCGCTGAGTTCGAATTAAACGGCGCACTGACGGACAATCTGCAGTTAACCTTCGGCGCTACACGTTACGTCGCACGTGACTCCGATGGCCGTTATAACTCAGACCAACCGCAAACGCAGTTTAAGCTGTTTACACGTTATCAAGTCCCGATGTTGCCTGACTTGACAATCGGTGGCGGACTCAACTGGCAGAACCGCGTCTTTGAAGATGTCACTGGACCCGATGGCAATACACAACGCGTGTATCAGGGAAGCTACCCTCTGGCAAACCTGTTCGCCCGATATCAGGTGACTAAGCAGGTTGCCGTACAGGCTAACATCGATAATTTATTCGATCGTGAGTACTACACCTATATGAGCAACTATGTCTACGGTGAGCCGCGAAACTATTCAGTTAGCGTGTCCTATCAGTTCTGATAAAAAAATCCCCGGTACTAGGCCGGGGATTCTTTTTGCATCAGACTTTATTTTTGTAATTGAAACTGATCTGCGAATTCTGCTCACGCGGTAAACGCCGCGCTTCCAAATACACCGATTTCCAATAAGGATTATTCAGTGACGAACGCATCACACCCTGACTAACCGAAGCATGAAGGAATTGATGATCGGTATCATAAAAGCCGACGTGTAACTCATGTTTGATGCGAAAGAACACTAAATCACCGGGTTGTAGATGCGCTTTATCCACCGGCTGCCCCATCGAAATTAACTCGCGGGTCGTGACGCGGTCCATCGGAATATTGAAGCGGTCTTTGAGGGTTCGCCAGACAAACCCAGAACAATCCACGCCGGTTAATTGAGTGCCGCCCCACTGATATTTGGTCCCTTCCCATGAGTGCATTTGATCGTGCAATGCTGCAATCACAGGAATCAAATCGGGTTGCTTACCACCATCGGCTGAAGTATCGACACTCTCATCCGCTGGAGTGTGGGAAGATTTGGATGAACATCCTGCCAGGGTGAATAAAAACAGGCAGGCGATAATCTTGCTGGCCGCAGAGTTGATCATGAGATGACGTTTTCGCTGAGGGAGACAGTGGTTAGAGACTTATACCGCAAAAAAGTTGCAGAAATAAATAGCTGACCGCTGAATTCTTTTAATCTCCTGATTTTTTACCTAAGTTTACGGAAAGGTAACATCATGTATTTGAGATAAAAATTATATATTCTTTCACCAATTTTCGCTGCAATGGTTATTTGTTCGCCCAACTCTGCTGCTATTTCATCCCACCTCCGGCGTCATCGCGCCGGGGCAGGAAAGAAGGGTTCTTTTTATTGTTTGGCTTTACTACGCAACGGGGACTCTGGCAAGAACAGTGAGAGGACGAATGCCACCGCCATCACAACAGCCGCCATCTGAAATGCCGCATGTACCGCTTCGCTAAATACCTGCAAATAAGCCTGCTGCACATCATGGGGTAATTGATGTACGGCATTCGGATCCAAGGTGGCAGGCAGCACGTCGCCCTGCTCCACAAGTTTGGTCAGTCCCGATTTCAGCACATGGCTAAACATGGCACCAAAAAGCGCCACGCCAATTGAACCTCCAACGGAACGGAACAGCGTTACCGATGACGTTGCCACGCCCATACTATCTGGCGCCACGCTGTTTTGTACTGCCAGTACCAACACCTGCATCACCATACCCATCCCCATGCCTAAGACACAGGCATAAAGGTAAATTTGCCACAGCGGTGAATTGAGCGTCAGCGTGGTCATCAGCTCCATCCCCAAGGTGGCCAGCAGCGTGCCAGCAATCGGGAACATCCGGTAGCGACCGGTGCGACTAATGATTCGACCACTGATGATCGAGGTGACCAACAATCCGCCCATCAGTGGCAACAGTTGCAAACCGGCTTCCGTCGGTGTTGATCCTTTAACTACCTGCAAATAGAGCGGCAAGAAGGTCACACTGCCAAATAGCGACATGCCCACAATGAATGCCATCAAACTGGAGAGCGAAAAGCTACGATTGCGGAACAGAGAGAGCGGGATAATGGGTTCCCATGCACGACGTTCCTCATAGATAAAGCCAATCACACCGACCAAGCCAAACGCCAAAATGCACCACAGTTGCGGGTCGCCCCATGCGCGGACAGTGCCTCCCTCACTGGTAAATAACGTAATACCTACCAATGCAACGCTAAGACAAACGGCACCAGGATAGTCAATCTCATGCGGTTTACGCTTGGTATTCGCTTTAAATACCGCATTGATGACCAGCAGCGCGAACAATCCTAACGGTAAGTTGATGTAGAAAATCCAACGCCAGGATGCATGTTGCACGATAAAGCCACCGAGTAATGGCCCCACCACCGTCGCCAAACCGAACACCCCACCAAACAAACCCTGGTATTTGCCGCGATCGGCAGGCGGAATAATATCGGCTACTGCCGCCATGCTAACCACCATCAGCCCGCCGCCGCCCAGCCCTTGCAGTGCACGCGTGAGAATCAACTGCTCCATGTTCTGCGCCAGCCCACATAGCACTGAGCCAATCAGAAACAGCACCACCGAAATTTGCAATACGGTTTTACGACCAAACAAATCGCCAAATTTGCCATACAGCGGCACAACGATAGTCGATGCCAGCATGTAGGCAGTGACAATCCACGACAAGCGGTCAAGGCCGCCCAGCTCGCCAACGATGGTCGGTAACGCAGTTGAGACGATGGTCTGGTCAAGTGCGGAGAGCAGCATCACCAGCATCAATGCGCCCATCAGCAAGCGAACGGAAGGAGGACTCTCTTCCCCGCGGCCCAATGGCGGCGCCAATTCTTTAGATTTCATGTCAGACACCAATTGAAATTAATTAAATACACAATTAATATTGATCTAAGTCTGACATGAAACAAGTGAGCGCGTAAAGATGACCGCACAAAAAGTCCCTGCTGATGATAAAAGCCCCACTGACAAACCACGCCGTCCAGGCCGTCCGCGTGGCGGTGCGATAAACGCCCAACAGCGTGAACATCTGCTAGATATCACGCTGGCGTTGTACGCCGAGAGCGGCATTGCCGAGACGTCACTGAACGCTATCGCGCGAAAAGCCGGCGTAAGTCCAGCGATGCTCAATTACTATTTCCAGTCACGGGAATCATTGCTGGATGTGGTTGTAGAGGAGCGTTTCTTACCGTTGCGCCAGCGTCTTGAGGCCCACTTCGACAGCGATGATAGTGACCCTGTCACAACTTTTAGTGGATTTATTCGTGAAATCGCCGACATTGTGCTGAGTAATGACTGGTTCGCACCCCTGTGGATGCAAGAAGTGACCAGCGGTTCGCATGGATTGGGTCAGCACATCAAATCACGCTATGGTCACGCGGGCCGCGATAAAGTCCGCGCTTTGATTTTGCGCTGGCAGCAACAGGGCTTATTAAATGCTGAACTCAATCCCGACTTACTGATGACCTCAATTCTTAGCATGATTCTGGTGCCCTTTACACGTTTCGCCAATGAACCGGGATTCAGTACAGAGATCATTGTTCAGCACACGTTAAGTCTGTTCTGTCACGGTATTCGCCCGGTCAGTTAACCGGTTTTCTGGGCCGCAACTACACTTCTAACGTTGATTCCACGCGTTCAGGAGAGCCTTGTGATTCTCGATGCCGAAACCGATCTACAACTGGAACGTACGATACAGCTACCCGCTGATGTCATTTGGCGTTGCTGGACCACGCCAGAACATCTCAAGCACTTCTTTGTGCCAAAACCTCATCAGTTGGTAAGTTGTGAGATCGATTTGCGTCCTGGCGGCCGTTTCAACACGGTATTTGAAGTCGAGGGCAACGAGATGCGCAACGATGGCGTTTTCCTGGAGTTAATCCCCGGCCGCAAACTGGTTTTTACTGATAACTATACTGAGGGTTGGAAACCCGCTGAAAACCCCTTTATGACCGCTATTCTGCTGCTGGAACCGCTTAACCCAGACTGCAGGCGCTACGTGGCTATCGCACGCCACCGTAATGCTGAAGCAAAAGCGGAACATAAAAAAATGGGCTTCCATACCGGCTGGGGGATCGTTGCCGATCAACTTGAGGCTTATGCGCGCCAACTTTAATTCAATGTTGCCCCGCTTCTTCATCACTACTACTGCTTAAGACGAACTTTCTGTAAAGCTTCCCACAACCGCGCTTTATCACCCTCTGCCAAATGCGTTTGATTAAGTGCGTGCAGAAAGGTGGCTTTATCGGAAAAGTGTTCGCCTCGGGCTAAATCTGCGCGAATACCACTGAGAATGCTGACGCTGAGCACATTAATTTTGGTCCTGACCTGATCCAGCGGTAAAGGTTGCCAGCCCTGTTCAGGCGTTGAGAGCCAATCGGCGCGATAGCGGTATTGGATGGCTTTTGCGGCGTCCATCTGTGCCTGTACGAAAGGTTTAACCGACTCACCTTCCAGGCCTAACTTTTCAGCTTGTTGCACCGCACTGGACAGCACCTTTTCTTCTTGCGGCAGATCTTCAATCGCAAGATGGTTGGCCGCTTTGTAACCGGCGACATCTTTCATATAGGACAACCGTTGGTTAATCAGTGAAGCAACATCACTGTTTTTCGCCGGCGCCGCCATAACAGTAGCAGAGCAAGACAGTCCAATTAACAAAATGATTTTACTGAAATAATTCCGATTCATCTCTCTTTGCCTCTTTTTCCATGAGTCACATTGCGCCGATAATTTAACTTTTTTCTTCTGGCACCGAAACTTTTCCAACACCTCCAGCGAACTGAAGTATTGAATCACCAAAACCGGACCTCCCTTACATCGCAGGAGCAGATAATGAAATCGTTCAAAACCCTCGTTTGTACCCTGAGCATCACGGCCGCATTGGGCCTCTCTGCCACCGCATTTAACGCCAGTGCCGCATTGCCTGTGGGTGCCAAAGCGCCGAACTTCGAGTTACAAGGTGCATTAGCCGGCAAACCGCTGACCTTCTCACTACAAAAAGCGCTGCAAAAAGGCCCTGTTGTGCTGTACTTCTTCCCTGCAGCATTCAGCGCGGGCTGTACCATTGAAGCGCATGATTTTGCCGAAGCCACCGATAACTTCACCAAAATGCACGCCACCGTTATTGGTGTAACCGCCGGGAATACCGATCAGGTCAGCGACTTCTCCAAACTGGAGTGCCGAGACAAATTCGCGGTCGCTGCGGATCCGGGTGCCAAAATTGCTGCTGAATACCAGACCACCATGCAAATGAAAGGGAAAACGCTCTCCGATCGTACTTCCTATGTGATTGCGCCGGATGGCAACATCCTGCTGAGTTACACTGATAGAAACCCGGATACGCACATTGAGAAAGCCCTCGCCGCCGTGAAGCAGTACGACGACGCACATCCGCAAACTAACTAAGCAAAGAGGCCAGCGATGTTAACCGCCATGCTGGCCGCCTTCATTGGCGGCATCATTCTAAACTTAATGCCCTGCGTTTTTCCGGTCATCTCACTGAAAGCGCTGGGTTTATTACGCCACACGGACAACGCCGCCAGCGCGCGACGCGAAGGTTTGGGCTTCCTGCTTGGTGTGATTGTCACCATGATGGCGCTAGCTGGGATTCTATTGGCCGCGCGCGCTGGCGGGGCGGCGGTCGGCTGGGGCTTCCAGTTGCAATCGCCTTTGGTTATCGCCCTGCTGTCACTGGTGATCCTCGCCGCTGCACTCAATTTGCTCGGCGTATTTGAAGTAGGTTTGTCTGCTCAGCGTGTTGGCGCCATGGAAATTAATCGTGGTGCATTCTTACGATCTGCACTCACCGGTGCGCTCGCGATTATCGTTGCCACCCCCTGCGCCGCGCCCTTCATGGCCAGTGCCATTGGCTATGCGCTGGTGCAACCTCCAGCAGTGGCCTTGGTGATCTTCTTTGCACTGGCACTGGGTTTTGCCGCGCCCTTCACGTTGGTTTCCTTGTTCCCGCGTCTGGCAATGTTCCTGCCACGACCAGGTGCATGGATGGATGTGTTGAAACGCGGTCTGGCCTTCCCGATGTTTGGGGCTTACGCCTGGCTGGTGTGGGTATTAGCGCAACAGGCGGGCAGCGCGGCATTAGCTACACTGTTAGCTGCGTCGGTTGTGGTAGCCTTCGCGGGTTGGCTGTATGGCATGGCGCAATACCGCCGTTTTGCCGGTAAGGGCCATAAAGTCCTGTTCGCCGTCACCGCGGTATTGATTGTCGCCGTACTGGCACCTTTGCCGCAGTTGATTAAACCGGGCGAAGGATTAGCTGGCGATCAGGTCACCGCACAGCTCTCCAAAGAGAAATGGACGCCGCAGGCCGTTGCCTCACAGCGCGGACATGGCAAAGCCATCTTTGTCGATTTCACGGCATCATGGTGCATCACTTGTCAGGTAAATGAAAAAACCTCACTCTCGACGCAAGCGGTTAAAGACGCGCTGGCTAAAACCGGTACGTTGTATATGGTGGCAGACTCCACCAAATTTAACCCCGATGTCGATGACGCCATGAGCGAGTTTGGCCAAGGCGGATTGCCGATGTATCTGGTTTACCCGGCCGATGGCGGACCGCCAAAAGTGCTGCCGCAAGTGCTGACCCCAAGCATTGTGGTCAATGCACTGCAGGCGGCCAGCAGCAAGGCGTAATAGCAACAAGGCGGAATATGCAAACAAGCGATAGCGCGCGTGAAAGTTGGCCCGCGCTAATGGAACGGGCGCAGGCGGGCGATCAACTCGCCTACACCCGACTGCTGAAAGCGCTGGTGCCGGTGATACGTGGGCAAATACGTAAGCAACTCACCGAAGAGGCATTAGTGGATGATGTGATACAAGATGTGCTGCTGACAGTGCATAGGGTGCGTCACACCTACGATTCTGCATATCCGTTTTTACCCTGGTTGATGGCTATCATCTCGGCACGCGCCGTGGATGCGTTGCGGCGTCGAGGCCGCCATCAGCAGTGGGAAGTCCATGAAGAGACATTGACTGAGGCCGCCATCGCGCCGGAAGCCCCTTCTCTGGAGACCCAAGAGGAGCTGGCGGGATTCCTGCGCCAGCTTCCCTCGCGCCAACGTGAAATCGTTGAACATGTTCATTTGCGAGAGATGAGCCTGACGGAAGCGGCAGAACATAACAATTTAAGTGTGGCAGCGGTGAAATCGCTGTTGCATCGCGCGCTGAGTAATCTGCGTCGCTTTGGAGCACACCATGAATAATCATGATTTGTTAATCGAAAAACTCGGGCGCGACATGCAGCCAGTTAAACCGCCGCGCCCCACCGGATGGCGTGTGCTGATGTGGCTGTTACTGGCGCTGCCTTGTGGCATTGCCGCCAGTTTTCTGGTGCAGCGTACGCTAACCGATTGGTCGCAACCCGGCGCGATGCGCGCGGCGGTGCAGTTAGCTTTGGCCTTTACTCTCGGCCTGCTGGCGATTCGCAGCGCATTTAATATGAGTATCGCAGGACGTCGCAGTTTAAGCTGGAAAGCATTATTACCATTGGGGTTGCTGTGGCTGGGTTTGAGTTTAAGCAGTATTCCGCACGCGGTCATTGAAGCGCACGATGACGACAGCACACGCTGCTTCACGTTCCTGCTGGTGGTCAGCACCCCGATGATAATGTTGATGATCGCCAGCCTGCGCCGCACCCGCGCCCTCCACCCGGTACGCAGCCTGGCAATGGCCGGATTGGGTGTCGCCTGCATGGCCGTCACGTTGCTAGCGTTTTGTCATCCTGTGCATTTGCATGCAATGGATTTCGTCATGCATCTGGCCGCTATCGCCGTGATTGTGACCATGACGGTGTTGCTGGGCAAACGCTGGGTGAAATGGGGGTAATCTGCTGGTTGAGATAATATGCTTAATCAATTAATGTTTAATTCTGGAAACTGGCCCTCAATAAATTGGCGGCATCAATAATCCGTGCTGTGATAGGTTAATACAAGGAGAGTTTATATTGAGTAAGGGAAAACCTATGCCGGTACTGAATAAGGGTGACTAAAATATGGCGATTATGCCGATGTCATACAGTCCAAATACCCTTCAACGCCGTTTTGATGTTATTGATGAATTTGAGTTGGGTAGCACAACGTATTGGATCATTTATGATCGTAAGACACCTTTTGCTGCTGTCGTCGATGCCGGACCCGTATTAATCGAAAATGATATGCGCCACCGTGTTATTGCCACCTTAGAGCTTGCTCGAGTCGAAAACTTCTCGGGTTTTAGCGTTAAAGCCTTCTGGCAAGACGCTTCAGCACTTCAAGTCGAAGGGATTGTCGTACAGGAGATCATGCAAGGGTTTGGTTTGGCAACCCGTATTTATGAAACCTTAGTGGTCAAAGAAAACATTACTTTGATGAGCGATCATCATCACTATGAAGGTGGCAAAGCACTGTGGAAATATATTGCGCAAAAGTCTCGTCTGTTGCAGGTTTTTGTATTGAATACAGAAGAAGGCAAGTTTTACCCCTATGATGGTACAAAAATACGTTATGACGGACTCTCTATTCCTGAAAATAAAATCTGGAGCATACATCCCGATGACTCATTAAGGGGAGTGATTTTGATTGCTGAAAATAGCTCCAAGGTTCCTGAGTTATCTAAACCTGTTATTTAAACAGTTATAAATCAGACGCGTAAACGGCCGTGATGTTATTACTAACCCTCATCAAAACTTAACGGATGAGCTTAAGTATTAACTATGGCGGGGAGCTAAATCCATGCTCCCCCGGCTATCACGCATCAACTTCTGTTTCTTTTCGCGTAAGGTCGTAGGCGGCCTGTGCCCTCTCCATCTCCGGCCCGTACTCCATCGCCCAACTCGCCAATGCCATAAAA
Organism: Pantoea rwandensis; assembly: GCF_002095475.1. GTDB lineage: Bacteria > Pseudomonadota > Gammaproteobacteria > Enterobacterales > Enterobacteriaceae > Pantoea > Pantoea rwandensis. The sequence goes on from NZ_MLFR01000001.1 coordinate 533,048, forward strand.
GGCTGCTGTAGAGTTTGTGCCAGCGGCGTGATGCTGTATTCAACACTCACCGGTGCAGTAGGCAACACTTTTCGGTTTACCAGCCCATTGCGCTCTAACCGTTTAAGCGCGTCTGCCAACGCTTTATGGGTTATGCCGTCCAACCGGCGACGAATTTCATTGAAGCGAGAAGGCTGAGTACAAAGCACCGTGAGAATTAATATTGACCATTTATTGGTGATATTTTCCAAAACAGGCCGCGTTTTACCTATATCAATCAATGGTTTGTCAATAACTTTTTGCATGGCGATATACCCTTATATATCTGATAGTAAGTTAAGTGGAATGCAACATTAGCTGAGTAAACTTTGAGCAGCACAACTGCTGACAGAGGTGAATGCAATGCTGATCCCACCGAATGAACACGTCCTGTTGCTGGCAGAGCGCTGGCTGAAACTGTTATCCGATCTGGGCCGGGCGCAGGCCACGCTCCAGCTTCGCCTGTCTGCAATCCGCCTCTGGTATGACTTTCTCATTTACCTGGACCTCTGCACGGTCAATCCGCTGCCCCGATCCGGCACGCCCGGCATGCTGAGTACCGGCCGGGGGCTGGTTCCCCGCGTCGTAAAGCTGCCGCGCATTCCTGACGATGCGCAGTGGCAGTCTTTTCTCTTTTGTGCCGCCGCTTCCCCGCTGCGTGACCGCCTGATGCTGGCATTAACCTATTACGGCGCGCTGCGCCGGTCTGAGATCACCTCGCTGAATATTGAAGACTTCGATTTCGCGCACCGGCTCATCCGCATCCGGGCTGAAACCACCAAGAGCCGGCGCGAGCGAATTGTCTGTTACAGCCCGGCAGCCGTGCCTGTGCTGGCAGCCCATCTTATGCAGATGAAGCAGAGCGGGGTCGCCCGGGGTGCCCTGTTCCGTTCCGCGTCCGATCGTAATCAGGGCGCGCCGCTTTCTTTCTGGACCTGGAGCAAAACGGTGCGGAACTGGGCGCTGGGGTCAGGAATGCCTGACATTTCAACCCATACCTTCCGGCACCTGCGGCTGACGCATCTGGCCCGCGCAGGCTGGAAGCTGCACGAGCTTGCGACCTATGCGGGGCACCGCGATCCGGCGACCACCCAGGTTTATATCCACCTGTCGGGACGGGATCTTGCCGCCAGGATGGCCGGTGCCATTGAGACGGCAGATATCAGGATGGCGAACCTTATTTTCAGCCAGGAGAAATAACATGAGCTCACACGCACCGATTGAAAGCAGCTGGCGTCCTTTCGACATGAATGAATACCGGCCTGGAAGGTCATTGACTTCCGCTGAACGGACGATGCTGGCCAGCTCCGGCAGCCGGTCCGCTATGCTGCGGATGAAGCCTGCGCCTGACCTTATCAGACCGCTGACAGACATTGCCTCCGGAAGCGGATCCGGCAGCAAAGTCACCGCACTGATCATAGCCAGACTGCTGCGCGAGATGCATGCAGCCGGCCTGCCCTGCTGGTGCTGGCCGCAGGAACGCTGGCTGACGCTCTGCCGGGAAGTCCGGGAGGGCCGCCCGTTAATGGCCGCCTTTACATGGCATCTGGCGGGATTTCATGATCCGCTCAGCCTCCCCGATATACGCAAACCCGCCCTCTACGCCTCTGCCATCTTCGGCCAGGATTTTTATCATCAGGAACTGGACCGTCTGACGGATACGCTGACGTCGCTGGGTTATGCCCCGGCCAGCCAGAAAAATCATGTCTCAGGCATACTGGCCACGCTGATGATTATGAACCGGGATCCGCGTCTGGAGACGTTTACGCCTGAACTCCTCTGGCGCGCGGGTATCCCGTTACGTCGGCCGCGTTTCACACGCACTTGCCGCGCTGGGCATTTTCAGCGCTCCGATGAGAATGCGAAACTACACATGATGGTATGAAAAGCCGGTAGAAGGCATCGATCCGGCCTGGGTGCACTGGTGCCGGCGCTGGCGGGAAACGTCAGTGCTCAGGCCGCGCACCCGCGAAACCCAGTACAGCTTTGCCCTGCGCAGTGGTCTCTGGCTCGCCCGTGAGCATCCGGAGGTGCGGGAACCTTCAGACTGGACGATGGAGACCTGCGCCAGCTTCATCGCGGCGGTAGGCCGGATGAACGTAGATGAGCTGCAGCTGGGCACGGAAAGGGGCACCCGGAAGTCGGTTCGCTCCGGCGAGCCCATGATGCCGCATTCCAGGGCGAATTTTATCTATTCACTGCGCCGTTTTATGATCGATTATGAAAACTGGGGCTGGGGGCGCCTGCGCTTCAGCCCTGCCCGCCATCTTTCCACACCGGATACGCCCCTTTTCCGTCGCGGCGTCAATCCCCGGGTTATCGACGATCCGGTCTGGCTGAAGCTCATCTGGGCCAGCCTGAATCTGCGTCAGGAAGACCTTCTCACTGAAATACACTATCCGCTTGCCATGCTGCAGGCGATGGCCATCATCTGGACCCATGCGGGGCTGAGGAAAAGTGAGCTGCTCCGCCTGACCACCGGGTGCATTGCGCCGCAGGCGGACGACATTGTAAAGGAGGACGGCAGCATCATCATGGCCGGTACTCTGTGCTACCTGCATATCCCAGCCGGAAAAACCTCAAAAGCCTTTGTGAAACCGGTGGCCGCCGTGGTGAAAAAATACGTCGACCTCTGGCTGGATGAGCGTCCGGCAGAACAGGCCATGCTCGCCGATGAGCGAACCGGTGAGAAAGTCCGGCTTCTGTTTCAGTACCGCGGTAAGCCCGCCGGCGGTGACATTCTTAACCGTACGGTGATACCAATGCTATGCGCAAGGGCGGGCGTACCTTCAGAAGACAGCGGCGGAACGATAACCAGCCACCGGGGGCGGGCCTCAGCGGTAACCGCCCTGGCCAGCGTCCCACAGGGCATGTCGCTGTACGAACTGATGCAGTGGACGGGGCACTCAACGCCGCAGTCCACCATGCATTACCTCCGTATCCGCCCGACGCAGCTGGCCGCCTCGTTCGTCAAAGCAGACAGGGTCGCTCACATGATAAGCGTGCTGATTGATCACGATCCTGAAGCCGCCAGCCTGACCGGTCCCGCGACCTACTATGATTTGGGCGATTCGTATTGCACAAATCCTTTCTGGAGCAGCTGCCCGCACCGGATGGCCTGCATCGGCTGCGATTTTAACCTGCTGAAGGACAGCGCGCGCGGGCTGATACTGGAGAGTAAAGCATCCATCCGGCGTTACCTCGAAGAGGTCCCGCTCACTCCCGATGAGAGAGCCATACTGGATCAGGATGCTGAAAAGGTTGAGCAGGCTCTCACAAGACTGGGCCCACCATCCTGACGGATCAGGGTTCAGATGCTTACAATGTCCGGCCTGAGGGAATCAGTGCAGAATCAGTACAGACAACTGAACGCCGTATTTGATATAAATCTGATTATAGAGGGCGAGATGCCGTAACTGATGGAGCAGCAGATGAGAAAACAGAAGCGATGTATGGGATATGTGGCTGTCGTGGTCGATGACTACGATCGTGCAATTGAGTACTACACCGATAAGCTGGGCTTTACCCTGATTGAGGACACGCCGCAGCCGGGTAAGCGCTGGGTCGTGGTGACGCCGAGCCCTGACAGCGACTGTGCTATTCTTCTTGCCCGCGCGTCGAACGACCGGCAGGAAGGCTTTATCGGCAATCAGTGCGGCGGACGGGTTTTTCTGTTCCTGCAGACCGACGATTTCTGGCGCGACTACAATGCCATGAAGGCAAAAGGCGTCCACTTCTGTCAGGAGCCGCGGGAGGAAGAATACGGAATGGTTGTCGTGTTTGAGGACATCTATGGCAATCGCTGGGACCTTTACCAGAACAGGCAGACCTGAAACTCTGTCACGACAGTGCCTCGGATTTACGCGAAGCATTACAAGAGTAAACCCTGTCGGGTCAGGCCTGCAGAGAGTGCTTCTGAACAATATACTGAACTGTCTGACCTCAGTGCAGCGACCGCTACACTGAGGTCTCCCCTGGATTAAAGGCCCTGCGGTCCGGGTTAACCACACAGCGTCATGATATAAAATCCGGCCGCCGTCATAGCCAGCGAACCCAGCACGTGTATCAGCACCGAGGCGGCTGCCCAGGCATAGCTGCCTGACTGCAGCAGGGCAAAAACCTCAGCTGAGAATGTGGAGAAGGTCGTCATTCCGCCACACAGCCCGGTGGTAATGAGCAGCCGCCAGGCCGGATCGAGGCCGGGATGGCGCAGAAAATACGCCAGCGCCGCCCCGATGATAAATCCACCCAGCAGGTTTACCAGCAGCGTCCCCGGCGGCAGGTCCGGAAAAAGCGCGTTCAGGCGCGCGCCCAGCTGCCAGCGGATAATACACCCTAAAGCACCGCCGGTGATGACGGCAAAAAGCTGATTCACGTTCACTCCTTTATTTTAATATTCAGAACATAACGGCACACGACCTGTGCGGTCGCATCCATCTGGTATACGGCCGGCACGCCGGTCGGGATATGCAACTGTGCCACACTGTCGTGGGGCATGCCGTCCAGAAAGGCGGTCAGGGCGCGCAGCGTGTTGCCGTGCGCCACGATCAGAACGGTACTTCCGCAGCGCAGCTGTGGCACTACAACGTGGTGCCAGTACGGCATGACGCGGCGCAACGTCATTTCCAGGCTTTCCGTTGCAGGTAGGTCGGCCAGCGCAACGCGGCGGTAGCGCAGATCCCGACGCAGCTGCGCCGGAGCCTCTGCGTCCGCGGGCGGAATGCCGCTGAAGCTTTTGCGCCAGAGCCGGACGGTCTCTTCCCCCATCATCCGGGCAGCGTCGTCCTTGTTTAGCCCCTGCAGCGCACCGTAGTGGCGCTCGTTCAGTCGCCAGCTCTTTTCCACGGGCGTCCAGCTGCGGTCAAGACGGTCCAGCACCCGCCAGACCGTGTGAACGCAGCGCGTCATAACCGAGGTGAAGACCCGGTCGGGCATCAGGCCCGCTACCCGCATCGCGTCACCGGCCCGGTCGGCCTCCTGCTGCCCCCGGACCGTCAGCGGCACGTCCGTCCATCCGGTAAAACGGTTTTCCCGGTTCCACTGGCTTTCGCCGTGGCGCAAAAGGATCAGCGTTGCAGGTGCCACAGGCATTCCCTTTGTGCCGGACGTTCCCCGTCCGGCGGATGTGTTACTTGCGGCGCACAAACGCATGAAGCCCCGCGTAGTGAGCATCGTCACCCAGCGCCTGCTCAATGCGCATCAGCTGGTTGTACTTTTCCACGCGTTCGCCGCGGCACGGCGCGCCGGTTTTCAGGTGTCCTGCGCGCAGGGCTACGGTCAGGTCGGCAAGGAACGTGTCCGTCGTTTCCCCGCTGCGGTGGGACATGAACGCGCCCCAGCCGTGCCGCTGGCAGAGCGCCACGGCGTCCAGCGTTTCGCTGAGCGAGCCTATCTGATTGAGCTTAATCAGCGCGGCGCTGGCGAGGTTTTCGTCTATGCCGCGCTGAATGTACTTCACGTTGGTGACAAACAGGTCGTCGCCAACCAGCTCGGCCCGGCCCGCGAGCTGCCGGTGCAGATGCTTCCAGCCCGCCCAGTCGTCCTCGGCCAGACCGTCTTCCAGCAGGATGATCGGAAACTGGTCCATCAGCTCGCCGTAGTACGCCGTCATTTCCGCCGCGCTCAGCGCGCTGCCCTCGGTGCGCAGATGATACTGACCGTCTGCGAAAAACTCACTTGAGGCAGGGTCCATGCAGATGCTGATGTCCTCTCCGGGCCGGTATCCCGCCTTCTCAATCGCCTGCACGATAAACGCCAGCGGGTCGCGGTTTGACGATACGGCGGGCGCAAAACCACCTTCGTCGCCCACTGCCGCTGAGAGGTTTTTGTCCAGCAGGATCTGGCGCAGCGCCTGGTAGACCTCGCTGCCCTGACGCACGGCCTCGCGCAGCGTGGGCGCGCCGTGCGGGGCTATCATGAACTCCTGAAAGTCCGCGCCCTGACCGCGGGCGTGCACGCCGCCGTTAATTATGTTCATGCACGGCACGGGCAGCAGGTTTGCCTGCAGGCCCCCCAGGTAGCGCCACAGCGGCTCGTGTGAGGCCTGAGCCGCCAGCCGGGCCACCGCAAGCGACACGCCCAGAATGGCATTGGCACCCAGCCGACTCTTGTTCTCCGTGCCGTCCAGCGCCAGCATGATGTTGTCCAGCTGCCGCTGCCCGCGCACGTCGCTGCCGCGCACGGCCTGGCAGATTTCCGTATTAACCGACCTGACGGCATCCAGTACGCCTTTGCCGCCAAAACGGCGGGCGTCGTCGTCGCGGCGCTCTGCGGCCTCGCGCGACCCGGTGCTGGCCCCGGAAGGCACCGAGCGCGCGCCATCATCCCGTCCGCGGTCCGGGCTTCGACTTCAACGGTGGGGTTGCCGCGCGAGTCAAGAATTTCACGGGCGGTCACGTTATCCAGTGTAAAGCGCATAGTGTTTCTCCCGGTTCAGTCAGTCAGGTGAGTGATAAGCACATCCACCGTGAGGTGGTTGATGTATTCCGCCGAGCGGGAGGTGAGCATTCCCATAAAGCGGTTGCGGTGCCCGGCAAGCACGAGGTCCACGCCCAGCTCCGCGATGCACTTCTCCACGTCCTCAAAACGGTGCATGGTGACCAGCTCCCGCGTATCGACCTTCTCAGGCACGGAGGCCGCCAGCTCGCTCAGAAACGCCTTGGCCTTCACCACTTCCTCCGACACGACGTCGTCCATCAGGCTGTCGGACACGTAGTTCATCTCCCGGTAGTCGTCGCTGATGTGCGCCAGGGTGATTTTCATGCCGAGCGGCTGCGCCAGCGCGACCGCGCGTTTCAGCAGGAGGATGCCGTCATCTTTATCGTTCACAAGGATCAGTGCGTGGGTGTAGCAGGTCATAATGAACTCCCGTTCTGGTTAAGGCGGGACTCAAGCCACGGCAGAAGCTGCTTTTTGCGGCTGAGCATGCCCGGTACGGAGCAGGAGGCGGCGTTGACGCTCTCCCGCCCGGCGAAGTAAAGCGTTGAAAACCCGGCGCGAATGTCGGTCAGCATCAGCACCGCCAGGGCGGCACCCGACTGGTCTGCCAGATACGCCAGGGCTGCGAGCAGGTCGTCCATCACGGGGGCAACCTGTGACAGTGAGCTGACCTCAATCTGGGCGATGCGCACGTCGGTGCCGGCAATGACGAAGGCCTTGAGGTCCCTGTCCAGCAACTGCTGTGCGCCGAGGCCGGTGACGTCTGTTTTTGCGGTAAGGAGGTCACGGGCGAAGGTTTTGCGGTTCACGCCGGAAAGAACGACCAGTTCGGTAACCGAGCGGATATCGTCTTCGGTCGTGGTGGGCGAGCGAAGATTCACGGTGTCGCTCAGGAGTGCGCCCAGCAGAAGAATGGCGAGCGTCGGGGGGAGCGTGCGGTGCGCTTCAGCGTTCATCAGCAGCCAGAGCAGCGTGGCGCTGCTGCCTACCGGGCGAATGTGCACCTCCGGCGGCAGTTGCGTTATCAGCCCGCCCAGCCGGTGGTGGTCAGTGATGCCCACGACGTTGCTCCGGAGCAGGTCGTCAGGCCCCTGCGCCGGCTCGGTGAAATCGACCAGCCAGACCTGTTCATCCTGTAAAGGAATATCAAGCAGCGGCGGCAGCGTAAGTCCGGCGGCGTCAAAGATAAAGCGGGTTTCGCGGTTAGCCTCGCCGAGACGCCATGCGCGGGCGTCCATGCCGCGCCCGGTAAGCCAGTGCGCGGTGACGACGGCCGTACAGATAGCGTCGCTGTCAGGATTGATGTGGCCAAAAACGTGTATCAAGGGTATCTCCCCATAAAGGGAAGTACGCAGGCCGGGAAGAAAGTATGGACGGCCTGACGCACCTCATGAAAATCAAGAGTCGCATCAGGCGTCATCAGCTCCGGAACGGAGCGGTTGGGAAAGGTGGAACGCCATCACCCTGTACTCTGAGTATAGAACCGGACGGAAAACCTGTCAGTATTATTCTGCTGACGCCCTCGGCCCGCCAGCGCAGCGTGTGCCTTGTGGAGCATCCGGCGGATGTTTTCCGGCACCACCGGACTCGTGCAGAGCGACAGCGGGCTGGGGTTCGGCATTACCAGCACCGTGACGCCGGGGCGCAGGTGACTGACCGTCCAGCGGGTCTGAGCCGCTACGGCACCGGCCAGTACCACCACGCGCAGTGCGGGCAGATACGCCAGAACGTCCTCAAGTCAGACGCAGCAGCCGGTACGGATGACTGCAGCAATTTAAGGCTGAATAAGTGAAGCTCTGGATTCCAGCCCATGAGGTATAATTGCTCATTTTTTTGTTTAAATTGCATTCCACATAAATTGGAATACGTGTAAACGGTCGCCACGAATGGCGACCCTACTGCGAAATGGTACAGATTTGTCGTGCGCGCATTGCTCCACACAGAGTGTTAAAAATCAAAACGTCACTGTGGAATCACTTTCTCTGCTTTCAGCTTTTCGAACAAGCTGATAAACGAATCCAGCGTTGCGCGATAGCCGGTAAATCCGGCTTTGCGGCTTTTGCTCATATCCGTGAACGCTTCCATCGGGCGTCCCAGATCGGCATCAGTGTGCCACCAGGAAGCCAGCTTGTTGATGTCCGCCTCAAGTAAATTCTCGCGTGCGGCAATCTCACGCCATGCCTCTTCCGCATCCTGCATGCGTCCCTCCAGCGGCATAATCTGCGCCGGATAGGCTGCGGCCTCAATGCCGAAATACGCTGCCAGACGCGGCCACAGCCAGTTCCAACGGAACACATCACCGTTCACCGCATTGAAATCTTGATTGGCGGCTTCCTTGGCAGTGGTCGCCCAAAATAACTGTTCTGCCAGCAGACTTGCATCAGTGACGTCGGCCAGACCATTCCACTGCTCTGGTGAACCTGGGAAGATAAATGGCCAGCCTTTCTCACGGCACAGGTTGGCATAAACCGCCAAGGTCTGGCCCATATTCATGGCGTTGCCCAGCGCATAGCCAATAATGGTGTGTGGACGATGCACGCTCCAGCGATAGCCGTATTGCTCTGCTCCCGCGAAAACCTCATCTTCCTGTGCGTAATAGAAGTTATCGACCGGCTGACGCCCCTGCTCTTCACGGAAAGGTGTCACCGGGACCGCGCCTTTGCCGTAAGCTTCGAATGGCCCAAGATAGTGTTTCAGACCAGTCACCAGCGCCACATGTGCACCGTTTAAACGATCGCCCAAGGCTTCAATCACATTGCGCACCATGCCGCCGTTCACACGGATATTCTCTTTTTCATTCTCCTGGCGGGACCACACGCTGAAGTACAGCGCATCCGGTTTCTCTTTTGCCAGCACAGCACTCACGGCATTCGCATCAGTGAGATCGGCAGTCAGGCTACGGCAGCCCTCAGGAATCGCTCCGCGTCCACGCGAAAGTCCTGTCACTTGCCAACCCTCTTGCTGCAGTTTCTCTGCCAGCGCACGCCCAATAACCCCACTGATGCCCACAATTAACGCGTGTTTTTGCATTTCAATTCTCCTCTGTTTCAGTAATGATGAGCTTAATAGAGAATTGAGTTCTTATCTCTGGCGTAAATTCACATCATTCATAACCTGGATTCACGAATCAATGCACGATCAGCGTCTGAAAGACATCGTCCCCTTTGTAGCCAGCGTCGAGAGCGGCAGTTTTGCAGCAGCGGCAGAACGTCTGCATCTCACGGGTTCGGCAGTCAGTAAAAGCGTGACCCGGCTTGAGACTCGCCTCGGTTCACGCCTGCTGGAACGCACCACCCGCAGCCTGAAGCTCACGGATGCCGGTAACGCCTATTATCAAACCTGCTTGCGCATCATGGAAGAATTGGCAGAAGCAGAAGCGGTGCTGGCAGCGCAGCGCAGTATTCCTTCTGGGCGCTTGCGCGTTGCGGTGCCCAACACGTATGGCCGTCTCGGCGTGATGCCAGTGTTAATTCCTTTTTGCCAGCAACATCCTGAGCTGGAACTCAACCTGACCTTCTCCGATCGCTTTATTGACTTGTTTGATGAGGGGATTGATGTGGCGGTGCGCATCGGTGGAGCACCCGATGTCCCTGCGTCTCTCGGCTGCCGACAGATGGGCCGCGAGCGCATGGTATTTTGTGCAGCGCCAGACTATTTAGCGCGTGCTGGCCGTCCAGCGAGTGAAAACGAGTTATTACAGCATCGGGCCATTATGTATGAACGCGTGGATGGCAGCACCAAGCCGTGGCTGTTTACCACCGCCGACGGGCACCCGCACTGGCGAGAGGTGCCACACCGCATGGCGCTGGGCGATGTCGATGCGCAAGTGCAGGCAGTGTGCGGCGGTTTAGGCGTGGCGCAGATGCCATCGTGGCTGGCGCGTGAGCCGCTGGCGCGCGGTGAACTGGAGATCATTCTGCCCGAGCAACAGCCCGATGGATTGGCGCTGACGCTGATATGGCCGCGCCGAAAGCAGCTGTTACCGAAAGTCGATGCGTTGCTGGCGGCGTTGGAAGGATTGCAGATTCGTTAGCAAGCGAGATAAATCTCGCCGCTACAGACCCATTGCGCATTGCATTAATGGCGTCAGTTCTTGCGCGAGTATGGCCTTCGTAAACCCCTACGCATTGCCTCAACAGCGCAAATGATTACGTGATGCCAAAAACATTAACGATGATTCAACCGCCGCGACAATCGGTCACCACAAAACTGCAGCACGGTCACAAGCGCCACCAGCACCACAATTACCGTCAGCATCACCTGCATATCAAAGCGCTGGTAGCCATAGCGATAAGCCAGATCGCCCAAGCCGCCTGCGCCAATGGCACCCGCCATCGCCGACGCATTGATCATTGTCACCAACGTAATGGTAAAACCACTGACAATGCCCGGACGCGCCTCCGGCAGCAGCACATGCCAGACAATATGCCAGCGGTGAAATCCCATCGCCTGCGCCGCTTCGGTCAAGCCTTTGTCCACTTCTCGCAAACTCACCTCAGCGATTCGAGCAAAAAAAGGCGTGGCGGCAAGCGTCAACGGCACCACTGCCGCCCAAACTCCATAGGTGGTACCGACAATCCAGCGGGTGAAGGGGATTAGTGCCACCATCAGTATCAAAAAGGGAATCGAACGAAACAGATTCACTACCCAACCCAATACGCGCGAATCCTGCCGCTGACGAGTGGGTGATAACAAGGTTTGCAGCGCTTCGGGCAGCGTACCAAATTGAGGGTTGAGCAATTGGCGCGTGGTTTCCTGCTTCGGATCGCTATACACCTGCCATACCGGGCCACGCTCAATGATTTCGCCTTGATCGATAACTGCTACCTGGTGACACAGATGGTGCACCACATCCATTTCATGGGTGATCAGCACGATAGTAATGTGTCGCTGCTGATTGATTTTCTTAAGCAGCGCCAGAATGGAACGCGTGGTCTCAGGATCGAGCGCGGATGTCGCCTCATCGCACAACAACAGTTCTGGATCATGCACCAGCGCACGCGCGATACCAACACGCTGCTTCTGGCCACCGGAAAGTTGCGCTGGCCACGCATGTTGACGCTCTTCCAGCCCCACCAGCGCCAGTAACTCATCAACCTTTTGCCGCCGTTGCGGTGCGGGCACGCCCGCTACTTTTAACGGCAACTCGATGTTTTCTCGAACCGTTTTGGCCGAAAGCAAGTTGAAGTGCTGAAAGATCATCCCGGTGCGGCGACGCCACTCAACCAGCTCACGCGCACTCAATTGGCCGAGATCAATCCCATCAATCACCACCGACCCCTGTGTGGGATTTTCCAACCGATTGAGACAGCGGATCAGCGTCGATTTCCCCGCACCACTGCGACCAATAATGCCAAAGATTTCACCGCGCTTGACCTGTAAATCAATGGCTTTCAGGGCATCTTGAGCCTGGCCTGGGTAGCGTTTATTCAGATGGCGAATCTGCACATGAACGCTGCTATGGCCCTGCTGGGCGGGCGTTATCAGCGCATCACGCTCTCCGGGAATCGTCAGACTCACCATGTTTACTGGCTCCAACCCGGCTGATACAGCTTGCCGTAGAACTCATCCAATTTGGCGCGCACCACAGGCGAATGCTGATAGATTTCCACAAATTGCTTCAGACGAGGATCATTCTGATGGCCGTCACGAATCACAAATTGGATCACATATTCTGGGTGCTCCAGGCCATCAAACAGCAATGCATTGTTCGGATCGATGGTTTTGGACAAACGCAGATAGTGTGGATAGCCTTGAGCCAAATCAACCTCATCCAGCGAACGTGATAGCTGCACCGCCTCCACTTCGATGATCTTCAAGTGTTTTGGGTTGCTGGCGATATCATCAACCGTCGATTTCAATCCAGCACCGGGCTTGAGGGTGATTAATTTAGCTTTCTGCAACAGCAATAGGCCACGCGCACCGTTGATGGGATCGTTTGCAATCGCCACAGTACCGCCGTCTGGGATTTGATCCAATGCCGTGTGCTTTTTCGAATAAAGCCCCACGTTATTAATGATGGCAGGTGCATAAGGGACTAAATGAAATCCGCCCTGCTGATTGGCATTCTCTAAAAACGGTTTGTGTTGAAACAGGTTAACGTCAATGTCGCCGTTCTCAACGCTGACATTAGGTGCCGTCCAGTCGGTGAACTCTACCAGCTGTACTTCCAATCCCTGCTTTTTAGCTTCGGCCACGGCGGTTTCCAGCGGCGGCGCGAAAGCCGCCGTGGTGCCCACTTTCAGCGGGCCGCTGTAATCGTTGGCAGCAAAAGCGCTGGCGGTAAATATCGCGGCACTGAGTGCCAATAAGTGTGCAATCTTCATGTCGAATCCCTGAGGTTAAATTAACGAAGGTGAGGAGCCGGCCGCCAGCGTGCTGCCGGATGGCGATCGGGCAAACGATCTTGCTGTTGGAAAATTTTTTGTCGCAGGCTGCCGGGTTGATAAGCCGTCTTATAGCGGCCACGCTGCTGTAATTCAGGCACCACCAAGTCGATAAAATCGCGGTAGCTTTGCGGGTTAAGGATGCGAGTCAGATTGAAGCCATCAATATCACCTTCGTCGATCCACTTGATCAGTGCATCCGCAACCTGCGAAGGGTTGCCGACAATCAGCGGATAACGACTGCCCATGGCGTGCTGTTCCAGCAAACGGCGCCGTGTCCAGCCGCTAAAAGCTTTACTGACGGATTCGATCGCGCGGGTATCACCCGTTTGTATCGGTTCATCCAGACCAAAGGCCGCGAGATCGAGACCAATAGAGCTGGAGAAATGGGCAATGCCCGCTTCGGGACTGGCATATTCGAGATAGCTACGCTGCTTTTCCTGCGCTTCCCTTTCGGTGGGCGCCACGATCACGCTAACGCCCATAAAAATGCGTAGATCGTCAGCATGACGCCCCGCTGCCACCGCAGCTTGTCGTAAGCGCTGAGACTGTTCCCGCATCGCCGTAGGGGAAGCCGCATTCACAAATGAGCACTCAGCATGACGCGCGGCAAACTGCACGCCACGCGCTGAAGAACCGGCCTGAAACAGCAGCGGTGTGCGCTGTGGTGACGGGCTGCTCAAGTGATAGCCCTGCACCTGATAAAATTCACCCTGATGGTTGATTTCATGGATCTTGCTGGCATCAGCGTAGAGCCGTTTAGCCTTGTCCGCTTGCAAGGCATCATCCTGCCAACTGCCTTCCCACAATTGATAAGCCACGTCGAGAAACTCATCAGCCTGGTCATAACGACGGTCGTGGGCCTGCAGCTGATGCTGCCCCATCGCACGTGCGGCACTATCGAGGTAACCGGTAACGATATTCCAGCCAATGCGACCCTGAGTGAGGTGGTCCAAGGTGGAGAAACGGCGAGCGAAAGGATATGGCGCTTCATAACTCAGGTTTGCTGTCACACCAAAACCAAGATGTTGCGTCACGCTAGCCATGCCTGATATCAGCATTAATGGATCGTTAACCGGTAACTGAATTGACTCACTTGCGGTCAATCCAATCCCCTGTTGATACACGTCATAAACACCAAGAATGTCAGCAATAAACAGGCCATCAAACAGGCCGCGCTCCAGCAACCGCGCCAAATCCAGCCAATAGGACAGCGAATTGAAATCCACGGAGCGATCTTGTGGATGCGTCCACATGCCATGATGGATGTGCCCAACACAGTTCATGTTAAAAGCATTAAGTAAGATCTGCTTCTGACTCATATTGTCCCCCGACGCGGCGGCAGGACACCGTTAAGCAGGTAGTTACCGATCGCCGGATATTTCCAGCGCACCGGATCGTGCAGCGTATGGGTGCGCGCATTGCGCCAATGGCGATCCAGATTGTGCTCACGCAAGCTGGAGCGCGATCCGCCCAACTCGAACAGTAAATTCCCCGCTTCCAGCGACACGTCTGTGGTCCAGGCCCGTGCTTTCGCCACCTCCACCGAGGAAAGCGCAACCTTTTCAGCGCTGCTGTCTCGCTGTGCGGCATCGACGGCATCTCCGGCGATAGCCAGGAGGGCATCCCCCGCGCTGAGTCGTGCGGCCAATCGGCCAATGCGATCAAGCGTTAAGGGGTCCTCGCTTGCCTGCGTCACCCCACTGTCCGGCCATGGGCGAGCACGTTCACGCACAAAGGCCAACAGATCGTTAAAAGCTTCACGCGCAATCCCTTGATCAACCGCGGCGTGCATGATTTGCGCAAATGGCCCCACGGTAGTTGGCCGCTCGAAGGCAGTCTGAAATGGCACGACGTCATCAGCAGCAATCTCAACCTCGCGGAATTGCACACTACCGCTGCCCGTGGTGCGTTGCCCAAAGCCGCTCCAGTCATCTATCACCGTGACGCCATCCTGATAGCGCGGCACAAAGACCAGTTGCTCTTTACCTTCATCAGCCAATGCCAGAGTAGGAATGCGATCGGCAAACAGCGCGCCTGTGGCATAGAACTTGTCACCGTTAAGACGCAAGCCCTCTGGCTGCTGTGTGATGGCGGTTGATCGTTGGTGCGCGGCAGAAGAGCTGAACTCGGCTAACGCATTGCCGAGATGGATGCCCGCCAACACCTCTGCATATAGCCGTTTTTTCTGTGCTTCACTGCCGTTGATACGCAGCACTTCAAGGGCATAAAAGTGGTTTTGTGGCACCTGACCAATCGAACCATCCGCAGCGCTGAGCAGGACGAAAATGGCGGCAAGATCGGCGCAAGAAAGGCCAATGCCACCAAATTCTTGTGGCACGGTCACTGCGCCCAGGCCAGATTGAAAATAGCGTTGTAGTTCCGCATGCGGCAGCTCACGCGCCCGATCGCGTCGTGCAGCACCACTGCGGAAAGCGTCGGCCAGTTCATGCGTCACCTGTAAGGCTTGCATTGCGTTGCTGATTCGCTGTGCGGGATGTTTGGGGGAAACCTGCGTCATAAACTCTCCTTAAATCCAGGCATGACGCGCAGGTTGCACGCCGTTCAGGTAGTAATTTCCGATGGCATGATTTTTCCAGCGCAGCGGATCGTGCAACGTATGCGTCCTCGCATTGCGCCAGTGGCGATCGAGGCCATGGCGCAGCAACGTGGCGCGACTGCCTCCCCATTCAAGTAATTTCTCGCTAGCGCGTAGTGCAATCTCCGTAGTCAGCACTTTAGCTTCGGCGACAGCAATCGAAGCACGAGCACAGTCGTCAGCGGTAAACGACTGTTGATCAATGCTGTCGAGAATGCGTGCGGCACGTCTCAGCAACGCATTCGCGGCGCTGAGCTCGGTGCTGATACGTCCAACATCAGCCAGAATGTAGGGATCATCCGCATTGCGGCTAACTCCGGCATCCACCCAGGGTCGTGAGCTGCTGCGCACAAATTCGAGTGCGTCGTCCAGCGCACCTTGAGCAATCCCCGCATCAATTGCAGCCTGAATCAGTTGAGAAACCGCTCCGCGCAATGTGGGTTTATCACTGCTGGGTAATGGCATGATGAGGGTGGGATTCACCGCTACCTGCTGCAATTTCACCGTGCCGCTGGCGGTCGTGCGCTGCCCCATGCCTGACCAGTCATCCACAATCTCTACCCCTTTCGTGGGCAGTGGGATGAACACCATCACAGGTTGTTCTGCCTGCATTGCGGTGGTTACCAGGATGTCCGCAAACATCGCGCCAGTTGAATAGAATTTTTCACCTGAGAGTGTAAGACCATGTGACGTTGTCACTAACTGTGTTTGCACATCACGCGTATGTTTGCTGTTTTTTTCCGGTCCGCCGTTCCCAAGACGTTGTCCTTGCACCACGGCACTGAGTAACTGCTGCTGTTGTGAAGGTTCTCCTTCTCCGAGGATGAACTGAATTAAACCAAAGTGGTTTTGTGGAATTTGTCCCAGTGAAGGATCGCTCGCAGAGATCACACGAAACACTTCCGCCACGGTCTGAAAAGAGAGTCCTGCACCGCCAAATTGCTTAGGCACACTGATGCTGCCTAACCCCAGCAGTGTGAACTGGTTGAGCAGCGTCAGCGGGTAAATGCGCTGTTGATCGCGCTCCACCGCACCGGACTTAGCTTGCTCAGCAATATGATGCGCAGCGGCAATCGCCTGTGCATCACTGGTCAATACCGTAGCCTGTTGCTCAGGGGAATGATTATTTTGTGTCATCGTTGATTTCACTTTTAACGGCGTAGTGAATAACCCGCCAGCACGGAAATAAAGCGTGCGGCGCAGCGTGAATAACTATTTGAAAGGGATGATAATCAGGAGGAGTTAATTAAGTAAATAGTGCGGTTATGCTATATCCGGCAATAATTTTCCATTAATTATCTATGGGATATCATTCACCATGATTCAAGCCTCATGGGGCTTTGCGAGGGAAGATAAAGAATTAAAATCACTTAAAAACGCGTAATATCAATAAACGCTAACGAAGAGTAAAAAAAGCAAAAAGAAGGAGGAAGGCTCAGTGAAAATAAATCATCACTGAGCCGATAGTTTAAATTGCCGATTCGAATAACGCTCGTGCGTATTGATGCGCAGTGACAGACTTCTCGCTATGTGGAATCTCTACGCTGTCGATAAGTTTAGCCTGTTGGTAGCTTTTCACGGTTTCATGCTGAGTGATCTGCTGTGTGGTCTGGGCGGCCAACTCACCCTTCTTGTTCTGCGACACCGAGGTCTGACTGCGTTCTTCATCGTTGATCAGGTGATAACGGTAATTTTGCGATGACTTGAGTGCCGTCAGTTTCGCATCCCCATCAGAGTCCAGTGCGGTGTGGAAACTGGCCTTGAGTTTGAACAGCGTATCCTGTGTGAGATCCTGGGTGTCGCTATGCTGTTGCGAACGGGTTTGCTGCGCCACATCCAGGGAGAATGTGTCCTGTTCTTCTGGCTTGTAGGGATTACCGGATCGCGGTGTTTGCTGATAGCTGGCAGAGAAATCAGCCAAGCCGCTAATCGCGCCGTTTTTAGCCGCATTAGCATCAATGGAAATCACGCGCTGGGTGTTAACGCTGTGACTGGCCTGTCCCTCAGTGGTGTTCAGGGCACGGAAACTGTCTTTGAACAGATTCAGCATGGTGCGATCGCCGTGGCCGCGTGCAGCCGCCTGATCAAATTTCGTTGACCACTGGTCCAGGGCTGCCGCCTGCTGGTCGGCACTCCCCGCCTGGGTGAGTTTCGACACGTCGGTATCCAGTTTGATACTGACATCGCCATTGTGGAAGCCCAGCCAGCGCTCTTTATCGTCAGCATGGAGATTGAGCGACTGGGTGACATTATCGCCATTGCGCAGATCGGTCTTCAAATCGACGCTTTTCAGTTGCGAACTGTCGAACTTCATCAGGTCGGCAATATCCAGCTGCGTACTACTTGCATCTAAACCGTCTAAGGCTTTTTGCAAACCGTCAGAAAGTTGGCTGATGGCAGTGGCTTCGTCATTGCTTAACTTGCCACCGCTGGTGTTTAACTCCACCACCAATCCGCCCTGCTGGCGTGTCATTTGCAAGCTAACCTGAATCCCTGATTGTGTAGTCACCGTAAGCGCCACGGCACTTTGGCTTCCGTTCGTCGCGCCAGAAGATTCAGTGGCAGGCACACTTAATGTGACATTGTCACGATTTTGCAGCACATTGCTCAGCAAGCTGCTGCCGATACCACTCATGCCGACACCGCCTGCCTGCGCGGCAGCGTTCAGTTGTGCCTGAATATTGCTGCCAATCGCTCCGCTGTTCTGCACTTGCGCGGGCACGATTTTATAGATTGCCGCGATCGCCTCGCTGGCCTCACTGAAGGTGACTTTCGTTGACGCTTCAGCCTGCAAGTTGCTCTGCGTGGCCTTACTGTTCACTGCCGTGTTCACACTTGAACCTGCAGAAATCAGGTTGCGTAAAACGCTGCTGCCAATCCCATTTAGCATCAAAATAATCCTCTGTATGAACTATTGCACAAGGTTATCGGCACACTGGCATAACACTTTAGTTTTGTTTAACTCTGAGGGACCTGACATTTTTGGCACAGCATCTGTCTGCTTAAACACAGCCAGATAAGAGCGTCTGATTTACGTTGTTGATCAACACATTGTCTGCCCAACGAGCAGTCAGCATTTCATGAGAGGTAAAGTCGCGATGAACAATCTGCATTACAAAAGCTTGCTGGAAATTGGACGCCTGATTCAGTCTGGCGACATCACCTCCGTTGCGGTCACTGAAGCTCTGCTAGCTCGCATCGACACGCTCGACAGCGACCTGCACAGCTATTTTTATGTGATGCGAGACAGTGCATTAAAACAGGCAGCGGAAGCGGATGCTGAAATTGCCTCTGGCAAACAGCGAGGCCCGTTGCATGGCGTGCCTATTGCGTTAAAAGATCTGATTTGGACCAAAGATGCGCCCACCAGCCACGGCATGATCATCCATAAGGATCACTATCCGGCTGAAGACTCTACTGTAGTGGATCGTTTCCGTGCGGCGGGCGCTGTGATTCTCGGTAAACTCACACAAACGGAAAGTGCCTTTGCCGATCACCATCCTGAAATCACGCGCCCCAATAACCCTTGGGGCAGCGCGCTCTGGACCGGGGTTTCATCAAGTGGTTCCGGCGTCGCCACAGCCGCAGGACTTTGTTATGGATCAATCGGTACCGATACCGGTGGCTCAATCCGCTTCCCCTCCAATGCAAACGGTTTAACCGGCATTAAACCCACGTGGGGACGCGTCACCCGACACGGTGCGTGCGAACTGGCCGCCTCACTGGATCATATTGGACCGATGGCTCGCTCCGCTGCGGATGCCGCGGCGATGTTACAAGCGATTGCCGGACGTGATGATAAAGATCCTACTTCCAGCAGCGAACCCGTACCGGATTATCTGGCCTTGATGACGCGTGGCATCAGTAAAATGCGTATTGGTGTAGATAAAGCATGGGCACTTGAAAAAGTGGATGCAGAGACCCGTGCCGCGCTGGAAGCCGCCCTGGCCACTTTAATCGCTTTGGGTGCGACAACGTTAGACATCACCCTGCCCGATACCGAGCAAGCCGCTGCCGAATGGAGTGCGTTGTGTGCGGTGGAAACGGCACTGGCGCACGAAGCCACCTATCCTGCGCAGAAAGATCAGTACGGCCCTGGACTCTCAGGCTTGCTCGATCTGGGACATCAGGTGACTGCCTTGGAATATCAACGCTTACTGCTGAATCGAGCGGCCTTGCGCGGCGACATCTCCGCGTTGTTCACACATGTTGATTTGATTCTCGCGCCGGCCACGGCTTATGCCGGTTTAACATGGGATACCATGACCCGTTTTGGTACCGATCAGGCACTGTTTAACGGCGTCCTGCGCTATACCAGTGCATTTGATGCCAGCGGACATCCCACCATCACTCTACCGTGTGGTATGACTGCGGCCGGTGCGCCCATTGGTTTCCAATTAGTGGCTGCGCATTTCGATGAAACCGCGATGATCCAAGCTGCTTGGGCCTTCCAGCAGATCACTGAATGGCATAAAAAACATCCAGCCCTGTAAACCCTACCTATGAAGCCGCACCGACAAAACGGCGCGGCTTTTTTACCTCTTTATGGCCTGAATATTGCTTTGTTAATTGCGATTTCGCCCTTTTTCGCCATGTTTAGGGGACGTTGCTATGAAAGAAACTTTCACCACGGATCACTTAGATAATCGCCATCGCTTTGACGCCTGGCGCGACGCTGTCTGTTCGCGCTTGATCAAAGCTGAAGCCCGACAGGTTCAGTCAGGCGCGTTTTCCGGCAGTTTTGGCTATTCCATGCTCGGACACGTTGATATTGCGCACCATGTTTCACAAACAGCCCTGGTTTGGCAACGCACCCCGGAGTGCATTCGTCGTCATCCCAATCATGATTTATATCTTGGTTATGTTCGCTCGGGTCAGGGCACGCTGCGACAGAATGAAAATCAATCTCGTGTAAGTGCCGGGGATGTGGTGATCTACGATGCTGCGACCCCTTTTGATTTCGCGATGGACAACGTGGCGATCAATATCGTGCATTTACCGCGTCAGATGATCGAAAAGGAGGCGCCGGCGATTGCCAGACTGGCGGGTAAAACGCTGGATCTCAGCCGTCCGGGCATGACCTCGCTTAAGCAACTCTTACAAGAGGCGTTTATTTTCAATGCCGAATGTGAAAAGGGTTTTCTTGCGGAACAGTTCGCCAACACCTTGATTAACATGATTTCCGTCAGCGTCAATTTGCAGAAGAGTGATGACGTATTAAAACCCGATCTTTATTCGCGCGTAGTGAGTTACTTGCGGCAGAACTTACAGGAAGCAGACTTAACCATGGCGCAGATTGCCAACGCACACCATGTCTCTCCGCGTACCATCAGCCGGGTGTTCGCCGCGCATGGCACCACGCCGATGAATTTTGTCTGGCAGGAGCGATTACTGGCATGCCGCAAAGCACTGGCTGAAGGTAAAGCGCGTAACATCACGCAGGTCGCGTTAGATCATGGTTTCAGCGATATGTCTCACTTTAGCATGGCGTTTCGCAAGGCTTTTGGCTGCACGCCGAGTAGTCTATTGCGTCAAACAGAATCGTGATTTCTGTCCGTGCTCATGACAATTTTTGCAACTGATTAAGCACACGCTCAGCAGTGAACTCCAGGCTGCTGCGCGTGTTCATGGCCTCAGTACGCATAAAGTGATAGGCACCCGACTCATCCAGCCCGAAGGTTTGCATCAGTACCCCCTTAGCTTGTGCAAGACGTTCATTTCTCACCTTGCGTTGGTGACGAGCCGCATGTTCAATTCGCAGTTGCGAATTCTGTTGCGCTGTTTGCCAACTCCCAATGATTTGCACGATCAAGGCGAAGGGATTCAGCTCTCGTTCTGCGATGGCGGCGGGTTGTAACTGCAGTAAAAGCGGGAACAACCGCGCATCATGGCAATCCGCTAAGGCAATAGCAGGGGTATGTTGGTGTTTAATCGTCTCAAACAGGCGCAGTAGCCGTGTTTGATAATGGGTTTCAATCGCCACTAGCAGCACTTGAGTTTCAGCAGGGAACGACGCCTCTGGCGGCCAACTGTGCTGCACTTGGCAACCTAACTGAGTCAGTGAAGCGCAAAAAGCCCGCACGCTTTGAGAATCAGGATGGAAGATGTGCAGCCGAACGCCCGAAAGTGTGGCCAGCAGTGATTGCTCATTCATATTTCACCTGTGTGCTGCCTGATTGAGGAAGCCTCACAGTAGAAGAGTTCAACGATTCGCGCTGTGTTGGCGCTGCCGGGTGCTGTGTCAGCCGGGACATGAAAGCGCCTTAACCCTCTCCCGCAGGAAAGGGTTAAGGGGGCGGGCAATCCTAAGCATGAAACCCTAAATACTGTTCCGCAACACTGGCGCTGGGTTGGATTCGCGGGTCAATCTGCTGCACGATCTGCCCCTTTTCGATGACATGGATGCGGTCCGAGAGTGCATATAAAAACTCAATATCCTGCTCCACCAGAATGATCGAGATATCCATTTCATGACGCAACCGCTGCAAGGTTTCAATGATCTCCTCACAGATATTGGGTTGAATCCCTTCCGTTGGCTCGTCTAATAACACCAGTTGTGGCTGCCCGCACAGGCAGCGTGCCAGAGCCAACAGTTGCTGTTCACCGCCAGACAGTGCACCACCGGGTTGCGTCAGTAACCGCTTAAGTCGTGGGAAAATTTCCAGCATCTGCTCAATGATCGTTCCTGCACGGGAAAAGTGCTTCACACATCCCATGCGTAAGTTCTCTTCGACCGTTAGCAGCGGGAATATTTGCCGCCCCTGTGGCACAAAACCGATACCTGCTACTGCGCGCTGGTGCGCTTGATAGCGTGTAATATCAATGCCATTCAGCGCAATTGAACCTTGCCATGCTGGCAACTCTCCCATGATGGTTCTCAATAGCGTGGTTTTACCCATGCCGTTTCGCCCTAACACGCCAGTGAAGGATTTTGCGCCAACAAACAGCTCGGATAAGTGCAATACCGGAATTTTGTTATATCCCGAGACCATCTCTTTAATTTCAAGCATGTTTAATCTCCAGATTGCCGAGATACGCCTCTTTCACCAATGGGTTTTGCGTCACCTCGCGAAAACTCCCCTCCGCCAGCACCGCCCCCTGATTAAACACCGTGACCCGTTGCGCGATCATGCTGATGAACTCCATATCATGTTCCACTACCACTACCGTACTCTGCTGGTTGATGGCTTTAATCAGCTGTGCTGTTTTGCGGACTTCCTGATGCGTCATCCCTGCGGCAGGCTCGTCGAGCAACACCAACTGCGGACGTGAAATCAGGATCATCCCCAATTCCACCCACTGCCGTTGGCCGTGGGCCAGTTCAGACAGCACCGCATCTTGATGGTCACTCAACCCAATGTCCTGTAGTACCTGGTCAATCGCCGCAGGCAAGGCCGCTTTCGACAATTTATTGGCGGCGGCCTGCCATAGATTCTCCCGCACGCTAAGCCCCTCAAACACACTTGGAACTTGAGTTTTAATTCCAATACCCAAGCGGGCAATGTCCCAAGGACGCTTGCCGGATATCACCTGATTGCGATAGCGACACTCACCCCGCGTCGGCGTCACCTGACCACTGAGCATCTTAAAAAAGGTACTTTTTCCCGCGCCGTTCGGGCCGATCAGGCAACGTAATTCACCTTCATGCAGGGTAAAGTCCACTTCTTTCACCGCATGAACGCCACCAAAGCTGACGCCCATCTTGCGGGTTTCCAGCAAGATCGTTGCTGTCATGATTTCACCTCACTCACTGATGCACGCGGTGATGTCGCAGTGGCCGATCGCTTACGCCGCAACAACTTTTGCAATGTTGGCAGAATACCGCCCGGGATCAGCAGTACGAACACCGCCAAAATCACACCCAACACCAGATTGACGTCGACGGTCTGCTGCGCGCCCAACCGTGTGACCATCCACTGCAATAGCACGCAGCTGATGACAGGACCGATCAACGTGCCGCGCCCCCCGACAATTACCCAGATGATGATCTGCGCTGACTGACTGATACTGAACACGCCGGGACTGACAAACGCGCCCCAGTTGACATAAAGACACCCTGCCAAACCTGCAATCGCCGCACCTATCGCGAAGGTTGCCAGTTTATGAGCAGGCACGTTATAGCCCAGAAGACCTGCACGCTGTTCGTTTTCACGAATCGCCACCACTGTTTTGCCGAAACGGCTGAGCAGTACGAACTTCAATAGCGCATAGCAAAGTGCCAACGCTCCTGCCGTCACCATGAAAATGGCTTCCGGTGAGAGGATTGCATCAGGCTGGAACGGCATATTTAAGGTCGGTACTGAGGGTATCCCATTGAAACCGCCTAACAGTGCGTCACCAATATGATATTCGCTGCCCGAGGTGGAGTTGACCCAGTTAAACAACACCAAACTCACCGCTAACGTAATGGCCCCGAGATAGACATCGCTGACGCCGCCATAGAAAATGACATAGCCCAATAACAGCGAGAACAGGGTGGGTAGCACAATCGCCATCACCACTGCCCAGGTTGAATCGCCCCAGTTAATGGCGCACACCGCGTAGGTATAAGCACCCAAGCCAAAAAATGCGGCCTGACCAAAGCAGAGAATGCCGCCGTAGCCCCAGATAAACGCCAGACTGAGCGACAGCAATCCCATCACTAAAAATACGGTGATGGAGAGCAAGGTATAGAGTTCAATGGCACCTGACAGCCAGAACGCCAGCAGCACCATCACGGCCGTACTGAGCAAGATGCGAACGTGTTCTGAAAACAGTTTCATTACAACGATCTCCTGAAGAAACGGCCGGTAATGCCCTGCGGCAGCAGGCGCAGTAGCACGATCGCACTCAGCAGCAGAGCAACGGCGCCAAATACCGGTGTGGAGAGGTAGGTCACCAGTTGGGAAATGGTGCCAAAGAGAGTAGAGGATGAGAGCGTTCCGGCAATGATCGCGCTGCCCCCCCAATTACCGTGATAAAGGCTTTGGCAATAAAGCTGACGCCAATGGTCGGAATTACCCCAGTTATAGGGGCCAGCAGTGCCCCACCCAGTCCCGAAAGCGCCGCTCCGAGACCAAAAGTGAGGCTGTAGATTTTACCCGGGTTACTGCCTAATGCTGCTGCCATACGCGCATTTTGCATCGTGGCACGTGCGCACAATCCCAGCGTGGTGAAGCGCAGCAATAGCCACAGCGCCCCCACCAGACACAGTGCAAACACAATCATGAAAAGTGAGTAGCCGCTGGTGCTGTAGCGGCCGATATTGACGCTGGGCAGCGGCGAGCTGATGCCCAGCGTGGTGTTACCAAACAACATGGTTGCCGCACCAATCAACGCCAGGCTCAATCCCCAAGTCGCCAGCATGGTGTCAATCATGCGGCCATAAAGATGGCGAATGATAACGCGCTCAATAACCATGCCAAATATGCCAACGCTTGCCGGTGCAATCACCAGCATCGAAATCCAGATCGGCACGCCAAAATGATTGGTAGCGAGTATGGCGCTGTAACCGCCCAGCATCATAAACTCGCCATGCGCCATGTTGACGATTTTCATCATGCCAAACACCACCGCTAACCCCAGGCTCATGATCACCAATACCGCGATGGCATTGAGCACTTCAATGCTGTAGATAATTGACAGTTCCATGCCTATCTCCTGTCAGAGCTCGATCTGATATTGTTTGGTATCACGCGGGTTTTTCTTGAGATCGCACACCATCGCGGTATCGACCGGTGCCTGATCGGTGAACGTCTCCAGTATCTTCATCTGATGGTTTTCCACCTCGGCGATGTGCACATCCAACGAACAGTGGTGTGTGGCCGGATCGACGCTCAGTTTCCCGCTCGGTGAGGTAAGAGAAATGCCGGATTCCAAGGCTTCAATCACCTTCATACGATCGATATCCCCTGCCTTGCGCACCCCTTCGGCCCAGATCAGCATGCCCTGATAGGCGCCCATCGCCAGATCGCTGATGTAGGGAGTATTGGCGCCATAACGCGCATGGAATTTTTCGACAAACGCCTTATTCTCGGGCGACGGGATCTCCTGCATATAGTTGGCACACACCAGGATACCGTTGCTCTCTTCCGGTGACAGGATGATATGTTCGTTACCTCCGCCGAACACCGTAGAAGCAATTGGGATCTTGCTGCTCATACCCGCAGCATGCCATTGGCGATAGAAGGAGATGTGCGCGCCGCCAACCAGAGCCGACCACACCATGTCGGGTTGTGCACTTTGGATTTTGGAAATCGCTGCACCAAAATCGGTCACGTCCAGCGGGAAAAATTCGACCGTCATCACCTCTCCACCATTGTCATGGACCGACTTCTTCACCCATGACGAGACGATCTGGCCGTAGTTGTAATCGGCTGCCAGCACGTAAACCTTCTTACCCCACTTTTTCATTGCATAGGGCACCAGCTTTTCCACGGTTTGTGCTGGGGTCGAGCCAGAGGAGAAGTAGTTACGATCGCACACGCCGCCTTCATACTGCGCAGGATAGAAGTAGAGAGAACGAAAACGATCCAGCACAGGTCGAATCACTTCACGTGAAGCGGAAGTAATGCCGCCGTGAACCACCGCGACTTTGTCTTTCAGGGCTGCCTGTTGGGCATATTGCGCATAGAGTTGCATGTTAGATTGCGCATCATAATTGATGATTTGCAGCGGCCGACCCAACAATCCTCCTGCGGCGTTGATCTCTTCCGCCGCGAGGTTAATCGCATTCGACATTGGTTTGCCGTAGATATCCAATCCACCAGACAGGTCAAGAATACTTGCCACTTTAATGGCGTCTTTGCTGTCTGCGGCCAACGTTAATTTCGGCGCGATGCCCGCGGCTAAACCTAAAGCTGAAACAGCAGATCCCTGAAGAAATGAACGACGACTAATAGCCATAGCACCCTCGCAATGAAGTTAATGGATTTAAAATTGGAATATTCCGGAGGTCGGAAGGAAAAAACTGAGAACAGCAGACAACACTGGCTGCATTTACTTAAGAAAAGGGCCGCAACGTTGGGGCACATTTAGAGATTAGCAATATGCGGGCCACATTTATCTTCTCATTTAAAATAATCATAAAATGAGGTTCAAGGCGCAGCACTCATAACCTGTCGGCATTTGAATTTATTAACCCCCCAAAATATTCTGCACTCTTAAATAGCACCGAGCACTCATTCAGTGCAAATGAGTAACGTTAGAGCATCCTGTCTGATAAAACACAGCAGATGGCAGTTTGAACAAAGATATAAAAACCAGTTTGATTAACGTCAATAGTGCAGCCAGTTTTTTATTTTTTCTTAATATTGAGGAACCGCTATGTCGGACCATTCGGTATTACCATCTGAAGCCGCGTTGAAAATTCGCGCTATCCAATCGCTATTATCTGAAAAAGGCTTTCTGAGCCAAGACATCACTGACACTATCGTTGACTACTTTGAAACCAAAGTTGGTCCTCGAAACGGTGCACAAGTCGTTGCCAAAGCCTGGCGAGATGCCGATTTCAAAGCTCGCTTACTGGAAAATGGGCGCGATGCTGTTAATGAACTGGGCTTTTCTGGCTTCGAGGGTGCAACCCTGCATGTTCTCGAAAACACAGATGAAGTACATAACGTGGTGGTATGTACACTCTGCTCCTGTTACCCCTGGCCGGTACTGGGTTTACCTCCTATATGGTTCAAATCGACCCCCTATCGTTCACGCGTGGTAATCGACCCGCGCGGCGTGTTGGCTGAATTCGGTACGGAGATTCCTGCCAGCAAAGAGATTCGCGTCTGGGATAGCAACGCAGAAATTCGCTATTTCGTGCTCCCGCAACCGCCTGCAAACAGCGAGACTTTAAATGAAGTTGAGTTGGCAGCACTGGTGACGCGCGATTCTATGATTGGCACACGTCTTCTCTAAGAGGATTACAGTAATGAATAATATCCATGATTGTGGTGGCATGCAGAATTTAGGCCCAATTGAGATTGAAATCGATGAACCTAATTTTCATCACTCTTGGGAAAAAGATATTTTCGCCACCACGCTGGTTTTTTTCATGAGTGGAAAGATCGTGCTTGACGATTTTCGCTACGAGATTGAAAAAATGCCGGTCACTGAATACTTACAATCCACTTATTACGAACACTGGTTATTCGCCATTGAACAATTAATGTGTAAGACCGGTGTATTTACCGCACAGGAATTACAGCAACGTCTCGCCGAACTCTCTGCCTGAGGACAAAATATGAATACTTATACACCACAGGGGTATCTTGATTTAATTACCACGCCACCAAATTATCATCGCCCCGTCGATATTGCGCCAGAATTCCAGCCCGGTGATTCTATAGTGACTCACAATCTTAATCCGCTGCTGCATACGCGTTTGCCCCGTTACGCGCGCGGCAAGAAAGGGGTCATTGTGGCTAATTATGGTGCCTGCGTATTTCCCGATGCACTAGTAGCCGAACAGCAGGAAAAACCGCAGTTTGTGTATTTAGTGAAATTCAGCAGCAAAGAACTGTGGGGCGAAAGCAGTGAGAATTTTAGCGTCCATCTTAGTATTTGGGCCGACTACATTCTTGGAAAAAGCGAGGGGGCTGCACATGGATGAATTGAACGCAATTATCACCCAAGTCAGTGAGGCCGATCCGAGCTTTGCAGAGCCATGGGAAGCTGATGCTTTTGTCATCGCTGTGGCACTTTCACAGCGTGGATATTTCACCTGGTCGCAGTGGGTAGAGCAATTTGCCAGTGAAATACGTGATTTCCCTCAGCGCAGTGATGAAAATGCGCATACTGCTTACTATCGTCAGTGGCTGTGCTGCCTGGAAAAAATCCTCGCACAGCATCACCTGATTCAAATGTCAGAACTTTTGATTCGCGAAGAGCAGTGGCGCCAGGCCTTTCTCAACACACCACACGGCAGCCCCGTTGATTTGGCCGCCGCCGCTTGCCCGCCCGAACATCCGCACACTCACCATCATCACCATCATGATCATCACCACGACTCGCAGCCGGTGATTCAGCCCCTGCGCGTGTTTAGCGCACTTTGTTGATTAATCAGGAGCATTTATGAAGGTGATGAGTAACCGGCAAAAGGGGCTGGCAGTCATTGGCAGTGCGGTATTGTTTAATATAATGGTCATCGGCACGGCCCTGATGACCTTTCAACAATCAACCACCGCATTGAGTGTTGCGCTGCTGGCATACCTGTTTGGTTTGCGCCACGCTGTTGATGCCGACCACATTGCTGCTATCGACAATGCCACCCGAAAATTGAGCAATGAGGGTAAAGGCGCTTTCACTGCAGGTATGTGGTTTTCACTCGGCCATGCCTCAGTGGTGCTGATTGCTTGTCTGGTCTTCGCGTTAACTACCCAACCCTTGCAGCAGATGTTTCCTGGCATAAAGGAGATTGGCGGCTTAGTCAGCACGCTGATATCCGGTGCTTTCTTGCTGTTGTTAGCCTGGGCTAATAGCCGGACATTATGGCTGTGCTTTAAAAAGCGCCAACGGCTGATAAGCAACCTGCTGCCACTGCCAGATGAAAGTCACCATCATGGTGTTCTGACCCGCCTTTGTGCTCCGCTGTTCCGTCTGGTGAATAAAAGCCATCATCTGTTTTTGATCGGTTTCCTGTTCGGCATCGGTTTTGACACGGCCACCGAAGTCGCGATTTTTGGTATATCCGCTAACCATGCTGCTGGAGGGGAAGCCATGTTACACATCATGTTGATGCCCCTGTTATTCACCGCGGGCATGATGTTGATTGACAGCACCGACGGCGTGATGATGTTGAAGCTATATCGCTGGTCGACGTTTGATCCGTTGCGAAGCGTCAACTACACGATAGCCATCTCATCCCTGTCGATTTTGGTCGCCTTCGCGATTGGCTGCTATGAGGTCTCGACGGTATTTCAATTCAACAGGTTATTCTCACCTGCGCTGGATAGCATGATGGAATTAGTGATAAGTCAGATGGGGTGGGTACTGATAGCCAGCTCAATTTGCGTATGGCTGCTTTTCTTACAGCGAGCCAAACGACAACCTCTGGAAACAGATTGAAGCCCAGCAACACCTTGTTAACAGGATGTGTTCAGGTAAAAGCCGCCATGATTTAGCAAACATCCTGCTAAATCTGCTTTTACCGAAACATGATGCCGAATAGCAAATACACCATTGAAATTAAGAATCATTCTCACTAAGGTATTTTCCACTTTTTATCTCTACAAGGAAGTGGTTGAATATCATGGTAAAGTACAATTGTGCCCGCTCGCTGTTGAGCACATTAATCGCCACGGCGTTACTGATTCCCGCCGTACAGGCTGATGAAACCCAGACGAAAGAAAATCCCACGAGTGAAGTAAAGCAGCAGAAACCTCTTAAAATTTCAGATAAGAAAAGTGATAGCGAAAACACCTTACTGGTCACCGCCAGGGAGCAAACATTACAGGCTCCGGGAGTTTCTACCATCGACAGTTCAGCCATAAAAAAACACCCCATCCAGCGTGATGTTGCGGAAATCATTCGCACCCAACCCGGTGTGAACCTCACGGGTGACTCCAATAGCGGCCAGCGTGGCAACAATCGCCAGATTGATATCCGCGGTATGGGACCGGAGAACACCTTAATCATGATAGACGGGATGCCGGTGAGCAGTCGTAATTCGGTACGCTATGGCTGGAGTGATGAGCGAGACACTCGCGGCGATACCAACTGGGTGCCACCTGAAATGATCGATCGCATTGAAGTGATTCGCGGTCCTGCTGCTGCGTTATACGGCAATGGTGCGATGGGTGGTGTGGTCAATATTATTACCAAACCTGCGACAGATGAGTGGCATGGCAATTTTAATACCTACTTCAACGCACCTCAGCATAAAGAGGAAGGCGCAACCAAACGCTACAACGCCAGTTTAAGTGGCGCGCTGGCAGATAATCTCACCTTGCGGTTATACGGAAACTGGAATAAAACCCAAGCCGATGCGCAAAATATTAACGAAAGCCATACCACTCCGCGTATTGGTTCTTATGCTGGCAGTTATCCCTCTGGTCGTGAAGGGTTTATCAATAAAGATATTCACTCTGCCCTACGCTGGGAATTTATGCCGCGTCAGGCACTGGAACTGGATACGGGGTTTAGCCGCCAGGGTAATCTGTATGCAGGTGATACACAGAATACCAACAGCAATGCCTTGGTGAAAAAGTATTATGGCAAAGAGACCAATGTACTTTACCGCCAGACCCTGAGCCTGAAATATACCGGCGCGTGGGATAACGGTGTCACGACAAATAACTACGTGCAGTTTGAAAAAACGCGTAATACGCGACTCAATGAAGGTTTGTCTGGTGGCATCGCGGGGATTTTCAGCCCGTCGAATGAAGGCTTCTCGACCATTACGCTGTATGACACCAACCTGCATTCCGAAGTCAATATTCCGTTCGATGCGTGGGTCAACCAAACGCTGACGCTCGGCGCGGAGTACAACCATCAGGCGATGAAAGATCCCTCCTCCAACACGGAGTCCACCAGTTCAGGCGGCTCAATCATCGGCATCTCAGATACCAATCGTAGCCTTTACAGTTCTGCGGATATTTATGGTGTGTACGCCGAAGATAATATTGAGCTGACCGATACCACGCGATTGACCCCAGGCCTGCGTTTTAATCATCAAAGCATCAGCGGTAGCAACTGGAGCCCAGCACTCAACCTCTCTCAAGAATTGGGTGATGATTTTACGCTCAAGCTAGGTGTTGCCCGCGCCTGGAAAGCACCTAACCTCTACCAAACCAATCCTAATTACCTGCTGTTCAGTAAAGGCCAGGGGTGCTACTCCGCAGGCTCGGGTTACTGTTATCTGCAAGGTAACAGTGATTTGAAAGCAGAAACCAGCGTCAACAAAGAGATCGGCATTGAATATCATCACAATGATGTGCAAGCCGGTATAACCTGGTACCGCAATGATTATCACGACAAGATCGAAGGCGGCTATAACCCGGCATACAACAACGGCACCGCCAATGTCTATAAATGGGAAAACGTGCCGAAAGCGGTGGTGCAAGGTCTGGAAGGCACGCTGAACTTCCCGATTACTGATTCGTTGAAAATGAACAATAACTTCACTTACATCATTGATAACGAAAATAAATCCACGGGTGATTATCTGTCGATCATCCCGAAATACACCATCAATTCGACGCTGGATTGGCAAGCAACGGAAGATCTCTCCTTGCAAGGAACATTGACCTGGTACGGCCGTCAGAAACCGAAAAAACTGAACTACCAAGGAGAACCCACTTCAGGCAGTGAACTTCGTCAGGTGTCGCCTTATGCCCTAGTGGGGATGAGCGCGACCTATAACGTGACGAAATATCTCGATGTCACCGCCGGCATCGATAACATCTTCGACAAACGCCATTTCCGAGAGGGCAATGCGCAAAGCACCGGCAATGCCACCACCGGGGCTTATCTGTGGGGCGCGGGCGCAAACACCTATAACGAGTCAGGACGGACATATTATATGCAACTGGGCATGCACTTCTGATTCGTCACTCAGCGGCCACCCTTGAGGTTGGCCGATACCTTTTTGTGGTGCGCATCAATGCGCACAGTTAAACCAAAGCATTAGGATTGCAATGCGACATCGATTTTCTTTTGTGAGCCGACACGCTACGTTGCTGCTGCTGTTTGTCAGCGCCAGTTTCAGCGTCCACGTATTTGCCCGCCCAGATATGACGCCGCTGGGGCCGAATATCGCGGATAAAGGCTCAGCGTATTACCATTTTTCAACCCAGACGTTTGATTCTGCGGATGACAATCGACACTACAAAGTGTGGGTCGCTCAACCCAATAAATCGCCCCCCTCTGCGGGCTATCCCGTCATCTACATGCTGGATGGCAATGCTGTCATGAATAAGCTGTCAGAACCCCTGTTGCAGAAACTGTCTGAGGGTAATCCACCTTTGCTGGTGGTCGTCGGTTATCAAACCACGCTGCCTTTTGATGTGAAGTCACGCACTTTTGATTACACACCGCCCGATAAAGAGCATGGCAGCGTCGGCTATACCTTCAGTCGAGGGCGAGCGGGCGGTGGCAGTGTGGCTTTTCGTACCCTGCTTGAGCAAAAAATTGCTCCTGCCGCAGAGAAAGGCGTGAAGATCAACCAACAGCAACGCGCGCTGTGGGGGCACTCCTACGGCGGTTTATTTGTATTGGATAGCTACCTTACTTCGCATTTTT
This sequence comes from Pantoea rwandensis, assembly GCF_002095475.1. Lineage (GTDB taxonomy): Bacteria > Pseudomonadota > Gammaproteobacteria > Enterobacterales > Enterobacteriaceae > Pantoea > Pantoea rwandensis. The sequence continues at coordinate 565,700 of NZ_MLFR01000001.1, forward strand.
TCACTCACTTTTATGCCACCAGCCCCTCAATTGGCCAAGGCTATTTTTCATTGCTAAGTCAGATGCAGGCGCTGGCGCTAAATCAAGTGGGGGCAAAACAGCTTACGCTAATGGAAGGCAACGGAGACCGTCGCCGCGACAACAACACCGCTGAACCCGATGTACTGCGCGCGGTTCGATCCACGGTGAACCGAATGGCGTCTAACGGCATAGCGGCACAATATCAACTCTATCCAGGACTGTCGCATGGGCAGATGTTCGGCGCATCTCTGGAACACACGTTAAACACCGTTGCGCAGCTAGAGTCGCCATAAACGGCGACATGGGGACGTAATGGCGCTCACTTAAGCCATGCGTGCGTATTTGACCCGGTACGCATCAATGCGCATCCTACGAAAACCGCACTTAACCTCGTAGGGGCGCCATTTATGGCGCCCAAAACAGTGCGCTGAACCTTGCAGGTGCGCATTTGCGCACCTGGCCTTAATTAAAGAACTTAATATCCGTTGGCGTGGAAATTTTCGCCGCATCACCTGCGGCTTTCAGTTCACCGCTATTCGCATCGAAATGGAACAGGGAAATATTGTTAGTAAACACGTTCGTCACGTAGAGATATTTGCCACTGCTATCGAATGCAAACGCACGCGGCTCAATACCGTTGGCTTTATAGCTCATCGGCTTACCTAACATGCCATCTGCTTCAATTTTAAACACCAGCAATTTATTATCTGAGCCACGGTTCGCCGCAATAACAAATTTACCGTTCGGGCTTAAAATAATCCCTCCACCGCTACGATACGCCTCGCTGTTATTCTCGCTATTCAGCTTGATATGGGCAGCAGGTTCCAGACGATCCTGTTTAACGGCAAACACCACAATTTCACCTGCCATTTCAGTGGTGACATAGGCGTGCTGACCATTCGGCGCAAACACCATATGGCGCGGTCCTGAACCTGCGGTGAAATTCACATCACGCGCACTGTCAGCCTCAAGCGGTTGTGCTTTGTCAGCGTGATAGCGGTAGGCGTGGAGTTTGTCGCCACCGAGGTCGGCGGCGTAGAGATACTTACCGTCATGAGTAAAGGTAGTGGAGTGTGCATGTCCACCGTCCTGACGCCCTTTAACTGCTCCGGTGCCGTGCTCAAAGGCAAAATGCTGAACCTGCTCGCCCAGTTTGCCATCGTGATGAATCGGGAAGACCGACACACCTGCTCCGCCTTTTGCCACGGAGTAGTTCGCCACAAACAGGAACTTGCCGTCCGGACTGATGGTCGCATGCGTCGGCTGCTGGCCGTGACTGTCCACCACATTCAGCACCTGCACCTTGCCACTTCTATCAATGCTCAGCGCGGTCACCGCACCGGCGTTCTCTTCATTAGTGGTATAGGCAAAACGTCCATCGCGGGATTTCACAATCCACGACGGGCTTTTCATTTTGATCACATCGAGTGGTGTCAGCGTACCGTCGCTGTTCACTTTTAGGCGGTATAAACCTTCGCTGGGATGATCGGGTTTCTGTTCTGAAGGCGCATCTGGAATCGACGTCCAGGTCCCCACTAATGCTGTTTGATGATGTTCCGCGGCATTTGCCATAGTGCTCCCCGCCAGTGAAAAAACAGCTAGGGATAATGCCATGGTTATGTTTGTGGCTAAACCGCTGCGTACGGTTTTTTTATTTCTATTCATTTTAGTACCCCACCATAATCGGAATGTTTAACGACTATAGTGGGATTGATTTGAATAGCGTCCGGCTTAAGTGACCGGGTTCACAATATAGCAGATTAAAATTTAGGAAATCGTGCCGTTTAATTCTGCCTCATGTCGATCCAAGGTAAATATCTGCCAGATCACCTGATTGGCATGCAGAGTAAATACCGCCGTCGCCAGAGTATTCTCTTCATCTGGATCACAGGGCGAGAGGCGATAAATCGGCAACACGGCATCATGCTGATCGGAAAGAATCTCTGTTGCCTCCGCCCCATCAAGATGAGATTGCGTCTCCAGCCATGCGATTAACCGTTGTTGGCGTGAGTGGGAACTGTCTGTGATCACCTGCTCAACCGCATCAAGTTGCGGGTGGATCAGGTGATTAGCATGGGCAAAAACTGCGTTCAAGGGTGTGACCGAACAGCCTGAACCTGTGGCTTCCACGCTGAACAGGCGGCTGTCGCCCATCTGCCCTAACGTATGGTGAAAGGCCCCCGCTCTCGGTGCCGCCGTCAGAATGGTGATGGCCTCGTCTAAGGTCGCTGCATTGAGCGCGGCACGCGCCAGAATCTGGCGTGGCATTCCACTCGGACGGTACACGGCGCGAATGTTATTCACCGTATTCACCACGCCTTTTTCGTTAACGGCAAAGGTATGCCCGCAAATCGAACCCGGATAAGCAAAACTGGTGAACGCCAGACCCTCATCTGGGGTGATAGTCACGATGGCGCAGTCATCACGCAGCTGTGGGAAACCGTCTTCATTGTGCGCAATAATCAATTCCCCCTCAGTGCTTCTTCCCGCGACCGTGGTACAGCCATCAGAGGTTGAGCGCACCAAATCGCCACGACAGTTCCAGGCAAACACCTCATCAAGCGGTGCTCCCAAGCCCTCGGCTAATCCCTCTAGCTCCTGCCAGATGAGCGGATACTGCGACTGCACGAGCGATCGCATGCTCTGAGTCTGTGCAGTGTCTTTCATGGCGGTCACAGTTTGCCACAACATCGTTTGCGTGAGTTTGGCATGCCAGGCCTCACGACCAAACGCACCAAGTTGCTGACCGATTGCAAAAGCGGAACCACGGATTGCGAGTTTTTTCATATTGTTATCATTCACTTCTGTTCAGGATACGTGTTGCAAAAATTCTTTCAGACGCGGATTACTACTGGCAGTGAGCAGCATATCAGGTGAACCATCTTCGGCAATGGTGCCGCCATCAATAAAGATCAAGCGTGAAGCGACATCGCGGGCAAAGCCGATTTCATGGGTCACAATCACCATGGTCATGCCCTCTTCAGCCAGCGAACGCATCACCTTTAAAACTTCATGCCGCAGTTCAGGGTCCAGCGCTGAAGTCGGCTCATCGAACAGCATCATTTTCGGTTTCACCGCCAATGCACGCGCAATCGCCACGCGCTGCTGCTGGCCGCCAGAAAGTTCTGAAGGATAATGATTGGCGCGCTCGCGCAAACCAACACGATCTAGTAGCGCCAGTGCCTGTTCACGCGCCGCCGCTTTGCTCTGCTTGCGAACGCGCACCGGGCCGAACATCACATTCTCTAGCGCGGTCAGATGGGGGAACAGATGGAACTGCTGAAACACCATGCCTGCTTCGCGGCGAATATCACACTCATTGGCGTGCGGATCGGTAATATGCATTCCCGCCACCAGCAGCGTGCCGGAAGAGATCTCCTCCAGCTTATTGATGCAACGCAACAGCGTCGATTTTCCCGAACCAGAAGGCCCGATGATCACCACCACTTCGCCTGATTCAATTTTTAAATTGATGTTATGCAGTACCTGAGTGGAGCCGAAATTTTTCGACACCGCGCTAAATTCAACCATGCTCATAAAATATGGATCCTTTTCTCCAGTTGCTTTAGCAGGAAACTCAGGCACAACGTGACTATCAGATAAATCATTGCCACCGCCGTCCAGACTTCCAGCGCACGAAAATTACCGGCAATAATTTCTTGCCCTTGACGCGTCAATTCCGCCACACCAATAACAATAAATAGCGAAGTATCCTTAATACTAATAATCCACTGATTGCCCAATGCAGGGATCATCCGGCGTAATGCCAACGGCATGATGACATGCCATACGGTACTGCGCTGTGACAATCCCATCGCCAGACTGGCTTCTTTAAAGCCTTTATTGATAGAGAGGATTGCACCGCGAGTAATCTCAGCAATATAAGCCCCTGAGTTAATGGTGATGGTCACAATGGCAGCCGTAACAGGATCAATACGAATTGGCATGACCATCGGCAGCGCAAAGTAAATAAACATCACTTGCACCATAATTGGCGTACCACGAATTAACTCAACAAACACCAGTGAAACTATCTTTGAAATTCTTCCACCCAGTGCACGACAGGTTCCCGCCAACAGTCCAATCACAAAACCGCCCAGCAATCCGGACAAAGAAATAATCAGTGTGAGCTGTAATCCTTGCAAAAGCAGCGGCAGGGATTCCCAAATATATTTACTTTCAAAATTCATCATTCTACCCGTAAAAAAGAAACGAGGTCGGATTGCTCCGACCTGGCGGGGTTATTTCGGTTGCTTAGCAAACCACTTCACGTAAATCTTGCTGTAAGTACCGTCGGCACGCAACGCCTGCAGTGCGGCATTAACCTTTGGCGTCAGGCTGCTGTTTTTCTGCATCGCAAAGCCATACTGTTGTGGCAGAATGCTGTCCGTCTCGCCCGTGGATTTTACCTTGCCATCACCAGCCGTTTTTACGTAGAAGAGCACATTAGGTGAATCATGAACGACGGCATCGAGATTACCTGCCTGCAAATCAAGATAAGCGTTATCAATATTTGGGAATTCAACATAGTTTGCCTTGTATTTGCTTTTCATAAAACTGGCTGCCGCAGTTCCTTGCTTCAGGCCCACTTTCTTCCCGGCTAAATCACTGAACTTGGTAATAGTATTGTCGCTACTTTTTACCGCCATCAGTAAATCGGCGTCATAATATCCTTCGCTGAAATCGACTACCTGTTTACGCGCATCGGTAATCGTAATACCCGCCATTGCGACATCCAGATTGCGTGATTGCAAACCAGGAATCAGCCCGCCGAAATCCATCGGGCGTAATTCGTAGCTGACATTCATTTTCCTGGCGATGGCATCCCATAAATCAATATCAAAACCGACGTATTTATCGCCTTGCTTAAACTCAAAAGGTACAAAAGCGGTATCAACGCCAACGGTTAATTTATCTTGTGCCGCCGCAACAAAACTGGCGGAACATGCCACCAGTGCTAATGTAACTTTCAGTTTCTTAAATAATGAAGACATAATAACCCTCAGCGTCAGTGAAATAGCGTGCATGAATGTCATCCGGCGAAATATATCGACGGTAGTTGAAAATGAAAAAGTGTTGTTATTTAGGGCACACTATAATGCGCCCAAATTAAAACGAAATATTATGCGGGGATAATATCATCCCAGGTGTTGGGTACCGGCGTCTGTGCGCCGTTCATTATCATCGAGAGAAAACTGTAATAACCATTGATGCCGATCAGATCCACTACGCCCTTTTCGCCCCATAAATCGATGGCTTGTTGCCAGGTGGCATCACTGACCTTTTGCTGCTGATGTAACTGTTGGCAAAAGTGATAAATCACCCACTCATCCGCTTGGAGATCCTCGGGTAGACGCTTCTCATTGATCGCCTGCACCGCGGTGGCAGAAACGCCCTTTTCACGGGCTATCGGCGCATGAATCGCCCATTCAACCGGCTGCGACCAGTGCCGGGCGGTCATCAAAATCGCCAGCTCAGAGAGGCGCTGTCCCAGCGCACTGCGATAACGTAGGTATTCCCCCATGCGCTGTGCGTGTGCCATCAACTCGGGGCTGCGCAATAGCGGCTCGAAGGGTGGCAGCAGCGCACCGCGCGGCCCATTGATAATCTCTTCGGCTAATGCGCGCTGCTGATCGTCCCACTCATGTTCCGCCAGCGGTGGCAAACGATTGTTCATAATTTACTCGTCTCTTCGCGAATCACGGTGTTCAATGTGTCCACCACGAAGTCGAGTTGGCTGGCGGTGATGATAAACGGCGGTGCGATTAAAATGTGGTCGCCATATTGCCCGTCAATCGTTCCCCCCATCGGGTAGACCATCAACCCACGTGACATACAGTTGGCTTTAATCGCCGCATGCAGTTTCAGATTCGGATCAAACGGCGTTTTGCTAGCTTTGTCACGCACCAGTTCAACACCGGCGAACAAGCCTCGTCCGCGCGTATCCCCCACATGCGGTAATTCGCCCAGCACTTCATGCAGTGTCTTTTGCAGGTAATCGCCCTGCTGCTGGACGGCCTGTAGCAGGTTATCGCGCTCAATCACCTGCTGCACTGCCAGCGCGGCGGAAGCGGCGGTGGCGTGACAAATGTAAGTGTGACCGTGCTGGAACAGCCCGCTGCCAGCTTGCAGCGCTGAGACAATTTTCTCGCTCGCCAATACGGCGCCGATCGGCTGATAGCCGCCCCCCAGCCCCTTAGCGATGGTCACCAAATCGGGCACGACGTCATCTTGTTCGAATGCATACAGTGTCCCGGTGCGTCCCATGCCACACATCACTTCATCCGCGATATACAGGATGCCGTATTTGTCGCACAGGCTGCGTACACCCTTCAGATAGCCTGGCGTGGGTGGCGTAGCACCGGTAGTCGCACCGACCACCGTTTCAGCACAAAAGCCGATAATGGTGTCTGGCCCCGCCTCAACTATCGCCTGCTCCAACTCGGTCAGCAGACGTTCAGTATATTGCTGCTGGGTTTCGTCAGCGCGACGATCGCGGTACTCATTGCAGGCTGAAACACGAATGACGTCGATCAGCAAGGGGGCAAACTGGCGGCGACGCCATTCGTTGCCACCCACGGCTAACGCGCCAAGGGTATTGCCATGATAGCTCTGTTTGCGGGCGATAAATTTGGTACGTGCCGGCTGACCAATCTCAACGAAGTACTGGCGCGCCAGTTTGAGTGCGGTTTCAACCGCTTCTGAACCACCGGAGACGAAATAAGCGTAATTGAGATCGCCAGGCGCGGTGCGCGTCAGCTGTTCTGCCAGTTGCTCGACGGTGTCACTGGTGAAGAAGCTGGTGTGGGCATAAGCCAGTTGATCGATCTGACGGTGCATCGCCGCCAGTACATCAGGATGCGCGTGACCTAAACAGGAAACGGCGGCACCACCACAGGCATCAAGATACTGTTTTCCTTGTGCATCATAGATGTACGCCCCCTGCGCGCGAGCTGCCACGACGGGTGTGCTGCGCAAACTGCGGTGAATGATATGGCTCATGCTGGGTCCTGCTCCTGAATACACTGTGTTAATGAAGTGCATCTTGCAGGATTCATTTGGATCACGTCAACGCAATTGTGATTCAAATGCATTCTGTTTTCTTATGACAGATACAAATGAATCATTTGTCAGGATTTGCCTGGCACCACGTAAGCTCCGGAATCAATCAAATAGCGTTCGGCGTTTTCGATTTTGGTGACAGCATCACGACCGTGGCGAGCCACCAGCATCGCCAGCAGGCACTCCGCCAGCCCCATACCGGAAACCACTGAAGGGAAAAACGATGGGCTGTCAATGGAGAACAGCAACGTGCAGTCGGCTGCTTGGGCTAACGGCGAGACCGGCGAATCCGTGATGGCAATGATCGTCGCACCCGCTTGCTGGGCCGCGTGCAAGACATCCAGCGACTCACGCGAATAGGGTGCAAAGCTAGTGAGTAAGACGCAATCTTGTGCGGTTAACTCACGGGTGAATACCTCAATGTTGCTTGCCAGTCCATCGATCAACGACACCTGCCGATTGAACAGTCGATAGACATAAAACAGTGACCAGGCAATAGGAAAACTGGCGCGGAAGCCGCAAATGTAGACATTATCTGACGCGTCCAGCAGTGAAACAGCCTGCTCCATCGCCTGATGGTTTTCATTCTGTGTAAAGGCCAGATTCGCCTGATGCGCCTGAAACACCTCTTCATACAGCTGTGGCTGGGTGCCTTTGGCAATCAGTTTCTCGGCTTTGGATACGTATGTATCATTACGCAGTCCAAGATCATCAATGAAAGCATCTTTCAGTTCGCCCCAGCCGTTGTAACCCAAGCGTTGCGCTAAGCGCAGTAGCGTAGCCGGTTTCACCCCGGCTTCCAGCGCGAAGGCTCGCATCGATAGCACCACTAACTGATTGGTATTTTGCAGCGAGAATTCAGCGGCGCGTTGCAATTCAGGCGATAGCTGACTGAATTGGCTGACGATATTTTCCCGTAGGTTCATGGTGTTTGGTCTTTAGTCACAGTTGAATGCATATAAACATAATTGCAGCGATGAGAAAACAAGGCCGGGTAAATCGAGCCTCCTTACACGCATGATTTTCACGGCAACGGCGTACGGTATTGCGCAATTCTTTCCAATACCCCCAAGGCCATGTCGTGGTTAAATGCCGTCAACCTATAAAACAACACTGGTTTCTCTATGCTTCAGTTTTCAAATGGGTTTTTGTTGAGCTTATCGCTGTGTCTTGATATCGGGCTGGCAAATATTGCTATGATCACGTTGGCCATGCAGCGCGGTTACTTCCACGGTTTTTGGCTGGGGATTGGCACCTGTATAGGCGACTTGATTTACGCTGTACTGGCACTGGCGGGTATGGCTGTGGTGTTGCAATTTACCCCTGTACGTTGGGTGCTGTGGATCGGTGGAGGAGTATTGTTACTGTGGTTTGCGGGAAAAATGTTGATCGCCGCGTTGCGCAAAGACGCCGCGCTACCTCCGACTGAGCAACAGCCTTATCGTTCTCTGCTGCGTGAATTCAGTCGTGGTGTGGTACTGGCGATGTCATCACCGACGGCGATTCTGTGGTTTGCCAGCGTAGGAGGTGCGCTAATTGCACGGATGGGACACGGCAGCGTGACGGCAACGTCTTCTTTCCTCGGCGGTTTTTTCATTGCGGGCGTGGTTTGGACCTGTGTGCTGTGCCTGGTTGGCAGCATGGGTGGAAAACTGCTCGGCCAGCGTCTGCTGAAATATTCCTATCTCGCTTCAGCGCTGATTTTCTGCTATTTCGCGGCGTACGTGATGGTGTCAGGCTATCGGGAATTTGTTCTGGGTTGAGGCGATCTGTTGTGCATAGTGATGTGGCGTGGTGCCCATCACTTTGCGAAACGCGTTGATAAAGTGACTCTGATCGTAAAATCCCAGCTGCAGTGCCGCGTCCTGTGGATGCACCCGCTGGCGCAACAGTTCTCGAGCCCGGTTGAGTCGCAGCTGCATATGATACTGCAACGGCGGTAAACCGGTCAGCTGAGTGAAACGACGCACCAGATGATATTTACTCAGCCCGGCCAACTGCGCTAACGCATCGAGCTGTGGCTTTTGACTGAGATGGTTTAGCAAAAATTGTTTCACCTGCTGAATGATCTGCATATCACCCTGCTGCAAGCTGGCTTCATCTTCCAGTAACTCACCACACAACCACAGGAGCTGTTGCTCCAGCAGTGTTTCACCCGCTTCACGCGCCACCTCGTCGAACCGACAAATCGCCTTAAATAAGCGTATATCATTGAATACCCCTTCACGCAGTGCCGGCGCCTGCGTGCCACCCAGCAATTGGGTTAAGGTGGATTGCGGCAGATGAATACTGACAAAACTCACCGCTTGATGGCTGAAATGTGAGGATTGGATTGACGTTGGGTTATAGAGAGTGACCTGTCCGGCGAACACGTCGCTGACCTTGCCATCCAGCCAGATCTCTTCGCGCCCGCTCAGATTGGCGCAGATGACATACTCATCATGCAAATGACGTGGAAAGCGGCTGCCGCTGGCGTTTACGCGAGAACATTCAATGCCGTTATGGCTAAACCAGTCAGAAGATGAGAGCGACACGTTATAACCCAATGAAAAGAGCAGGAAGTTATAACAGCATCGCTCCGTAAGAATTGCAATGCCGCCGATGACGTAAACGGTAGCGACAGGGTTTAACACGCGTCGGTTTATCTGCACGCCGCTGACTGATGCGCAATAAATTGCGCTGCTGCAGCAGCGCGAGGATTGTGATCTTTTAAAGTCCGGCAATACGTTTTAAATCAGCTTCTGCACCAGGCGCAACCGCCAGTACCTGCGCCCCTTTCAACAGACGCTCGCCTTCAGTGTTGAACGGGTGATACCAACCGCCCGCCTCTTTCACCAGGCAATAACCCGCCAGACAATCCCACGCATGCATGTAAGGTTCGTAGTAACCCACCACACGGCCCGCCGCAACCCACGCCAGCATCAAGGCACCCGAACCAATGCGGATAAAGTTGCCACCAGCTTCAAGCAGTGAAGCCAGAATATTGCCCACTTCAACGGGACTGACGTAACTATTCGCGCCAAATCCGGTGACGTGATTCTGCAAGGTGCGGCTGGGATCAACCTGCAAACGACGGCCGTTCAAGGTCGCACCTTGGCCGAGCGCTGCCACATAGCACTCCTGATAGGTCGGTGCGTAGATGACACCAATCACCGGCACGCCATCATGCAGCACCGCCACTGACACGCACCAGTTTGGCATGCCGTTGAGGAAGGGGCTGGTGCCATCAATCGGGTCCACTACCCACGTGTAGCCTGAAGTGCCCACCTGCAAACCGTACTCTTCGCCGAGAAAACCGTCTTCGGCAAACTGTGCACGAATTTGCTGGTCGATCATCTGTTCGACCTCGCGGTCAGCGCGGGACACCACATCCTGCAGATCATGCTTGGTCTCCACCACCAAGGTGTCGCGATGATGGAAATATTCCAACGCTTTCTCGCCGCCAGCACGCGCGACTTTCTCCGCCAGAATCAGGCGTGATAGCAGGGCTTCATTTACCGTGTCACTCATTATCTATCCTTAATTTAACCGGCAATCAGGGCTAATCCCTGAGGTTTAAAATCAATCGCCACCGCTGAGTTCAGCGGAAGTTGCTGTTCCATATGCGCATCAACAATGAACAACGAACCCAATTCTGTTGCCACTTCGTATTCAATATGGTCGCCAAGCCAAGTGCAGTGCGTCACTTCACCGCGCAGGGCTCCAGCACCCTCTTCGCGCAAAGTAATAAACTGCGGCCGTACCGATAGCTGTGCCGTACCGGGTTGCACGCCATTACCGCGCACGCGGTAACGTTGACTGCCTAGCCGCACCCACGCATCGCTGCCTTCCAGTTGCTCGACTTCACAAGGTAGGATGTTGGCTTCCCCCATAAAATCAGCGATGAACACCGAATTCGGAGCGTGGTAGAGGCTTTCAGGCGCACCCTGCTGTGCAATATCCCCCTCTTTCATGACAATAATTTTATCAGAGACCGCCAAAGCTTCTTCCTGATCGTGGGTCACGTAGACCGCCGTGAAGCCAAGCCGTTGTTGCAGGTCACGAATATCGGTGCGGACTCGACGCCGCAAGCGTTCATCGAGGTTGGATAACGGCTCATCCAGCAATAACACCTGGGGCTCCAGCACCAGTGCCCGCGCCACGGCTATACGCTGCTGTTGCCCGCCAGAAAGCTCAGAAGGCAGACGATTGCCCTGCGTCTCCAGCCCGACCAACTTGAGGCCTTCACGAGCACGGTCCTGCGCCTCACGCTTATTCATGCCGGAAGCCTGTAAACCGTACAGGATGTTGTCGAGCGCACTCATATGGGGAAATAGCGCATAGGATTGGAACACCATCGCCACATCACGTTCATTCGCGGGCAGTTGGGTGACATCTTTGCCACCAATCAAAATGCGCCCGGATGTGGGATGTTCCAGCCCTGCCAGTAGGCGTAGCGTGGTGGTTTTGCCACATCCTGATGGGCCAAGCAGCGTCACCAGCGTGCCCGGCTCAACCGTTAACGACAGATTAGGAATCGCATCAAAGCCTGCAAAGCGTTTTGTCACCTGTTCGAACACCACAGAACCCGCCGTTACACGTGTCATACCGCTCTCTCCTGGGTCAATGAAGTGGAGGATGGGATCGCCGCGACGTCTACTGGACGCGCCACACGGCGCAGACGCCGTTCACCTACCAGCCACTGGAATACACCAATAATCAGCAACATCACCACGATCAACACGGTGGAGTAGGCGATCGCCACACCGTACTCACCGTTCTCTACCAGTCCAACAATGTAGGATGTCGCCATGTTGTACTGCGCACTCACCAGGAAGATGACAGCGCTGATCGAAGTGATGGCGCGTACGAAGGCGTAAACCAACGCCGCACTGATGGCCGGTTTTAATAACGGCAGCACCACCTTACGTAGCGTGCGGAAGCTGTTTGCCCCCAACGTGAGTGATGCCTCATCCAGACTTTTATCCAACTGACTCATGGCCGCGATACCGCCACGCACGCCGACTGGCATATTGCGAAACACGAAACAGGCAATCAGGATCAATGCCGTGCCCGTGATCTCCAGCGGCGGCAGGTTATAGGCCATGACATAACTCACGCCAATCACCGTGCCCGGTATGGCAAAACTCAACATCAGCAAGAATTCAAAAGTCTGACGACCGGCAAATTTCTGTCGCACAATCAGCCAAGCGGTTAGCAGCCCGACAATCGCGGTCAGCGGCGCCGCAATAAGTGCAATCTCCAGCGTGGTCCAGAAGGAGTTCCATGCCACCCCGCTCCAGAGCAAATGCCCATCACTGACGCTGACACGGAATGCACGCACATAGTGTTCAATCGTGAGCGCATCATTGAGTCCCCACGACTGCACGAATCCTCCCACCGCGATCATGCCGTAGATGACTAAGGTGAAGAGCCCCCACGGAATCACCATGCCGTAAACCCCATAGCGCAGCACTCGTGGTAGCTGCCCGTGCTTACCGCCATCTCCCTTGCCCGTTACCGTGGCAAAGTTCTTACCCCCTAACCACCAGCGTTGCAGCACGAAGGCCGCTAAGGTGAAACACAGCAATATCATCGCCAGTACGGCGGCACGACTCGGGTCGTTTTGCGCACCCACCACTGAGAAGAAGATTTCTGTTGAGAGCACGCCATGGCTGCCACCCAGAACCATCGGGTTACCAAAATCCGCCATGCTTTCAATAAAGCTGATGAGAAACGCGTTGGCCAAGCCCGGAGCCATCAATGGCAATGAGATACGGCTAAAGGTGCGCCAGCGATCCGCACGCAAGGTTTGCGACGCTTCTTCCAGCGACGGACTGACACCTTCCACCACGCCAATGAGCACCAGGAAAGCGATAGGGGTAAACGAGAGAACCTGCGCAATCCAGATGCCAGTCAAACCGTACAACCAGCGTCCAGGTTCAATACCAAACAACTCAGCCAGATGTTGTGTGACGACACCGGATCGCCCAAACAGCAGGATCAGCGCGAGGCCAATCACAAACGGCGGTGTGATAATCGGCAGGATGGTGAGCATACGCAGGGCTTTTTTGCACGGTAGCGGTGTCCGGGTGGCGGCAAGGGCAAAGGCCAGACCGAGCAGCGTGGAACCGCTGGCCGTCATCAACGCCAACCACAGTGTGCGCCAGGCGGTGCCGCACGTACCGCCCTTGAGACAGGCCAGGCTCCAGATAGAGGGGTCCTGAATATTGCTGATCAAGCCATCGGGTTTAAAACTGCCGTCGACATCTTGGACCGAGACCACAAACATGCTCAACACCGGATAAAGCACAAACACGCTCACCAACGCTGTTAGCAACACCAGCGAGGCCACCACAAAGGCATCACCTTTCAACACGCCTCGTTCCGCCAGCGCAAATGAAAACAACAGCAGAAAAGTGGTGAGTAGTAGCAGCGCGCCTGCGCCCATCGCGGGTTGTCCTTGGTCTAGTGCGCCGAAGCGATTTTCCAGCCACAGCCAACTCCAGCCGCTGTAACCAATCGCATGCCCTTCTATCACCAAGAAAATCACACCAAGAGCGCTGAACAGCAGCAGCAAGCGACTGCGTGCACCAGACGGCAGTAGTCCGCACGTTGCACACAAGCCCCACAACGTCAGCGCGATAGCCAGCCAGGGATGCTCAGCAAGTTGCCACAGGGCAGGCGCATTGGCGCTATCGCCCCATAAATTAGTCAACCAGCCGCCATCAAAGAAACCCGCTTCCAGGCTGTACCACGGCAACAGCAGCAGCGCGACGGCGCCCAGCAGTAGCGCTGCCGACAGGCGACGATTATTTGCGTTCATGAAACACCTCGAGAGGGGTGATGGTTCTTACCGTGCCGGATTTTTGCTTGCGCAATGAATGGCGCCACTACCCCATTGCAGCGGCGTGATTCATTCATCGCGCTTCCAGTCAGCCTTTACTGCGCGCTGGCACCAATCTCTTTATCCCAGCGGCTCAGTAACGCCTTACGCTTGGCGGAATCGCCGTAGGTTTTGAAGTCATAATCGATCAACTTGATGTTCTCGAAGCGTGGAGCGTACTGAGAAATTTCCGCATTGCGGTTTGACGGTAACTGGAAGGATTTTGCCTCTTTCATGTGCGACTGAGCGGCTGCACTTAATGCCCAGTCGTACCAGACTTTGGCATTCGCCAGATTGCGCGCACCTTTGACAATCGACATCGAGCCAATTTCATAGCCGGTGCCTTCACAAGGCGCGACAGTCTTAATCGGGAAGCCGTCCACTTCCATCGCCACTGCATCATGCATAAACACAATGCCGACCGTGGTTTCACCGCGCGCGGCGGCTTTGACCGGGGCTGAGCCAGACTTGGTGTATTGCGAAATGTTAGCGTTGAGTTTTTTCAGGTAATCAAAGGCTTTATCCTCGCCCATGATTTGCACCAGCGTGGCTAAGGTGTTGTAGGCAGTACCAGAGGAGTTAGGGTTGGCGATTTGTATTTCCCCCTTGAAGCCAGGATCAAGCAGATCGGCCCAACAAGCAGGCGCTTTAAGTTTTTTATCCGCCAGTAGCTTGGTGTTGTAACCCCAGCCCAGCGCACCCGCATAGATGCCCACCGTGCGGTAACCGGAGTTTTCTGCCTGTTTCTGTGCCCAGTCTTGCTGCTGATCCAGGAGCGGTGATTTGTAGACTTGGGTTAAACCCTCGTCCGCTGCCTGCATATGCGGGTCGCCTGTACCAGCCCACCAGATATCGGTGCGTGGATTGCGCGCTTCACTCCGCAGGCGTGCATAAGCTTCCCCTGCCGACAAGCGCACCATGCTGACTTTAATATCCGGGTGCTCCTGGCTGAAGATGCGCGTCATGTGCTCGCACACCACCACATCGGCCGAGCAGACCATATTGAGATTGCCCGCTGCGGAAGCAGCGAAAGGTACAGCAGTGCAACAAACGGATAGCGCAACGGCGATAGAGGTAGCTCGCATGGTGTTCTCCTTGGATGGTAGGGTGGTGCTTCACTGGCACCTGATATTGCACGTGTGTGCAAAGTAGTAATGAACAAGAAATCACCTGTCAAATGCCTTGCTACGCAATTGATAGTCTATGTCACAAAATTGCAACAAATGAGATCTCGAACTGTTTGCACAGCTTTGCAATCTGAGGCAGACTCATTTTCAGCCGCGAAATGGGGAGAAAGGCAGCATGCAAAATGAGAAAGCGATGGTCAGTGCGCAAGATGTTGCCGATCGCGCGGGCGTGTCGCGTTCTGCGGTCTCACGGGCCTTCACGCCAGGCGCTAGCGTGTCTCCCGCAATGCGCACCCGCGTAATGAAAGCCGCCGAGGAGTTGGGATATCACGTTAATCACCTGGCGCGCGGACTGGTGCGCAATCGCAGTGGTATCGTGTGTTTAGTGGTATCTGAGATTGCGACGCCCTATCGCGCCAGCCTGGTGCGCTGGCTGACTCAGTATCTGCAAGAAGCAGGCAAAATTGCGATGCTGATCAACACCGATCGTTCTGATAACAGCGTGTCAGCCGCACTGCAGCAGGCGATTAACTTTCGTGCCGATGCCTCCATCATTCTTTCAGGGATGCCGGATCGCAACATCACCCGCCAGTGTTACCAACACGGTCAGCGTATTATTTTGATCAATCGTGATGAGGATTTACCCGGCTCACTCAGCATTCATCTGGATGCGCAACGCGCGGCGGCAACAGCGGTGATGGCATTTCAACGTGCAGGATGTCGGCATCTGGCGTTTGCCAACTCCCTCGCCGGTACACCCAGCCTGATGAAGCGCGAAGCCGCCTTTATCACTGAGGCCGAACGCGCAGGATTGCAGGTCACGGTGGAACGATTTGGTACCACCTCCTACGAGAGTGGACAGATTCTGGCGCATCGCCTGCTAACACGACATCAACGCCCCGATGCGGTGTTTTGCGTCACCGACTTGGTGGCATGTGGATTTATGGATGAGGCACGACATCGCTTTGCTCTGCGTGTGCCAGAGGATATCTGCCTGATCGGTTACGACAACATCGCGCAGGCAGGCTGGTCATCCTACAATCTCACCACCTTTGCACAGCCAGTTGAACAGTTTGCCCGTGATGCGGTGAGTTGGTTAATGCAAACCGAAAAAAATGAAACGGGTTTAACCCCGCAAAATGATCAGCAGCATGACAGCCTAATTTATCAAGCCGATGTGGTGTGGCGTGGGTCGGTGCGCGGCGGTTAAGCGCGCATCCAGTGGCAAAGATTGTCCAGCATTTGCGTGCAGCGTTTTATTTGGTCAGCAGAAACAAATTCATTGGGTTTATGCCCCTGCGCCATACTGCCTGGGCCACAAACTAATGTCGCGATGCCTGCCTCATCAAACAAGCCGCCTTCAGTGCCAAAAGCAACAGTGGAGAACTGATCGCAGTCACTCCATTGTGATAGCCACTGAGCAAACTGAGACTGCGGATCGGTGAGTAACCCAGGGTAGCGGCTTAGCGTAGTAAAGCGAATATCGCTCTCTACTGCCACGCTGCGCATTGCCGGTAACAATTCCTGCTGTGCATAGCGTTGTGCTTCAATCAGTACGCCATCAATGTTCACATCCGGTAAATGGCGAATCTCAAAATCGAACTGACAATCCTGCGGCACAATGTTCAGTGCACTGCCGCCATGAATCACACCAATTTGCAAGGTGCTGTACGGCGGGTCAAACCGGGCGTCCTCCTGTAATGACAGATGCGCACGGCTTTCACTCAGGTGAGTGATCATTTTGGCGGCAAACTCAATAGCATTGACGCCATCTGGTGCATACGCCGAATGGCAGGCGCGCCCATGTAACTGACAACGCATCGCCACTTTACCTTTATGCCCATAAACCGGTTGCATCTCGGTTGGCTCACCAATAATACACATCGCGGGTTTATCTGGAGCGGCCCGGAGCCATTCGATCATGCTGCGCACACCGAGACATCCCACTTCCTCATCATAGGAGAATGCCAGATGCAATGGCATGCGTAACGGCTCCGCCAGGAAGTGCTCAAGCGAGGCCAGTACGCAAGCCAGAAACCCTTTCATATCTGCACTACCACGCCCATAGAAGCGTCCATCTCGTTCGGTGAGAGCGAACGGTGGCACTTGCCAGTCTTGCCCAGCAATGGGGACCACATCCGTATGGCCAGAAAGCATTACTCCACCGTCACCCGTCGGCCCGATACGGGCGTAGAGATTAGCCTTGGTACCCTCGGCATTGATAATACGCACTGCCTCCACACCACGTTGAGCAAGAAAATCCTCAATCCAACTAATCAACGCCAGATTAGATTCTCGGCTGGTGGTATCAAATGCCAACAGCGTCGCCAAGATGTCACGTACAGGATTACTCATCGCCTGGTACGCCGTAACTGGGCGCTTCACGCGGGTCCAGCGCCCTTGTCACATAGGCCTGCATTTGTGGCTCATAAGCCAACCACAGCGTGTTTAAAACAGCTACCGGTTCCTCCTCGGCCCAGTCAACTCGCAAGTCCACTAACGGCCAGGTGTAATCATCCACCACTTTTACCGCCGCTGAATGCACCGGGCCTGCTTCGCCACCCGCATCAATTCCCGCCTGCAATGCACCAATCAGACGGCTGGTCAGTTCACCACTTGATAATTCAAAAGCCGTTGCCATTGCCGTAATCACCGACGGTTCCTTCAGCATGTTACCCGCCGCAACACAATTTCCCCCCTGCACCACATGATGAATGCCAAGCGTTTTATCACCACTGAATGCGGTGCTATTCCCATTAGCATCGATGACCGTCACCTGGCGGTACTCGCTAAAACGATCTTCTGCCAGAGCACTTTTCATCGCTTGCTGTGGTGTTAGACCCGCTTCCAGCAATGCAAGGATCTGCTGCCCCAACGCAGGTAACGTAATATTCTGGCTGGAAACCGCACCGATGCCTGCCACCAGCCACGGACAACGCGCCCCTACCGCAATGCTTGAAGAGCTGATGGCAATACCTAGCTGACCACTCTCTGGGCAGCGTGCTGCAATAGAAATCGTCATTATTCTTCCTTAGCATCCCACTCATCTGGAATAACGGCGATCACATCAATTTCCATTAACCACTGTGGCTGTGCCAACGCAGAGACTACTAAACCGGTGGAGATCGGAAAGACACCTTTCAACCATTTTCCGACTTCCTGATACACGGGTTCGCGATAACGTGGGTCAATGATGTAAGTCGTCGTTTTTACCACGTGACTCAGGTCACTACCCGCTTCTTCCAGCAACTGCTTAAGGTTTTTCATTGCCTGTTCAGCCTGGGCACGAGGATCGCCTAAACCTACCAGGTTACCGTCAAAATCGGTTCCAACTTGACCGCGCACATAGACAGTATTACCGGCGCGCACCGCCTGGCAAAGATCGTTATCCAGAGACTGGTTAGGATAGGTCTCTTTGGTGTTAAACATGCGAATACGTTGATGAGTGGGCATAGAGGCTCCGTTAATTAAAGGTCATGCGAAGTTTGGTACTGCTGATATTGACGCTGAATGGCGATCTGATCGGCGATAAATTTAGCGTCATGCCACACCCCCCAGATAAAAGTCGATCCACGACGTGATAACCAAGGTAAGCCGAGAAAATAGACACCTGGTTCGTTAGAGACTCCACGATGGTGCTGCGGACGTTGCTGTTCGTTGAATGCATTGACCTTAAGCCAGCTGTAATCTGCAACGTATCCGGTCGCCCAAATAATGCTGGTAATCCCCGCCTCAGCGAGATTGAGTGAGAGTGTTGGATCAGTGATGCAAGTCGGGTCAGGCAAAAACTCACGCGCCTGTGGTTCGGGTGGCAAATCGAGGCCATTGCGTTCAATGTAAGCATCAGCGGCATCCAGCAGCGACAGATAATTGGCATCGCCGTTGGCTATGTTTAAAGCAAGGTCGTCGCGGAACGACACGCTGTTTTCGCAGAAACGTTGTGTCAACCCGACCAAGTTCACGCCCTGCTGCGCAAGACGGCGGAAATCCACGGTGTGGCCGCCACGCGCACCACTTACTGCAATGGTGACGTGTTCTTTACCCGGCTGATTGGCAGCAGCATCCCATAACCCCAGAACACCAAGCCACCAACAAAAATCACGATTGCGATAGGCACGCGGTGGCCTATCGTGTGCGCCTACTGAGAGCCAGACATCCTTGCCTGCACGCTGCAATTCGTCAGCAATCTGTACGCCAGAAGAACCTGCGCCCACCACCAGTACCCCACCTTGTGGAAGCTGCTGAGGATTTTTATAGTCGGCTGAATGTATCTGCCATAACGCGCTATTCTGTGGCGCAATCGGCGGGATTATAGGACGCTGGAACGGCCCAGTCGCAGCCACAATACGCTGCACGTTGAAAACGCCTGCCGAGGTTTGCACACGGAATCCAGCATGGCCGACATTGCGCTCTGCGCTCAACACTTCTACGCCAGTGCGAACAGGCGCCTGATATTTTTCAGCATAGGTGGCGAAGTAATCAGCCACCTGCTCCTTGCCGACAAAGCTGTCAGGCGAGCAACCAGGAAATTCCATGCCAGGGAAACGGTCATGCCAGGCTGGGCCGTTAGCAACCAGTGAATCCCAACGGCGGCTGCGCCAGGATTCAGCAATGCGATTTTTTTCCACTACCACATGTGGAATACCAAGGCGCGTCAGGTGTTCGCTCATGGCGACTCCAGCCTGGCCCGCGCCAACTATTAGCGTATCTGTTTCAGTCACTGATGTTGTCATTTCAACGTCCTTCGTCCTGCATTGCACCAGGACTTCGCTCATTAAGAAGTGCCTAAGACTATTGGAGCGGACGAAAACGGTAAAATATTATAAATCTGGCGTCTGAATAGAAAATAAATAGGGTTTGAGAATAAAGATAAATATTACGACTAGGGTGAAGAGTTTCCTATTAACAGTCGCACGCACCCGAAAAAATCGCTTTTTCAACAATGTTAAATCATCGAACCATCGACGTTGGCGTTAATTCTACGCTTCGACAATAATCCATAAAAAGCCGTGTTGGGCGCGTTGGCTCGTTATTTTGCAGATAGGCCATGATTAAGGTTGAAGCAGCCATGTCATCCACAATATCCAGCTGAACCAGCCGCTGACCGTCATATGTGATATCAGAACAAGGACGGGTGACCAGCACCGAAAAACCTAAACCTTGCCCCACCATGCAGCGCACCATTTCAATCGACGGTGAGCTGTATGCGACTTCAGGATGGTAACCATTCTCTTTAAAAATGCTGATGAAATAGTTTTTGCTCGGTACAGCATCAAGCAAAATCATGGGCTCACGCGCCAGTTCCTGAAGCGTGACTTTACTTTTTTGCGCTAACGGATGTGCAGCGGGTAATAATGCATAGGGCTTGTGTGGCGCATTAAGCGGCTCTTTTTTGATGACGTTATCCAACTCAAGGTCATAGAGAAATGCCACATCGAAACGCCCACGATGTAGTCCGTGCATCAGTTCATGCTGCTCACCGTCATACAGCTGGATAGTGATCTCTGGATAGAGCTTTTTGAAACCGGCTATCAAGCGAGGCATATAGAGCGGTGCTGCAGATTCATAGCAGCCAACCGCGACAGTGCCGCACACCAGTTCATTGTCAGCGCGCGAACTTTGCTCAAACTCATAAGATAACCGCAGTAGTTCACGCGCTTTTTCATAAAAACGTCGCCCACTGGATGTGAGCGACACACCCTGCGCGTGATGACGAATAAACAGTTGTTGTTCGAAGGCGTCTTCCAAATTTTTAATCGCCACAGAAATCGATGGCTGAGCGATATGCAACTCGCGTGAAGCCTCAGCGATGCTTTCAGTTTCCACTACGGTGACGAAATACTTAAGTTGTTTTAAAGTGAAGTGCGTCATGATTAGGCCATTATTAATTTATTGTCTGAAGTGAGCATTGATTAGCTTTAAGCTAATCAACACACATTAAGCAAGCGCTATGCCACACAATGTGATCCTGATAACAACAAAGCCATTGAGCCATTCTCAAGACGGCTTTTTGTAAAGACTGACACTTAACTTGTTGGTGAACCTGATTACCCAGAGATAATTCCTTTCTGCTCATTTTCGAGAATCACATCACATCTTTGCACTAACTTAAGACGCCATGTTCCAATTTAATGCGACTAGCGCACTATTAAGGTGCATGCCATTCAATTAAACCGCCTCCGTGATATGTTAATAAAACACTTTCCCAAAGAAATCATTCGTCATTCATTGTTGGATAGTTTTTTTTAATTTAAAGGCCAACAATTTAATAATTGCTTCGTGCTCTCTACTGCCGCCATAGTGTCCGACATCTTGATAACAGTCGGTCACATCCTTCTTACTGTGGAATAACAATAATGCCTGCAAACCTGTTCGAAAATGGAGAGTTTCTCTCTCTGGCTAAAGCCATGTCACCCGCCGAATTGAGCGATATTCTCAGCGGCCATGGTATGTGGAAAACAGAGTCAAATGAACGTTTAGGCATACCGCGCATGGTGATGACGGACGGCACATACGGTGTGCGTTACTCTATTCAGCAGATCGATGATGATGAAAAAGGCGGGCAGGACTTTGCTGGCTTCCTCAATGTGGTGAACCAGCGCGCTAAAGATGTCGAAGTGGCTTGGGGTACCATGAAACCCGCAACCTGCTTTCCGAATGGCTCAAGCTTTGCCTGTAGCTGGGATGCGGGTTTGGCGCAGACGCTAGGCGATGCCTTGGGTCGCGAATGCCAAATGATGGGGGTACACCTGCTGCTCGGCCCTGGCATCAATATCCGTCGTACGCCGTTAGGCGGTCGCAGTTACGAATACTATTCAGAAGATCCACTGATTTCTGGTGAAATTGCCACAGGGGTGATTAACGGACTGCAGCAGCAAGGTGTGGGTTCGTCACTGAAACACTTCGCCTGCAACAATTCGGAGATTGAACGCACCAGCATGGATTCGCTGGTAGACGAGCGAGCGCTACGTGAAATCTATTTACGCGGCTTTGAGCGGGCGATTAAGCAGTCCCGCCCATGGACAGTGATGAGTTCTTATAACCGTCTGAATGGTACACAAACGGCTGAAGACAGCTGGTTGCTCACTGACGTACTACGTCACGATTGGGGCTTTGATGGTGTCGTGGTCGCTGACTGGCACGGCATCAAAAATCGTCCACAGTCGCTTCTGGCGGGTAACGATCTCGATATGCCTGAGAGCGAAACCCGTAAAGCAGCGCTGACGGCCGCACTTGAGCGCGGCGAAGTATCGCGTGAGCAGGCTGAAATTTCAGCGGTACGCGTACTGGAGATGGTGCAACGCGCCATTCACGGTGAGAAGCGCGAAACAAAAGTTGATCACACTGAACATCACGCATTAGCGCGCCACATGGTTGCGGAATCAATCGTGCTGCTGAAAAACGACCGTCAGGTTCTACCACTCAAACGCCATAGCGGTGCACATGTGCTTGTGGTCGGAGAAGGTGCAAAAAAACCGGTGATTCAAGGATCAGGCTGCGCCACCACACTACCTACGCAGGTCGATATTCCCTGGAATGAGTTAGAAAAACTGGCAGACGGTATTCAGCTCAACTGGTGTCAAGGCGACTCTATCGATGCCAGCCAAGCCCAACGGTTGCGTGACGAAGCCTGCATGGCAGCTCGTGAAGTGGATCGCGTGGTGGTATTTGCTAACAGTGAAGATGGTTATGACGGAGAAGGTTCCGATCGCCGCACACTGAATCTGCAGGCGGGCCAAGATGAGCTCATCAGCGCACTGGCAGCGGTTAACAATAATGTGATTGTGGTTCTTGCAAATCCAGATGCGGTGGTGATGCCATGGTTGAATCAGGTTGCAGCCGTTGTTGAAACATTCTATGCCGGCCAGGCAATGGGGGGCGGTTTAGCTGACGTGCTTTTTGGTGTTGTAAACCCGAGCGGTAAGTTGACTGTCACCTTCCCACAGCAGATCGAAGATATTCCTGGCTGGCACAGCTATCCGGGTGAGAATGGCCGCCATCTTTATAGTGAAGGCATTTTCGTCGGTTATCGCTGGTATGATGTGCGTAACCTCGCACCACTTTTCCCCTTTGGTTTTGGACTGAGTTACACCACTTTCGCTTACAGCGATATCACCGTGGACCGCGCCAACATTAAATGCGGTGAATCGCTGACGGTGAGCTTCACCCTGACCAACACCGGTAATGTGGCTGGCAAAGAAATCAGCCAGCTTTACAGCCATTATCGCCACTCACGCCTCAAACGTCCGTTAAAAGAGTTGCGCGCTTTCAGCAAAACCGAACTGCAGCCAGGTGAATCACGCCGCATCAGTTTTAACCTGCCGGTTGAAGACCTGCGCTATTACGACACGGCACGTCAACAGTGGGTATTAGAAGAAGGCGAGATTGACCTCTGTGTAGGTGGGCATTCACGTGAGCTCCCGGTGCAGGTTAGCGTCACCGCGTTAAATAAAGTAGCACGTTATCGTTTAGTCGCTCGTGATACTCAACCCGTATTTGTTCTGGAAAATCCGATAGCACGCCAGCATTTCAATCGCTTCTTGCAGCAGCAGCTCAACATTTCAGAGCCAGATGCAGACCGTATGCTTGATCACTGCGCTAACTCCTTCTTTGGTTTGATCACCACCTTTGACAGGCGCTTCCGTCAGCGATTTGACCAGCAAGCGATTGATCAACTTATCGCTGAAACCAATGCCGCAATTCTTCAGGCAGAAAGTGAATAACGCACCAACACCAGGTAATCGCCCGCTTTAAGACGGGCATCTTATAAAAACAAGGCTATGCAGAGGGTTCTAATGAGTAAACTGACTGAGATTAAAGGCCAGTACACGCGCCGTGATGCGCTAAAACTCGGCCTGAGTGCAGCGGCGGTGGCTTCTGTTGCACCGTTGCTGATGTCATCACGCACGGCACAGGCAGCTGAGGTCACCACCTTGACAGTGGCAGATGTTGGCGGTCCTTATGGCACTGGCTTCAGCAAAGCATTTTATAAACCATTTGAAGAGGCAACGGGCATCAAAATCATCAATACCGTGCTCGGTCCCGATCCCGTGCCACAGTTCCAGATGATGGTTGATACCAAAAACTATCTGTTCGATGTCGCGCTGCTCAACCCGGAACATCTGGTGCGTCTCAACAAACTCGGCAAACCCTATTTAGAAGATATCAACGTTACCGTGCCAGACCCTGAGAATTACGTAAAAGGCTCGATAACCAAACAATTTGGCGGCGTCAGTATCTTCGCGCTGGCACTGGGCTATCGCCTTGATGCCTTCTCTGGAGATAAAGCGCCGAAGAATTGGGTCGACTTCTGGAATACCGAGAACTTCAAAGGGCGTCGCGGCTTGTGGCGTAGTCCCATCTGCACGCTGGAAGTGGCGTTAATGGCAGATGGAGTTGATCCCAAAAATCTCTACCCACTCGATGTAGACCGTGCGTTCCGCAGCCTCGATAAAATCCGCAAAAGCATTGATGTGTGGTGGACGGGCGGTGCCCAGGCTACACAATTATTGCAGAGCGGCGAACTGGATATGCTGAGTATCTGGAGTTCTCGCGCGCAAACAGCAATTGATGCTGGCACGCCAGCGGCTATCGCCTGGGATCAGGGCCTGTATAACATCGATGGGTTCACCATTCCGCACGGCAGCCCGAAAGTCGAAGCTGCGCGTAAGTTTATTCAGTTCTGTATGGATGCCAAACGCCAGTCAGTCTTTACCGAGGATTTGGCTTGTGGTCCAACCAACGTGAAAGCCTACGATTTCATTGATAAGAAGAAAGCCACACTGCTGCCAACCGCGCCTGATCATATTGGCCAGTTAGCACTACTGGGCGCAGATTACTGGGGCGAAAATCAGTTAGCACTGACGGAACGCTTCGAAAAATGGGTAATGAGTTGATCCGCAAGGGGGCTTCGGCCCTCTCTCGCTGGAGGATTTCTTTTTGAGTGAATTTGCTACATCAAAGCCCAGTAACAAAACTGGGCGCAAGCGCCTTACGCTGCACCCTCTATGGCTGACCGCGCCAGGTTTGCTGTTTCTGGCCATCTTTCTTGCCTGGCCCACCCTGAAGTTAATGCTGTTGAGCTTCCAAGACAGCGAGGGGCACTTCTCACTGGATGTGTGGAGTCAGATGTTTGGCGCAGGCATTTACGTCAAAGTGACAATCAACACTTTCATCATTGCACTGCAAACGACCCTAGTCTGTTTACTCATCGCCTATCCGGTCGCTTACTGGCTGGCACAGCGCGGTGAAATCACACGCCGTCGCCTGATGTGGCTGATCTTGTTGCCATTCTGGACGAGTGCTCTGTTGAAAAACTTCGCGTGGATGGTGCTTCTGTCTCGGCGTGGTATTTTATCGGAAATCTTAATGGGATTGGGCGCGGATCAACCACTGAATGTGCTTTACACGCGCGGAGTAGTGGTATTTGCCATGGTCCACAGCATGTTGCCGCTGGCAATCATTACTATGCTGCCAACCATGACGAGTATCGATAATCGCCTGATGCCCGCCAGCCACACGCTGGGTGCATCGCGTCCGCAGGCATTCTGGCGTATTTTCTTCCCGCTCTCCATGCCAGGTCTGGTTGCTGCTTGTCTGTTGATATTCATCGGCTCGCTCGGCTTCTTCATTACACCAGCGCTACTCGGCAGCCCGCAGGATTCGGTGATTGGCCAACTGTTGATCACGCAGGTACAACAATTGCTCAACTGGCGACTGGCGGGGGCGATTGCCATGCTACTGTTGGTGGTGACCCTGCTGGTTTGTTTCTGCTACGACAAGCTGTTTGGCATGTCGTCGATTGCCGGGGGAGAAGGCCATGCCAGCAATCCTCGCATTCGTGCAATAGGCTACGCGCTGATTAGTCTGCTGGCGCGTATAAGTGATGCAATCGGCACTTTGCTGAGTCTGATACCGGGTAAACCACGCTTCGGCTGGTTATTGACGCTATTTAGCGTGTTAACTATTGCTGTGCTTATTTTGCCCGTGGTCTCTTTCCTGCCAATGGCGTTCAGCAGTTCCAGCTTCCTGCAGTTTCCGCCACCAGGCTTCTCGTTGCGTTGGATGCAAACCTATCTGGCATCCCCTATCTGGACGGGCGCAACAGCACGATCCTTCGGCATCGCTTTAGTGACCGCATTGCTGGCTGTTCTGATTGCCACCACAGCCGCCTTTGGTCTGGCCCGTCATCAGGGCAAAAGTGGCAGTTTAGTCGTGATGACCTTCCTGCTCCCGATGATTGTGCCGAACATTGTCACCGCGGTGGCACTGTTCTATCTGTTTGCCAACTTCGGTCTGGTCGGCAGCAACTTGGGCATCATCCTCGGTCACACTGTGATGGCGATTCCGGTGGTGTTTATCATCATTTTGACCACATTTAAAAATTACGATTGGCGACTTGACCAAGCGGCGGGGACATTGGGCGCTAACCGGCTACAGGTGATTTGGGAGATTACGTTACCGCTGATAAAAAGTAGTATGGTCGCGGCCTTCATCTTTGGCTTCCTCAATTCGTTTGAAGAATTGACCGTGGCGCTGTTTGTCGGTGGCGGTGTGAAGCAGACGTTACCAAAACAGATGTGGGACGATGTACTGCTTTCGGTTACGCCAACTCTTGCTGCCGCTTCGGTGATTATCCTCACCATTGTGACACTGTTATTTATTGTGGCGGAACGTTCGCGCCGAAAAGCTGAAGCCTTGTAAGGAATTGATCATGCATTCAGATATTAAATTACAGGCTGAGAAAATCGGCAAAATATACGGTCAAACCAGCGTCCTGCATGACCTCGATCTGTCAGTGCAAACCGGCGAATTACTGACGCTACTCGGGCCATCTGGCTCGGGAAAGACCACGCTTTTACAGATAATCAGCGGTCTTACTGCCCCCACATCCGGGCGTTTAATGATTGATGATCGTGATGAAACGCATACACCCGTTCACCAACGTGATATTGGCGTGGTGTTTCAAAACTACGCGCTGTTCCCGCATTTGACGCTGGAAGAGAATGTTGGTTTCCCGCTGCGTATGCGTCGTATGCCTGCTGCTGAAATTGCTCGTAAGGTGAAGGCAGCGTTGGAAATGGTGGAGCTAGGCCACGCTGCGAAACGTTTCCCGCGAGCTTTGTCTGGTGGGCAACAACAGCGCGTGGCACTGGCGCGTTGTCTGGTCTATCAGCCGAGCGTTATTCTGATGGATGAACCGCTGGGAGCGTTAGATCGCAAGCTGCGAGAAACCATGCAAATGGAGATCAAACGCATTCACCGTGAATCAGGTGCGACGATTATCTTCGTTACCCACGATCAGGAAGAAGCACTGGCACTGTCGGATCGCATTTGCCTGATGAATGAGGGGAAAATTGCGCAGATTGGCACACCAGAGAACATCTATCAGCAGCCAGAATCAACCTTTGTTGCCGAGTTTATTGGTCTGTCCAACATTCTGCGAGGCGAAATTCGTCAGGGCAATCTGGTCACTTCACAGGGTGTTTTTGACCTGCCCTCCAACAGCTGTGCAATGGCGGCGGGAGCATTAGTCATCCGCCCGGAACATATTCAGTTATGTTCATCCAGCGACGCACTCCTGCACGGCAAAATCAGCGAGCGTATTTATGCCGGTTCAGAAACGCGTTTAGTGGTGACTCTGCAAGATGGTGAGCGCTTCATCGTGCGTAGTAACCTTGCTTCAGTGGGGGCGATAGGCGATGTCGTCTCACTCAACTGGCAGACATCAAACGCACGTCTGTTATCTGCCTGAACACATTTCTTTTATCACGCCGCGCAGCCAACAGTGCGCGGCATCGTTCTCTAAGCGAGGATGCCAAAATTGTGACACCGTCACTTCAGGTGTGGCAAACGGCAATTCGAAGTGGGTTATTAATGGATTGTTTTTGAGCAGTGGATGATGTTGTACCAGCGAGCGCGGCACCAGTGCGACGTAATCGGACTCAATCGCCAGCGCCACCGCCGTGGAAAAGGCGGGCACCACCACCACGACTTTTCTGTTCAGCCCTGCCTGCTCAATCGCATCATGAATCGGCCCACCCTGTTCCGCCCGGCGCGAGGCGACAATATGTCCAAATGCCGCCAGTTGACGGATATCCACATGCTGAGCCAACGGATGTCCCGCACGGACCACGCCGATAAATCTGTCACGGAATAAGGCCTGTAGGCGAATTTCCGGTCCCATATTACCGAGTACACCGATCTCAAGATCGATACTTCCCGCGCGCAGATCGCGATCGCCCTTCTCCGGTTTCCCAACGAAAATTAACTGCACATTCGGTGCTTGCAAGGCAACAGCGGCGATAAGTTGGCTGCCAAAGGCTTCAACAAAGCCTTCATTAGTACGAAGGATGAAACGGCGATCCAGTTGCGCCAGATCGAGTATTTCGGCATCGGGGCTTAGCACCGCACGCGCGTCACGCAGCGTGTGATGAGTGCGCTCACGCATCGCTTCCGCATAGGGCGTTAGCACCATCGCGCGACCTGCACGCACTAGCAGCGCATCGCCGGTGGCGGTACGTAATCGCCCGAGGGTGCGACTCATTGCCGATTCACTCAGATTAAGCCGACGCGCAGCCCCCACCACACTGCCTTCAATCAGCAGTGCATCCAGGGCGATAAGCAAATTTAGATCGGTATCATTCATGGTTACCATCCTGCTCGATGGTGCGTCATATAACAAGCCGTTTGGTGCAGGTTATCACTGCAAATGCTGCGCGTTCCGCCCACTCTCTTCCCGCGCTAGACTTTTCTCACAACGTAACTGGAGACGCATTTTATGAAAATATTACTGATTGGCGCATCACGCGGACTGGGGTATGCACTGGCAGAAAATATGCTGCAGCGTGGTTATCAGGTGGTAGCAACTGGCCGCGCCCACTCCTCGGGCCAGCTGGATCACCTGGCGATACGCTATCCGCAACAGCTCACAGTGGAGAGCGTAGACATCACCGAGCCTCAGCAGGTCAACGCCCTGCATCAACGGCTTGGCAGCGAGCAATTTGACATGCTGTTCGTGAATGCCGGGGTAAAAAATGATGACAGCGAAACCATCGCCGACGTCTCAACCGAGGAATTCACGCGGGTGATGGTGACTAACGCACTGAGTCCGCTGCGGGTGATTGAAACCTTCAAAGATTGCATCACTCCTGCTGGCACCATCGCCGTGATGTCTTCGGGACAAGGCAGTATTACTAATAACACTAACGGCAACTACGAGGTGTATCGCGGTAGTAAGGCAGCCTTGAATATGTTTATGCGCAGTTTTGCCGCACGCAACCCTGACGAACGTACGCTGTTATTGATGGCACCAGGTTGGGTACAGACGGATATGGGCGGTCCCGAAGCGCGCCTGACCATTGACGAGAGTATCCCCAACCTGCTGAACACCATGGAAACTTACGTCGGACGCACAGGGCTGCATTACCTGGATTATTTGGGTCGAGTGGTGCCGTGGTGAGTTTGACCACGGCTGGATGGACGCGCAATAAATAAATTGCACCGCTATAGAACACGTACCTGCTAATGATCGTATTAGATCTGGGCCGCCTCTACTCAATAACCGTAGTCATCAGCGTGTGTAGGGCGCGGTCTTGAGATGTGGGTGCGCCGAGTTGCGCCTCATCACATTGCTGCAGCGGCACGATTTATCGCGCTTTAGTATGCAACAAACTGCGCAACCGATCCCGTAACCAGCGGTTCGCGGGATCGTCTTGCTGCGCATTGTGCCACAGCAGTGAAAGCTCATAATCCGGCATCTTCACCGGCACCGGCGCGGCCTGCAGATCATAGTGCTCGCGCCATGGATCCACCAATCCCTGCGGCACCGTGGCAAATAGCGGCAACTGCTTTAATAGCAGCGGCAAGCTAGAGAAATGTGGTGTCACATAGCGCACGTGCCGGGCTTTTCCCTGTCGCAGCAACTCGCGGTCCATCGCACTCTCACTGGCACCACGATAGGACACCAACGCATGGTCATGGCGCACAAACTCCTCCAGCGTCAGCTTTTTAACGGCAATTTGCTGTTGGCTCCACAACGTACTAAACCCCGCGCGGGCAATTTTCTCGCGCGTCAAATCGCGACTAACTTCATCCCCTACCGTCACGACCACATCCGCCTGCTGCTGCTCCATCAACGGAATGGCTTGCCAGGGATCGGCGGCAACCACTTTAACTTCAACATTGGGTGCCGTCGTCGCCAACTCAGCCAGTAACTCAGGCATCAACCACTGTTCCAGCCAATCGCTCATACCGATGCGAAAGGTACGGCTATCGTGCTGCGCATCGAAAGCCTTTGGCGTGAAGATCACCCGGTGCAGATCCTGTACCAGCGGCGTAAATTGCCGCACCAGCTGTTCCGCGCGGGGCGTTGGCGTCATGCCCTGAGAAGTCCGTACAAACAGCGCATCGCCGAACATCTCACGCAGCCGTTTCAACGCGGCGCTCACGGCAGGTTGCCCAAGGTACAGTCGGTTGGCCGCCAACGTCACGCTACGCACCTCGAACATCACCAGCAGTACGATCACCAGATTGAGATCGATTTTAGAAAAATCATTTTCATTGATGGGCAGAATAATTTTAATCGATTTAATTAATTAAGTTCGCATCAGTATAGTGATTTCCCAATTGAAGTCATGAAAGTAAAGGGGAACCACGATGAAAATCCGCGTAGGCGATTACCTGATTGAAAAAGTCACTGAACAAACCGGCGCCTTTCCTTTTGGCGCGCTCTATCCGGCCCATCGAGCAGAGATGAACGATGCTTTCGCCGCCGAGCCTGCGGCAGTCTCTATTCACAGTTGGATAGTGCGTTCGGGCGATCACTTGGTGGTGATCGACACCGCGACGGGCAATGGGCGTAACCGCGATAACAAACCGCTGTTCCACCAATTAAACACCCCTTATGCCGAAAACCTGGCGCGCGCGGATGTTGATCCTGCGGCAGTCACTCTGGTGCTGATGACGCACATTCACACCGACCACGTGGGTTGGAACACCCATTGGCACAAGGGTCAGTGGCAACCGATGTTTCCCAACGCGCGATATATTTGCTCGGCGAAAGAGTTAAAACAGTGCCAGCAAGACCCCGCCCTGCAAGAGCTCTATCGTGACAGCATTTTGCCATTGATTGAGCGCGGCCAACTGGAGACGATTGACGTCGAGAATTCACCGCTCTTTGCGGGGGCATTGCGTTATATCGCCACACCCGGACATAGCATTGACCATGCTTCGATAGTGTTGGAAAACGGCGGCCAGTCGGCAATTTTTGCCGGTGATGTGATGCACCATCCGGTTCAGTTTGAGCATCCACACTGGAACTCGCTGTTTTGTGAGGATTTACCCCTCGCTATCACTTCCCGCAAACAGGTTATAGACTGGTGCAGGCAACATCAGGCAATCTGGTTCAGTTCTCATTTTCACAGCAGCTCGTATGGCCGCGTTGGGCGCGACGGGCAATGGATTCAACTGGAGGATTAACTGAATGCAATACGCTGACTATCTCATTGCGTCACTCAGCGACTTACAACAGGCACTGCAAGGCGGCGAAACCACCGCACGCCAACTGACAGAGTACGCGCTGCAACGTATTGCGGAGGTGGATCAGCCGCGCTACAACGCCATCACGTGGTTGTTTGCCGATGGAGCTTTAGCGGCAGCGGATGCCAGTGACGCGTCTCGCCAGCGCGGTGAGGCTTTAGGCCAACTGGCGGGCATTCCGGTGCTGATCAAAGACAACGTTGAGGTGAAAGGTTGGCCCACCAGCGCCGGTTCTGTGCTGCTGCGCGATGTCATCGCCAATGTTGATGCGCCGCTGGTCACCACCCTACGCAAACAGGGCGCGATCCTCATCGGTAAAACCGCGATGCATGAATTAGCGGCAGGGATTACCGGCGCTTCTTCGTTAACGGGCTTTACGCATAACGCCTGGCGTGAGGGTCGCTCTCCGGGCGGTTCAAGCAGTGGCTCAGCGGTGGCGGTGGCTGCCGGGTATGTGCCGCTTGCTATTGGCAGTGACACAGCAGGCTCAGTCCGTATTCCCGCTGCCTTTAATGGTTTGCTTGGCTTACGCATGACGCGTGGCGCACTG
The DNA here is from genome assembly GCF_002095475.1 of Pantoea rwandensis. Lineage (GTDB taxonomy): Bacteria > Pseudomonadota > Gammaproteobacteria > Enterobacterales > Enterobacteriaceae > Pantoea > Pantoea rwandensis. The sequence continues at coordinate 597,864 of NZ_MLFR01000001.1, forward strand.
AGCACCGACGGCATTGTGCCACTTTCGCCAACCCAAGATATTCCCGGTCCGCTGGTGCGTAGCGCCGACGATCTCCGCCTTGTCAGTGAAATCTTAAGCGGTCAACGTTTTGCGGTAGCAGGGGAAGCGCTGCGGATTGGCATCTGGCAGGAAGGGTTTGCTGCCGATGAAACTGAGATCAATCAAGCGGTGCAGGCCGCAGTTGCTGGCTTTGAACCGGTGCTCGTCAGTTGGCCGCATCTGGAAACTTTAGCCAGTGACGCCAATATTATCGGTTATGAATTCGCAGAAGCACTGGCCGGGTATTTAGCCGATAAGCCACGTGCGCAGTTCCACACCCTGCAGGAGATTGCCGCGTCTGAACTTTATCATCCTCAGTTGACCACGGTGTTCAAGACACGTGCGGCGCATCCCGGCACCCACAGCGAAGGCTATGCTGTGGTGCAGCAACGCCAGCACGATCTCTATCACCAGCTGGAAGCGATGTTTACGCAGCACAATATTAATTTGCTGGCCTACCCCGTGGTCCGTCGCCCGCCGGTAGAACATGGCGAACTGCAGGACGGCAGTAATGCGCTGGTGTCTGCGGTAACGGGTGCGCCAGCCATCAGCATCCCTGCCGGATTAAGTGACGACGGGATGCCGATTGGTGTCGAGTTGCTGGCACTGCGTGGGCGAGAGGATTTATTGCTGCGGGCCGCGGAGGCGATCGAGATGTGCATCAATGTGCGCCCAGCAGGGAAATAATGACTTTAAACGGGTCGTGATTGTAGGCGTAATGCCGCTCAATTCAGCCAATGAGTGCGTATTTAACCCGGTACGCATGAATGCGTACCCTACGAAAACCGCACCGGACAGTGTAGGGTCGCCATTCATGGTGACCGAAACGCGCATAAGTGACGAGTATTACGCCAGTGATGGCGACCGAAACGCGCTTAAGTGACAAGTATTACGTCAGTGATGACGACCGACACGCACTTAAGTGACAAGTAACACGCCAATGATAACGGCCGAAACGTACTTAAGTGACAAGTAATACACCATTGCTAGCAACCGACTTTACGCGTGCAACGACAAGCACTTAATCGCCTTATCCACCGCCTTCTTCGGGCCGCGAATCGCAATACCCACCAGATTGAGGTTATCGGCGTCTTCCGCCATAAACACTTCGCGGTTGGCTGCATCATGCCCGGTGGAGAACATCGCTTCCACGTACGGGATCAACGTCAACTCACGCTCCAGCCCCTGACGGTGCGCACGTTGCAAACCCGTTAAATCCCCGGCGAATACCAGCATCGGCTGACCGGCCATGTTGCCGTATTGACGCCCGTGCGCATCCACATAAGGTTCACCCATCATCTCGGGGGCGGCAGACGCGATGCCGGTGGCAAGAAACGCCACCACATTCAGGCGCTGCCAGGTCGCTAAATCATCACGAACAATCAGGGCGATTTTAGTATCAAACATCTGCAACTACTCTCCAGTGAGATCGAAAACCTCATCATGCAAGAGCGGCAGGTGGGGAATATAGAACGTTTGTGCACTGCCGTTGGTAGGAAGCGGGTGTCATGCGATAGGCTCGCTGGAACCAACGGCCCAAGTGGCTTTGATCGGCAAATCCCACTTGTGCAGCCACCTGCACCGGTTCAATGCCCTGCGCCAGTAACACCCGCGCGCTGCGCAGTCGCAACCGGACCAAATAGGCATGCGGTGACTGTCCGAAGGCTTGCTTAAACTGACGCGTCAGCTTGAAGCGATCGATGCCTGCCAGGCGAGACAGCTCATCCAAGCCGATATCCTGCGCCATAAAATCGTGCAGATAGTCACGCATCAGCTGCATTTGTTGCAACGCTGAAACGTTCTGGTGGCTGGGTTTAGTATCAAGATGACGTGACAGCATGGTGAGCAGATGATCGAGGCTCTGATCGCGGGCCAGCCGCCCTTCGTTGTGGTGCAAGGTGCACCAGGCTTGCTGAATCGCACTGGCGAGCAGCGCATCATCGGTCAGCGTGTGGCGAAACGCGCCTTCAATATTGGCCACATCACCCAGCCCGCGTCGCTGCATCATTTCTGCCACCCAATGCTGGGGCAGATACAGCATCACGTAGGTGAATCCTTCGGCGTCAGGCGCGTGACCATCGTGCACCGCGCCTGGTTCAATCAGAATCGCACGACCGGGTGTGCTGGTATGCAGTGAGCGATGGCAGTTGAAGCGTTGCAAACCTTGCTGAGTCACGCCCACCAATAGCTCGTCATGATCGTGCGGATCGTAAGCGTGTCCGCGAAAATGCGCGTTGACGCTTTCGATACCGGTTTCGTCATCGCGACGAAAATCGACCCAATCATTATTGGCGGACATGGCTTTGGTCTCAAGGGGAATTCAGACATAGCCTAACAGTCGGAACCAGCCATAATCCAGTGGTAACAGCAGCAGAACGCTGAAGATAAATACCAATACGCAGAGCTTGAGTCCTGCTTTTGCCGGTACGTTCCCCAAACCCATTGCTACCACCACGGGCGAAGCCTGGTAAGGCAGCAACGGCGTTGCATAGGCAAAGACCTGCAGCATAATGACGCTCAGTAATGAGAAACCCGAAGCATTAGCCAGTTCCTGTGCCATGGGCGTGACCATCGCCGGGACGCCATTGGCCGTGAGAACAAAGTTAAGTAACGAGACTAACGCGCTGAGCACCGCAAAATTCCCAAACGAGGGATGATCCTGCAGCGGCAACACGCTGAGTAACGCATTGGCAATCAGCCGCCCTAATCCTGAATCCACCACCAACGTCGCCACCCCGAGGATACCGGCGATATAGATACAGGTACGGAAATTAACGCCTGTGGCAAAGTCATCACCCGAGAGAAAACCCACGCGGGGCAGCAGGCAAATGCAGGCCGCGGCCAGACCGATCCACGCCGCAGATAATCCGTGAACGCTGTCGGTCATCCACAGCAGTAACGTGACGGCAAGCAAACCCATGAGACGCCATTCGCTGCCACTCAACGGCGCTAGCGTGTCCCGATGCTTAACCGGCTGCGGCTGGGCACGAAACAGAAACAACAAGCACCCCGTGAGCACCACTGCTTTGCCGATGCCCACCACCGGCATATGTAGCAGCCACCAAGGTAACCACTGTAGATGCAGCTGATAGGCACTTTCAGCGGCACCGCTCAACACCAGATTGGGCACATTGGCGGGTAAGATGCTGGCCGACAGCTGGAAAGTGCCAAATCCCACCGCTAATGCCAGACCAATACTGCCTTGGCTACCTGCTTTAATACCTGCGCGCTCACCCAGCGCCAGCACCACCGGCATCAGCAGGGCAATGCGTCCCATGTTGGAGGGCATAATCAGCGCCAGCAAATAAGTCAGTACAATCGTTCCCGCCACCATACGCGGCCAGCTTTGACTGAGCGGCACCACCAACCAGTTAGCCCAGCGCTGCGCCAGACCGACTTTGCGAATCGCGGCGCCAAGGACAAAACCGCTCAATACCAGCCAGAACGCCGAAGAGGCAAAGCCGCTAAAAATCGTGCTGGTGGGAACAACATTGAGTAAGGTCGCCGCAGCAAAAAACAGCAGCGCGGTGAGGTATTCCGGCAATCGCGCACTCGCCCACAGCAAAATCGTCATGCCGACCACCGCCGTGGTGAGCCAGAAATGCGCATCTGAGGTCACGGGCTGAACTCCCTTTCGTTGAACCGTTCACAAAGCCGATAAGCATAGTGCAATCCTGACAGCACTACGCTGCATCAGTTAACAGTTTGCCAGTTGCCCTAGCCAGTTTATCAAGGCTTCGCTGCCCGGCTGGCTGCGCGACCGCTGCGGCCACGCCAGGAAGTAAGGCTTACTAAGTGGCAGGCTAAGCGCATCCACCACCACCAGATCGCCGCGCGCCAGTTCTGCGCTAATCAACCTTTTTTGCCCCAACAGCAAACCCGCACCGGAGACGGCTGCATCAATCGCGAGTGAAGTGAGATTGAAGCTAAATGCCGGTTGCGCTGGGGGTTCTGACAACCCTTTGGCTTGGAACCAGCTGCGCCAGTCAGGCAGGAAGCGCCCCTCATTGCCCCAGTCGAGATGAATCAGTGGGGCCTGTTCCAGCACGCTACCGGCAGAGTAGCGCTGCAACAGCGCAGGACTGGCGACCGGCAGGACTTCATCCAGGAACAGGCGCTGTTTATCAAGCTGCGGATAGCGATCCTCACCAAAGCAGATGACAAAATCCGCTGGTGTGGCGTTAAAATCCACCTGCGCGTGAGTGCCGTGCAGTGACAAATCGATATCCGGGCAGTGCTTACGCCACTGCGCGATGTTGGGCAATAACCACTTCGAGGCCAGCGCAGGCAATGAATAAAGCGTGAGCTTGGGCATGGCAGCAACATGGCGCAGGTTCTGCTGGCCAAGATGAAGGATATCAAACGCCTCGGTCACGTAGCGCAGATACTCTTTGCCGGTCTCTGTCAGCATCACACCACTTTGCGTACGCACAAACAGCGCGCTGCCGAGTTGCTCTTCTAACTGGCGGATTTGCTGACTGACCGCCGCAGGCGTCAGCGCCAGTTGTGCCGCCGCCTTTGCCAGACTGCCCAGTTCCGCTGCAACCTTGAATGACTGGATGACGCTAATTTTAGGTAACCGCGGTGACTGAACGGGCATTAAGGTTTCCTTAGCAGGTCGTTAAATTTATATCGTTACGCACTAATTTATCAGCGAGTTACCCTGTTTATACACCTGTAATGATGAGAACTGCTGCTATGTCTGCTTTGATCCGTTTCGATATACACCCGCTGGCCGATGCCGACTGGCGACGCGATTGCCGCGAACAGCTCAACCTGCACGGTGCCTTAGTGCTGAAGCAGTTTCTGCAACCTGCCGCACTGCAAGCCATCATTGCGGAAGGTGATGCGCAGCGCCATCTGGCCTATCACACACGCAGCAAACACAACGTGTATTTGATGAAAAAGGATGAGGCTTACAGCAGCGATCATCCTCGCAACCGCGATGTCATCAGTACCAAAGGCTGTATCACTGATGATGTGATTGGCGATAATTCACCGCTGCGAGAGCTTTACATCGACGAACTGTTTAAAAGCTTCCTGTGCGATGTGCTGGGTGAAACCGCGCTTTATCCTTATGCCGATCCGCTTTCATCCATCAACCTCCATTACGCGCCCGATGGGCAGGAACTCGGTTGGCACTTTGATAACTCGTCCTTCGCTATCACCCTGCTGGTGCAGAAACCACAAGCGGGTGGTGTGTTCCAATATGTGAAGGATCTGCGCGACGCAGATGCCGGCGAAATGAACTTTGATGGCGTGGCTGCGGTGCTGGATCAACGACAGCCGGTGGATGCGTTAGCGATTGAAGCCGGAGACTTAGTGCTGTTCCGTGGTCGCAACTCAATGCACCGCGTGACGCCGACAGAAGGCGACATCACGCGAATGCTGGCGGTGTTGGCATACAACACCCAACCGGGCATTGCATTGTCAGAGACCGCCCGCATGACATTTTATGGACGCTTGTGATCCACGCCCAGTAACCCTTTCCAGGCCCGCGTAAAAATCTGCTGGGTACGAAATGCCACCAGACCGCGCCAGTCGCGGTCTGCGGGCCAGAACCCTTCCACTAGCTGCTGTTTGAGATTTTGCCCCTCATCACTGGCGGGGTCACCCTGCAAATGCAGCCAATGGTCATCTCTCACACGACGGTGCATTTCCTCACCCGGATAAGTGCCGCACTCCACCACTAACGGCAAGATGTGGGTATCGGGCAATGATTCCAGCAGAAATTGCGAGAGATATCCCGTGGCGGTGGCGGTGACGCCGGTTTCACTGGCTCGCCCTGCGCCGGTGAACAGCAACGTCAGCCATTCGCCATACACTGTTGTGCCCCACTGATGCGCGGCAACCGGCTGTTCGGTAATCGACAGCAACATCGGATGGCCCCATGCGCCCGCGCCAGTGTGCAAGTCAAAGCTTAGAATGGTGGTGGCGTGCGATAAGTGCGTCTTGATAATGCTTTGCATGGTGATGTAAGACCAACTCGGCTGCTGTCCGCCATAGAAAAAGCCATCGGCAAACTGGTATTGGCCCGCCTCAACTACCCGCTTCATCGCTGACCAGCCCGCCCCCTTGAGCGTCTCCTCCAATAGTTGGTCAGCTTTAGCACGCTCACCTTGGTAGATCCCATGCCAGGCAGCATAGTCCGGGTTAGCCGGTGCGGGTTGACTGAAATTGATAAAGTTACGGTTGAGGTCGATATTGTCTTCATTCACTCGCCGCAGATGAGCCGCACCCCAAGGGTTCAGCAGATGTAGCAACACGATCGCGGTGTCATCCGGCAACGCGGTAAGGTTGAAGCGATTGAGCCACTCAATCTGGCTGTCGGAACCGTAATAACCCTCCACGCCGTGCGTGCCTGAGATCACTAACATCAGTTTGCTGGCGTGAGGATTGCCCACTACGGCGACATCGGTGAACAGTGGTTCACCTTGTGGGCCCGTGAGTGGATGTTTGTACGAGGTTAACGTCCCGTTTTGACGTTCGACAGCGGCGACAAAACGGGCACGTTGTGACGTGTAATGCGGCAGAGCAGGCATGGAATTTCCTGTCATTTATGAAGCGACTATGGGTACACCTTAAATTTAAAATACTTCTTCGCCAGCTGGTCGTAGGTGCCGTTGTTGTGCAACTCTGCCAGCGCATCATTGATCAACTTCAGATGCACGGTGTCGCCTTTACGTAAGCCAATCCCTACGCCATTACCCAGCAGTTCTTTATCCACCAGCGTCGCTTTAATGACGTAATCCTTGCCTTCCGGCGTATTCAGGAAGCCCTGATCGGCGGACACCGCATTCGCCAACGTGCCATCAAGACGCCCGGCCACCAGGTCTGGATAGATTTCCATTTGATTCGGATACGACACCACATTCACGCCTTGCGCCGCCCACTTCGCTTTGGCGTAAGTTTCCTGAATGGTGCCCTGCGCCACGCCAATGTTCTTGCCGCGCAGCGAACTTATCTCTTCCGTCAACGTGCTGCTCTTTGGCGTTAACAGTGCGCTGGGCGTGATATACAGCATATTGCTGAAATCCACCTGCTCACGGCGTTTTTCGGTCATCGACATCGCCGATAGGATCGCATCAAACTTCTTCGCCTGCAGTGCCGGAATACTGCCATCAAAGCCAATCTGCACCCACTGACATTTCACTTTCGCCTGAGCGCAGATGGCGTTGCCGAGATCGATATCAAATCCCTGCAGCGACCCATCACTGGCCTTGGATTCAAACGGTGGGAATGTCGGATCAACGCCAAAACGCAGCGTCTGCTCAGCAAAAGAGAGAGAACTGAAAGCACCGAGTGAAAGCATAAGGGCGAAGGACAAACTCTTTTTCATTGTTATCTCCAGCAGGCAGGTAAAGTCAAAACGGCATGCAGAGTTAATAACATGGCGGATAGATTACCACCACTTAAAAAGCGGATTTATGTAGAGTGAATTCTTATAAAAGAGAAGGAGTTAAGGAATTTTATCTCCGGCAGTAAGAGAATCTTAATGCCGGGAATAATGCTTTATCTGTTAAGCGATGGTAGGACGAGAAACATGCTCGGCTGCTGCCTGATTGGCTTTGGTTGCCGCTTCAATTAGCGAGCAACCGGAGACCAATGCCTGGCTGAGCACACCGACAAAACAGTCGCCTGCACCATGAGTACTGATCAGTGTCACTGGGATAGCAGACAGGCTCTGCACGGGTTCACCCGACTGGCACACGGCAAGGCCATGTTCACCTGCCGTCACAATCACCTGGGCGAAATCTTCCGCCAGTTTTTGCGCCGCGCGCTCTGCAGACGCCAAATCAGTGACCTCGATGTTGCACATGTCGCGCGCTTCAACCGCATTCACAACCAGTAAATCAACGCAGTCCGCCAGCGACTTCTCAATTTCACGCGCCGGTGCAGCATTGATGCAGACCGCAATGCCCTTTTGCCTCGCTTGCTGCGCCAATTGCAGGTTCACGCTGGCGGGCACTTCATTTTGTAACACCAACAAAGCTGCGTCCTGCCACAGCTCATCAGGCAGTGCAGTGACATTTATGTGCAGATTCGCGTTGGATACCACAACAGCACCGTAATCGCCCTCTGCGTCGCTGATCGCCACACTCATTCCCGATGGCACATCAGGATGCATCATCACCGCATCGGTGTTAACGCCTGCACCACGCAGCGCCGTGAGCAGAAATTCGCCTTGCGCATCGGCACCTATCGCGCCAATAAAACGCACCGCGGCACCTGCGCGGGCTGCCGCCACCGCCTGATTGCCACCTTTACCACCAAATTTATAACTACAGCCGCTACCCATCACGGTTTCGCCTTTTTCCGGACGATGGTGGGCCGCCAGCATAATGTCGTAATGCAGGCTACCGGCGACGATAATATTCTTCATGATTAAAAGTCCCGCAGATCCTGAACCGCACGCTGGGTTTTCATCAGATTCTTTTCCGCCAGCTTTAGATCTTTTTTGGCGATTGCCACAAACAGCGCATCGAGAATATTTAATTGCGCGATACGTGCAGCCGCATTTTCCCCAAGCAGATGCGATCCCTGAGAGGTTGATGTCAATACCACATGCGCATTGCGCGCAATAGGCGACTCGGCATAGTTGGTAATAGCAATAATTTTTGCACCATTTCGTGCTGCCAGTTTAATCGGATCGTTTACAGCACGTGTCGCCCCTGAATGACTGATGGCGATCACCACATCATCATCGGATAACACGGCCGCTGACATCAGCATAATGTGAGCATCGTCATACGGTGTGGACTTAATCCCGATCTTCAGCAACTTGTGCGACAAATCGCGCGCCACTGTGGCCGAACCACCCACCGCATAAAGATCGATATGGCGCGCTTTAAATAAAATATCGGCAGCACGATTAAACTCAGAAACATCCAGAATCGATAATGATTCTTCAATCGCCTGAATTGAAGTTCTGAATACTTTAGCCAGTAATTGTTCCGACGAGTCGTCCGGCTCAATTTCCGCATGCAAGCCCGCCACTTCAGATTGATTATAATAAATCAGTCCAGTGCGAAAATTACGAAAGCCTGTGAAGTTGAGCTTTTTCGTAATTTTCACAATCATCGCCTGCGACACATTATTCTCTTCGGCAATTTCTTGCAGCGAAGTCTGTTCACTAATGTCCGTTCTGGCGATGATGGCCTCTGCAACACGCCGCTCCAGCGGCGTCAGCTGTGGTAATCGCATACGAATTTGAGCGCCAATGGCTCGCGGATCTTGCTTCATTACCTGCCTCTTGTCGCCCGGTCAATCAACATCGCTATGATAATGATTAGGCCAGTGGCAAGCAATTGATAAAAGGCCTGAATATTCAACAGAGTCAAGCCATTACGTAATGCACCGAGAATGATGGCACCGATAATGGTGCCGACAATACTGCCTTTACCGCCCATCAGTGAGGCACCGCCAATCGCTGCTGCGGCAATCGCGTCCAGTTCCCATAAATTACCGATAGTCGGTTCAGCCGCCCCTAAGCGCCCAATCAGAATCAGCGATGCCAGTGAGGCTAAGGTGCCGGAGATGATGAACACAGTGACCTTAGTGCGTTTGACCGGCACACCGGCGACACGTGCCGCCTCTTCATTACCGCCCACCGCCAAAATATATTCGCCCAAAGGTGTTTTATTCATCACCAGCCACAGCACCAGCGCGATTACCGCAACAATAATGATCGGAGTCGGAATACCAAACACATCACTGTTAATAATGCTGCGAAACTCCATCGGTATGCCAAACACTGGATTACCACCGGTATAAATCAGCGCAATGGCGCGGAACAGCGAAAGTCCACCCAGCGTGACGATAAACGGTTGCAGTCCTGCATAGGCCACCAACATCCCGCTGAACACCCCACACAAGGCACCGATGCCCAGCGTGGCAAGAATCGCTACCGGTACCGGCACACCGGCTACCATCAGGGTTGCACCTAATACCGCAGAGAGCGCTGCGGTAGGTCCGACCGATAAGTCAATACCGCCGGAGATAATCACCAACGTCATCCCCAATGCAATCAGCGCATTAATGGAAGATTGCTGTAAAATATTCAGCAAGTTTGGCACGGTAAAAAATACCGGTGACAAAAATGAAAATGTCACCACGATAATTAACAGCCCGATTAACGTACCGGCATCGCGAAGATTTAATTTAAATTTTGCCGACGGCGCAGCCGCTGGTTGTGTGTTTGTTTGCGTCATCATAGTTATGCCTATTTATGGAGTGCAGATTAAGTGCTAGACGGCTTCTTTAATATCGTTTATGGCAAAGCGTGCGATATTCTCTTCGGTAATGTCATCACCTGTTAATTCACGCGTAATTTTTCCTTCGCGCATCACCAGCACACGGTCGGAAACACGTAAAATTTCTGTCATCTCTGACGATACGACGACAATCGCTTTGCCTTGCTGGGCCAATTTCTCAATGAGATTATAAATTTCAGCTTTGGCCCCAATATCAATTCCCCGGGTTGGCTCATCAAATAAAAACACTTCAGCATCTGCTGCCACCCATCGACCAATGATCACTTTTTGCTGGTTACCCCCGCTCAATGTGCCAATGGGTTTTTCAATATTGAGTGGACGCAGTTTTAAATCTGACATCACCTCTTGCGCGACGGCATTCAGTTTCACTTTACGGATGACGCCGGCGAGCGTGAAGTTACGCATCGACGGCAGCGCCATATTCACTTTCACCGCACGCGCTTTGATGATGCCCTCTTTCTTACGATCTTCCGGCACCAGACCAATACCGGCACGAATTGCCGCGCTGACGTTGTGATTGCGCACTAACTGACCATTAACGCGTACTTCACCCGCGCTACGTTTGTCGATACCGGCAATCAGTTTGAGCAATTCGGTACGGCCTGCGCCGACCAGACCCGCCACGCCCAGCACTTCACCCGCGCAGACGCTAAAACTGGCGGGTTTGATTTCCGTTCCGCGTGCCACATTCTCAACCTGCAGTACTTTACGATCGGTAGCCCATGACTGGTGCGCTTGTTTATCGATTTTGCGCCCCACCATCTTCGCCACAATGGTCTCTTCAGTTTCATCACAAATGTTCACCACACCGACCTGACGTCCATCACGCATGATGGTGGCACGATCGCACACCTGGAAGATTTCATTCATTTTGTGTGACACGTAAATCAATGAGACGCCGGTGGATTTCAAATCAGCGATCAACTCCGCCAGACGTTCAAACTCGCGCGGCGTCAGGCTGGATGTCGGCTCATCCATAGCGATGATTTTCGCCTCGTCCAACAACGCACGCGCAATCTCCACGATCTGCTGCTGCGACACCTTAAGGTTCTTGATTGGCTCAGCGGGATTGATGCTGGGATCCAACTGCTTCAGGATATGCGTGGCCCGCGCTAACTGCGCACGCTTATCCACAAACAAACCGTTCAGGGTGGTCAGTGGGCGGCCCAGAAACATATTCTGGGCAACAGAGAGCTCAGGAACATGCTGCAACTCCTGATGAATCATCGCAATGCCCGCATGACGCGCACTGAGTGGATTTTTCATCTGCACCTGCTCGCCATTTACGTGGATAGCACCGCTATCCGCCGGGCGCACGCCGGAGAGAATGTTCAGCAAGGTTGATTTGCCTGCGCCATTCTCACCGATCAGAGCATGCACTTCGCCCGGCCGCACCATAAAGTCCACATCTTGCAGCGCGATGGCGCTACCGTAGGTTTTCGTGATGCCGCGCATCATTAAGCGATACTGTTCCATACGCTCTCCGCCTGTCTTACTGCTGTGCCAGCAACTGGCGTAATTTATCGTTGTCTTTGGTGGAGAAGGCATCTGCATTCTCTTTAGTGATCAACGCTTGTGGCGTTGCAATCACGCGCGATAACTTCTGCCCGTTCACCAGACGCAACATCACTTCCATCGCCACTTCACCGGTCAGTATCGGGAAGCTATCGACCGTGCCGGTCAGTTCACCGCGCTTGATAGAAGCATAGGCATCAGAGATACCATCGGTACCAAATACTGCGGTCTGCTTACCTTTGTTCAGTGAACGCACCGCTTCCACCACGCCAAGCGCCATGGTGTCGTTGTTGGCGTAGAAACCAATCAGATCCGGATGTTGCTGTAGAATGGTCGATGCGGCGTTAAAGGCCTGCTCGCGGCTCCAGTTGGCAGGTATGCTGGCGACAATGTTGAATTTGCCATTGGCCTGCAGGGTCTCTTTAAAGCCCGCGGTGCGCTGTCCGGCAGCATATACGCCCGGCTGGCCTTCAATCACCGCCACTTTGCCGCCCTGCGGATAGTGCTGGATAAACCATTTGGCGACGCGCACGCCGTTGTCTTTCTGCACGTTACCGACGTAGTACTGGGCGCTTGGCACCACGGCATCGTTGACGTTCACCACCGGAATGCCTTTGCTGCTGGCGCTTTCCAATGCAGGCTCAAGGTTGATATCGGTCTGAGGTGACACCAGCAAACCAGTAAAACCCTGCGCAATCAGGGTTTCTGCAATGGACAACTGGCCCATTTGATCGTCTTCATTGGCAGCAGCCTGATAAGCAACGGTGAAACCATATTTCTTCGCGATGTTCTGATAACCCTCGCCCAATGAGCGCCAATACTCATTGGTCAAGGTTTTCGACACGCCGCCAATTTTCAGCTTGCTATCAACCTTAGGCATCGGGCCGTATTTGCTTTCGAGTTGCGTCCAGTCGGTGCGGTCTGGCTCTGAGTCAGATTTCAGGGGGGCCAGCTGAGCTGCATGAACGCTGGAACACAGCAATGCGGATGTCAGGACAGAGAGTAAGAGCTTTTTCATGGTGGTAGCCTTTTTATCGTTTTATTTGAGGTGCAGGGTTACGCGCTTGCTTATTGTGCAAGCATGATGTCATTCACAATTTGCTGTGAGGCCACCGCATCCTGGCGGCTGATTGCTTCTTCCAGTGCTGGGTTATTATTGAGTTTTTCACTCAACTTCAGCAGGCGCTTTACAGTGATAATGTTGATTTCCGCTTCACGAATTGGGTCCAGACCACTCGCGTCCGGGAAGGTGTCGAAGTAGTAAGCGCCCTGATAGCCATCGCGCTGCATCTGCCACAGGAATTCCAGTGTGGCGCGTGGATTCACTGAGCCCGCCATTAAGCCATCATCACGTTTGCCCCAGCCATCATTCAGGTCCAGTCCTAACAAGCGAGAACGACGTGCCACCATGGCAGCCGCAAATGCCGGAACTTCATTGGCAAACAGGACATGAGCGAAATCCAGGGTAATACCAAGATTGGCGCATCCCGCTTCTTCCACGGCCAGCAGACAAGTGGTGGCATTTGGGAAAATACTGTACGCACGCGGCTCATTCGGTTTGTATTCAATGCTCACATCAATTTCCGGCGCATATTCAGCCACTTCGCGTACCGCGCTCACCGCGTCTTCCCACATCTTTTTATAGTCGGCCTGGAAGCAATAATCGAAACCATCCTGGCCCATCCACAAGGTCATTAGACGGGAACCAAATTCGCGACCAGCATCAATACCGCGTTTGGTCAGTTCAATGGCTTCACGGCGTATTTTCGCGTCGGGGTTAGTGAAAGCGCCAATTTTGAACTGGGGGGCATCCCAACGCATCTGCATGCCGTTGACCGCCAGACCCGCATCCGCAATGGCCTTACGCATGGTGGGGATGTCGCTGGTCATATGCTGCGGATAGTTAAGGTCCAGATGTGTCAGACCATTGACCTTTCCGGCACGGGCAATCATTTGTAATACAGAAGGTTTTCCCTGGATGTTAGGCCAGTATAGGTGCGCCCCAGAGGCGAAAGAGTTCAAACGTGTAGCAAACTTTAATTCTGACATGAGGAAGGATCCTTCAGTGACAAGTTGTAATGTACTTTCCTTCTTCACGATTATTTGTGAAGTTATGGCATAAATTACACAAGCCAATTTGTTTAGCAAGACAGCATCGTTGCAATTTGGGAGGACGTTCACGAAATCCAGTGTTCGACCACCCTAAAGCCCCCTGTCATTCTTTTGTCATAACTCGCTCACCCTGATGTCAGAGCCATTTTCATATCCTGTGCCCGAACCTTACTCATTCGGAGCACGACCATGAAACTGAAAAAATTGACCTTAGCAGCAGGCATCTTGATGGCAATGGCAGGCGGCGTGGCACAAGCTGAAGCGCAGCCCGTGAAAAATATTGTGTTGGTACACGGTGCCTTTGTTGGCGGTGCAGGCTGGCGTCCGGTATATGACCACCTGACGCATGATGGCTATAAGGTGACACTGGTGCAGGAACCCCTGACCGGCTTCCCTGAAGATGTGACGGCTACACGCCGCATCATCGACCAGCAAAATGGCCCGGTGATTCTGGTTGGCCACAGCTACGGCGGCGCAATCATCACCGAAGCAGGCAATGACAATAAGGTTGTGGGTCTGGTGTATATCGCGGCTCACGCGCTAGACAATGGTGAAACGGAAGCCATTAACGGCAAAAAATTCCCCAACAGCGCGCATCCGTTTGCCAAATCGACTGATGGCTACTTAACCATCGCGCCAGAAAATTATCACAGTGATTTCGCGGCAGATTTACCGGCAGCGCAGGCGGATTTCGAAGCGCATGCTCAAATGCCAACCAACGCCGCCGTGTTTACCGCCAACATTCCTGACCCGGCATGGAAAACCAAGCCTAGCTGGTACATGGTGGCGAAAGCTGACAAAATCATTAACCCCGATCTGGAGCGGATGTATGCGAAACGCGCGCACAGCCACACCGTGGAAATTGCCGGTGCCAGCCACTCAGTCTATGAGTCGCATCCTGATGATGTGGCAAAATTGATTGAACAGGCTGCACTGCACGCTCAGCCTTAACCTCTATCCCGCCTGGAGATGCGCATGAAAATTTTGGTGATTGAAGACGAAGCCAAAGCGCGGGATTACATGCGCAAAGGATTGACGGAGGCGGGATTTATCGTTGATGTGGCCGCAAACGGGCAAGACGGTTTGTTCTATGCGCAGGAGCATCATTACGATCTGATTTTACTCGATGTGATGATGCCCGGCATGAGCGGCTGGGAGGTCATGGCGGCGCTGGATAAACAGATCCACACGCCTGTGATTTTCCTTACCGCCAAGGGAACATTAGAAGATCGCATTAAGGGGCTGGAACTGGGGGCAGACGATTACCTGGTGAAGCCCTTCTCGTTTGCTGAACTGTTGGCACGCGTCCGCACCCAACTACGACGCGGCGGCCAGCAGAAATTGCCTGATCTCTTGACCCTTGCCGACTTGCAACTTGATATCCTGAAACGCCGGGTGGAACGCGCGGGTCAGCGTATCGATCTCACCAATAAAGAGTTCAATCTGTTGCATCTCTTCTTGCTGCATCCTGGCGAAGTTTTGACGCGCACGGTCATCGCTTCTCGTGTCTGGGATATGAATTTTGACAGCGATACCAACGTGGTGGACGTGGCGGTCAAACGCCTGCGTCAGAAAATAGATGGTCCCTTTGATCAACCGCTGATTCACACGGTGCACGGTGTGGGCTATCGCTGCGAAGCTGAAACATGAAAAAGCGTTCGCTGGCCAGCCGTTTGTCCTTACTGCTTAGCACTACGGTGATTGCGATCTTTGCCCTGAGCGGCTTTGCGCTTTATCAGTCTTTGGCAAAGCAGATCGGCATACGCGATGACGCGGCGCTGCTGACACGCATCGACCAGATACGTACGCTGCTACGCGATGAAGACGCCATTACGCTAATCCAGCAAAAACCGCGCTTGTTTGCCAATATGCTAGGGAATACCGAGTCATTATTAGTGTTGCGTTTTCCCGGCCAACCACCGCTGATTGTGGTTAATCCCGGATCGCGTCCGGTGCCCGACATCAAGCCCGTACCTGCCGATCAATCCCTGACCCTGGCGTCTGTGCATCACCAGCAGGCACAGGACGGCACGCCTTTTATCTCCGCAGCGGCATTAACCCCGACACGCGATGGTAATGGGCAAATTGAGATCATTACTGGCCGCTTAATGAGTGATCGCACACAGACACTCAACAGCTATCGCGATCAAATCATCCTTTCAACCGCGCTGGCAGCCTTGCTGGTGGCGGCATTAAGTATCTGGCTGGTCAGGCGTGGTCTGTCGCCTTTGCGCCGGCTGGCTGCGGAAACAGACGCCATCGATGTGCGACGTCTGTCACACCGCATTCAATTCAGCGACGCCCCCACCGAACTTGAACCGCTGGTCGCTGCTTTCAATCAAATGTTGAGCCGCCTGGAAGGGGGATATCAACAGCTCAGCCAAGTTTCGGCCGATATGGCGCATGACCTGCGCACGCCGATTAGCACCCTGATCGGGCAAACTGAAGTGGCGCTTAGCCAACCCCGCAGCGTAAGTGACTATCAGACGCTACTTGGCTCTAATTATGAGGAACTGGAACGGCTGGCGAAGATGATCGATAACATGCTGTTCCTCGCCAAAGCGGAAGACGCGAGCCAGGCGATGGATTGGCAACCTATCGATTTGGCGCAGCTAGGTGAGAAGTTGCAGGATTACTTTGATGGCATGGCCGAAGAGCATGCGATGCGGTTGGAGATGCGCATGCAGGGAGAACTTCACGCCGATCCCCAACTGCTGCAGCGCGCCTTAGCCAATCTGATGGCGAATGCCTTGCGCTACGGCGATCGTGATTCCACCATCCGCGTGCTGAGTGCAGTGCACCATGATGGCATCGAACTGGTGGTAGAGAATCATGGCCCGGCGCTCAGTGCAGAACAGCAGGCTCGCATCTTTGACCGCTTCTGGCGCGCCGATGCGTCACGGCATCAAGGCAGCAGCGGACTGGGATTATCGATTGTGCGAAGTATTATGCGCTTGCATCGCGGCAGTTGCGCGGTAACTAGTGAGAATGGCGTGAATCGGTTTAGCTTGCTGTTTCTGCTGCTGGCGGATACACAGTAAACTGCACCGCTACGGCAGGCCCAGCCAGCTATCCCTGTCACTGCGAGTCACATAAACCTGAGCGGCGTGATTTATCACGCTGACCAGCAGCGGCATGACAGCTGGCAGATGCGCATTAAATTGCACCGCTAAGGTTTAATGCATTGATCAAATAAACGTGAAAATCTCTTCACGTGGCAAACGTGATTTAGGCAGCGCCGCGTTGAAATCTTCATCACTGCGATAACCCAGAGACACCAGTACTACGCTGGTAAAGCCTTTTTCACGCAGACCTAATGCCTGATCCAGCGCTCGCTGATCAAAACCTTCCATTGGTGTCGCATCAATGCCCAACATCGCGGCGCCTAACAGTAAGCTGCCGAGTGCCAGATAGACCTGTTTCTCCATCCACTGCGGCACATCACGCTGTTCATAGCGATGCATATCAACATAGCCACGACGGCTTTTATCCTGTCCAGCCTTACCTTCCGGTTTGGCAAAGCGCCCATCTTGCTCTTCCTGCGCCAGCACATTTTGCAGATGCGCGTCATCCAGATCGGTACGCATACACAGCGCGATGACGTGGGAGGCATTGAGCACTTTGGGGCCATTGTAAACAAACGCGCCAGTCGTGGATTGCGCCATCAGCTCACGCCCTTCCGGCGTTGAGGCCACCACGAAATGCCACGGCTGCGAGTTAACGGAAGACGGGCTGTTACGCAGCACGTTCAGTAACGTTTCGATCTCTTCCTGCGGCAAGATCTTACCACCAGCAAACGCTTTCACAGTGTGGCGACGCG
The DNA here is from genome assembly GCF_002095475.1 of Pantoea rwandensis. Lineage (GTDB taxonomy): Bacteria > Pseudomonadota > Gammaproteobacteria > Enterobacterales > Enterobacteriaceae > Pantoea > Pantoea rwandensis. The sequence continues at coordinate 615,645 of NZ_MLFR01000001.1, forward strand.
CCACTGCATCATTAAGTGTCATGAAGTTCTCCTGAGTTAAAATGTGGGGTCACCTTTAATGGCGTAATGCCGCTCACTTAAGCCAATGAGTGGGTATTTAACCCGGCACGCCTGAAGGCACACCCGACGAAAACCGCACCGAACAATGTAGGGTCGCCATTCATGGCGACCGAAACAAAATTAAGTGACAGGCAGTACACCCTTAATGGTGACCAATAATACTGTCATGCTTTAATACGCAGCCTACAACGAGCCGATTACCTATAGTAAATTATTATGTTTCAACAGGTTAAAATCCACTGAGCACGATTTTTCCGCGTGCACGTCCGCTTTCAATCAAGGCGTGCGCTTTACGCAAATTGGCCGCGTTAATTATGCCAAGATGCTCGCCAGCAGTGGTTTGTAGGGTTTGGTCATCAATCAACTGGCTGACCTGTTGCAAAATCTGATGTTGGCGCTGCATGTCTGCCGTCTGAAACAGCGAACGGGTGAACATCAGCTCCCAGTGCAGTGAGATGGCTTTGCGCTTCAGCGGCACGACATCCAGAGATTCAGGGTCGTCGATCAGTGCCAGCTTGCCTTGTGGGGCCAGCACATCCACCAACTGCGCATAATAGCTGTCGGTGTGGGTCAACGAGGCGACATAACGCACCTGCGGATGACCAATCGCAGCCAACTGTTCGCCCAACGGCTGGTGGTGATTCACTACATGATGCGCCCCCAGCGTACGAACCCAATCCGCCGTTTCCGGTCGCGATGCGGTGCCGATCACGGTTAGGCCAGTTAGCTTGCGCGCCAGTTGCGTCAGGATTGAACCCACTCCGCCACCCGCGCCAATAATCAGCAGCGCGGCGTTGTCTTCTGGCTGCACTTCCAGGCGGTCAAACAGCAGTTCCCACGCCGTGAGTGACGTCAAAGGTAAAGCAGCAGCATCCGCATCATTTAAGGTGCGAGGCTTGTGACCCGCGATACGTTCATCCACCAGCCCATACTCCGCATAGCTGCCGGCTCGAGTGATATCACCTGCGTAAAAGACGTTATCGCCAGGTTGGAACAGTGTCACTTGATCGCCAACTGCTTCGACGACACCGACCGCATCCCAACCCAAAATACGCGGTTTGTCCGTGGGCGCGCCGTTGCGCACTTTGGTATCCACCGGATTCACCGCAATCGCGTTAATTTTCACCAGCAGGTCGCGTGCTCCAGGCTGCGGTTTGGCGACATCAAATTCGTACAGGGCATTTTCATCTGAAATCGGTAAGCCGTTTTGGCTATAAACAATCGCTTTCATCCCGTAGTTCCTCAATTCATCAGTATGTTAGATAAGTTCCAGGCAGCATAACCTGACGTTTTCCATTGAAAAATGCCCGTAGCAGAGCAACACTTTCACTCTCAGAGTGAAAATCAACGATAAGTGATGCCATGATTCGACTGGAAGATGTCACCCTCTTCGTCCGCTCCGCCGCGTTGGGCAGCTTTTCCCGTGCGGCTCGCGAAGTGAACTTACTACCGGGTCAGGTGAGCGCCGCGATTCAGCGACTTGAGCGCGAATTGGATCGTCGTCTGTTTGCACGTTCCACGCGTAGCCTGCGCTTGACTGCAGAGGGTGAAAAATACTTGCCCTACGCACAAGAGATGCTGACGCTGATGCAGGCTGGTGCCGATAGCTTGCAGAGTCACGAAGATGTGTTGAGCGGCGAACTTAAAATCGCGCTGCCTTCTGATATTGGTCGCAATATTCTGCTACCGCTGATCACCGATTTTTGCCGTGAACATCCTGCTCTTTCGGTGCGTTTATCGTTGTCCGATCAAATCAGTGATGTGTTTCGTGACCCGGTGGATATCGCGATTCGTTATGGCAAGTTGGAAGACAGCAGCTATGTCGCGCTGCCGCTGGCCGAAGATAACCGACGTGTGATGGTCGCCTCACCTGCCTATCTCGATCAACATGGCCGACCGGAAAAACTGGAGGATTTGGCACAGCATCACTGCCTGCCCTTCGTGATGGGCGGCCACGTTTATGATAAATGGACCTTTCCACAAGAAGGCATGCGACGACAGATTACCGTGAAAAGCCGATTGCTATGTGACGATGCTGAAGTTGCTCGCCGCTGGGCGATTGCTGGAATGGGTATCGCCTACAAATCTTGGATAGATGTGTGTGAAGATATCCAGCAAGGCCGACTTGAAATCGTGTTGCCGCAGTTGCCCGGCGAAAGCACCCCTTTGCACCTCATCTGCCCGCATCGCAAACAGTTTTCTCCGGCGATTCGCGCATTGCATGGCATTTTGAGAACCCATTTACGCGCTATTACCGCGCAACTGCGATAGATGAAAATGCGCAAAGCTTATGCGAACTTGCAGTTTTGATTGCCTCTGAGCGGGCTTTATCATTTTTAAAAATGGTAAAACCTTCAGGGACTTCACATGCGCAACACCACCAAGACGATTATCGCTTCACTGCTGTTCTCCACGCTGCTTTCCAGTGCTCACGCTGAAGAGACGTTACGCATCGGCTATCAAAAATCCTCCACGCTGTTAACGCTGATTAAGCAGCGTGGTGATCTGGATAAAGCCTTAGGCGAACGCGGCATTAAAGTGAGCTGGCATGAATTCACCAGCGGCTTACCGCTGCTGGAAGCGCTTAATTTGAACAACGTGGATCTCTCTGCCGATGTCGCGGATACCGTGCCCGTGTTCGCGCAAGCGGCAGGTGCAGATCTCACTTATTATGCGCGCGAGACACCCTCACCTGAGGCACAAGCCATTTTGGTGCCCGCCAATTCCAGCATCCAATCACTGCAGGATTTGAAAGGGAAAAAGATTGCCGTAACCAAAGCGGCAGGCAGCCATTATCTGTTGATTGCTGCCTTACAGAAAGCTGGGCTGAAATTCAGTGATATCACGCCCGCATGGCTAACACCTGCCGATGGTCGTGCCGCGTTGGAACACGGCAGCGTTGATGCCTGGGTGACATGGGAACCCTTTGTCACCAGCTCTAAAGTGGAACAGCACACCCGCGTGTTGGTGAGCGGAAAAGGTCTTGCCAGCTATCAGCGCTACTATCTGGTTTCAACGCCTTACGCCAAACAGCATCCTGAAGTGCTGGGCATTGTGTATAAGACGCTCGACCAAGAAGCACAATGGTTGAAAGCCCACCCCACAGATGCGGCAAAAATTCTCTCGCCACTTTGGGGTAATTTGCCGTTATCGACGGTGGAACAGGCCAATCAGCAACGCAGCTATCAAATCGAACCAGTTAACAAGAGCGATTTGACGGAGCAACAGAAAATTGCCGACGCGTTCTATCAGGCCAAACTTCTGCCCAAGGCGATTAACGCGCAGGAGGTGGGGACTTGGCAGCCAGAGACTAAGTAACCCTGAAGCTATGTGTCAAACTGCCGATAGTCATTTCAGGCTTCTAAAGCCGTTTGCAGCTTTAATCGTTATTTAAAGGAGAGCGAAATGGATGTATCACAGATTACTTCACTGGCCATCGGTCTTGATAACATGGATCTAAGCAGTAAAGTGAGCACCTTTGTACTGAAGAAGACTCTGGATAATCAGCAATCTATGGCTGCTGGGATTCTTGACTCCATCCCTCAGCTGCCGGCTAACCCGGCGGTGGGGCGTAATATCAACACCACGGCTTAAAGATTTTTTGAGTGAATAATAGATAACAAAAAACCCCGCACTCGGCGGGGTTTTTTTATTATCTGTAGCGCTTAACTGCTCAGGCTATTGCCTTCATCGCTGTAGTAAGCGGCTATGATAATCAGCGCGACTTACAGAGGGGTAACGTTACCCGCTGCTGGGCCTTTAGCACCGTTTTCAATGGTGAAGGAAACTTGCTGACCTTCATCAAGAGTTTTGTAGTTGTCGCTCTGGATTGCAGAGAAGTGTACGAATACATCTTTGCTGCCATCGTTAGGAGTGATAAAACCGAAACCTTTATCAGAGTTGAACCATTTTACTAAACCAGTCATTTTGTTAGACATAGATATTTCCTTAATTGATGAGCCACTTAAAGCGGCGATGGTGGCCTGTAATTAGAGAGTGACTTATTTGGCACTTAGGAGGAGGCTCATGAAGAAGGGTATCTAAGATAACACTTGAACTGAGGACTGCTTTACTAAAACTGCTTTCATAAGGTCTGTTTTCCAAACCAAGGCCGCCATTAAGACATAGACAGATTGGTTTGACAACCCCTTATTAATTTTATTTTCACCACTTATACTCCTGGAGGGCTGTTTGACGACTAATTTCTTGAAAGCAGCAGTGAAACTAGCAAGAGGTGCGGTGTTAAAGAACCAAGTAACATAGGGCTGAGCACCCACCAACAGGATAAACAACGCCGTGAATTTTACACTTACGCTAACAGTTTAAACGTTATGAAGGAGTGAATTGTGAAAGTGAGACGATTTCAATCAGGTGATGAAGCGGCCCTGCTCCGGGTGTTCTTAACATCTATACGCAACATTTCCGCATGCGATTACACGCGAGAACAAATTGAGGCTTGGGCACCAGAGGATATGGATAAAGAGAACTGGTCCTTGCGCATGAGGGCGCTGAAGCCTTTTATCGTTGAGGTGAATAACGCGATAGTCGGTTACGCAGATGTTCAAACCAATGGATACATCGACCACTTCTACGTTTCCGGTCATTATCCGCGTAAAGGTGTCGGCACATTGCTAATGCGCTGCATTCATGAAGAAGCCACAAGGCTAGAATTAACCGAACTGACATCCCATGTAAGTAAGACAGCTGAACCTTTATTTGTGCGGCACGGTTTTCATGTTGTCGAGCGCGGTTTTCCTGTTATTCGCGGAGTTATTTTGGAAAATGCATTGATGCGTAAATCTCTGCCTTGAAATCCGCTTGAATTATCACACTGCCATTTTGGATTTTATAGAGCTACATAAATTTTTCTTATGAGAAATTAATCAGTCCGTTAGATAGAAGGATGCTGATAATATTCACATCTGCGGGTAACTGTTTCCAATAGAGGTTGGAGTGGAATACAAAAATTCATTAAAGAAAATACTGTTAGATGATCCTGTAAGGATGAGTATCCTATATGCGGTTCAAGCCCTAGAACTCAATGATAGTTGGATTGGAGCGGGGTTCATACGGGATGCCGTTTGGGATCACTTGCATGGATATGAGTTAAGTCCTGTTTCTGGTGATGTAGATGTCGTCTGGTTTGACTCTGAAAATTGTACTCCAGATTTTGACCGCGTTTTAGAAGAAAGACTTAAACAGCAACTACATTCGTATGACTGGTCAGTAAAGAATCAAGCCAGAATGCATCTACGTAATGGTAATCATCCCTATACCTCAACGGGCAATGCCCTATTTTACTGGCCAGAAACCGCTACGGCCGTAGCGGTCAGGTTGGGGCCGAAAGGCATTGATATCACGGCACCCTATGGGCTCTGTGATCTGTTTGAACTGCGTCTACGACCAACTCCTGCATTTGAGCGTGAAAAGCTTGATGCTTTTAAACAACGAGTCAGCACAAAGAGATGGATAGAACGCTATCCCAGGCTACAACTCAACATTCCCATATAATAACATTCACTTACCCTGCCTACTGCTGCCCGATTCACTCCGCTCTTAATTAAACTGCCGCAGTCGAGCATGAGGCTGCAGCAACCGATGCGCTTTAAGGTAATCAACAGCGACTGTGTCGCACCGCATGTGGAAGAAGGGTTTAATGTGGTGGTGCATGGTTAAATGTTCTCTCAATAACGACTGTTTCTTTGCCTCGGCTTTTGCTAGGCTATTTGGCTGGACTGCTTCCAGCCGCATTAGCGTTGTCGGTTAAGGAGTTTCCATGTCGCCTTTCAGCAAACATCGCCCCTTCATTTCTCTTTCTCGTCGTCAGCGCCGCCAAAAAGTCATTGAGCTTAAAAACCGTATCTATCGTGAACGTCATCGTTGTGGTGGCATTTTTTATGATTATTGCGATATACAACACTATAAAGATAACCCTGACCACATTTGGGTTTGGAGTGATATCTACTTTGTCGGCGGCGATCCTGCCGATCTGTGGAATGCTGAGATCATCACAGTCAATATGGCGCTTCAGAATGCAGTGCACGACCGAGCATTCAATGAGGCATGGGCAATGCTCAGTAAGCAGGAACAAGAAGATGAAGTGCGATACGAAACAACGCCCAATGTGAACAGCAAAGGCAAAATCATCAGTCATACCCTTGTGCACCGAGAAAAACAGGCTTATGAGATTTTTGGCGGGCTGACCATGTGGCAGTTTATCGAAAAGCGTGAGCGGGAAATTACGCATGATGAACCGCCGGAGGTTGTTTGTGGGTATCAGTTACTGCCGGGATTCGCTTATGGGCATGGGCTGCGGATGATTGTTGGTGCTGAGACCTTGAGTGTGCCGATTATCGAGGCAGCGATTGAGGATTTTTTGGGAAAGGGTAAGGGACGCGGCTTGATGGAAAGCGGTATAAGAGGCGCGAGGATTTAAGCTGCAGATTTCCATACATTCGGGAATAGGAGGGGGAAACTTTGCCACCCTCCCAGATTATTATTTCCCAGTGGATTTACTAGGTTTCAAGCCAGGGGTATTTCCGGGAGTATCTTTGTTATCACGTCGGCGCTGATCAGGCTTTCCTGTCGATTTAGCTATGGGTTTTGGACCAGGTTTAAGACCCATGATATCTATCCTTCATAAGTTAAGAGGGGAAGCCCTCCCATCTGGTTTATGGGATGAAGCCAAGAATATCAATAGGGTGGATACGCTACTGTGGATCAAAACATCGGAACTGATAGCATTCGAAGCCAAGCAATAAGAACGACGAGCTGACTATCTTAGTGAGTGCTTGCAGCACGCACCGGACTCTGCATAAATACCCTAAGTCGAGGTTAAGGATGATTTTACTGGGCTTTGTATCAAAAAATAGGCTCGCCAATTGGAATGGCGCCCCGCCTCACCTTCCTGATTTTCAGTTCCACGAAAAACACAGTGCTGTAATCAAAACCACCGAGCCTGAAAAGATCATGCCTCTCATCACGGCATACGATATTGGGCAAGACACGGTTATCCGAGCATTGATGTCTATCAGACAGCTGCCGCAGAAACTGCAAAAGCAGGCACAAAAAAACCACGATGATAAATTCGGTCTGCAAACCTTCACGCTTCTTCACGCGTCTGATTTAGAACTTCACTATGGGTTAAGAGGACAGTTTTGGCGCGCAGACTTTGGCCTGGAAAAAATATCTGACGCCGAAGAGTATCAGCAGCCTGCGCGGCCGGGTGCTGCGAAGCTATTGCTGCGGTATCAAGTCAATATTATTAATGACAACCAATCCGAAATTATTACAGAAACGTTCATTCACTGCCCTGATCAAATCACTCATTATAAGATGGCCGCTTACTGGCTGGCGATTAGAGCGGGGAGCGGTCTGATCCGGCGCAGAATGTTGGGCTCTATAAAGCATAAGCTGGAAAATAAACCTTAAAAGGCAAACGGGATGATTTCTAAAAAGAATGCTGAGCACTATATATGGGGTGATAATTGCGACGGTTGGTATTTAGTCAATCGACAAGACATGCTCATTATTCATGAGAAAATGCCTTCCGACACGAGTGAGACACGTCACTTTCACTCCGTTTCCAGACAATTCTTCTTCGTACTGCAGGGAGAGTTGACGATGGAACTTGAAGGTGAAAAACATGTGATTAAGGCCCAGCAGGGACTGGAAATCGCCCCTGGATTAAAACACCAGGCAAGGAACGACAGTAGATCTCCAGTTGAATTTCTTGTCATCTCCCATCCAACGCCACGAGGTGATCGTACAAATCTGACAGCCTGATATTGGCGATTGACTGCAAAACGAGTGTGGCTGCCCGATATAACTGAAGAATCAGCCCCCTTATTCTTTGCAGAGGTTTCAACTATCATGCCCCCTCACCCCTGCATAAAGACAAATCATGACTCACGAGAAAGAAGCTGAACATATTATTGATCTGTACCGAGAAGGTGCCGAAGTATGGGATAACTACCGCACAAAGCACTTCATTGAACAGCACTGGTTAGCGCGCTTTCTCGACCTGATTCCTGCTGGCGGTGAGCTTCTGGATGTAGGCTGCGGTGCCGGTATTCCAATTGCTCAGTACTTTTTGCAGAAGCAGTTCAACGTCACGGGTGTGGATGCTTCAGAACCGATGATCGCACGCTGTCGGGAACGGTTCCCGCAGGCGCAATGGCACATTACCGATATGCGCACGCTGGCACTCGATAAGACATTTAATGGCATCATCGCATGGGACAGTTTCTTCCACCTGACTCGCGATCACCAACGCGCAATGTTTCCGCGCTTTGCTCAGCATGCTCAGGTCGGCGCTGCCTTAATGTTCACCAGCGGGCACGATGACGGCGAAGCGATGGGTACTTTTCTTGACCGTCCGCTCTATCATGCCAGCCTGGCTCACAATGAATTCCGCCAACTGCTGTCGGATAACGGTTTCAACGTAATTAAACAAGTCACAGAAGATGCAACCTGCGGTGGCAGAACGGTTTGGCTGGCACAATTCAATGGATGTTAAAGCAGCATTTTTGACATCCTGCCTCTGGATTTCAAAGGGTTACCTCCCCTCAATCATTCCCCACATACCCGCAAATACCCCGCTCAGACTCTTGTTCCCCACTTCAGAAAGATGGTTGTCGTCGCGATACAGTGGCACATCCTCTCTGGCTCCGTAGCAGAAACGGCTGTCACATAACCCTTGAGTGGCATCCAGCAAGGTGACGTCAGGCGAGAGCGCCGCGATATGCTTAAGCATCGCCAACGCATCCTGGTGACGTGATTGGTACTCGGCACGAGACTGCTGAATTGACAACGCTTTTCCGCGCATCGCATCACGTGACATACGATAAATCACGTCATAACCGAACTCCGGCACGGGTGTCATGATAAAGACACGATGATGGCTGGCCAGTTGTTTCACCGCAGCGCCAAAATGCTGTTGATAGGCGGCGATGGAGTTGCCGTCCTGCCTGAAGCTGTAGGTTGGCGCGCGACTGCCGCTGCCATATTCGCCGTGCAGATAAAACGACAGGCGATTGATGATCAACACGGATGCGTTGGGATATTTGCGTTCGATATCGGCTATTGCCGCCTTCACAAAACCACCACAATCAGGGCTGGCGCTGCGTTGAATATCCGGTACCGAAGGACAACCAGACTGCGCGATGAATACCACGCCATCCTGCGGTCTGGCGCTCGCTAGAATCGAGGACAACATGGCTGAGGCGTGGCTATCACCCAGTACCACCAGATTCACTTGGCTGGCATCGCCAAACACGCACTGTGGTGACGTAACGCCGCTGAGCACGAAGCAGTTTTTAGCAAGCTCAAAGCGTTGCTGTGAATAGTGACCAATGGAGGCAACCACGGCAGGCGCGCGTGAAGGCACTCCTGCTCGAGCTACGATTGTCACGCCACACAGTATCACCAACGCAGCCTGCCCCAGCGCGATAATGGTTTTCCGGCTGAACCAACTTTGCCTGTTCTCAACCCAGGCGTAAGAAGCCCAACCGGCAGCCAATGACAGCAGGATTAAGATTAGCTGGCTGACGAACGTGACTGGCCAGTCCGCCAGATGCCAGAACACCCATAAGGGCCAATGCCATAAATAGATTGAGTAAGACGTTTTCCCAATGTGCTGCATGACGCGATGGTTTAACCATCGACTGTTCTGCACCCCCGCGTGAAGAATCAGTGCGGTGAACAACACCGGTATCAGCGTCATGATGCCGGGCCACGCGATGTTTTCATCAAACATTAGCGCACACAGTATCAGTGCCAAAATACTCACTGGCGGAACCCACCCCTGCCCGCTCAATCGGGTTTTGGGCGCCAGATACACCAATCCGCCTACCAGCATTTCCCATGCGCGGGTGGGCAACAAATAATAAGTGGCGGTGAGATGAAAATCAGTGGCAACCATTGCCAACACCAGTCCAAACGACAAGAGTGCAGCGATGCCCATAACCCAGGCAAACTGCTGGCGCAGGAAACGCGCGATGAACATTAACGCCAAAGGTAATAATAGATAAAACTGCCACTCCACGCTTAAAGACCAAGTATGCAGTAGCCATTTATACACAGAACCGGTATCAAAATAGCCGCCCTGCTTGAAGTAGACCACATTAGATATAAAGCTGAGGCTGGAGACCGCGTGCTCCGCCATACGCTTATACTCCTCTGGCGGCATCAGGAAATAGCCCATCAGCATTAATATCGCACATAGCATCATTAATGGCGGAATAATTCGTCTGCAACGCGCCGCATAAAACGCCATCAGTGAAAAGTTATTATGTTTAATTCTTGACAGAATAATGCTCGTCATTAAATAGCCAGAAATAACAAAAAACACATCAACACCGAGAAATCCTCCACTCACTTGGGTAAAGCCAAAGTGATAGAGGATGACCAGCATAACCGCATAGGCTCGCAGCCCGTTAATGTCAGAGCGGAAAGTCATGACGATGATTCCCTGAAAGAGGTTTCAGAGTAATGTAAAGATTGAGATAACACTCGGCAATCGGTGAAGACGTGGTGATTCCATAGTCACAATACCCATAATGGAACTGTGCATTCGGTGTTTTTTCTTAGGGCAATGAAATTATATATCGATTATTCATTGAGTTATCAAATTAGATATAGGAAAACTTTTTATAGACTGTTTACTCATTTAAATGAAAGATCGCCAGGACATTCAGAATAATGTTAACTCTCATCAACTAATATTAACAAACCAGAAAAGATGAACAATTAATTTTTATCTGGTACTAGTGTGGCCACTATATCTTCGATTAAACAACAGTCACATGGAGTGCGACGTAAAAGTTTAAAGATCGGGTATAAGCCACGGCATGATAAATAGACGGCGATCGTGATTGCCGTTTAACAGGGTTACCTTCTTAGAGAATGAGTCTCTTTTCCCAACAATATCGCTAAATTCTCCGGAAAATACCGTTCCCCACTACCCTCCAGTTGTGGCAAGTTCCACCAGCGAAAGTCAGTCATTACTCGCCGCTCATGTTTACTCCATCCCGAGGTGGAGATTTCCTGCTCGCCCACATGCACCTTAAAGTATTGCTCCTGCGCTAATACCCAATCGCCACTGGGCAATTGCATCTCAAACTCGCGATAACCCACCGCATCATCCAATTCTGTACGCGTAATGCCTGTCTCCTCAAACAATTCGCGAAGGGCTGCCTGTTTCCAATTCTCATTCTCCTCCACTGCACCACCGGGCGTAGCCCAATAGCGCTGTCCATCCAAAGCATCATCTTTGTGACTAAAACAAAACAGCAGTACACGCTGTTGCTGATCGATAACCAGTAATCGTGCCGAAGGCCGTGTTCTCATCTTGAAATGCCTCGCTTTATCGAGCTGTTATCTTTTAACACGCAATGATCAACGCGTGATGTTGGCCTGTGTCCACTTTTCACCTAACCACTCACCTCCCTGCTCAGGCAAAAAAACGCATGGGTCGTCATTATTCCTGCGTCCTGAATATTTCGATCAATGCCCTGCATAAGTAAAAAACATTAAGCAGGCTGACAATCTTCCTTAGATAACTTTACATCTAAATTCGGATTCATCTATATCACTAAGTTATTAAGATCCTCTTAAGATATTTGTGCTTCACTTATTCATTGGCGAACACCACTTTTGACGCATTGCGTTATCACAATACTCTCGATGAGGAAGGGTGAATTATGCTGATAAAACTGAAGCGAACCAGAACCCATGTTGAAGATCGGAATCTCGCGCTCTGCCTGGCCACGTCAGCAGGCTTGTTGAATGCTATGGCATTAGCCGCGTTTGGCTTTTTTCCCTCGCACATGTCTGGAAATATCTCGCAAATTTCCAGTGATTTGAATGAGATGGATGTCAGAAACCTGAAGATTTTTATCGCCATGATAGGTGCCTTTGTGACTGGCGCAGTAGTGGCGAGGATCTCGGTGGTACTGGGCGTGATAAATGGCCTGAGAACCATTTTCAGCTGTATTCTACTGGCTGAAGGTTTGATGCTTATTCTGACGTCGTTGTTTGAAATCTATTACTTCTCGGCCAGTAACAATGTGGAAATATTGCTGCTGCTGGCCTTCTTAATGGGTGTCCATAATTCAACCTCGACGCAGCTCTCCAACGGGCGCGTTCGTTCGACGCATATTACCGGTACGCTGACCGATGCGGGCATCTCAATAGGTTCTGTATTTGTCGCACTTTTACGCCGTGATCCTTCCAAGAATATTCGCGCTTTTAAACAGCAACTTAACACCCATCTGGTGACGATATTTTCCTTCCTTACCGGTGGCATCGTGGGACTGTTAATTTTCAATGCGTTAGGTTTTGGTTCACTGATGGGGCCAGGGCTGATTCTGGTGGTCATCGCGTCGCTCTCCATTATTTTTACCTTGTTTAAGGTGAAAAGCCGACGTCATGCAAAAATCGTCACTACCTGAGCATGGTAAATCTCAACGTCAGGCGATATAACAGGGGAAAGGACACCCACCATCGCAGAGGAATACATGGCGCTTTCACACGAACTCATTCTGATCTACACCACCTATTTTGTTGCCACTGCCAGCCCTGGCCCCAGCAATATGGCGATTATGGGTACGGCAATGAAAAAGGGGCGCAGCGCGGGATTAGCTCTGGCAAGTGGTGTGATTGGCGGTTCGATGATGTGGGCGCTACTGGCGGCCTGCGGTGTGTTAACCGTGCTGGCGACCTTCGCTCAGTTACTGATTGTGCTGAAAATCGGTGGCGGCCTGTATCTGTTATGGTTGGCGTTCAAGGCGGGCAAATCTGCACTACGCCGCCCTGATGCCACAGAATTTGCCGCGACGGGCGAGAAAGTCACGTTCGTGAAGTTGTTTCGCCAAGGCATTTTAATGCACGTTGGCAATCCCAAAGCCATTCTGACGTGGGTGGCGATCATGTCTGTGGCGTTGAAACCCGATGCGGCGGCGTCAACTTTACCGATGATTATTATCGGTTGTGCTGCCATTTGTATCTTTGTGTTCTGCGGCTATGCACTGCTGTTTTCGACTGCAGTAATGGCGGCGTTCTATCGTCGTATCCGCCGTGGACTCGATGCGCTGTTAGCCTGCTGCTTCGCGCTAGCGGGTTTGAAATTGGTTTTAAGCCGCAGTTAGGAAATACATCATGATTAACCGCATCAGCATCCAGAGATGCTGCCCGCCCTGGCTTCATTGATTGTGGAAGCTGCACGTTACAGCCAATTTGGTTAACCAGTCACTCCCCACGTTTAGCGGAGTTGATTGGATCTGCGCAGAATTTTCGCCTCTATCAACTGGCGAATCAACAGGGAGAAACGGTGCTGGCCTGATGTCAGCACCGTTTGCATAATCAGGAGTTATTTGGCGTTGCAGCCGGAACTTCACTGAAAGCAGGCTTCTGGCGCGTGACGGAATAGACCACGTTTTTAGGCGCCTTATCGTCGGTCGTCACATCGACAGATGCAATGGTCACTTTGCCAAAACCAAACAGGGTTTGCACGTACCCGCCCACCTGGTGCTTGCCTGGGGCGACACGGAGCTCTTTGTTCTCACCCTTTTGCAACAGACCTGCGTCCTGACCGTCCACCGTGAGGTACACGGAAGAGCCGTCGTCAGTTCGCGTCACCAAATGCGAGACGTTGATCACGGTCGGTCCGCTATCAAACTGGGAAGGCATATTGTCGTTCTCGATGGGGGCGGCAGCAGGAGCTTCAGCCTGCGCAGTGGTGCTGCTATCTGCGGCGTGGCGTGCACACCCGGTGAGCAGTAATGTGGCCGTCAATGCGGCGAAAGTGAAACGAGAAAACATCGTGAACAAAAAGCCTCTGCTAAATGAGAAGCGTTTATTTTAGCGTGCCTCTCGCAGTGATGACAGTCACACAAATCCAGTATTTTCTGAAAACCTGTTGCGAAGGGTTGCGATGCGTTACTGGCAGCACGGAATGCGAAAGGGGCGCCCTCACGAGCGCCCAACGGATTACCAGCTGTAGCTCACAGAAGCCACGATCGAACGACCACTGCCGTAGAAGCAAGCACTGGTGTTGCTGCAAGATGCCACATAGTGCTTATCAGCGACGTTGTTGACGTTGAGTTGCAAGGTGGTGCCACGCAGCGAGTTCGCTGCTTCACCCAACTCGTACTTCGCCATCACGTCATACAGCGTGTAGTGCGGAACCTTGTTTTCCCCGACAGAGTCGGCCCACGCGGTGCCGGTGTAACGCACGCCACTGCCGAGCGTTAAACCACTGAGCGCCCCCTCAAGGAAGCTATAACTTCCCCATGCAGAGGCGGCATGGCGTGGAATGCTGGAAGGTGTTTTGCCAACTTGAGCCGCGGTGTTGCTCTGCTTGGTTTCCGCATCAGTGAAGGTATAGGCCGCCATCACCTTAATTTCCGGTGTGATCTGCGCATGCGCTTCGGTTTCAATACCTTGCGACTTCACCTTACCAATCTGCTCGTTGTAGCCGAGCTCGCTGTTATAGGTCGTAATATTTTTCTGAGTGATATCGAACGCGGAGACGGTAAACACTGCATCCCAACCCACTGGTTGGTATTTAATACCTATCTCAGTTTGCTCTCCGGTGGTGGGTGCGAACGGATCGCTGCCCGGTGCGCCAGTGCTCAGGTTAGGCTCGAACGAGGTGCTGTAACTCACGTACGGCGAAAGGCCATTGTCGAAGGCATAGAGCAAGCCTGCCCGTCCCGTAAACTTGCTGTCATTCTGTTGGGTGTTGGTGTTTTCAACGCGGTCTTGGGTGCGCACTTCTGCCCAATCCTGGCGACCCGACAACAACAGATTCCAGTGATCCCACTCCAACTGATCCTGCAAATACACGCCAACCTGATCGAGCTTTTTGCGGGTGCTGGTATTCAACACCAAGTCACTTTCGTTAATGCTCACACGGGTCGGGTTCGCCCAGTCGAGAATGTATTGATCGCCACTGTCGCGCCACAGTTTGTTGTCGACGTCACTCCACTTGTAATCCAGCCCGCCTAATACGGTATGTGCAATGCTGCTGGTATCAAAAGTGGCTTTCACCTGGTTGTCGATGCCCAGCTCTTTGGACTTGATTTTGTCGTGCTGTGGGCGGCGGTTGATCTGGTGATCGCTGCCATCGACATCGAAGGTATACACCAGATATTTGTACGACTCATCCATATTGCTGTAGCGCAGGTTCTGCGTGAAGCTGATGTTATCGTTGAAGTTATGCTCGAAAATGTAGCCAACAGAGGTCTGTTCGCGTTTCGCTTCGTTAAAGCTGGGATCGCTAACATTGAAGTCGTAAGGAATATACCCCGCGCTGGTGTTAAACAGCGTGCCGTTTGCGGGCAGGAAGTTACGATACCCTGCTTTTGGTTCATTCTGATACATCGTCAATAACGTAAAACTGGTATCGGCATTGGGCAACCAGGTCAGCGCTGGAGCAATCGCCATGCGCTGCTGTTTGTTATCTTTCACGAACTCATGTTTGGTGCTGGCAATGCCGTTGAGACGATAAAACAGCGTGTTGTCATCATTCAGCTTGCCGCCAAAATCAAATGCCGCTTCGCCCAAGTGCTGATTACCCGTGCTGAGCTGGACTTTGTGAATGCTCTGCGCGGTCGGACGTTTGCTGGTCATGGCAATCACCCCACCGGGGTTCACCTGACCATACAGCACCGATGCCGGGCCATGAATCATCTCCACACGTTCCAGCAACCACGGGTCGATTTGCCCTGCCGCACTCTGTTGTCCAGACAGTCCGTAGCTCAAGCCATCGAGAAATTTCGGCGCATAGCGGAAACCACGCGCGATGATCTCATCATTACGGTTTGAGTTGCCACGGTAGTTGGTCAGCACACCACTGGTATAACTCAACGCATCGGCTACCGAAGCCGCGGCCTGATCATCCATCTGCTGGCGAGTGATCACCGAAATCGATTGCGGCGTTTTGCGCAGGGGCGTGGAGGTTTTGGTACCCGCCGCACTCTCTTTTGCCACATATCCCTGCAGTGGGGACGTCACACTTTCACGCGTATCTGCATTTACGGTAAGGGTTTGTTCCGCAGCAAAGCTGTTTAAGGTAGGTGCCATCAACAGCATTGAGGCCAATGACAGGTGAAGCCGTGAGAGTCTAAACGGAAGTGCCACAGCAGGTATTGCTGATTTTTTTGCTTTTACGGACATAGTTGCCATCTCTATTTCAAACTGCCTTGTCAATGAAATAATCCGTTCAACCAGCCTCAGCTTGAGAGACTAGCCGTAACAGATTGAAATATTAAAACCATGAAAATTATGTGGCCCTAAATATCGCCCCATCAGTGTAATTTGCTGAAAATAAGAGGAATTAAAGGCGACAGAATATTATTGCAAACGTAAATAGTTATCAATAGCATTTGCATTTGGTTTTTTAATGTAAACTCTTTGAGGAAAATGTGGAGACGGATTTCAAGATGTTTCGAGCCAATTCAGAAAATCAAAGCGTTAAAGTCTGGCCTACAAGTACAGTGGATGATTGGCTGCAACTGAGTAGTTTGGGCACAGATAGCTGGTGGCAAAGGGTTTGTGAGGTCGGCACACCTGTTGTTGAGCGCGATGCGGATGGGGAAACCACCATGCATTTTTTCTGGCGTGATCCACAAGGTCATTCAACACATTCGTCTACTGAACGTGTTTACATCGATATAAATGGCGTCACCGATCACCACAGTACCTCCCCAGAGTCTTTGAAGCGGATAGGCAGCAGCGATGTCTGGCATTGGTCCACGCTTATTGAATCGAACTGGCGAGGCAGCTATAGCTTGATTCCGGTGAGCGCAGAGCATTTGCCACCGGTGTTTAGCGGCGGCAGTGAGGCATGTGAGATATTACAGCGGAAGTGGTGGATATCGTTGATGCCGCTGGCAATCCCAGACATCCTCAACCGCTCTCGCCCTTTTATGAATAGTCGCCGTACCGCATTGAGCAAAGCGCATATGCCAGACGCACCTTATCAATCCGCTTGGGCGTTGCACGATGCCGGGTTAAGCGAAACGACGTCGAGAACACTGCAAACGCTGCAATGGCAAAGTACCCTGCTCAACACCACACGCACCGTCTGGCTCTTCACCACCGGAGAAACCGCTGAACCGGAGAGACGTCCACTGGTGATCCTTTTGGACGGTCAAAACTGGGTTCATGGTCAACCGATTTTTAGCGCACTGGAGCACGCCACCGCTGCAGGCGAGTTACCCCCCGCCAGTTGGTTGTTTGTTGATGTCATTGACAGCCAGCACCGTGAGGTCGAATTGCCGTGTAATGAAACGTTCTGGCAAGCTATTCAACAAGAGTTGCTCCCCTTTGCCCATCAACATGTCGATTTCAGCCACGAAGCAAGTCGGACTCTCGTTGTCGGGCAAAGCTATGGTGGCCTGGCTGCACTCTATGCGGGTTTGCACTGGCCGCAGCGTTTTGGGCGCATTCTTACGCAATCCGGTTCATTTTGGTGGCCCCACCTTCAATACATCTGCGACTATGCCAACCGCGAGCAACATGCGCCTGGGCTACTCCTGCGACAGCTGCAAAACAATGAATTACCGGCGGGAAAGTTAAAGATCTTTCAGGAGGTCGGCGATCGCGAAGCAGACATGCTCTACGTTAACCAGCAAATGCGACCCGCTCTGCAAGCGGCGGGACACTCACTCCATTTCCGTTGTTATTCCGGTGGGCATGATGCCCTTTGCTGGCGCGGTGGACTGATTGATGGCTGCCGCTGGCTGCTGGCCGACTGCCTGAATGGTTAAGCGTTTAGCGGGTAAACTGCCGTTCTATGCTGCTGAGCATATTACTGGCGCTGTAGTAATCGAGGCGGAAAGTGTCGTTGCCCATGGCAAAAATGTCGTGATGCTGCACGGCGGGTAAATGCGCGAGGAACGGATTCTTCGCCACCTGCGGCACGGTTTTATCATCGGCGGCAAACAACAACAGCGTATTCCCGGTGACGCCATCCGCCATCGTCTCGCCGTTAAGTTGAATGATGTCGTTGCGTTTGCCCATGCTGGTACTGCCCTGAAGGCTGGCGGGCGGCATCGCCAGCGTAAAGCCCAGTGCCTTGAGCAATTCGCCTTGGGCCGAAGCCGGCGTCCACACATTCATCCCGCGCCCATCTTCGTAATAAACAATCGCAGAGGTGGGCTGTGGCGGCAGGGTAATTTTGCTGCGCAGCGACTCGACGCGTTGATCAAACTTTGCGATTACCTGCTTCGCCTCCGCTTCGTGGCCAGTGATATGACCAAGCTGCAACGTCAGCGCCTGCCAGCTCTTATCGCCGTAATCAACCACCAGCACGGGCGCGATGGTTTTCAGCTGATCGTAGAGTTTCAGCGCCGAGTCTCCGCCGGTGGCAGCGATGACGATCAGGTCCGGCGCCTCGCCCGCAATCGCTTCTGCGTTGGGCTGGGAAACATACAGCGGCTTAACGTGACGGGCTTTTGCGACCTCCCCCCATTGGGTAAAGAAGCCTTGGGCATCTGAAACGCTGCTGTTACGGCTGGTGGCGCCAGACCCAATCAGCGGCGCGTTAATCGCTAGTAAGGTACCGCTCAACGTCACGCTGGTAGAAACAATACGCTGCGGTGGCTGCACTAAGGTGAACGGACCTTGCGGTGTGGGTAGCGTGCGTGGCCAGCCGGCTGAATCTTCAGCGGCAAGCGCGGGTTTGAACAGAGATAAGACGCAAAGCATTATGGCCAGAACGGGCAAACGCATCAGGTTATCCATCACGTGATCGTTGAGAATGGATATCATTATCAAAATGATGACGTGGTGCAAGCGGATTTCGTGACGAGTGATTAATAACGGGTGCCGCGTGGACAGGAGAGCTGAGAGATGCACAGTGTGTTACGGGCCAGCTATTCAGCCAGCCCGCACACGGGTTACTGCTCTAAAGAATAGCGCGTCATCGGCGCCACAGCTTTAATCAAACCGTTAGCTTTCATATATTCACCAAAGGCCTCATAACGCGCTTTATCAAAGCTTGCACTGTGGGCAGCGAACAGCGGTAACGTCGCTTGCCAAGCCTGATGGTTAAGCTTGGTATCCAGCTCTGGGTACTGCTTAATGAAGGCTTTCCACGCCTCTTCAGGATGCGCACGCAACCACACCACGCCAGCATCTAAGCCACGTAAAAATGCGGGGATACGCTTGTCCTGTGCAGCATGTTGGTTATTCGCCAGGATGATCAGCTCATCATAGGCGGGCACACCGTAATCTTCCGGCTTGAACACCACTGGCTTCGCGCCTTTATCTTTCAGGTCGATGAGCTCGTAGTTACGGAAGATAGTCATCGCGCCGTCAATTTTGTGCGTTAGCAACGCCGAGGTGGAATCCATATTCAAGCTGATCAACTTCACCGAATTCACATCCACGCCCTGAGATTTCAGCATGTTGCGGATGGCGACATCTTCCGAACCCGGCACCGCATAGCCGAGGGTTTTGCCGGCGAGGTCTTTAAGGGAGTGAATATCGCTGGAAACAGTGGTTAAGGTATTTAACGGCTGTCCAATAAGCGTGCCGACGCGGATCACCGGAACATCTTTCTCCACCAGCGTGTAAAGCTGTGGTTGATAGCTAATGGCCAGATCCGCTTTGCCTGCTGCCAACAGCAGCGGAACGGATGCAGAGTCTGCTGGCGCGATCATTTCTACGTCCAGCCCTTCCTTTTTAAAGGCACCGCTGTATTGCGCCGCAAAAATCGCTGCGTGGTTAGGATTAACAAACCAGTCAAGCAGCAGGCGAACTTTCTCTGCAGCCTGCGCACTGGTCGTTGCCAGTAACAGCAGTGCAGTCATCATTATACGTAGGGTGTTCAAGGTGCGTCCTTATGTTGAGTGCCAGAGGCGTTTTTTACGAATAAATGCCACGCTGCCGGAGAGCAGCAGTGCCAGAATCAATAGCAAAAGCAGAGCAGCAAAACTGGTGGCGGTTTCGAGGCGGGCGTTGGATTGCATCATCAGATAGCCCAGCCCTTCGCTAGCACCAACCCACTCCCCAATCACTACACCGATGGGTGCCAGCACCACCGCCATTTGCAAGCCAGAGAAAAATTGCGGTAATGCCGCAGGCCAGCGCACATGCCAGAACAGCTTCACGCGTGAGCTATTCATGGTTTTTGCCAGCTCCAGCCAGCCGGATGGCGTGCGGCACAACCCATCGAACAGAGATAAGCAGAGCGGGAAAAAAACGATCAAAGCAGCTACCACCACTTTTGACGCAATGCCGAAGCCCAGCCACAGCACCAGCAGCGGTGCCAAAGCAAACACTGGAATCGCCTGGCTGGCGGTAACCAGCGGAAACAACAGGCGACGCAACGTCTGACTACCCGCCATCAGTACCGCCAGGATCACCCCTGTCCCCACCCCCAACATCAGAGCCAATACAATCTCTGCCAGCGTATAAAATGCGTGATGCAGGAGCAGTTGGCGATGTATCCACAAGGCTTCCAGTACCGCCATCGGTGAAGGCAGTAAGAATTCCGGTACCCCGCTGCGCCGGGCCAATAGCCAAGCGCACAGCAGCACCGCAATCAGATAGATCGCGCTATACAGTTTTTTCATCTTGATTCAGTCGTGAGAAAAGTTCGGCCTGCGCTTTTAACAGGCCAGGATCGTCAAGCTGACGTGGCACATCACCATTTGGCACCGGCCAGGCTTCCACCGTTAACGGTTGGTTATGCAGCAGCACAATGTCATCAGCCATACGGCAAGCTTCGAGTGGATCATGAGTGACCAGTAGCACCGTCTTACCTTTCAACAACGTGGCAGTCAGAGTTTGTAGGCTAAGTTTGGTCATTACATCAAGCGTGGCGAAAGGTTCATCCATCAGCACCACATCACGCTGTGCATACAGGGTACGTGCCAGGGCGACACGTTGCCGCATGCCCCCTGAAAGCTGGCTGGGTGGTGACGCCGCCACCTCACTGAGTTTCACCTGCTCCAGTAGGGCTAGCGCGCGATGACGATCCGGCTTCTCACCGTTCAGGCGCGCCGAAAGCATGACGTTTTCCAGTACCGTTAACCACGGATAGAGCAGATCCTGCTGCCCCATCCACGCCACATTATCCTGTAAGCCAGTGATACTGCCGTGCTGCGGTTGCAGCAATCCTGCGACCAGCCTCAGCAGCGTGCTTTTCCCAATACCACTGCGCCCCAGAAACACCGTGGTTTTCCCACCGCGCAGTTGCAGATTCAGACGTTCGCAAAGCGCATTTTCGCCCCAGCCAAAGGTGACATCATGGAAATTAATCGTGTTCATGGACGACGCGCCGCTAAAATAGCCAGACGCGTAAAACCGCGTTGTGCCAAATCCGCTGCTGCTTTAGCCGCGCGAATGCCGCTGGCACACACCAGCACGATGCGCTGATCCTGCGGGGGCTGCCAATCCGCTAACGCCTGCGGCAAAATGCGCTCTACCTTGGCTGCCACACTATCTGGCGCTTCCTCCCGATCGCGTAATTCGACCACACAATCATCCGCCGCCAGCTGTTGCCGATCGATAAAGAGCACGGCCTGTTCCGGCTCTTCGGCCCCGTCGAAGCGGAACTGACGAAAATGCCAGTTAACGAAGTCGCAGTTCACCACACATCCCAGCGGTGAAGGCTGTAAGCCCAGCAGCACGCTCAATGCCATCTGCGCCTGCATCGCACCCAAGGTGGCCACCGCCGGTCCCATTACGCCAGCGGTGTTACAGTTTGCGGCAGAGGAAGGCAACGAGGGAAAGACCGCACGATAGCTCGGCGCATTCCCGCAGAAGCCCCCCACATAACCTTGGCGGCCCAATACAGATGCACTGATGAAGGGAATATTGGCCTGTAAGCAGGCGTCAGAGAGAGGGTAAGTGACGGCGAAGTTATCTGCGGCATCAATCACCACATCGATATCGCTGAGGATGTGTGGCAAATCGCTGCCACTGAGTGCATGCCGGAACACCTCCAGTTCCACCTCAGGATTGCGCTGCTGTAATGCCTGCTGTGCGCGTTCCACTTTGGCAAAACCGATATCTTGCATGGTGAACAAGGTCTGGCGATGTAAATTATGCAGTGCCACCTCGTCATCATCACACAGGCGGATAAAACCGACGCCCGCACCGACCAGTTGCGGTAACAGCGTGGCGCCTAAGCCTCCGGCACCGACAACCAGCACGCGCGCTGCCACTAATTTTTGCTGCCCGGCCACCCCGATTTCCGGCAGCATCATCTGCCGTTGATAACGATCCATGATGGCTCCTTAACTCAGGTTGGCGAGGCCAAAGATCGGTGTAGAAGCCGCTGCCATATCACGCTTTTCCATCAAACCCGCACGACGCGCGGCCTGGCCTGCTTCAATCGCTAAGCGGAAACTCTCCGCCATGCCGACCGGATCGCCCGCTTTCGCCACCGCGGTATTCAGCAAGATGCCATCGAACCCCATCTCCATCGCCTGCGCGGCCTGGGAAGGTGCGCCGATTCCTGCATCAATGATCAGCGGAATATCGCTAAACCACGCGCGCATCGCGCGCAAGCCCTCGATATTGCGTAATCCCTGGCCGGAACCAATCGGCGCGCCCCACGGCATCAGGAGTTCACAGCCCGCTTCCAGCAATTTTTCACCGACGATCAAATCTTCTGTGGTGTAGGGAAATACCTGAAAACCGTCTGCGCACAGGATACGTGCGGCTTCGACCAGCGCGAACGGATCGGGTTGTAAGGTATCGGCATGACCAATCACCTCCAGCTTGATCCATGAAGTGTTAAACAGTTCACGCGCCATCTGCGCGGTGGTCACCGCCTCTTTAACCGTGTGACAGCCAGCCGTGTTGGGCAGCACGCGCACATTCAATCCAGTGAGCAGCTCACGGAATGCCGCACCTGCTGCTCCTTCACGCCGTAAACTGACGGTGATGATGTCGGTGCCCGAGGCGGCTATCGCCTGTTGCAAAACGGCCGGTGAGGGATACCCAGCCGTTCCCAGCAGGAAGCGAGATTTCGGTGCAAAATCGTAGAACATGGCTCAACCTCCCTGCATCGGTGATAACACTTCCAGCTGACAACCCTCTTCTAATGCCTGGTTGCTATACTGGCTTTTCGGTACAAAGTGACCGTTGAAGGCGCTGGCGACGCAGGCAGCATCAATTTGCTGTTCGATCAGCAATTCGCTGAGTGTTTTAGCCTCGGTGCGGATCGCACGGCCATTAAGCTGAATATTCATGTTGTTCCCCGAAAAGGCGCTGCATCAACTGTTCTGCCATCATCGGTGCCAGCAGAAAGCCATGGCGATACATGCCATTAAGATAGTAAGTGTCATTTTGATAGCGGATTTCCGGCAGATTGGCCGGATAAGCTGGACGCAGGCCGCTTCCGCTTTCCACTACACGCGCTTCGGCTAATGCGGGGTGAATGGCATAGGCTGCACTCAAGAGTTCCATCATGGCACGCGCGCTAATGGGGCTGGCATCGTCGCTCTCCACCATGGTGGCACCGAGCATAAAGTGACCATCGCGGCGCGGAACCAGATAGCAGGGAAAGCGGGGATGCAGTAGACGAATCGGACGCGAGAATTGCACTTCATCGCTGTGCAGAATCACCATTTCACCGCGCACCGCGCGCAGGCTGGCTAATTCACCTTTGGCTTGAATCCCGCGACAGTCAATCACGCGCCCATTCGGTTGCTGAGCAGCAAAACGCACGCCGTGCTGCAGCAGTTTTTCACGCATTTCTGCCAGGGCGAGGCGCGGATCAAGATGCGCTTCGCGCGCAAAGAAAAGCCCTCGCGCAAAACGCCCTTCCAGCATGGGCTCAATTTCACCGGGATCGATCCATTGATGCTGGTCCGTCATACGGGCAAAGCGGTTGAGTTCCTGGCTGTCGCGTGGCGGTGCGACCACCAGCGTACCTTGGTGCGTCACGCTGCTGACGCGCTGCTGCCACCAGGCAGCGGAGTGCTGCCCAAGAGAGATAACCTCTTGCGGTGCACTTTCAGATTCACACCAAGGCGCAAGCATGCCACCCGCAAACCAGGACGCAGGTTGATGGCGATCATCGCCAATGACATTGACCTCTTCACCGCGCTCAGCCAGCAAGGTTGCCACGCACAGGCCCGCCACGCCGCAGCCTAATACCGTCCAGCGGCTCACTGCAGTCGTTCCGGAATATCAAGGGAGTTCACATCGGCCTCTCAGTTTTCGCTGAGACCCGCAGATACAGGAGGAGGGAAAGAGCGCGAGCGATCCTCTGCGCCAGACAACGTAGACGATACGCTGTCAGTCTTCCTACGCCAGTATCAACTGGGTCAGGTTCAAAGGGTCGCTAAGCCGCGCATTGCGCTTTTAGCCTCTCAGTCTCTTTGGCGAGACTCCCCCGACGCGTCTATTTGTATTGCAGGCGCCGTTCGGCGTCAAGCGTGGATTTCGTTATGCGATAAAGGCATTTATCGCTACGCAAGCGTTCTGGATCACAACCGTAACATATGGTATACAAAGGCATTATTGCTACTTTTCACGCGCAAGAAATTACAGGTGATGTCGGATTCATTATGAAAAATATCAGGATTGCATTTATTAAAGCCGGTTGGCACAAAGAAATTGTTCACAATGCTCAGGTTGGTTTTGAACAGGAATTAAAAGCGCAGAACGTTGAAGCAGAATTAAAAGTGCTGGAAGTTCCGGGTGCATTTGAAATGCCGTTATTGGCAAAACGTTTAGCAGAAACCGGCAAATACGATGCGATCGTTGCTGCTGCGCTGGTGGTTGATGGCGGCATTTATCGTCACGACTTCGTGGCTGCCGCTGTGGTGGATGGCCTGATGAATGTACAACTGACTACCAACGTGCCTGTATTCTCAGTGTCACTGACGCCGCATAATTTCCAGCCGGTTGATGTGCTGGAAAACTTCTATACCGAACACTTTATCAAGAAAGGCAAAGAAGCCGCGCGTGCTGCGCTGGCGATTCATAATTTGTCGATTGATTAATTGCTCATCCCCTATTTCGCGGTGCGGGCCCTCACCGCGAAATTAAATAAGCTTATGCGATTTTGTTATTTTAAATCAGCAATAGCAGCACCGAAATTCAAATGCAGCACCTGACCGTCAACAACCAATGCCGGTACAGATTCAACTCCCGCTTTCTCCGCTTCCGCGATTCTTGATGACTGCTCACCCAGATGCACAACTTCCACCTGGACTTTTGGATCCAGCAGACCTAACAGCGTTTGTTCAGCAGAAACACACACCGGGCAACCTGCATGGTAATAACGAACGGTAGACATAATCACTTCCTCTTTTTTGGTGTTGGCGATGAAATCCCCGCGAGGGCGGGCTCAGAATGCGTTTAAGGTTTTCAGCGTTTGCAATAGTTGCTCGCAACCCGCTTGATTCAGTTGTGAAACCGGCAAACGGGGATCGCCCACTTCTAACCCGGTCAGGCGCAGCCCCGCTTTGATGGTGGCAGGCAAGCCGCCTTTCAAAATGAATTCCAGCAGCGGCAACTGGCGATAGAACAGCTGACGCGCCTGCTCCAGATCGTTGTTTTGCACGGCGGCATAGAGATCGAGATTGAGCTGCGGAATCAGGTTTGGCGCAGCGGTGCACCAGCCTTTCGCGCCCGCCGTTAAGGCTTCCAACGCCAGCGGGTTGCTGCCGTTGTAGAATGGAATCTGTCCTTGGCTGAGCTGATACAGCTTGTGCATACGCTGAATATCGCCAGTGCTCTCTTTCACCATGGTGACGTTATCTACCGCCTTCACGATCTTCATGATCAAACTGACCGACATGTCGATACCGCTGGTGGCCGGGTTGTTGTACAGCATGATCGGCACGCTGATACTGTCGCCAATCGCTTTGTAGTGCGCGAGGATCTCGTCATCACTTAGCTTCCAGTAAGACGCGGGCAACACCATCACCACATCCGCGCCTTGCGCTTCAGCAAAACGCGCGCGCTGAACGGCTTTGGCAGTGGTGAGATCTGAGACGCTGACCACGGTCGGTACACGCCCCGCAACCCGCTTGATGCTGAACTCGCTGACCTGCTCCCACTCAGCATCGCTGAGGTAGGCCCCTTCGCCGGTGCTGCCCAACGGGGCAATGGCGTGCACGCCGCTTTCAATCATGCGATCGATTGACGTGCCAAGCGCATTCAGGTCTGGCGCCAGGCCGCCTGCGGTAAAAGGCGTAATGGTGTATCCGATAATTCCATGCAGTGCAGATGAAGACATGGCTGTGCTCCCGTTTTTTTAATTTTTAGTTAAGGCAATCGTTGCTGCGGCGCAGGATCTGGCGCGCAAAGTAGTTGAAAGCAGCGGTGTAGCGCTTCGGACGAGAAATCCAGTCGTGCGCCTCGCGACCTAATTCGGGTTTGATCGGTTTAATCGTGCCGCTACTCATAGCCAGCAGTTGCAGACGCGCAGCACGTTCAATCAGTTCGGCTATAAAGCAGGCTTCTTCCACCGTCGCGCCGGTGGAAAGCTGTCCGTGATGTGACAGCAGCACGGCGCGCTTATCGCCCAGTGCACCCGCAATCAGGTCGCCCTCTTCGTTGCCGACTGGCACGCCCGGCCAGCCTTCAAGAAACGCGCAGTCGTCATACAGCGGGCAGAGATCCATGTGCGAAATCTGCAACGGGACTTCCAACATCGACAGCGCCGAAACGTGGGACGGATGGGTATGGATAATGCAATTCACATCAGGGCGTGCACGGTAAACCCAACTGTGAAAACGATTAGCCGGATTAGGCATACCCTGCCCTTCGAGGATCTCCAAATCCTCATTCACCAGCAGTAAGTTGCTGGCTGTGATCTCATCAAAGCCTAGCCCAAGCTGCTGGGTGTAATACGTTCCAGGCTGTGGACCACGCGCGGTGATTTGGCCAGCCAGACCGGAATCATGTCCATGTTCAAACAAAATGCGGCAGGTAAGGGCCAGCTTTTCGCGAATGCTCCAGCTGTTGTCAGCCAGGTTATCCTGCATCTGCTGGATCGCCTGACGCACCAGTTCGTCTTTAGAAATTTCTAATGTCTTAGGCATATTGGTATCCTGTGAAAATGGCAACACACATCAACGCGCTAGGGTTTTCGGACAGGAAAAGTATCGCGCCAGATGACACGAAATAACTTACATGACACAATGTGTCATTTGCAATCGCATTGTTTGAAATTTTTTGGTGAAAATGAACATTCACATGAAAGTATTGAGAAAAAAGTTGGGCGTGAGCCTGGATGCGCTGGCAATAAAAACCGGCATGACCAAAAGCTATCTGTCGAAAGTGGAACGCGGCTTGAGTAAACCCTCAATCGCTACCGCGCTTAAACTTTCACAGGCGCTCAATGTCAGCGTTGAAGAGTTGTTCTGTGTTGATGAGGCCGATCAACAGGCTTACAGCCTGGTGCGCGGTGACGATCGTCAGCGTTTAGCCAGTAACAGCGAAGGTGATGAATCGGCTTATGTGGTGCTGACCAAGCAAGTCGGTAAGCGCAAGCAACTCCCTTTCATGCTTTACCCTGATGCCGAATATTCCGGCAAGGCGTTTAAAGAACACTTCGGTGAAGAGTTTATGTTTGTACATAAAGGCACCATTGAAGTCGATTTTGACAATGAATTGATCACGCTGCACTGCGGCGATTCACTGGCATTTCATGGTCAGAAACCGCACCGAATTCGCTCGCTGGGCGAAGTGCAGGCAGAGGTATTGGTGGTGATCAATACCGAAGAGTAACCCAATCCCGACATCACTCTCCCCTTTGTATCACGCACGCCCTGGCAGCGGCACACCGCTTGCGCGAGAGATCGCGCCGCTGCTGTAGGTGCGTTCACCTCGCCATTCTGTAGGGTTTTCTCACTGAATTTTCAGGTTAGGTAAATTCTTGCTGTTGATCGCAGGAATCGAACAAAAACGCTTCACATAATTAGCATCTGCTATATTGTATAGCACAAGCTATATTAAAGGGAGTTCACCATGTTTCGCCAACGCCTGTTACCTGCTGTACTGCTCATGCTCTGTATCAGCGCCCCTGCTTTTGCGGCTGAAAAACTCAAGGTCGTCACCACGTTCACCATCATTGCTGACATGGCCAGAAATGTGGCGGGGGATGCGGCGGAAGTCACGTCGATTACCAAACCCGGTGCAGAAATCCATGAGTATCAGCCCACGCCGGGGGATATTCGTCGTGCGCAGGGAGCAGACCTGATTTTGGTGAACGGCTTTAATCTTGAACTGTGGTTTAGCCGCTTTTATCAGCGTCTGAAAAATGTGCCTGAGGTGACGGTAACCGAGGGAATCCAACCCTTAGGCATCACCGAGGGGCCCTACAATGGAAAACCTAACCCACATGCGTGGATGTCGCCAGATAATGCACTGATCTACGTCGATAACATTCGTAATGCGCTGCAAAAACACGATCCCGCAAACGCAGCTATTTATCAGGCCAACGCTGAGCGCTATAAGGCGCAAATTCAGCAAACGCTGGCACCGATGCGCGCTGCCATTGATAAACTGCCTGAAAATCAACGCTGGCTGGTCACCAGTGAAGGTGCATTCTCTTACCTCGCCCGTGACCTGGGACTCAAAGAACTCTACCTTTGGCCAATTAATGCCGATCAACAAGGCACACCTCAGCAGGTGCGCAAAGTGATCGACGCGGTAAGAGCCAACCAGATCCCGACCCTCTTCAGCGAGAGCACCATCTCAGCTAAACCGGCCGAGCAGGTGGCACGTGAAGCGGGTATCCACTATGGCGGCGTGCTTTACGTCGATTCACTCAGCAACAGCGATGGACCGGTGCCGACCTACCTTGATTTACTGCGTGTCACCACCGACACCGTGGCGAAAGGCATCACCGCCGGGAGCAAATCATGACCCTTAATGTGCAGGATGTCAGCGTGACCTATCGCAACGGCCACACCGCGTTGCGTCAGGCATCGTTTTCCGTGCCATCGGGCAGCATTGCCGCGCTGGTGGGCGTCAACGGTTCAGGAAAATCCACGCTGTTTAAAGCCATCATGGGCTTTGTGCCACTCTCAACGGGCAGCGTGACACTGGCAGAGATGCCCGCCAAAGCCGCGCTGAAACGCAATATCGTCTCCTATGTTCCGCAATCCGAAGAGGTGGACTGGAGTTTTCCGGTGCTGGTGGAAGATGTGGTGATGATGGGCCGCTACGGCTACATGAACATGTTGCGTATTCCACGGGCCGCCGATAAACGCAGCGTGGATGAGGCGCTAACGCGGGTGGGCATGCTCGATTACCGCCATCGTCAGATTGGTGAATTGTCAGGCGGACAGAAAAAACGCGTCTTTCTGGCGCGCGCACTGGCGCAAAGCGGGCAGATTATCCTGCTGGATGAGCCCTTCACCGGCGTGGATGTCAAAACTGAAGCGGCAATTATCAGACTGTTGCAGGAACTGCGCGATGAAGGCCGCACGATGCTGGTTTCAACGCACGACCTCAACACCATCCCAGATTTCTGCGATCGCTGCGTATTGGTCAAAAACACCGTGTTGGCCAGCGGTCTGTTAGCCGACACTTTCACGGCCGCTAATCTGGCGCGCACCTTTGATGGTGAGTTGCAGCAGAAAAACGCCGCATTATTGCAGAGGATCGGCGCACAGCCAGGAGCCAATCATGTCGTGGATTGTTGAGCCTTTTGGCTATCAGTACATGCTGAATGCCATGTGGATCGCCGCGCTGGTCGGGGCGATTTGTGCCTTCCTTTCCTGCTTTTTGATGCTAAAGGGCTGGTCATTGATTGGTGATGCGCTGTCGCACTCGATCGTGCCAGGCGTAGCCGGTGCCTATATGCTGGGACTGCCCTTCTCGCTGGGCGCCTTTTTCTCTGGTGGCCTCGCAGCAGGTTGTATGCTGTTTCTCAACCAGCGCACACGTCTGAAAGAAGATGCGATCATCGGGCTGATCTTCTCCTCATTCTTTGGCATCGGGTTATTTCTGGTGTCGCTAAATCCCACTTCGGTAAATATCCAAACCATTGTGCTCGGCAACATTCTGGCCGTTGCCCCCGCCGATATCTGGCAGTTGGGCGCGATTGGTGTCATTACTCTGACGCTATTGCTGCTGAAGTGGAAAGATCTCATGGTGACCTTCTTCGATGAGAGCCATGCGCGTTCACTCGGCTTAAATACCACCGCGCTCAAGATTTTGTTCTTTACCCTGCTCGCGGCCTCTACAGTGGCCGCGCTGCAAACCGTCGGAGCTTTTATGGTGATTTGTCTGGTGGTCACCCCCGGCGCGACCGCTTATCTGCTGACCGACCGCTTTCCACGTCTGTTAATGATCGCCGTCGCCATTGGCAGCATCACCAGTTTTCT
Organism: Pantoea rwandensis; assembly: GCF_002095475.1. GTDB lineage: Bacteria > Pseudomonadota > Gammaproteobacteria > Enterobacterales > Enterobacteriaceae > Pantoea > Pantoea rwandensis. The sequence continues at coordinate 646,022 of NZ_MLFR01000001.1, forward strand.
CGGCGCCTGGAGCAGTTATTTCCTCGACGGCGCCACCGGAGGCATCATTGTGGTCGCGCAAACCTTGGTGTTCCTGCTGGCCTTTATCTTTGCACCGAAGCATGGCGTGCTAGCCGCTCGACGTCGTGCGCGCCAGGCTCAGGAGGGTGAGCGTCATGAGTGAGTTGTTATTAAGCCCATTCCAGTTCGAATTTATGAACATGGCGCTGATCATCACGCTGCTGTTATCGCTGCCATGCGCCATGCTTTCTGCTTTCCTGGTGCTCAAAGGCTGGTCACTGCTGGGCGATGCGATGAGTCATGCGGTGTTCCCCGGGGTGGTGTTGGCGTGGTGGGTAGGCTTGCCGTATGCGATTGGCGCGTTTATCGCTGGCATGCTGTGTGCGCTCGCAACCGGGTTTATCAGCCAGAATAGCCGCATTAAACCCGACACGGTGATGGGCATTGTGTTCTCTGGCATGTTCGGTGCGGGCTTGGTGCTCTATTTGAAACTGAAACCGGAAGTGCACCTCGACCATATTCTGTTCGGCGATATGCTGGGAATTGCCTGGTCTGACATTGTGCAAACGGCGCTGATAGCACTACTGGTAGTCATTTTGCTGAGTGTGAAATGGCGCGATCTGCTGCTCCACGCGTTTGATCCGCAACAGGCGCGAGCCTGCGGTATCAATGGCCATCTGATGCACTATGGACTGTTGTGTTTGATCGCGCTGACCATTGTCGCTGCGCTGAAATCAGTGGGCGTGATTTTGTCGATAGCGATGTTGATTGCTCCCGGCGCGATTGCGCTGTTACTGGCACGACGTTTTTTTGCAGGTGATGCTGTTAGCGGTGTTAATCGCCACTTTGACAGGGTTGTGCGGTGTTTATGCCTCGTTCTTCCTCGACAGCGCACCGGGGCCAACGATTGTAGTGCTGTATAGTCTGTTGTTTGTCGTCACCTTTATTAGCGTGACATGGCGCGATAGGCAGCGGCCCGCCAGGCACGCATAAAGGGACAATTCGGCAGCGTTGAAATTTATAGGCATCACAGCCGATCGCAGTGTTAATGCAGGTTACCTAAGCGCGTTTCGGTCGCCATTAATGGCGACCCTACATTGTTCGGTGCGATTTTCGTAGGGCCGTCATCTATGGCGACCGGGTCATATAAGGCGCTATAGTGTCAGCTCCGATAACGATGTGAATCCTGCATGAAACTCACCTTCGATAACGATCTCACCGTACGTAAGCTGCTGATCTTCAGCTGCTACATGGAAAGTGAAAACCTCGCCAGAGCCGCAGAAACTTTAGGCATCAGCACCGTCAGCGTACACCGTGCACTGCACACGCTGGAAGAGAGTCTGCGCTGCCCGCTGTTCGAACATAAAGGCCGCAACTTAGTGGCACTGCCAGCAGCCTGGACATTGCTGGAATACAGCCGCGAGGCGCTGGCCACACTCAGCCAGGGAATCGATGAAACACGGCGTACCGCGGGCATTGGGCTGGGTCATCTGCGTATCGGCACACTCTATTCTCTGTCACTGGAAACCGTGCCGCGACTGATCATGAAAATGAAACTGCGCCGCCCAGAGTTAGAGCTGAATCTCACCATGGGTTCCAATGAACTGCTGCTGCGTGCACTCAAAGATAATCAGCTCGATGCGATTATCATTTCTGTCAGCGAAGCCGAGATCGATGACAAGATTTTTGAGCAAGTCGCGCTGTTTCAGGACGATATCTTTCTTGCCGTGCCCGCAGGAAACAGTGACAACTGTGACATTGATATCGACCTACGCAGCTACAGTGATAAACCCTTTGTTTCGCTGGCAGAAGGCTTTGCGACTTTTGCCGGATTTCAGGAGGCCTGTCACGTGGCCGGATTTGAACCCAATATCGTCACGCGCGTGAATGACATCTTCTCGATGCTCAGTCTGGTGCAGGCTGGCATGGGCTATTCGCTGGTGCCGGGCAGGATGCGTAAGCAGTATGAAAATGATCTGCGTTTTCTTCGCTTAGCCGAGCCGTATCAAATGCGCCAGCAGATCGCCATCGTGTTTCCGCGCAACCGTGAACACGATCCGAATCTGCTGGCACTGGTGGCTGAAGGGCGTATGTTCGCCCTGAGTTTGCAGGAAAAAGTTCAGCGCGCGCTGGCAAGCCGCTGAAACAGACGCAGCGCCAGTTCACCGCCGCTGCGCTCTAAGGCGAGACACTCACCCTGACACTGCACGTTGCGGGTTAATCCTGTCAGCACTTCGCCAGGCGGCATCTCAATAACCAGACGTACCTCGCGTTCTCGCGCTGCCACCATCGCATCATGCCAGCGCACATTGCGCGCCATGTTCATCGCTAAATCCTCCGCGATACGTTCCGGCTGCCAGATAACCCGCGCACTGCTGCCGCTCAAATACGCCAACTGCGGACGTTGCAAGGTGATGCGGCCGATTGCCGCTTTCAATTGCTGTGCCGGTTGATCGAGCAAAGCACAGTGGGAAGGTACACTGATCGCCAGCCGATGCGCACGTTGCGCCCCCTGCTCCAGCGCCTGTTGCGCGACGGCTGCCATTGCCGCATCGCTACCGGCAATCACAATCTGTGTCTCGGCGTTAATGTTGGCAATGAAGCTGCTGCGATTATCCACCAAGGTTTCCATCTGTGCGAGGTTTAGGCCGCTGATGGCGGTTAAACCATAGCCTTGTGGATAGGCTTGTTCCATCAACTCACCGCGTAGCGCCACCAGTTGCAGTGCGTCGGCAAAATCCAGCGCGCCGGCGATCACCGCCGCAGGGTAAGCGCCGATGGACAACCCACACACCATGTCGGGCTGCACCCCGTGATGGATCAGCTGTCGCCCAGCCGATACCGCAGCGATCAACAAAGCCAACTGTACCGCACGGGTGTGTTGCAGCGCAGCTGCGGAATCCAGCTGGATTAATTCTTCACCCAGCACCGTCTGCGCCACCTGCCAGGTTGCATCTCGCGGTATGTGTTGCAACATGCCCACACGCTGCGTGCCTTGGCCGGGAAAGGTGAACAAGGTTTTCATCGATTTTCCTCCGTCCAGGGAAGATGGGTCAGTCGCGGGCCGCGCGCCGTTTTCAGCAACACCTGTCCGCTGCGTAACCATTCGTTGAGGGCAAAAGCCCCGTAAGGCGTTTCTATCTGCGTATCTGCACGGCAAGGTAACTGGAGCAGTTGCTGCTGCCACACCGTCAACTCATCGGGATTGAGCGGCTGTGGTGCGCGAATCAGCAAATCGAGATCGCTCGCCGCGTGCAGCACCGGCAATGACGTTGCCAAGGCAAAACCAGTGCTCCCCGTCACCCCCCACTGCCACGACCAGCGCTGCTGTTGCAGTTGATGCAGCGCCTGCACCGTGGGCAAAGCGTGAAATCGATGTGTTGCCGCGCGCGCAACCAGGTCCTCTGGCGCATCAATGCGCGCCACATCCTGGATGCGCACCCAGCCCGCCGCCCGTTGATGGCGTGCCTCCCCGCGCACGCCAATCGGAACAGTGCTCTGCTGAACGACATCCCGCCGCACCACCACCGGCTGTTGCGGCGACCACTGCTGCGCGACCCAGCCCTCCTTTATGGCGAGCAGTGTTGCGTCAGCGTGGAGCCAGAGCAGATCGTGTGGGCGGATATTCATGTTTAAATTCCTGCAGTTAAGCTAATAAACAGCGGCAGTGACAGAATCGACAGTAGCGAACTCAGTAACAGCACCGCTTCGGCATCCGGTGACTGCACACCAAAGCGATTGCCAAACACCACACCAAAGAAACCCGCCGACAGCGCAATCATCAGAATTGCGGTGACCGCCACCGTGCCGTGCAAGCCAAACAGCAGCACAATGCCCCATGCCAGCGCGGGCTGAATCAGCAGTTTGGTGACGGTTGAGCTGATCACCATGCTGTTGATTTTCAGCTGTCGTGCCGAGAGGATGACCCCGGTCAGGAACAGTGCGGCAGCGGTCGCCGCCAGGCCCAGCGGTTTAATCGCGGCCAGCACCAAATCCGGCATTTTAATGCCAATTGCCGACAGCACCACGCCGAGCAACGGTCCCCAAACAATCGGTTTTTTCAACGAGCGCCACATCAGCACCGGTAACATGGCCAAGGTTGAGCGTTCGGTTTCCCCCGCGCTACGCGCTTTTTCTCGTTCCAAAATCAGCAGGCAGAAAGGTGTCATCAGCACCGAACCGCAGGCAATCGAGACCGCCACAGAGAGTGATGTCGCAGAACCTTCGCCCACCACGCTGCCAAGGATTGGCAGACCCAACGCCGCATAATTGGGCAACGCTACGGTCAACGTCAGTACCGCCGCATCCTGCGGAGACTTGTTGAATAACTTGGTGGCGACAAAATAGAGCACCGCGTAGGCAATCCACATTGCCAGGGTTAACACTGCAATCAGCGGCATCTGCGCCACTATCCCGCTCCAGGGGGTTTGTACCGTCGCGCTAAACAGCGCGCCCGGTAAGGCAAAATCCATCACGAAGATATTGAGTAAAGAGACATTTTTGTTATCAACCATTTTGGCCTTGCCCGCCCAAAACCCCAGCAACATAACAATAAAGATCGGGGCAAGCGCATGCAGAATCACGTAAGTCATAAATCACCTGTTTGTTATTAAAAGAGTGAGTACTGACGCGATGGTGTTGAATTTATCAGTTGCCGCAGAGGCCGGACGCCGCGTGCGCCCGGCATACTGACAGCCGGCAGGTTGATTTAATATTTATTATTATGGTGTTACCAGCTTGCGCGCAGACGCTCGCGCACCAGTGCAGAGCTGCGGCGGTTCGGCGCCGCCAACCGTGAACCTCGGCCTGGCACACGGCGCGTATCGTCAATCGCTTCCGCTAAAGTGGTTCTGACGCGCACAACCTCCTCCACCGCAGGGGTATCAGGATTCGCAATATCCAGTAGCGACGACAGCAGCCCCAAGGTGGCGTAATTGCCGATGTCATAAGCCATGGGCGGCACGCTGGCGGCCAGTTGCTCCAACGCCTCCACGGTACGTAAGGTGATACGCGCGGCTGAGTCTTTGCCCATGGCGTGCACCTGCACGGCGGGATCGTTAAAAGCGATCAGTCGGTTAGCCTGATAACCGTGCGCGAGGAACGCGCCAGACATGGCTTTACCGACAATCAGTCCAATCACCGGGTGACCCGCCAGACGCGCTTGCGCATAAGCACCGGCTGCACCCGCCAAGGCCTGGTGAATACCGAAACCCTCTTCCCGGCGGCCATAGGCCTGACTGGGTACGTCAATCACCGCGATAATGGGGCGTTTAACCGCACTTGCTGCGTCCTCAGCCAATGTTTCCTGCACCACTTTTGCCAGGGTCCAGCCTTCCAACAATCCCACTTCACCTTTGGCTGCGCGCGGATAACGGTTGTTGGCATCGGGCACCACAGCGATAAAACGCGCGGTTTCCCCATTGAGATCGGCATCCGCAACCTGTACTGAAGGGCAGAGTCCTTCCCGACGAGCCGCATTAGCGGTCAAATGATTGAGCCACAGCTCACCACGACTGACAGGTGCGCTCATGATTTCACCTCCGGAGCAAAAAGCTGATGAATAGTGGCCGTGCTGGCCTGCTGTGCGGTATCGAAGTGGCTTAAGCGATCGAGATAGAAGGCGTAATTTTCGCTGCGATGCTGCGTAGGCACGCCCCGCGTTAGCGCATCATCCACTGCACGCTTCACGGCTTGCACGCCATCATTGACCAGCGTATCGACCAGCCCGCTGTGATAGCGAATCTCGCCACCGGTCATGCTCCAGATAAACGGACGATTGCGTGAGTCATACTCATCAATGCCGGCTTCCTGTTCGATCACCTGCGGGCCATTAAGTCCCAGGCGCGCTTCACGCGTCACAATCAAATGGCTGCAAAGTGCGGCAGCAATCGACATGCCACCAAAGCAACCTACAGTGCCGGCAATAATGCCGATCACCGGGGTATACTGGCGCAGGTCGACGATGGCTGCGTGAATATCTGCAATCGCCGCCAGACCGAGATTGGCTTCCTGCAAGCGCACACCACCGGTTTCCAGACACAAAATGGCTTGTGTTGGCACGCCGTTGCGGTTGTCTTCTGCGGCCAGTTCCAGTGCTCCAGCCATCTTCGCGCCAGACACTTCGCCCATACTGCCGCCCTGGAAGGTGCCTTCAATAGCGATCACCACGGTTGGCTGACCGTTGAGCGTACCTTTCATCACCACCATGCCGTCATCGGCCTGCGGCACAATGCCCTGTTTCTCCAACCAGGGTGACATTACGCCCTCAAAGGGATCGAGCAGTTCACGGGCACTGCCGCTGTCGAGCAAAGCCAGTGCGCGCTGGCGGGCGCGTAATTCAATAAAGCTGCTGTCATCACGCATGATTCACCTCCTCAAACACCTGCTCGATACGGATACGTGCCACACCCGGCGTCGCACCAAAATCATGAATCTGTAGCTGACCGGCAGGCAGTTCCGTTAACTCACTCAGGCGGCTAAACAGTGCATCCCAGCGCGCTTTGCTGTTATCCACTGATGTCGTGATTGTTACGTTCAACGCGCCGCTGTTATCAGCGCGGTAAAGCACTTCCATATCTCCCGAGCCGACCACGCCTGCCAACGCTTGACCGCTGAGCGTGCGACGTGCCGGGTAAGACAACGTTATCTTTTCCATAGCAACCTCTTAATCAATGAGTGGCGATACTGTCAGGCGATCGATAAACAGCGTGGCGGCGAGTAAATCAGCCGCGCCGCCTGGCGACGCATTTAGCGCCAGCATCGCGCTATCCAATTGTTCTAATGCCTCGCGACCGGCTACCTGCGCGACGCCCCCCGCTTGCAGTACGGCATGAGCACCGCGCTGCATGCTGTGCATTCCTTCCAGCCCAGCGCGATTCAGTACGCAGGTATCCGAGAGTGACGTCATGATGGCCATCAGCGCATCCAGTCGCGCCGCTTCCTCTTCAGCTCCCGCGTGACGGCTGCGCCACAATTGCGGCAGCGCCAGTTGAGCGATGTGCGGAAAGCCTTGTTGCGCCTCTTCACGCGCGCCCGGAACCTGAAAGCGATGCACCGCACGGAGTCCCTTGCTGAAGGTTTTCGGAGCCGCGCGATCGGGCAAACGTGCCAGTTCGGCGGCGGTGGCACAGAGCGAGGCACTGTTCACATGACCGCCCAGCATCGCCGCCGCACTTACCAGCAGGCCCAAGGCCCAAATGGCGCCGCGATGCGTATTAACACCACCCGTTGCCGCCATCATCTGACGTTCACCTTCGCGTCCGAGTTGGCCAATGGTTTCACGCAGTGCCACATCCGCAGGGCGTAACCAGCTCTGTTGTGCCAGCGCTAAGAACGTGGGCATCAGGCTGCGAGCTGAAATTTCCATCAGTGCCAGCGTCAGGTCCTGATGTGCGCCGTTGCCACGACGATCCACCAGCCGGGTTTTGGCGTCAGGTTCACTTCTTCAATCAGGCAATCTGTGGCGTGCTGCGCCAGTTGGTGCAGACGTCTTTCAACCGATTGCGGCGCAAGTCGTTTCATTACCAGCTCCGGAATTTTGCCGGTGGGTTATAAAGGCCGTCAGACCATTCGACCAGATCGGCCACGCTACCGGCCGCCAGCAACGAACGGGTGGCATCAGAGCGGCGAATGCCGAGATCTTCCGGGAACACCACTTTGCCGCTACGGCGAAGTTCAGCGACGCGTTTGGCATCGACACCTAAGCCGATATCGGTGATACCGGCCACGGCGGCCACCATCGCCCGGCGTTCTTCGAGATCCTGGGCACGATAGAGATAGGCAATGCCCTCTTCCGTTAGCACATGGGTGACGTCGTCACCGTAGATCATCACCGGTGCCAGTGGCATCCCGGCATTTTTTGCGACCTCAATGGCATCGAGTTTTTCGACAAAGGTCGGCTTCACGCCCGCCTGGAAAGTTTCCACCATCTGCACCACCAGCTTCCGACCACGCGCCATGGCATCATCACCATTTTTCATTGCCAGCCAGGCCGCAGAGGCATGTCGGCGTCCGTGTGGATCGTGGCCCATATTCGGTGCGCCACCGAAGCCAGACAGGCGACCTCGAGTGACCGTAGAGGAGTTTGCCAACCCATCAATTTGCAGCGTCGAGCCGATAAACATGTCAACCGCGTACTGCCCTGCCAGCTGGCACATGGCACGGTTGGAGCGCATCGAACCATCCGAGCCAGTAAAGAAGATGTCCGGACGTGCGCGGATATACTCTTCCATCCCCAACTCACCGCCGAAGCAGTGCACGCTCTCTACCCAGCCGCTTTCAATCGCCGGGATCAAAGTGGGATGCGGGTTTAGCGTCCAGTGTTTACAGATTTTGCCCTTCAGACCGAGCTGTTCACCGTAGGTCGGCAGCAACAGTTCGATGGCGGCGGTGTTAAAGCCGATACCGTGGTTAAGTGACTGCACTTGATGCTCGGCATAGATACCTTTGATGGCCATCATCGCCATCAGAATGTGCTCTTGCTTGATCAAGCGAGGGTCGCGCGTAAACAGCGGTTCAATAAAGAAGGGTTTGTCGGCAACCACCACATAATCAATCCACGAACCGGGAATATCGACGCGCGGTAAATCACACTCGTCATCAACCAGTTCGTTAACCTGGGCGATAACAATGCCGTCATGGAAAGCCGCGGCCTCGACTAAGGCGGGGGTGTCTTCGGTGCTCGGACCGGTATACAAGTTCCCTTTACGGTCGGCTTTGTAACCCGCAATCAGTGCAACGTTGGGTGCCAGATCGACATAAAGACGGGAGTAGAGTTCGATGTAGGTATGAATGGCGCCGATTTCCAGCTGATCATCTTCCAGTAGCTGTGAAATGCGCAAACTTTGCGTACCGGAAAAGGAGAAATCGAGTTTACGGGCGATGCCTTTTTCGAAGATGTCGAGATGTTCACTACGTCCAACGCTCGGCATGATCATATGCAGGTGGTTTACTTTTTGCGGGTTAACCTGTGCCAGCATGCGAGAGAGAAAATCGGCCTGCTTCTGGTTGTTACCTTCCAGCACTACGCGGTCACCCGGTGAAATAAGCCGTTCCAGCATCTCAACCATTTGATCGGTAGGTAACACTTTTCCCTGCACCGGCAAAGAAGCCTGCCGCCGCTGTTTTTCCGTGCGGCGCGTATTCCACACTCGCGCCCCTTGTTGTCCTGATGACATGACTAACCTCCTGAATGAGCGAATCGCTTGATTACGTCAACGCAGGAAAGTGTGGTCTTTGGCGGTGATCTCATCAATCAACCTCAAGAGCTAATCGTTAGCCTGAGAGTAACGATTGAGGTGAGAGAAATTTGCGGTCGATCAACGATTGGCAGGGAAAATTGTGTGCAATAAAAAGGGCACCTGATGAGGTGCCCATGATTGTGTGGTAGCTGGTCAGTTGGAATGCCAGCATCGCGGATGTGTGGCAAGTGCTCAATCCGCGTTTTAAGCCATATTTGCGTCTCTTCTTACTACATCCCACTCACATAGCCACCATCCACCGGCAAGGTCACGCCTGTAATATATTGCGCAGCGCCGCTACTGAGAAAAATCACCGCGCCAGTCAGATCTTCCGCACGCCCCCAGCGTTTTAGTGCTGTGCGATGTCGGATATGTTCTGCTTCTTTTTTATCGCTCCACAGAGGGCGCGTCATTTCAGTTTGGTGATAGCCGGGTGCAACGGCATTGATACGTACACCTTGCGGGCCGTAGCGGTGGGCAAGGGCACGAGTCAGGCCAGTCACGCCACTTTTACTGGCGCAATAAGCAGGTACCGATGCATCCGCCAGATAGCTCAGCATCGATGCCACGTTCACCACGCTTCCCTTACTTGCCAGTAAAAGCGGCATTGCGGCTTCACTCAAACGCATGACGCTGTTGAGGTTAATGTCCATAACGCGCAAAAAAACATCCTCGCTGTACTCTTCTTCAGGACGTGCCACCCCTGCTGCGTTGACCAGCACATCAAGCTGTGGGAGTGATGCAAACAGGCTGGCAACCTCTTCACTATTGCTGACGTCTAACTGCTGAAACCTAATGGCCCCATCTTCGTTACGTCCGCGGCAAGCGGCTACTTTTTCACCCGAACTTCCGGTTGCTAACGTAGTCGCGCCTAGTTTTTTGAATCCGCGTGCGATCTCAAGTCCAATGCCACTGGTGCCACCAGAAACCAGTACCGTTTTCCCAGCAAACATTTGAGGAGAAAAATCTAAAAATTGCTCGCTCATTTCCGCTCCTTAGGCCAACTGTTGCAGTACACGTATCACTCTTTCAGGCGTGATTTCTACCGCTTCGTTATAAATAATCTCACCCGGTTTACAGGCTCGCTCAGCGACCAGCGACAACTGTTCTGGCGTAGCGTGATGGATACCAAGCTGCGATAGTGAAACAGGTAGGCCGATCGCGATGCAGAAGTGCTTCACGCGCTGGTAAAATTCATCACTGGCTTGTTGCAACAGCAACTCAGCCAGCACGCCCACGGCCACTTTCTCACCGTGCAAATAAGCATGAGTCTCATGCAATTCACACAGACCATGATGAATAGCGTGTGCTGCAGCCACACCACCGGACTCAAAACCAATACCGCTTAGCAAAATATTGGCCTCAATAATGCGCTCTAACGCTTCCCCCGGTTGCTGGTCGCGACATTCAGCTAACGCCTGCTCGCCAAACTCAAACAACGTATCCAGACACTGACGGGCTATCGTCCAGGCAATCGGCAAGCCACGCGTCCCGAAAGAGTTGTTGCTGTTACTCAGTCGACAAGCTTCAGCCTCACAAAACGTTGCAAGGGCATCCCCCATACCTGCCACTAGAAAACGTGCAGGAGCCTGAGCAATCAATGCACTATCAACCAACACCAGGTCCGGGTTGCGTGGCAAGAAGAGATCATGGTCGACCGAGCCATCTTCACGATAAATCACCGCCAACGCACTGCAGGGGGCATCTGATGCTGCGATAGTGGGCACAATGATATTCGGCGTGGCGAGATGCCACGCCACCGCTTTGGCCGTGTCTAGTGCTTTTCCACCACCGAGGCCGACCACCACATCTGCCTGACATTGCTGTGCATGCCGTTGCAAGCGTGCAATCTCTTGTTTAGTACAATCGCCTGCGTGGCGTTCAATAAAGATGTCCACCAGATTGGCGCAGGCATTACGCACCGGCTCCTGCAATATCTCCCATACACCGCGATCAATAATCAGCAGGGGGCGCTGACCAAAACGAGAGATCTCTTGGCCAAGATGTTGTAAAGCATTCTGACCTTGCAGGTAGCGACCAGGGAAGCGCGCCCCTTTCATCCGCGATTGATTTTGATTACCAGCAAACATAGCCACCATCCGCAAGAACAATGGAGCCTGTCATCAGGCTGGAAGCGTCGCTCGCCAGGAACAGCGCCACTGAGGCCACCTCTTCTGGCGTGCCTAAACGCTGCATGGGTGTACCACCGACCCAGTAGTGGTGCATCTCTGGATTTTCATTCACATAAGCGGTCATTTCGGTGGCAATATAAGTTGGCGCAACCGCATTCACACGAACGCCACGCCCCGCCCACTCGGCAGCTAGCGAGCGCGTAAGATGGTGGACAGCCGCTTTCGATGCATTGTATTGCGACTGTTCCTGCGGTCGGTTAACAATGAAGCCCGACATGGAACCGACATTCACCACCGTACCGCCGCCTGCTGCGAGCATTGCTTTGCCAAAGGCACGACAGCACCAGAACACACCGTTAAGATTGACATCAATGACTTTGAGCCAATCGCTATCACTCATGGTCTCCGCTTTTTCACAGATGGAAATCCCCGCGTTATTAACCAGAATGTCAACGCGCCCATAACGTTGTACCATCTCATCACTGAGGGCATTTACTGCATCGGGTTGCGTGACATCCAGCGTATAGCTGTCCACCAGGTAACCCTTTTGACGCAAGCCTGCCGCTGCTTCCTCAGCACGTGCCCCATTGATATCCGTAATGGCCAGACGGCGCCCGCTTCACCTAATGCGTCAGCAATAGCCAAGCCAATTCCTCTGCCCGCCCCCGTGATTACCGCCAGCTTGTCCGTGACGCGAAATCTCTCCAGATACATAATTTGTCTCTCCTGAATGTGCGTGATTAGCCCACAACCAGCGCATCAAGCTGGTCGTACAGCGCCTGGCTGTTGAAGTAGAGTTGGTTGAAAATAGGTTGCATCTGCTGATAAATCTCCTGCCATGCGGGATCCGGCATCACCTCTTCGCTGTAATGGACAAAGCGATCCGCGGCGGTCTGCGGGGAAAGCGCGTGCCCAACAGCAGCGGCAGCCAGAGCGGCACACCCCAGAACGCTGCATTCCGCTTCTTGAGGCACCGAAACTGGCACGCCATAGATGCTGGCTTTGATTTTTAACCACAATGCGGAACGTGCACCGCCGCTGGAGGCAACGATACGTTCCAGTTTTTGCCCGGTTGCAGCTTGCATAATCGCAATGTGGCGAGCAGCGGCAAAAGCCACGCCTTCCATGATGGCGCGGTGTAGTTCAGGTAAACGGTGATTAGCAGCCAAGCCAAAATATTGTGCACGTGCATTTCGATGTGAACCCAGCCGTTCGCCGGTGAGATAAGGCAGGAAGAACAGACCCCGCGATCCCGGAGGTGCTTCGGTGGCTAATGCATTGACCTCTGCATAGCTCAGGTTATTTTCGTGCAGTGTACGCCGGGCCCAGCGCATGCCGTCTCCCCCCGTTTCCAGCAGAACAAAAGGCCCCCAATCACCGGTGCATGTCGCAACATTGGAAATCTCTGCATCAAGGAGTGGTCGTGGTGCAATAGTGGTGATAATGCATGATGTACCGGTGACATCTGATCCCATGCCCGGACGTGACACCCCCGATCCCAACAGAGCCATAGGATAATCGCCGCCACCCACCAGCACGGGCGTGCCCGCACGTAAGCCCAATTGGGCTGCAACGCCTGGCTGTAACACACCGAGTATCTCGCTGGCTTCACGAATGGGAGGCAAAATGGCGGCAGGAATCGCCAGCCGCTCAAGCATGATGCTTGACCAGTTACCGGATTGAGGATCCATCATGAAGCTGCATGAAGCTTCAGTGCGATCCTGAGCGAGTTCGCCCGTCAGTTGGAAGTTGATGTAATCCTTGGGCATCAGCACCACCGCGGTGCGTGCCAAAGCATCGGGTTGGTGGTCACGCAGCCACTGTAGTTTAAATCCCGGCCAAGCTGGTGTGGCCGGGTTACCACTGTGCGGTAAATAAGTCTGAGGTGCGAAACGTTGTTCGAAGTCGATCACATGGTGTGTGGTGCGCTTGTCGTTCCAAAGCATCACATTGTCATTAACCAGTTGCCCTTCGGCATCCAGCAACACGGTACCGTGCATCTGACCACAAGCACAGATCGCAGCAATACGCATTGCAGCATCGGGGTGTTGCAGCACCAACTGCCGAATGCTGTGACACACACCATCCCACCAGTCGGTGGCCGCCTGCTCTGCCCAACCATATTGAGGAACTTTTTGTTCGTACTCTTTACTGGCGATTTGCACAATCTTCCCATCTCGGTCCACCAGTGCAGCCCTCGCGCTGCCAGTGCCGATATCAATGGCGAGGTAATAATCCTGATTCATGGGGTTCTCCTTAACGTTTCAGCCAGCCAGTGCCTTTTTGCAATAGCATCGCTAACACGATGATTACGCCCATGCATACCTGTTGGTGATAGCCCGGCACATTAATCAGGTTCATGATGTTGCCAATCACCCCAAAAACCAGCACACCCAACAGCGTGTTAAGCACGCCACCTCGCCCGCCGGCCAGGCTGGCACCACCGATCACTACCGCTGCGATCACATCCAGTTCTGCTCCCACACCAACAGTGGCCGACCCTACGCCTGAACGACTGGTAATGATCACGCCTGCTAAGGCTGCCAGTGCACCGGAAATGGCATACACGGCCAGCACGTAGCGCGCCACTGGAATACCCGACAGATGTACCGCCTCTTCATTGGAACCGATGGCTTTGATCAAGCGGCCAAAACGAGTGAGGTTGAGTAAAATTGCCGCTGCAATGAACACGCTTAACATCAGCAGCACTGGCAACGGCACACCAAACAGGCTTGACGTGCCGAAATCGGTAATCGCATCGCCGGTGTCTCCCATCATTACCGGCTGTCCATTCGAGATGATCAACGCCAGGCCTCTTGCTACCGCCATCATCGCTAGCGTCATAACAAAGGGTTGCAGCCGCAGATACGCCACCAGAAAACCGCTCACCAAGCCGCACAACATGCCAGCTACCAGCACCAGAGCAACGGAAGCACCCGCGCTGTAATGGTTAACGATAATGGCTGAAAGCACGCTGCCAAACGCGGCTACCGAGCCAACCGACAGGTCAATACCTCGTGTTAGAATGACCAGCAACATACCGACCGCCATGATCCCAGTCCCCGAAACCTGGCGCAGGACGTTCATCACGTTGCGCTCACTCAGGAATGAAGAAGAGAGTGAGGCAGCGCAAATCACCAGCAGCACAAAAATAATCGCCGTGCCGTAGCGGCGGAAAAACTCACCGGCATCAAACGGGACCTTACGCCCGCCAGAACTGACTGACAAGGAACTCATCTGAAATTCTCCGCATGGGAAAGTGAGGAGCGATGTGTCATCGCCATGGAAAGTAGATTCTCTTCGGAGTAGTCGTCAGGTTGCAGCTCGCCACAGATGGCGCCTTCGGACATCACGAGTACGCGGTTGCATAGCCCAAATAATTCAATGTGTTCTGATGAGATAACAACAACTGCCATGCCCTGCTGAGCAAGTTCAGCGATCAATTGGTAGATTTCACGCTTTGCCCCAACATCCACGCCGCGCGTGGGTTCATCCAAAATAATGACCTGCCCACCCAAGTTGAACCACTTTGCCAGTACCACCTTTTGCTGGTTTCCCCCCGACAACGAAGAGACTGGCGCGTGCAGTCCGGCACACTTCAGACGCATCTGCTGTGCCAATTTGCTTACAACCTGAGTTTCACGTGATGAATGGATAAAACCAAGTGGAGCCATGACCGCTTTATCATTCGCCATAGTGACGTTGGCTCGAATGGGCATATCGAGAACCACGCCCTGCCGTTTGCGATCTTCAGGTACCAGCGCAATGCCCGCTTTGACCGCCTGCTGTGGAGAACGCAGAGAGACTTTTTTACCGTGCAGGTATATGTCACCGCTGTCACATCGGTCAGCACCGAAGATCAGGCGCGCCACTTCGGTGCGGCCAGATCCCACTAAGCCACCCAGCCCCACCACTTCTCCGGCACGCACGCTGAAACTGACATCGCGCACTTTGCGACGAGCATTAAGTTTCTCTACACGTAAAACTTCCTCACCCATGCCATATGTCGCGCGATCGCTGAAGAGTTGATCAACAGGGCGGCCGACCATCAGCCGGATCACTTCTTGTAGCGTGGTCTGTTGCGGTGATTCAGTCGCGATCCACTGGCCATCCTTCATAATGGTCATGCGGTCAGCTATCCGAAAAACTTCATCGAGGCGATGAGAGATATAAACAATTGCCACGCCCACACTGCGCAGATCACTAATAATCTCAAGTAAGCGATTGGCATCTTGAGTTGAAAGCACCGCCGTTGGCTCATCAAATACGATGACGCGTGCGTCTTGTGACAAAGCGCGCGCTATTTCCACGATTTGCTGATGCGCGACCGAGAGATCACCGACGGTCGCAGCCGGATCTATCTCAAACCCCAGTCGGCGCAAGATATTCGCAGCTTTGGCTCGCAATTTCGGCCAGGCGATAAACGTTGGAAGATCGTGCAAGAAAATGTTCTCAGCCACCGTTAACTCTTGTGCCAGAGCCATTTCCTGATGAATCAATGTAATACCACGCGCCATCGCCGCTTTTGGACCTTTGATCTGTACCGCTTCACCCTTGTCGTAAACGGTACCGCTATCGGGCGTATGTTCCCCCCCCAATACGCGCATCAGCGTGGATTTTCCGGCCCCGTTCTCACCTAATAGCGCATGAACTTCACCCGCGCGAATCTGTAACTGGGCACCCTTGAGGGCATGAATGCCGCCAAACGTTTTGACGATATCGCGCAGTTCAATCAGTGGCTGAACCATGATTCTGTTCCCAGGTAGAGGGGCGATGTTGCTGCCCCGAGCAATCAAAAGATCGAGTCAGCTTTGTAGAATTGGTCCACGTTCTGCTGCGTCACCGCTGCAGGCTTGGTGTAATAGACACGAGGGAAATCCGCAGCCAGTTTGCCTTGGTACGCTTCAACACCAAACTGTGCGGCGAGCGTGCCAATCTGATCGGGATCGTTTAAGCCTGTCGCACCGTATTTCCCCTCTTTAATCAGACGGTAAGCCTCTTTCTGCCCATCTGCAGCAGCCAGCAATACCACTTTGTCTGCCTTGCCCGCCGATTCCAGCGCTTTACGTGCGCCCAAGACCATGGAGTCATTCTCACCCAGCACCACGTTGATATCGGGATGTGCA
The DNA here is from genome assembly GCF_002095475.1 of Pantoea rwandensis. Lineage (GTDB taxonomy): Bacteria > Pseudomonadota > Gammaproteobacteria > Enterobacterales > Enterobacteriaceae > Pantoea > Pantoea rwandensis. The sequence continues at coordinate 662,519 of NZ_MLFR01000001.1, forward strand.
ACCACGAGATCCTCCATCGCTTTCAGTCCCCCTTCTTGTGTCCAGTCTCCCCAACCTTGGCCCACAATCTGGAATCCCGCTGAGCCACCCTGCTGCAATTGCGCCTCAGTTAAGCCACGAATCACCCCTAGCCGACGTTCTTCACCAACAACGTTGCCTTTTGATCCTGAAAGCAGTGCAATTTTTAACGGCTGCCCTTTCATTTTGTTTGCCAGCCACGCGCCAGTGAGACGACCGTTCTGGTCGTTAGAGGATTGCACCAGCGTGAGATAACTGGCTCGCGGGTTTAGCGCACTGTCGAACACCACGACTTTCACTCCCGCCTTACTGGCGGCATTAACCGCAGGCACCAGACCTTCAGGATCGCGAGGGTCAATCAGCAGCACGTTAACTCCCTTCGCTACCATGTCCTCGACATCACTGATCTGTTTAGACATGTCATTACGGCCATCTGATGTTGTGACCTTACAGCCCAAAGCGCTGGCTTTTTTGCTCGCCGCATCAAGCGCGGCAGCATAGTAAGGCGCACCAAGGGTGAACATAGAAATGCCCACCAGGCAGGGGTCTGCCGCCCGCGCTGTTCCGGCGAGCAGGCTAGTGATAGCAAGGGCATAGCATGAAAGTTTGTAGGGCAGTCGCATGATGTTCTCCTGAGGCTCCGGGAAAGGTTCAAACCCGAAAGCGCATCTTTATGATTGGTCACTTACTCACCTTTTTGCGTATTATTATTACCAAACACCAAACACATAAAACGATAATTTGTCGTTTTTTGCGCAAAATCACAAAATTTTAACATTCATTTAAATATTTACTGTGATTAAAAATACTTATTATGTACTTTTATTACCAAACACCACAATGCGGAGTATTTAGATGAAATGGGTTGAACCAATCGGTTGTCAGGTCGATTTGCAAAATGGCCTGATGCAAAACAGCAGTGGCCACTATCAAAAACACCTCAACGATCTCGCCGGACTCTATGCCGATGAAGATGCGTACAAAGCCCTGTTGAGCCAAATCGGCAATGCGGTGGTGTATGAGGTGACCGAGTGGCGTCCACCTGCACGGAGCAGCGATATGATCTTCGGGTTAACACGCATGATTCCTGGTCGTGTAGGCAAGGAGTTCTTTTTAACCCGTGGCCATATCCATGCCATAGCCGATCGCCCTGAGGTTTATTACGGCCAGCGTGGTGAAGGCCTGATGCTGATGGAGTCACCCGATGGTGAAACGCGGATCATCGAAATCAAACCACAAACGGTTTGCTATGTGCCGCCTTACTGGATCCACCGTTCGGTGAACACAGGTAACGATGATCTGGTGATGTTATTCGCATACCCGTCTGATGCCGGTCAGGACTACGACATCATTTCCCGTTCTGGTGGGATGCGAAAACGTGTCATGGCTGACGCGCAACGAGGTTGGTTCTTGGAGGATAACCCGGCTTGGCAACCGCGTAGTACGGAGCAGGTACAGCAACTTCTTACGGAGGTCATATAATGACGCGGATTTTTGAGCGCACAGCGGAGATTGGCATAGTACCGGTCATCGCTATCGAACACGTTAAAGATGCACTGCCTTTGGCCGACGCACTGTTGGAAGGGGGTCTACCGCTGGCAGAAATTACGTTTCGAACTCCGGCAGCGGCTGAGGTGATCGCCATACTTACGCACCAACGTCCTGAACTGCTGGTCGGTGCAGGCACACTTCTCAATGCTGAGTCGGTGAAACAGGCTAAAGAGAGCGGTGCCGCATTTGGTCTGGCACCCGGCTTTGATCCGCTGGTACTTGATGCTGCGACAACATATCAGCTGGATTTTGCGCCGGGTATAATGACGCCAAGCGATCTGTCACTCACCGTAGCTCGCGGACTGCGCGTAGCAAAATTCTTCCCCGCTGGCATTGCAGGTGGCCCCGGAGCATTAGCCGGTATCAGCGCGCCCTTTTCCCATGTTGGAATGCGCTTTATCCCAACAGGCGGTATCACTCAGAACTCGATGGGCGAGTGGTTGCGGCTACCGCAGGTGCTGGCGGTTGGCGGCACCTGGATTGCACGTAGCGAAGACATTCGAGAGGGCAACTTTGCACAGATCACTCGCCTTGCTCGCGCAGCACGCCAACAGGTGCAACAGATTCGGGAGCAAGCATAATGGCTACCTATACCCCTGCCGATAGGCCAACGCTCTACTTTATTGGTGTCACAACCAAGAGCAGTTCAATTATGAAAGTGTTCCCTGCCTGGGCCGATCTGTTGCGCCTCGGTGATGTCACGATTAAAGGTATCGACTTCCCTCCCGGTGCATCTCCTGAGTCGTATCGCGCTGCAGTCGCATTTATTAAGCAGGATCCGCTTTCTTTGGGCGCGCTGGTGACTACGCACAAAATTGATTTATTCAACGCTTGCGGTGATCTGTTTGATCACGTCGATCCCCTGGCGGCTTTGCTGGGTGAAACCAGTTGCCTGGCAAAGCATGATGGCAAACTGCACTGCTACGCCAAAGATCCGATCTCATCAGGCCTGACACTGGAAGGTTTCCTGCCTGAACACGCCTTTGAGCAGCCCCGCGAAGTGCTGATCTTGGGCGCTGGTGGCGCCTGTATTGCCATTAGTTGGTATCTCATGCACCCCTCTCGAGGCAACAACCGGCCTGCACGGTTGATAGTAAGTGACCGTAGCGAGAAACGACTTGCGGAATTAGCAGCGCTTCATCAACAGTTCGACCCCGATTTCCATGTCAGTTACCACCTTGTGCAAAGCGCAATAGAAAGCGATGCACTGATTAATGCACTCGCACCAGGCAGTGTGATCATCAACGCCACTGGAATGGGAAAAGACTTGCCCGGTTCCCCCATCAGTAGTGCCGCTCATTTCCCAGAAAACTCTATTGTTTGGGAGCTGAATTATCGCGGGGAGCTGACATTTCTCCATCAAGCTCGCTCACAACAGCAGGCGCAGCAGCTGCAACTGGAAGACGGCTGGAACTACTTTATCCATGGCTGGACGCAGGTGATAGCAGAAGTGTTCGAACTGCCTGCGGATGCAGTGACAAATAAAGCCTTTAACTCGCTCTCAGATTGTGCTGCTCGAGTGAGTGGGCAGGAGAACGCACGATGAACAGAATCCTTGTTACACCGCGTTCGCTGACCAGTGGCGGGCACCCAGCCCTGGATTTATTGACGCGTGCCGGGTACGAAGTAGTGCTATCTGAGGCGGGCAAACTGCCCGATGAAGCGGCATTGATTCAACACATGCAAGGTTGTGTCGGCTGGCTTGCTGGTGTTGAACCGGTAACAGAGAAGGTCATCAGCGCCGCCGATACACTACAAGTCATTAGCCGTAACGGTGTAGGCATTGATAACTTACCCATCAACCTGCTTCGCACTCGTGATATCCGTGTCTGTACCGCTGATGGTGCTAATGCATCGGGCGTAGCTGAATTGGCCATTGCAATGATGTTTGCCGCCCTGCGCCATATCCATGCGACCAGCAGCGGCATCAAACAGGGACAATGGCCACGCGTACAAGGTAATGAGTTTCGTGGCCAGACATTAGGTGTCATCGGTTGCGGCGCTATTGGTCGTGAGGTGGCTCGCCTCGCCTGCGCTCTGGGTTGCCGAGTCATGGGTTTTGATCCACTTCGGCCCGAACTACACCTGCCTGAGGAACGCTTCCACTACGCAACACTGGATGAAATTTGGCAGCACGCGACCATGATTACTCTGCACTGCCCGCCCCCAAAGGAGGGTTCAGCCTTAATCGCTGCACCACAGTTAGCGCAGATGCAACCCGGTACACTGGTGGTCAACACCGCTCGCGCAGGGCTGGTGGATGAAGCCGACATGATTGCAGCACTGGACAGCGGCAAGATAAAAGCTTACGCCACAGACGTTTTTACCGAGGAACCACCACAATCTCTCGCACTGGCAGGGCATCCGCAGGTTATTGCCACCAGCCACATAGGCGGTTTCACACGTGAAAGTGTTGATCGCGCCACCGAGATGGCCGTCGCGAACATTTTGCAGGTATTGCGGGGAAACACCTGATGAATGCAATACTCACCACAAACGTCTCCGCGAGCTCGCTTGCCGAAGCACTCAAACACCCCCCGCCGGAGCGGGGAGTGTCGCTGTTTTGGCTTGGCCAGGCAGGCTTCCTGCTGCGCACCGCCAGACACTGCATCGTAATTGATCCTTATTTATCTGACTCGCTGGCGGAGAAATATCGCGGACGTCCCTTACCGCATCAGCGCATGATGACAGCTCCCATCCAGGCTGGAGCATTAAGCGGCGTAACGCATGTTTTGGTCACACATCATCACAGCGATCATTTGGATGGCGCAACACTCACCCCACTGCTCGCTGCTTCACCTGAAGCATGTTTGGTGTTACCCCGCGCGGCAACTGCACTAGCAATGGAGCGAATCCCGATGGTCGACCGCAGCAGGTTGATCGGCGTTAATGCCGGAGAAACGCATCAGCTTACGTCAGACCTCACGCTCCACGTAGTGAGAGCCTGTCACGAAACGCTGGAACAGGATGAGGCAGGCAATTTCCGCTTTCTTGGCTATGTTATAGACGTCGGCGGCATCAGAATTTTTCACTCTGGCGATACCATCCCCTTTGAGAGTCAGGTGACTGAGTTAATCCCGTTGAATATTGATGCAGCACTATTACCGGTCAACGGCCGCAGTGAATCGCTGCGCGCACAGGGCGTACCCGGTAACATGACCGCGGAGGAAGCGGTGCGTCTTTGCGTAGAGTGTAATATCCGGTATATGATCGCTCATCATTACGGGTTATTTGAATTCAATACTGTTAATCCCGCCATGCTTGATGCGATGGCTTTGAGACACACCAATCCCGTGCTAAAACGCGCTCGATTGCATACCCGTTATCAACTTGAACCACCCACGTCAGCAGAGAAGAGTGAATGACTCAGGATCACAGCCTTGTTCGGGAACCGCAGCAAAATCTATTGGAAGTGATTCGTACCCTTCGCCCTGAGTTGCGTAAGTCCGATCGGAAAGTGGCCGATGTGGTTTTGGACGATCCGCGCCTGATGTTAAACGACACCGTCGCTGAGTTGGCAGCCCGTGCCGAGGTGAGCCAACCTACTGTGCTACGCTTTTGCAGCGCCATTGGTTGCAGTGGTTATCCTGATTTTAAACTGCGTCTGGCGCAGAGTTTGGCGCTGGGAATGCCGGCGACGCATTCGGCACTCGAGATCAGCGATACGCCGGAGCAGATCATTGAAAAAATCTTCGATTACACCTTAACCAGCCTAGATTGGGCACGTTATCATCTTGATAAAACAGCCTTAAGCCAAGCGATTGACCTCCTTACGGCTGCAACGCGTATTGATTTCTTTGGCTTTGGTGCGTCTGGTATTGTCGCCCGCGACGGGCAGCAAAAATTCCCATTATTCGGCGTGCCTTGCGCCGTTGAAGTCGATTTGCATCAGCAAATCATGCAGGCTTCAATGATGCGCCAAGGGGAAGTGTGCGTCATCATTTCTAATACTGGTTCAACCCGCTCGTTGATGGATGTCGCACGCACAGCAAAAGAGCGTGGCGCAGCAGTGCTCGGACTCATTGGCGCAGTAGATGCCCCCCTCAAAGGATACTGTGATGTCGTGTTGGTGGTGGAAACACTGGAAAACACCAGCATTTATACGCCGATGACATCACGCATTGCTGCTTTGGTGGTTATCGATATCCTTTCAACGGCGGTTGCATTGCGCCGTGATAGCAATGAGGAGCACCAAAAAGCCTTCATCGCCATGAAGCAGCGTTTAAATGAGGCGCGCTTCGGCTAAATTCATTTTTCCTGAAGCAATCAAGTAATGAGGTGCTGTATGCACCTCGCCTATCTACATAAATAATCATCAACAATGTGCAAAGTCCCCTTGCATGGCACATGCCATGAGGGGTTTTTCGCCTTAAAACCACGCTGTGCACTAACACGGATAAAAGAACTTCGACCGAATGCCCCTCAGTCGAAATGAAGGGTTTGCCGAGATGAGGATATCAATGCATGACAGCCGCACCCTGCCGCACCGCTGTCATGTTAAAAGTAAGATTAACGCAAGCTACCTGGCTTTCGACGGTTGTGGAAGCGTTTTTTCTTTTTACTGTGGACGATGCTATAAACAGAATAAATAACGATCAAACATAAAATAAGCGACAAGCCTAATAAACTCACAGCAGACATAAACAGCCTTATTATTTTGTGACAATGCCTTTGGCGATATAGATTAATGCGCGTTCAGAGAAAGTACTTTTTATATGCAATCTTCGTTTGCAATACGAAAAATTATTTTTAATGGTTGAGCGACTACGTTGCATCAACGATGCAATATCTTCAATCTCCAGCCCAAGGGATTTCATGTAAATGATCTGCATACTTTGCAATGACAACTTAACCGGACGCTTGTCATGCATGATCACCGCACTCATGATATAACACATTAATTCATTGAGCGGCACGCATAGCGAGACAAAATGGATACCTTGATATATTTCAAAGCTCTCCTTGTCACAGGTCAGCACAAAAATATGGGCAGTGTCGCCATACATTTTTCGTAATCTGAAGACATCTGACACTTTGGTTTCAAGCGAAGTAGAGCAGGCGTTAACGATGATGATGGTGCTGGATTGATGTTGCTGTGGAAACCTCGCCATCATCGTTTCTGTCAAACCGAGCGTCGTGAATCGGCAATCAGAGTAAACAATGAGCGAGGTTAAACCGATATGGAATACCCTGGCGTTTTTGAGTGGCACAATAATACCTAGACTAAGCTTTTTCGCTTAGAAATTATTATATAATTTATTACTGCTATGTGGTTTTTTAACCTTACACCCATAACAATACAAAAAGCATGGGTATTTCAATTTAATTTCAATCTCCTGACGAAAATCTTACACCACCCATTTATACCAATCCTCTCTTGTCTGTATCTTACCTCGCCTTACTTCTGCACCGTGATTAATTTAAACCTTGAAACCATTTACTCTAAGAGTGTCAGTGCGAACTTTAATGAATGCAGAAATTAATGAGGCTCCATAAAATCAGGCAGCTCAGGCACTGGCAATACCGATAGTACTTTTAAACGCTGAAGCGTTCTTAATTGCGCGCGTTCAAGGTGATCGCGTAAACAAGCCGCAGCCAGATCCCAGTTTCCTTTCAACAACATCTCATACACCAGGCAGTGCTCTTCTAACATGGCAGTTTCAACAGGGATAGCCAGTAGATCGTAAAAAATCCGCGTCACGATAAAGGGAGACTGGTTTTGTCGCAGAATTTGCATCATCAACTTATTACCGGCGGGTTCAAGACAGCGAACATGCAGGTCTTCCTCTAACCATTCCAACTCGGCGGCAGTCAGCTGTTTGCCTTTATATCTCTGCGTTTTTTCCAGTGAAGCTGTAAGCCAATCCACCGCAAGATGTTGACCCGCTTTACGCAAAGCCGTGGGTTCCAGACTGGCGCGAATTTCAAAATGGTCAGCTATTTCACGGGCGGTCAGTGGACCGGTCAACCACTGCGAGTAAGGCTCTTTCTCTACTAAACCTTTATCGCGCAGGCGCATTAAACTCTCTCGAATGACTGAACGGCTGATGTTGTAATGCTGCGCTGCCTTTTGCTCATCCACCTGGTAACAACCAAAAACCATGGCAGTAGAGAGTACAATTTGCAGATTCTCCAGCACCTTCTCACCGCTGCTGCGGGTGTCGACCAACGCCTGTTGTTCATCAAGACCAAATAATTCTCGCGTCAGTGCGATACGGATCGGCTCAACTGTCTCTGCATCCTGCGCCACAATGAAGCCACGCCCTTCAAAACGAGCAATCAATCCCTCTTCATGCAACAGGCTCAGTGCGCGCCGAACCGGCACACGGCTGGTGCCAAATAACTGCGCTAACGGCCCTTCTAATAAAACTAAGCCTTGTGGAATGCGCTGCTGCAACAAGATGTTGTGTAAAACCTGGCGAATGACTTCATAACGCGCAGAACCGGTTTCTTCCTTCACCGCCTGAGCGCTCTTCATGCGTATTGTCATAAATGGGGTCCTGTGTTCATCCAGATACATTATCACAACTCATTGATGGGCGAAGCCGACTCCCGATGAAGCACACTTATAGTGCACGCTGCACAATAACGGATCATGTATATAAATATACATTTAAAATAAATCCGCAGATTTTCAACGACAACTGAAAACCTAGCAATTCTCAACGCAGCAACCCACTGAATATTCATTGATTAATCAACTTTTCAACATAAAGATCACATTTTCATCACTTTCCATTCCAAGATCTGGCATTGCTCTTGCTATGTTTAAATGGATTTTTATTTTAAATGTACATTTAAGGGTGAGCATGAACGCCGAAACTATTCGCCAGCAATTTCAGCAAGGCCAAATTGATGCCTGTGACATCGCAGCTCTCTTTGCCCAACAGCAACTCACACCGCTGGCCTTTGCCGAATGCTGTATTGCCGCTGCTCAGCGATCGCAGGGTATTTTCATCTCGCTAACACCTGAACGCGCTATCCAGGAGGCGGCGGCGGCAACATCTCGCTGGCAGCAAGGGGCACCGCTTAGTGCTTTGGATGGAATTCCCGTCGCATGGAAAGATCTGTTCGATATCGCTAATACTCGCACCACTGCCGGTTCTGCCACACGCAAACAAGCAATACCTGCCGCATCTGATGCTGCGCTGGTCACACGTCTAAGCCAGGCAGGATTGGTTAACATTGGCAAAACCAATCTGAGTGAATTCGCCTTTTCCGGATTAGGCATTAATCCCGCGTTTGGCACTCCGTTAATTATCGCTCGTGACGGTAACGAACATGTGCCCGGTGGTTCATCCAGCGGCTCTGCACGTGCGGTTGCGGAGGGGTTGGCCTGCTTTGCGCTGGGCACCGATACGGCAGGCTCTGTACGCATACCTGCTGCGTTCAGCGGCATCATCGGTTATCGCGCCAGTCGAAAACGCTATGACGATAGCGGCGTGTTTCCGTTGGCTGCCTCGCTCGACACGCTTGGCCCATTGTGTCGCAGCGTGCGGGATGTACGTGCGTTAGATGAAATTCTGTGCGGTGATGTCGAGTTAGAGGATGTCACACCTTATTTTATTGCCGACACATCACTGTTTGATCAGGTTTCCCCCGCAGTGCGCGATCAGAGTTATCGCGCGCTCCAACGGCTGGAAGCCAAGGGTTATCGCGTTGAACGCCGACCGCTTCATACCTTCCATGCCGCCTTGTCATGGATTGCAGAGCACGGATGGCCAGGCGCCGTGGAAGCCTTCCAGCTTCATGCCGCGCTGCTGTCATCGCCCGATGCTGAAAAAATGGATCCTTTTATCCGAATCCGTTTAGCGGCTTCAGGACAACTCAGTACCACCGTGCTTGACGATTTTCTCCAGCAGCGTGCTGAGTGGCAAAAAGCCATGACTGATGAGTTAGCCGGAGCCGTGCTGATAACGCCAACGGTGGCGCACACGGCTCCGCTTTTCCCGCCGCTGCATGACGCAGCCGCATTCGCCAACACCAATAGCGCTACGTTGCGCTTAACCATGCCGGGCAGTTTGTTGGATATGCCCGGCGTCGCCCTACCCAGTGGCCAGACGGATGATGGGTTGTTCACCAGCCTGCTGTTTTCGTCACCGGCGGGTGAGGATGACCACTTACTCATGGCTGCCCTTCATGCCGCCGACACTGACTTTTTTCAACATACCCCTAAAGGAAATGATTAATGGCTAAAGAAATTCTTTGCGCATTTGGCGTAGACGTGGATGCCGTTGCCGGCTGGTTGGGTTCTTACGGTGGTGAGGATTCACCTGATGACATCTCTCGCGGCTTGTTCGCCGGGGAAGTGGGTGCGCCCCGCCTGCTGAAAATGTTTGCCGAACATAATCTGCGGACCACCTGGTTTATTCCGGGTCATTCCATTGAAACCTTCCCGGAACAGATGCAAGCGGTAGTCGATGCTGGGCATGAAATTGGGATTCACGGCTACAGCCATGAAAATCCGATTGCTATGACCCCCGCGCAAGAAGAGGCAGTGCTGGACCGTAGCATTGAGCTAGTGACTAAGCTGGCAGGCAAACGCCCAACCGGTTACGTCGCGCCGTGGTGGGAATTTAGCAACGTGACCAATGAATTGTTACTGAAGAAAGGCATTAAGTATGACCACAGCCTGATGCATAACGATTTCCATCCGTATTACGTTCGCGTTGGCGATAGCTGGACAAAAATTGATTACAGCCAACATCCGGATGCGTGGATGAAGCCGCTGCAACGCGGAGCAGAAACCGATCTGGTCGAGATCCCGGCTAACTGGTATCTCGACGATCTGCCGCCAATGATGTTCATCAAAAAATCACCGAACAGCCACGGCTTTGTGAACCCTCGCCACCTGGAAGAAATGTGGCGCGATCAGTTCGATTGGGTCTACCGCGAGAATGACTATGCAGTGTTCACCATGACCATTCATCCCGATGTCTCTGGCCGCCCGCAGGTCCTGTTAATGCTGGAACGTCTGATTCAATACATCCGCAGTCACGAAGGGGTACGTTTTGTCACCTTCGACGAAATTGCAGATGACTTCAAAACGCGCCAACCGCGCTCGGCATAACGCCTTTTAACCCCTGACAGAGTGATAGCGCTATGAGCATCTTTAAGAAAATCTCCGTAAATGGCTGGCAGCCGCAGCAGTTGACCATAAGGGATGTGAAATTTGCCACCTGGATTGCTTTTTTTGCCTGGGTTTTTGCCGTTTATGATTTCATTCTCTTCGGCACGCTGTTGCCGGAAATCGGTGGGCATTTTGGCTGGAGCGAGGTTGAACAGGCGGAAATCGCCACGTGGGTCGCCGTCGGTGGCGCGGTCATCGCGCTGGCTATTGGTCCCTTGGTCGATCGCCTCGGCCGTCGAATGGGGATCGTTATCACCGTCGGCGGTGCGGCGCTTTGCTCACTGCTGACCGCCATCGGTGGGGCTTGGGGTAAAGGTGCGTTAACCGCCATTCGCTCTGTCGCGGGCTTGGGCTATGCCGAACAAACCGTTAACGCGACCTATTTATCAGAGTTGTATACCGCCATTGATGACCCAAAACTCAACAAACGCAAAGGGTTCGTTTACAGCCTGGTGCAGGGTGGCTGGCCGGTGGGTGCGTTAGTGGCTTCAGCCTTAACGGCCATTTTGATGCCGATTATCGGCTGGCAAGGCAGTTTTATCTTTGCAGCACTGCCTTCACTGGTGATCGCAGTAATGGCACTGAAGCTGAAAGAGACGCCGCAATTCCAGGTGCAGAAAAAAATTCAGCAACTTCGTGCTGAAGGTAATGATAAGGATGCGCGACAAGTCGCTTCGGACTATCAGGTATCTTATGAAGAACAGCAGCGTAGTGGTATGGCTGCGGCCTTCCGTGGTCCATCACTGCGTGCCACGCTGGTTTTGGGTGGTGCAGTCCTGATTAACTGGTTTGCGATTCAGATCTTCAGTGTGCTGGGCACCACCGTTATCACGAAAACGCACGATGTCTCATTTAACAACTCATTACTGATTCTGATTCTCTCTAACCTCGTCGGTTACTGTGGTTATCTGGCACATGGCTGGCTCGGTGACCGTTTCGGACGTCGCAATACCATCGCCGTGGGCTGGATGCTGGGCGGTATAGCCTTCGCCGGGATGCTCTACTGCCCGGATAACTTCGCCACTATCGTCGCACTCTACAGCATCGGCCTGTTCTTCTTGATCGGTCCTTACGCGGCTGCGCTGTTCTTTATCAGTGAAAGTTTCCCAACGGCCATCCGTGCTACCGCAGGTGCGCTGATTGGTGCGATGGGTCCAGTAGGCGCCATCATTGCCGGCGTCGGTACTACCAGCGTGCTGAGCAGTGGCGGGCATTGGCAGGATGCTGCACTGTGGTTTGGGGCAGTGCCTTGCTTCATCTCCGGCATCATTATGCTGTTTGCTCGTGCGGGTGCACACAGCACGACCGTTAACAGTGCTGCCACCACACAGCAACAGGCTTAAGGAGTCGTCATGCAAAGTTCAACTTCTCAACCCGTTGCCGCAATAAGCGGTGCGGCGAGCGGTATCGGTCTGGCGCTGGCGACGTTGTATGCTCAGCGCGGTGTGCGCGTCATTGCTGGCTACTATCCGGCCGACCCACACGACCCCGCCATCGCCGCCGCACAGGTAGAAGCGGCGGGTGGTGATGCCCTGTGGCTACCACTGGATGTTGCCTCAACGCCTTCCGTCGATGACTTCATTAGCAAGGGGATCGAACACTTTGGTCGCCTTGATTATGTCATCGCCAATGCGGGCATTTTGCGACGCGCCCCCATCGAAGAGATGAGCGATGCGCGTTGGGATGACATGTTAAATGTGGATTTAACTGGTGTGATGCGGTGCTTCCGTGCAGCGGCACCTCATCTTGAGGCGGGAGCCAGTTTGGTTGCCGTTTCTTCCATCGCAGGCGGCGTGTACGGCTGGCAGGATCACACCCACTATGCAGCGGCCAAAGCCGCAGTGCCAGGCATCTGCCGATCGCTGGCCGTTGAACTTGCGCCCAAGGGTGTGCGTTGCAATGCCATCATCCCGGGCCTGATTGAAACACCACAATCGCTGGACAAACAGAACTCGCTTGGCCCGGAGGGGTTAGCAAAAGCGGCCAAAGCCATTCCGCTGGCCCGCGTGGGACGTCCAGATGAAATAGCCAAAGTCATTGCGTTTCTGACCAGCGAAGAGAGTAGCTATCTCACTGGGCAAAGCCTGATTGTGGATGGCGGTCTTACCGTCCGCTGGCCAGATTAAGGAGTGAATATGCAATTGCAGGATAAACGTTGTGTTGTCACCGGTGCAGCCAGCGGGATTGGCGCCGCCATTGCACAATGCTTCGCTCAGGAAGGGGCACGGCTGATGCTGGCCGATCGCGACAGTGAAAAACTGGCTGCAATGGTTGCTCGATGCCAGCAATTCGGTGCGGAGTGCCATGGTGTTGTTGCCGATGTTGGCGAAGTCAGTGGTGCCACCGCCGCCGTGGATGCCTGTCTGGCGCGCTTTGACGGCATCGATGTGCTGGTCAATAACGCGGGGATGTTAACGCAGGCGCGCTGTACCGACATCACGCTGGAAATGTGGGAAGAGATGATGGCAGTCGATCTGCGCAGCGTATTTCTTGCCACGCAGCGGGCGTTGCCAGCCATGCTGGCCCAACGTTGGGGGCGCGTCATTAATGTCGCCTCTCAGTTGGGGATTAAAGGGGGTGCAGAGCTGTGCCACTACGCAGCGGCGAAAGCGGGGGTGATTGGCTTTACAAAATCATTGGCGCTCGAAGTCTCGTCACAAAATGTATTGGTCAACGCCATCGCTCCCGGTCCGATTGAAACGCCGTTGATCGACGGAATAAACACAGCATGGAAGAAGGCGAAAGCCGCTGAACTCCCCTTAGGGCGTTTTGGTCGGGCTGAAGAAGTGGCGCCCGTGGCGCTGCTATTAGCCAGTGAACCAGGCGGCAACTTGTTTGTTGGCCAAACGCTTGGCCCCAATTCCGGCGATGTGATGCCGTAACGGAGTGAACCATGTGTGGAGTCTGCGGCCTGCTGGATAACGGGCCGCAGTGGAGCGATCCACTGCGAAAGGATATCCCTCCGCGCCAGCTGCGCCTGCAGCAGCTGGCACTGTTAAATCGGGCCCTCAAACCCTGGCGACTGACATTGAGTGAATTTCATAACAGTTGGCTGCTCGCGAGCCCAACCGGACAGCAAACGTTGGTGAGCTCACTGGATGTGTTATGGAAAGAGGCGGAGAAGATGATTCGCCGCCCAATCGATCCGCTTGACGATAACTGGCTAGCCGCGCTAGCCCAGGAATAGCCATGCATTACGAAGAAAAACTGCCATTGCATGTGCTCAGCGGCTTTCTCGGCAGCGGTAAAACGACGCTGCTGAAAAGCTGGCTTGCACAGCAAAATCTGAATGACATTGCACTGCTGGTGAATGAATTCGGTGAAGTTGGTATCGACCACCATCTGCTCAATGAAGTGGCACCTGACACCGTTCTGTTACCCAGCGGTTGTGTCTGCTGCCAGATACGCGGCGAACTCAAAACCGCCCTGCTCGACCTCTATGAACGCCGGGCACGGGGATTACTGCCTCCGTTCACACAGGTGATTCTGGAAACCACTGGCTTAGCTGACCCGTCTCCTATTCTCTCGACCCTGCTCCACGATCGCCAACTGCAACACCATTTCACGCAAGGCACTCTGGTCACTTTGGTGGATGCAGAACATGCGCGCCAGCAAGCAGACGAACAACCTGAATGGATTGCACAAGTGAGTGCCGCGGATAAACTGCTGCTCAGCAAATGCGATCGCGTGAGCGAACTTGAGAAGTGCGCCCTGCAGCAGTGGTTGCGTAGCATCAATCCCATGGCGGAGCTCACGGATACTCAGCATATACTCGACACACCAAACCATCTGTTTCAGTCAGCGGTTGAGCGCGGCTCCCGCGAACAGCGTTTTCGTTGGTTGGGTGCCTGTGCGGATGACCATTTCGCCTTGAAACCGACCGCTCATTCCCTCTCACATCCGCCAACACAAACCTGCGTGATAACGCTGGAACAGTCGTTAAACTGGCCCGCATTTGCCATCTGGTTATCAATGCTATTACATTGCCATGGCAGCACGGTATTACGTATGAAGGGCATTTTGCGCGTCAGTGATAGCCGTTCGCCCATCGTGATACACGGTGTTCAACACACACTGCATCCACCCATCCATTTGCAGGATTGGCCTGGCGAGCTGGAAAGCTCTAAGCTGGTGTTTATTTTACGCGGTCTGGAAGCTGACCGTTTGCAACAGGCGTTTAGCCGCTATATGCAGGCGTTACAGGAGCCTTAAAGGATGAATTCTGCGGCGATCGTGAATGATCAACTGACGCTGCGCGTGCTCGGCACTTCCGTCACGTTGCTGGAACTGCTGCGCGTGCGCGCGGAGCAGGATTTGGGGATCAAAATTGAGTATCTGCTGCACAGCGTGGAGGATGCACAGCGCATTGCCGTGATGCATCCGGAGAGTTATGACCTGTATGACCAGTGGTTTCATAATATTGATTTCGTTTGGCCAGCACGCGCCATTCAGCCACTGGAAATCAAAAGGCTCAAGTATTGGGATGAAGTGAATACCCTGGCAAAACAGGGCACCTTGAGCCCAGATGGTGTGCTTGCCGATGGCAGTGTCCCCTCTCAACGGTTATACGTGCAGCGTGATCTTTCACTCAGCCGCCAACCTAGCGACCGCATCAGCATGTTGCCACTGACCCATAACGTTGACAGTTTCGCCTATCACGTGGACCGACTTCCCGCCACACTGCGCGGTCAAGAGGAAAGTTGGGGTTGGTTATTCCATGAAGCACTGACCGGGCAGGTTGCCTTGCAGGAAGATGCGGCAATGGGGGGGCTGGACGCCGCACTTGCGATGCAAGGCGCGGGTCTGGCTCGCTTTACCAATGCGGGCAATTTAACCCTGGAAGAGATTGATGTGCTGACGCAAGCGCTGTCGCGCCTCAATCGCCAAGGCCATTTTGCCGCTTTCTGGGCTACGCAGGAACAGGCGGGAGGGTTGATCGACAATCGCCAGGTCGAAGTGCAGAGCCTGTGGGCACCGATTTACTTCCGCCATCATTTCCACCAGCGCGGATATAAAATGGCGCACCCGCGAGAAGGCTATCGAGCGTGGTACGGCGGCATGTCTCTTTCCCGCTGCGCGACCGGTAAAATTAAAGATGCAGCCTATGACTATCTCAACTGGTGGCAATCGGGCTGGCCGGGAGCGGTGATGGCGCGACAGGGCTATTACATCTCTAATCAGGAACGCAGCCGAAGCCACCTTTCAGCCGCAGAGTGGGATTTTTGGTATGGCGGCAAACCCGCCGCCGAAGTGCTGTTTGATGCCCACGGCGCACCGCTGATTCCGGCTGGTGAAGTGCGGGACGGCGGCAGTTATGAACAGCGTATGAGTCATATTGCTGTCTGGAACTCGGTCATGGATGAACATAACTACCTGACGCGTCGCTGGCAGGATGCCCTTCTGCGCAAGTAAACCCCTTTAGCGCTGCCGGTGGCAGCGCTAAAGTTTACTTCACACTCATCAGCCGTTTATCCGCATCCACTTCACCCGGCGCCGAAGGATTGATATCGCAATTGCGTGGCAGTAACAGGGTAATGATGCCGGCAATCACCAGTGAACCTGCAAGCCAACAAATCGCCACACTTTGACCATACAACATCGTCATGATACCCACCAGATAAGGTCCACAGAACCCCCCCAAGTTGCCCAGCCCATTGATCACCCCGCGCGCACTCCCTGCCACTTCAGGTGCAGCAATACGGCCCGGAATCGACCAAAAGGGGCTGGTCGCCGCTTTCAGGAAGAAACCACAGACCACCAGCGCAATGTAACTCGCCACGATATTGCTATGCAGCACGACCGAAGCCAGCAGCGCGGCGGCAAAGCAGAACAGGGAAAGCATCACCCATAAACGGCGTTTACCTGTGCGATCGCTGAGCCAGGAGATGGCATAGATCCCCAAAATGGTCGCCACAAACGGAATCGCTGCCAGTAAGCCCACTCCCGCCATATTACTGCCGGTGAGGTTTTTCAAAATGCTGGGCAACCACAGGGTGTAGCCGTAATCACCGGTTTGATAGAAGAAATTAAGTGCCACTAACTTCATCAGTCCCGAGTTAGCAAAGACCGCTTTCAAGGGCGCTTTGCTGATCGGCGCCGCGCTGCGATGCGCAGCACGCTCACGCGCTAATTCTCGTAACAAATACTCTTTTTCACTTGCCGGTAACCAACGCGCCTCTTCAGGACGATCGGCAATCACCAGCCACCACACCAACAGCACCACCGCTGAGAGCAAACCTTCAATAATAAACAGCCAACGCCAATCAAGAACATTAATGATGTAGCCGGAGATCGGCGCAGTAAACATGCCACCCAGTGGGGCAAACATCATGACAAAAGCATTGGCGCGTCCCAGCTCCTTTTCCGGGAACCAGTTGCTGACCATGGTTAACACCACCGGCAGCATACCGCCTTCAGAGATACCGAGTACAAACCGCAGTGCCAGCAGTTGATAGTGATTCGTGACAAAACCGGTGGCGATAGAGACCACCATCCACGCCACCAGCGACCAGGCGATAAAGCGTTTACCACTGCCATTCACCGCGATACGCCCGCCCGGCACCTGTAAGAACAGGTAACCGATAAAGAAGATTCCGCTGACCATACCGGCCATCTGGCTGGTGATCGCCAGGTCCTGATCCATGCCACCAGGCAGCGCAAAGCTGATGTTCACGCGATCCATAAACGAGATAATGCAGGTGATTAAAATCGGGGCAATAACGCGATACCAACGTGTTCCGGGGATTTTCTCGTGCATAACGCCCTCTCTACTTTGCGCAACCATGCGTAAGCTCAATGGCTTCTATTAAAGAGAGTTTGGTAATAATTATTGCGATCCTAATCACTGGGATGAATGTTAAGAAACTGTGTTACTTACGGCGTGATCTTAAGGGCACAATTATCGGGGATAGTGGCGTTTTAGCGGAGCCGTTAAATTTCGTAGGCAGAGAATTGATTAATAATGGTGGATAAAACAGCGGATGTAACTTGAACCTGTAACATGCCAGGCAGTAAAGGTCGCCATCAATGACGACCCTTGAAGGTTTAATGCAGTTTT
Source organism: Pantoea rwandensis (assembly GCF_002095475.1). Taxonomy (GTDB): domain Bacteria; phylum Pseudomonadota; class Gammaproteobacteria; order Enterobacterales; family Enterobacteriaceae; genus Pantoea; species Pantoea rwandensis. Next base: position 680,275 of record NZ_MLFR01000001.1, read on the forward strand.
TAGGTGCGCATTCATGCGCACCTGGTATCAACCTACACCCGTTGACGACGCATCACACGCCACACGGCAATACCCGCCAGTAACACAATGATTGCCCCAATGATGCCCGGCAGCATCAGCGGTTGCAGGCGAGCCAATAGCGGTGGATGACCGCCCTTTCTTACCCACGCCACATCCCCCGCGGTGACCGTCACATCACTATTACCGTAATGCGCCAGAACAAAGTTGCTGATATCCGCGACCTGTTGATCATTCAGTTTGTCTACATAGGACGGCGAACTGAAGCCCGGCATCAAGACCTGGTGGTCCGCGGTGTCGCGCTGTACGCCGAACAAAATGGCAGAGATCAGGTTATTCGGATTATGTAGCCCGGTCGCCGTATTGTGGAACAGCGAAGGATAAGCCTGATTGCTACTGCCCGCGCCATCCGGCTGGTGACAGCTGGCGCAATTGCCGCTAAATAACGCAGCACCGTTATCCAGTGAATGATTGGCGTTGTTGGGATTACGCCCACGGATGCTATTTTCCACATCATAGGGCGCGCCGTAACTGAACGCTGGGATCGAATCACCTTGATCGCGAATCGGTGCAGTGCCTTTCAGATAAGTGGCAATCGCTTGCAAATCACTGTCTGGCAGGTATTGCAGGCTGTGCTCAACGGCTTCGGCCATCCCGCCTGCTGCTTGGTTTTTACCCGGAGCTTGACCGGTTTTCAAATACTGTACCAGTTCGTCATCGCTCCAGCCGCCAATGCCACTGATCGCATCCGAGGTGATATTGGGCGCATACCAACTGCCGAGTGGCCCGCCCGCTAAAGGCCGTTCCTGCTGTTCCTGCATCATAAAGCCGCGTGGGGTATGACAGGTATTGCAGTGCGCCAGACCATTGACCAGATAGTTACCGCGATTCCATTCGGCGCTTTTACTGCCGTCGTTCTGCCACATTTTGTCATTGGCAAACATCATGTTCCAGAAGCGCATGCTAAAGCGCAGATTGAACGGGAATGGCAGATCCGTCTGTGGGTTAGGCTGCGCCTGGGCTTTCACCCCATGCATCATGTAGTAATAGAGTGCGTGCAGGTCGGCATCGGTCATCATACTGTACGAGGTGTATGGCATCGCGGGATAGAGTTGCGCCCCATCGGCGCGCACGCCGTGACGTACCGCCTCTGAGAACTGCGCCTCGCTGTAGTTGCCAATACCACTGCTGTCCGGGGTGATGTTGGTGGCGTAGATGGTGCCCATCGGCGAAGCAATACCATAGCCGCCACTGTAGGCGCTTTTACTGCCCGGCGCGGTATGGCATGCCTGACAGTCAGCGGCGATCGCTACCTGTTCTCCCTGGTGCAGCAGGTTTGTATCCAATGTTTCAGCCTGTGCGCCAAAAGCAATCAGCGTTGCTAGCAGGATCGTTCTCATGCGAACTCCTTCATGCGCAAGCTGATGTCATGTGCCGCTTTCAGGCCCAGCGCTGCCATGGTTAAGGTACTGTTTACCACGCTGGCAGAAGGGATCGCGCCACCGCCCGGCAACCACAGGTTTTCGTGATCAAAAGCACGGCAGTTACCATCCACCACCGCATCTTTGCCGCTTTTGCCCATGATCACGCCACCCATAATGTGGTTGTTGGCGTTGAGGCCTTTACTGATGGCAAACTCTTTGCCATTGAACAGCTTGCCGATTTTTTCCAGCTGTCCATGCGACTCTTCCGCACCCTTGCGCACGTAATCGCCCACATCGTAGTAAATGTCTGGGCACGCCAAACCGTGTGGATCTTTACGAGTTTTACTCAGGGTTAAGCGGTTTTCTGGATCGGGCAGTGGCTCAAGACTGATTGAGATATCCACGCTGTGGACCGAACGATAGCGGATTTCCTCATCCAGCGCTTTACCCACCAGCCCCTTCTTCAGCGCCTGCTGCGTTGCGGCCACAACACGAGAAATGTTATTCAAAATCATTTTGTTGGCTGAATAGTCGCGGCGGAACTCACCATCGCGATAGCCGACCATACAGCTGCTCTGTGCTGGTCCACGCCCCAGCCATACCGGTTCTTCGGTGAGGAACGAGCAGTGGAAACCGGAGTGGTCCATCATGTTGCGTCCGACCATATCGGAGCCATTAGCGATGCCGTTCGGGTTGCCGCCGTTAGCCGCTAACAGCAGCAGACGGGGGGTTTCAATACCGTTGCAAGCCAGCGCAAAGGCTTTGCCGCTGGCCTTATGCGAGGCACCAGAAGCATCTTTCCAGTGCACAGCGGTGATGCGGTTATTGCTGTCGGTATCGATTTTATAAACCACGGCCTCAGCCAGCACCACTGCACCATTGCGTTCTGCACGTTCAATGTGGTGGATGCCGTTGTACATCGCACCAATCGGGCAGATGGGTTGGCAGTTGTTGTTGCCACAGCAGGTCGGGCGCCCTTCCCACGGACGGGTGCTGCGTCCCTGCGGAATCGGGACCAGGTTATAACCGTGTGGATTCACCACGCTGGCGAAGTAGTTATCACCATGCGCAAAAGGCACCATATCCATCGGATAAGGTTGGCTGCGCTCCGATGGCGACTGCATGCTGGCATCATTAGGACCGGCTACGCCAATCTCGTTTTCCGCACGACAATACCAAGGCTCTAGTTCGTCATAACTGATGGGCCAGTCGCGACCCACGCCATATTTAGACTGCATCACGAAATCACTAGGATGATGACGCCAGCACGATGCAGCCCAGTGCCAGGTGGTGCCGCCAACCGTGCGCAAATATCCTTGCTGGAAACTGGACGCATTAGGACCGGTCACATTGACGTAGTTATTCGGCGGGAAGTAGAGCGGCGCGGGGGCGAATTTCGACTGCGGATACAGTCCTTGGAAATCTGACCCTGCACGATTGGCGAACGGCATATTGCGCCAGTTTTCGACCGCTTGCGCGCGGTCAATACGTAAACCTGCTTCCAGTACCAGTACCGAGTAGCCTTGGCTGACAAGCTCATTCGCCATCAAACCACCGACCACACCTGAGCCCACAATCACAATGTCTGCGGAGGCATCACCCTGCGCAGTAAAAATTGGTTTTTTCATGTTTTTTCGTCGTTTTTGTTTTTAGGAAATTAAAGCTGTTCGATATGACCGTCGTGCTCATCCGGCACGGGCGCTGTCCACCAGATGGGGCCGTTTCCGCAGTAGGTCGGTACCACCAAACCGTCGCTGACCGTCTGGTACATCAACGCCTGTTTGTAAGCCACCAGCGTGCCGTGATAGTCATCCCCTACCGTCCCGGTGTACCAGGCGGTAACGATTTGGTAGAGGAAATCGTGCAGGCCTGCGGCGCTGGCTTTTGCCAGAAAATCTTGTGCATTGATTTGTGCTGTTATCAGCGCAGCGAGTTGTGCCAGACGCGGAACGAATTGCACGTCGCGCTGCGCCAAAACCTCGTAAAAACGCGCCGCTAAAGCCACATCCAGATGTTTATGTTCCGTAATCGCCTGAGAAACCGCGACGAACTGTTTCACCGCGTCACTGGCACGGACAACGCTGGCAGCCAGCGCTCGCCCCGGCAGAGCTGCGACCACGCCAGTGACGGTCAATCCTAGAGTCGCAAGCAAGAATTCCCTGCGGGTGGAACCGGTTCCATTTTTGATTGCAGAAACGGTTTCGGGTGCAAAATGTCGTTTCATGGGGTTACCTGATGCTGAGAAAAGAGGAGAAAGCCAAACGGCGTTATCCTAACGACTAAGTTGCAAAACTGTTATCAGGATTTGAACGAAATCCCATTAAACAGTGTGGAAATAGCTCTAAATGATAATTTAGGTCAAAAATTGTTGAGTCTGCGATAGTTTCTGACGGGCACGGGATGATGTTCAGGAAAAATACGAATAGCGATGATAAATCAGCAACGGCGTTTTGACGTCATTCACCGAACGTGCGCTGTGTGGTTGGTTGAAAATCGTCAAACACTGTTCGATCTCACGCCGCATATCGTGCCCCAGCACCATATCCATCACGCCGCGCTCCAGCAGCACACGGCTGGATTCACTCAATTCGTGACCGGTAAAGATCACCTGATCCTGCACACCACACTCTTCTAGCGCTTTGGCCACGCCCTCGTTGCCGCCGGCGGTGTTATAAATTCCTGCCAGCGGTTTGCCTTCATCAAGCCAGTTTTTTACGCTATGCCAAGCTGTCTCTGCCTCGTCGTTGATATTGACGCGATCACGAATCGTCAGCCACGGAAAGGCCTCACGTAATACCCGGCGGAAACCAACTTCACGCTCCTCTTGCGTGCGGTAGGTTGAACTACAAATCAGTAAAATGTTACCGGGTTGCTGCTGAGGTAACATGCGTCCCATAAACCAACCTGCGGTGGCACCCGAGGCGATTTGATCCACGCCAACATAGGCAGTGCGGCGTGAATTGGGGAGATCGCTGGTGAGACAAATCACCTGCACGCCATTATCAATAGCGGTCTTTACTGCTCGGTTAATTTTTACATCATCACGACAGACCAGAATGATGCCGCTCGCTTCACCCGCGCGGCGTTCAATCAACTGGCTAAACCGGTCAGCATTAAATTGGGCGCTGGGTAAGGTATCCAGGCTGATGTGCAGGTGTGGACGTTCAGCCATCACCGCTCGCGCCTGACGTTCTAAATGACCGAGAAAGCTAGTGCCGGATTCGCACAAAATCGCCACACGCTGTAATTCTGTGCTGTGGTTTTCACCCTCGCTGTGCATTCCCAGCCGCGCCATGGCCGTTTCCACTTTTTTACGCGTCACCTCGCGTACGCCTTCACGCCCATTAAGTACGCGGTCCACCGTGGCCGGACTGACGCCCGCTTCCTGCGCGATATCCTTAATTGATGGCAATTTCCAGTTGTGTAACGTCATGACCCTTCCTGATGTCTTCCACCTCGTTTTGACCACGATATCTCGATAAGTTTATAAAAATCAAATTGATATAACGCTATGTTTTTACGTAATTAGTTTTTATTTGATGTATTAAACCTCAAATTTTCATGTGATCAGCCTCATCTTTTCAGCATCATTTTTGGGCTTTGTTTTGACTTAAAACGCGCAAAATCGATTAATAGCGCCATCACCTGTCGCCCTCAAAGGAAATAAAATGCTAAATGTTGCTCTCTTAGGTGCTGGCCGCATTGGACAGATTCACGCCGGGAATATCGCCGCGCATCCGCAGTGCCGTCTGGCCTACGTGATGGATGTCTACGCACCTGCCGCCAACGCGCTGGCTGAGAAATACGGTGCTAAAGTGGCCGATCTCGACACTATTCTGGCGGACAGCGCCATTGACCTGGTCGCAATTTGCAGCGCCACTAATACTCACGCAGATTTGATCGAAGCCGCCGCCCGCGCCAAAAAAGCCATTTTCTGCGAGAAACCGGTGGATTTAAGCCTGGAGCGCGTACAGAAGTGCCTGGCCACAGTGCGCGATGCAGGTGTTCCGCTGATGATTGGGTTTAACCGTCGCTTCGACCCAAGCATGGCGCATTTGCAGGCGTGTCTGCGTGATGGCGAAATTGGTGAAACCGAATTAGTGACTATCAGCTCTCGCGATCCGGGCGCCCCACCACCTGAGTACGTCAAAGTCTCTGGTGGCCTGTTCCGCGATATGACCATCCATGACTTTGATATGGCGCGCTGGTTGCTGAATGAGGAACCGATTTCAGTGTTCGCCAGTGCCGCGGCGCTGGTTGATCCGCAGATCAAAGCGCTGGGCGATGTTGATACCGCCGTGGTCACCCTGACCTGTGCCAGCGGCAAGATGGCGGTGATCACTAACAGCCGTCGCGCCAGTTACGGTTACGATCAACGTATTGAAGTTCACGGTAGCGAGGGGATGCTACAGGTAACAAACCAGCTGGAGTCACAGTTGGTGAAATCAGTGGCGAATGGCGTAGTCGCACAGAAGCCGCAGCATTTCTTCCTGCAGCGTTATGCCGATGCTTATCGCAACGAATTGGCGACCTTTATTGAGGCACTGGCAAAAGGTGAAGGGCATTACCCAAGCGGTAACGATGGATTGCAGGCGTTGTTGCTGGCAGATGCCGCGCTGGCATCGTTGCAGAGCGGTAAACCGGTGGCACCGCAGTCGTTACTGTCCTAATGATCTGCACATTCCGTAGCGGCACGATTTATCGTGCGATTGGAGAAATCGTGCATTACATTGCACCGCTACGGTTCGTGCTTCTGCTCTAAGCTTTAACGCTGTGGATGGTTCACTTCAAGCGGACGCAGGTCGAACAGCAGTACTTCGGCGTTATCACCGTTAGTGAAATGCAGCGCGGTTTCATTGCGCACACGTGCACCGTCACCTTCTTTGAAATTCACGCCGTTAACTTCGATGTTGCCACGTGCCACATGAATGTAAGCGTAACGATCAGTACTCAGCTCAAAAGTCTGCTGCTCAGCACCATCAAAGAAGCCAGCATAAATACGGATATCCTGACGCACGCTCAAGCTGCCTTTCTCGCCTTCTGGTGAGATGATTAAACGCAGCTGGCCGCGTTTTTCACTTTCAGCGACTGAAATCTGCTGATAACCCGGCTGGGTGTTGCGCTCACCAGGCACAATCCAAATCTGTAGGAAATGCACGTTATCGCTTTTCGAGTGGTTAAACTCGCTATGCGTCACACCGCTACCCGCACTCATTAACTGCACATCACCTGGGACAATAACAGAACCTGTGCCCATGGAATCTTTATGCTCCAGTGCACCGTCTAGCACATAGGAGATGATTTCCATGTTGTTATGCGGATGTGCACCAAAACCACGCCCCGCCGCGACACGGTCGTCGTTAATCACCAGCAGGTCGGAAAAACCAGCCTGTTTTGGGTCCCAGTAGTTAGCAAAAGAAAACGTGTGGTGCGAGTTCAGCCAACCGTGGTCACCCACTCCGCGTTGTTCTGCCAGGCGTTGTTCAATCATGGTTTGTTCCTCTAATGTGCGAGGGTCAGGCATTTGCCCTTCCGAATGAGGATAAGTATACGTAAACTGATTTGCCCAACAATGTGCTAGCCTGACAATGACTGTCACCAATTAGTGGACAATATGCAGATAGAAGATCTTCGTATTTATGTCGCCGTGATCAAAGCCGGTAATTTTACCGCCGCTGCCGAGCAGTTAATGCTGTCAAAGCAGTACGTGAGTCGTCGCATTGCGTCGCTGGAAGAGTCACTCGGCGCGCGCTTGCTGAATCGTAATACGCGTAAATTATCGGTGACAGATAACGGCCAGATTTTTGCCCAACATGCGCAGCGCATTCTGGATGATGTGCAGGAAGCCGAACTGGCCGTATCCGGGCGACGTCAGGTACTACAGGGCAGCTTTCGACTCAGCGTGCCGATGTCATTTGGTATCAGCCATTTATCACCCTTCATCGCCGAATTTCTCAGCCAGCATCCGGGGTTGCAGTTCCAGGTTGAACTGGCCGACCGCTATGTCGATATGGTTGGTGAGGGCTTCGATATGGCGATCCGTATTGGTACCCTGCCCGACTCCAGCCTGATAGCTAAACGTCTCGGGGTATTTCGCCGCGTGATTTGTGGCAGTCCGTCGTATATCCAAGGCGCGGGCGCACCACGTGAGCCAGAGGATCTGCTGCAACACGCCTGCCTGCGTTACGGACGCGAAAGCCAGACTGGCTGGGAATTGTTTAACGGCGATCAGCGCAAAGTGATGGCGGTTCAAGGCCCAATGGTCAGCAATAATGGCGAGATGTTGCGTGATGCGGCCGTCGCCGGTTTGGGATTGATTCTGCTGCCGGAATTTATCGTCGCACCGGCGTTAGCCAGCGGTGAGTTAATGACCGTGCTCGACGAATGGCGACCTTCGTCACTCAACCTCAATGCGCTCTATCCGCAACATCGGCAGCGCAGCGAAGTGAACCGGGTGTTTATGGCGTTTTTGCAGGAGAAGTTGGCGAGGGAATGAAACCAGGTCGCCATAAATGGCGACCCTACAGAGGTAAGGTACTCAGCACTGGCACTGGCACCTAAATCGTCACCAACACCAACATCGGCATCGGCATCGGCATCGGCATCGGCATCGGCATCGGCATCGGCATCGGCATCGGCATCAACATCGTCATCGACATCGACATCGACATCATCACCGACATTATCACCGACATTATCACCGACATTATCACCGACATTATCATCAGTATTGACATTACACCGTAGGGTGCGCATTTATGCGCACCTGGAATCATCAGAAGATTAGAGGCCGCCCTCGTGGGCAAAGGTAATCGATTTTCTGCGTGCATCGCGCACCGCTATGCCGTGAATCAGCAGGCCCAATACCGCCAGGATTGCGCCAACCCAACCGGTGGATTGCCAGCCGAGGCCCGCAGAGATGGTCACACCACCAAGCCATGCACCCAGCGCGTTCGCCAGGTTAAACGCCGAGTGATTCAACGCGGCGGCCATGGTTTGCGCATCACCTGCGACATCCATTAAACGGATCTGCAGCACGCTCGCCAACGCCACCATGGTGCCGACCAACATCACGTTAAGCGATCCAGCAAACGCGTAGTGCGCTGTGAAGACAAAGGCGCTCAATACCAGCACCGACCAAATCAGCACCAGCCGGATGGTTTTCTCAAGGCCGCGATCGGCCAGACGCCCGCCAACCACATTGCCGATGATCATACCAAGACCAAATAGCGCTAACACCGCGGGGATCCAGCTCACCGGCATTTGCGCCAGCTCGGTCAGGGTCGGTTTTACATAGCTGAACACCGAGAACAGGCCACCACTGCCGATAGCCCCAATCGCCAGTGTCAACAACACCTGCTTACGCGTCAGGGCCGAGAGTTCACGCAGAGGGCTAGCATTTTTGTCACCCGCGACATTGGGCACCCACAGTCCAACCAGCACCATCGTCAACAGCGCCAGCACACCCACAATCGCAAAGGCTTCACGCCAGCCAAAGATCTGACCAATCGCTGTTACCGCTGGCACGCCCAGCAGGTTGGCAATCGTTAGCCCGAACAGCACCATCGAAACCGCCTGGGCACGCCTCTTACGCTCAACCAGACCCGCCGCTACCAAGGCTGCTACCCCGAAGAAAGTGCCGTGCGGGAAGCCAGCGAGGAAACGCGCCAACAGCATCGAGTAATAGCCCGGCGCAATTGAACTCAATAAGTTGCCTGCTGCGAACAGGCCCATCAAGGTCATCAGGAAATTGCGGCGTGAGGCGCGAGCGCCGAGAATGGCCAGCAACGGCGCACCAATCACCACGCCAAGCGCGTAAATACTGATCAGATGGCCCGCAGAGGGAATGGAAACGTTGAGACCTTTGGCCGCATCGGGCAGCAAGCCCATAATAACGAACTCGCCAGTACCAATGGCAAAGCCACCAGTACCTAGCGCAAACAGCGCTTTCAACACATTACCACGCGGCAGCGATGCCTCGTCCGGCAGCTGATTAAGTTGGGGTTGAACAGATGACATGTTATTCCAGAAACGCAGGTGAAAAGTTCAGCTCTAATCCATTGTCAGAACTGAAAGGATTTAGCGGGGCATGATAACCGATTTAGATAGGATTTGGATGACTTGTCGCGGCGCAATTTATTGTGCATCTGTCAGCGGAACGGTCGCTGTAAGTCGCGCGATGAATCGCGCCGCAACTGAAGCGTATTGAACATTATGCTGTTTGGCGCGCCAGCAGCGCCGCACCGATCATCCCGCCATTATGGGCAAACATTCCTGGCACCACCAACGGATGATGCGTGCTGCGCAGCACATAGCGCTGCACCTCATCATTTAGCGCGTTCATCAGTGGCGTGACCGAGGCCAAGCCACCGCCGACCGCCACCAACGAGGCCCCGGTGATATTGATGGTGTACGCCAGAGGTTGGCTCACCAGTTGTAACCACACTTGAAGGGTGCGTTGTGCTAGACGCTCTTGCTGCTGCCAGCCCGCAATAATGTCGATGCTGCTGACGCTGATGTTATGCAGGGTGCGATGAAGATTTTCCAGTCCGCGCGCACCTCCGTAGCTATCCAGGCAGCCCTTTTGGCCACAGGGACAAGACTGACGTGGCAAACGCACCGTTTCACCCGCGATGTCCACTTCGGTCAAGGTGATCGGGCCATGCCCCCATTCTCCGGTCAGGCCATTTTGGCCGGTAATGATACGCCCATCCGCCACCAAACCGCCGCCAACGCCGGAACCGAGAATGGCACCAAATACCACTTTGTGACCTTTGCCAACCCCCGCTAGCGCTTCTGCAAGCGTGAAACAGTCAGCATCATTGTGAACAATCACTTTGCGCTGTAGTAACTCTCCCAAAGACCGACTGAGATTGCGCTGATGGAAGGCAGGGATATTACTGGCAAACATCTCACCGCTCTCCGGGGAGACAATCCCCGCCGTGGAGATCGCCAGCGGTGAGTCCGCGCTGAAATGCTGTTGATACTGTTCAATCATGCGGCCAATAAGCACGGTGAAATCCGGCCAGCTCTGTGCCGGGATTTTTTGCTGATCGAGTATCATTAACTGCTGCTGCGCATCCATTACGCCCAGTTTGACGAACGAACCACCCAGATCAAGGCAGATCACTGCCGGCTGTTTACTCATAAACGTTTATCCATTACATCGCGCAGGCCATCACCCAGCACATTAAAGCCAAGCACAGTCAGCAAAATCGCCAATCCAGGAAACAGCGACACATAAATATTCAGCCCAAGGAAGTTACGCCCGTCGCTCATCATCGTGCCCCACTCCGGCATCGGGGGTTGTACCCCTAAGCCGAGAAACGACAAGCTGGCCGCCGATAATACCACTGCGCCTGCCGTCAACGTCGATTGCACAATCAGCGGTCCAATCGAGTTGCGCAGAATGTAATGGGTGATGATGCGTGGATAGCGCACCCCTAACATATGCGCCGCTTCGATATACTCCATGTTTTTTAGCCCGAGCGTCAGGTTACGGCTCAAGCGCGCATACACCGGAATCGAGAACAGTGAAATCGCGATCAGCATGTTGGCAAGCCCCTCACCCAGCACGCTAACAATTAAAATCGCGAGCACGATGCCGGGGAAGGCGAAAATGATGTCCATCACCCACATGATCAGCGCATCGATTTTACGTCCCGCCAGGCCGGAGATGATGCCAAGCGGAATACCGATGACCATCGAGATGGCGACGCTCAAGCACACTTCCAGCAGCGTGATACGTGCGCCATAAATCACGCGCGAGAAGATGTCACGACCGTAATCGTCAGTGCCAAACCAGTGCGCTGCCGAAGGCGCTTGCAGCGTGTTCAGCAAATCCTGCTCAATCGGGTCCCAATGCGTCAGCAGAGGTGCCAACGCTGATGCCAATACCACCAACAACACCAGTCCACCCCCCAAAGTGATCGAAGGGTTGTTGAGCAGAAAGCGCAGCAGTTGGCGGCCACGCGAACGCGTAGGCATCAGTGAGGTATCGAGGCCGTTCATCAGTCGAACCTTATTTTTGGATTGAGCAGGCCAATCAGGATTTCACCCACTAAGTTCATCAACACCACACCCGTCACCGCCACCAGGGTTACCCCCTGAATCACCGGATAGTCGCGATACTTCACCGAATCCACCAGCAGGCGACCGATACCCGGCCAGTTAAACACCGATTCCGTCACCACCGCGCCACCAATCAGGCTGCCGAAATTGAGTGCGACAATGGTGACGATGGGGATTAGCGCGTTACGCAGTGCGTGTTTCCAGTGAATGCTTGCCGCCGATAGCCCTTTGGCCTTGGCCGTTCGGATATAATCTTGGCTCAATACATCCAGCATGCTGGAGCGAGTCATACGGGCAATCATCGCCATGGGTAAAATCGCTAACGTGACGGTGGGCATCACGTAGTTTTTCCACGAATCCGCGCCGAGCAGCGGAAGCCAACCTAGTTCTACCGCAAAGTAGTTCATTGCCAGCAGCGCGAGCCAGAAGTTGGCGATGGAGGCTCCAGCGATGGTCAACACCATCACGATTTGATCGGGAATGCGCTGGCGATAAATCGCCCCGGTCATTCCCGCAGGTACGCCGATGGCAATCGCCAGCAGATACGCCAGCGCCGCGAGCGATAGGGTATATGGCAAACGCTCGCCGATTTCGGTGATCACCGGACGCTGTGACTGCAGGGATTCGCCGAGATTACCGTGCAAAGCTTCGGCGGCAAACTTGACGTATTGCAGTGGCAAAGGCTGATCCAGCCCCAGCCGAACGCGCATGCTATCCACTGCTTCCTGCGGCGCTTCCGGCCCCGCCATCAGGCGTGCCGGATCGCCCGGCAACGCGCGGATGGCGATAAACACGATGATCGAGACGCCGAAGATAATCAGCGGCAGCGAGAGCACCTTTTTCGCAACATACGCTTTCATGGATCAGTTCTTCACTGCATCGCGAACCACAATTTGTCCGCCTGGCTGCATGGTGACGCCACTGATATTTTTGCGTGAAGCGTAGAGATCATCCTGATAGAACAGCAGCACCTGCGGAGCCAGTCCGCTGATCTGTTTCTGTGCCTGGAAATAGAGATCTTTGCGTTTCGCATCGTCGAGCGTGGAGGCCGCAGTGTCGATCAACTCATCGGTCTTCTTATCGCTAAAGAAGCCCAAATTGGCGCCGCTCGGTGCAAAGCTGGCGCTGTGATACAGCGGACGCAACTGCAAATCGGAACCATATAAACCTGATGACCACGACGCTAGCACCGCATCAGTGCCCTGCTGGGCTTTCTCTTTGACGTCAGCAAAAGCGGCTTTGGTCCAGACACCGCTTTCCATTTGGCGCACATTCAGTTTGACGCCAATTTTGCTCCACAGCCCCTGCAACACTTGAGCCGTTCGAGCGTCCGGTGCCTGCACCGCGATCGACATGCTAAAGCCGTCGGCGTAGCCTGCTGCTTTCAACAAATCTTTGGCTTTCTGCACATCGTAAGGGTAGTCGTGTAGATTTTTATCGTAGTTAGGATCGACCGGTGCCAGTGAGGAGTTGGCCGGTTGGGCATAACCAAACATGATAGCTTTTACCAGCGCTTGCTGGTCCGTCGCCATATTCAGTGCCTGACGCACGCGCACATCACTCAACGCCTTGCTTTGCGTATTAAGATCAACCCAGAAAACAGCAGCACCTGGTGACTGTTTGAGATTAACGTTGGTGTTATTTTTTAACATGCCAGCAAATTGCGGCGGCACTGGGTTAATAACATCGACCTGGCCTGATTGTAGCGCCATATTCATGACGGAAGGCTCACTGCTCCACGTCCATTTAATTTCATCGGGGCCATTGGATTTCCCCCAATAATCACTGTTCTTTTTCTCCAGCACATATTCACCGGATTTATATTGTTCCAGCTTATACGGCCCGGTGCCGTCCGCCTTATTATTGATGCTACCCGCTTTATCGGCGGTAGGGCTGACCATTAAGCCTGGCCCCGAAGCCAGCACGGTTAAAAAGGCTGGATTGATTTTTTCAGCTGAAACTCAACCGTTAAATCATCGGTTTTCTTTACATCCTGAATAAAGGTACGAATTTTCCCGCTACCCGCCAGCCCGCGCTGGGTATCTAAATGACGCTGGAAGTTTTCCACCACTGCATCCGCGTTAAACGGGGTGCCATCATGGAATTTCACGTTGGGACGCAGCTTAAAGGTCCAGTGCAACCCACTGCTGTCTGCACTCCACGACAGCGCCAATGCAGGAATAATTTTTCCGTCATCACCGAGACGCGTCAGGCCTTCGTACATCGGGTCCAGCACCGTGCCGGTAAAGGTTGCCGTCTGGTTACCCGGATCCATACTGCGCGGTGGTTCGTTCTGCATGATTACCAGCTGGCTCGCCAGTGCTGCCGAACTCATCAGCGACGCCACAATACAACCGGCCAGCGTCAGTACCTTGAAATGCTTTAGTTTGCTTTCCATGAAGGCCCTCAATGAATCATTGAAACGTTCGGTGAATTAACCTCGCTATATAAGGCACACTCTGTAAACAAAAGCCAAGATGTGAGTTCATATATTTTACTTATACTTAGATCTAAGTTCAGAAATTTAACTAAATACCGTTGAATTTGTTTTCTAGCCTGATTATTGTCAGGCCATATCGCTAATGCTGTGAGAACCCGAATGCTCAATGCGCACCAGCAACAAATCTTGCGTTTGCTTATTGCCTCGCACGGTATGAGTCGTACCGAAATGGCAGAAAAGATGAAATTGAGCAAAGCCGCCATTAGCACCCTAGTGAAAGAGATGCTGCATGCCGGACTACTGGAAGAGAGCGTTCCGGAATCCAATGGGCAGGGACGTCCATCGGTATTATTAAAAATGCGCGCCGATAGTGCTTATTTCCTCGGAGCCTCGCTGCTTGGGGAACAGGTCATTTTGGTATTGATCGACATGCACGGATTGGTGTTGGCTAAAACAGAGATGGCACTCAATCCTGATCCGCAACAACTCAGCGCAGCGCTGGCGGCGGCGATTCCCGGTTTAATCGCGCAAAAAGGGATCTCTGCCGATCAGTTAATTGGTTTGGGCGTGACGCTGTCAGGCTTTGTTGATGAAAATCAGGCCATTTGTGTGCAGTCCGCCCTGCTCGGCTGGAAAAATGTTCCCCTGGCCGAGATGCTGAAACAGCAAACTGGCCTCGACGTGTCGCTAGAAAATGATGCCAAAGCCTTAGCCGTCAGCGAGAAGATTTTCGGTGTGGCGAAAAAAGCCCGTAACTTCACCCTGATTTCACACGGCGATGGCATTGGTTCTGCCCATTTCTTTCAAGGCCAACTGCATCGCGGCGCCCACGGTGGAGCCGGTGAGATCGCGCACTGCACCATTGAACCCGGCGGGCGTCCTTGTCGCTGCGGTAAACGCGGCTGTCTGGACACACTTGCCTCACTCACCGCAATTCGGGAAAGCATGCGTGACAAAGCGCTGGCGGCGAACTCCATCGCTGAACTGGAAACGCTAGCGGTGAAAGGGAATAGCGCCGCCATCAGCATTTTGCATCAGGCGGGGCAGGCGTTAGGCCTGTCCATCGCCAATATCATTCAGATGAACGACCCCGAACTGATTGTGATTGCCCATCAACCCCATGCTTTCGACGGCTTACTCAAAACCGTGGTGATGCAATCCATCGACAGCCATGTACTGCCGTCGATTATGGGCAAGACACCGATTTCGACTATCGACATTCACGCTGAGAGCTGGGCGCGCGCCGCGGCGAGCGTGGCGGCATATCGATTTATCATTCAATTACCTGACTAGCGGAGGCTGTATGCGCATTGCTTTTGGTGGCATTCATACGGAGTGCAGTACGTATAACCCGGTGCTGAACTATGCCGACGACTTCCGCATCGTACGCGGTAACGATCTGCTGACTAATCCCTACTTTGCCTTTTTGCAGGATTATGATGCAGAGTTCCTGCCGACTTTCCATGCACGTGCCATTGCGGGTGGTCCGGTGGCTCGGGTCACTTACGATGACTTCAAACAGGATTTCCTCTCACGCTTGCAGGCGCAACTGCCCGTAGACGGTGTTTATCTCGCCATGCACGGTGCAGTGTATGTTGAGGGCATGGAAGATGCCGAAGGAGACTGGATCAGCGCCACGCGTGAGCTAGTGGGCCCGGACTGCCCGATTACCGTGAGTTACGATCTGCACGGGAACGTCACTCAGCGCATCATTGATGCTATCGACATGTTCTCCACTTATCGCACCGCACCGCACATTGACGTGGAAGAAACCATGCGCCGTTCGGTGTCGATGTTGGTGAAAAGCCTGCAAACCGGCGTGAAGCCAGGCGTAGTATGGGCACCGATTCCCGTGGTGCTGCCTGGCGAACGTACCAGCACTGAAGATGAACCCGCCAAAAGTTTGTATGCCCGTTTGCCGGGCATCAATGCGCTGGACGCCATCTGGGATGCATCACTGATGGTGGGTTATGTCTGGGCAGATGAACCACGCGCTACTGCCGCCGCGATCATGACCGGCACAGATGCCGATGTGCTCTCCGAGCAGGCAGCAAAACTGGCGCTGGCTTACTGGCAGGCGCGTGATGAATTCGTCTTCGGCTGCGTGACTGGCAGCACCGAAGAGTGTGTCAGCATGGCGATTGCCAGCGACACCGCGCCGGTGATTTTGGCCGACTCCGGCGATAACCCGACCGGTGGTGGTGTCGGTGACCGTGCAAATCTGCTGGCAGAATTAATTCGTCAGAATGCGCAGGGCGTGATCGTGGCGGGTATCACCGATAAGCCCGCCACTGAGGCAGCGTTTGCTGCCGGCGTGGGCGCCAAGTTGCCCCTTACGGTGGGTGCCACTCTGGATCCGTCGGGCGGGAAAGTCAGTGCGGAATTTGAGGTGCTGTTATTGAGTGACGATCCGCGTTCGTTGGCAAAACAAGCGTTGCTGAAAACCGGAGACATCTCCGTGGTGGTCGCCGACCGTCGCCGTCCTTATCACAATATCGCTGATTTTGAATTGCTGGGCCTCCATCCTGCTCAGGCCAAAATTGTGGTGGTGAAATCGGGTTATTTATCACCGGAGTTAGCGCCGCTGGCCAATCCTAACCTGATGGCACTGTCAGAAGGGGTCGTGGATCAGTACGTTGAACGTCTGGAGCGTAAACGCAAACTGCAGCCTGCCTACCCTTTCGACACTGACTTTGAATTTCTGCCGGTCAGCACCCGTTCAGCTCGCCTTGTGGCGGCCAAATGAATCGCGAGCCGGTTCTGCAGGTGGAAAACCTCACCGTTGCATTTCGTCATGACGATCAGTGGCGCGAGGTAGTGAGGAACGTTTCGCTGACCATCAATGCCGGTGAAACGCTGGCGATTGTCGGTGAATCGGGATCGGGCAAAAGCGTCACCTCGATGGCCATTATGCGCTTACTGAATATGCGCCACGCGCGCGTCACCGGCAAAGTGCTGTTGAACGGCGTTGATCTCCTCAAACTGAGTGAGAAAGCAATGCGGGATATTCGCGGCAATGCAGTGGCGATGATTTTTCAGGAACCGATGACCAGCCTCAACCCCTCGTTCACCATTGGCCATCAGATTGCTGAAGCTTTGATCAATCACCGCAACATCAGTAAGCGTGCGGCGCGTGAAGAGACCATTAAGCTGCTGGAAAAAGTCCGCATTCCCAACGCGGCTAAGCGCTACGATGATTATCCGCATCACTTTTCGGGCGGCATGCGACAGCGTGTGATGATCGCCATGGCGCTGGCGTTGCGGCCAAGACTGCTGATTGCTGATGAACCCACCACCGCGCTGGACGTCACCATTCAAGGGCAGATTCTTGATTTAATCAAAACGCTGCAAGAGGAAGAAGGCACTGCGGTGCTGTTTATTACTCATGATATGGGTGTGGTGGCAGAAGTCTCGGATCGTACGCTGGTGATGTATCAAGGCGATGTGATGGAGACCGGCAGCACGGCGGATATTTTTTCTGCGCCCTCAGCGGAGTATACACGCACGCTGATTGCCACCGTGCCGGAACTCGGCGCCATGCGTGGCGTGGCTGGCCCGCAAAAGTTTGCCCTCAACGGCGATGTGGTGCATCAACTACCCGACCGTCCGGCCTCGCAACAACCACTGCTGTCAGTGAAAAACCTCAGCACCCGTTTTAGCATTCACGAGGGTTTGTTCAGCCGTAAGACGGGAGCGGTGCATGCGGTCGAGAACATTTCCTTTGATCTGATGCCCGGCGAAACGCTGTCGCTGGTCGGCGAGTCCGGCTGTGGTAAATCCACTACCGGGCGTTCCCTCACCCGCTTAGTGAAAGCCGATGCGGGCGAGGTCGCCTTCGATGGTTATGACGTGCTGAGTCTCTCCAGCAGCGAACTGCGCCAGTTGCGCTGCGCGATGCAGATGATTTTTCAGGATCCGTTCGCCAGTCTCAACCCACGGATGTCAGTGCTGGAAGCACTGACTGAACCGTTTTTACAGCATCAACTGGGCAGTAAACAGGCTGCTCAGCAAAAAGCGGCGGGATTGATGGAGCGAGTGGGTTTATCAGCGGCGATGATGAAACGCTATCCACATGAATTCTCCGGCGGTCAGCGCCAACGCATCTGTATCGCACGTGCACTGATGCTCGATCCCAAGATGATCATCGCCGATGAATCAGTATCCGCATTGGATGTGACGGTTAAGGCGCAGATCATCAATCTGCTGCTGGATTTGCAGAGCAGCCTTGGGCTGTCGTATCTGTTTATTTCGCATGATATGGCGGTGGTTGAACGCATCAGCCATCGCGTAGCGGTAATGCTGTTAGGTGAAATTGTTGAAATAGGCCCACGCGTTGCCATCTTTGAAAATCCGCAGCATGACTACACGCGCAAGCTGTTGTCATCGGTGCCGGTACCTGATCCCGCGCGGCGTCATCTCAAACGACATGTGGATGCCAGTGAATTGAAAAGCCCGGTGCGCGGGTTGGGATTCGTTCCGGAGGCACGACATTATCGCGAAGTCAGTACCGGGCATTGGGTGATGGAGAGTTAAAGCAACCGCAGCAAACGCGCCGGGTTTCCGGCGTAGATACCCTTCTGCGTGATGTCTTTCGTTACCACACTGCCCGCGCCGACGACCGCGCCATCACAGATGTTCACCGCCAAAATAGTCGCCCCACTGCCGATTGAGATATTGTTACCCAGCGTGATACGCGCCCAGCTCTCTCGATCTGCATTGGGTTTACCGTCGCGGAACATATCGTTGGCAAACATCACGCCATGGCCAATAAAACAGTCTTCACCGATGCTGACGTATTCACAGATAAAGGTGTGCGATTGCACCTTCGTGCCGCGCCCAATCACCGTATATGCCTGTATTTCGACAAATGGCCCGATAAACACATCATCTTGTAGGGTGCAGCCATACAGATTTGCGGGCTGATATAGCGTGACATTGCTACCCATTTTGACGTTATTTACCGCCACTTCACGTAGGTTTGGCTGCATGGATGCTCCCTATTCCAAGTGAGTTTAAAGGCACATCCTACACAACATGCACTATCTCGTAGGGTTGCCATTGATGAACTTGGCCCCAAAATCGCACACTCTCTCACTTCATTTCAAATCTGATGGAATCATCTCTAACTCAAACATTTTGCCGCCGCTGAAACTCCAATTTTCAGCATGCGTTTGCTGGATGATAATCATTAAATCATCAGGATTAAGGTTCAGTTGCCGTTGTAATCTTTCACTTAAACGTTGATAGGTCAGACGTTTCTGCTCAGTCGTCCGTGCCTTACCAGCCACAATATGCAGCAGCACATAACGCTCACTGCGACCACCACTGAGGTAATGCGTGTCATAAATTAGGCGCTGTGCAGGTAATACGTCTATCACCTGAAAACGGTCGCGCGGCGGCACACTGAATTCCGCCACCAGCACCTCATGCAGCGTGTAGGATAACGTTTGCAGTTCGGATTCACTCCAACCCTCGCGTACCGTAATGCGTGTAAAAGGCATTAGATTGCCTCCTGTTCAAGTACAGTGAGCGCACTGACTGCAGCAGGCCAACCCGCATAAAACGCCAGATGTGTGAAGAGTTCGACTATCTCATCACGTTTGATACCGTTGTGCGTTGCAAAGTGCAGATGCCAAGGCAACTGCTGATCGCGGCCCAGCGCAGCTAACGTCGCCAGCGTAATCAAACTCCGCTCGCGCGAGGTTAATGTGCTGCGCTGCCAGATATCACCAAACAGCACCTGCTGCGTGAGCTCTGCTAATTTTGGTGCAACGCGCTGCAATGATTCCCGATCTAATGGCTGACTCATAATTGACTCCTGCAATGATTATGCAGGCATTGTGTTGCACTGTTACAATCCTGAAAATTGAATTATTCGGGAATAATAGTCCTGCTTTTAAGGATCGTTATGGAAAAGCTCTCGGTATCGCTCGACAACGATGCGCTACGCAGTTTTGTATTGGGTATTGAATGCGGCAGCTTTGCTTTGGCCGCACAGCAATTGTGTCGATCCACTTCAGCCGTCAGTGCCCAGTTGAAAAAGCTGGAACACCAGTGCGGAACATCCTTGGTGGCCAAACAGGGTCGCCATTTGGTGCCAACTGAAAGCGGTGAGATCCTGCTCAGCTATGCCCGGCGAATGCTCGCGTTGAATGATGAAGCCTGCCGAGCGATACGGGGTGAATTGCTGCAAGGTGATGTGCGTATCGGCATGCAGGAGGATTTTGGCGAGTCGCTAATGCCCAACATTCTTGGGCCATTTAGCCGCCAACATCCTGGCGTACGTATCAGCGCGCGGGTTGATCGTAATCAACCTCTCTTGCAGGCGATGGCGGAGAAACATCTCGATATGGCTTTGCTCTGGCAAGGCGATCATTTGCCCTCGCAAAGCCAATTTCTGGGACAAACAGCATTGACCTGGATTGGCGCAGAAACCCTGGATATCACAGATTATCTTGTAGGGGGTGAGCCGCTGCCTTTAGTCATGTTCGAGGCGCCTTGTCTAATGCGCACACGTGCTATTAGCATTCTGGAACAGGCTGGTATCGCCTGGCGGGTAGTGTTTACCAGTCATAGCCTCAGTGGGGTATGGGCGGCAGTGCAAGCCGGACTGGGCGTGACTTTGCGCAGTTATATTGGATTACCTCACAATCTGCGCTCTCTCAGCGCAGCGTTGCCATCACCGGGTCATATGGGCATTGCATTATTACAACAGCAATCTAATGACACGACGCAGCAGATGCTGGCACAGCTTACTCGCCATGCCGTACACAACTATCTTCAACCCCGTTAAGGACAGACGATGACACAACTTAATCAATACGGTCAACCAGTGGGTTTTGCTCTGCCTGATTGGCAACCGCTGGCCCCGCCTGAGGCTGTCAGGTTACCAGGCCGGTTTTGTTCGCTTGAACCATTAAACACTGAGCACAGCACCGCGTTATTGAGTGCTTTTTCACTCGCACCAGACGATCGCGACTGGACATGGCTGGGTGCAGCCAAACCCACCTCGCTGGCAGAGATGGAACAGTGGATTAACGGCAAGTGCCGCGACAGCGGGTTAGTGAGCCATGCGGTGATCGACCATCGTAGCCAACAAGCGGTAGGCGCCGTATGTTTCGCTAATATCGACGGCCAAAATGGTGCGATTGAAATTGGGCATGTGACGTGGTCGCCGCTGATGCAGCGCAACGTGCTGGGTAGCGAAGCGATCTTCCTGCTATTGCAGCAGGCCTTCCAACTCGGTTATCGCCGCGTGGCCTGGCGCTGCGATTCCACCAACCTCGCTTCACGTCGTGCTGCAGAACGCCTCGGCTTCACGTTTGAAGGATGCTTCCGTCAGGCGATGACGCGCAAACAACGTAATCGCGATACCGACTGGTTATCGATGATTGACAGCGAATGGTCAAACGTTCGGCACGCGTTGACGGCGTGGTTGTCGCCACAGAATATGGATGATAGCGGGCTTGAACGGCAGAAATTGCACGCCTACTTTGCGAGTGGGCCAAAACCCGTCCCTGTTGCATAAATCTCATTGGCGCTATTTCATCAGCACCTGAAACTGTGGATTAAACTCATCAAAAATCGGCAGCGCTGCTGCGCCAAGTGCCGCGGTGTCACTGCCCGTGAGCCCGATTTTCAAACGTGTTCCAGTGAGATAACGTCCGCGCACCGACTGATAGAGCGGAGGCAAACGCTGAATGATTTTATCCAGCAGCGCGGCAGGCATCATGCCACCGATGATGACGCTCTCGGCATCGAAAATACTTTCTAACATGCTGATGGCCTGACGCAGCGGCGTCAGCATGGTGTCGACCCAACGATCAAACAGTGCAGGGTCGACCTCCAGCAGATCTTCTGGCAACGCTGTCATCGGATCCAACCCGCAAAATTCATACGCGGCTTGCAACGAGACGTAACGCTCAAGACAACCTCGATTGCCGCAATAACACTCGCGCCCGCCTGGCTCGATCACCGCGTGACCGATTTCACCGGCGTTATGCGCATGGCCGCTGTAGACATGGCCATCCATAATGATGCCCGCTCCCAAGCCGGTGCCAATGTACAGGTAGATAAAGGAGTTGAGGTGGCGTGCCACCCCATGAAAGCGTTCACCAATTGCCGCCACCGTGGCATCGTTCTCCAGAGTGACCGGTACATGACTCAGTTCTGCCAGCCGCGCCTCAATATCCACCTGTTCCCAGCCGTGCAAGGTCGTCGGCCCAACTGAGGAGATGCCCTCCACGCCAAAGGGGCCGGGCATCACCACACCCATCCCCAACACCTTCTTCCAGTTCGTACCAAGTTGCGTTTTGATCTCGGTTAACACCTCAGCAATGCGCGCTAAGGTGGCATCCGGCTGGGGCTTTTGCACCAGAATAAGGCGACGGAAGTGAATTTCACCGGTGAGATCCACCAGCACAATCAGCAGTGTTTGATGATCAAGATGAATGCCAATGGAGTAAGCACTGGCCGGATTGAGCGCCACCGGGATCGCCGGTTGTCCTCGTCCCTGCTTGCGGGGTTGCCGGCTGGTGAGCAGTTCAGCGTCTTCCAGTTCAGCGACAATATTGGACACGGTTTGCGGTGTCAGCGCGGTGAGGCGCGCCAGCTCGGCCCGCGTCAGCTCGCCATGCAGACGAATCGCTTCAATGATCACGCGACGATTGTGCGCGCGCGCGTGCTCCAGATTGGTTCCCGATGTTTTCACCCTGCTTCCTTCTCTCCACGCTCGCGACTGACCGCGTCACAATATCTATGATCGGCGGCACATTTTACAACCTGTTTACCTGACAGCGGCAAAATTCTGTGCAAAGTAGTGTCCAGCGGCTAACGATATTTATGCCCTGGCACGTCACTTGCTTTAGCTAACTGATGTCAGCCGCAGCAATCTGACAACCTGTGCGCGTTATTAAATCAATCAAATTGATTTAATTAAATACCCTCTTCTTGCATCAAGGCGGAAAATGTTATGAAAATCCGGTTTCGACCACATTGAAAGGCTGTGCCATCGCGGTGATGTTAGCCAGCGCCGGCAGTGCGGCAGCCGCAACCACTCTCAATGCGCTGTTTATGACCCAAGCGGCCTACAGCGAAAACGATATTCGTGCCATGACGCAGGAGTTCCAGAAAACTCACCCGGATGTGCAGGTCAATCTGGAATTTGTGCCTTACGAAGCGCTGCATGACAAAATTGTCGCGGCCCGTGGCGCGGGCGGTAACGGCTATGATGTCGTACTGTTTGACGCCATCTGGCCTGCTGAATTTACCAAGTTCGATCTGCTGCAGGACGTTAGTAGCCGCATCGCCGCAGATGAAAAAGCGCAGATCTTCCCTGGCGCCATGAATACCGTAGTGTTTAACGGTAAAACCCTCGGTATGCCGTGGATCCTCGACACTAAATATCTCTACTACAACAAAGCGATGTTGGAGAAAGCCGGTATCACCACGCCTCCACAAACCTGGCAGCAGGTGATTGATGATTCACGCATCATCAAGCAGAAAAACATCGTCAAGTATCCGCTGGTGTGGAGCTGGTCGCAGGCGGAAGCGCTGGTGTGCGACTACACCACGCTGGTGTCCGGCTTTGGCGGCAAGTTCTATGACAATGGCAAGCTGGACTTCTCCAGCCCAGCATCCTTGCAGGCGGTGAAGCTGATGAAAAGCTCGCTGGATGAGGGGCTGACCAATCCGGCATCACGTGAATATCTGGAAGAAGATGTGCGTAAAGCCTTCTCGAATGGTGATGCCGCTTTCGCACTGAACTGGACTTACATGTACAACATGGCTAACGATCCAAAACAGAGCAAAGTGGCCGGTCAGGTCGGTATTGTCCCGGCTCCAGGCGATGCGCCGGGCAAATTTGGTGCGGTAAACGGATCGATGGGCCTTGGCATCGCCAAAGGCAGCACCCATCCGGATCAAGCATGGCAGTTCATTAGTTATATGACCTCACAGCCAGTGCAGAACAAATACGCCACGCTAAGCCTGCCGATTTGGAAAAGTTCTTATCAGGATCCTGCTGTACTGAAAAACCAGGAAAGCCTGATTGCGGCTGCTGACAAGTCACTCAACGTCATGCTGTCACGTCCAGAAACCGCCGATTATTCCCGTCTCTCCAACACCTTGCAGCAGCAGTTGCAGCAAGTGCTGGTCGGTAGCGCCACACCGGACGCCGCCATGCAGACGGTGGATAAAAGCGCGGCGCGTTTGCGTTAAGGAGTGGGCATGCTGAGTTTGCGTCAACGCGAACAACGGCAGGCATGGGTGCTATTAGCACCCATGTTACTGGTGATGTTGTTACTCACCGCCTGGCCGCTGCTGCGCACCATCTGGCTCAGCTTCACCGATGCCGCCTTAATTGGCAGCGGTGAAGCGCCTGGCTGGGTGGGCGTGGAAAACTATCTGTTCGCTCTAACCGATCCCGATTTTCAAGCTTCGCTGTGGCGCACGCTCTATTTCACCGTGGTGTCGGTGGCGTTTGAAGGCGTTATCGGCGTGTTAGTGGCGCTGCTGCTGAATCAAAAGTTCGCGGGTCGTAATATCCTGCGCGTGCTGGTGATTCTGCCGTGGGCGCTGCCAACCATCGTCAATGCCATGATGTGGCGTCTTAACTTCAACCCGGATTACGGCAGTATCAACGCCCTACTGACCCAGCCAGGCATTATCGATGGTTATCGCAGCTGGTTGGGTTCGCCCGATTCCGCGCTAAATGCCGTGATGTTTGCTGACATCTGGAAGAACTATCCGCTGGTGACTCTGCTGGTATTGGCCGCGCTGCAATCGATCCCAGACGATCTGTTTGAGGCGGCCAGGCTGGATGGTGCATCAGCATGGCGACGTTTTCGTGCCATCACTTTCCCAGCGATTGTCGGGCCGCTGAGTGTGGCGCTGGTGCTGCGCACCATCGACGCCTTCAAGATTTTCGACATCATCTACGTGATGACGCGCGGTGGTCCGGTCGATAGCACCAAAACCCTGAGCTTTTATGTCTATCAGGAGTCGTTCAGCTATTTACGTGCAGGCAGCGGCGCGGCCTACGCGATGTTGATGACCTTGCTGTGCGCAGTGCTGATCACTTT
This sequence comes from Pantoea rwandensis, assembly GCF_002095475.1. GTDB lineage: Bacteria > Pseudomonadota > Gammaproteobacteria > Enterobacterales > Enterobacteriaceae > Pantoea > Pantoea rwandensis. The sequence continues at coordinate 705,309 of NZ_MLFR01000001.1, forward strand.
GTACATGTTGTTATTGTGGCGTCAGCGCCGTAAAGGGAGCGCGCATGAAGGCTAAAGTACGCATTGCCGCGAAATATTTTGCCGCACTGTTGGTCGCCATCTCGGTGCTCGCGCCGATGGGTTGGCTGTTCCTAATGAGCGTCAGCGCCGCCAGCGATCTCACCCGCGTACCGTTGGAATGGCTGCCGCGCCAGTGGGATTTCAGTCGTTACAGCAAGTTGATTTCTCTCGAACCTGGCCAGCCTGGTACGTTGTTCCTGCACGCTTTGGGTAACAGCCTGCTGGTTGCCACGGGTGCAACCATCATCTGCTTGCTGCTAGCGATTCCGGCAGCGTTCAGTTTTTCTCGCTATCGCGGACGCGACGGTTGGCTGTTTGCCTCGTTGGCGATCTACATGGTGCCTCCGGTGGCCTTTGTACTGCCGCTCTACTTCCTGTTGCAGCAGTTTGATCTCCTTAACACCCGCCCTGGTTTGATCATCGTCTACTGTTCGCTGATCCTGCCATTTCTCACCTGGATGCTGAAGAATCAATTTGATGCGCTGCCACAGGATATCGAACAGGCGGCACGCCTCGATGGCCTGCGCGTGTGGCAGGTGCTGCTGCGTATTACCTTGCCGCTGGCGAAACCGGTGCTGGGGGCAGCAGCGCTGTTTGGCTGGCTGCTGGCGTGGGATGAGTTCTTCTATGCCCTCCTGTTTACCAGCAATATCGCCGCGCAAACTCTGCCGGTGACCATTGCAGGCTTCACCGCCGGGCGCGCCACCGATGATGGCCTGATTGCCGCCGTTGGGATTCTGGCATCACTACCCCCGTTATTTATTGCTATCTGGCTGCAGAAAACATTGGTAAGCGGCTTAGCCAGTGGCGGGAGCAAAGGATGATCGCAAAAATGGATTCGACCTCCACTCTCTATGTGGTGGGCAATATTAACGTTGATTTGATCATGGGCACGCTGGATAGCTGGCCACAGCGCGGTACCGAAGTGATGTTGAATCACAGTGAACTGCGCCCAGGTGGATCGGCGGGCAACTGCGCGCTGGCGCTGGAAGCGATGCAGATCCGCCATCGTGCGGTGGCGAATCAAGGCGATGACGGTCTGAGTACCTGGCTGGCGAGTCACTTCCCGCATAGCGCGGCGCACTGGACACGCTACCACTGTGAAACATCACTGACTGTGGGTGTGACGCATTCCGATCATGAACGCTCTTTCCTCAGCAATCTCGGCCATATTGTGCGGCTCACCGCAGAGGATGTGCTCAACCAGCTGCCGCTGCGCGCCAGCGAAGGCGACATTGTACTGCTGTGTGGCACTTTCTTGTGCCTGCACTTGTACGACGAATATCCGATGTTACTGAGCGAATTACAGCAGCGAGGATATTTAACCGCCGTTGATACCGGCTGGCCCACCCAAGGCTGGACAGATGAGGTTCGGGAGCAGTTTTCCCACTGGCTGCCACTGTGTGACTGGCTGCTGTTAAACGAGGTTGAGACACTCGGGTTGGTGAATTTGCCCGATCTTGAGACCTGTGCGCAGCAACTGGTCAAGCAACTCAGCGGGCGCGGCGGCTGCGTCGTGAAAAGCGGCTCGCAAGGCGCGGGATGCTGGCAATTACAGCAGCACATCAGCCAGCCTGCGCGTCCCGTCACCGTGGTGGACACCATTGGCGCGGGCGACAGCTTCAATGCGGGATTTCTAGCCGCACTGCTGCATCAGCAAGATATCACCACCGCGTTGCAATGGGGCATCGCGGTGGCTTCACTGGCAATCAGTACCTTGCCGCGTCGCTATCCCGACTGGCATCAACTGCAACTTTCCGCACAGGAGCGCTAAATCATGGCCAGTGTTGAACTCGTAAATGTGGCGAAGCGCTACGGAAAACAATCGGTGCTGCATCCACTGGATCTCACCATTCCCGACGGCAGTTTTACCGTGCTGGTCGGCCCGTCCGGTTGCGGTAAGTCCACCTTGCTACGTCTGCTGGCCGGGCTGGAAAGCCTTTCTGACGGCACGATCATGATGGATAAAGTGAAAATTAACGATCGCGACCCGGCTGATCGGGATATCGCTATGGTGTTCCAGAGCTACGCGCTTTATCCACACCTGACGGTCGCCGAAAACCTCGCCTTCCATATGCAAGTCAAAAAAGTGAAGCGCGAAGAGCAGCAGAGCAAAATTGAGCGCATCGCCGGGATTTTGGGCATTGATAAGTTGCTGCAACGCTATCCTCGCGCATTATCTGGCGGACAGCGCCAGCGTGTGGCAATGGGCCGCGCGATGGTGCGCAATCCGCAGGTGTTTCTGTTTGATGAGCCGCTCTCTAACCTTGATGCGCAATTGCGTATGGAGCTGCGGGCAGAGATCAAATCCCTGCATCAACGTTTTAAAACCACCATGGTATATGTGACGCACGATCAGGTCGAAGCCATGACGCTGGCCGATCAAATCGTGGTGATGCGCGAAGGCCGCATTGTGCAACAGGGTGCGCCACTGGCGATTTACGACCGTCCAGCGGATACCTTCGTCGCACGCTTTATCGGTTCTCCGCCGATGAATCTACTGCCCGCCCAATTGATCTCCCGCGAGGGTATTCCCGGCGTACAGTGCCATGATCTCTGGCAGCCACTTCCACCACGCTGGCAAACCGTGGGACGAGAACGCGAAGGTGATAACGTGACCCTCGGCGCACGGCCCCATGACCTCATCGAAACGGAATCTCGTGCACTGGCCTCAGTGAAAGTCGTTGAGATTACGGGTGAATCGACCTTATTGCATCTCGACTGGCACGGACATGCGCTGCACATGCAGGTCGCCGGACGCCATCATGCTGTCAGTGGCGATGAGATGCGAATTGGGTTTAATGCGGAGAGGATCCACCTGTTTGATGCGGAAACGGGATTGCGCTTGCGCGAGAGTTGAACGCATGAATACGCGCCCAGCGACAACGTCGGGCGCGCAGGAATAACGATCATGCGTCTGTCAGGCTGGGTGAAATGTCGAGAAATTGCAGAAATCGGTCCAGAATGGCATTCGTTCGCCTTCCCGTACGCGTTGCGATGGCGATCTGACTACTGAAAGTGAGGCTCTCTGGCGCGACAGCTCGCATCTGCTTTTTCTCCTCCCACTGTGCGGCGTAGTGATCCGGTAAAAAACCGATAAAACGGCCAGTCAGAATTAAAAATGCGATGCCTTCGCGGTCTGACGCCGTGGCAGTACAGTTGAGCAGGTGATGCATGCCAATCGCCTCTGGCGTCATGCGGAAGCTGGGAGCAATAGCATCATATTGCATCAGCCGTTTCTCTTCAGGCGGCATGTTTTGGCTGAACAGCGGGTGTTTATCGCTGCAGTAAAGATTGGATATCTCGTCATAAAGATGGGTGTATTCAAGCCCGGAGATCGGCGATGTCAGCGGCAACGCACCCACATGTAGACGCCCATCCATCAAACCCAGTTCAATCTCAGCAGCAGTCATCATGCTGATGTTAAGACGAATATCAGGACCTTTTGCGCGCAACGAATCAAGCGCATGTGTGATTTTCATCTTCGGCTGTGTCACCAGATTGTTGATAATGCCGATATTTAATTCACCACGTAGCTGCTTGTGCATCTGATTGACCTGCTGACGAAAATTCTCGACCGCCGCCATCATACTGTCGCTGTGACGCAAAATTTCCCGCCCTTCATCGGTCAGAGCAAAACCGGCCCGTCCCCGCTGACACAATCGCATCCCCAGTCGCTTCTCTAAATCACTCATATTTAAGCTAATCGCTGAACGAGTTATGCCCAGTAAGCTCTCGGCCGCGGAAAAACTGCCGCACTCGCTCACGGTTTTGAACGTGCGCAGCAACTTCAGATCAAAATCAGTGACCTGGGCCAGCGATTTGCTTTTCATATAGGTGAGAATTTCCATAAGTGAAGGTGAGTTTATATGCATTTAACTTAACCAATACTTAAATGCAAACTCTTCACACACCCGTCGAGAGGTAACGAATATGTCTGAGTCTGTAAATACTGCGTCACTCAATCTGCAAGCGCACTGGATGCCGTTCAGTGCAAACCGGAATTTCCAGCGCGACCCTCGCTTTATCGTTGCTGCGCAGGGCCGCTGGCTGACCGATGATAAAGGTCGTCAGATATTTGATAGCCTGTCGGGGTTATGGACCTGCGGTGCCGGCCATACGCGCAGTGAAATTCAGCATACCGTGGCGAAACAGCTTGGCACGCTCGATTATTCGCCAGGTTTCCAGTATGGGCACCCCCTTTCCTTCCAGCTGGCCGAGAAGATTGCACAGCGCATGCCCGGCGATCTCAATCACGTGTTCTTTACCGGGTCGGGTTCTGAGTCAGCAGATACTGCCGTTAAAATGGCGCGCGCTTACTGGCGCATTAAAGGTCAGCCGAGCAAAACCAAATTGATTGGCCGTGCGCGTGGTTATCACGGCGTAAATATCGCCGGAACCAGCCTGGGTGGCATTGGTGGTAATCGGAAGATGTTTGGACAGTTCATGGATGTCGATCATATTCCGCATACGTTGCAGAGTGACCTGCCGTTCACTGCCGGTCAGGCTGAAACCGGTGGCGTAGAACTGGCAGATGAAATGCTGAAGCTGATTGAATTACATGACGCCTCAAATATTGCGGCATTAATTGTTGAGCCGTTATCAGGATCGGCTGGCGCGATTATCCCGCCACAAGGCTACCTGCAACGTCTGCGCGAGATCTGTACGCAGCATAACATCCTGCTGATTTTCGATGAGGTCATAACCGGATTTGGCCGTATGGGCCGATGGAGTGGCGCGGAGTATTTTGGCGTGACGCCTGATATCCTCAACTTCGCGAAACAGGTCACCAATGGGGCCATCCCGCTCGGCGGTGTTGTTGCCAGCAGTGAAATCTATCACACTTTTATGTCACAGCCGCTGCCTGAGCATGCCGTCGAGTTTGCCCATGGTTACACCTATTCAGCCCATCCGGTGGCCTGTGCCGCCGGTTTGGCCACGGTCGATTTGCTGGAGAGTGAGGCGCTGATTGCACAATCCGCCGAACTGGCTCCCTATTTTGAGCGCGCACTGCATGCATTACGCGGTTGTCCAAACGTAGTGGATATTCGCAACTGCGGCTTGGTCGGCGCGATTCAGTTAGCACCTCGTGATGGCGATGCGACGATACGTCCGTTTGATGCGGGCATGGCGCTGTGGAAAGCCGGGTTCTACGTGCGTTTTGGCGGCGATACCCTGCAATTTGGCCCGATGTTTAATACGCAACCTGCGGAACTGGATCGCCTGTTCGACGCGGTGGGTGAAGCACTGCATCACACGTATTGAGGCATGCATGATGAACACCACAACGCATTTGATTAACGATCAAATGCGCAAGCGTGATGGACGCCCGCCACGCACAGGCCAAAGTCTACATTGAGAATGGCGTAGCAGAGGGAGCCCCCTTGGCGTTCGAAGGGGGCTTCCTCTCTGTTGTCTGATAAGAAAGCAACGGCATGATTAGCCTATGGCTATTTGAACGTTTCACGCAGCGTTTGATGTTTTGTTTGGCCGGTAAGCTGGGGTTGCGTGCGTAGTGCTTTGGCTGCACACGTTTCAAACATCAGGTTTAAGTGGCATGTTAATAATTCTGACTTTCAATACGGCGCGCAATCATCTCGTGAAAAATACGTGTCGCTAAAGAGATAGAACGCTGGCGTGGTAAACACAGTTCTACTTTTACTTGGCCCATCATCGGGTCAATCAGTGGCAATGCGATTAATTTTTCATGATCGTTGACGTCATTAACATTTAATTGTGGTTGGATGATTAGCGCTAATCCCATCATGGTAAGGCGTTTTTGCACATCCAACGAACTGGTTGTGAATCTGATATCAAAGGTGAAACCTTCACGTTTTGATGCCGTTTCCATTAGTTGCCGCACAGCATAGTTGGAAGGCGGTATTGCGATCGGGTGTTCAGAAACTTCTTTGAGGGTCACATAACTCTTATTGGATAATGGATGGTCGATTGACATTAAAACTTTGTGCTTCAGCTCGCAGTAATTTGTGACTTGTAATTCGGCGTTAACTGGCATGTAAAATGTGAGCGCGACATCGGCCTTCCCGCTGATCAAATTTTCAGCTACATACAAAGCACTCCCGGTCTCAATCTCGAATTGCACTTTAGGATGGAGCGCGCGGAACTCATCAATGACAGGTGCAATAAAGGGGGTAACCAAGCTTTCAGCCGAAGAGATCTTAACAGTGCCCGAGACAATACTTTGTGAAGTTGAAATACGTTCTTTTACTGCATCCAATTCAGATAAAGTGGCCTTTACCGCCTGCGCGAGCAGCTCTCCTTCGCGTGTCAATTTTACCCCTCTTGGTCCACGCTCAATCAGCGATGCACCGTAAAAATGCTCCAACAGCTCAATCTGACGTGTTACTGCCGTCGGCGTAACAAACAACTTTTCCGCTGCCTCTCGTAAAGAGGTCGAGTCGGCAACCATGCTGAAATATCTCAATGCCCTTAATTGCATGTTCCTTTCTCCACGTAAGTTTTATAAATAACTTCAGCTTATGCCTGCTATAGAGGGGCTTTGATGCTCATATGAGATGGATAAAATTTGATAATGAGACACGTAAAATAAATCCCTTCACCCTATGAAATAATTTTTTTATTATAAAAAACAACCTGCTCTCCTTCACATTTCCACGTCGCAAAATCATGACATAGCGCACAAAATTAGTGCGCTATTTCATTTTAACTCCAAAACTATAATGATTAGACAAGAACAAAAATACATAGTTTACATAGGAAATTCATATGGATATATGAAGACATCATTAAACCATTATCTACCCGACTCGCATAGAGTGCCCACATTTTGTAGACACCAACATCGCAACAATGTGCTAGTGCTCTGTTAAGCGCTTTGCTATACCTCAATGACATTTATTAAATCCGGGTTAATGGTTATCCGTCATTACATTGACAATACATGGGTGCAATGAATGCATTTTGTTTGTGCAGACATGCCAGCAAAATCTAATATTTACTTTCCGAGGTATTAATTAATGTCAATATCAATAAATTCCTACCAGGAACAACCGAAAGCAACAAAAAAAGAATTTGCCGCGGTCGTGCTTGGTGCTGCCGTTGAATTTTTCGACTTCAGCGCCTATGCCATTTTTGCCGTCATGATCGGTAATACTTTTTTCCCCTCTGCGAATGCTTTCACAAGTTTACTGCTATCGGTGTCCGTTTTTGCTATCGGATTTATTGTGCGTCCATTGGGGGCTATTTTCATCGGCAGCTATGCTGACAGGGCGGGCAGGAAACCGGCCATGCTGCTCACGATGGTTTTAATGACGATTGGCACCGGCGGTTTAGTTATTCTTCCAGGCTATGAGACCATTGGTATAGCTGCACCCATATTATTGGTGATTGTCAGGATGATGCAGGGACTCGCTTGGGGAGGCGAAGCTGGCCCCTCAACGACTTATATCATGGAGGCCGCTCCAGAAGGTCGCAAAGCATATTACATTAGCTATCAGATCGTTGCGCAAGGTATTGCAGGCATCATGGCCGGGACCATCGGTTTCTTATTGACGAATTTACTGACCTCCGAACAGATGTCTGTATGGGGTTGGCGAATTCCGTTTGCTATTGGCCTTATCATTCTTCCTATCGCCATTTACATGCGTAGAAACCTGAATGAAACGTTTCAAAACCCCCAGGATAGCCGTGACCCTACCACGCGCTCACTTCTTTCTGAGGTATTCAAGAATTACAGAGGCTTAGTTATTACTTGTGTTTTTTTGATTTCAGGCAACGCCATCACCATGTATTTTCTCAATTACATGACCACATACGCTTTGAAAGAGTTGAAATTCTCACCCAGCATAGCGATGGAGACATCCATTCTTATCGGCGTCATTATCATTATCTTTTCATTGCTCGGGGGTTATCTGGCTGATCGGTTTGGCAGAAAAATGCCAATTTTGGTACCGCGCATCCTGCTCACAATATTGATTGTGCCTGGTCTTGAGATCGTCAACAAATTCAACAGCGAATCAGTATTTTTTGCAGTGATCTCCGTGTTAGCCATTTTACAAGGTCTCAGCGGTGCAGGTGTAGTAACAGTACTGTGTGAAAATTTCCCAAAATATATTCGATCGACCGGTTTTTCGATTGCTTATGCATTTGGAATCACCATTTTTGGTGGCACTGCACAAATCGTGTTCTCTTGGCTAATCGAATTGACAGGTAACCCAAGTTCACCGGGCTACTACTTGATGGCGGCAAATATTCTCGGACTCACTGCGCTGATATTATTGAAAGAAAGGAATTCATCTAACAGCGAACACAATATTGTTGCCTACGAAAAATAATGCAACAGCAGAATAATCAAGCGATTAAATCGAGGTCTAAATGAATACCATAATGAGTTGGAATGAATGGGCGAACGTTGATGCTACGGACCTTGCTGCATTAATAAAAAAAGGTGATATCACTGCGAGTGAAGTTGCGCAGCAGGCAAGACTGGCATCAGCCAAAACCAATCCAGCTATCAACGCGGTCATTGAAGTCTTTGATGATGCCGTTAACAATCCCGATAAAAAGACGATAAACGCAGGCGGCCACTTTTCTGGCGTCCCTATTATGATGAAAGATTTAGGCCCAGGCGTAAAAGGTCGTTTACAGGAGCAAGGTTCTCGTTTTTTTAAAGGCTATAAACCTTCTGGAGATGCTTTTTTAACTACGAAAATTCGTCAAGCAGGCTTTAATATTATCGGCAGAACCACAACACCGGAATTTGGCGTATGCAGTTCAGCGGAAAATCCAGAAATCTATGTCACGCGCAATCCATGGAATACGGATTATACGTCATTTGGGTCTTCAGCCGGTGCCGCCACATCCGTTGCGGCAGGTGTTCTTCCTATCGCTCACGGCACTGATGGCGGTGGCTCCATTCGCATTCCGGCTGGTGCGCAAGGTCTGGTAGGACTGAAATGCTCAAGAGGAGTCTTCTCTGTTTCTCAATCCATCTCTGATATTACCGGTTACGTTTCGACCCAAGGCTGTATTAGTCGTTCTGTTCGCGACACGGCAGGTTTTGTAGATGCTTGCCGTGGGGGCGCGCCCGGAGAGTTTATGCCCTACTGGAAGAGCGATGAGCCTTATACGCAAACTATTCAAAAAGATCCCCGTAGATTAAAAATCGCTGTTTCCAGCGAATGGGGAGATTATAAAGCAGATCCACATTTTGTGAGCGAACTTGAGAAAACAGCTGAGCATTTACGTGCTTTAGGCCATCAGGTTGAGTGGGTTACTCCTGACATAGACTTTAACGCATCATATAAAGCACAGACATTATGCTACATTTCAAACTTCGCCCAGTTTATTCAAAATCAACTTGAAGCCAAAGGATTAACAGCCCCGACAGAGGATCTGTTCGAACCTATTAATATTTTACTTTGGGAAAAAGGGAAAGATATTCTTTACCGTGAACGCTGGTTAATGCAAGACACTTTTAACCAAATATCCCGCCAACTGGGTGCATTTTATGAAGCCTGGGATATTATCCTCACACCTTCAATCGCAAAAGCTACACCGCTGATTGGGGAAAAGAAATACCTCACTATTAGTCATAATCAAGATGTGATGGATTGGTTCAGAGGGATATGGGGTATTTTTGCTTTCACACCATTGGCAAACCAAACAGGTACTCCAGGCATTTCGCTACCGCTTGCCTGGCAACAGTCAGGCATACCGCTGGGGATGCATTTTCAAACCCGACAGGCTAATGATGGGCTCTTATTGCAGCTAGCGGCTCAATTAGAACGCGCTGCGGGTGGGCGATTTAATAAAAACATTTTCCCTAAGGTACATGTTACACGCGATTAAGCTTGTCACTAACTTTATGATGTCAAATGGTTGGCGTAATGATGGGTGCAACCATCTTGTAGCAGTTGATAAAAAAGCCACCCATTCGGGTGGCGAAATATATTCATTAGAAAGGCATAACAACGATGGTGGCAGGCACTCATTCCTTGAGCGCCGTACCCTGACTATTTTACTCAAACGCGTATTTTGTTCTGTCTTATCTGTTTAAAGATAACGTAAAACTTGCTTCTTGATTTAACAAACAAATAACCATCACCAAGTTTTACCAATATTAAACTGGAACTGCTCTGATTTGTCGCCTTCATATTTTTTGATTGGCAAGGCATACGAGAATACCAAAGGACCCAACGGTGACTGCCACTGCAAGGCAACTCCGCTCGATACGCGAATTTCACTCGGATCGCCATAATCAGGAATACCTGCCGCACGGGTTGCCGCTGTATTTTCCCATTTGGTATCCCACACGGTGCCCGCATCAACGAACAAAGAAGTGCGCAGTGAATCAGCATAGCGTTCACTGATAAACGGCGTGGGAACGATCAATTCTGCACTCGCTACGGCCATGGCGTTACCGCCGACCGCATCATCCGATTTATTCACCGCACAGTTTCCATAGCTGCTTTCACTGCCCGTACAGCTGTAATAGGCAGCTTTTGGACCGATGGTATTCGATGAGAAACCGCGCACAGAACTTGAACCGCCAGCATAGAAGTTGTCATAAAATGGGACTTCTTTGCCGCCTAATCCATCCGCATAACCTGCTTTGGTGCGACCCATCAACACCCAACGATGATCGCTACTTAGCGGTAAGTAAGCATTAGCACTTAGTGTACTTTTGTAATAACTGTTGGTCGATCCGGGGATCGTCACTTTGGTATTGAAGCCCGCCGAAACACCCGATGTCGGGAAGAAGCCCCGGTCTAATGAGTTATAGTTCCAGCCAACATTCCAGAAGAAATCGTTGGCAACAAATCTCTCATCGCTGGTGGCATAATCATCATCATCATCCGTATCGGTGGTGATCACTTTAGGATGGATGCCCTGCGATCCCAGATAACGCCACATCGATACTTGGGGTGCCATATTGCTGACGCGGTTATAGACGTAATCCAGCCCGGAACTCAGGTTGCTGTTTTCGCTGATCGGGAAGCTTAATGTGCTACTCGCACCCAAGCTCTTCAACGTATATTCAGACAGATCGTTATCTTCAGCACTGTAATCGTTGTAGAACAGCTTGCCACCTAGACTGACACCATCAACGGTGAAGTAAGGGTTAGTTGCCGCCACTTCCACGTAGGTTTGATAATCATTTTTGGTCCCGCTGAAGCTGACGGTATTCCCGGTGCCCATCCAGTTATCCTGGCTGACGCCGAGCTGATAACTGATACCGCTGTCAGTGCCATAACCCAAGCCAACGTTAAAGGTGCCGGTGTTACGTTCTTTAACCTTGTACACCACGTCCACTTGATCGGGACTGCCAGGCACGCGCTGAGTATCTACATCGACGGTTTCAAAATAACCGGTACGATTAAGACGCACCTTGCCCTGCTCAACCTGATCGCTTGCCAGCCACGCACCTTCCATTTGGCGCATTTCACGGCGCAATACCGAATCTTTTGACGTGTCATTGCCTGAAAACTTCACCTGACGCACATACATGCGATGGCCAGCATCCACGTTGATATGCAATTTAACGGTTTTATCCGCATCGTTGATTTCGGGTTGGGTATTCACCTGCGGGAAGGCATAACCGTAACGACCCAGCAGTGCTTTAATCGCCCCTTCCGTCGCGGTAATTTTTGCCCCACTATATAAGGCACCGGCAGGTAGGTGGACGAGTTTTTCAATTTCCGCAGAGTGTCCGGCCATATCACCATTTAAGATGACATCCGACACATGATAAATATCACCCTCATGTAAATTAACCGTCAGATAAATGCTTTTCTTATCTGGCGTTAAACTCACCTGAGTAGAGTCGATATTAAATCGCGCATAACCGCGATCAAGATAATAACTGCGTAGTGTCTCTAAATCGCCAGAGAGTTTCTGTTTTTGATATTTCTGATCGGCAATAAAATTCCACCACGGTACATCATCTCGCAGCTGGAAATGTGAAATCAGCTCATCAGATGAAAAAGCATGATTGCCAACAATATTGATTTGCTGAATTTTAGCGGACACACCCTCAGTGAAGATGAACTTCAGGTCGACGCGGTTGCGTGGCAGCGGCGTGACGACGGCTTTCACGCTGGCGGTATATTTACCCACGCTGTAGTAGAAATCTTCCAGGCCCTTTTCGATGTCCGTTAAGGTGGTGCGATCCAGCGCATCGCCCACACGAACGCCTGAAGCGTCCAGATTCTGTTTAAGCTGGTCGTCCTTTATCGCCTTGTTGCCGGAAAAGGAGATGCTAGCAATCGCTGGACGCTCTTTTACTTTAATCAACAATACGTCGCCGTCGCGCAGCACCTGCACATCTTCAAAGTTGCCCGTGGCAAACAGTGCGCGGATGGTGGAGCGAATATCATCGTCACTGACGCGATCGCCCACACGAACCGGCATACTCAACATCGCTGCTCCCGGTGCGACGCGCTGTAGGCCGTCGAAGTGGATATCCTTAAGGGTGAAATCCTCTGCACCAAAGGCCGTGGTGGTTACCATGAAAAGTAACCCGGTTAACATCTTTTTCATCTGCTATGAGCCTGCCGTTTTTCCATTCAACGCATTTCTGCCGCACCACAAAAAACGGACTGAACACGCGGTTCAGCCCGTTAGTTGCGGCGTAATGTTCCGGAAAAAAGACCACTGCGCCAAAGGTAAATTCAGCGCATCCAGCGGATTTTCACTTACCTTACAGTAAGCTGAAAGGCCGCTGCGGAAATCACAGCAGAAGGATTACCCTTCCACTGTCGCAGGCAGGAAAGTACGACGGTTAAGGCTGGTGACGATCACCAGCAATGCCATCATCAACAGCTCTACACCCAAGGTGCCCGAAATGGCCGCCAGATGATTACCGTGCAGGTTAATCTGGGTGAAAACGCCTCCTAACAACATCGGACCTAAACCCAGTGCCGACTGCTGCACCGTTGATAATACAGCGCTACCCGCACCCGCCTGATGATGCGGCACGCCGCTCATACCAATACGATAAAAGGTACTGACGATAAACGACTGACCAAAACCGATCAGGATCGTGGCGGGAATCAACGTAAAGACACCCACGTCCGGCCACGCCAGCTGGAAAGTGCCAATCAATGCCATCAGACCCACCATTTGGATACCACAGCCGGCCAGCAGCGTGAGGCGTTTGCCGAAGCGCTCGACCATTCGCGTTGAACGCATTGCCCCAATGAAGTAGGCCGCGCCCAGAGCGATAAAGGCATTACCCGACTGGAACGCACTCAGCCCCAAACCTGATTGCAGCGTGAGCGCCACCGCAAACATGAAACCGCTCCAGCATGAGAAAAACAACACCGCCAGTGTCAGGCCGAAACGAACACTCGGCAGACGCAGCAAGGATGGCGGCAGCAAGGGTGCGCCACCCGCCGCCTCCAGTCGCAGCGAACTCTGACGCAAACGATGCAATAACACCGGGAACAGCACCAGCAGCAGAATGCACGGCCAGGACCAGTGCAGTAACGGGCCAAGCGCCAATGCCAACATCAGGCAACCAATGGCGCCCGCCAGCAGTAACGTACCGCTAACGTCCACCTGCACACGTTGATGGTTATGGGTTTCCGGTACGAATCGACGCGCGGTAATCAGCACAAACAGGCAGATCGGCAGATTAATCAAAAACACACTGCGCCAGCCATAGCCGCCGAGATCCGCCTTGATAAGAAATCCCCCCAGCACCTGGCCAATAATAAACGCGAGCCCTCCGATCCCACCGTAAAGGCCAATGGCACGCGCGTGATCCCTGCCCTTTAAGGTGACATGCATGGTGGCGAGGATCTGTGGCACGATAAAGGCGGCACCGACACCCTGAAGTGCGCGGGCAAACATCAACAAACCAACGCTGTTAGCGATGCCGCATAATAAAGATGCAATACCAAAGACCCATACTCCTGCCAGGAAAACTCTACGACGACCATAGTTATCACCCAGGCGGCCGCCCATCGCCAGGCAAATGGCGAAAGCAATGCCATACACGGCAACAATCAGCGCCAGCTCAATCGCTGTGGCGCGCAACGTATGCGCCATGGCATCTAGCGCCACGTTAACAATGGAAAAATCGATCATGGGCAGCAGTTGCCCAGCTAGCAGGACCACCAGTCCCGCACGTTGAAGTTGCGATGTTTGCATCGGTTTTAACCTTGTTTTTAGTTGCAGTACGGCATAGCATCACCTAACCGTTAAACGGGTACCAGTTCTTGTTTATCATGGTATAAATACTACCCGTCTCGTCTGGAGATTCGCTTATGAGCCTGGCTGCCACCCTCGTCAACGCCGAACATAATAACCGCAAACTATTGGGCACCTTTCTGCGCACGCGCCGTGAAAGCCTTGATCCCAATCGGCTCGGTTTGCCGCGCATGCGCCATCGTCGTACGCCCGGTTTGCGTCGGGAAGAAGTGGCGCAGTTAGCAGACGTCGGCGTGACCTGGTACACATGGCTGGAGCAAGGACGCGACATCAAGGCTTCTCCCAAAACGCTCACCGCGATTGCCACCGCATTGCAGTGCAATGATGTCGAGACTCAGCACCTGTTTTCGCTCGCCGGTCATTCGCTACCCTCAGTGCGGGTGGCTGCCGCGTGCTGCAAAATTGCGGCACATAATCAGCAGATGTTGGATGCCATCCAGTTACCGGCAATTATTGAAACCCCGCGCTTTGATATCCTCGGCTATAACGCGGCCTGGTGTGCGCTGATGGGTGTCGACCTAGCGGAAATCGCGGTAGAAGACCGCAATTGCATCTGGCTGGCCTTCAATCATCCTGGTTGGCGCAAAGCACTTAATGACTGGGAAGAAGTGATGCCGCAGATGGTGGCGATGTTTCGTGGACAAATGGGCGAACATCTCGGCGATGCGCACTGGGAGAGTTTCCTTGCCCGTTTGCTCAATAGCTCAGATGAGTTCGCCCAAACCTGGCAGCGCTATGAGCTGGGCCAGGTGGAAAACCGCGTGAAGCGCTTTTATCGTGAGGAAGTCGGTGAGCTCACGCTGCGGCAAAATAACTGGTGGTCTGCCTCTCGCAATGGTGACCGCCTGTTGGTGTATGTGCCTGATGATGAGCAAAGCGCGGTGGCGCTGCAAACCTTGATCAATCCGGCACTCACCACCGCTTAATAGCAAACCAGTCCACCAGCCACTCAGTCAGTGCCGTGATTTTTGCTGACTGCAATTGGCTAGATGGCTTCATCAGCCAGACGCCATCTTCCCCAATGGCCTGCCAGTCTGGCAGTACCTGCACCAGCGATCCCTCTGCCAGTTCCTGCTGTACCAACCAATTGGCAGCCAGTAACACTCCCTGCCCCGCTTTGGCGGCCAAGGTCAGTGCATCCATCTCGTCACTTTCAAAGCGCGTATGAACAGGTACCGCTATCTGATGCCCCTCTTTTTCCAGGCGCCACTCTGGCCAGCTGTGCATAGGCGTAAATCCCAGGCAGTCATGCTGGCGAAGATCATGCGGGTGAATCAGCGCAGGGTGCCGTTCCAGATAGTCCGGCGCGACGCACAGCATGCGACAGGTATCCGCCAGTTTCCGTGCAATGAGCCTGCTATCCGCCAGAACACCGATACGAATGGCCATATCAAAATTATCGCCGAGCAAATCGACATAACGGTCGCTGCAGTTCAACACGATACGTATATCGGGATAGGCCTGCAAAAATCCTGGTAACGCCTGCGCCACCCAACTACGGCCAAAAGAAGCTGGAACCGACAAACGGATAGTACCCGCCGGACGCGCAGCCAACGCGCGCGCTTCCTCTTCCGCCTCACGCAGCAGCTCATCGGCCAGTTCGATTTTACGCCGATAGCGCTGCCCTTCTTCCGTAGGGCGAATGCGTCGGGTGGTGCGTTCGATGAGGCGTATACCCAGGCGTTTTTCCAAGGCCGCTATACGGCGGGAAATCACCGATACATCACGCCCCAGCTCACGCGCCCCGGCACTGAAACTGCCTGCTCGCACTACCGCCAAAAAGGCTTCACGTTGGCGAAAATCATCATCCTGCATTATTGCTCCTGACACAAAAGTCATTTGGATTTGGCAAGGATTATAGCGCCATTTTTGCGGCACACTGAGTCTACTTTGCATACAGGAGAAGCAGATGAAAGCGATTCAACTAACCACACCCACGATTGATGCCCTGACCTTGAGCGATTTGCCTTGCCCAAAGCCTGGCGCGGGTGAGGTGTTAATTCGGCAGCATGCGGTGAGCCTAAATTACCTTGATTTGGCGCTGGCGACAGGCCAGTTTGGTGCCATCAGCCAACCCCCTTATTCCCGGCGCAGACAGCGCGGGGGAAATCGTTGAACTGGGGGCCGGCGTCAGTGGCTGGAAGCCAGGAGAACGCGTCGTGCCGGGCATGATGTCCAGCTGGCATGCTGGTGAAATTCGCGCGGAACACCATCATGCATTGCGCGGCGTCACCCACAATGGCGGACTGGCGGAATACGCTGTGGTTCCTGCTGCATCTTTGGTGCGTATTCCTGAATTTCTGAGCTGGCAACAGGCTGCCACCTTGCCTATCGCCGCAACAACCGCATGGAACGCCATCGTGCGCGCGAATATTCAGCCCGGTAGCACCGTACTCTTACTCGGCACCGGCGGCGTGAGCCTGTTTGCGTTGCAATACGCTAAAGCAGCCGGCGCTCGCGTAATTATTCTCTCGTCATCCAATGAAAAACTAGCGAAGGTCAAAGCGTTGGGGGCTGATGAAGGTATCAACTATCGCGAAGATCCCGAATGGGACAAGCGCGTATGGCAACTCACGGACGGCCGAGGAGCAGATCTGGTGTTGGAATCCGTGGGGGCTTCAACCTTTGCCAAATCAATCAATGCTGCAGCCTACAACGGCACCCTTTTTGTCATTGGTTTTGTGGGGGGAAGCGAGTTGAAACTTCCCGTTCTGCCGATTATGCAGAAAATGTTAAATATTATTGGCAACAATACCGGTTCAACAGCCAATCTGCGCGCTGCGGTGAGAGCCATTGATACTTGCCGGATTCAACCTGAAATTGACCGTGTCTTTGCATTTGATGAGACTCAGGAAGCTTATCGCTACCTGCAATCGGCGGGGCACGTGGGGAAAGTGGTGATTGATTTGTCTGTGTGAGTGTCAGGCTTAACGACGCACTGGGTGTACTCACCGAGTGCGTCCAGTCTTAACGCGTGGCACTCTCCATATGGAACCGCCAAAATCGAAGCGGAGAGCAACCTAAAAGCTCGACTCCATCTTCAGTACTGGGCCTGCGGAAAATGGATAGCATTCGAAAACAGTTTTTAAAAATTAAGTTGCATTGAGGATCCGCAGTGCTTCGCGATTAAATGCGGGCAGATCATCGGGTGTACGGCTGGTGACCAACTTATCGTCATCAACAACCACCTCTTTATCATAAAAGTCTGCGCCAGCATTGCGTAAGTCGATGGCAATGGCCTTCACACTGGTCATCTTGCGCCCCCGCACACCGTTGGCACTGATCAGCAGCTGTGGCCCATGACAAATGGCGAAAACCGGCTTACCGCTGGCGACAAATTCTTTGGTGAAATTCACAAATCGATCGTCACCACGCAGCGAATCAGGAGAATGCCCGCCAGGCAATAGCAGCGCGTCGAATTCGGCGGCATTCACGTGATCAATATCCCTGTCGATTTTTACTTCCGCTTTACCTTGCTTCCCTTTAACCGTTTTACCTGCCTGCATTTCAATGGTAACCACCTCATGACCTGCTTTTGTATAGGCCTCTGCCGGTGAGGTGAACTCAGAATCTTCAAATTCATCGGTAATCAGAACAGCGATTTTCTTACTCATTTCTTTCTCCTGACTGGGAGCAAACGCTAAAGATTTGTAGCTCGGATATCCATCTAGTCTGGTAGCCATAGTTTAAAACGCAAGCCAGACGGTGGGGGCACAAATTCACTGCGTCTCTTATTAATGCAACATGCATACACTGAATAAGGATCGTGAAATCATATGCATGGCAATACATTTTCCTTGCCTATGTGCACAGGAATACCGACTGGCGGGTCATCCGGCCAGGGGTATTAAGAGGAATTTTCTTACCGCTGCGAACATATTTCATTTGCTGTGCCAGGCTTAATAAAATCCTAACCAATACAGAGAGTGATATGAATAAAGTTGCCTGGGTAGCGATGCTGCTGCCATTAAGTTTTGGAGCTTATGCTGAAACGGGTGGATTCGAGGCAGGTAAAACCCCACCACCGCAGCACAAAGAAGATGCTGGTTATAAAGGTTCAGAAGACACGGCAGAAACGCCAGTGAAGCTGATTAAAGATTTCCGACAAGGAGGATATGCCACTTTAGAGGGCTATATTGTCAAAAAGGTGAAAGGAGATATGTATCAGTTCCGGGACGCAACCGGAACGGTGAATATAGAGGCGCCAGCGACCACCTTCAAAGGAAAAACATACAGTGCTGAGGATAAAGTCCGCGTTAGCGGTAAAGTCTTTGGTAAGGGTGAAAATACTCACCTGAAAGTTTCAAGGATTGATGAACCCTAATCATGTTAATCCTTACCCCTGCTGCAAAGGCCAGCCCGGTTGGCCACCACTACCGGGCTTCTTTATTTTCATAAAACATCCGCTTGGCAGCGTGTTTGAGACAGCTGATTTGATACGCATGGCAGCGAGATGAATGCTGATACCAACCATCTGGCTGGGGTTCATAAAGAGTAATCGATTCCTTAAGAGGGAAATCTGGGGTTGTCAGTAGAATGCAGCGACTAAGGCATTAAGTCTTAGGGATTGATCACACTCGCGTCCGCTTTCCAGCATCGTTGGTGAAGGGGATAAATTAGTCTACTACTTATCTTTAAATGGATCTCGCGTGTGGTCCTTACTGTCATCACGCGTACGCGGGATCTCACCATGCTCATTCGGATTATCCTTTGCGGGATGGTCATCCTCTTCATAGGCATTTCCAGCGTTGGGTGCAGCCTCGGGTAATCCTTTTCGCGCATCCCCTTCTTTTTTACGCTGCTCATTCGTGTTGTGGTCTTTCATAAATACCCTCGCAGATTAATTCTGTTAACAGTAGGTCATATCACAGGCTTTGGATTAAAAGTTAGGTAAATTTTACTTTCGGAAAAAACCTAAAGTAAGGGGAATAAAATAGCTCGTAATAATACAGGTTTATATTTCCGATTTAATTTTCCCTTCTTAACGTCAAAAATCCAATCGATAACCTGAGAAAAAAATTGAGCCGCCATTGGCGGCTCATCTATCAGATGAGGGGTTTATTCTCATCTGGCAAGTTCTCATCATCATCGTCGTCATCCGGTAACGGTTCACCTTCTCCGGGAAGGGGCTGAATTTTATCTGGATCTGCATCAGGACGTTCTGACATATTTACCTCCAGTTACCCTTAATGGGTGATTAAAGCTTAGCTACTGCATTTTAAGCCCGCTGAACCCCAGACACGAATTGTGAGAGAGGTTTCGGATAAAAGATATTTGTGTCTAAGCGCTTGGCTTAAAGTAGACGAGTGAAGTAGGGAAAAAACTAACGGCTTCGTTTATATTAGACAGATTATTCCGTAAATTGACATTCTATCCTTTTATCACTGTCCTGAGTGATATGACTATCCTATTTTCTGCCATAATTCACTTAAATCACCATCATGGATATCATTATGCTTCGTTTCCTCTCCTCCCTCTTCAGCAGCCCAGAATCCCTTTTACAAGTTATGAGTCAACAGGATATGAAAGAGTCTATTGAAGAAGGCGACCGCATTATTATTGACGAAGATGGCAATGTATCCGTCAATCCGTTAAGCCCAAAAGTACAACGAGATTTTACACAGCATGTTAAAACGTTAAAGGATATTTAATGGGAACCGCAATTTTTATGGTATTGATGGTCTGCGGATATTGGTACACCAGTCGCGACATGTCGAGCCGGTTAAAAATAAAGCGCTCGTTCGGTTGGGATGTTTATTTTCTGATTGCACTGTATGGCTGTATTTTTGTCCTACAGGGCGTCCTGGCGACAGGTTTCATTTGGCTGGTCCTTCTGGCTGCTTCAGCCATGAATAATACGTTTGGCTTATCAGAGATAATACATGCGCGTTGGCATGTTGAATTTATGACATGGAGCTTTTTGGGTATTCAGGCACCCGTAGTGATAATGCTGGCGTTTGCCGTGACGTTTTGTGTTTACCGCTCCAACTGGGCAAACAGTGCTCGCCTGACCGCCAGCAGTCGCAGGGATCTCTATCAGCGGCTGTCCCGCTCAAACGGGATCGAGCAGATGCTGCTGCAGTGCATGGAAGAGGGCGAACTGGCTTGGGTCACACTTAAATCTCGACGCATTTATATCGGCATGATTCATGCCGCCACTTTTGAACACGCCAGTACGGCCAATATTGTGCTCATACCCATGCTCAGTGGTTATCGTGACGCCCGCACGCTCAACCTTGCTGTTGAGCACAACTACAGCCATTGGTATCACATGCATGAGATTGATTTCACATCAAAGCCGAAGTCCGCATTGGAGTTTCGCAAGGTCATCATGGTGGACCAGATCGAAAGTCTGTCTTTGTTTGATCCGGCTAGCGCCAGCGCGCTAGCCATGGATGCGAATGAGAAGGAACCCGCCTGATCGTATCGCTACTCATTCATTTAAGTAAAGTTGGTCGTCAAGCGCCTGAAAGGTAACAGGCGTTCACGCGCTATCAGTGATGAAGCAGGTCATCAACAATTTCATCTTTCTGCATCTGGTAGGGGAAAAAGGTAGGCCAGTTTTCCAGCTCTGCGAACAGGGCATCCTGTGATGTGTTGCCAGTGAAGATATGGAAATGACCTGATTTTTTCGGGCTAATAATATGGTCGCTGAACTGGACAAACTTGGGCGCTTTACTGTTTTTGGCAGTACATTCGAAGAGATAACGGACACCTCTTTTCCCCGACACATAATTGAGCACTTTATAACCTTTGTAGTCATATTTACAGGCGTTAACTTCACCCTTTACGGTAAATTCCATGGTGCCGTTTTCAATGCCAATATCGGTAATATCGCTGGCATAACCTTTCAGATAGTAATCTTTAATCTCGGCAAAAGATTTGCCCTGACCCGATTCGGCTTTCTTACGGAACACGGGATCCAGGCTCCCATCTTTGGCATAAGGATAAATAGACTGCCAGACACCATCCCAGTCAGACAGTTGGCGATCTTTTATATCACCATCGTTAAACACGCCATTCGCGGCATTCACCTCTTTCTCGGTTAGGGGGGCGCCATGCGAATGGTGGCCATGAGAGAAAGATTGTGAGCTAAAAAGTAATCCCAGAAGTACGACATAACGATTGAGTTTCATAAGGTTAAGCACTTATCATTGTTTATTGATGTTATAACATAACATAATTGAGTGACGAAGTGTTACACCGTATTTCATAATATGTTTAGCGCCCTGCAGCTCATCCCTCTTATCAAGCAAGACCCGTCGACAGGCGTTAATCAGTAAGCCGCAGTATGGTCTGCGGCTTACTCTATTGCTCTTTACTTGGTGGTTGGCATGGCGAATTCTGCACCTTTAGAAGTAGACTCCGGCCAGCGCTCCATAATGCTTTTCTGACGGGTATAGAAACGTACCCCTTCTTCTCCGTAAGCGTGCATGTCACCAAACAGACTCTTTTTCCAACCGCCAAAGCCATGCCATGCCATCGGCACGGGAATAGGCACGTTGATGCCAACCATACCGACTTTGATGCGGCGTCCAAACTCACGCGCAATGTGGCCGTCTCGCGTGTAGCAGCTCACGCCATTGCCAAACTCATGGTCGTTGATCAACTGCACCGCTTCGGCGAAATCTTTCACGCGCAGGCAGGCCAATACCGGTCCGAAGATCTCTTCGCGGTAGATGCGCATGTCAGTGGTGACCTCGTCAAACAGCGTGCCACCCAGCCAGAAGCCCTGCTCACAACCTTCACCCGTACTGGCTGCATCAAAATTGCGCCCGTCTACCAGCAGTTTGGCACCTTCCGCTTCGCCCGCGGCAATGTATCCACTGATACGCTCTTTCGCCGCTCGCGTTACAATCGGTCCCATTTCGGCATCAAGGTTTGTGCCGTTCAGCACTTTTAACTGCTTCGTGCGTTCGATAAGCGCTGGCAGGACTTTCTCCGCCGTGCCTTCACCAACAAACAACGCCACGCTGATAGCCATGCAGCGCTCACCCGCTGAACCGTAAGCTGCACCTGTCAACGCATCTACCACCTGATCCATATCCGCATCAGGCATCACCACCAGATGGTTTTTCGCACCGCCTAGCGCCTGTACACGCTTGCCGTGACGCGCGCCGGTTTCATAGACATAGTTGGCAATGGGCGTAGAACCAACAAACGACAGCGCCTCAACGTCAGGGTGTTCCAGCAACGCATCCACAGCGACCTTATCGCCCTGCACCACGTTGAAGACGCCATCCGGCAAGCCCGCTTCTTTCAGCAGTTCGGCAATAAACAGACTGGCGCTAGGATCGGTTGGGCTTGGTTTCAGAATAAAGGTGTTACCACAGGCAATCGCCACTGGGAACATCCACATCGGCACCATCACTGGGAAGTTGAATGGCGTGATTCCGGCCACTACGCCTAACGGCTGGCGCACCGTCCAGTTATCGATGTTCGTGCTGACCTGCTCAGTGAAATCACTCTTCAGCAATTGCGGAATGCCGGTCGCAAATTCCACCACTTCAATGCCACGCATCACTTCACCCTGCGCATCGGTAAACACTTTTCCATGCTCAGCAGTGATCAGACGGGCTAACTCATCGCGGCGTTGATTCAGCAGGTCGAGAAAGCGGAACAGCACACGTGCGCGACGCAGCGGTGGCAGATTGCTCCAGGCAGGGAATGCGGCTTTAGCAGATTCAACAGCGGCGTTCACGTCAGCCACACTGGCGAATTGCGCCTGACCGGTGACTTCGCCGGTGGCGGGATTAAATACATCCTGATGTTTTCCGCTGGTCGCTTCGACGCGTGCACCATTAATCCAGTGAACGATTGATTCGGTCATTTTGCTGTCCTCATGTGATGTAAACCCCAAGTCTGATGAGACCGGGCAGTTAAAAAATATTAGGGATTGACACCATGATTGAAAAGAACAACAAATAAACAACATTGTTTTAAAAATAGAACAAAAGAATTATGAGCGAGATTTCAACGTCTCCGGACGCATTAACCACCATTCCTATTTTTTCCGACCTGCATATTTTGACGGTGTTGTCACAAACCCGAAATTACACTCAGGCCGCTCAGCGGCTTAATATTTCCAAAACCACCGTCAGTCTGCGCATTGCTGCGCTGGAACGCGCCGCAGGTGTGGCGCTGGTGCACCGATCCACGCGCTCAGTCACGTTAACTTCAGCCGGGCAGATGCTGGTAGACGAGATCAGTGCACCGTTTCGCACTATTACGCAGAGCTTCTCGTCCATTAAGGATTTTGCCTCTGTGCCGCGTGGACTGGTGCGACTCACCGCGCCCGTGGCGCTGGGCAGACAATTTGTGATGCCCGCCTTAACGCGCTTCCTGACGGCTTATCCTGAGATCCAAATCGAATTAGACCTCAATGATCAGCTCAGCAATCTGGCCAATGACGGCTTCGATTTGGCGATCCGCCACACCACCTCACCGCCTGAGAACTATGTTGCCTGGCCCTTGTGCACCACACGTTCAGTACTGGTCGCCAGCCGCGACTATTTGGCACGTCGCGGCACACCGCAACATCCAGCTGATTTGGCGGAACATCACTGTCTGCCCTATTTGCGTGGTAAAGCGCTGCAACATGAATGGGTGCTGGAAAAAGTCGCCTCTGACCATGACGAAGCCGATGTGCTGGTCCCGGTACGTGGTCCGCTCAAAACCAACAACAGCGAGGCGATACGTGCAGCGGCAGTGGCGGGTCTGGGCATCGCGCTGCTGCCAGATTTCAGTGCTATCAACAGCGAACCCGAACTCCAGCCATTGATGCAGGTTCTGCCGAATTGGCGGGTACGCGGTTTTTTTGGCGAGCAGATTTATGCCCTCCGGCCTTGGGCCCCTCAGGTGCCGAGGGCGGTTCAGTGTCTGGTGAATCATCTTAAAGACGAGTTTCAATCTGGATTTTTGTTGCCCGTCGCGAACCACCACGCTGAGGAGAAGCATGCATGATTAAAGTGCGGGAATTAACCGCCAGCCTTTCGCTCGGGCTGCAACTTATCGCCGGGAAAAAAGGTGAAGAGCGGCAAATTACCTGGGTACACACTGTGGACTTACCCGATCCCTGGCGTTGGATATCACCCGGCAACCTGGTCATGACGACCGGTGCGGGTTTGCCTGTTACTGCTTCACATCAAACTGAATGGCTGGAGAAGTTAGCGTTGAGCAATGCCAGTGCACTGGTGATCGCCCGGCACCCTTCCGCGCCAGAAATCACACCAGCACTATTGGAGACCGCCGACAGGCTAATGTTTCCGGTATTAGAAACGGGCTTTGAACAAGAGTTTGTGAAGCTTTCACGCGCCATCATTGAAGGCATCCTTCAAGTCCAGCAGGGGCAATACACTGCTGGAGAACAGCTTTTTCAAGCCTATGCAAAGACGCTGCGCGAAGATGTCGATTTGGACGGCCGCTTGCGGCTTCTGGCTGCATCGCTAAAAATCGATCTTGAAATCGAGGATGCGCTAAGCGGCACGATTCGATTTTCCTCGCACCCCTCGACGTTATCGGCATCGCCGTCAGCATTGCCTATGGAGCGGGTTCCCCTGGCGGGTCGATCGCGTACCCATCTTATTCTCTACCGCACGGATGCCAACTCGCTCAAAGACCCTCTGCTCGTCCGTTCCCTGACAGGGTTGCTGGAAATTGAACTTGAGCGGCTGATGATTGAACGCGACCAACAGCGTCGTGAAGGAAGCGCCTTGCTGGATAGTCTTTTGCGGGGTGAAACTTCCCTCGCACTTATCAGCCCGATTCTGCAACAGCGGGGGCTTTATGGCACGCTGGTTTGCCTGGCGCTGGAGCCAGCCGAACAGGGTGACTGGAACGCGGATAACATTCATCACGCCCCGGGCCTGAAAGGCGCCTCCCTCTTGATCAAACACGATGAAAGGTTGCTAATTCTCTGCCCAGATACACCTGAGATCGCGCTGGCCATTCGCAAGGGGCTGGGAGCCAAAACAGTGTGCGGCATGAGCAGTCCGGTGAATTCGGCAACGGGACTCGCTGAAAGCTTCAGGCAGGCGCGTCTCGCCTGTTCCCAAGCAAAGGAGCTGCATAAATCCGTTCTGCGCTATGGTGAAGCAGATACGGGACTAGCCGTGTATCCCACCTCATTATCCGCCGCGAGGGCTATCGTTGACCGTTATCTCAGCCCGCTGATTGAGCACGATCGCCACAGTGACGCCAACTTACTCGTGACCTTGGTCAAATTTCTGGAAAATGATGGCAGCTGGAAAAGTACATCATACGAACTTCATATACATCGTCAGACACTGGTTTACCGTTTGAAGCTCATCACAAAATTGACCGGCCTCTCTCCAACCTCAACCGCCGGGACAGCCTTGCTATGGCTGGCATTGGAAGCAGGAAGGTCTACAAAGCTGCTGCCCTGAGCCATTAACGCTCAACGCTGTCGGTTTTTACATTTGTATGAAGGGGGCAGCTTTTAACTGTAACTTTTGCGAATAGCGCCCTGCTCTCCACTTGATTTACATCTGTCTCCTGACAATTCCGTTAACCAGGAGACAACAATGCCGATACAAACGGAACACGAACAGAGATTCATAAATACACTTAAAACCCGGCACATCAGTATGCTGGCTTTGGGTGGCGTGATCGGTGCTGGCTTATTCGTGGGCTCCAGTGCCGTCATTGCCTCAACGGGACCGGGCGCATTCATTACCTACCTGATCACCGGCATCATGGTCGCGTTAATTATGCGCATGCTGGGCGAGATGGCAGCGGCCAGGCCCCTTAAAGGCTCTTTTGTTGAATATGCCCGCCTCGCTTTCGGCAATGCTGCGGGGTTCGCCACAGGCTGGCTCTATTGGTATTTCTGGGTCATCGTGGTGGGATTTGAAGCGGTTGTCGGCGGACAGATTATCCATGGCTGGACCCCGGAACTGCCTGTCTGGCTGATTTCTCTGGGCCTGATGATTCTGATGACCTCACTTAACCTCCTGTCGGTTCGGTCGTTTGGTGAGGCAGAGTACTGGTTTGCGGGTATCAAAGTCGTCGCCATCGTGATTTTCCTGCTGGTTGCGGGCGCCTACGTCCTTCACCTTTTTCCACATTCGACGGCAAATTTCAGCAACCTGACCTCTCAAGGTGGTTTCTTTCCCCACGGGGCTGGCACGCTGTTTACTGGCGTGGTGACAGTCATCTTCTCCATGACTGGCGTTGAGGTCGCCACCATTGCGGCAGCAGAATCCGAACATCCGGCGGAGAATATTCGCAAAGCGGTAAATACGGTGATGGTCCGCATTCTAGTGTTCTTTGTGCTGGCAACATTCCTAATCGTTGTCGCGCAGCCCTGGACAGATGTCGTCCCGGGTAAATCCGCATTTGTCACCACCTTCGATAAGATCGGTATCCCCGGGTCCGGCACGATGTTGACCATTGTCATACTGGTTGCCGTGTTATCGGTACTCAATGCGGGCCTTTACACCTCTTCTCGTCTGCTTGCGGTTTTGAGCAGCAATGGCGAAGCACCGGCATGGATGGCACAGCGCAGTAAACGCGGCGTTCCCTCACTAGCTGTTATCACCTCCACTCTTGTCGGCTATGCCGCCGTGGTCATTGCTGCACTTTGGCCAGACACCGTTTTCCTTTTCCTGCTGAATTCCTCCGGCGCCGTATTCTTGTTTGTCTATCTGATGATTTGCCTGTCGCAACTCAAGCTCCGCAAAACCTGGGAGCATGAGGGCACCCTGAAATTCCGCATGTGGGGACACCCTTGGATACCGTTGCTGGTCACTGCATCAGTCATCGCCGTGCTGGTCAGTATGGCTGTCGATGCGGACAAACGTCTAAGCCTCCTGCAAAGCATCCTCGCCTTGATGGTGATCCTCACTTCCTATGCCGTTCTGTTGTTTGCCCGTAGCCGAAGCCAGCGCCGTACACGAGAGATTCGCGCTGGCAGGCCCAAAGCCGCCATCAGTCACCGAACCCTTTAAAGTTGCCTTATTCCTGGAGTAAAAATGGCCCAGACTCATCAAAAAATCCTTAGCCTACCAAACCGCCCTTTCTGGTATGAAGAATCCCTTGAAAGGCCTGCCTTATCTGGCTTGGTGGACGCTGACATAGCGATCGTAGGCGCTGGCTATACCGGACTGTGGACGGCGTATTATTTACTTAAACGCTACCCGTCTCTGCGGGTTGTGATCCTCGAGCGTCAGCGTGTCGGATTTGGTGCCTCCGGACGTAACGGCGGCTGGGCATCCGCAATTTTTCCTATTTCACTGTCGCGGGTCGCGCAGATGTATTCGCATTCAGCGGCACTTAGCCTGCAACGGGCGATGAACGATACCGTTGATGAGATTGGTCGCGTGCTGGCAGAAGAGAACATCGATGCAGATTATGTAAAGTCCGGCTTTCTTTCTCTGGCGCGCACCAAACCACAGCTAGAGCGGGTAGCGGCCGCAGTTGAAAGCTCAACCCGTTTTGGCTTGCCCGAACAATGGCAGGCGATTGGCGCAGCCGATGCGGCGGATAAGGTTGGCGCTGACAACGTGCTTGGCGGACTCTATACCCCACACTGTGCGCTGGTTCATCCCGGCAAACTGGTTCGCGGACTGGCACATGTGGTTGAAAAGATGGGTGCCACCATTTATGAACAGTCACCGGTTATCAGCATCGCACAGGGCCATGTGCAGACGGCGAATGGCGCCGTGCAGGCGGAAACCATTGTCCGAGCCACCGAAGCGTTTACCTGCCAGCAACAGGATCAACGCCGTTCTGTCATCCCACTTTACTCACTGGTTTTAGCTACGGAACCCCTTTCTGCTGAACAACAACGTGCAACCCGGCTCGAGCAGCGAATGGCATTCAATGATATGCGACATCTGCGTATTTACGGCCAGATGACGGCTTCAGGACGTTTGATCTTTGGAGGTCGCGGCGCTCCTTACCACTTTGGTTCTCGCATAACGGATAAGGACGATTTGGTCGATGGTGTTCACACCAAAATTTACGACACCCTGCTCGAACTCTTTCCTCAATTAGACGAGCTTTCCATTACCCACCGCTGGGGCGGCGCTTTAGGGGTGTCTCGGGACTGGTGTCCAACGGTGAGCTTTGATCCCGCTAAACGTATTGGCTGGGCAGGCAATTATGTTGGAGATGGTGTCGCCACCAGCAACCTGGCGGGCAGGATCCTCAGCAATCTTATCTTTAATCATGATGAGGAAATTAATCGCCTGCCCCTAGTCAATCACCACTCCCCAATATGGGAACCGGAGCCTTTCCGCTGGCTAGGTATCAACAGTGGTCTGTTTGCCGCAGGGCTTAGCGACTTTGAGGAACGCCTCACCAATAAACCCTCACGTGCCGCGCATCTGCTTGAAAAATTAACGGGCGCACATTAAAAGGAATTCCCTATGAGCCAATTCACCATCATCAAATCTTCATCCATCAAAAATAACCCACTGACTTCCGCGGGACAACGCGCCGGGGCGGATCACGGCGATCCTCAGATCGCCCTCCAGACGCTAGCGCCAGATGCAACGGGCAGCTTGGGCATCTGGGAGTGTCAACCGGGAGGATGGCCCGTTCACAATCGCCCTGACACAGAGTTCACCTATATCATCTCGGGCGTGGCAAAGCTGACCGACGAGAAAACCGGCGAGGTAGTAGAGATTACCGGTGGCGATCTGGTGATTCTGCCTCCGGGCTGGAGCGGACGCTGGGACATTATTGAGCCCGTCAGAAAGGTTTATGCCATTTATTGAGTAAGCAGGATCCCTGACGAAGCCCAAGCCTCTGATGCAAACGTGTAAGCATAAGGGATAGGCTACCTAGCAAACGCCATATGTTGCTAGCGTGTGCGTTGCCTCTTGCCTTTCGCGCTCAGGAATCAGCGCTTCAACATGCTTGAAGCGCTGTACTTGTTAATCCGATCTACAGATTTTGTATGAGACTCATCACATTTCGTTAAATCGACAGGCTCACGTAAAAGTAATCGATTACTTTTTAATATATTTTGTAATCGATTACTTTTCATAAACAGGAAAAATTATGCTTGCCCGATTACTGTTGAGTACCTGCCTGCTTGCTTCCACTGCTCTAATTTCATTCGCCGCGTCGGCAACGCAGGTTGATGATGAAATAGCGCTTCAGATGTACACCTTGAGAAATGTAGGCACGGCGGAGAAACAGTTCGCCATGGCGCACGATGCGGGTTTCAAACACGTCGAAATTGTGGGAACCCATGATCTCAGTGCGCAACAGATGAAGTCTTTGCTGAAGAAGAATGCGCTGACTGTCACCTCCGCCCATGTCCAGCTCTCGGCACTGGAAAAAGAGTACGCTCAAACCGTCGCTTTCAATAAATCTGTTGGTAACAGCACCATCATCGTTCCTTGGATCGAACCGGAAGATCGCCCAGACAGCACCCGCGGCTGGATTGACTACGCTAAACGTTTAGACGCGATGGGGGCGAAGCTGCGCCATGACGGAATACAGTTGGCCTATCACAACCACAACTTTGAGATGAAAAAGTACAACGGCGTGACCGCACTGGAAATTTTGATGAACCATACTTCACGCGACAACCTGAAGCTGGAGATGGATGCCGCCTGGGTGTCACGTGGCGGTCAGGATCCGGTGCGCTTTCTGAAGGAATATCCAGGCAGAATCTATGCCATTCATGCCAAGGATAACGCCGCTATCGGCATTCGTGATGATGAGATGAACTTTGCCCCGCTGGGTGAGGGTTTGCTGGACTGGTCTGCCATTCTGCCTGCTGCGAAAGCAAACGGCGTGAGATGGTTCATCATTGAACATGACAAGCCAAAGGATGCGTGGAGCATCATCACGACATCGCTGCAGAATCTACGCGCGGCACTGCAAACGCTGCCGCACTAAGCTCGCTTATGCACTGGCACGCTCAATCAGGTGCCCTTGCATGATTACGCGCTCGGGTGGGGATTCCGGCTGATCAATTTTTTGCAGCACCAGCCTGCAAGCCTGACGACCAATATCACGTGATGGCTGCGCCAGCGTTGTCAGCGGTGGCGTGACCATCTCCGCCAGCTCGGTGCCATCGAAGCCAGCCACGGCAATATCTTCTGGGACGCGTAAACCCGCCGCCTGGATCGCCGCCATCGCGCCAGCCGCTAGCGTATCCGACACCGCGAACACCGCGTCAGGACGCTCTTTCCCTTCCAGCAACGCCATCATGGCGCGTTTGCCTGCGCTAAAGCTCAATTCGCTGGCATAACTTATCGCCTGCCAGTCGAGCTGATGGCGCTCAAGTTGCGCCAGATATCCTTCCTGACGCAGCTGGGCATATTTATAGCTGAGATCATGATTGATGATGGCAATGCGTTTGCGTCCTTTATCTGCCAGATAACGCACTACCTGCTGTGAGGCATCGCTGTCGTTAATTCCCACGCAGGAGATCTCTCCCGCATCCGCATATTCGGCACACTGCACCCAAGGCGTGTTGGCAATCAAGTGGCTTAACTCAGGCAGTTTACTGAAGGCGTCCATGGTGATGATGCCGTCAACCATCTTTCCTGACAGCAGTTGCAGACTGGAGCGGGAACGCTCGATATCAGAACCCGAGTTGCACAGCAGAATGCGGTAGCCGTTCTTCTCGGCTTCCTCTTCGATGCCCTTCACCACTTCGGCACAGAAAGGGTTAGAAATGTCAGAAACCATCACCAGAATCATCGAGCTACGCGCGGTGCGCAGTTGGCGGGCCAGCAAATTGGGCTGATAGTTGCTCTCTTTGATCGCCTGCAGCACTTTCTCGCGATTTTTATCTTTAACCGTGTCGCTGTTATTCAACACACGTGACACCGTCGCGACGGAAACCCCCGCCAGACGAGCGATTTTTTGAATGGACATGGCAGCAACTCATACGGAATCAGATGTTACGCAGGCTACCATAAATCTGCGTGAACAATAAGTTAGCCCGATCGGCCAGCAGCAGATCGGGCCAAATATTACGGGTTTACGCGCACCCAGCGCTGCTGCTGATGGCTTTGCACAATAGCATCAACTATCGCCATCACCTGAGCACCATCATGGAAGGTCGCAAAGTTGGCGGTTGGCGAGGGTTCGCCTTTCGCTACCGCTTGGTAAAACTGATGCATCATGGCTCGGAACGCATCTGGCCAGCCTTCGATATGTCCTCCCGGAAAACGCGCCCTGTCCGCCACATCGGGATTCATCAACGCTGGGTCATCCGATAACAGCTGATTGGCCTTGTGCCGATGTCCCAGCCAAAGCTGTTGCGGCACCTCCTGATCCCAAGCCAGCGCACCCAAGCTGCCGTTCACTTCCAGGCTGAGCCGATTCTTGCGCCCGGCAGAAACCTGCGACACGCTGAAGCTGCCTTTACTGCCGTCATCAAAACGGAACAACACAAAGCCCATATCTTCCGTAGTCACTTCACGGGATTCATACTGTGTTTCGTCTGATTGCACGCCAAAAGTGGCCACATCAGCGAGATTTTCCTTACGCGTAGGCCAGACAATCGACAGATCGGCCATCACCTCGACGATTTTGCGCCCGGTCACAAACTGAATGGTATCGCACCAGTGAGAGCCAATATCCGCCACGGCGCGCGATGCGCCGCCCTTTTCTGCATCCACACGCCAGTTGTAATCGGTCTCTTCCAGCATCCAGTCCTGCAGGTAACTGCCCTGCGCCGAGAAAAGCCGCCCCAGCTGCTGATAACGCACTATGCTCGCGGCCTGCTGCACCATGGCAAACTGGCGATAAACAAAGCTGACACCATGCACCACGCCCGCCTGCTCTGCCAAAGCCACCAGCTCTCTGGCTTCATCCATCGTCATGCACAGCGGTTTTTCCGAGAACACATGTTTGCCAGCTGCGATGATTTGCCGGTTAATCGCCGCGTGCAGATGGTTCGGCGTGCAGTTATGCACCGCATCCAACCCTGGGTGCTGCAAAAACGCAACCACGTCGCTGTAGGCATGCGGCACGTTCAGCTGGGCCGCGCGGGATTCTGCACTGCTCTGGTTTGAATCACACAGAGCAACCACGTTGACGTTGCCCAGGCGACGCAATGCTTCAATATGTGCCGGGCCGATAAAGCCCGTGCCAATGATTCCTACGTTAAACACCTAAAGCTCCTTATTTCAGGCCAAGCTGCGCGCGAAGGCTGGATGTCGCATCGTGCTTCGCGGCAAAATCATCAAACGCACGGTTG
This sequence comes from Pantoea rwandensis, assembly GCF_002095475.1. Lineage (GTDB taxonomy): Bacteria > Pseudomonadota > Gammaproteobacteria > Enterobacterales > Enterobacteriaceae > Pantoea > Pantoea rwandensis. The sequence continues at coordinate 737,758 of NZ_MLFR01000001.1, forward strand.
GCGACTGGAATGATATGACGCTGAATGAATTCGGCACCTTCACGTGCCCCGACATCACTGTCTTTCAAACAACATTCCCACTCCAGCACCGCCCAGCCGTCGTAATTATATTGTGCCAGCTTGCTAAAGATCCCTTTGAAGTCGACCTGGCCGTCACCGGGCGAACGAAAGCGTCCGGCACGTTCTGCCCATCGCTGATAACCGCCGTAGACGCCACTGCGGCCATTGACGCGGTATTCGGCGTCTTTAACGTGGAAGGCTTTGATACGCTGATGATAGATATCGATAAATTGCAGATAATCGATGTGTTGCAGTAGCAGATGGCTGGGATCGAACAGAATATTGCAGCGTGGATGATGATTGACGGCCGCTAAGAAACGCTCAAACGTCACGCCATCATGCAGATCTTCCCCCGGATGCAGTTCATAGCAGACATCAACACCGTAACGGTCAAATTCTTCTAAAACGGGCAGCCAGCGGCGCGCCAGCTCGGCGAACGCCTCTTCAAGCAGCGCCGGGTTATGTGGCGGCCACGGATAAAGATAAGGCCACGCAAGCGAACCGGAAAAAGTGGCATGTGCGCGCAGCCCGAGTTTCGCCGATGCCGATGCCGCTTTTTTTACCGTCTCGATGGCCCACGCGGTGCGCTTTTCGTTGTCACCGCGCACCTGTACTGGCGCGAAGCCATCAAATGCCACGTCGTGGGCAGGATGGACAGCAATCAGCTGACCTTCCAGGTGGGTCGATAACTCACTCACCACCAAGCCGTATTTCTCCAGCAATCCCGTAATTTCATCGCAATAGGTCTGGCTGGTAGACGCCAGTTCCAGATCAAATATCGCCGAATGATTACAGGGGATCTGCAATGCTTTATAGCCAAGCCCCGATGCCCATTGCGCCAGTCCTTCCAGTGTATTGAACGGCGCCTGTTCCCCGATGAACTGCGACAAAAAAATACCAGGTCCTTTTAACGTTTTCACGTACACCTCCAGTTAATCAAACCTTTTCATCCCGATACTTAAAGGTGAAGAGGAAAATAATGGCGATCGCTGCCGCCGCAATAGCGGGGATCCACCAGAATGTTGCCCAGTTTTCAGCCGTGCCCTGCCCAGCAACCAGGCGGTTATAGAGTGCGCCGGAGATTTGCGAACCCAGCAGCATGCCGATGCCGTAAGTGAACATCACCACCATGCTTTGCGCCTGCCCCTTCACTTTTTCGCCTGCAATGCGGTCGGTGTAGATGAAGCCCACCACGAAGAAAAAGTCATAACAGACACCGTGCAGCAGAATACCCAGATAGATCAGCGCGCGCCCCTCATCGCCCATCCCCATTGCAAACAGTGCATAACGCACGAACCAGGCCACCATGCCGACCAGCAACATGTACTTCACGCCCAAACGTCGGAAGAGTAAGGGGATCACCAACATGAAGAAGATTTCTGACATCTGACCGAAGGACATCGCGGTACTGATATTTGTCACGCCCGCATCCGCCAGCCAGGAGGCGGTATAAGCGTAATAGGTGCCTAGCGGGATCGAGATTAGCGTGGCGCACAGTGCGAACACGAAAAAGTGAGGGACTTTGAGTAGAGCAAAGGCGTCGGCACAGAACAGATCGCGCACTTTTAACGGCATTCCTTTAGCCGGTGCCGGCGTATGTGGCAGCGTCAGGCTGTAGATCGCCAGCACAACCGAGCAGATAGCCGCGAGGGTAAAGATCGATGAGCTGGAAGCAATGCCAGTAACACCGATAAAGATGCCTGCCACTATCCAGCCAATGGTGCCAAACACGCGCACCACAGGAAAACTTTTGTCACTTTTCGCCAGGCTGTGGAAGGCAATGTTATTCGCCAGCGCCAGCGTAGGCATAAAGCACAACGTATAACCAAACAGCAGGGCAATCAGCTGAGCGCCATTTTCTGCCGCCAGCGCCGAAGGCACAAACCACAGGATCACCGCCCCTGCCAGGTTCATGACGGCCATGACTTTCTGCGACGGGAAGAACCTGTCTACCAGCATGCCCAGCACAAACGGCGACAGGATCGAGGCGATCGGCCCGGCTGAGAACGCATCGCCGATCAGTAATGACATGTTGTGTTGCGTCATCACCAAGCCGAGCGTGACCGACCAACTACCCCAGATGAAGAACTGCATAAACATCATTAAAGAGAGACGTGGAATCAGCATCCGCTGCTGTTTCACCATGCTCTCGGTATTTGTTACTGTCGTCACCATGTTGGCCTCTCACCAAAAAGTAATCGATTACATTTATGTTAAGACAACAAAGTAATCGATTACAAATTATGATTCCGCTCATTGGATCACAGTTTGAGTAATCTATAAAAGGGTTGGATCCTTATTTTTCGGGAGCATTTACGCCACCACATCAGCAAAAGCTGCTAATTGCCTCGCTCAACGCAATTTGCACTTTCAGTGGCGCGCCAGGTAACATCGTCGATATCAAACGGTTTCTGTTCTGAGGATCCCAACATGACACCCTTTCATCAACTGAATGCCGTCGGGCTACGTGGTCAGCCTATCTCTATGGCCGACTACGCCGGTAAACTGGTTCTGGTAGTCAATACCGCCAGCCACTGTGGATTTACGCCGCAATATGCCGGCCTTGAAACGCTCTACAAAAAGTACGCTGCGCAAGGTTTAGTGGTGCTGGGTTTCCCCTGCAACCAGTTTGGCAAGCAGGAGCCCGGCGATGCGGACGACATCTCGCAGACCTGTCACATCAACTACGGTGTGACCTTCCCGATATTCGAGAAAGTCGAGGTGAACGGCGCCGCGACGCACCCCGTGTTTCGTTATTTAAAAGATGAATTACCTGGCGTGCTGGGCGGTCGAATCAAATGGAATTTCACTAAGTTTCTTATCGGCCGTGACGGTAAACCGCTCAAGCGTTTTGCACCAATTTGTACCCCGGAGAAAATGGAAGCCGCAATTATTGCAGCATTAGGAAATTAGCGAAGACTTCCATGTAAGCGATTCTATTCAGACTGTACGGCAATCTCTTACTCAACATTTCGCCCCTTCACATAACGCCAGAAGCGTTCCGCCGTGAGATTTAAACGTGCGCCGGAACGATAAACATAAGCCGAAATCTTCAGTGAAAGGCTGTGGTCCATGATCGCCAGCCTTCTCTCCTCGAGCTCACGCTGAATCGAGTAGTCTGGAAGCCAGCCTACAGCATCGCCTTTCAGTATCATTCTTTTCAGCAATTCACTCATGGATGAGACAAAGGTCAGAATAAAGGTCGTGTTCGGTATGCGATCAATGACCTGATTGACTTGACGCCCCATATAGCTGTCATTGGCGTATTTGACCAGTGGCAGCGTATCGCCATTGATCGAGAAAAGCGGCTTGCCGTGCTGATCACAGGGGGAGACTAGGTGCAAAGCGGAATCGAAGATTTTATGGTTGATGAACGGGTAATTCATCAGCTCTTCATTATAAAAGGACAGGATAAAATCACTTTTACCTTCCTTAAGATTAAACACTGCATCGTTCACGTTAATCGATTCAACAAAGAACACCTTATCCGGGCTGTCGCGGTAATCCGCCAGGATATCGGGAAGCAGCAGGACAGACAGCGAAGGCGCCGCGTCAATACGAATGCTTTGCTTCAGCTTATCCTCTCCCTTGATTCGGCTGATCTGGAAGTCCATATCGTCGAGCATATTTCTGGCATAGCCGACAAATATCCTGCCCTGTGGCGTCAACTGCGGCGGATTCACTTCACGATTAAAGACGCTGAAACCAAGGTTAGATTCCAGTGCCTGGATCCTTCTGCTGAATGAGGATTGCGAAATATTCCGTTTCTCTGCCGCCAGCGTAAAGCTGCGGCACTCATCCAGTGCAATCACATCATAAAACCACTTCACTTCGAGATTACTTAGCACTTCTCTGCTCCGATTACAGCCCCCATTTCTATGCAATTTTTACATGACAAATGATTTATATGCAATTTCTGCATCACATAGCCAGTGCTACTATCCGCTCCTCAATCGGGTCGGTTACTGCCGCCTCGCCATACATGCAATGATTCAAGGTATCCTATGAGCGCAATTACATCTGTCATGCAACATCTCTCCAGCCTTGGCATCAACGATGTCAGCGAGATCGTCTACAACCCGAATTATGAATTGCTCTTCGAACATGAAACCGCAGCCGACCTCAAAGGCCCGGCGCGAGGTTTCCTGACCACTTCTGGCGCGGTGACCGTTGATACCGGCGAGTTCACTGGCCGTTCTCCGCGTGACAAGTACATCGTTCGCGACGATGTCACTCGAGATACCCTGTGGTGGTCCGATGCAGGCCAAGGCCGCAACGATAACAAACCGATGTCCGTTGAGGTGTGGGCACACCTGAAAACGCTGGTTGCCGATCACCTGTCGGAAAAAGCGCTCTACATCGTTGATGCCTGGTGCGGCGCGAGTTCAGATACCCGCCTGGCGGTGCGTTTTGTCACTGAAGTGGCGTGGCAGGCGCACTTTGTCAAAAACATGTTTATCGCACCTACTGCCGATGAGCTGGCAAACTTTACCCCGGACTTCACGGTCATCAACGGCGCGGGTTGCGTGAATCCGCAGTGGCAGGAGCAAGGGTTAAACTCTGAGAATTTTGTTGCCTTCAACCTGACAGAAAATATTCAACTGATCGGTGGTACCTGGTACGGCGGTGAGATGAAAAAAGGGATGTTCTCGGTCATGAACTACCTGCTGCCGCTGAAGGGCATTGCTTCAATGCACTGCTCAGCAAACCGCGGTGAACAAGGCGATGTGGCACTGTTCTTCGGCCTCTCTGGCACCGGTAAAACCACACTGTCGACCGATCCACGCCGCCAGCTGATTGGCGATGATGAACACGGTTGGGATGCAGACGGCGTATTCAACTTTGAAGGCGGCTGCTATGCCAAAACCATTAATCTGAAGGCTGAGTCTGAACCGGAAATTTATGGCGCTATCCGCCGTAACGCGCTGCTGGAAAACGTCGTGCTCAGAGAAGATGGTAGCGTGGATTATGCCGATGGCAGCAAGACTGAGAACACTCGTGTCTCTTATCCGCTGTCACATATCGAGAATATCGTGCTACCGGTTTCTCGCGCAGGTGCCCCTTCTCGCATCATCTTCCTTGCCGCAGATGGCTTCGGGGTACTCCCACCAGTTTCTCGCCTGACGCAGGAACAGATGCAGTATCACTTCCTGTCCGGCTTCACTTCTAAGTTGGCTGGTACCGAGCGCGGCATTACAGCCCCTACCCCGACGTTCTCCGCCTGCTATGGCGCAGCGTTCCTGATGCTGCACCCAACGCAGTATGCCGATGTGCTGCAGGAGAAAGTCGCGCAGAGCGGTGCTGAGGTGTGGTTGGTGAATACTGGCTGGAATGGCAAAGGTGAGCGTCTGTCGCTGAAGGATACACGCCAAATCGTTAATGCCATCCTCGAAGGGGAAACCGGTGCGTTGCGCGAGGAAGCCTTGCCGATCTTTGGCCTCGCCATTCCGCAGGAAATTGCTGGTGTGGACGTGAAAACCCTTGACCCGCGTAACGGCTGGGAAACCCCGGCACAGTGGCACGAAGCTGCCGAGAAACTGGCGCAGTTGTTTATTAACAACTTTGAACAGTACAGCCGCAACGAAGCCGGTGCGCGCATTGCCCAGGCTGGTCCGCAGTTAGGGCAGTAAGCTTGAGGCAGAGTGTAAAAAGGTGACACGTTGTCGCCGAAAATAACGTGCTGAAATATGACAGATCTAACGCTGCCCTGCGCAAAAACGCCGGGCAGCATTTTACTTTGTCATTAAACTGCGTTTTGCCGAGTGAGATGCCGGGATGAAGCGAATTCAGCATGCCTCCCCCAACCTCCCAAAGACTTTGCTTTATAAAACGCGCTGAGGTCAGCTTCGTGCCAACAGCGGAAATTAAAAAACACGGGCGTTTCCTTGAGGAAATAATCAAGTCATCCCCTTAGAACGCCAGGTTTTCAGAAAAGTAAGTTCCCTATCGATGCACCGCCATCCACATACAGTGTCTGTCCCGTCATAAAGGCTGCATCCTCTGACATCAGAAAAGCAATGGTTGCAGCGATTTCTTCTGGTTTGCCAAATCGTTTCATTGGTACGCCTTTAAGATATCTCTCTTCACCCACGCTCCCCGGTTGATTGTTCGCCCGAAACAGATCCGTTTCAGTCGGGCCCGGCGCAACCGCGTTTACGGTTATCCCTGTCTGAGCGAGCTCCAGTGCCCAATTACGGGTAAAGCTGATCAGTGAAGCTTTTGCAGCAGCATAAGCGGTCCGCTCTACGCTTCCAAGCGCAGTAAGGCTGGAGATATTGATGATTCTTCCCCAGCCTCTGCCTTTCATACCGGGGAGTAAGGCCTGAGTTCCCAGTATTGCAGGGTTGAGATTGACGCGCATAACCTCTTCGAAAGAGGCTAAGTCAATCTGACCGAGACGCTGCGGCTTAACCAGTCCCACATTGTTGACGATCCCATCAAATGCATACCGCTGGCTTAGCTCCTCCAAGGCTCTTTGTGTCTGCTGAACATCGGCAAGATCTGCACTGATCAAAGTACCGGGGAAATACTCCGAAGCTCCCCGAGCGATACCTACTACATGATGACCTGCCCCGGTCAGTCTGTGAGCCAGTCCTAGCCCGATACCTTTGCTGGCACCCGTAATTAAAAAAGTTCTTTTCATCATTCACTCCAGTAAATCACATCAGGCATATCCTGTTATCGACCAGGATGGGGTTCACTGGCCAGGAATGCGTCGTAAAGAACGAGGCGTCTATTTCTGCTCTGGCTGACGAGTATTATCTGGCCTTCTTCAGGCACAAATTATCGGTCCTCTTTGATAGTCCATAGTACGGGCTGCATAAGTAGTTCCCGAAGACTGAAAGCGTTTAACGAGGCTTTTGACTGTAAAGGCAGCTAATACTTACTCTGGAACAAGTGCGTTAACGCGTTGCACTGCACGCTGTACGGCGGGTCGATCAAATACCTCATTAAACCAGCGCGCCACATTCGGGGCGTTTTCAAGGCTAACTCCAGCAAACTCACGACGCCAGAGCCAGCCAAAGTGCGCAATGTCTGCAATAGTGAACTCCTCTCCGGCAACAAATTGGCGACTCGCCAGAAGGGAATCCAGTACATGCAAGGTGCGGTCCGCTTCAGCAGTGAAACGCTGAATCGCAAGCGGCTGAGGTTCGGATACCTGGCGCTGAAAGAAACCTGCCTGGCCAAAAGCTGGCCCCAACCCTGAAGCATGGAAGAACAGCTGCTCAAACACCCGGGCTCTTGCCAGTCCTGAAGCAGGTAAGAGCTTTCCGGTTTTTTCAGCCAGATAAATGAGGATTGCCGCAGACTCAGTCAGTAACAAAGGTTGAGATGAAGCCTCAGTATCGACAAGCACAGGAACCTTACCATTGGGATTTAAGGCGAGAAATTTGGCCGCCTTTTGCTCCCCTTTACGCACATTCACTGCATGCAAACCATACTCCAGACCAAGCTCTTCCAGCGCGACAGGTACCTTGATGCTGTTAGGCGTGGCGAATGCATAAATATCAATCATGGTCGTTTCCTTGGTGAGATTTTGCCGGGCCAGTCCCGACAAATTGAAAATAATAATGGCTCGCCCATTTAAGGAATGGTAGGTAAGCTCATAGGATAATCCCTATTCTCATGAGGAATAACATGGACCGTTTTCATGCAATGGCAACGTATGTCCGTGTCGTCGACACGGGCTCTTTTTCTGCAGCAGCCCGACAACTCAATATCGGCCAGCCTGCGGTCTCCAAAATTGTTGCCCAGTTAGAGTTACGATTGCAGACCCGCTTGCTGACACGTTCAACGCACGGCCTGACACCCACCGAGGCCGGGCAGCGCTACTATGAGCGGGCACTGGCTGCCTTGCAGGAAGCCGACGAGGCTGAGCTAGCCGCCCGGGGGGCAGGAAAAGGGTTATCCGGAAAGCTGCGGATTTCAGCCGCAACTACATTTGCCCGACTGCATATCATTCCTCAACTCCCGGCGTTTCTTGAGGAACACCCGGAATTGGATGTCGACGTGATTCTTGATGACAGAGTGATCGACCTGATTGCTGAAGGTATCGATGTCTCACTGCGCATGGGGAATCTACCCGACTCAGGTGTCGTAGCCCGAAAACTGGCAACGGGAGCCCGCTCGGTGATCGCCACGCCAGGCTATCTTTCAAAAAAAGGTGAACCGACAACCCCAAGTGATCTCGCAGAGCATAATGCCATCCTCTACAACCCACAGCCCAGTCTCTGGACATTTACATGTCAGGGAGCCGTTGTTTCCACTGCCCTGAGCGGTCGCATTCGCGTCAGCGCCGCTGAAGGACAGCGAGCTGCCGTGCTAAGTCATATGGGTCTGTGCATTGCCTCCGACTGGATGTTTGCAGAGGAATTAAGGAATGGGGCTGTTCGGAAGGTGCTGACGTCTTGGCAACTGCCTTCCATCGATCTGTGGGCCGTTTTTCCTAATGGCCGCCTTGCCAGTGCCAAGGCGCGACAGTTTGCAGGTTTTGTCGAAGCCATCATGGCTGTAAAGTAGAAATAATCATTCCACACAGGAATATCCATTATCCTTTCATGAGGCGATCCCAACTTTCAAGGAATGACATATTGTTGTTTCACGGCCAGCCACTCCGGACTGGTAACAACAAGGATCGCCACCATGTCAACGTTTGAAACTTATCGTAATGCTTTCCCAAACGCCGTTTTAACCCGTAAAAAAAATGGCGTACTGGAAGTGAAATTCCACACCGACGGTGAAAAACTGGTTTTCAACGGCCATACCCATGAGCAGTTCGTTGAGTTGTTCCATGCTATCGGTGAAGACCGTGAAAACCGCGTGATTATCCTCACCGGTTCGGGTGATGCCTTTATGGACGCAATCAGCCCTGAAGGATTTGATTTCTTTACCCCAACAGGTTTCGACAAAATCCTGCGTGAAGGTAGAAAAGTGCTGAGCAACATTCTGGATATTGAAGTTCCGATGATCACCGCGCTGAACGGCCCGGTTCTGCTTCACAGCGAGTACGCCCTGCTGACCGATACCATTCTGGCTACCCCGGAAACCGTTTTCCAGGACAAGCCGCATTTCGAATTTGGAATTGTCCCCGGTGACGGCGTTCACATTCTGTGGCCGGAAGTCATTGGCTCAATTCGCGGCCGCCACTTCCTGCTGACCCGTCAGGTGCTGGATGCTGAAACGGCGAAAAACTGGGGTGTCGTCAATGAAATTGTGCCGGTTGATAAGCTCCTGGTCCGCGCCCATGAAATTGCCGACGGGATTGCAGCCCTTCCCCCACTGACTTCGCGCTATACCCGGATTGCACTGACTCAGCGTCTTAAGCGTCTGGTAGATGAAGGTCTGGGTTACGGCCTGGCGCTGGAAGGTATCAGCGCGGCTCAGGTTGCCCACTCTATGGCCCAGCAATAATTCCATCAGATTGTCAGTATTCCTGAATTCATTTTGATTTGCGCCAGAGCCTTGTGATATGGGCCCTGGCCCACCGTGGGGAGCCTATTTTGAAAACGTTATTCTCACCTGTTACAGCAGGAAAACTTCAGCTGGATCACCGTGTCGTCATGGCACCTACCACACGCATGAGAACCCTGCAGGGCGGTATTCCTGGCGACCTGATGACTGAGTATTACCGCCAGCGTGCAAGTCGCGGCGGACTCCTTATCGCTGAAGCCACGGCCGTTTCGCCCTTTGCAAATGCTTATGAAGATGCGCCGGGTATCTTCACTGACGAGCAACAAGCGGGATGGCAGCGTCTGGTAGAGGCTGTACACGCTCGCGGCAGTCAGATCATGCTGCAGCTTTGGCACCCGGGCCGTCAGTCTCTGCCTGAACTGTCATCAGGACGCCAACCCATAGCGCCATCCGCACTCATCGCCAGAGAGACCTATGGTGTGGTCAAAAATAAGCAGGGAGCCTATGAGGGTAAGCTTTTCCCTGTTCCGCGCACGTTGGAACTGGATGAAATACAGCTGCTTATGGATGAATTACGTCAGGCAGCCCTTCGGGCAAGAGCCGCAGGGTTTGATGGCGTAGAACTCCATGCAGCCAATGGCTATTTGCCCGAACAATTTCTGCTGGATAGCAGTAACCAACGCACCGACATCTATGGCGGTTCACGTGAAAACAGGGCGCGCTTTCTGCTTGAGTCCGTTGATGTCCTTACGGATGTCTGGGGGCCGGGGCGTGTTGCTGTGCGTATCTCTCCGAGTGGCATATACGGTGATATGCATGACAGTGATCCAGCGGCTACCTTCCGTTATCTTGCCGAACAACTGAACCGTTCAGAACTGGCCTATCTGCATATCATAGAGCCCCGCATCGTAGGGCCGGAAGACAGGGAAGCGGGCCATTATGCGGAGCCGGTCGCCAGTCGCGATTTACGCGCTTTTTATCAAGGGAAAATTATTGCAGCGGGCGGCTTTAAACCGGAAGATGCCGAGGACATACTGAGTAAAAATGAGGCCGACCTGATTGCTTTTGGTCGTCTGTTTACCTCAAATCCGGATCTTCCAGAGCGTATTCGAAACGCATATCCCCTTGCGGCGTACAACCGTGAAGCTTTCTTCGGCGGAGATGAACGAGGTTACACCGATTTTCCAACTTATCAGCCATTAGCGACAAAACCACTGTTGGTCTGACTATATCGTCTCAAGTAATGGGCCTTAGAGCGTTATACGCAATCCGGCATTGATGTTAAATGCCGGACTTCTTTTGCATAACACACCGTTCAAAATGCCCATTGGTTAACTCAGTCAAAATGTCCGTTGTTCACTCATCGCGGACCTTGTCTCTGTTGCTATCTGCCGTAAGAGGGCATCATGTTCACCAGAATCAATGGGCATCCCCTCGGATTTGGGTGCCATCTAAAGTCTCAGCGATAAAATCCACGAAGCTACGTACCTTAAAAGGGATGCGTAACGCGCTGGGGTAAACCGCTTGAATATAGAGTTCAGTCGTCCGGTATTGCGGCAGAAGCCGGATTAAACTGCCTTTCTGCAGGTATTCACTAAAAACAAAATCCGGCCCGTAAACGATTCCTGTCCCGTTGAGGGCTGACATGAGCAACAACTGCATATTATTGGCGGTAACAAGAGGCGCTCCCTCAATAGGATATGCTCGGCCCTCTGCATCAAATAGCGTCCAGTCTCCCGCTGAAATCGACTGGCTGAAGGCGAGACGCGATGCATGAGAAATATCAGCTGGCTTTTCTGGCGTGCCATGCTTTTTTAAATAATCAGGAGAGGCGCACAAAACCATGTTACAGGGCGCCAGCCGCCGTGTGACCAGCCCGGGGTCTTCAAGACGACCGACCCGGATAGCAACATCAATTCGGTTTTCGAGCAGATCGGTATATTTGTCTTCCAGCACCACATCCAGACTGACATCAGGAAACTTGTTCAGGTACTGTGAGATGATCCCGCCAAGATGCATTGCTCCGAAACTGACCGGTGCTGCAACCCGAAGCAATCCGCGCGGAGTGGTCTGAACATCAATCGCCTCACGGTTCGCGTCGGCAAGAAGCTCAAGTATCATTTTACAGCGCTCATAATAGCGCTGCCCGGCATGAGTAAGGCTGAGACGTCGTGTTGAACGTTGAAGAAGCCGAACATTCAATTCCGCCTCTATCGCACTAACATGCTTCCCTGCCATTGCAGCAGAGAGCTTAAAGCGCCTTGCTGCGGCTGCAAAACTTCCCTCTTCTACGGCCGTGATAAAGATTTGCATGCTGGTAAGTCTGTCCATCAGATCCCGCCATTCAATAATCACAGTATCGAGTGCTGATACTTAGCTACGGATTATCATCCCAGGAAAACACAATTACCATTGCTTTACCTACTTGATGGAGATAAAGCGATGAAAATCAATATAAACGGTACCGGAATTAACCTTCAGCAACAGGGCTGCGGGGACGTATCACTGGTATTTCTGCATTATTATGGCGGCTCGTCCCGTACCTGGGAAAGCGTGATAAACCTGCTTCCGAAACACTACCGTACGGTGGCGATTGACCAACGCGGCTGGGGATTGTCAGATGCGCCACCATCCGGCTATCGGATTGCCGACCTGGCCCGGGATGCTGAAGGTGTTATTACTGCACTGGGCATTGAACGTTATATTCTGATTGGTCATTCGATGGGAGGAAAAGTCGCCCAACTTATGGCTTCACGTCGGCCTGCTGGACTTGAAGGCCTGATGCTGATTGCTCCCTCACCACCTTCTCCGATGATCCTTACAGCAGAGGAACGTGAAAGGCTAAGCAGCGCGTACAACAGCCGCGAAGCCGTCGAATTTGTCATCGATAATGTCCTGACGGCGAAACCGCTCAGTCCAGCACTGCGTGAACAGGTCATAGAGGACAGTTTAAAAGGCTCTGCCGGGGCCAAAGCAGGCTGGCCCGGTATAGCAATCAGCGAAGACATTACTCAGGAAGTCGCCGCAATCAACGTCCCCGTGGCCATCATCTCTGGTGAACGGGATCAGGTCGATAATCCGGCAACACTGCAAAGAGAGTTGCTGCCCCGCATTCCTCATGCCGCTATGGTCATTCTTCCTGGCACTGGACATCTGTCGCCGCTGGAATCACCCGCTGAGATTGCCAGCCGTCTGTCGGTCTTCGCAGCATCCATTGAAAATGGGTTGCCGATTGAACGGTTCGATTGATAAAGCTATTGCTGCAAGCTCAGAAGTCGCGCCAGTAATGGATCGTTTCCCTGACCCGCGTCAGTGCATGTGTCAGCCGTTCTTCGGTGAGTGAGGCCAGAGCAAGCCTGATGGCATGTGGTACATAAATACCTGAACTGTAGGGTGACGCAGAAGAAACGGAAATTTGTTCGTCCATGAGGCTGCGAATTAACTTCTCGGAGCGAACGTCCTCTGGCAGTGGCAGCCAGAGGAAATAGGAGGCCGGGTGGCTGATATAAGGCATGTCATGAAAAATACTCCGTGCCAATGTTTGCCGGTCTCTTGCTTCCTGCCGCTTAAGTTTTTCAAGCCTGCTAACGGTACCGTCGTCAATCCAGCCGCAGACGATTGCCGTCATCAGTGAAGGTGTATTCCAGGTGCTCAGCCTGATCGCTCGCTCCAGTGCCGCACGGGTGTTTTCAGAGCAGACAATCATGCCTACACGAAGGCCTGCCGCCACGTTTTTAGAGAACCCGTTGACGTACACGGTTCTCTCGGGCGCATAGACCCACAGCGGTGCAGGCGCATCGGGAATCAAATAGGCATATGCCGCATCTTCAATGATCAATAGATCGTATAGTCGGGCAATCCTGACGAGTTCAGTGCGCTGCTCGTGACTCAGGACCCAACCAAGTGGGTTGTGGAGCGTAGGCATCGTATAAATCGCTTTTACCCGACGTTTTTCACACAGTTTCACTAGCTGTTCAAAGTCAGGGCCGTGGGGCGTTGATGACACGGCGGCAAGCTCCAGATGGCTGAATTCTGCCAGACTCCTGAATCCCGGATAGGTCAGCGCGTCAACCGCCACAACGTCGCCAGGTTTAAGGAGCGCGTTGAGTGCAACGGAAAGCCCTTGTTGAGCGCCATTGACGATCAGAACATCCTCGGCGGCAGGGTTAAGTCCCAGCCCGGACAAATAGCGGGCGATCGTGGCGCGCTCCTGCAGGCGGCCTCCATGCGGCGTATAGCGTAGGAATGACTCGATGTCGCCTGTTGTGGTCAGCTTCCTTAGCGCATCGCGCAGCAGCGAAGCTTGTTCAGGCAGAGAGGGATAGTTGAAATTCAGATCGATCATGTCATTTGCCACGACGAGTTGATCGACACCCAGATGAGGATGAAGCGTAATTTCCCGGACAAAGGTGCCTCGTCCGGCCTCGCCGCTGACCAGACCCATCTCTTCCAGTTCAGCATAGACCCGCGTCGCCGTCGCCAATGAGATCCGCTCTTTACTGGCAAGTTGCCTGTGTGTAGGCAGACGATGGCCCGCCGCCAGTGTCCCTGCGCGGATCTGGCTTGAAAAATCATCGACCAACGCTTTGTAGCGTGCCTTCATTGAATTGTATCCATTACAATTATTTGATTGTCATGGATTGTCTGCTCTACTCTCGACGAGGTCAATCGTTCCCCTTAAGGAGCGGATTATCAACCCTGAGTTAGAGGTACGTGGTGAGTAGATACGAATCATCCAGCGCGATCAGCGGCTGGTTTAACGGTTTTATGGGCGTTCTGATATTCAGCGGTTCGCTCCCAGCAACTCGAATGGCTGTGCAGTATTTTAATCCTTTTCTGCTTACCTACACGCGCGCTGCGATTGCTGGATTGGTTGCGCTTGGCATGCTTCGAATGTTTCGGGAAAAACGCCCAACGGTTCGCCAGTTGGGTTCATTGATTATCGTATCTTTTGGCGTCGTTGTCGGTTTTCCGCTTTTTACCGCTATGGCGCTTCAGCACGTTACTGCATCACACTCGATTGTGTTTCTTGGCCTGCTACCCCTATCGACCGCCATTTTTGGCGTACTACGTGGCGGAGAACAACCGCGCCCGGCATTTTGGTTTTTCTCCCTATTGGGTAGCCTGCTGGTTTGCGGCTTTGCCCTGGCGCAAAACGGCACGGCTTCGCTGGCGGGTGACTTACTGATGCTGGCCGCCATAATAGTATGTGGGCTTGGGTATGCCGAAGGCGCGAAGCTGACCAAACAGCTAGGCGGCTGGCAGGTCATCAGTTGGGCCTTGGTCATATCTCTACCCTTTATGCTCCCGGCAACCCTCCTGATGATGCCCTCCTCGCTTGCTGGCGTCAGCATAACGGCGTGGCTAGCCCTGGGTTACGTCAGTCTTTTCAGCATGCTGATTGGTTTTATTTTCTGGTACAAAGGCCTTGCGCTGGGTGGCACAGCGGCAGTAGGACAGTTGCAACTCATTCAGCCATTTTTTGCTTTGGCACTTTCGGCCCTTATGCTTCATGAAGAAATAAGTCCAGCCATGATTGCCATCACCCTATGCGTCATTGCCTGCGTACTGGCATCAAGAAGATTTGCCCGCTAATCTCTTTTCTAATTATCGGCTAAGGCGAAAAGGCCTCTCATTTTCTTCGACGCTGCAGAAAATAACCTTTCGTCTGCCGATTGCCGAAATTACTTGTCCACGCTCAGCGAATGATTTTTCGCAAGAAGGAATGGGCGTAAATAAGCAACGGTATTCGACAAAGGTAAAACCTCATCACTGAGTTCAATACCAATAACTGCTTTTAGATAATGACGACGCTTATCGATACGATCCCAGAGTGCTGGGTAAGCTGCGCGGATTTCTGCCTGCAAAGTGCTATTCGCCAACACCACACATTCCTCTGCACTTACACCTGTATAACCCGGCACAGAGGGGATGATATCAATCTGCATGATCATGCCACTTTTCAGAACTTCTACAGAATCGTGGTAAACCGGAGAAGACATCCATTCTTCATCAGATACCAGATGGCCCGGATTCAGATGCCAGCCATATCGCTCTTTAGGTAAAACCTCTTCGACCAGATTATAAAGCGCTCCTCCACTCATTCCTGTCTGAATATTCTCAAGCCAGGCTACCACGGCGGAAAAATAGGGTTTAGCAACGCGCTCGAGCCAGTCTTTCTGCGTAACCGGGAGCTCACTTTCTTTGGCAATGACGAAGCCGGTTCTGCTGGAAAGGCCACCTTTAAAGCCCGTGGTCAGAGACAGCGGGTCACCCTGCTGCACCTTTTTATAAGTCGGATAGAGGTTCGCTTTATCAAAACGGCTACCG
Source organism: Pantoea rwandensis (assembly GCF_002095475.1). GTDB lineage: Bacteria > Pseudomonadota > Gammaproteobacteria > Enterobacterales > Enterobacteriaceae > Pantoea > Pantoea rwandensis. The sequence continues at coordinate 753,559 of NZ_MLFR01000001.1, forward strand.
GTCGCAGCAATGGAAACCACCGTATTGTACTGGCCTTCAGCACTCAAACAGGCACCAAGATCCACTTCGCGCACCCCCACTTCGACTGCGTTCAGCGCATCCAGAATGCAGTTGGATGAGAGATTGGCGCCATACTCATAGTGCGCAATTTCATTCGCGTTACAGATCGACCTAGCTCCACTTTTGCCACCTATAAACAGGTGGGCTGCGTTTTCGAGTGCGGCGTCTGGCTTCAGCGCGCATTTCACCGCCTCTACAATGAAATACGGCAGATCAAAATAAGCTTCACCGTCGCCCTTTGCAGGGGTAAACATCTTCCAGCCGACCAATCCGACTTTGCTTTTGGTACTGAGCCCTGCATCGCTAAGGATATTTTCCAGCGGCACTTCATTGTCCATTGGCTGGTTTGGCAGCGAGAAGTACGGGCTGTGTGCGAGTGTGACGGGAATACGTGAGAAGCGGGCCATTTTGAGATTTTCATTACCCAGCACAGCAGTACTTTTCCCACTGGCATCAAGGATCAACAGTCCTTCTTCGAAACGCGGGATGAATCCCGTCAGATATTCAAAGTTACCGCCGTGCTCTTTATCTGCGTAAATGACGAGAGCGTCAAAGCCCTCATTTTTCATTCCTTCCAGAACTTTAGCTTTACGTTCCAATATTGTTTCATCAGAAAGAAAAACGGGTTCAACATCCGTAAATTTTGCAGGTGATTCGGTCGGTCCGAACTTGATTGCCTTGGAAACCATGATGCACTTCCTCAGGTTAGGTGTTAGTCATTATCCATTCTAGGTTATTCCTATGGAGCGACTGAATGATTGTGTTAACCGACAAGAGGTATCACGACACTTCACGTCAGCGGCCAAAAGTTTGAGTAAGGCATACATATCTTTAGCTGAGAGAGTGGAAAGCGTCTTTTAAAAAACTTTCCTTTATCGACCCAACCGCACAAGGCCATGCCATCTTCACATTCGAGCACAACCATGGTTCTCCATCTCTTTCGACGCCTAACAATTGTGCCGACTTCAGTCATGTTGATGCCTTTTTTGAAAGCGCATCCCCATCAACATTTCTGTTTAAAAGCACCGATCTGACAATGAATTCGTTACACTTCTTGAGATCGTCAATATCAGGCTTTATTTTCCCGTAAACTCGCATTCCTTCCAGCATCATAAAAATGCTCAGGGCCATGACTCGCGGGCTTTCATCGCGCCGGAAGCACTGCTGCGTCTGGCCCTTGCATAATATACTTTCCAACTGATTGATGATTGAGTTGAATTTATGATCCACCTTGCTTTTTATCTCTTCATCACCCGGAAGAAGTTCACTGGCCGCGGCAAAGATCAAACGCTGTTCGGTTGCGGTCTGAGAGGCATCTGTCAGGTTGTTAGTCACCTTCCGCTCTACGCACGATTCCCCTTCAACTTCCGCTCAATGTTGATATTCACCTCAATCAAGCCAAATTATTCAGCTCTCAAGTCCATGGTTTGACCTCACTACAGCAGCAATTTCCGCCAGTTTTAATACACCAAATGCATATTCCACGCGTATTCCGCTAACTCAGTTGTGAAACTTTTACCCCATGCTTCTGTCGCAAATCGGTGTCCAAGATTATTGATCGATATATCGGCATAGCGGGAGAAGGTCAGCCCCCCAAAACCAATAATTATTTCAGGTTGCACGATAGGAGATATTACCCAGTTGCCAACGCCATAATTATCCCAATGGTCAATCCAGCGTTCGAGGGCCTTTCCTGCACATTGAATATCCGGATAAGGGCCTGCCGGATTGACAAGGTTCGTAGCAGGGTCGCCATATATACTTAAAAGTTCATTGGCATCGGATGATGCAGGAAGGCGAAGACATAAACGTTTAGTTTCAAGCTGCAAATCAATCTCCAAAATGCTGAACCCACTGTTTTAAATATAACAGGATAAGTCCCATTCCAGTCGTAAATTCATCGATCAGGATAATTATATTTATAATAAACCACACCTATCCCAATAAAGAAAAAATCATCAATCACTATCCCAGCCCAATATTTAATATGCCACGATAAAAATATAAACATTGAAGATTAGATTTTCAAATCACACCGAAAATAGCCTTCTCTAATTACTCAGTTGAGTTAGCAATGGATAGTAACTAAGCGCAAGAATGTCTTACGTATAAAAAATCAATATGGACTCTTCAACTGTCAACTTAAATCGAGACTTGAGTGGCTAAAATCCTAAAAAATTAGAAATCATGACGTTTTCATTATGCTTTGATTTTCAAGGGTATTCATTAACCTCTAAAAACAACATGCATAACAATAAAAAATAAAAAAACATATAATTCATTATGATACATTCTAATTAGGTCCATTCGCGATTTTAGATCCGTTATTTGATCAACCTCTAGATTTCGACTTAAGGCAAATATTTTTTGATAAGCGAACCTTGTCAAAATGCTGGCTTAAACTATTTTGAATTAAAAAGTGTAACTAAAACAATCTAGTCATTAACAGCTTTCGCCGTTCTTTACGTTCAACAATCTGAAATCCTTTTACAACCACTTCACCAGCGATAATCAGCGTCACCGCAGTTTTCAAATAGCACCATCCATTTTTGAAGATCTGTCGGGAAATTTGAATGTGTGACCCATTGAACTTAAACGTGTTTAAGCAGGAGTCTCATGCGCAAAGTTATCTGTCTGATTTGTTCGCTCAATATTACGCCGGCTCTTGCCAGCGGTTTATACCTTTACGAAATAGGCACTGATGATATTGGACTCGCAGGCGCGGGCCAAGCGGCACGGGCACAGGACGCATCTACCCTGTTTACTAACCCGGCAGGCATGACGATGCTGCCCGACAGCATGCTGACAATAGGCGCACAGGTGCTCTACGGCGATGCTTCTTACCGTCTCGATGATGACGCTCGACTTTCTGGCAACAGCCCTGGCAATGTGATTAGTTGGTTTCCGGGAGGGAGCGCGTTTTATACCCAGCGTCTTTCCCCCGTGCTCAGCGCCGGGATCGGATTTTACGGTAACTACGGTCTGGGCTTACATTTCGGCAACTGGGCGGGTGAAAACCTCATCAAAGACAGCACGCTGTTAGCCGTCACCCTGATGCCCGCACTGGCCTGGCAGGCAACAGACACGCTGTCACTCGGCGCGGGTGTCGGGATTAACTATGGCCTCCTCAAGTTGAAGCGCGGCGGGGGTGATGAACAGACTGATCACGACTGGGCGTTAAACGGAAAAATAGGTGCACTCTGGCAATTCACGCCGCAAACCCGCGCCGGTCTGACTTATACCAGCCGCACGAATTATCATTTCAATGTTAACACCACGGTCCGTCTGGACCAGCTCAACAACTCCCCCTCCTGGACACTGCCCATCGCAGCAACCGTCAATACGCCTCAGCAATTGATGTTCAGTTTGTTTCACCAGCTGGATGCGCGCTGGGCGGTAATGGGTGATGCAGGCTGGCAGGACTGGAGCGATTACAGCAACAGTGAAATCACCGCGGCAGGAAGTCGAGTCGGCGATAACGGGCGTTTGCGTGATACCTGGCACCTTGCGCTCGGCACACAGTTCAGGCTCACCGCAGACTGGACGCTCAATACCGGCGTGGCTTTCGACAGCAGTTTTTACCGTAATCAGCAGGACACCTCACTCACCATGCCCTCTGGCGATACCTGGCGCTGGGGGATAGGCGCCCGCTATCAGCTCGATCCTGACAGCAGCATTGGTGCCGCATTTGAATATGCCCATATCGAATCCTCACGGGTTGCCTCTCCCCTCATCAACGGGGAATACGACAATCCAGCACTTTATTTCTTTGGCGTGAATTACAGCCGAACGTTTTGATCCCACTAAAAAAAGGAGGTGTCACACCACACAGAGTTTTGTCAGAGCTGACTGGACGGGCGTCCGTTTGCCTTTCCCAAGAGAGTCCACTTATCTGGAGCACAGAAATGTCAAAAGTGCCTTTTTGCAAATCGCTGCTCGCCTCAATGTTGTCCGTTGCCTGCTGCGCGACCAGCGTCTATGCAGCCCCGGCAAGCAACGCCACGACGGCGCCAGAGCAGAACACGCAGAAACCCAATATCGTCGTGATTTTTGGCGATGACATCGGCTACTGGAACCTCAGTACTTACAATCAGGGAACGATGGGCTATAAAACGCCCAATATCGACAGTATTGCGGCGGAAGGGGCAAAGTTTACCTCCTACTACGCCGAACAAAGCTCGACAGCCGGACGTTCGTCTTTCATCACCGGTCAGATGCCGTTCCGTACCGGGATGAGTAAAGTGGGCATGCCCGGCGCACCGCAGGGCCTGCAGAAAGAAGACCCCACCATCGCCAGCATTCTTAAACAGCTTGGCTATGCCACAGGTCAGTTTGGTAAAAACCACCTCGGTGACCGCGATGAGTTCCTGCCAACCGCACATGGCTTTGATGAGTTCATGGGCAATCTCTATCACCTGAACGCGGAAGAAGAGCCTGAGAATCCGGATTATCCAAAAGATCCGGCATTCAAAAAACAATTCGGCCCACGCGGCGTGATCAAATCCACCGCTGACGGGAAGATAGAGGATACCGGCCCGCTCACCTCCAAACGTATGGAGACGGTCGATGAAGAAACGCTGGCAGCGAACAATGACTTTATGGAGCGACAGGTTAAAGCCAATAAGCCGTTCTTCACCTGGTTCAACACCACGCGTATGCACAATAAAACCCACATCAAACCTTCGGATAAAGGTGTGACGGGGCTGGGTGATTATGCAGATGGCATGGTTGAGCACGACAAGATGATTGGCGAGGTGTTGAAGAAAATTAAAGATCTTGGCATCGAGGACAACACCATTGTGCTCTACACCACCGATAACGGGCCGATGATTGCCACTTGGCCGGATTCCGGTATGACCCCGTTCCGCGGCGAGAAAAACACCGGCTGGGAAGGCGGATTCCGCGTACCTGCCATGGTCAAATGGCCCGGACATATCAAACCGGGAACCATGATCAACGATATCTTCGGCAGTAATGACTGGTTCCCAACACTGGTTGCAGCTGCGGGCGTACCGGACATCAAGGAGCAATTGTTAAAAGGATATAAAACGTCTGCAATGACCTACAAGGTGCATCTTGATGGCTATAACCAGCTTGATTACCTGACAGGTAAAACACAGGAAGATCCGCGGAAAGAGTTCTTCTATTGGAGTGACGATGGTGACCTGTTGGCGATGCGCTATGGTCGCTGGAAAGCGCACTTCATGATTCAGGAGCATACCGGTCTCGACTTGTGGAAATACCCGTTTGTCAAAATGCGTATTCCGCTGATTTTCAACCTGGAAATCGACCCACTTGAAAAGGGCGATACGGGTATGGACTACAACCACTGGTTCTACGACCGTCTGTTCCTGCTAGGTGGTGCTCAGAAATATGCAGCAGAAATGCTGGAAAGCTTCAAGGAGTTCCCGCCGCGTCAGAAACCAGGCTCATTCACCGTTTCTGATGTTCAGAAGTATTTTACCGAAGGCAGTCCGGCCACTAACTGATGCTCTGACAACCCAGCCGGGTGATCTTTTCACCCGGCTTTCAGGAGGCGTTCATGAAGTACAGCACAACACTGCCCGTCAAACCGCTGCCTACCGCGGAAAAATACAGTGGCAAAGGCCCCGCTTATACTCGCCGCTTTCACGTCATGGCTAAACCAACTGGGTCACGCTGTAATATCGACTGTAATTACTGCTTTTATCTGCACAAAGAGCAACTTCTGGAACAGGACAGACACAGTGGCATGAGCGATGACGTGCTGGAAACCTTTATTCGGCAATACATCGACAGCCAGGACGGCGAGCAGGTGGTGTTCTCCTGGCAAGGAGGTGAACCCACGCTGATGGGGCTGGCTTACTTTGAAAAGATTGTGGCACTGCAGAAGAAATATCAGAAGCCCGGTCAGCGCATTGAAAACGACCTCCAGACTAATGGCATTCTGATCAATGACAACTGGGCGCGTTTTCTGCGTCAGCACAATTTCCTCGTCGGCATATCTATCGATGGTCCGGCTGAACTGCACGATCGTTACCGCGTTACCCGTACCGGCAAGCCGACGTTTGAAAAAGTGATGGAAGGTGTCGCGGCGTTGAAGCGTCATCAGGTGCCGTTCAACGCACTGGTCACCGTCAACCGTACCAATGCACGCTTTCCACTGGAGGTTTATCGCTTTCTGACTCGTGAACTTGGAGCCACCTATATCCAGTTCAATCCCTGTGTCGAACCCGTCGATTTTAAACAAACCGCACCGCAATTCTGGCAAGACGACACCATTCCAGTAATGGGTTCGCGCCGTGCCCGACCCGGCGATCTGGATTCTATTGTCACCGACTGGTCTGTGGACCCCGATGACTGGGGTCGATTTCTGATTGCCATCTTTGAGGAGTGGGTCAATAACGATCTCGGCCGTGTGCAGGTCAATCTTTTTGAAACCGCCGTCGCCCAGACGATGGGCATGCCAGCACAGATCTGTGTGACCTCTGAATTTTGCGGTAAAGGCCTGGCCATCGAGAAAAATGGCGACGTCTTCTCCTGCGACCATTACGTCTACCCAGAATATCGCCTCGGCAACGTTGAAAGCACCAAACTGGCGCATATGGCCTTCTCCGAGCGTCAGAAAGCCTTCGGCCTCGGCAAACGTGAAACGCTGCCTGCCGCCTGTAAAACCTGCCCTTACTTGAAGCTTTGTTACGGTGAGTGCCCGAAAAACCGCATTGTTCGCAGCCAGGAAGGCGAACTGGGGATGAACTATCTCTGTCCCGGTATTACCGCCTTTTTCGATTATGCGCAGCCAATCCTGGTGGGCATCGCCACGCTATTAAACCGCCAGACGGTGGAGCCTGCATGATGACGATTCGTGAGAAGCTGCTGGAACTTGAAGCCAGCATGAACAAGCAGGTGATTGGGCAGCAGGAACTGGTGCGGATGCTGATTGTAGCGTTGCTGTGCGATGGGCACGTGTTGCTGGAGGGCCTGCCGGGTCTGGCAAAAACCCGCGCCGTGCGCGAGCTGGCTCGTCACATAGAAGGCGAGTTTCGTCGCATTCAGTTCACGCCTGACCTGCTGCCTTCCGACATCACCGGCAGTGAAATTTATCAGCAGAACGCGACGCGAGAGGAAGATCAATTCCGTTTCCGGCCCGGCCCGGTGTTTGGCAACATCATCCTTGCCGATGAAATCAACCGTGCCTCTGCGCGCGTACAATCGGCTCTGCTGGAAGCAATGGAAGAACGCCACGTGACGGTTGCGGGTAGAACCTGGCCGCTTCCGGGCATTTTTATGGTGCTGGCCACGCAGAACCCGGTCGACCAGGAGGGCACCTGGCCTTTGCCCGAGGCGCAGCTCGACCGTTTCCTGATGAAGGTGATTGTGGGCTACCCGACGAAGGAAAATGAGCAGCGGGTCATGCAGTTAGTGCGTGCGGAGCAGCAGGAAAAATATCAGGCAACACCGAGTGAACCCCGTTCACCTGAAGCTGCGCCGCTGCTCATTAGCCAGCAGGATGTGGCTGACTGCTGGCAGGCTATTTCAGCGGTGTACGTCGCCCCCACCGTGGAGCAGTACATTGTCAATCTGGTTGAAATGACGCGCCATCCTGCACAAGTCAGCGATGCGTTTTCAGGCTATATCAGTCTGGGTATCAGCCCGCGTGGTACTTTGGCACTGGATCGCTGCGGGCGTGCCCTTGCCTGGCTTGAAGGACGCGATGCCGTCCTTCCAGAGGACATTCAGCGCATCGCGCCCGCGGTGTTGCGCCACCGACTGCTGCTCAGCTATCAGGCGGATGCTGATAACTGCACCCCCGATCAGGTTGTGAAAATGCTGCTAGATGCGGTGGTGGCGTAATGGCTCACCCTCTCACCATCGATATGGCTGTGCTACTCGCATTGGCCGCAGAGGCTAAGCGGCTGGACAACCCTCCCAGCCAAATTCCGCCCGGCGCGATGGCAGGAGAACGCGTATCACGCCAGCAGGGGCGCGGACTAAATTTTGACAGTCTGCGACGCTATCAGCCGGGGGACGATGTCCGTTTGATTGACTGGAAAACCACTGCGCGCCTGCGATCGCCATGGATACGACTGTACAATGAAGAACGAGAGCGTCCGGTGTTTATACTGCTGGATCAGCGTCTGGATATGTATTTTGGCACTCGTCTGCAAACAAAGTCCGTGGCGGCAGCGAAGATTACCGGACTGCTCGCATGGCGAAGCTGGCATGACGGTGATCGGTTGGGGTGTGCCGTGATGGGTGATGATGAGTTGGTACTCCATCCGTGCCGTGCGCCTAAGCGAAATCTGATGCCAATACTCACCGACGTTGAGCGTCTGAATGGGCAGTTGCCCGCGCGCCATGCAGAAAACCAGGTTTCTACACTTTCATTAGCAGGGGCACTTCAACGCATTATCAGGCTGCTGCCATCCGGAAGCTGGCTGGCAATCATCAGTGATTTTCATGATCTGGACGCGAGCGGCGAAGCCCTGCTGGCACATCTACGTCGCCGTTGTGATATTACCGCTTATGTCACACTGGACGATCTACATCAGCGTCTGCCACGGCGCGGCCAGCTTGCCGCGTATTACCAAAACGTTAGCAGCACCCTCAGTCTCTCGGCCTCTCTCAGCCAAAATATTCAGCAATCCGTTACCGAACGCCTGTCCCAGCAGCAGCGTCGTTTGCAGCGCGTGGGGGTCACGGTCAAAACGGTGATCACGGGCGAGGCTGTTTTGCCTCAGCTTCAGCAGGAGGATACCCATGCTGGCAAAAGGTTTTAGTACGCCAGAACTGGGGCATCCGGCGCTGCCGAGTGATCCCTCATGGTTTCCTCTGCCTGTTGGCTGGGAAGTACTGGGGGTCATTTTATCGATGCTCCTGTTGGGCACAGTTTTGGTGTTTTCGGCACGCTATCGGCGTAATCGCTGGCGCCGCGAAGCACAGAAGTTGCTGCCACAGCAAAGCGTTGATGACTGGATGGTGATGATTAAGCGGGTGTTACTGGTTCAACATTCACGCGAAACCGTAAGCCAGTGGCATACGCCAGAACAGCTCCTTGCACAGACCTCGCTTGACGCTGAACTGCAAGTGCAGATGTGTCGGCGTTACTGCCAGCCTGATAACCAGCTGGATACCCGGACCAATGCACAGGTTGCCACACAACTACGCCAGTGGCTGGAGAGTCTTCCTCATGTCTGAATTTCTCTCAAGGGTAGATTTTGCCTGGCCTTGGGCGGGCGTGCTGGTGTTGCTCCCTCTGCTGGCCCGCTTTGTGCTGCCGGTTAAGCAGCCCGTCACTGAACAGGTGCGCGTGCCTTTCCTGCCTGAGCTGGCGGAGTCACTGCAACTGAGTGCACCCGCCCCCAGATCGAGCGGCTGGGCAAGTCTGCTGTTCTGGGCTGTCTGGATTTTACTGATTATCGCCCTTGCCCGCCCCGAATATCTGATGCCGCCAAAAACGTTAATCAAACCGATGCGCAATATCGTGCTGATCCTCGACGTCTCCGGGTCCATGGAGAAGAATGATGCGCAGAATGGTCAGACGCGCCTTCAGGCCGTACAGCAAACAGTACGCACCTTTATCGAACAGCGTAAAAACGATCGCATTGGTCTGGTTATTTTCGCCAGCCAGGCCTGGCCGTTTGCCCCCATCAGCGAAGATAAACAGGCGCTGCTGTCGCGCATTGCTCAGCTTGCGCCAGCTATGGCGGGGCAGCAAACCGCGGTCGGTGATGCGCTGGGCGTTGCCGTCAAACTGCTTGATCAAAGCCTGGACGCGGACGCCGCCAAAATGGCCATTCTGCTGACAGACGGCAATGACACCGCCTCACAACTTCCCCCTACGCTGGCAGCTCAGCTGGCTGCAGCACATCACGTCATGGTGGACACCATTGCATTTGGCGACACTAGCAGCAGTGGTGAAGACAAGGTCGATACTGCATTACTTGAGAAGATCGCCGCTACCTCAGGGGGTAATGCTTGGCATGCCGCCACCCAGGGCGATGCACTGTCGCAAGTCTGGCAGCAAATTGATGCTCAGACACCGCAACAGGTGAAAACGCTGGGCTTCTCCTGGCATCGTCCGTTATTTCACTGGCCGCTTACTGCTGCGCTGGCTTTGTTACTGCTCTATGCCATCGGCAACACCCTGTTAAGGGGGCGCACTTGAGCGATTTCCATTTCCTTTACCCCTGGCGACTGCTGGGGTTACTGATCTGTCCACTGGTTTTCTTTCTGGCCCGGCGAACGCGCAGTGCGTGGCATGACATTATGGAAAAACCTTTTGCAGCAGCGCTGATTAAGGGCCAACAGCCGCGAGCAAAACAGCTGCTGCCCTGGCTAGTCGCCGTCGGTGTGCTAGGGCTCGCGGGCCCCAGTTGGCAACGCGAATTACCTGCCGCTTTTACACCTGATAACAATGTGATGGTGATTTTACAGCAGGATCTGAGCATGCTGGCGCAGGATGTCCCGCCCAGCCGCCACCAGCGAATGCAGCTGAAACTGTCGATGTTGATGTCACAAATGCCCGGCAGCCATTTCGGGCTGGTGGTTTACCGTGCCAATGCCTGGCTGACCATCCCCCTCACCAGCGATCCGGCATTTTACCAGCTGTTTTTGATGGCACAGCAGCCCACGCAATTGCCGCAAGATGACGGGTCAGGTCTGCGTCAGGCTGTGGCTCTGGCGCTGAAAAACCTCCCCTCTTCACCGGATGCACCTCGCTCAATCATCCTGGTGACGGATAACGTTGATGAACAGGACGCACAATGGCTGCAACAGCAAACCGTCCCATTACAGATGTGGGTGCCGGGGACGGCCGCTGGGGGAGCGCTTCCTGAAGCGCAGGCATCTCAGGGGACAGACACCCGTTTGAACGTCACTCGATTTGAACAAATCCGTGATGCCGGGATACCGGTAACGCTAGTTTCATCGGACGATACAGACTTGGCCTCCATCCGTGACAACATTCAACAAAGCATAACGGCGCAGCAGAACCATCGTCAGGATTTACAGTGGAAGAACAGTGGCTATCTGCTGGTCATCCCGATGCTGTTGCTGCTCCTTTTCTGGCGCCAGCAACTGATTTGTGTGCTGTTCCTGTTTGTACCGTTAATGGCCTTGTCTCCCACCAGCCATGCCGCCCTGCTGGATGCCTGGGTGCGGCCGGATGTTCAGGGACAGAGGGCCTTTGAACGTGGTGACTATCAGGCGGCCGCTCAGCACTTTGACGATCCCCTGAGGCGTGGCATCGCCCTCTATTACGCTGGTGATTATGCTGCGGCACTGGGGGCTTTTCGCTTGGCTCCTGCCACCCCTGAAACCCTGTTATGGACAGGCAACAGCTACGCGCAGCAGAAAAACTGGCAGCAGTCGCTGAACAGTTATGACCAGGCGCTGAGCCTGCGACCCGACTGGACATTAGCGCAACAAAACCGCGAGAAGATCGCACACATCCTCATGCAACTAAGGCAGAAGCAGCACGATCGTCAGGCCAGCCAGAGTGAAGAAGCGAATTACGATGCTGACGAGATTAAAAATGACCTGAAGCGCGATGAAGGGGCTAAAGAGCAGCAACTTAAACCGATGGCGGGTACACCGGCGCCGGCACAGCAATGGTATGACAATGCTTCACTCTCGCCCAGCGGCCTGCTGGAAAATCTCTATCGTTCTTCTCCGGCGGAGGCGCAATGAGAAAGTGGCTGATGTCGATAGTACTTTTTTCATGCTTACCTGCGATGGCCGAGATGAACATGACCCGAGAACTGGGTGTACCCGCGCAACTTGTACCGGGCCAACCGGTTACGCTTGCCGTCACGTTCTGGACCGATAGCTGGTTTAATCCGCCGCCTCAATGGCCAGAAATGACAATTGAAAATGGCAATGTGCTCACAACACCGCTTCCTAATCAATTGGTCACCCGCAACGAGGGGGGCGCACTCTGGAGCGGCATACGTATGGAACGCCAGGTGATGGCATGGGATCAGGGAATCTTGCGTCTGCCTCAGATTGATCTGGTCATGCGGTCCGCCAATCAGCCCCCCAAAACGATCACGCTTCCCGCCCTGGAAAAAAACGTTGCCTGGCCTGCCGAAACACATCAACCGGACAGGTTTTTACCTGCAAGCCGTCTCGACCTGTCTCAAAAATGGCAACTCTACCGTGCCGTTGAGGATAGCGAGCTGCACGTGGGCGATGTGATCGAGCGCGAGGTCACTTTGCGCGCCACCGATGTCATTGCCGCGCAAATCCCTCAATTGCTTTATGCCATTCCCGGTTCAGGGACACAGCGTTTGGACCCTGTCAGCAGCAACCTGACGCAAGGCCGTGGCGAAATCACCGGCGTGCAGCGACAGGAGCGTCTGCGGTATTTACCCACTGTGGCGGGTGAACTGTCTATCCCACCGCTGAAGTTACGCTGGTGGGACACGCGCCAGCAGCAATGGCAACTCACCGAGCTGCCCGGCGCGCATTACACCATTGCAGCAGCCCGAGTAGGAGGGAGTGAAAAAGCACTGCAGGCGAGAAAGCCCGTTGACTGGATACGCACGCTGGCATCCCTTGCACTGTTGCTGGTGCTGATTGGCCTGTCAGTGATATTTCGCCGCGCCATCGCTTTAGGGCTAAGGCGAGTGGTAAAACGCACCCAAACATTCTGGCAGAGCGTGTCACTGCCCGAACTGACTCCAGAAAAAAGGAAGAGATGATGAAAAACACCCTTATAGCTGGCTTGCTGCTGACGACCGGCATCCATTACGCAGCAGCGGCTGAACCTGCACTCAGCGCCTGGAATGACGGCACAGCCAAACAGGCGATTGAAACCTGGGTCTCGGGCGCAACGCAGTCTGGAAGTCACAACTTTATCCCCGAGAACCAGCGTTATGTGGTGTTCGATAACGATGGCACCCTGTGGCCAGAAGCACCGCTGACTTTTCAGCTGCAATTTGTGATGGACGAAATTCAACGTCTCGCGCCACAGCACCCAGAATGGAAAAACGATGCGTTGATTCAGGCCGTCATTAGCAACGATATGAAAACGGTTGGACAGTCAGGAAAGAAAGGCTTAATGCAGCTTATGGCATTGACGCATAGCGGCATGACTACCGATGAGTTCAACCAACGCGTCGCTGATTGGGTAGATACGCATCGGCATGCGCGTTTCGGCTGCCGCTATGATCAGTTGGGGTATCAGCCAATGCGACAGTTGCTGGATTATCTGCGGGATAATGGCTTTAAAACCTGGATTGTCTCCGGCGGCGGCATTGACTTCATGCGCGTGCTAGCTGAAAAAATGTATGGCATCCCGCCAGAACAGGTGATTGGCTCTTTCTCATTGAGCGAATTTTCGTTAACGAATAACGGTACACAGTTACGTAAAACCCTGAACGGTGCCTTTTACGATGATGAGGCGATGAAACCGGTTGCCATCCATTTGTTCATGGGTCGGCAGCCGGTTGCAGCATTCGGCAACAGCGATGGTGACGTACCAATGATCCAGTACACCTCAGCCAACCCAACGTACAAAGCATTGGGACTCCTGGTACATCACACTGACAGCGCACGAGAATACGCCTATGACGCGCATCCTACCGCCAGCGGAAAACTTGTCAGAGGACTTACGCTGGCAGCCAAAAATGGTTGGGTCGTTGTCGATATGAAGCAGGACTGGAAAACGGTGTTCGATCCGGCGCAATGTAGGCCGCCATCATTTTCCGCAGAGTGAATCAATCACTGAGTTGATAAATCACCCAGCGATTACGCCCCTGCTGCTTTGCCTGGTAAAGAGCGTCATCAGCACGAGCAATGATGTCATCAGGCTTTTGACTGCCATCAGTCTGCGCGATCCCCATACTAACGGTAACCCGTTGACTGACTTCAGAGGCCACGTGCGGCAGCGATGATTTTGCAATATTGCTGCGAATACGATCGGCCACTTGGGTGGCTTCATCGATGGCTGCAGTAGGGAGTACAACCACAAACTCCTCTCCACCATACCTTGCCACCAAGTCCTCTGGTGTTCGTACAGATGCTTTGATCATCTCAGCGACGGTCGATAAACACCTATCGCCTGCCTGATGGCCGTAGTGATCGTTGTAGCGTTTGAAATAGTCGACATCGAGCATGATGAGCGCATAAGGCTGCTCATGAAGCGACGCTTTCTCAAGATAACTTTCCATTGCGCGTCGATTCGCCGTGCCCGTCAGGGGATCCTGATGAGCAATAACCTCCAGATGCGCAACCAGCGTCTGATTTTGCTGATAACGAAACCAAGCTTCGTTGAACCAGCGCAGCAAAATCTGGCGGCCGTAGATCAGAATCGCCGTCAGAATAAGCCAGATAACAAAGAACCGAATATTCAGTCCCTGATTGAGTTGAATGCTGGCAATCAGCGCGGTGATCCATAAAGGAATGAGAAACGCCAACAGAGAGGGAGGATGATAATAAAGCGCAGAGAGCGCAGTCAGCATCAGGATAACGCTCAGTGGCCAGGCAAAGGGCAGTGACCACCAGACGATAAAGTGATAACAGCTAAAGCTCCACATCAGGCTGACGAGACTGAGCACCGCCAAGCTAAGTGGCATAAAGCCAGCAGACAGTTTACGTATCAGCAACATCAGTAAAAGTGAGCCAATGATAATCCCGACCATGGTCCTGTCTATGATCGCAGTGAAGCCAAGGGTGACATGAAGTGAACGGTCGAAATCGTTAAAAAGCACATTGCGCCAGTAAATCATCAGGGCAAAACTGATGTTCACAAAAATGAACCAGTTAATACTGATGCTCATTGCATGGCTCACCATATCTCTACGACTTTGCCACATTTTCAGATCGACAGCGCTTTTCCGCCTCTCATGCCTGTTTTGCTTCATCCTTTGTCGCCTCGCCCATGAGCCGTTCATGACTCAGTATAATGGCTAATTGAAGCAGGTTAGTTTGACGGGGAGATTTGTGTCCGGACAGAGAGATACTGGGATTGTGTCGATTCGCAGAAATTCACTGGCTCACCGGTTAACGCCGTCGGGCTGACGGCTTTGAGGGAAATGCCCAGAGCCAAAGATTTCCGGGCATTCAACTGTGTTTAAGCGGATTGGTAGCGAGCTTGCAACTTATCCAGGAACCCAAACAGTACCTGATTCATTTCGCGGTAATCGTGTGCGCGAAGTTCTTCTGGTGTGTTAACAAAGCGGTATTCTGCGGCGCGGCTCAGGTCCTTTTCGGAATGCGCGATCAGCAGGTCAACAACATCCAGCGTCAGTTCCATATGGCATTGGAAACCGAACACGCGATCTGAGTACGCAATGATCTGGCGCGGACATCCCTCACTGTAAGCGATGATTTTTGCATCCGGGGTTAGACCCGGCATGTCATTGTGCCAATGCCCCACTTCCAGCGTCTTGGCAAAATGAGAAAACATCTCATCCTTGCTGCCTTCTTCCGTCAGTGTGATCGGGAATTTACCAATCTCTTTTTCAGGGCTGTGAGCGAACGGCGCGCCGAGTGCTTCACCGATGAGCTGTGAACCGAGGCAAATTCCGATGACAGCTTTATCGGTTTTCACCGCAGAAGCAATCAGTGCCTGCTCAGCTTTCGCATCGAAGTGCGGACATTCTTCACGTGTAGTGGCGGGGTCCTGCGGACCGCCCATGACGATCAGGAAATCGATACCTTCCGCGTCAACGGGTAACGTATCGCCTGCGTAGACGCGAGAATAAGTGACATCATGACCCTGATTTCTGGCCCATGTTTCATAAGCACCCGGTGCTTCAAAATCTTCATGTACGATGAAATGTACGTGCATTACAGAGAACTCCATTAGTGATGTTCAAGCCCTATTGATGGCTTGAATCTGACGCTGCTGTGCCAGAATACCGGCCAGAGATTTTGCAATTAATTCAGTTTCCGGTTCATCAAGGTCAGAAACGGTGATCCTTACCCCAGAGCAAGCATTATCCAGGATGAAGCCCTCTCCAGACCGAATCAACCAGCCCCTGTGCGCCATTTGCATAACCGTTGTCGCGCTGTTTTGTGCCAGCGAAACCCATACGTTCAAGCCATCGTGATGGCCTGAAACCGTGACACCATGTTGTTGCAATGCACTGACAAGCCGCTGCCGTTGGCCGATATAACGCTCACGTGCGGCCAGCATTGATGGTTTAAAGCCAGGCGAACTCATGTAACCCGCTGCCATATCTTGCAGAATATGGCTTACCCAGTTGGTTCCGGCATTCAGGCGCTGGCGCAGACGCTGTGAGGTTTCCGCATCGCTGGCCACAAAGGCCATACGTAAATCAGGCCCAAGAAACTTGGACATCGAACGGATGAGCACCCAGTTACGGGTATTTGCCGGCACAACGTGGTGATATTCCTGTGATGAGAGCAGCGAAAAGTGGTCATCCACGATCACCAACACCTGGGGATAACTTGCCAGTAAGGTACGTATACCTTCAGCCCTGCCCGCACTAAGACCAAATCCGGTTGGATTGTGGGCGCGAGGCGTGATGATCACTGCCTGTACGCCAGCAGAAAGTTGGCGTGACAGCGCCTCTATCTGCATGCCTTCCGCATCGATTGCCACGGGTGCAGCCTCAAGGCGGCTGTGCCGTAGTGTACTGATGCTGCTGAGAAAACAGGGATCTTCGACAGCCACGCGATCGCCTGCAATCAGGTAGCTGGCAAGCACCCTTTCGACGGCATCAACAGCGCCGTTAGTCAGGTTTAAATCGAAAGGGGTGATCAGATCGGGCTGGAGCCATTCAAGGCCTAATGTTTCAAGCTTCGGGCGAATCAAAGTCTCACCATACAGACCCGGGGTATTCTCAATATACGTAGCCAGCTGACTGACGGGGGGGAGAACCGAAGCCGATGGATTGCCGCTGGCAAGATCGCGCAGTACCAGGTCCGGCGCGCTACCTTCGATATCAATGGCCGCGATGGGTTCGCGTACAATCGTGCCGTTTCTACCTCTCGATATGACAAACCCTGCGTCCGTCAGGCGCTTATAAGCCAAAGCAACGGTATTACGGTTGATACCCAGTTCACTTGCCAGCTCACGTAGTGTAGGCAGGAGAGTGCCAGGAGCCAGTTCTCCTGCCTGAATCATTGCGCGGATCTGGTCAAAAATATCACCCGCTGTTTTTCCATTTATCTTCATTGATCTGGTTCAAATAAAAGTTTAGCCTAGGACAATGTTAATGGAGTGCAGAGCCCTTGTCTATACGCTATGAAAAACATCGAAAAAAGCACCGAACCCTCTTCAATAATTGATACGCAGCCTCGCCATGAGATGCACAATCGCTGGCCCCGTGCGGAGTGCGTGCAGGATTTCATCGACAACCTGGCTGCCGTTCAGTCCCGTATTGATGCCGCCTGCCTGCGAGCAGGTCGCAGCACTTCGGACGTTCGCCTTCTTCCAGTCAGTAAAACAATGGACGAACAGCACATCAGGCTAGCCCATCAGGCAGGATGCAAAATACTGGGCGAAAATAAAGTGCAGGAAGCCTGGGGAAAATCTCAGGCGATGTCAGATCTGACCGACCTGAAATGGTCTGTCATTGGTCATCTTCAGTCGAATAAAGCCAAGCTGGTGGCAAGATTTGCCAGTGAATTTCAGGCTCTGGATTCGCTGAACACGGCAGAGATACTGAACCGGCGTTTAGAGCTTGAAAACCGTACGCTGGACGTTTTCGTTCAGGTCAACACCTCCGCTGAACCCAGCAAATATGGTCTGGCACCGGAAAATGTCGCTGACTTCATGGCACAGCTGAGCCCGTTTCCAAACCTGCGCGTTAAAGGACTGATGACGCTTGCGGAGTTCAGTTCCGACGCCGATCGCGTCCGAGCCTGCTTTATCCGGTTACGGAACTTGCGCGACCAGCTTGCTGAAGTTTATGGCAATCTGCATCTGTCTATGGGCATGTCGGGGGACTTTGAAATCGCCATTGAAGAAGGTGCCAATGTGGTGCGCGTGGGCCAAGCCATTTTTGGTGCACGCTCGCTACCTGATGATCACTTCTGGCCCACAGGAGGATAAGGCAATGTTGCCCTATCATCCAATAGTGGAAAGGCTGATGGCGAACGCATTCGAAGCGGCAAATAACAACACCGCCGTCAGCGCAATCAGTGAAAGATTTATCGCTTTATTGATGTTCACTTGGTGATGCCTCCTCAAAAAACCACGTTATCGAAGCCTGGCGATAACGTGTAAATATCGACAGTCGTGTCATAAAAGAGTCGAAACGTCCGGCCCTCAGCGAAAAGCCGAATAGTTCGCGTTCTGTCGTCCCACATAATGGCGTCAACCGTGACGCGAATTTTCCCCAGCATCAGGGTATGCCCTTGCTGAAGATGCTCGGCTCGGATGCTGGTCGTCAAAACGTCAGCCTGTATCTCTGTCATAAACACCTCGCACGTCCTACGTTCACGCTAAATTCAAATCTTGTCGGTGAGGTACTGAAGCACGCAGCACAAGACACCGAGAAACAGTGTGCAAGCTGCAGAAATTGCAAACGGAAGGGGATGTGACGCTATCCATAGATGCAGGGGATAGTCGTCTGGCGCGGCAAGCTCAGCGGCGATCAAACCGACAATCATCGGGACAATGGTCAGCAACGCGATGCCACTGAGTGGGGTTAAAATGAACATTTATTTCGCGCCTCGAAAATAGTTTTCGCGCGCAGTTTGTGCAAAAAGTGCGGGGATAATTTTGATCTGTATCAAAAATAGATGGGATGGCTGCCCTTCAACCTACGTTTATTGAAGTAAAATTCGCTCATGATTCTGTTTCTACTAAAGAAACAATTAATGATTTATTAAAATTAATTGTGTGTTTTTGCATTGGCAATCGTATTTAGCATCTTGCAGTTCATGCCGGAAACAGGGCCGCTGGGGGTGAGCCAGATTGAGCGATCTCGAGTTATGGAATGGATTTGCCTGCCACCCATCGGTGCATCGCTGAATCGTTGGGGGCCACCGGCCCCCACAGCCTAATTAAAATCATTTACCGCGATGTGATAACCGCCTACGCAGTATCGCATCGACTGAGAAAGGACCAGCCCCGCCAATGACTAGTGCAAGAATACTGGCGATATAAAGCAGATCGGTTTCATAACCTGGCTGACCGAAATGCGCCCCCATTGCGTCATAGGAAAGCAGTTTAATTGAAGAGAAACCATAGGGTAGATGCGCTGTGAAAATAGCCACCAGCAATATAATAATGGCTGGGATGGCAGCCAAAGGAACAAACGCGCCAATCAATATCAATGCACCGCAAAGGATTTCCATGACCACGGTCGCCCATCCCAGTAATTCAGGAAAAGGAAGATGCATGGCAACTAATATTCCCACAAAGGCATCCCCTCCACGTAATAACTTCGCGAAGCCATGCTGTAAGAAACCAAAACCGACAATCAACCGTAACGGAATTGCAAAAAAGTTTGCAGGGATAGCGACAGGCGAAACAATAACGCCTGTTAAAATCGAGGATAATTTCATTACACAAACTCTATTTAGATGAAATGACATATTCACGAATGTGAACAACACTTCCTCAGAGATAAAAATGACGCCAAATATAAAATAATAAACAAGTTACATAAGCCGGTAATTTCTTACCGCTCATAGGGAAATTGTAAGACACACTTTCATCTGGCCGATTTTACAAGGGAACAAATATTCTGAAACAAGCGCCTGGCGCCTCTATCAATGAAATATCTCCTTGGTGAAGTTGCAACATACGTCTGACAATCACCAGGCCCAATCCTCCGTTGTCGCGGCGTGTAGGGTCAGTGATGGAAGGACGCTCAAACAGGGTTTCACTGACGGCAGGAGAGATACCGGGGCCGCTGTCTTCCAGTTCCAGCATCACTTTTTGTTCCTGGCTCCAGATGCGCAGCTTAATCACCCCGCCAGAGGGAGTATGGCGAATAGCATTGTCCACCAGGTTAGTGAGCACGCGCTCGATCATCGACATATCGGCATCCACAAGCGGAATCCCTGGCTCTATGTCGAAATGAAAATCCAATTGTGACTTTTCAATCGCCAGCCCAAATTTTTGCATCACATCCTGTACTAAATCAGAGAGTGAAAAGCGCTCACGCTGCGGCGTCACCACGCCATGCTCCAGACGCGCCAGCTCAAAAAGTTGCTGAGCCAGCATCCCCACCTTCTCACTTTGTGTCAGAGCAATCTGCAAATAGCGGCTACGTTCTGCCTCACTGAGACTCGTCGCCTTGACGGACAGCGTTTCGAGATACCCTTGTATCGACATCAATGGCGTACGCAGGTCATGAGAAATGTTGGCAACAAATTCACGTCGCTGCTGATCTTTCAGCTCAAGCGCTTGCACCTGTGCCGCGATACGTCTGGCCATCTCAATAAAGGCATTTTTAAGCTGCGCCACTTCATCCTGCTGCTTCGAGACAGGTAGCGCCGCCAGTTGTTCGATAATTGGCTGTCGATCAGCATCGTGGGCCGTGACCTGTTGCGTCAGTTTTCTGACCGGCCGCGTCACCCAGTAAAACGCACATGCCCCTGCCAGCAGTCCGCACGCAAGAATCACGATGACCGACCAGAACATGGAACTGCGCAGAACCGAGGTCAGTACTCCTTGCTGCAACTGCTGATAGTTTTCCCCTTGGAGAATCACATAGAGGTAGCCAACCGTCCGATCACCATCGAGGATGGGTGCGGCACTGAACACCTTCAGAGCAGAAGCAGAACGCGGATCCTTCCCGTATATCGGCAAAGGCGCGCCAGCCAACAATGCCCGTACCGGTTGAATATCTACCTTCTGGTGATGCATATGCCCGGCGGGTGCATCGTTAGCCAGGATGTGTCCTTGGGTATCCAGTAAGTACACTTCAACGCTGGGGTTGTAGGACATCATCTGGCCAAACACCGTTTTTATGGCCGGAACGGCAGTGCCTTGGGCGTTCATCAGGGTCCCGCTTTTCGCAATCGATGAGGCCAGGTCACGGGAAAGGTTCTGGATCATCGCATCGCTGTATTGCGTGCGATTCCTGTCCTGGATGAACAAGATCAGTGAGCTGCTGATCACCAGCATCAGAGCGAACACCAGCGTCAGACGCTGCGTCAGGGATAGCTTTCTCATCACGCATCGCTCCCCTCTTCTGGCACGACAAATTTATAGCCCTGTCCCCAGACGGTTAATATCCAGCGCGGCTCTGCGGGCGTGGTTTCGATTTTCAGGCGCAGACGATTGATGTGCGTATTGACCGTGTGTTCATAGCCCTCATGCTGATAACCCCAAACCAGATTCAGTAAGCTCAGGCGAGAAAACACCTTGCCAGGATGACGGGCAAAGTGGAACAGCAGCTCAAACTCACGCGGCGTCAGCTCGATGGCAACATCATTGAGTGAAACCTCACGTGCCACCGGATCGATATTCAGGTTGCCAAGGCGAAGCGTACCGGCGTCCTGCCGCAGGTTTTGACTCATCGCTTCCTGACGACGGAATAACGCCTTAACGCGCGCAACCAGTTCCAGCATGGAAAAAGGTTTAGTGAGGTAGTCATCGGCGCCCAGCTCCAGCCCCAGCACGCGGTGCACTTCGCTGGCGCGGGCGCTGATCATAATAATCGGCGTATAGTGCGGCATGTTGCGGGCCCGGCGACACAACTCAAGCCCGTCAACGCCCGGTAGCATGATGTCGAAAATCAAAGCATCCCAGCGCTGGCTTTCCAGCAGTTCACTGCCCTTATTGCCATCTGCAGCGTGAGTAATATCAAAGCCTTCATCCCGTAGGTGGATGTTTAACAGCTCTGCGATATTGCCATCATCTTCAACAATCAAAATCTTCTTTGCCATGTCTGCCGCCTCAGTCAACAACCTCTTAATCATATACATACACGCCTTAAAGAGTTATCACATTTTGTTTAACTCTCCGTGAGGATTCCGTAATAAATAAAAAGTGAAACTGTCTGCACTCCAGAAAAGACTTCCTTGTGAAGAGGCGTAGAATGAAAAAAATAAGCAATAAAAATATTCATCCGCTCTGGTTACGGATAAACCACTGGGTTAATGCGTTGGCCGTTATACTGATGATTCTTAGCGGTTGGCGTATCTATAATGCCTCACCCTTATTCGCTTTTTCATTCCCAAAGGAATATACCCTTGGCGGATGGCTCGGTGGCGCACTGCAGTGGCATTTTGCCGTGATGTGGTTATTTGGATTAAACGGACTGCTCTATCTTATTGTCAATATTATCAGCGGGCGCTTTCGCCAACGCTTCTGGCCGCTGAGCGTTAAACAGCTCGCATCAGAGTTTACCTCCGCGCTCAAATGGCGACTGGGTCATGATGATCGTGGGCAGTACAACATGGTGCAAAAATGCGCTTATTTACTGGTCATGATAGATGGCATTTTATTAGTGCTATCGGGACTGGTGCTGTGGAAATCGGTGCAATTCGCGGTACTGAGAGAATTACTCGGTGGTTACGACAATGCCAGACTCATCCATTTTTCCGCGATGGCATTTCTGTGCCTTTTTATTCTTGTCCATCTGGCAATGGTATTGCTGGTTCCTAAAACACTGCAATTGATGATCCGTGGCCGCTGAATATGGAAAAGAATAAAATAAATTTATCCGCCAGTGATGCCAGTGATTTGGTTAAAGACGCGCAAACATTGCTAGCCAAAAAACTCACCGGCAATTCACGTCGCCAGTTTCTGCGTATGGGACTGACGCTAGGCGGCGTTGCGATGCTGAGTGGATGCGATATTGATGATAATCCCGATGTCGAAAGCGTCTTAAATCGTATATCACGTTTTAATGACCGTATTCAGGGATGGTTATTCAGCGGTTACCGTATGGCACCAGAATATACCCTTGCGGATATCACAAGGCCGTTTCCCTTTAATGCGTTCTACGGTGAAGAGGATATTCCCTCGATTCATGAAGAGAATTACCAACTACAGATAAAAGGGAAGGTGCGAGATAACCGCAGCTGGCGCCTGCCTGAGCTTTATAAGTTAGCGCAACATGAGCAAATCACCCGGCATATTTGCGTTGAAGGCTGGAGTGCGGTTGGGCGTTGGGGCGGTGTTCGCTTCAGCGACTTCCTGCACTTGATCGGCGCAGACACGCGGGCGAAATACGTCAGTTTTCGCTGCGCGGATGAGTACTACACCAGTATCGATATGGCTTCAGCGCTGCACCCCCAAACGCTGCTGGCGCTGAGCTGGGATGGACGTATTTTACCCCCTGAATACGGCTATCCCATGAAACTGCGTATCCCAACCAAGCTCGGCTACAAAAACCCGAAGCATATTGTTTCGATTGAAATTACTGACCGCTTTACCGGTGGCTACTGGGAAGACCAAGGCTACAACTGGTTTGGCGGCAGCTGAACAGTGTTACCCCCTCAACCATGTAAGGAATGAATCATGAAAAAGATCGTTGCGACTGTATTTACTGGTGCCCTGATGATGGCCTTCTCTGGCGCCTACGCGGCAGACTCCATGGCCAAAGATGGCATGCAAAATCCAAGTGCTATGTCTCATGACAGCATGAGTAAAGATGGTATGACCAAAGACGGGATGAAAAAGCCGATGAAGAAACATCACGGTATGTCCAAGGATGGCATGAAAAAAGATGACATGGCGAAAGATGGAATGTCTAAATAATATGTGTAGAACCGGGCTGAGGCCCGGTTATTCCCCTCCTGCTAGCAACCTATCCCACCTGTGCAATAATCTCACTTATTAATAATCATTCTCAATTAGGTTATAGTGAGGGCCTCCAAGTGCCGCCAAGGCAAAGGATGACTCAATAATCGAACAGGAGGATGGCAGTGAACGCAGATAAGACGATACACATCGCAGCAGCAATCATTATGGATGCCCAGCACCGTGTACTTCTGGTCCGTAAACGCGATACGCGTTATTTCATGCAGCCCGGTGGAAAAATTGAAGCCGCTGAACAGCCGGTCAACGCGTTAATTCGCGAGCTTGATGAAGAGTTGCAGATTAAGGTTTCTGAGACGGATACCCGCTACATCGGTCAATTCACAGACACTGCCGCGAACGAACCTGGTTTCAAACTTGTTGCTGAAATCTTCTCTGTGCAGACGTCTGCCAGCGAGATCAGTCCCGCCGCTGAAATAGAGGAAATCGCCTGGTATCACCCATCGAGTAATGATGGCCTGCCACTGGCGCCGCTTACGGGCAAACAAATCATTCCTTTGGTTTTCAGAGCTGATGATCAATACAGTTTGCGCTGACATCATCTTATTCACAGTCAAGCAGCTAGCAAATCAAAAATGCATTGCTTGATTGTGGCTAGTCCAGAATTAATGTGATCCTCCCCCTTCCTCATCGTTAGTAAGCACAAAATCTGGCTAAAAATGCCAACGACTCCTGTGCTTCTGCCCGATGCTTCATGCCTGATTGCCTTTTTATACTTATTAATGGTTTACCTCCTCTTAGCCACGGCACTCCCTATAAAAACTGCCGGGCGTTACCCCTATGAGGTTTATGGCATGAAAATTACCGCTATCGAAATTACACGTATCGCCATCCCGTTTGATGCGCATAGGCGCCAGCCCGATGCGCAAGAAACCACCTATAACGCGGCATCTCCATCACTCAAGCGCATGGAAACGCTGCTGGTTAAGGTCATTACCGAAGACGGTATTGAAGGCTGGGGGGAAGCATTTGGACATTTGTCCAATCCGGTCACCGAACAGTCGCTGATCAATCTGGTTTCTCCTTTCTTCCTTCAGCGGACTATACCGACAAGCCAGCAGCAGATTGCGGAGTTGATGCAATCTGCTGAGCAGGCACTGCATGCCTTTGGCCGCAGTGGGCCAGTCCGTTATGCGCTGTCCGCACTCGATATTGCGCTGTGGGATCTGTTAGGTAAGCAGCAACAGAAGCCTCTATGGCAACTAATGGGGGCAGCCCATAACCAGATTGAACGCTATGCCAGCCTGGTGAGCTACGGTAATGACGCAAAGGAAGTCGCCGCTCAGGTTCAGCGTGCGCATGCAGAAGGTTATCGTGCGCTCAAACTTCATGAAACGCATCCTGATGCAATTGCCGCTGCACGTGATGCTTTGCCGCCAAACGTGGACCTGATGGTCGATGTCAACTGCCCGTGGTCACGCGAACAGGCGAATGCCATCGCCAGTGAACTGCGACCACTGCAGTTGGGCTGGCTTGAAGAGCCTATATGGCCGCCAGATGACTTTCTGGGGCTATCTCAGCTGCGTGAAAACGGCGTACCCCTTGCCGCTGGTGAAAATGTGGACGGCGATTTTGGATTTGTGAATTTGTTTGAAAGTGGTGCCGTGGATATTGCACAGCCCAGTGTTGCCAAAGTTGGCGGCATCACCGCTGCACTGCGCGTATTCGAACTGGCACGTCAATACCGTGTGAAAGTCGTACCGCACTGCTTCTACTTCGGCGCGGGGATGTTGGCCACTGCGCATCTGGTTGCCACATTGCCAGATGATATCAAAATGGAAATCCCCTGGATTACGTTCGAAGCGCAATTGTATCCATCACTGCCACAAAGCGTACGCTTCAACCTGAACGATGCCCCAGGATTGGGATATGAGCCTGATCCCGCCGTTCTCAGGGATTATCGCCTTTCATGGACGCGTATTGATTCGCAGGGAGTGAAAAACCATGTTTAAAAACTACCGTAATGTCATTGCGCTGTTGCTGTTTTTTGCGGGCATCCTTAACTATCTTGACCGGGCAGCA
The DNA here is from genome assembly GCF_002095475.1 of Pantoea rwandensis. GTDB lineage: Bacteria > Pseudomonadota > Gammaproteobacteria > Enterobacterales > Enterobacteriaceae > Pantoea > Pantoea rwandensis. The sequence goes on from NZ_MLFR01000001.1 coordinate 779,321, forward strand.
CTTTCCGTCATGGCGCCGTTGGTGAAGAAGGATTTGAGCATCAACGATGCACAGATGGGTATTTTGTTCAGTTGTTTCTTTATTGGCTATTGCCTGTTTTGCTTTATTGGCGGCTGGGCGGCTGACCGCTTCGGGCCTCGTCGCGTATATTCCTGGGCGGCCAGTATTTGGTCGCTGTTTTGCGGTGCCACAGCACTGGTGACAGGGTTCACTCACCTTCTCATCGTTCGCATGCTGTTTGGCGTGGGCGAAGGCCCTATGGGCACCACCACCAACAAATCCATTGCCAACTGGTTCCCGCGCAATGAAGTTGGACGGGCGGTAGGCTTCACCAACGCAGGCCAACCTCTTGGAGCCGCCATTGCAGCGCCGATTGTCGGTCTGGTCGGTCTGCAATTTGGCTGGCGTATTGCTTTCATTGTTATTGCTGCACTTGGATTCATCTGGGTTGCCTGCTGGCTGTTGCTGTTCAGAGACAAGCCAGAACAACACCCGCGTGTAAGTGCTGAAGAGAGCCAGTACATCGTGCAACGACGACCGGCCGGCAATACCCTGAACCAGCCACAACAGGACAGCCACAGCCTGTGGCATTACGTGTTTTCTCTGCCTGTACTGGGCGTTGCCAGTGCATTTTTCTGCTTCAACTATATCCAGTTCTTCTTCCTGTCATGGCTGCCGAGCTATCTGACCGACTTCCAGCATCTGGATATCAAAAGCATGAGTATTATCGGTGTGCTGCCGTGGTTAGGCGCTACCGTCGGTTTTCTGGGGGGAGGCATCATCTCTGACATGCTGTTCCGCCGCACGCAGGATTTCCTGTTGTCACGCAAACTGGTGATTTTCGTCGGCCTTGCCGTGGCGGCACTGTGCGTGCTGCTCACTGCATGGAGTCAAAGTGTCACCTCCGCCGTGACATTTATCACCTTGGCAAGCGTCTTTGCATATATGACTCCGCAGGCATGCTGGTCTCTGCTGCAGGATATTGTCCCCGCCGGGCGCATAGGAACAGCAGGTGGCTTTGTACACCTGCTGGCAAACCTGGCCGGGATTTTATCCCCTAGCATCACCGGTTTTCTGATCCAGTATGGTGGCGGCTATCACACCGCTTTTGTGCTGGCTAGCATATTAGCACTTTCAGGCATGTTGCTGCTGGCAGTGCTGGTTCGACAGAAAGGAGTGAATTTGCTCCGGTCACAAATTAGCCAATAGCGCAGGTTTTGGGGGCCTTCAGCGGACAATCATCCCACCTGTCATCACGCTATCGCTAAGCGAAGACCGGTTTGCTCCTCGCGGGGCAAGCCGGTCATTAAGGCGCACTATTCAATTCGGTTACGCGCAAGGATCTCTGTCAAACCTGCATTAAGCAGTTCCAGTGGGGCTTTGCTTCCATCCACAGGCAGCAGAGTTCGTGCACTTATTTTCCATTGCCCTGCGATGCGTTCCAATTCCCAGCGATTGACCACTACGCGGTGGATGCGGTAACCGGTGGAAACACCATGGTTTGCCATCTCTCGCGGTTTACCCGTTTTATCGTGTTGGATTAACTGCAGATACGAGGTGACAATAGCCCTATCCCCCTGCAAATTGACCAGCGGCAGTCCGGTAAAATGCGCCAACCCTCCTTGGATCGCTTCGCGGTGAGCGGGCCGTAAAATAAAATCAGCAATGGCTTTGGCACCTGTGGCCCCGTCTAAACCCACTCCCCGATTGAAAATCCCCTCCTCTTTATAAACCTGCGCCGTATATTGCGCATGCCCTGTGTCTGCACTGGGAGGATGGGATGCAATCAATTCGTAAATCGCTAATTTATCTTCAACTTCCCGCAAGCGCGCTTCAATACTCTCACTGACTTCAATCGCCATTGCACTCTCCTCCTCTCTGGACTCGATGATTGCCAGAGTATAATTATTTAGTTTAGTGGCATAATCAGGCCATTCCTTCACACACTCCTTAGTGAAAATAAACAGTATGCCCAGCAGACTTAACCGAGCAGATTATTTGGCACTTAACACCTTTGTCTTGGTCGCGGAAAGGCTCAGTTTCCGGGAAGTGGCAGAGATGCTTGATATTTCTCCGTCTGCGGTAAGCCAGCAGATCATGGGTCTTGAGGATCGCCTGGGAATCAGGCTGTTTACCCGAACAACCCGTGTGGTGAAACTTACCGATGAGGGAAAATCACTCTACGCTCAGACCTCTTCCTTGCTTCAGGGATTAGCAGATTCTTTGGCGCAAGCCCACGCGAGAAGCCAGCTCATCCAAGGTCACCTGCGCATTCATGCTTTTCGCTCAGCAGCCGAGATGCTGTTGGATAAAAAACTTGCTGACTTTCTTTCGGCCTTCCCCGATGTGCATCTCGATCTGTCGATCAATGATGCCCCCACCGATCTGATCGCTGGCGGTTATGACTTATCCCTGAGACTGGGTGAGGTACTTGATCCGGGACTCGTCGCGGTCCCGGCGGGGGGGCGTTTGCATCAAATTGTCGTCGCGGCGCCTTCCTACCTGGAAAAGCGCGAGACAATCACCAAACCCGAAGATTTGGTGCATCACAACTGTATTGGTTGGCGATGGCCCGGCACCCTGTCACCCGTTCCCTGGCAATTTACCTGCAATGGGCAGCTTCGGAATGTCCAGCTAACGGGTAATCTTGTGGTGGATGATCGTGAGCGCCAGTATCAGGCAGCCATCATGGGCATCGGTATAGCACAGGTCACAGCGGAGAGAGTTGAAGCGCAACTCGCTTCCGGCAAGCTAACGCGAATCCTCGGGCAGTGGGAGACTGAGTTTCCGGGATACTATTTATGCTGGACATCAGGGAAAGCGGTCACCCCGGCAATGAGGGCCTTTATCGACTGGATATCACTGAACGGCCCGCTTCCCAGCGCGCGTTGATCCTGCCTCCGCAGCACCTCTGCACTGGGTAAGCTTCTGGAAACGTCTCAGCACCCGATCGAAGTGAACGTTGCAAGGTGGGGTTGTTCAAATATCAAGAGCGCGTTGGCTGCTATCACTCATCTATTGAAAGATCAGCAAAGGCCGCTTTAGGCGGCCCTTAATCACATATTAAGACACTGACTTATTTGGTCAATTCAGCAGAGATATAGGCACCATTATTGAAACGGGCGCTGATAATTTTGTATGAAGCACCTGCTGATGTGCCTGAGCAGCAATCTGCGCTTCTGCAGCATCCAGAGTTGAAGCTGACGCGGTGATGCTCTGTGCAAAGCTACCGAATGAAACAACTGAAAGTGCGATAACTGCAACGAAAGTTTTGATGTTTTTCATGGTCTGTTCCTCAATGATTTATTTAGTTTGAAAGGCTATCTGCCTCGATGGATTAATCATGCGCTTACAAGTCTGGGTTTTAAAGCTAAGAGATTTATCGAAAACATTCAAAAAATATGAATGAAACTCAGATGTACTTTTGCCCTATTAATCCATAAAAAAACCCGCCATTTAGGCGGGTAAGTGTGAGCCAGAAGTCCAGTCATACAGACGCATAGTGACTTGATTGACTATATCCAATCGGTATCAGCGCGCCTGAACCTGGACGACGCTCCTCTGCTCGCTGCCGTCGCTTTTGGCAATCACAAGGTAGCGACGTTCATCCGCGTGTCGGGCATCTACGATCTGCCGTATCGGTCCAACTGCATTAACAATGGCCGCACCAGCAGGGTTAGTCATAAAGCGCGTCAAGGGTTCCAGTTCACCGCTGCCGTCGGCTCGCGATGACAATGCCAGCAGGTAAGGTTGTTTGGGTTCTAAACCCGTCGCGGATGCCTGAAGAACCTGGGTTATCCCTTGTTCAAACAGTGAAACTGTTGTCGTCGGCTGCGTGTTTTTGGCGGCACCCACGCTTTTCAGCTGGAGATGCACTGCCTGGCCGGCAATCCCCAGAGGCTGCAAGCCTTGCATTCCATCCCCTTGCGGCACAGCACCAGGCACATAAGCAACCGCTTGCGGCGCCTGCCCAATAGGGATGGTAGCGACCACCTTATAAGTTGTCGTATCAATGGCTGTGAGCGCATCGGCATTCTCCAGACCGACGTAAATACGCTTCCCGTCACCAGATGGCCACAGGCCGTGCGGGAGATTTCCCACCGGAATCGAAGCCACCTGTGAGAAGTCATCAGTGCGGTAGACGTTGACTCTGTTCAGACCACCGACCGTGACCCAGGCAAAACTGCCTTTCGCGTTTTCGACGATGTTGACGTGATTGGTGATGGGGCCGGTATCCAGCGTTTTAATAATGTTGAATGGCGGTCTTGCGTTAAAGACCTGCACTTTCCCCGTGTCCTTGAGGGTAAACCACACCTGTTTACCGTCTGGCGATGCCGCGATGTTAGGGCAGAACGGGCTGGCCTGTTTCACCGATCCAACAATTTTGTGCGTCCTGACGTCAACCACCACGGTATCCGGGTTAAACGAAGAACAAACGTAACCGTACTGCCCGTCGGGCGAAAAGATTTGCATGCCCGGACCACCAGGCACTTTAATGCGCGTCTTCTCTTCACCGCTGCTGGCATCAAGTACCGAAACGTAGTCCTCACCACGGACCGTCACCCACACTTCTTTTCCATCCGGCGTAAAGAACGCTTCGTGCGGAGAACGTCCCACGTAGGTGATATGCCTGACGGTGTTCGTCGCAGTATCGATAAAGCTCACCGAATTTGAGCCAATCGAGACCACAACCAGCGTTTTACGATCCGGTGAAAATCCCATGCCGTGTACCAACACCTGGCCTTTATACAGGGGACTCAGGTTTGCCGGCTGGGGATCGCCCAATCGGATAACGCCGAGCAACTTATTACTGGCTGGATCGGTGACGGAGACCGTATTCGAGAACTGTTCCGCGGCATACACACGGTCATGGTGGCTGAGGGGGATCTCGGCGGCTGCAGCACCAAAGGGAGCCTGACCTGCCATCGCGGACAAAGTAGAGAGCGCGACAGCGACAGCAAGTCCGGTCCTTAATAACGTTTTCATTGCATCATCCTGTTCAGTGGGGGTCTGTCAAAAGGAGAATTGGTGAGATTTATCAGGGTGTTGTACCCTCTACTGGCGCAATCTGGTCGGGAGCCGCCTGCGCGGGTGGCAGCGGTTTATTCAGTGCCTGATACATGGCAGTGATCTCCTGCTGCTGGGTGACAATAATTTCCTGCGCGATACGGCGAAGCTGCGGATTGGTGCCGTAGCGAAGTTCGGCGATGGCCATGTCTATCGCCCCCTGATGGTGCGGGGCCATCATCGCCACAAAATCATCATCGATGTTGCCAGATGGCTTGACCTCCATGGCTGTCATCATTCGGTCCATCGCTGTTTGATTGTCCTGGATGAATGCGGATTCAGCAGCGCTCGACTGAACAACCTGATGAGGGTGATACTGTGCTTCAGCATCCGCGATAAAGAACAGCGCCAACAGGGAAGGAATTAATTGATATAACTTCATACGCATGCATGCCTTTATTTCATAAAAATGAAAAGGAAAATGCGGCGTGAGGATAAAAAAAGACTGAATAGCGTGACCACCTCATAATCAAATGAGGTGGCTGGCCCGGATGACCTACGACTGAATAAATTCCAGCAAATCCTGGTTAAGTTGATCCTGATGGGTTGCCGCCAGACCATGAGAAGCGCCGGGATAAATTTTCAGTTCGGCATGCGGGATAATCTCAGCAGATAAGAGCCCAGAGTGACCGATTGGGACAATCTGATCATCATCACCATGAATAACCAGCGCTGGCACAGTGAGTTTTCTCAGATCTTCGGTGTAATCCACTTCCGAGAACTCTCTAATACAGGCGTACTGACCGACAATCGAACCGGCCATACCCTGATTCCAGAAGCTCAGGCGCAGGCCTTCGTTGATCTCCACCCCCTCGCGATTCATCCCGTAGAAAGGGATAGCGAGGTTGAGATAAAAGTCCGAACGATTATCAAAGACACCTTTGCGAATACCATCGAACACCGCCATATCGCTGCCTTCAGGCCACTCAGCCGATGAAATCATGATGGGCGGAACCGCGCCAACCAGCACCACTTTTGCTACGCGAGCTTCGCCATGGCGTCCGATGTAGTGCGCCACTTCACCACCACCGGTCGAGTGTCCAACCAGCATCGCATTTTTAATATCCAGCTCATTCAGCAGCACTGCCAGATCGTCAGCGTAGGTGTCCATGTCATTGCCGTAAGACGGCTGGTCGGAGCGGCCATGACCGCGACGGTCAAGCGCTATCACACGATACCCTTGCTGTAACAGGAAAAGCATCTGACCATCCCAGGCATCTGAACTCAATGGCCAGCCGTGTGAGAAAATAACCGGCTGTGCATTTTTGTCACCCCAGTCTTTATAAAAAAGACGAGTTGTATCAGGTGTGCTAATAAAGCTCATTTTTTGTTTCTCCGTTGATGATGTGCAGGTTATTCCTGGCCTGACGTCATACCCGAATGAATAAATATCGTCTTTTACAACGACATTTATTCATCGTTCTGATATGCATGGCGCAAGGCTATCCACCGACAAAATGAATAATAATGTCGTCGTGGTTTTAAATAATTAAGAGGGTCTGTCAGGTAGTGAATTAAATCTGTGCTAAGCCACCGTCCACATATATTTCCGCAGCGTTAATAAAGCTCGCATCATCAGACGCCAGGAATGCCACGGTTTTACCGATCTCTTCCGGTTCACCCAAACGACCTAAAGGAACGCCGGCTGCGAGTGCATCAAACAAACCCTGGCGGTGCTCTTCCGGTACAAGACCTCCCAGGCCTGGGGTACGGATAGGACCCGGGCTCACCACATTGACACGGACGCCACGATCCTTCAGATCAAGCGCCCAGGAGCGTGCAAGACTACGCACGGCTGCCTTGCTTGCGCTGTAAACGCTGAAGCTGGCGGTGCCTTTCACCGCAGCGGTCGAGCCAGTAAGAATGACGGAGGCACCTTTGGTCAACAGCGGAAGCGCCTTCTGTACGGTGAACAGCACGCCACGCACGTTGGTACCAAAAATACGGTCAAAATGCTCTTCAGTGATGGCGCCGAGCGGCATCATGTCACCACCACCTGCATTCGCGAACAACACATCAAGCTTTCCTGATTCACTCGCAATAGTGGAAAATACCGTATCGAGATCGCCCAGAACTGAGGCATCTGCGCGGATCCCTGTGGCTGATGGCCCGATGAGGGCGACTGCTGCATCAAGCTCTTCCTGACGGCGGCCGGTGATGTAGACTTTCGCGCCCTGCTCTGCCAGCTCCTGCGCTGAGGCCAGACCAATACCCGAGCTGCCGCCCGTGACTAACGCGATTTTGCCTGAAAGTTTTTTACTCATGGTGAAACTCCTTAATCAAAGTATGAATTAGTTTTTAAAGTCATCGGGTTACAGTGAAAGTCAGCCTGATGAGTTCGGTTAGCACTGTAACGTCATTGATCATTGCGAAAAAATGCACAAATCCAGAAAACACTTTCCACGTGGGTGGATAATCAAATAATTACTGCAGCAGCGTTATTTATTGAGAAACACCCGAGCGCTCGACAACGTGCCCTCGCTGACCGTAAAGATGTCTTCTCCCCGCACCAAATACGGATTGTCTTTTGGGCCATAACCCCAGGTCACACGGGCAATGCCGTGATTCCACTCAACAGCTGCCGGGGTAAAGATAAAGCCTGGATGCTGTGACTGAACTTTACTGATGGCAGCATTCACGCGGTCCGCCCCTGCGTTCAGTCCGTCATAATCGGCAACGAAAAAGTCAGATGAGTAAACCGCCGCAAATGCTTTCTCTCGTTCAACAGCATCGGTGTTATTCCAGATAGCAAAGTGGCGATCGATCAGTTGCTGCAAACCTGCGGGTGCGAGTTGAGCCGTTGTGATGTTCATGGTTGTGTTCTCCGCTAATACGTTATGTGACCCGGCCAGCAGTACCGACAGCAGCAGGGATTGGGTGAAGACCTTTTTCATGTTTGTGTCCTCTGTCAGTTTGCTGCTTTCGCTTTGCCGACCAGCTCAATCTGCGAGCCCCATGGCGTCAGGAAATAAAACCACTGAGTGCCGTCGGCGTTGGTCACTGGCTCATTCAGGGTTTTCAGTCCGGCCTTTTGAATCGCCTTAAAACTGGCGGGCACATCCTGCGTTCTCAGGGCGACATGCGTCGCCGCATCATCATCCTGATGAGGACGTGTATGGCCGATTTGCGCACCGCTGTACTGGAACAGCTCGACTCCGGTGCCATCAGGCATACGCATCATGACAAAACGCTTGAGGTCACTGGACTGATGCCAGTTGAACGCGGCTTTCCACGCATCCGGGATAGCGCCGGGGGTGATGTCCGATTCAATCTTGGCGCCAAAGGTGGTCTGGAAAAACGCGATGGCCTTAACCAGATCAGGAACGTTGATACCAGCGTGGTCAACGCCTGATATGGTGACCAACGGTGCAGCGTCAGCGCTGAAAGCCGGAGCAGAGAGGCTGGCAGCGCCCAACAGCAGAGAAGAGGCAAACAGCGTTGAAGCGATACGTTGAGTTTTCATGTCTTATATTCCTGTGATAAGTGAATCAGCTCATTGACGACAGCGGTTGTTGTCGCGATGGAATAAGCATATCGACGTGCGCCGACTTTCAAAATAGAATGATTTGAAACTCATCATTGCAGATTTGAAATGAACAGATTCCCCGATTTCGAAGGACTCGCGATGTTTGCGAAAGTGGCAGAGGAAGGTTCTTTTGCGGCAGCAGCCAGGGTGATGGGGGTTTCCGTGCCCACCGTGTCACGTGCCGTTGCGCGCCTGGAAGAGCGGTTAGGCGGTCGGCTGTTTAACCGGACGTCGCGCCAGTTGGCGTTAACGGAGTTTGGTCAAAGCATGGCGGCGAAGGCGTCAGAGATGTATCGCCAGGCTGAAGAAGTGGAAAGCGAAGCCCATGAACTGTCGGTGCAGCCTCGTGGTCAGGTGCGCTTAGCAGTCCCCATGTCGTTTGGCTTACGCTGGGTAACCCCGCTGATGCCAGAACTTATCCGCCAGTTCCCGGAGCTGAGTGTCGATCTGCATCTGTCCGATGCCTCGGTCGATCTGATCGCCGATGGCTTTGATGCCGCGTTACGTATTGCCGCATTACCGGACTCTTCGCTGGTGGCGCGCAGGCTGTGTGCCGTGACGCAATATTTGGTGGCTTCACCAGCGTATCTCGCTGAACAGGGTGTACCGCAGCATCCGCGTGAACTCACTTCCCGGCAGTGCTTCAGTTATGCCTATCGTGCCAGAAGCCAGGTATGGCGCTTCACGCATGATTCCGGCGCACAGGAAGATATTGTCCCGAGCGGGCCGTTGCGCGTGACCAACTCTGACGCCCTGCTGCCGCCCCTGCTGGCGGGTCTGGGGATTGCGGAACTGCCAGAATTTATGGCTGCAGAATATCTGAAAGATGGCCGCCTAATTCATCTGCTGGATGAGTGGTCAATGACACAAGGCGGGCTCTATTTTGTCACACCCACTTCGCGCAGCCGGCCGTTGAAGGTCAAGGTGCTGTCAGACTTCTTTGCCAAGCATCTCAGTGAACCTGAATGGCGCTGGCCTAGATGGTCCCTTAATCATTTCATTTATGAAATGATGGTTTTCATTCTTTGCTGTTTTGATTACTCCTGTGTTTCATTATTGTTGCTTCACGCCGCCGACACTCGTCTGGTACTGAAAACAGGAGCACTCGTATCATGAAACTGCCGTTCAATTACTCCAGAACTACCTGGACAGTATCCAGGATCCTAAAGCCGCCGCGGCCCTTTTTGCCGCAGATGGCGTGTTGGAACTGCCCTACCTGCAAACGCTTGGCCTGCCTCACAGAGTGCAGGGGCCGGCTGAAATAGAACGCTTTATCGCCGGATTGCTGGTTAAAATTCCAGATTTCCGCTTCCGCAATATCCAGTTTTTTATCGATACCCCAACACAGGCCTTTGGCGAATACAGCGTGGAAGCCGAACTGGCGGGCACCGATCGGGTATACAAGCAGACATATGCCGGAAGGTTGGTGGCTGAAGAGGGAAAAATCAAACTGCTGCGGGAATCGCTGGATACCCTCGCCGCATGGCGTGCATTCAGTGGCGAACAGTCAGCCTGAAGCGGTTTTTTCATTCGATAAAATAACTGGAGATAAAAAATGAGCATCAACACAGCTGATACACGCATTTCTTCTGCGGGCGATCATGATAAAACCCAACCGACTGAAATCATCGTCAGCGCTTACTATCGTGTACACCCTGATGACCGCCAAACCTTCATCGATGCTGTAAAACCGGAAATGCAGGCAGCACAGCAACTGCCTGGCTGTGTGTTTTATGCCTTCTCTCAAGACCTGGTGAATCAAGATGCTTTTCATCTGTCAGAGGGCTGGGCGGACATTGAAGCCTATGAGCGACACGAACATTCAGAGACATTCCTGAAAGCGCTGGCGACCGTGGTGAAACATGTTCGCATCCTTAATCGTGAGGGTATTCGTTACGACGTGGCGAAACAGCACATTGATGACCCGCGAGGCAAGGTGTCGGCCTGATTGTTCGACACCATTAAAATATTCAGCTGGAAAAGAAACCGTGCTTTCGCGTGTGGTTCAGATAAGCGAGCACGGTTGCACTGGGTTCATTTTTACGACTAACCATCATCAGATTTGCTGATAGTTCGGGCATATTCAGACCACGGTAAACGACGCCCGGTAGCGCCATTTTCGCCAAAGGTGCCGGAACCAATGCAATACCCAATCCGGCACCGGCCATAGCAAGAACACTCAACGAGCTAGAGATACGCCATCCAATATGTAATGAATCTCCCAGCAAGCTTTGTAATTGCCGGTCCAGTAGAGAATCCGCGTCATTAATGGCGTACATAATCAAAGGTTGGTGGGAGAGCATTTCAATCGTCAGGTTCTTTTCAACGGCAAGAGGATGTTCACTGGACATCACCACCACACGCTCCCATTCTCCAATGGATTCATATTTTAGCGCTGGATCGTGTTCTGGATAGAAATCCGGCATATAACCAATATCCAACGTTCCCTTCTCGATAGCCTCCTTTTGGAGCTGTGGCGGCAGCTCTTGGCAAATCAATTCCGCGTCCGGATAGTCTTTTCGAAATGCCCGAATATCTTGCATTAGTCTTCCGCTGAAGACAGCATTACCGGCAAATCCTAAGCGTACTCTTCCTGTTTCACCACGAACGGAACGCCCTACCGCCAGGCGTGTAGCTTCGAGTTGTTCAAGCGTGCGTACTGCTTCAACTTGCAGCAGCTTTCCGGCTTCGGTCAGTTCGACACTGCGACTGGTGCGAATCAACAATGGCCCACCTAACTCAGCTTCCAGTGCCTTAATTTGCATACTCAACGCAGGTTGAACGATGTTAAGTCGTTGTGCTGCACGGCCAAAATGTCTTTCTTCAGCAACAGCGAGAAAATACTTTAGATGACGTAAATCCATACCCTACCTCATCAATCATAAAAAATGATTAATTAGCAATATCTATATATTGGAGTTTATCGGTATTCACCGCCAAACTGAATGCTGTGACCTAATAGGAATGAAGAAAATGCAAAACCGATTACAAGATCGTCAAGAACTGAATGATTTGATGAATGGTTGGATGCATCGCGATCTGGGGCAATGGGATAAGTTGCGCGATTTGTTTCACCCAGATGGTACGATTGAGATTACTTGGTTCGAAGGATTGGCCAGTGAGTTTGTAAATGGCTCGATGCGCATGGGCGCATCAGATTTACGAACAAAGCATCTCATCGCCTCCCCTGCAGTTCAATTCAATGCCAGCGGTGACAGAGCTATTCTTGAAACGAATGCGATAATTATTGCCGAGAACGTCAAACTGAACATTGGATGCGAATGTCATAACCGCTTCTACGATCTGGCAGAAAAAAGGGATGGCGTATGGAAATTGTTCCACCGCCAGTCTGTCTACGATATGGGTACATTCACCTTTCCGATCGGCCCTGTAGCCATAGAACAAGAGGTTGTAATGAAGTATCCGCGTGAATATGCCGCGCTTGCCTATCTTTTGGAGCAAAGTGGATTCCCTCTCGGACGTACGTTTGCAACTCGCGGAAGTGAACTTGAAACAAGCATGAAAGCTGAGGCTGCGCGTTGGTTATTAGCCTAGTGACTATTCATTTTTTTGCTCGCTCACCTTGGCTCAACATGCCTGTGTGCTAGATAAGATATGACATCACCGCTTGCAGGAAGGATGTGCCAGGTGCAGATTGCAGCAAAGATAGGGTTCTCCGCTGTCTATTCAGCGGAGCGTGCCACAAGGCATTCTCCGCTAGCTGCACTATTTGATTCCGTTGTATCCATCCATATAGGTTTCAATAACGGCATTAGACATCTCCCTGCGCCAAAGGGGGGATATCGAACTATCTTGGTTGTAATCTGATCCCGCAAAACGAGATTTCCCTCGGACCTCATTCGTAAATTCAACGCTCTGGAAATACGTCATACGCTGCGCGATATCTTTTTTAGCTAAGCCAGCGTCACGATCCTTCTTTCCCTGCTGCCAGAATTGCTCAAAAAATGGCGTAGTCATACGCGCTGAATCTGCAGTATTCAGACGGAAGTTTGGTCCGGAGGAATCTTCAGCTGTTGCCATGATGAAATGATTAGCGTGTCGTTGAGCGCTAGTTTGATTTTGCGCACAACCACTGAGTAACAAGAAAGGAAAAACAGCAATAAGAGAAAAACGTTCGAACTTATTCAAAATGACTCCTTGTAGAATAATCAAGATTTCACACCCTTATGAAATCACTGGTACTTTTTGGTGTACCAACCTGCCTCACGCACCGAGACCCTTCCAACAAAAATGCGCGACCAAGCCTACACCACTTTGCGTTGAACGTATTGAACTGCCTGAAAAAATTTAGAGATTTTGGATCTGAATGCTGATCTTCTAGCTGTAGATCATCTTAGCGAATTGACTTAAGTTATTGAGGGTTGTGTTTAAAGAGATCTAGCACGCATATTTACATAATGTTCATTACATTTGCACTTTTCTACATGATGTTAATCCAACATTTACCCAGTGCCAGCATAGGCAAGGGCTTTGTATGTTCACCACTTTACTGACGATGGATATCTGCCCAACCTACGGGGGTTGAACCAGTATCCACCTTGGCCTTTATCTCACCGTAATAATTCAACCATCAATAATAATTGGATCTAAGATTAAAAAAGAAATGCAATTAATCTGATTAATTTAAAAAAGCCTTCACTATTTTAATATGAGCAGCCACAATACCAACCAAATTAAATGACTATAAGAAGCAGTGAATGTAGATGGATGGTTATTAAGAAAAATAATCATCTTAAAGAACACGTTTTACATCCATATAACTTAATAAAAGAAAATTATAAAAGCTCGTAGGTTAACTATTACAACACCAACAAAATCATGCATATGCGAGATATGAAATGTACTCTAACGCTATATGGATCATGTTAGAAAAGTCAGTGAATATCATTGGGTTAATTTACATTAACTCACTTATGGCTAAGTATATTGGCCCGGAGAACTTTGGAAAAATAAACATATCAACATCACTCTTTATTTTTGTACAAACGCTATCTTGGTTTGGTGGTGATAACATCATCTTCAAGCGCATGAGTGAGAAAACAAAATCTGGCATTGCCATGGCAATGCACACGCGAAACCAACGCCGTGTAATTTTTTTACTCTCATCCAGTGCAATCTTAACTTATCTTTATCTGTACACTGATGTGACAGTTTTCTTATTTGGTGTAGCGAATTGCATTGCCACCTACTACATCGTGATGGACTTCTTTGCCATTTATAACAACACACAATTAAAGTCAAAGATAAACACGATAACCAACATCACTGGATTGCTTATTGCTCTTGTGATCAGGTTCTATATCTCATACTTTAAATTGCCCGTTTACTGCTTTACGATCCCTATCATTATCATTCCTTTAGTACCTTACATTATGCGTTTAGTTTACTTTAAGCGCACAACCAATACTGAAGATGTCAGTAAGAGTGGCGGAATATACAACCGATATATGTTATATGCTGGAGGTGCGTTAATTTTATCTGGATTATCCACTGACATATATACTCAAATATCCAGCATTTTCTTGGCTAATGTAATCTCTTACTCAACGTTAGGTGTTTATAGTGTATCTTTAACCATAGGAGGTGCGTGGTCTTTTATTGTTATCGCATTAATAACCAGCTTTTTCTCAAAAATATACAGTGAAAAAAACCAAGCAAACATAGAAGAACTGCTAACTAGAATCAATAGGTTAGTCATTATTTTATCCTTGGGCGCTTTAGGTGGCTTCTACCTTGTGGGTGATTACTTTATCCATTTCCTGTACGGCGATAAATATATGGAGTCAGTGAATATTATCCCAATCATCATTATGGGGACAATGTTTTCTGCATTAGGAACGATTTGTTACAGGTACATAATAAAAGAATCAGGGTATAACTACCTGGCTAAAAAAATGGTTTTATGCTGCATCTTAACAGTCCCTTTATCCTGGTTAATGATTAACACCTTCGGGATTAAAGGCGCTGCTTATTGCTTTTTGATCGTAGAGATTTTGTCTTGCACATTATTAAATTATTTTTTCAGAAACAAGACAATTGTCAAAATGCATCTTAACATTTTCAAACCGAGATAATTTAAATGAAAATGATAAAACACACAGTGAAATCAGCGTTAAAAATCAGTGCTAACATTTCTCCAAAACTGAGCGCTAAAGCTCACTATTACTTTAAATTCAAGAAAAAGTTAAATTTAACCAACCCTACCCGATTTAATGAAAAGATTCAGTGGCTGAAATTCAATGAATTCAGCAATGACATTTACACCTTGTGTGCTGACAAATATAAAGTCAGAGAATATGTTATATCTAAAGGTTGTGGTGAAACCCTGAACGAGCTTTACGGTGTATACGACAGCCCACAAGATATTGACTATGCTGCACTGCCAGAAAAGTTTGCGCTTAAATGTAATCATGGTGCAGGCTACAACATTATCTGCAATGATAAATCGTCTTTAGATATCAAGAAAACCAACCTGCAGCTAGCAAAATGGCTCAGGCAAGATTTTTCTTCGCTATTCATTGAACCGCAGTATAAGAAAATAGAAAGAAAAATATTGTGTGAGAAATACATTGAGAATGAACGCGGCGGTTTTCCTGACGATTACAAGTTCTACTGCTTTAACGGCAAGCCATACGCAGTGATGGTTTGCATTGGAAGAGAAAAGGGAACGCCTAAATTTTACTATTTTGATATGGACTGGCAACCTCTTCCTTTCGAAGACACCCTGGAGTTAATTAATAATAACCAGTATCCAGAAATGCCTGATGGCTTTATGGAAATGAAAGGTTATGCGATGAAATTAGCTTCAGACTTTAAATTTGTCCGTGCTGATTTCTACCTGCTCAACGGTAAAGTTATTTTTGGTGAGTTGACCTTTACCCCGGCCGCAGGTCTTGACGTCACATTGCAAGAAGCCGATGTGGTTTTAGGAAGCCAGTTAAGATTGGATATTGGCTGATACGAATCAAATGAGGCGGCACAGCCTGATGCTAGTGAGTTAAGCATGTGATGATAACGCAGTCTGGTGCCGCTCTGGGGCTGGCTGTCCTCGCGCCGCTGACGCGGTACCTTCACTTCACTCGTCCGCCTGACGGACCGGTGCAGACGGGACTTTCCCTGTCCCGGCTGCACCTTTCGCCAGCATCCATGCTGGCTCTCCTGGCTTCCTCATTCCGTTCAGCGCTGCGAAATGCCAGCCCCAGAGCGGCCCCAGCCTGCTTGCTAACATCCGTTTACGCTGTGGAAAAGGACGCGATGACTCAGGAGATAGCGTTTTTACTGCTACAAAGGGCACCGTGTCTGAGGCCACAGCGCCTCTGATGCTGCCACGGGCTATCCGCAGCGCTGAGGCGGAGACGTTGTGCCAGGAGCCGGT
>NZ_MLFR01000002.1 GCF_002095475.1 Pantoea rwandensis
ATTTGAAAGCTATTGCGCAATATTTAAAATCAATACCCGCATCTGATAAACCCATTCCCACTCCGCTCTCAAGCGAAAATACAGCCATGATAACCGGGAAAAAAGTGTATGAATCTCAATGTAGCGCATGTCACGTTTCAAATGGCTCGGGTGTGCGGAATATGATCCCTGCATTGGCGGGCAATCCTCAGGTCAATTCCTCTGACGCATCCAGCTTAATCAATGTGGTTCTGAATGGTACGGAAGGACCATTAACACACACAAACTCTACAGCAGCAGGGATGCCTGAGTTTGCCCAGAAACTTTCTGACAGTAATATCGCGGATGTAATGACCTATATTCGCAACAGCTGGGGGAATGCAGCCGAACCCGTGTCTGCAAGTCAGATTGGCGAAGCACGAAAAGAACTTCAGTCTCAACCATGGCTGGGTGATTCCTTGCACGCTGTAAAGTAACGCATTATTTTAATAGCATTAAAATGGCACTTCATTAAGATTTGAAGTGCCATTCTTTCATCCCACCGTCGCTTAAGCTGATCCGCTGATGAAGGTCAGAGCCTTTATTACTTTTTAGAGCAGGCGATGCAGTCAACGTGACTCACTCCAGCGGCAGCGCTGTCTCCTGCAGGTGACGCCAGAGCACGTTCCCCTGCGGGTCTAACATGAAAACGACCGTCGAGAAACGCAACGTTGTATTTTGTCCGGGGACGTGCTGCTGTTCTTTGTAGCATACCGTTGCCCCCTCCTCGCTCTCAGCCACCATCTGCATATCCAGGATGTCCAGGGTAAGCCCTTTACGCGCACCACGCTGTGTGCGGAAGAAAAGGCTCAAAGCCTCAAAATTCAGTACGACACCCGCCGTGCTCACCATCGTGAATTCTGGACTGAAACGGGCTAGCAAGTTATCGCAGACATCCTCTTGAGCTTCTGCCTCACCCAACCAGCAACGAATGAATTCGTGTGCATCTAAAACTTCCTGAAAATAGCGATTCATGACTTCTCCTGATTAAGGGTAAATAGTACGTTTCGGTTCGCGATGCGCAGGCAACATAAAATCGGCACGACACTGCTACAGGCCGCGATGACAAAGCAAAGTTGATAGGCACGATCATCAGATATGCCGCTGTTAGCCAAGAGGTTAAACAGCAGGCTAATAAGCGTGACACCCAGACAGAAACTGAGCTGACGGTTAATATTCCAAATCGCACTGGCATCGGCCAGTTGCTCATCAGGTATGTACAGGAAGGCCGAACTCTGAGCCGTACTGCTACACAAACTGCCACCAAATCCCATCAGGCAGAATGCGATTACACAGATCATCGCTGAAGCGGAATGGCCGGTTGTGGCCAGTAGCCCGATCCCCAACGCCTGAACGACGCCCCCGAGAATAAACAGCGGACGCGGTCCCAACGAATTGAATCGCTTACCCGTAAAGCTAATCGCGATAAAGGAAGCGATCGACCAGGGCAGCATCAAAGCACCGACAAAGGCGGCGTGCATGCCAAGTTCATTCTGTAGGTACAGCATGGTGATCATACTGACTCCGGTAAAAACACCCGGAACAAACTGGTAAATCAGCATAGCCGTCTTGAACAGAGGATCTTTAATCAGATGCAGATTAATTAGAGGCTGGCTTTTACCCAATGCATTCCATACGTATCCGCTAAAGACAATGATCCCACTGATGAGCATCAACACGCCCTGGTGAACATGCTGGGATTCGCCCAGTGACGTCAGTCCTAATAGGATCAAGGTCAAGGCAGCACAACCACTGACTAATCCCACCAGATCAAAACGGCCTGCTGCTTCAGTGGGTTTATCCGCGTTCAGCCAAAACCCCGCCAATACCAGTGTCACGACAGCCAGCGGTAGGCTTGCCAGAAACACCCAACGCCAGTTAAGGCTTTCAATTAATAGCCCCCCGGCGGCTGGCGACAGCGCCGGAGCCAGCAAAGCCACCAGCATTACGACAGAGGAGAGCTTTGCGCGTTCATGACTGCGATACAGCGCGTAAGTCATGGTTTGCCCGATGGGAATGAGTAATCCTCCGCCTACGCCCTGCAAAAAACGCCAGCCGATGAGCTGTAAAATCGAAAGGGAAGCGGCAACGCCAACGCTACCTAGCATGAAAATGATCAGGGAGAGGATAAAAAGACGTTTTGCACCAATGCGTTTCGCCAACCAGCCACTAAGCGGTATCACCAGAGTCAGACCTAAAATATAGGCATTGCTCACCCACGCCAGTTGACTGACAGGAGCATGAAAATGCCGTCCTATCTCCGGATAGGCAACATTGGCGATAAACATGTTCACCAGATCGATGAAGAATCCCAGCAAATACACAGTGGCAACGCGCACGCGATAACTCATGATTTTCTCAGTCAAAACACTAGTCTTGCGCGCAGTATAAGGGCCGGGATAAGTGCGATAAATCCACGCTCAATGGTTATACTGTCAAAATAATTTTGACAATAATCCTTCATCTGCGGAGTCGATGATGATCAATATGCAGCGCCTGGAAATGTTTGTTGCGGTGGTTGAAGCAGGAAGTTTTACCGGTGCCGCTCAGACGCTAGGGCTCACAAAAGCGGTGGTGAGCTTTAATATAAAACAGCTGGAACAGGAACTTGGCGTCTCTTTGCTGACAAGAAGCACACGTCGCGTTGCCACGACGGACACCGGCGAGACGTTTTATCATGCTGCCAGCACCTTCTGCAGGATGCAGTACGCGTATTAGACGATGTTCGCAGCGATCACCTTGGACTCAGCGGTTTGCTGCGTATCACCACCACGCCCGAATATGGCGCGCGCGTCGTCGTCCCCGCGCTGGCGACGTTCGCGGGTAAACACCCCCAGTTGCGCATACAGCATGTTTCCTCATCGAAAAATGATGATCTGATTGCCGGCCGTTTTGATGTGGCAATTCGCCTCGGTCAGTTGGCGGACTCTAATCACCATGCCCGCCTCATCGATCGGTTCGCCATTCTGCCCGTCGTGGCTCCCGAGTATCTCATCACTCAATCGATTGAGAATCTGGAACAACTCGCCGAAGCGAAATGGATTGGACACAGCCGCTTATCTACTCCCTTGAGCTGGCAGGTGACCACACCCGCGGGAGAATCGGTGCTTTTCAGCGCCCGCCATCCCGCGATGATCATGGCCGACAGTGCAGCATCGTTGCTGGCGTTTACACTAGCGGGAGCAGGCGTCGCGATATTACCCGCCTGGTTGGTGCAGGATGAATTGGCTCGGGGAGAGTTAGTAGAATTGCTGCCAAATCATCATTTTCCCCAACAGGGGATCTACGCACTTTATCCGCATACCCGCCATCTGCCGGAGAAAGTGCGCGCATTTATTGATTTTTTGGAATGCCACGTCAGCCAATCCCACCCCGCTTGGCATGCTTAACAATTTCATCTTATTACGGCGGCGGCAATGGCCTTCAATTCAGTCAGGCCTACCCGCCTAATGCGTTGCCAGTCATCAAATATTAACCGCTTCGCACAGATGTCCGCTGCACCACCAATACGCTAGCCAGCACGATCACCAGCCCGACCAGCGCGGTGCCACTCATCACCTGCGACAGCACTATCCAACCCAACCCTACTGCGGCCAGCGGGCTCAGAAGCCCCAGTGATGCCACCGCCACACTGGGCAGGCGGTTTATACCGCGGAACCACAGACCGTAAGCCACTAACGCACCCGCCAAACTCAGCCAGGCATAAGCTGCCCACTGTAGACCGGTTAACGAAGGTAAGGGGGCATCAATGAAGCAGGCTGCGGGAAGCAATATCACCCCACCAAACAGCAACTGCCAGCCGGTTAACGCCATCACAGGTAAATCGATTTTCCAGCGTCGAGTCAGCCATACGCCTGTTGCCATACAGGTCGCCCCCAACAGAGCGGCGGCAATTCCGACGGGTTCAAATACGGTTTGTGGGGATAGCAGCAACATAGCCATGCCGAGAACACCCGCCAGCGCCGCCCACAGCGTTAAAGCCCTGGGAGCACGGCGATCTATCCCCCACACCAGCATCATCACCAGCAACGGCTGAATCGCACCCAAAACCGCCGCTAATCCACCGGGTAATCGATAGGCAGCCACGAATAACAACGCCTGAAAAACGCCAATATTGAGTGCGCTCAAAATGACCAGGCGTCCAAGGTCACGTAATGCCGGCAAGCGACGAGTAAACAGCAACAGCAAAATGCCTGCTGGCAATACGCGAATCAGTGCTGCGGTAAATGGCCGATCCGGAGGGAGCAGCTGCGTTGTCACGATGTACGTCGACCCCCAGATAGCCGGGGCCAAAGCGGTTAATAAGACGTCGCGCCAGTAAGAAATCCTGAGGGTGTTCTGCATAACTTTGCCTTTATCTTCAATTCAAGATAATATCAGTGTGTTGAGCAATTACCTTGAAGTCAAGATAAATGAACGATCAAAATGAGTATCAACAGGATGCTGTGGATCGCATTCTTGCGCAGTGGCAGCGTGAACGGCCCGATCTGGAGTGCAGTCCAATGGGTCCAATCGGGCGGCTTAAGCGCTGCGCTGTACTACTGGAACAGCGCCTCGAATCGGCTTTTGAACCCTTTGACCTGAGCACGTGGGAGTTTGATATGCTCGCCACTTTGCGCCGTGCAGGTGCGCCTTATTGTCTCAGTCCTACCGACTTGTTTTCGACCTTGATGGTGACATCTGGCACCATGACACATCGTCTAAAACGGCTTGAAACACGCGGCTTTATCACCCGCCAGATCAATCCTGTGGATGCACGCAGCATGCTGGTGCAGTTAAGCGGTGAGGGGTTAGAACTTATTGATCGTGCAGTGGAACAGCATGTGGAGAATGAAAGGCATATTCTTGCCGGTCTCCCGGCAGACACGCTGGCGGTATTGGATAACAGCTTAACCGCACTCCTGCGTGCTCTGGAAAAGTAAGACCGGTTGTTGATGAGAGAGGGGCTAGTTATTCCCCCTCGACATACACATAACCAATCCCTAATACCTGATGTGCCCGGTCTAGCTTGCCAAAGTGGACATTGGTCGCCTGGCTTTTTACCGTATCGCGCGGGTCAAAAGGATTGAAATCAATCTGGCGTACAATGGTATCCAGCCATACCTCTCCAAAGCTGCAACTGCGACCGTACAACCAGATCTGGTTGATATTCAGCGTATTAAGGAAATTATATAAACTCATACCGATAGCTTCCGCTGCGCGTTGCGCCCACTCTGCGATCCACGGCTCACCCGCTTCTGCTGCAGCTAACAATTGCTGACTGGTCAGGATGGGAGCATCAGCATAATGACTGCCAGCAGCTTGTTTAAGGGCACTCAGTGACGCGACAGTTTCAAGGCAACCCTGCCGCCCACAACTGCAGCGCCTGCCGTTGGGATCGATGATGGTATGTCCAATCTGACCGCTACCGTTTAGGCTGCCACGGAAGATCTCGCCATTAATCACAAATGATGAGCCAATACCGTAATCAACATTAATGACGCAGAATTCATTCAGCGCATTGCGGTTGAGCCACTTCTCTGCCAGCGCCAACATGACACAGTCATTATCCACACGCACTTCGACTTTCAGCTTCTCCTCCAGCAGGTACTTAAGCTGTAAGGGGCTTTTCCATGCTGCTTGTGGCATATGCTGAGAAATCCCGGTGACCGGGTCAACCTGCCCGTGCACCGCTAAAGCCAGTTTGATGCGCCGCTTTGGCCACTGCTGACACACATTGCGCCATACGTTTTCAATCGCAGCCAACAGCGCGTTTGGCGTTGCGGCATTTATCGCGAGATGTTGATACTCCCCACGCGGCACAAGTTGTGCGTCAGCCAGCTGCAGTTCAATGCGAGTAGGCTTTACACACAGGCAAAGGATCCACTCACCTTCCTCCGGTAACTGGAAACTGCCGTTGCTGTGGCCGCGTACGCTGAGCATCGTTGTTGAATGCTGGAGTTTCCCCTCATCCACCAGCTCCTGCACGATCTTGCTCGCAGCGGGAATGGTCAGGCCGCTGAGCTGTGCAAGCTGCGATTTACTCAGCTGCTTGTGGCGCCACATCAGGTTCATGAACAGGGCCTTGTTATGCTTGCGCACCTGTAAGTTATTCAATCCCACCCGCTGCATCAAAGCCCACCTTCTCTGTAGGTTAGTGAACAGAGTTTACTGACTTATGT
Organism: Pantoea rwandensis; assembly: GCF_002095475.1. Taxonomy (GTDB): domain Bacteria; phylum Pseudomonadota; class Gammaproteobacteria; order Enterobacterales; family Enterobacteriaceae; genus Pantoea; species Pantoea rwandensis. The sequence goes on from NZ_MLFR01000002.1 coordinate 6,180, forward strand.
GATGGTCGCGCCAGCCTGTTGCTGGGCATTGCTTTACAGTCCCTGCTCATCATTGAGGAACTCATCTGCGCTGACACCCCTTACCTTATAAGAGAAAATGACAATGACAACATCACCTGCAAACCAAGCCTGGCTGATTCGCCTCGGGATCCCTCCTGCCCTCGCATGGGGATATGTGGCTGTACTGCTGTTTATGATCGGCGATGGTGTGGAATCCAACTATCTCGCCCCTTATCTGCACGCCAATGGTTTCTCACTCAATATTGCCGCAGCAGTGATTGCCTTTTATGGCATAACGGTCACGCTCGGTTCCTGGCTCGCTGGTTCACTCTCCACACTCATCGGCCCGCGTAAGGTGATGCTGGCGGGTGGGGTGATTTGGATCCTGTTCGAGATTCTGTTTCTTGCTGTCGCCCTGCCTTCGCACAGCGTGTTGTTGCTGGCATTAACTTACGGGCTTCGTGGTGTGGCCTACCCGATGTTTGCCTACGCATTTCTGGTATGGATTCAGGCTGCTGCTCCCGCGGATATGCGTGGCTCGGCCACCGGTTGGTTCTGGCTAGCCTTTACCGGCGGCCTACCCACGCTGGGATCGCTGGTGGCTATCTTCTCGATACAATTGATTGGTGAATATGCGACGTTCTGGTTATCGCTAGGGATTGTGGCGATGGGCCTACTGGTGATGTTGATCGCGCTGAAGGAGCGCAGCGGCTTTCACTCTTTGCTGGATAAAGAACATCAGCATCAGGGGACCGCACGTACGCTTATGGGCGGCATCGATATCCTGTGGCGTGAACCCCGCATTGCGGCTGCGGCTGTGGTACGCATCATTAATACTACGCCCTACTTCGGATTCTTTATCTTCCTGCCCGGCTTCTTCACAGAACAGATCGGCTTTAGCCAAACTGAGTATCTCAGTCTCATCACCATTATGGGATTGGTCGGCATGAGCTTTAACCCCATTGTTGGCAAGATCAGTGATCGCATTGGCTGGCGTAAAGTGCTCACCGTGTTTGGTGGACTCGGCTCAGGCGTCTCCATGCTGTTGATGTACTTTGTGCCGCAATGGAGCCACGGCAGCTTTTTCCTCAGTGTGGTTTGTGCCTGTCTGTATGGCATCACCTTGTGCGGTTATGTCCCTGCAGCGGCGCTGTTCTCATCGCTATGCCAGCCCAAAGATAAAGGCAACGCCATGGCGATTTACTGCTTTGCGGCTGGCCTCTCCACCTTCTTTGGTCCCGCGTTATATGGCGCCTTTAATGCCCTATTTGGCACCTTGGGTGTGATCTGGGGATACGCCTTCCTTTATCTCATCAGCGCCATTATCTCCTGGTGTTTCCTGCTCAGCCCTCTTGACCCAGGTGAGCAGCGCAACCCTCAGGCCCAGCGATTACGTCGTTTAGATTCCGTTGTTTCAAAATAAAGAGAGAACAATGAAAGAGTTTGATTACATTGTGGTGGGCGGCGGCAGCGCAGGCTGTATCGCCGCTTCTCGCCTGGTGAAAGAAGGCAATGCACGCGTGTTGCTACTTGAAGCCGGCAAAGACGAATATCATCAGGTGTTAAAAATGCCAGCAGGGTATATGAAGTTTCTCGCCAGCGAGAAATACCTCACCCTGCATCAAACCGAACCGCAATCTCAATTGAGTGGACGCGGCGTTATAGTGCCGCAGGCAAAAGTGTTGGGCGGCGGATCTACGGTGAATGCCATGGTATACATGCGCGGTCATCATCAGGATTACGCGGACTGGAACCAGGCTCTTAATCATCAGGGGGTAGACTGGTCTTGGGAATCACTGCTTCCACACTTTACTGCAATAGAAGATAACGATCACCTGGGTGCCCCGCTTCATGGCGTAGGCGGGCCCATGAAGGTGTCACATCTCGGCCACTTCAGCCCACTCAGCCGAGCCTATGTGAAAACCATGCAGGGACTTGGCATTCCCTATACGCCAGATTTCAACACCGGTAATCCCTTCGGTGTGGGGTTTATGCAGCACACCATTGACGGTCAGACTCGCCAGCGCTGCAGTGTGGTCGACGCTTTTATCAATCCCCTGCGTAATGACGATCGCCTGACGATTATTACGGGTGCGCAAGCCGAAGAAATACTATTTGAAGGTGACTGCGCCACTGGCGTCCGCTATCGCAAAGATGGCCATCCGTTTCAGGCATTGGCCCGCAAAGAAGTCATTCTTGCCGCTGGTGCTTATCAGACCCCCAAGCTTCTGATGCTTTCCGGTATCGGTCCTCAGACGCAACTGCAACAGCATAATATTACGCTGCGCCATCATTTACCTGGGGTGGGCCAAAACCTGCAGGATCACTATGAGGTGCCCGTCGTGGCCAGCACCCATGGCGCCTTTGGCTATTACGGTCAGGACCGGGGCTGGCCGATGATAAAAGCCGGATTGCAGTACATGCTGTTTAAAACCGGTCCAGTGACCACGACGGGCGTCGAGACTTGTGCCTTTTTCGATCCTCTCGATTTTGCCGCCACACCAACGATTCAGATGTTTTGCGTACCAACGGTTTATCTCGACCGCGATGTGATGGGCTCCGATCCCGGACAAGGTGTCACCGTGAACTCGCTGTTACTTCGCCCTAAGGCCACCGGCCAGGTGACATTGCGTGATGCTAATGCCAGCAGTTTGCCGAGGGTCGATACGCAAATCTTTGGCCATCCCGATGACTTGGCTCGCACGCTTGCCGGCTTTCGTTTCGCGCGTCGCGTCATTGCTGCCGCTCCGATGGAGAGTATGGTGCAGCAAGAAATCTTCCCCGGCGCTGACGTCTCTTCTGATCAAGCTATCGCTGATCACTGCAAGCGTATGGTCAAAACCGGTTACCACCCAGTGGGGACTTGTCGTATGGGACACGATGAAGACCCCTTGGCGGTACTCACCAGCGATCTACGCGTGCGCGGGGTTAAACAATTACGTGTGGTTGATGCCTCCATGATGCCCAACATCATCAGCGGAAATACCAACGCTATCGTGATGGCCGTGGCGCACAGAGCAACGGAGCTAATTTTGAATAATTTGGTCGCGGTGAAGAAGGAAGCGGTTTATGAGTAATAAACTCCAACGGCTGCAAAGCGCCCTGCTGGATTGGCAGTTGGATGGCCTGTTGCTGACCCGCCGCGACAACATTGCGTGGCTAACTGAGGGGGCAAGCTATTACGTGGTGGACCGTGCTGAGGTCGGTGTTGCCAGCTTATTTGTCACGGCAGATACCGTGCAGCTGCTGGCTCCGGATAATGAACTGCCGCGTATTCTTGCCGAAGAGCCGATGCCATTTGAGTGCGAGCACAAAAGTTATTCCTGGTATCAGTCACTGGATAGCGTTTTGCCACAGGGACGCTTTGGCAGTGATCAGAGATTGCTGGGCTACCAAGACATTCAGCCTGCAATGGTAGCGTTGCGCCAGGGACTGAATACCAATGAGCAACACCGTTTTCGAGCGTTAGGACGGGAAGCCGCAAAGATTGTTGAAGGCGTGGCGCGTCAATTACGTCCCGGTGTTAGTGAATACCAGATTGAAGCATTGATTTCAGCGGCCTGCCTCTCTGTGGGTATCCGCCCAGTGTGCACGCTGGTGGCGGCAGATGAACGTATAACCGCTTTCAAACACCCTGTGCCGACTCGCAAAGCGCTAGAACGCATGGTGCTCATCACTCTCGGCGCTGAGCGTGAAGGCTTGCACGTGAGCCTGTCACGTTTAGTGCATTTTGGTGAACCGGATGTCGCACTGCGTCAGCGAATTCTCTCAGCAGCCAATATTCACGCCGACATTCTCAGCGCCACTCAGTCTGGTCGAACCTGGTCGGCGGTGTTTGCCGATATCACCCAGTCATATCAGCAGTGGGGTTTTGACGGCATGTGGAAAAGCCATCATCAAGGCGGCCCTGCGGGTTACGGCTGCCGCGACTTTATTGTTACATCAGCCACTGAAGGTAATGTGGAAGTCGACACAGCAATAGCCTGGAATCCCACATTGAATGGCGTTAAGTGCGAGGACACCTTTGTGCTGACTCAAGATGGTCTGGAAAACCTGACTCGCAGCAATGATGACTGGCCGATGATCACTCTGCAACGCGGTGCTCTTACCTTCCAGCTGACTGATTGGTTGGTGTTACCACTAGCGAACCAGGAGACCCGATATGAGTGATCGCTTGCGCAACAAAACCGCTGTGATTACCGGGGCGGGAAGCGGCATTGGCAGTGCTGTAGCCCAGCTATTCGCACAACAAGGTGCCAGCCTGGCGCTACTTGATATAAGGACCGATAACATTGAAGTCCTTGCCGCACACCTCGAGCGCCAGTTTGGTCATCGTTGCATTGCAGCGGTTGCCGATGTTACTCAGCAGGAACAAGTCGAATACGCCGTCGCCCAAGCAACGGAAGCCTTCGGGAAAATAGATATATTGATTAATTGCGCTGGCGTGAACGTGTTTCACGACCCTTTAACCCTGGAGCAGAATGAGTGGCAGCGCTGCATGGACGTTAATCTTCACGGCCCTTACAACCTTATACGCAGTGTGTTGCCCGGCATGCTGACGCGGCAATACGGCAACGTTGTGAATATCGCTTCCGTACACGGTCACAAAATAATACCCGGCACCTTCCCCTACCCTGTCGCCAAACATGGCCTTATTGGTATGACGCGCTCATTGGGGATTGAATATGCGGGCCAGGGTATCCGGGTTAACAGCATCTCTCCAGGCCTGATCATGACCCCTGCCGCAGAGCAGTGGTTAGCAAGCTGTCCCGATCCTGATGCCGAACGCGCACGTCAGGCTGCATTGCTACCCTGTAACCGAATTGGTAATCCAGATGAAGTGGCATACACCGCCCTCTTCCTGGCTTCTGACGAAGCCAGGTTTATTAACGCGACCGACATTGTTATTGACGGTGGTCGCAGCCAGGTTTACCACAACTAAAATGCTGACGAGCTGAATAGGACCTCAATTCACAGCACCGGAACCCCTCCGGCTGCTGTGAGTCAGGCTCAACGCGCATCTTCCAAGTCCCCTCCCCTCTTCATCGTTGGCCATTGATATTCAGCTTAAATCTTCGGAAAATGTCATGAAAATGCACCTAATCAAAATCATCACAACACCATGAGCTGCTTACGTTTTTTTAGAATTTTCAGGCTGAAAATCACCATGATAAGAGGGTTAAATGGCAAAGACTTGTCTTTATCTACGTCTGTCCGACCTGGTGGGCTGGGAATTGCAGAATTCTGGCACGCTGAACTTTATTATTTTTGCTGGTGGCGCTTGCTGGTTGTCCCGGCTTAACAAGATCGCCACAGACCCACACTTGATTTGGGCACAGAGAAGTTATGGCGAGACTTTCCATTCTGATTCCAAATAGTGATGCCTTTTTCCTGATTACCTGACATTTAACATCTGCAAAGTGCACCGTCCCGATATTCTGATTGCTTGCATGTTCTCTGGAGGTTGGAACACTACTCTTGCCTGAAAACCCACAACTACACCCATACCAAAAACCACTTAACACATTGATAAATATATATAAAATGTGAATTTTCAGGCTGAAAACATCCATAGATTTATCCATTTTCAGTATTCCGAGATAGATCATTCACTATTTGCACGTTTGAGGGGAGTTATTGGCTGCCTAAAAGCAATGCTCCAAAGCCTACGGTAAAATATTGTCACTCTCAGAGTTTCTTACAGAGATGATTTTTAGTTAGTAAGAAATTGTATTCAATTTTGATAGCGCTAGATGATTTTAAAAAATGCTCAATGCAAATTTCAATAGTTCATGTCGAATTGATGCAGTTATGCAGTTATGCAGTTATGCAGTTATGCAGTTATGCAGTTATGCAGTTATGCAGTTTCATTTTAAAAACCATCACATTGTTAATGGCGTTAAGGTGCAGCTAAAATGTTGAAGTGTTTAAGTGTTTAAGTGTTTAAGTGTTTAAGTGTTTAAGTGTTTAAGTGTTTAAGTGTTTAAGTGTTTAAGTGTTTAAGTGTTTAAGTGTTTAAGTGTTTAAGTGTTTAAGTGTTTAAGTGTTTAAGTGTTTAAGTGTTTAAGTGTTGAAGTGTTGAAGTGTTGAAGTGTTGAAGTGTTGAAGTGTTGAAGTGTTGAAGTGTCGAAATGTCGAAATGTCGAAATGTCGAAATGTCGAAATGTCGAAATAGAGCAATAGAGCAATAGAGCAATAGAGCAATAGAGCAATAGAGCAATGACTTTAAGTCAAAATAATTTTGGAATATCTAAGAAATATGAATTCCAAAAAAGAACATCATTCAATCACCATAAAATGATGAGGTTAATCGTACGTTGTTAGTGCAAGGAAAGCAGTTTAATTTTTCGTTTGGATAGGTATATCTTAATAGCCTTAAATTCATTACTGAACATTGGTAATGGTCCGTGCTAAAAGAATGCTTAATCAGTGATGAAGTGGGTACTGCCATTATGAAATTAAGTTGCGATAAAGTCAGTTTGTAATTCATGCATTCAGCCTCAAATTCTATGCTCGATAAAACAGAACCTTTATCTGAAATACCATCAAATTAACCAAGTACACACAACTGCTTGGCCCGGTAACTTTAGGACGATCCTTCAACATGGGTGTTGGATGATATCGGGAAAAATAATGTTGTAAACCTCGCCAAAGATTTATCCTCCTAACTTTATGATTTAATGACAATTAATCCTTTTTTTCAGGATGAAAACGACCATTTAATCATAAAGGTAGAATTTCCACATTTGCAATGGAAGGAATAATTGGTAGGGTAGGGGGGTGCTGATAATTCAACCATTTCAATAAAATGTACACCTGAAATCAATACACTATTGATTTAATTAGTATTTTTTAAAATTCAACATATCGAGTCGTCCATATTTTATGAAAAAATTCCAGTTTTATGTCTTTTTACCAAAAAACTGGCTTGTGGAGATATTTTTAGTAAAATAACGAAAATTATTACTATTGAGGTGCTTATGAAGCGAGATTACGGTGACGTGTTTGACATCGCCAACCGAGCGAATGGAATGCTGCACGGTCTGAGCAGCCACATCGAGCAACAACGGCAGGAATTTAATCAGCAAGGCTACTACCACACTTTCACACGCAACGCGGTGGCCAACCTGCCTTTACTCAGTAAGCACGCAGTAGCGGCTGCCATCAGCGAGATGGAAGAGGGTGGCTATATATTTGGTCGCCGCCAAACCGGCAGCACGTCGCAATACGCCATGAGCATCCAAAACGTCGTTGATATTTATAAGCACCGTAAAGTGCCAAAGTATCGCGACAAACATAAAGACCCCTTTGTTATCTTCGTCGTAAATCTGAAGGGTGGGGTGTCTAAAACGGTAACCACCGTGACGCTGGCCCATGGCCTACGTGCTCACCCCGGCTTATTGCATAATGATCTGCGCATTCTGGTTATCGACTTAGATCCCCAAGCTTCGAGCACCATGTTCCTAAGCCATACCAACAGCGTAGGTTCAGTACTGGAAACCGCCGCTCAGGCTATGCTGAATGACGTCAGCACTGAGCAACTGCGCGAGCAATTCGTTAAACCCACCGTTATGCCTGGTGTCGATGTGATGCCTGCATCCATCGATGATGGTTTTGTTGCCAGCGATTGGGATACTTTAGTCGCGGAGAATTTGCCCGGCGTTGCGCCCTCTGAAGTGCTACGTCGCAACGTTATCGATCGTCTGGCCGATGATTACGATTTTATCTTCATCGATACAGGACCTCATCTGGATGCGTTTATGCTGAACGCAATCGCCGCTAGCGACCTTCTGCTTACGCCAACACCACCCGCGCAAGTCGATTTTCACTCCACGATGAAATACCTGACACGCCTGCCTGAAATGCTGGAGCGTATTGAGAATGAAGGTATTGAGCCGCGACTGAAAGCGAACATCGGTTTTATGTCGAAGATGACGACTAAGCATGACCACGTCACCTCGCATAGCTTCGCGCGTGAAGTTTTCACCAAGTCGATGCTGGATGCCGTCCTGCCTCGTTTAGATGGATTTGAGCGCTGTGGTGAGTCGTTTGATACCGTCATTAGCGCAAACCCCAGCTCATACCCCGGCAGCGCAGATGCGCTCCGAAAGGCAAAACAGGAAGCAGAGAACTTCTCGCGCGCTGTTTTCGACCGAATTGAATATATCAGGAGTACAAAGTGACCGATCAAAAATCACTCAAACGCATTGGCCGCACCATGGGGCAATCCCAGATGTCGAGCTTCATTAACAGTGGCAATCAGTCACGCGTTTTCACTTTGAAATCCGGCAGTACTGCTACGTTCGTGCGACAGTTGATCCCGAGTGGCGAAGTGGAAACCAAAACTTTTGTTGATGCAAAAGTGAATGGTCGCGATCAATCCGCACTGACCGAAGAATCCGTCAAAGACATCACACGCACCATCGAACTTCAGCAGTTCTTTCCCGCGATAGGCCGTATGGTCGATGGCCGTATTGAGATTATGGACGGCTCTCGCCGCCGAGCCGCATGTCTGTTTGCAGGCACTGGTCTGGAAGTTTTGGTGACCGAAGATGAAATTGATATCAGTGATGCGCGTCAGCTCGCTGCTGATATTCAAACGGCAAAAGAGCACAACTTGCGTGAATTGGGCCAACGCTTCCTGATGATGGAAGCGCAGGGCATGAATAAAACAGAGATTGCCAAAGCTGAAGGGATCTCCAACGCCAAAGTGACACGTGCTTTCCAGGCTGCGTGGGTTCCAGCTGAATTCATTGAGCTGATCCCTGTGGTGTCTGATCTCAGTATCCCAGATTACAAGCTGCTGCTGGATGTCGCTGAAGAAGCGAAAGCTGAGGGAGTCGCGGTTAAAGATGTGGTCCATCAGGTCAAAGAGCGGATGAGCGAAGACCAAGCCTTGAATAAACTCGCCTCTGACGATCAGAAAACCAAAATCCTGTCATTTTTCACCACTGCCAAAAAGCTGCTGGTGAAACCGGTAAAAAACAAAAGCGTCACGACAGAGAAGTTCGGCAGTTTTAGCGATCGCGCTGCTTATGCTAAGCGAAAAACCAACGCAGAAAAGCGCCATGTGCAGTATGAGTTCCACCGCTTGCCAGCAGGCACGCTTGAAGAGATCGATCTTGCGATCAAGGCCATCCTAAGCAAATCCTGATTCAGACCCTCGTTAAATTCTGCTGATGAAATGGGCGTGTAAATCACGTCCATATTTTTACAAAACTCTCTTTTCTGAATTCTCAGCAGTGTCTTATCTACCTCATGCACGCTTAAAACGCAGCAGAAGCATTTTAAGAGACTTTAAACTCACAGCTTCCCCTATCACGGATAAACCGAAACTATCGCAACACAGCCCTTACAGGGCATGTTTATCGGCGATCTAAATGACTATTCAGTGTGCAAGAGAGAAGGGCATTAAGATCCGTCTGGACTTATACATCGCGTTACTCTTGAGGGATCGGTTCGTAAAAGACAGCAGGATCGAGTGATTCTGGCCCTAACGATGAGATATAGCCAGTGATCGTGGCTTGCCTGTTGATTTTTATCCCCTTTATCCACAGGGACGATCCAATTATTCGATCATAATGAGATCCCATTGAGATCATAGAAGATCCCGGATCGCTGGAAGCCATGATATGACTGGGCTGAAAGGCCCTTAGTAACCGCTATAAAGAGTAAACTAACCGCTATGGAGAGAGAAATAACCGATGAAATGAGTAAAACAACCGATGAAAAGAGTGCTCAATAACCGCTGTAGAGAGCAGAAGGTGATGCTGCCTGTGTGTAAGTGCTTCGGCTGTGCATAACATTTATGCAGAGTTTCAAAATAGCTTTGAAAGTTCGATGACGTTTTCATCAAATCTTATCCCCATGATTCACAGGCCAGATCAATAAACAGATCATTATGAGATCAAATAAGTTCCTAATAGATCCCGGCAGCTTGTGAAGCCTTGTGTGACAAGCCTTGAGAGGGGATTGATAACCGCTATGAAGAGTAAACTAACCGCTATAGAGAGTAAATTAACCTTTATGGAGAGTAGTCTAACCGATGAAGTGAGTGCTAGTATCCGCTATAGAGAGTAAACGCGATAGATCATTGTGTATAACCCGGATCCTCGAAAATGTCGGAAAATGAGCTAAAAAACAACAAGGTAGTTGAAGCCTTTTCGGAAACAGATAAGCGAACTGGCGAACTGGTTGTACTTACCCCCAACAGAGATAACACCGTTCAGCCTGTCGCTTTAATGCGACTAGGTCTGTTTGTGCCTACGTTGAAATCAACCAATAATCGCAAGAATGAGACCACGGCGGTGACGGATGTCACTAACGAGCTCAAGCTGCTGTCTCTCGTGAAATCTGAAGGTTATGAGAAGATCAGGATCATTGGCCAGCGGCTGGATATGGATAATGATTTCAAGACATGGGTTGGGATCATTCACGCGTTTGCTAAGTACAACGTCACCAACGATAAAGTCGTTCTCCCTTTTGTTGAGTTCGTTAAGCTCTGCGGCATCCCTTCATCACGATCCTCAGCCAAGTTGAGAGAACGCCTTGAAGCGTCGCTGATCCGCATCGCATCCAATACCATTCAATTTGGGACAGCGGATAAAGACGAACTCTATGTCACGCACCTGGTGCAATCGGCTAAGTACAGCGTCAAAAAGGACACCGTTGAGCTTCAGGCCGATCCAAAACTCTTCGAACTCTACCAATTTGACCGCAAGGTCCTGCTGCAGCTGCGAGCCATTAACGCTCTGGCGCGTAAAGAGTCTGCTCAGGCGCTCTATACCTTCATCGAAAGCCTGCCTCCTAACCCGGCGCCAATCTCAATGGCGCGACTCAGGCAGCGTTTGAATCTCACATCTCGGCCCATCACGCAGAATGCGACAGTTCGTCGTGCCATGGAGCAGTTGAAGGCTATTGGCTACCTGGATTACACCGAACTGAAGCGGGGCAACTCAGTGGTATTCCATATCCACTATCGCCGTCCAAAGCTTAAACCTGCCGAGTTGCCGCTCAAGCTGCCCGATATCCTTGAGGATGAGCTGGAGCTTGATGACGCCATCGAGACCAATGAGGTTGAGGCTGTCAGCGAACCCCAAGGTGAGATGGTGATGCTATCAAAAGCAGAACTGAAAATCCTCGAAGAAATCCGCAAAGGCAAAGTTAAGTAGCGCTTCGTTACCTTATCTGATGTCCAATTCGATAACCACTATAGAGAGTAGTGCTCTCTATAGTGGTTGTTTGTTTCTGCGCTCCTCTAGTGTTAACACCTGCCTTCCTCGCACCTGACCCCATTTGTGACCCAGTAACCACTATAGAGAGTAACTATCTACTCTCTATAGTGGTTACCTGCAAATAGCCTTTCGGTTTGATCTCGTGAATGCTTTAGCGGACACATTGCGCTGTGTGGCGCCTGTGAGAGAGGGGAGGATAGGTAATGAGAACCCAATGATCTGATCTTTTGCTGCAAGCCTCAGGCAATAACCACTATAGAGAGTAGATGTTTACTCTCTATAGTGGTTATTTGTAGGAAGTGACGTTATCACTTCTATCTGATTGAGTTCTATGAGGAAAAACTGTGGGTGTGTTGTTCAAATTAACGCCACCTGCAAGGGGTAAAATGCACAAAATTGTGTGTCTAAAGATATAATCCATATATAAATCATATGTTTATTTTTATTTCTTTTGTGGTGAGTTTTAGTTTGCTTCAGCTATCCACTATAACGAGTAACCACTCACTATAGTGGATAGCAAAACGGAGAGTGGTAGAGGGCTGAATGGCCATCATAGGAGCCAGCCTGCTTGGGAAGTGGGTGAAAAGGCTAGAATCACATAACCACTATAGTGAGGAAGATCACTCTCTATAGCGGTTATGTGGTTTGTGTGATTATTGTTTAATTTATTGATAATAAATGATTATTATCCTGATTCAGTAATTAGTAATAACCGCTATAGAGAGTAAGCCATTGCTTGCATCCCCAAGGGTAGGTCGCCCATAGGATCCGATTAAGATCCTTTGATCAGGGATCACTAAGGTTTTGGATCAAACATCCACTGTAATGAGTACAAACAACCACTATAGAGAGTAAATGCTCTCTATAGTGGTTGTTATTAATGGACCCCCCCTAGTGGTTACTAACCTTCCAGGCCTTGCCATAATTGGTGTTAGTGGTTGCTAACCTCAATGATATGTCCTTCCAACCATTATCAGCAGATGCGAGGAATAAAGCCTGTGTAGGGACGTATTGCGGCTGTTTACTCTCTATAGTGGTTGTTTGTAGATGACGCTGAGATCATCGATCCGTTACAGGGATCGATGATCCCACTGACTCTGCTAAGGTGACAGTTCAAGGTTCTGAGCTCAAAGAGTTGAGCTGGTGAGGCGGCGGATAAAGTAGGGCAGCCGCATAGTTAGCTACGATGACCTTATGATCGCGCCGCGTAGTGTAAAACCCGCTAAACGGGTCAAGCCTTTCAAGATGGAAGACTTTTCAGTTGCCATGCCCAGTTCGCGCGCCGGCGCTAAATCCGTGTGCTTTTGCCCACCACGAAATAGTAAAAGCGATTGCTAACAGCAGGATGAGTACCGGCGGAAAAGCATGGGCTCCCCAGTGATCCAGCAGGATCCCGCCCGTGATACCTCCGGCTGCAATCGCGCCATTCCACGCAACCACATTCATTGAAAGAGCAATATCTGCTCCTTCGCCTGCGGTATCGGCAAGGGCTGTCTGCAGTAACGTTGCCGCTCCTCCAAACGTCAGCCCCCAGACAGCGACACCGACATAAACCACGGCAGCAATCTGTGAAAACCACATAAAGGTGAGAGAGACGAGAGCGAAAATAGCGAGGCTTATTAATACGCAGAGTCGCAAATAGCGATCGATTATCTTGCCGGTAATGGCAATCGCAACAAGAGCAGCGAGTCCGAATACCAGTAAGAGGATATCTACCTTTGAACCTAACCCAGCTAAAGTGAGGAAGGGAGAAATGTAGGTGTAGAGAATGTTATGTGCCAGCATCCAGGCAATGACGACGCTCAATACTGGCCGCACGCCTGGTGTGGTGAGGACATTTGAAATTGGCATACTTTCATGGCGGGAGTGGCCCGGATAATCTGGCACTTTAGCGAGTACCCATACGATTAATATCACCGTCAGCGCAGAGATGGCCAGAAAAGCGCTGCGCCAGCCAATAATTCCGCCGAGCCACGTGCCAAGCGGCAGGCCGAGGGAAAGTGCTATCGGCGTGCCCACCATAGCAATTGCCATGGCTTTACCCTGCTGGTGAACAGCAACCATTCGGCGAGCATAGCCAGCAAGCAAACTCCACGACAGCCCAGCCGCCACGCCAGCGAAGAAACGTGCTGCAAGAGTTAGCCAGTAGTGTGAGGACCATGCGGTAACTGAGTTAAAAACAAGGAAGCCGACTATTGCGAGTAACAAAACAGTTCTACGACGCCAACTCCGGGTTGCTACCGTTAAAGGTATCGCGGCCAGCAACGATCCCAGTGCATATGCTGTGACGGTCTGTCCAGCAAGCGAGTTGGAAATACCAAGACCCTTTGCCATTTGCGGTAACAGTCCTGCAGGCAGCGTTTCTGTAATGATGCAGATGAAACCCGTCATTGCAAGCGCGAGTAGCGCTGGAATAGGCAGCCTGTCATCGGCTTCGGCAGAACGCCGACCAAGAGCATCATTTTTCGTATCGAGCGCGATGTCTTTCTCCATAAATCCTTCTGTACTTATATATCGAATGGTATGTATTTAGATGTAAGGTCGCATTGGGTCATCACTTAGCACTTCAAAATAAAAGAGATTAACCTGCTCGCTCTAATATTGTATCGATCAGTACATTATTGGGGGGAGTTTCCTTTGTCAACCTAATATGTATCGTTTAGTATATTATTGCTGCACAGGTGAATCGCGGAGAACACGAATGGCTAGCATGGGACGACCAAGAACCTTTGACCGGGATAAAGCAATTGAAGATGCCATGTATCTTTTCTGGCAGCATGGCTATGAATCTACGTCCCTGACCCAATTGAAGGCGGGGATAGGGAATGGCATCTCTGCGCCGAGTTTTTACGCGGCATTTGGTTCCAAAGAAGATTTGTATCGTGAATGCATACAATGTTATCTGGCTTCGTATGGCCAGGTGACCAGACGACTCTGGGACAGCGCTCTTTCGCCGCGTGAGGCTATGGAAACGACTCTGCAAGATTCAGCCCGAATGCAATGCGAGGCGGGTCACCCTTCAGGCTGTATGGTATCGCTGGGCGCAATGAGTGCGACTTCAGTGGAAAATACAGCCATTACTGAGCCGCTGACGCGATCTCGCGAAAGAACCCGAGCGGGTATATCAACGACGATTAAGCGCGGGATTGAGGCTGGCGAGCTTAAAAAGGATGTTGACGTGAAGGCGTTGACGGCATCTTTCAGCACTTTTCTCTTTGGTATCTCTATTCAGGCGCGTGACGGAGCGCGTATTGAAGAGCTGCTCAGTGCCATCACCCAAATCATGCAGCTGTGGGATTGTTGTAGACAGGATTAATTAGCTGGCAGTGACCTGCACCCCAATGGTCCCTTCGTGCCCGGGGCGGGCCGTCAGCCCGACTGTGTTGTAGTTGATTAATCTGCAATTTTCGTCGCAACATCATTTAATGCGTCAATCACCGCTTTTACTGAAGGTTTTGCAGATGTCCCCTTGGGTAATGCAATTGACACCTTTCTGGTTAGGTCTGGGCTGATGTTTACGGTTGTCAGGCCATTCAGCACGCCGTCCATCTGCAGCATCAACGTGGGGAGTAACGTGACAAGGTCGGTTTGTTTCACCAGATGCAATGAGGCTGCCGAATTCTTGTAATTCGCTATCACTTTTGGGACAACACCTGCGGCATGAAAGGCCCGAATTAAAAAAGAGTGATAATGCATAGCGGACAGGTTTAACGCCCACTTCTCGTTGGGCATTTCTTTTAAACGGATGACTTTACGCCCTGCCAGCCTGTGCGTTGCTGCCATTACCGCGACAAACTTATCTGTGCACAGTGGGAAGAAGTCGAGCTTCTCGGTGAAGGGGCCAGTATCCACCATATCGTCAATGATGGCGATATCGACCTGATTTGCCGCCGCCGCTTTAATCGCCTCTGCCGGTTCAAGCTCGACCACTGACAATGTCAGCTGTGGATAGCTGTCCGAAAGCTGCTGGAACACGCCAGGCAATATACCGACGCCAGCCGAGCCAAAGGTTGCCAGGCGGATTTCGCCCACCACTTCCGCTTTACCCTTTGCGAGCTCTGACTCCATGTCATTCACCATGCGGAACAGCTCATGGGATTGCTCTACCAGACGCTTACCCGCAGGCGTTAACTCAATTCGTTTGCCCACACGTTCGAACAATGCGGTTTCCGCTTCTTGTTCTAACTGTGCCAGCTGCTGAGAAACGGCGGGGCGGGTCAGGTGAACAGCTTCTGCGACGGCGGTAATAGTGCCCAGAACAGAGAGTTCAGAGAGCAGATGGAGGCGACCCAGATTCAGCATGACAATTCCTGTGTTTTCCTCGAGGTCGCCTCTGCCTGCGTTAAAATCAGCTCAGCAGGGTGCGGACCACGGTATTGATGAGTTGCGTCATCGCCAGATGAGACTCAAATGGGATGCCGTCAACGTTAGCATCAGTGATACCTTCAACCGAGTTGATAAGCCCAACGTTGACGCCCCGGCGCAGCAGGCGACCTTCCATATCCGGAGTATGCAACAGACGGGCATTTTTCTCACGCGCCGCCATCGCCGCCACAATGGCGTAGCAGCCCCAGTTAGAACAGGCGGCCGTCACCAAAACGTCAGCTGGCGTGACGGCACCAATGCCACCTCCGCATTCACACGAACCTTCATTCCCAAACTTCACCACCTGCTGCACGGCGTCATTGACCAGGCCCATGCCAATCTCGTTCCCGCCGTCCCCGACGGCAACGGTGGGAATACCCCTGCGCAGCGCTTCATCAAACACGAAGTCTATGCGGGCGCGCTCCATGCCGTAGTTGATACCCCGCATGCTGTAGTAGATACCGTTTTTGTTGCGCCCAACGCGCTCGGTCGAGAACAACAATGAAGGTTGACGTGAGTCCAGCAGCTCATTCGCGGCCTTAGGGGCTTCTTCATCCGTTACCGGGAAGGATTCCACGCAGACGGTGGCCAAGCTTTTGTCTTTGTT
Source organism: Pantoea rwandensis (assembly GCF_002095475.1). GTDB lineage: Bacteria > Pseudomonadota > Gammaproteobacteria > Enterobacterales > Enterobacteriaceae > Pantoea > Pantoea rwandensis. The sequence continues at coordinate 22,386 of NZ_MLFR01000002.1, forward strand.
TGCCTGCACAACCTGCCAGTAAGGTAATACGGTCAGGCCCGCTTCAGTCAGGATGGCTTCCATCGGACCGCGCAGCGTTTCTTCAATGAGCACAGTGCAGGTGGCGTTTCTGGCCAGCACCAGCGCGCGCACGACAGCAGCCAGACCGGCAGGGCCATCGTTCTCACCAATGGTGGGAGAGAGCCAGGCACGTGATACTGAGCCCGTAGTCACAATCACGTTATCGCCGGGTTTTACCGCCAGTAACGCATCAGCTGCGGCTCCCACCAGCGGTTTGCCAATTTGCTCGCGCGCGCTGGCAAACAACTGTTCAACACCGCGCCCGCCGAGATCCAGTGAGATGAGCTGGTCAAGGCGGTTATCAAATGCAGTCATGGAATTCATACGGGTTCTCCCAGAATTAATTCGGCCATGGCGTGTTTATCGCTGATAAGCAGAGCAACCTTATCCAGCGATGCATTGACGGCTTTCATGATGGCGGTTATTCCGCCCACACGGTCAATGGCGTTCGATGCTGGTTTGAGCCGTAATGAGACGCGGGCTCCGGGCTGACCATGGGTGTTAACGGTTAAAATGCCGTAGTCGCGCAGCAGCACCATACCCAGTGCCGCCGTGGCCTCGCACGGAACAATGTGGTTATCGGTGTGGGCAATGCAGGCGCGCTTGAGGATGATTTCGAGGACCTGATCTTCATGAACCATCGGCCCCAGGTCGCTGGTTTTGACGCAGTCCCCCAACAACGCTCTCAGGCCAGACGCCAGTTCCTGACCCGCTTCGGCTTCCTGGCGCAAATGATCAGGGTTGTAATGTTCCAGCGAGCGCACGACACCTGCTGTGATCGGCGCGCGTGCCTCCATGCCGTATTCCGCGCCTTTTGCCGCGGCTGCCGCTATGTATTGTTTTTTACCCGCCAGAATACCGGCACGCGGGCCTGGCAGGCCTGCCTTATCACAGTTAGTGACGGTGAGATCTGCGCCAAAGGCAAGGCTCTTTATCCCGCCATGTAGTACGGTACGCAGACGCGCACCGTAAGCTTCATCCAGAAACACGATGATGTCGTTCCTGCGGCAGTGGGTCACAATGGTCTGAGTTATCTCATCATCCATGCGTTCCAGGCTGCTGGTGACCGTGGTGATAACCACCAGGGCAGGGCGGTTTAGCTCAATAGCCGCTCGCCACAGCGCGTCGCCCTGGATTTCGATGGTTTTTACCCCGGCAAGCTTTGCGCCACGGTTCACCGAAGCATGTGAACGACCGCCAGGCGGAACGACCGAGACCACTGGTTTGTCTGCAGCCAGTGCGGCAATAACAGAAACAATGGCCGCGCTGGTGCGGTTAAATGTGGCAACGCTGTCGCTTTCACCGCCACCCAGATGCTCCAGCGCCAGCTCGGTAAGGCGTTCGGCGACCAGTCCGGGGCCCACCCACTCTTCACATGCCGTGTTGAGATCTTCGGGCTTCACCAGAAAATCACGCTGGTTACCGGTGAAGATCCCAATCGATTCCGCTCCCAATTCTCTCACGCGCTTGGCCGCAACGGCCTGGCCATGGCGAAGCCGACGGCCTTCATCGGTGCTGCTGCGAATGATGCTGCCACGCGCAAAGCTGACCACCGGGTCGATTTCAAAGCCAAAGCTGTCTCTGAGAACCGCGCGGTTCCCCTCTTTTTCGGTGAGTTTCATGACTGTTTTCCTGCTTAATAGTGATTACAGTGAAATGCTGATAATGCTGCCGAGCATACGCGTGAAGGCCATGTGCGTTTCCAGATCGATGCCATCTACGGCTTCTTCCTGAAGTGAGGTCGCGCCATCTCTGGCACCCGCAGCCACACAAGCTGCAATAAGCGCCTTTTCGCACTCGGGTATATGTGTAAGATCCAGGCGTTTAAGTAACCATGCCAGTGCTGCTGTCACCGCGTATGCCCCCCAGTTTGAAACGGAAGCCGCCACCACCACGTCAGTTGAGGTCACCGTAATCACCCCCGACGGGAACTCACCATGAGATTTCGCACCATAGGGATGCGCTAACGCGACCTGATCCCTGACGGCACCAAAACCGACTTCATTCCCGCCATCGCCAATACCAATCGTCAGTACCTGTTTTTGGCGGGCCATATCGGCCAGCAGATACAGGTGCCCGACCTGATCTGGGGTGCGAAAATCGCCTCTGACACCATGAAAGATCCCCTCAGCGTTGGGGCCATCCCGCTCAACAAAAATGATGGCCGCAGGATTGAGGTCAGAAAAAATGCTTTCACACATTTTCATCCCTTCCGCTTTGCCTTTGGCGAAGGCAACACCGCTGATCAAACCCCTGCCGGTGAGCTGGCTCTGGATGACGTTGCGACAGGCTTCAACCGGCGACAAATGGTCGTGTTCTGTGGCAATCAATACGTGGCAGTCAAATCCTTCGGCAAGGGCTCTGGCGAGCGCCAGTGCGCCCGGCGGTCCATCGGTCTCACCATACGGCAGGTTGGGGGCAATCCCTGCACCGGTGGCAATGACCACCACTTTGCCCGGAGACAACACGCCGGCTAATTTCTTCGCTGCCAGCATCGCCAGCGGCTCACCGTGGTGCTCACGGCATATCCGGTAAAGCTGACTGACGTAGCCGGAAGGTAAGCCTTTTCCCCTGAGGGGGCGCATCTCCAGCGACATAAGTTGATCGATGCGCTCTCCCACGAGCAATTCATGATTGGTTGGCGTCATCATTTGTTGATATCGATCTTGTAAGTTTCTTTGGTCAGGAAGATGCAGATCAGGGTGATCGCGGCGGCGGCGATAACGAACCATGACACGGCCGATGTATTCCCCGTCGAGGTAATCAACCAGGCCGCAATGATAGGGGTTGGCGCACTGGAAACGATGCCTGATAACTGATAGGCCGTTGACGCGCCGCTAAACCGGTACTTGGTGGGGTACTGTTCGGCGTAGATCACACCGTGCAGAGATCCGGTTGATGCGTGGCCCAATCCCAGCCCAAGACTCAGCGCAATCGTGATATAGACCGGGTCGGCCGTGTTCAGCAGCTCAAAGAACGGGAAGGCGTAAACGGCGAAGAACAATGCGCCGAAGCCATACACCACCTTGCGGCCCACTTTGTCAGACAGCCAGCCAAAGACGGGCTGCATAAAGAGATCGACCGCTGCAGCAATCAGTAGGGCATTGGAGGCAACGCTGCGTGGAATATGCAAATGTTCCGTGATGTAGCTGAGGGAATAGACGGTGATCAGAAAATAGCCCACGTTTGCCACGGTCTGGAAGAAAGCCATAACGATGGTTTTCTTCTTCTCGTATTTCACGACGTTCATCAGAGGCGCTTTTTCTACTTCGCCTTTGCGCGCGATCGCTTCAAACGCTTCCGGTTCACTGACCTGCAGGCGGATATACAAACCCACGGCCAGCAGGGCGAGGCTAAAGATAAACGGGATACGCCAGGCCCAGCCATAGAACTGCTCATCCGGTAGAGAAGAGACCAGCGCAAATGCACCCGCGGAAACCAGCAGACCGGCGGGTACGCCCATCTGCATGGTGCTACCCCAGAGCCCACGGCGGCCTTTCGGCGCATGCTCAACGGACATCAGCGCTGCGCCACCCCATTCGCCGCCCAGTGCGAAGCCCTGAATGATGCGTAAGACAATAAGCAGAATTGGCCCGAGATAGCCGCCCTGATCGTAGGACGGCAAAAAGCCAATCGCGGCGGTACACAGGCCCATCACCATCAGGGTAAAAACCAGTAATTTCTTACGACCCATACGATCGCCAAAATGACCGATGACCATCCCGCCGATCGGGCGTACGACGAACGCGACCGAGAAGGAGATCATCGACATCAGCGTCGCCATCGCAGGTGACAGATTGGTAAAGAATACGTGCGGAAAAACCAGCGCGGCTGCCGTGCCATAGATGAAGTAGTCGTACCATTCAATGGTCGTCCCGATGAAGGATCCCCAGGCTGCTTTTACTGAAGTCCGGGAAATGGCGTCGGAACCTGTGTTGGTGTGCAATGCGTCGGCTTGAATATTCTGGCTCATGTCTTACCCCCGATGGGACGGGCACATGCAGGATGTGCCCTTTAATAGTTTTAGTTAGACGTTAATGGTTACGCTCTTCCGTGCGGTGTAACTTTCCAAGGCGCTCTCAATGGAGTACTCCGCGCCAATGCCGCTGCGTTTTGCGCCGCCGTAAGACATGCCTGGGATCTGGCCGCCTGCACGGTTAACCTGCAGCCAGCCCGCATCGATCTGTTCGGTGACGCGGAACGCTGCGGTGACATCTTGGGTGAACACGTAGGCGGCCAGACCGTAGACGGTGTCGTTCGCCATGCGAATCACTTCTTCTTCGGTTTCAAAAGGAATGGCCACCAGCACCGGGCCAAAGATTTCCTCTTTGCAGACGCGCCAGCTGTTATCAATTCCGGCCAGCACAACCGGAGACGGCATAAAACCTGCGGCCTGTTCCACCGGCGGCGGAACTTCACCCAGTAACACTTCCGCACCCTGATCAAACGCTTCTTTAATAAACGCGCGTACTTCGTTGTAACGCTCCGCGTTGATGATGGCGCCAATGTCGGTCTGCTCATCCAGCGCATCGCCGATTTTCATTTCGCGCAGTTTTGCGACCACGCGTGGCATCACCTCATTCCAGACGCTTTTGTGCACGTACAAGCGTGAACCGGCGGTGCAGGACTGCCCCTGGCGGGCAAAGCGCATCGCTGCAATCACGCCGTTCACCGTGTTATCAAGGTGCGCCGGTGCTGCCGCGTCAGCGAAGACGATGCAGGGACTCTTGCCACCCAGTTCCAGCGTAGCCCGGCCAATGCGGTCTGCTACTGCATGTGCAACAAGCTGGCCAACTTCTAACGAACCGGTGAAAGAAACTTTTGCCACGTCATCATGTGTGGACAGCGGTGCACCTGCATCCAGTCCGGTGCCGGTAACAATGTTAAATACGCCAGCCGGGAATATATCTGCTGCGAGTTCTGCGACTTTCAGCACCGCCAGCGGGGCATCCTCTGCGGGTTTGAGCACCAGCGTGTTGCCCGTACCCAGTGCCATACCGATTTTGACCGCAGCAAGCACCAGCGGTGAGTTCCACGGAATGATGGCACCGACCACGCCCAGCGGTTCGCGGGTGGTGTAACTGAACAGACCCGGTCCCAGCGGCAGGGTTTCCCCTTTCTGCTCGGCAATTACACCACCGTAGTAGCGCAGCACTTCCGCCGCGCTCTGTGTTTCCGGACGGCTCTGTGTACGCAATGCGTTGCCGGTTTCTGCTGCCAGCACCCGGGCGATCTCTTCACAGTTCGCCGTAATACGGTTGCCCAGTTCGATTAGCATGGCACCACGTGCACGCGCTGCCAGACGACGCCAGGAAGGGAAGGCGGCTTTTGCGGAAGCGATTGCGCGGTCAACGTCTACGGACTGACTGGCGCCGATCTTGACGATCTCGCTGCGGAAGCACGGGTTGATGACAGAAAGCGTCTGGCCTTCAACCGGTGTCTGCCATTTACCGTCAAAGAACAGGCCGGTATGGCCGGCTGCCGGTAGGTTAAGTTTGTGGTTTACGTTGCTCATTTTCTTTCCCTCAGTTCTGTGCCAGGCGCAGGTTGACCAGTTCTTCGTACAACTCATTAACGCTGGTGGAATCCTTGCCACCCAGACCTTTCTGGCGTGCGGCGTTATAGGTCTGCATGACCAACTGACCCAGCGGCATGGAGTAATTTGAGAACTCTTTCAGGCAGAGGGAGATGTCTTTGTGCATCAGGTCGATAGCAAAGTTGGCTGGGCGTTCTGCGGTGAACAATGTTTTTGGCAGGTAATCGAGCATTTTGCTGCCCGCCAGACCGGCAGAGAAGACTTCGCACAGCACGTTTAAATCCGCACCGGCTTTCACACTGGCGGACAACACTTCACCCAACGCCACGGTGTTGATAGCCGTTAACAGGTTATGGCTCAGCTTGGTCAGCTGGCCCGCACCGGTGTCACCGCAGTGAACAATGCGTGAGGACAGCACGGACAGAACCGGACGAGCGCGCTCAATCACCTCTTCGCTGCCCCCTATCATCAGCACCAGGTTACCCGATGCGGCACCTGCCACTCCGCCGCTGACCGGTGAGTCGAGGAAGTAGACGTTTTTTACGGGCGCACTGCGCGGCGATATCTTTGGTGGTCGCCGGGTCAACGGTGCTGAAATCAATCACGATGGCGCCCGGAGAGACTTTGGTCAGCACACCGGTTTCGCCAACCACGGCGTCGGTGAAGGTTGCAGGTGACGGCAGACTCAGCATGATAATTTCTGCGCCTTCAGCTGCCTCAGCTGGGCTACCGGCAGCTGCCGCACCCTGCTGCTTCAGTCCATCCATTGCCGGGGCATAAGGGTCATAAACGTTCAACTCATGGCCCGCTTCCAGCAGGCGAGACGCCATGCGAGAACCCATACGACCTACACCAATAAATGCAATTTTCATCGTTACCTCACGGAGTACAGATTGCGGTGCTTTTAGTCCAAAGTGCCGCGTTTTTAGCCAGTCAAAACTGGGGATGTTTTGACTATTGCGTGGGGTAACTGGAAAAAAAGTTGTATATTTTTACCACTAACGAAAGAAAAACTTACTGTTCAGTGGTGGACATGAGGTTGCATTGATTTAGTGCGCGTGTAATCACGGTGTAACGGGAAGGAAACAAGCTGCGTTGCTTTTTTGCACCATTTGAGTGCGAAAGGACGGTGTTTCAATTTTTTGATCGTCAGCACATTCGGACCTCAGTGGATTAGAAGTCCAGCACAAATTTTTGGCTTGCAAGTCACCTTGCACGGATAAGTTATCGGATAAGGGGCAGGGAAGACTTTTGGTCTCATGTATAGCGAACATGGAATTAGCGATAATTGCAGTGAAGGCAATGTAGAGTTCTGCTGATTTATGATTTGGCAACGAAGGATATTCAATTCGAGAATTGCACATCCTGCAGTTGAAGCGGACTGATATCCGTCACTTTCGACTCGATGAATTGGGCCTCATTATCTCCTCTCTAAACCCGCAAGCGTTACATGATAGTTAACCGCTTGCGGATTCAAATTCCCTAGTAACTTATGCGCCAAATCCGCCATCAATTGTGTGCATCGCGCCAGTGACAAAAGAAGCTTCCGGCCCGGCGAGCCATGCAACCATTCCGGCCACCTCTTCAGGTCTTCCGTGTCGTTTAATCGCCATAAAGCTATGCATGAGCTCTTTCATGGGGCCTTCCGCCGGATTCATATCGGTATCTACGGGGCCCGGTTGGACGACATTCACCGTGATCCCTTGCGGTCCGAAATCTCGGGCAAGACCACGGGCTAATCCTTGCAGGGCTGATTTACTGACGGCATAGGCAGCACCCCCAGCCATCGGCATTCGGTCACCGTTGACGGAGCCGATGATTATGATGCGGGCCCCCTCCGGCATCAGGCGGGCTGCCTCAACGGCTGCATGATAGGGTGCGTTGATATTGATGCTGAACAGACGGTCGATGGCATCGCTCTCCAGCTCGCGCGCATCACCGAATAATGCGACGCCCGCGTTGACCACCAGCACATCCAGTGGGCCGGCATTACGCACCAGATCAATCACGGCTTCGCGATCGGCGCTGTCGGCCATAACGGACTTGGTCCCAGTTTCATTCGCCAGCTGCTCGGCAGACTCACGCGAACCTGCATAGCTGAAAACGACGGAAGCGTCCTCGGCGGCAAAGCGCCTCACTATTGCTGCCCCGATACCCCGACTACCGCCCAAAACCAGAACCGATTTGTTTGAAAATACCGCCATCAGGAAGTCCTCAATTGTATTGTAGTGGCCATTACAATATTATCAGGCCTAAGAAGTTGTCAAAGGATAGTGTAGTGATGACTACAAAAATAAGTCGTACTCCGGGTCGGCCACGTCAGTTTGACCCCGACAAGGCGGTTGAGATCGCACAAGATTTGTTTCACTCAAAAGGTTTCGATGCGGTGAGCGTAGGCGATCTGACAAAAGCATTTGGCATTAATCCGCCGAGCTTTTATGCAGCTTTCGGCAGTAAGTTTGGGTTGTACAAGCTTGTACTGGAACGTTATGCATCCAATGGTGCCATTGCGGTTCAGGCATTGTTGCGTAATGACCGCCCAGTCGATGAATGTCTTTCCAACGTTCTTGCAGAGGTTGCCAGACGCTATGCTGCCGACCATGATGCGACCGGTTGCCTGGTGCTGGAGGGTGTCCATTGTGATGATGATAATGCGCGCGCGCTAGCCTCTAGTCTCCACGCTGTGGCTGAAAAGATGATCCATTCCTACATTGCTGAGCACTATCCTGAAGAAGCGGATCGGCTGACCGACTTTATGGGAACCATGATGTCTGGCCTTTCGGCCCGTTCACGACAGGGCCTCACCCCGGAGCGGCTTGAAGAATCGGCGCGTTTGGCTGGTGAGCTGTTGGCACTGCAAATCGACGCAGTGGAAGTTCATTCAATGAGTTAGCCTATTTTCGACAATAGCTAATTCCCTACACACAGTGAAAGGCTGGGATGCAATGCGCGCTTTGGTGACCATTCTCCCTTCCATACTGGTTTTAAATCAGTTTCTGATTTTTTCGATGCGCAAACATTACAGGCATATCCTGATGAAAAGGGAGAGAGGCTACTTGCCACACTTAAAGTAGTCAAAATAAAGGTGCTTGCTCAAATTTCTTTCGGTAATCCCGTGGGCTCAACTGGTTGTGCTGGCTGAATACGCGTGAAAAATACAGTGGATCTTCATAGCCAACCGCACGTGCAACTTGTGTGACATTCAGTTGGGTATACCGAAGCAAATCACAGGCGCGTGAGACACGCAGCTGTTCCCGCCAGCCATAAATGGTAGTGCCCATCTCTTTTCTGAATATATGCGTCAAACGTGAGGTCGAGAGGAACGTCATGCTCGCGAGCTCTTCAATACGGGTATCTTCGGGCAGGTGTTCAATGATGTAATCACAGACGGTCTGAATACGGGGATCTCTGTTGTGACGGTTGCTGGCCGGCTGGAGCTGGAAGGCTTTGAGAATGATGCGTTCAAGGGCATTCATTGCCATGGCCTCCGGCAGGGAGGCCCCTACTGCATTACTCGATATAACCTCTTTGAAGAGCTGAATCATTTGCTGGCTGTGCGCATGATCAGGAAGTCTCATGCGGCCAATATCGCCCTGTTTATGGTCCCAGCGCAGCCAGTCGCTCCAGTACGGGCGGGGAATGAAATAGATCCAGAGGTGATCCCAGGCGATGCTCTCCTTTGCCCTGCCATAATGATGGATCACCCCCGGAGGGAAAAGTAGCATCTCATCCTCCTGACAATGAAATTCTCCGTTGGCATGATGAATGATTCCTTTGCCTTTCAGTGTCAGGTTCATCATGTAGCCTTTCATTCCATTGGGCCGATGGATAAAAAAGTCGAGCTTGCTGCCGGGGCTTATGGGGGTGAACCCGGAGACCATGAATGCGTTGAAGGTAAAGCTTCTCATCAGCGGAGAAAAGCTCAACATATCTGCTTCGTTCAGTTCTTCCATGGCACCCATCCCTGTTTCAAAAGTGGAGTTACTATAGGGTACTCCCTTCATTGCTGAAGGGAGCATTAGCGACTTTTGTCGAGGAGATCACTTAGGGCTTAGCAAACTGTTGTCGGTGGCAGCAAATTCTGACTCTTCCCCTTGCTGATAACGTCCGGCAGAGAGGTCTTGAGCCACTTGATGGTAGAAATTATCCAGTTTGTAAAACCAGAGCAGTGCCAGATTCAGCGCCGCCAGGATCAGCGGGAAAAAGATAAACAGAAATTCGATAGTCGTTATGACGGTTTCTGACTGAGGTGTGCTTCCACCACTTACAAATCCGGCCGCACCCAGGATCCAGCCTACGCTTGCCGTACCCAGACCCATGCCCAGTGTCTGCCCCAGCGTGCCTGCACTGAAGAGAATACCCTCAATACGCAACCCGGTCCGCCATTCACCGTAGTCGATAGTGTCCGCCAAAAGAGCAAACATGGTGGCGCCAATGCCACAGAACCCCACACTGCGCACTGCCGTGGCCATTATGACAAACAGCGCATCCTGCTTGTTAAACAATGGGAGCAGGTAAGCAATACAACAGACGCTCAAACCGAGCATGGCAAGCCGCCGTTTACCCAGCTTTTTAAGCAGGGTAGGGATGATCATCAACGTAAGCAGTCCCGGTATATACTGCGCCATGCTGATGTAGGCGATCAGAGTGACGTCAGAAAGCACATATTTTGAGTAATACACGCCAACTGCCGACAGCGCAGTGAGGCTGGTGAATGTGATCATCAAATAGAAGAAAATGATGAGCCAGTAGCGGTTGGCCATAACAGAACGCGCAACCTGCCTGGCGTTAATTCTCTGGCTGTTGTCGCTGCTTACCGGCTCTACGCGCTCCCGGGTTCCCAGCGCGGTGAGAAGCAGGAATACGGCAGTAAACACGCCAAAAATAGCGAAGACAATGATCCACGACGTGCTGCTGTTGCCGAAAAATGCCACCAGCGGCAGGGTTAACACGCCAACGGTCAGTGAGCCACAGGTTGAAAAGCCTTTGCGGAAGACGCTCAGCATCCCGCGCTGATAATTATCACGCGTGATTAATGCCAGAAGCGAACCGTAGGCAATGTTATTCGCGGTAAACATGATATTGGTCAGCAGATAGGTAATGCAGACGTACACGACTTTCAGTGTGTAGCTGACATCCGGGACGGTCGACATTAAAAATGCCGAGAGGCCAAATGGAACGGCGGTCCACAGAACCCAAGGCCGTGCTTTACCTAAGCGAGAGCGTGTTTTATCAATGCGTATGCCCACATAAATACAGATGATGCCATCCAGCACGCGGGCAAAGAACATCAGCGATCCAACCAGCAAAGCAGAGATGCCTACGACGTCGGTGTAATAAAACGCCAGAAAAGTCACCATCAACGTATAGGTTAAGTTGGTACCGTAATCGCCCACGCCAAAGGCCAGACGTTCCCGGGTGCCAACGCGTTGTAGATCCTGACTCGGTGAATTCTGGATCATCATTCTTTCTCCACTTCAAATATGGCAACGCCCCAGTCCGCCAGATCTAGCTTTTGTCCCTGCTGGTAACGCTGCCTGCTCAGTAATTCCTCGCCAGCCGTAAACGGGAGAGTCACGGTCTGAGGCTGGCTGGAATAGTTCAGGAAGAAAAGAACGGTTTTGCCGGAACGGTTCACCGCACGTTTCACCGTTACCGGAAAACCCTGCGTTACGGTTGAAACGTTCAGGTCCGTTTCGTGTATCAGCTGGAGCAGTACCGCTTCTACGGCCTCAGAACTGATACTGCAGCCCACGTACGTTGTGGTACCGGCTCCGTAGCGGTTGTGAACAATGGCTGCATATTTTCTCCAGTAGGGGTGGCGGTAGTTGGCCCAGACCTCAGCGCCAGCATCGGCTTCCAGCAGCTCCATCCAGTCACACACCTCGTCATGCCCGGTTGGAATGTTCAACTGGTCGGATTGCAGCGTCACGTCGTGGGGTTCAACGAACAGCTGATAGCTTGCGCCGACCGCTTCCCTGATGACAGCTGGTTGTCGGGCATGTCTGGCTTTTAGATGCTCATTAGCAAAGCCTGACCTGAAAGCATAAAGGATATGTCCACCCTGTTCGGTATATTGATTCAACCGCTGCAGGGATGAGTCAGAAACAGCATAAAGCAAGGGGGCGACCAGCAGTTGGTAGCGAGACAAACGGGGATCATCAACGGTCAGGATGTCCACCTCAATGTTGAGGCGGTAAAGGGCATCATAATAGGCACGAACCGTGTCGTTATATTGATGTTCCTTGTGGCGGCCAAATTGGTGACCCTTGTAAGGATGCCAGTCTACGGCAGTCAGTGAGTCCTGACTGACGAGCAGTGCGACACGATTGCGTTTTTTCAGTCCCGTCAGTTGGGGAGAAAGTCGCGCAAACGTCTGGCCGATGTCCTTTGCCTCATCATAAACAGGGTTAGGTTCCAGATCGTGGCTGAGCAGTCCCTTCCAGTACGTTTCATATGAGTTGTGAATAGAGTGCCAGTGCCAGTAGCTCACCATCGCGGCGCCGGAGGCAATGTGGCTGAATGCCTGAAGGCGGAGCTGACCTGGATAGGGGGTCCAGTTCTTAAACGCCTGCGCCTGTGTTTCCAGAACCAGGTAGTTTGAGTCTTTCGTCGTGCGCGCAATATCCCCGCAAAAGGCAATTTCCACACCGGTTAACTCATGTTGGCCCGGGTGATAAATATCTACGCCCGTAACGTCCAGCGCCTCAGATGCTGTGAAGTGGTTAACTTCGCCGCGAACGCCAAAGGACCAGGTTCGCCATTCAAAATCGAAGTTGTGGGTAATAAACTGACCCGGCAGGCGATATTCACTGACCAGCTTTGCCTGCCAGGCAAGAAAATCGTTGACCAGCCCGCGCTGATAGCGCTGGAAAGCGGCGCCCAGGCTGGCATTAATGGTACTTTCCAGCGGCGGAAAATCTTCCCAGGCATCTATCCGGTTGCTCCAGTAGTCAAGCCCGTATTCAGCGTTCAGCTTCTCAAGAACGCCATCAAACTGTTTTTTCAGATGCTCGACAAACCCACGCTGAACGGCTTCCCCGCAGGTCTCGTAATACTTGGTCTCGTTATCGACCTGATACCCAATTACGGCCGGGTGGCCGGCGGTAGCCGTCAATAGCTCACGAATGACGCGTTCTGCGTAGCGCAGGTAAATCGGGCTGGTGATATCCATTTTCTGGCGGTGGCCGTATTTGTTCACTCCTTGTGGAGTGGTGGCCATGACGGAAGGATGCTTTTTCGCGAGCCATGCAGGAATAGCATAGGTTGGCGTGCCGATGATGACGGCGATCTGGTTAGCATGCATACGGTCCAGAACAGTCAGTACGCTGGAAAAGTTAAAGTCTCCATCCTGGCGTTCATAACTGCTCCACGTGCTTTCGGCAATGCGAACCACATTGATGCCAGCCGCCTTCATCAGGCGAATATCCTCATCCAGCCTTTCTTCAGGCATGTATTCCCGGTAGTAAGCGACACCGTACAATAACTTTTCCATCTTGGCCTGCCTCTGTTTATCAGTTTTCAGCGGATAAATTAGAGGAAGCCGAGCGGGCATAGATAAAGCAGGTCGCTGGCAACATAGAGAAACTCGCTGCCCAGCTAATCTTATGAAGGTCATCACAAAAGGAGCCACGATGAAAACGCGTTACTCCGTGAGAATTATTTAATCACGCTGGGAGAAAATGCATTAATTGTAAGAGTGGGCTTACCCGCTGTGCACGCTCAGCGGAATTCAGGGAAGCTAACCTGAAACAGGATCTCTTTAGCAATGATATGCAGGTGTAGGACTTGCTCATTTCTGAGCCGTGGCATCATTTTCAGCCAGGTGTTCCAGCCCCTTTTTGGTGATTTTTACGCTGTAGTAACGGTTTGGGTTGAGGGGTTCAGATTCGAACTCAATCAGCCCCGCGCGCTCTAATGGGATTAAGCTCAGGGCGGTTCTGTCTTCTCTTTGTTTCGTTGCAGGGTTATATCTGATCTGGCAACCATGGCTTCTGTCACCCCTTAACAGAAATTTCCTTCCATCGTTCATCGCACGAAGTATTGCCTGAGATGTGGCTGAGTAAGGCATCAGTAACCCTCTGTAGCTGAAGAGATTTAATTATAGATCTTATTCAGCTTCACGAATCCCTACTTCTAATTTACTTCCAGCAGGGGCCTGCAAACATTCAAGATACGGGTAGCTAAGCATCGGCGCTACGTAGCGTTAAATGCCAACCTGGAATGAGCGCCGAGACAATTTTGTCCTATCAACCACTCTCCATTGGGATGACCTATCAGCGTGATAGTTCGCACGATCACAATATCAGCATTTATTGTTAATCTACTAATAGTAACCATAGTTATTATAAATCCATCGAAAGCAAACACGCTTTCAACTACATAAACCAAGGATTAAGACCATGAAAACTATCAAAGCTATGTCAATCGCCGCCGTTGCTGTTCTTTCACTGATGTCAGCTGCAAGCTTTGCGCAGACTGTAACAGCCTCCTCTCTGACACTGGACGGCGCTGAGGCAAAAATCGCTGTTCAGGCTCAGCAACAGGGCGAACAGTATAAAATCATCGAAGCCAGTAATGGCAACGTAGTGCACATGACCGCAGAACTGTATAAATAATGGATGGTCGCAAAAGGAAGTGCCGGAAAAAGTCGCCTACGGGCGGCTTTTTTCGCATCTGAGCCCGCGGAAATGAGGGGGACAGTGTGGATATTAAAGCGGGCCAGCAAATGGCCCAGTGTCTATATTCGGTTATGCATAACGTCAGAATGGCATGGAGAAGTCAGTGACTTTTCCGTTTCGCGGATCGATTGAAATCATACACATGGCAAAGTTGTTGCCTAAACGATCCTTGCGGTCTGATATTTTTAGGTTATAGGTCTCGGAGAACGAGGTATAGCTATAAGCGTTAGTCTCGTTTAGCTTAAAGTCTAGCAGCTGTTCAAAGTAGGACTTTGTCTGACCCACACTGGTTTTGCACTGTTCGTTTGTGATGGTGCCTTTCTGTGTTGCCGATGCCGTAGATTGCCCGCTACCTGAGCTTTTCGGTGTCAGTGCCGCATTCACTGCTTTAATATTCTCATTAACACTTTGCTGAAAATCAGCACAGGCCGTAGACATTAGAATGAGGCCGCCTATTAACAACTTCTTCATTGTATTCCTTACAATATTTAATGTTAATTCTCGGCCGAATATTGTATTTTTTACAATTAATTTACGCAAAGGAATATTTACAAATAAGAATTATGCTAATTGCGCTGAGTGTTTATTAAGGCCAAAAATTAATTAAATTCTGTTGCGTGATTCTCTTAATTCAATTTTACCCGGTTTTACAGTTAAAGGGTTTTAGGTGCAACTGGTCTGGGAATTTGCATATTTAACTCTATTCTCTCTGGTCCTGCCAGGGCATGCAGCGGACCCGGTTTTCCCCTAATGTTACTTGGATTTTCCATATCACCGATTTAAATTTAATCATCACAATTTAAATGTTTTAGCTGGCTCATCTTCAGCTTGTTTCCACAATGCTATGGGTGTGTCAAGGCAGCAGGGTTTTGTCAATATCAGCACTCATGGCTGAAATTCATCAAGACATGGTGTACGCTCTTGTACTCATGCACTAGCTTATGGGTTCAGTGTTATGCATTTCTCCAGTATTGAAGATGTCAGGAGCCGTATCGATCAGATTGATAGCGAGTTGGTCAAAATCATTGCTCAACGTGCCGAGTGTGTTAAAGCCGCTGCTGCGTTCAAAACCAGTCACGCAGCCGTTCGTGCTCCGGATCGTGTTCAACAAGTTGTAAACAAGGCGCGTACCAGGGCTGCAGATTTAGGGCTTCCTGAAGAGGTTATTGAGAAAGTTTACAGGGCAATGATTGAGGCATTTATCGATTATGAGCTTAAACAACATGACCAGCTGCGGCAGGGGAAGAACTGACAAAATGCGGCAACATTCCGTGAAATATTTCTCGATTGCCGCGGTGGGTATCGAAGCAGTCAGCGCCGACAGTGATATTGCTTTTGGGCGCCATACTCATGATCAGTTCGGCATCGGTTATATGGATACAGGCGGACAAAAGTCATTAAGTGGACGCGGAATTGTTGAGTCATTTCCAGTAGATATCATCACTGTCAATCCGGGCGAGGTCCATGACGGCAGACCACTTGACGGCCCACGTTCATGGCGAATGCTGTATTTTGATACTGAGCTTATCAGCCGCTGTTTCGCGGACATCAGTGAAGGGAAGTTTTGCTGTGGGGAATTTAGCTTTCCAGTATTAACAGACGACAGGCTAGCAGCGCATTTTAACCGATTCTATTCTTCCGTTATCAGAGGTAACAAGGACGGAGCTGGTCTTGCCGCCGATGAGTCGATGCTGATTATGATCTCCGCCCTCGCCCAAATTCCAGCGCTTCCAGTGAAGGTACCGTTAGCTGGCGTGCTGTCAGCCAGGGAGAGAATTGACGATGAACCGGCGGGTTCAGTCACACTCTCTGAGCTGGCGACAATAGCCGGGGTTAGCCAGTACCAGTTCCTGCGGGCTTTTGCGCAACATAGTGGGATGACACCGCATGCGTACCTTCTGCAACGGAGGTTATCGCTGGTTCGTCAGCTCATTGCGGGTGGAATGGCGTTGGCTAACGCAGCCCTCAATGCCGGATTTGCGGATCAAAGTCACATGACTCGCCTGTTTGTCCGCAGCTATGGCTATACACCGGGCCACTATGCATGCCAGGTTTCCAAAACTTTCACCTGAATACGCTGCAATTTTATTCAAGACAGTTAAAAGCCCTGCACAAGATACTGGAACGGCAATATCCAGTTTCTGATGAGGTTAACATTTTGATTCCTGACAGTGATTTTCTGGTCACATCTTTACTGATTATTATATCGCCCGGCGCAGGGACGATAATTACACTTTCCGCCGGTCTAAGACAGGGCACCCGTAGCGCGATAGTGAGCGCCGCAGGTTGTACGCTTGGAATATTGCCGCATATGCTGGCTGCCATAACTGGCCTTGCCACATTACTGCACACCTATCCCTTCATCTTCTCTCTGATTAAATATTTGGGTGTGGCATATCTGCTGTATATGGCGTGGCAAACCATACATGATAAAGAACTTTTGTTAGCCTGCAGCCACGGATCCACAATGTCTTATAGCGGTCTGGTCAGGCAGGCAGTGGTGGCAAATCTACTCAATCCGAAGCTTTCACTGTTTTTTCTTGCCTTCCTTCCACAATTTGTTTCAACACAGGATGCGCATGCCACCCGAATTATGTTGATGCTTTCTGCAGTATTTGCCGCCATGACATTTTTGGTCTTTTCGTTGTATGGCATGTTTGCATCAAGCGTCAGTGAGAAGTTACTGGGAAGTCGAAGCGTAATGACGGGTGTTCGCTGGGCGATGGCTCTGGCTTTTATTGCCGTAGGGGTAAAACTCGCGATTGCTGTTCAATAAAAACATTTACTGGCCTGAATATGCAAAACCGGAAAGGGGTTTACTCGCGCTATCCATGCTTCATCGGCATCCAGTGAGCGCCCCCTGAATCAGAAGGAGGCTGATACTTTCAGCCTCCTTAAAGTTCATCTAGTGCAGACAGTTATTATCAGGCTGCACTGTTTAATTCAGTCGTCGGCAGTAGGGTTTTACTCCCTTTCAGGGTAAAGAGGGACACGATGGTAAAACTCAGCGTAATACAGCCCAGAATGAGATAGGCCTGGTGGAAGCCAACAGTGTCATACATTCGCCCGACCCATGCAGATAGCACCACACCGGAAAGCTGTTTTGATAAGTTAAACCCAATCAGGAAAAGCGTTGCCGAGAGTTTAGGGTTAAAGGCTGACGAAATATATTTGAAGGTACCCACCAGCAAGAACGGGAGCTCAAACATATGCAGCATCTTTAAGATAACCACTTCGACCGATGAAGAGGCAAAAGAAGAACCCAGAATACGCACTGACATAATAATACCGGCAGTTAACAGGGCGTTTTTCGCGCCAATGCGGTTAACGATGGCGGGGGCAAAGAACATAATCATCGCGTTGAGTAATTCCCCTCCAGTGGTGACAAAGCCAAACACCTCGGTTCCGCGCTGCGGACTGGAGAAAAAGCCTTTAAAGAAGTTGGCAAACTGCTGATCGAACACGTCATATACGCTGGCCACACCCACCACGTAAACAATAAACCCCCAGAAACGTGGCATGCGTAATAGTTCTGCAGCGGTGCGCATTGAGAAAGCCTGACGGTTGGCTCCCAGTGCGTCGATGACCAGCTCGCTGTTACTCCCTTCCGGGCGTGACATCAAAAGCAACACTCCCAGCACTAGTGCAAACCCGGAGGCGATCCAGAAGGTAATATTAGGGTCGATGCCAAACAATATACCGGTGATGGATGCGCACAACGCCCAGCCAATACAGCCGGAAACGCGTACCTTTCCGTATTCAAAACGATTCGCGCGGCTGACGCGTTCAATATAGGCTTCTACCGCTCCGGAACCGCTCGAGAAGACGACGCCAAGATAAATACCGCCCGCCAGCGCACCGGCAAAGATGTTCAACTGCAATAACGGTGACAGCACAAAAATAAAGAAGGGCGCAAACAAGATCAGCAAGACCGTGATGGTCCACAGCAGGTGTTTGCGTAACCCAAGTTTATCTGAAATCAGTCCAAACACCGGCTGAAATATAATCGCGAACAGCGAGATGGAAGAGAAGACGATCCCAGTTTCTGTTTTGGTCAAATGGTTAACTTCTGCCAACCAGACAGGGAAAAAGGGAAAGTAGGCCGACATAATGAAGTAGTAGAAGAAAAAGAACAGCATAAAGTAAATGAAGTTATGCCGTTCTCTTGGTGCGAGTTCAGAGAGTTTCATTTTATATTTTCCATCCTGTGACACGCATCATCACCAAAGGCACCTTGCTGATGGCTCCGCTCTTTCAACCCAGCTACAGAATAATCTCTGTTCCCGGGTTTTCCATTCGCCTGCCATCCTGATGCGACTCGAATGATATTGTGCATCGGTTTTATTTTTGGGGACTTAACGTCCCCGATTATTATTGGAAGTGGAGCGTTAACTGATATTGCCATTGTGTTTCAAGCAGGAGCCATTGCGGAAGTACGCTGGGTGTCCAGGAGTCATCACCCCCGACGCCCATATGCAGGCTATCAAGAGTTATCCAGACACCCTTCTCCGGCTGCATCCAGTGCCAGTGGTCGGTCTCCATTAGTTGCTTGGTGCTGTAAGGCTGGACGGAGAAGTGGAAATCACCGGCCACATGCCAGCGCCCCCAGTCCAGCGCTTGGCTGTCACAACGCAGGCCGTTCTCCGTGGGAAAAATGTACGGCGTAGTCATGTCTTCCAAGGGCAGTTCCCACCGGGAGAAACAGGCGCTGGTGCGTCGATCCGGGTAGTTTTCATGCGGACCGAATCCCAGCCATGAAACCGGCGTGTTCTGATCACAAACCTGGAAATTCAACCCGACGCGCGGCAGCGGGGGTAGCGTTCCCGCACGTTCACCGTCTACTGCCAGATGCAGTTTGCCTTCAGCATCAAAAGTCATCCGCCAGTGGCTGACGATCACCACTTCATCGTTGCTCAGGTAGTGCCAGCGACTGTCAATCACCACCTCATGGGCTAGGCGCTGTGCGTCACACTGCACGCAGCTGGCGGTGAGAGAGTAGAGCCCTGCGCTCTTCCAGCGTTCAACCCAGGCGTTAGGGTCGATACGTTCCACTTCACTAACGCCAATGTCGTTGTCCAGCGGAGCACGCACGAATTGGTCGCGTAGCGGGGTCAACAGTTGTTCAGTTCCCTCAACCTTCCAGTGCGACAACAGGCCGCTCTGGCGGTCGATGACCCACTGCTGAGCGCCGTGGCGTATTGTCCAGGCGCTGTCACTCTGCTCAAGTTCAGGCGCAACGCCTGCGGGCAAAGGAGTGCGAAGAAGGAGCGGGGCGGCGAGGGCAAATTGTTGCCAGGCAACGCGATGGCTGGCATCTGACCAGGCGGTGGGTTGCGGCTGGCAAATCTCCAGCTGCAACCAGACATCTTCTGCTCCGGTGGGCAGTTTCAGCGCTTCGCTCAACGTCAACTCGCACTGACCTTCAGGAGCGATATTCAGCATCACACTGCCACGGACAACGGTCTCCCCTGCCGACTGCACCTGCCAGTGCAGTTCCTCATTATCAGTTGTGCGGAACAAATATTCGCTTGTGATGCTAACGCGTAATGGGTTTTGCGATAGCAGGGCAAACTGGAAGAATTGTTGCGCGTGTTTGGCCTCAATTAAGGACGGGTGTGGACGGCGATCAGGAAACACCAGACCGTTCATACAAAACTGGCGATCGTTGGGTTTATCACCAAAATCACCGCCGTAGGCCCAACCCGTGCTGCCATCCTCGAAGGTTTTCGTAATGGCCTGATCGGCCCAGTCCCAGATAAATCCGCCCTGCAGGCGAGGATAATCACGGAATGCCCGCCAGTAATCAGCAAAATTACCCAGACTGTTGCCCATGGCGTGGGCGTATTCGCAGAGGATTAACGGGCGCTGCTCGCCGGGCATGCTGATCCACTTTTTGATACCCCATTTCGGTACAGCCGGAATGGGCAGATCGCTGTCTACGCGGGCGTACATTGGGCAGAGAATATCGGTGGTTGTGCTGTTCGCGCCGCCACCTTCATATTGCACCGGGCGAGACGGATCGTTACGTTTAAGCCAGTGATACATGGCCTCGTGGTTGTCGCCACCGCCGGATTCATTACCCAATGACCAAATGATAATCGAGGGGTGATTACGATTGTTTTGCACCATGCGTGTGACGCGCGCGCTCCAGGCCGGTAACCAGGACGGATCGTCCGAGAGGCGGTTCATAGGCACCATGCCATGGGTCTCGATGTTAGCTTCATCGATCACGTACAGGCCATAGCGGTTACAGAGTTCATACCATCGTGGTGAATTAGGGTAATGGGAGCAGCGAACGGCATTAAAGTTATTCTGCTTCATTAGCAGAATGTCCTGCACCATGCCCTCTTCGGTAACAACCTGGCCATGCTGGTGGTGATGCTCGTGACGGTTCACGCCACGGATCAGCAGTGGCTTGCCATTCAGCTTTAACAGGCCGTTGTCGATTTCAACCCGGCGAAAGCCAATATCCCAGGCTTCAGCTTCTAGCAACTCATCGCCGCGCCAGAGAGAGACGACCGCCCGATAGCAACTCGGTGTTTCCGCACTCCACAAGGCCGGGCGTTCAACCGGCAAACACATCACAGTGCGTTCAGCATAGCTGCCACGTTCATCAATTATTGGCGATCCGGGCTGTTGTTGATGGCTGGCAACCTGTTGGGCGCCAGACCACAGTTCAACGCTGACCTTCAGCTTTTCAAGCAGCAGTGGCGGGGCTGAAACGGTGACGCTGACCTCCAGCGTGGCGTCGCGGTATAGCGCATCCAGCTGCGGAGTGAGCTGAACATCGCTCAGGTGCAGCACCGGTTTACTCAGCAACCAGACGGAACGGAAGATCCCACTCATCCGCCACATGTCTTGATCTTCCAGCCAGGTACCTGCACTCCAGCGCATCACCATCACACAGAGGCGGTTATCGCCCGGAAGTAATAATGGGCTGAGATCGAAGGCAGCCGGTAGGCGGCTGTCCTGTGAGTACCCCACCCATTCGCCGTTGCACCACAGATGAAACGCTGAGTTCACCCCATCAAAAATAATCTGCGTCTGGCCTCTGTCCAGCCAGTTTTCATCCACGCTGAATGTCAGCGAGTAGCAGCCGGTAGGGTTATCTTCGGGTACGCGCGGCGGTGTGGTTTCTATAGGGTAACGCACGTTGGTATAGATGGGCGCATCATACCCCTCCATTTGCCAGTTCGAAGGGACGGGGGTGCTTCGGCTGTCCGCCAAATCGCTTTCCAGCCAGCCGGCATCCACCTCAAATGGGCTGCGGGCATATGAAAACTGCCACAGACCGTCAAGCTGACGGCGCTGAGCAGAGGGCTGATTTTCTTTTGCCGCGTCAAGGTCACGCCAGCTGGCAAATGTTGGGTGAGCCGTTAAACGGTTAAGGTGCGTAATGCTCTGGTTTTGCCAGTCCTCTCGGGCAAGCACATCATGAAACAAGAGGCCCCGGGAGGTGTGGGAATCGCGACAATGCATAGATATACCCATTGAATGAATGAAATGTCGTTCGCTAGACATCGATGGGTGATTTATCAGATATTTTCCCTGGGGCGGCAATGTTGGCGAAACTGAAACTCATTAGCGATCACGAAACACCACGAAAATGATGACATTTTGTCGTTTTTTAAACATAAAATGTTAGCGAATGACATCGTGTTTTGAGACTTAAGGGGACGTTAATGCAGAGCCGAATGGCAACGTTGGAAGATGTGGCACGCGAGGCCGGAGTATCACAGCAGACGGTTTCGCGTGTATTGAATAAACCCGAAGTGTATCCGAGCGCACCCGCGATAAAGTTATTCTCGCGATGCAGGCGTTGCACTATGTTCCTAACCGTTCGGCACAGTTGCTGGCGGGTAAGTCTGCGCCATTGATTGGCTTGATTACCGCGTCGTTGACCTTGCATGCACCCTCGCAAATCGCCGCGGCGATAAAAATCACGCGGGGGCACACCAACTCGAGGTCGCGATTGCGATGCCGGAGGTTGCTGATTACGTTTCACTTCAGGCGCGGTTAAATGAGTTTCGAGCACAGAATATTCGTGGTGCAATTATCAATCTTCCTCTGGAAGCCAATATTGCGGAAAAGCTGGCGAGTGAGAATTCGGATATTTGCTGTTTGTTTTTAGACATTTCACCGGAGACGGATGTCAGCTGTGTGCGCTTTGATCATCTTGATGGTTGTGGTGCCTGTATTCGTCATCTCTGGGATATGGGGCACCGGGAGTTCGGGTTGCTGGCCGGGCCTGAGAGTTCTGTTTCAGCACGCATGCGCCTGAACAGCTGGCGCGAGACTTTGCACAGGCATGGGGTAAGTAACGCAGTGACGGTTTTTGGCGACTGGAGTGCGGCCAGCGGCTGGCACAATGCCTTTAAGCTGTTGCATCAGTATCCGAAGATCAGTGCAATCGTTGTGGCGAACGATCAGATGGCGCTCGGAGTGTTGAGCGCGCTAGCGCAGCTCAATCGCAGCGGGAGTTGGGCGGTCTCTGTCACCGGTTATGATGACACGGCAGACAGTCTCTATTTTCAGCCGCCGCTTACGACCGTGGCGCAGGACTTTAACAAACTCGGTAAACGGGCTGTAGAGTTGCTCATAAAACAGATGACGGATCCGCAAATAAGAATCCGTGAGCTGCTGCCGACACGATTGGTTATTCGCCAGTCGACCTGGCCCATAACAGGTCAAACCGGGAATGAGCAGGCGCAGTTAATCACCGAATTGAAAACGCTGGTGGAAAAGCTGTAGGACCTGCGCTGAGATGTTGATCAGTGCAGCTGTTTCAGCAATGAGTTAGTCAAGTAATCAGGCGAGCACGGCTATCGCTATTTTAAGCCGCCTGACTCAATTAGGGAGAATGGATGAATAGCAAAAATATCGGTGCGATGATCGGAGGGGCTCTTTTGATGTTGTCAGCCCTGGCAACGGTGTTCGCAGCCCAGCCTGAGTCCATGCCTTCGGAACATCCAAACTTACAGCGTATTTCTGTTCAGACAGAAGGCTCGGGAACGGATGTCATATTGATCCCGGGGCTGGCATCGTCTCGCGAAGTCTGGTCAGATCTAGCATCACGTTTACAGTCGAGCCATCGCGTTCATCTTATAGAGCTTGCGGGCTTTGCGCGTACACCGGCTATTTCCAACCCAGACGGCAAAATCATCGCACCGACAGCTGACGCCATCGCTGAATACATCCACACCCAGCACATGAAAGCACCGGTGATCATTGGCCATTCTCTTGGTGGTGAGGTGGCATTGATGCTGGGGGCCCGCCACCCTGACGAGGTTGGGCGCTTGATGATCGTCGATGCTTTGCCATTCTATACTTTGATGATTGACCCTGCGGCAACCAGCAAAACGGCCTCTCAGCGGGCCAGTGCTTCACGGGACTGGCTACTGGCGCAGTCGCCGGAGCAATTCGCAGCGTTCCAGAAAACATCCATCACCCGTTTAGCGAAAACCGAGGCTGTCAGGCCAGCCCTGGTGGCCGCGGGGATCAGTTCTGACCGCAAAACCATTGCGGATGCAGTATATGAACTGATGATTACCGATCTGCGACCCGAGCTTGGCCAAATTAAAGCGCCGATTGAGGTCGTGTACGCATATGACAGTTTATTTGGGGTGCCAGCATCCGGGGTGGAGGCCATGTACCGTCAAGCCTATGCCTCTGCGCCAGATATCCATTTCACACGCATTGATGACAGTTTTCACTTTGTCATGCTTGATCAGCCCGAACGGTTCAACAGCGCGGTAGAGTCATTCTTAAAAAGCGCGAAAAACTATTAAGTCTTATTTAACTGAATTACCCCTGAAGTCAGAGCCTGGATAGACAGCGAGTTTTATTTATCCGGTGCTCTGAGAAATTCAATTAATCCTGCCATGGCCGGGCTCAGTGATTGCAGGGCCTTATAGCAGATGCAGATTCTCCGGCGGGCCCATTTGTCGTGTAGCGGCAATATCAGGTAGGGCATTTTTTTACTGAAGCGTTCAGCGACAGACACCGGAATAATACCCAACCCAATGCCGCTACTGACCATTTCGCAAATTCCTTCAAAACTGCTCATTCTTACCCGATAAGTCAGTGGATGGCCGAGATCCCTGGCATGCCCACTGATGTGATCCTGCAGTGCATTACCGGGATAAAGACCAATAAAAGGTTCACTGACTGCGTCCGACAGAAAAACTTTTTTCCTGTGCCCAAGCGGATGAGTGAGGGGAACAATAAGGGCAAGCCTGTCATCTGCTATGGGCTCCGTCGTAAGTTCGCCGGGGTCAATCGCATCTGAGACGAGCCCTGCTTCAGCGATATCATTTCTTATGCTGTAAATGATATCCTCACTGGTTCGCTCTTCCAGCTCAATGACAACATCTGGGTGTTCTACCAGCCACTTTGCAAGCCTGCCGGGAAGAAACTCCGCCATCGCCGAGGTATTGGCGTATAGCCGGACCTTTCCTCTCACACCTTTGACGTAAGCGCCGAACTCAGCTTTCAACTCCTCCTGCCGGGCAAGTATTTCCCGGGCGTGACGCACGAGGATTTCTCCAGCTTCAGTAAGGCTGACACCTCTCGGATGACGAAAGAACAACCTTACCCCGGTATCTTCCTCCATTCTTTTCAGCCTCTCACTGGCAGAACCGACAGCCAGGTTCGCATGCCGGGCACCATGGGTAATGCTTCCCGCATCAGCAATACAGACGACAAGCTTATAATCAGAAAGATCCAGCCTCATAAAGATATTCCTCTAAGCCTTCGGATTATCCGAAGCATGACGCGCACAAACCAGATTGTCCATTCACCTCTGAGATGTTTGAATCGCGGAAAATCCTTTGTCAGGACAAATTGGTGAGCGATCAACTGTATCTCTATCTTTTACTTATATTTATCCTTGCCGGTTTTGTGAAGGGTGTCACCGGAATGGGGCTTCCAACAGTGGCAATGGGGCTACTTGGCATGTTTATGCCTCTTCCATTCGCGGCGGCACTGCTGGTTATTCCCTCCTTCGTGACGAACGTATGGCAGCTTTTTACTGGCCCTTCTGTGAAGCTGATCATCAGCCGCCTCTGGCTGATGATGCTGCTAATTGTTGTTGGTACGGTGGCAGCTTCTTCACTTCTCATCAGTATAAATCCAGCCTGGTCTGCGTTCGGCTTGGGTGTGGCTTTAATTGTTTATGCTGCCTTTGCGTTGGTTTCGCCGTCGCTTACGGTCTCTCAGGCCAGCGAAAAATGGCTTTCACCCGTAATTGGCGGCATTACCGGCGTGATAATCGGTGCGACGGGCGTATTTGTTATGCCAGCAGTTCCCTTTCTTCAGTCGCTTCGCTTCACTAAAGATGAGCTCGTCCAGGCCCTTGGGCTGTCATTCACCGTTTCTACCGTTGCTCTCGCCGCAGGGCTTTATCTTCATGACGCACTGCGGATAGAGCAGTTTTCACTGTCGTTTATGTCAATTTTCCCTGCTCTCGCCGGGATGTGGCTGGGGCAAAAGGTGCGCGCGCGCATCAGTGCCAGACACTTCAGGCAGTGTTTTCTCCTGTTCCTTATTGTGCTGGGAATAGAACTAATTTCCCGACCTTTTATCTGATCTAAACGACATGAAGTGCCGAGAAGGTTAGTCGTCTGCTCCCTGCTGTACACTCCTCATTGCCTGTTACCGCGGGTTGTGTGTGTTAGATAGCCGTAAAAGGTAAAGGCATCCTGTTATAAAATACGCCGGGCTGAATGACGCTTTATGATGCCCGGCTATTAACTGAATCTGGGGTTCCAAAGCAGACGCGATTTACTCGATGTCGAAACCAATCAGCTCTTTCTTAATGGATGTACCTGGCATCATGAGTTGCAAACCGCGAATCAGTTCATCACCTGCTTCATGCAACATTTCCAGTGGCATTGCGGGTAAGCTTTCCAGAATAAACCACATCTGGGTAGCCTCAGCACTCAAACGGGTTCTCACTCCCTGACGCCAGTTCCAGCGTCGGCAGGTGACGCCTGCTTCATCGCGCCAGACGACTTCACCAGGTTCAGGGCATTCCTCCGCAGCTATCCCATCTTTGATCGTATCGAATGTTTCGGTGCCCTCAGCAATCGTGAGCCTGGGTTGCCCGACATAAGCCCCAAAGTTCTCCCCGCCTACGGGTATCGCATAGTGAATGCTTATTGCGTTATAAAGATCCACGACAGGATCAATCCCAGCCATAAATCCGTCACGAATAACGCGTTTGCGAAGGGCTTCTGCTGAGCAGGGAGTTCGCTTCGGTTTTGCCCCAAACTTCTTAAACGCTTCTGACCATGCATCAAGATGCGCATCGGCCCATGGCATCTCTCCGGCAACGACAGACTTACAGGCACGCTCAAGAAATTCTTCTGCAACCTCCGGATGTGTCAGCGGCGCTGCTTCAGCCACAATACTTATGGCTCTGAATCCAGGACCAATCTGGGCGATTGAATCGTCAATTGACGGGATAACTGAAAACATCTCATAATCTCATTAGTGACCAATTTATTTCATGATAGTGACCAATGACCAATAAAGTCAATATATCGACCGATGCGGGTTCAGATGTTGAGTGCGTAAATGAAGCTGTCTCTGCCAGCATCAAAAATCATCGAAAAAACCTGAAAATCTCACTCGATGAGCTTTCCAGACGAGCCGGTGTGAGTAAGGGGATGCTTGTTGAAGTAGAGAAAGGAAAGGCTAATCCAAGCATTGCTATTCTTTGTAAAATCGCTGCTGCACTGGGTGTATCTGTAGCCGATATCGTTAATGTAACCCATGCGCCAGACTCCTGGTTGATTGAGAGTCAGAACATTCCCGTGTTGTGGAAGGGTGAGAAGGGAGGATCTGCAAGGCTTCTGGCAGGAACCAGCGGCCCCGATATGATTGAACTCTGGCGATGGGAAATGCAGCCGGGGGAAGTTTTTGAGTCAGCCGGTCATCCGACAGGGACATTTGAACTGCTTCATGTTGAGCGAGGCACGTTAGGCCTTGCAACAGACACCACCGAATTACAGGTCACCGCAGGCAGCTCAGCAGTGGCCAAAACGGATATGCCTCACCATTACAAAAATGTGGGGGAGACTTTGCTGGTGTTCACTATGACCGTGGCAGAAATTCGCCAGTAGAGAACAAAACTTTGGGGCAGGAATTATTAATCTAAATGGCATAGATTTTCCGCTTGCCGCTTATTTTTATTACGGAAGTACGCCATAAAAACAAAAGGTCAGATTAGTTAAGATGTCCGCTTTTGGCACGAAGAAGCCCAAAATGATTCTATTGGGCTGCTATGGGCGATAATCTGTTGAACTATATGACGCTTTTTAAGGATCATGCAAAAAATGTTCGACCATTCTACCCACCCCGAAGTCGCCGAATGGTTTGCCAGCTTTGGTATCCCCGAGGTGTCATATAGCGTGTGTTCCGTCGACCTAACCAACGAACTGCCTGAGCACTGGTTTCACAAGCGCAACAAGTTGCGGCCTGAAAGCCTGAAACTGGATTTGCGCATCCCATCTAACGGAAACTGGTTAGTTGACCTGTCGCGTCATGACAAGCTATTCAACATTCAGTGGCGCCCGAATGATGACTTGCGCATCGAGTCGGCGCAATTGCGCTACCGAAAATTGATCAAATGGCCCCGACTATACAGCCTGATGGATTTTCCCCAACTGGCTGGGCAACTTGAGCACTGCCTGGATATGCGCTTTCTGCGGCATGCCAATTTCGGAGCACGTTTGCTCGAACCCGAGGCGCTATCGTCCAATTCCAAAATCCGTCAATGGTTAGCACCTTGCGCCGACACTTTTGGATGGAACAGAAAAATGAACCCGGAATAACGAATATGGCGAAGCACCCTCGTTTATCTCGATAATTTCGAGGAAACTAAGAATGAAGAGTCCTTATTTTTAGACGGTTACGAGTCAGACTTGGAGTAACCAGACTCTTAATACTGATCATGTCCGCTTCTGGCTAAGGAGACTTCCAACACAGTAGCTGTCAACGAAGAGCAGAAATCAGCATCGAGCCCTTCAAGTCTCTTTTGGTTTTCGATGGACCAGGCCTTCAGCCCTAATGCGCTAAATGACTAAACTGCCGAACCGACAGAGGCCGCATTGCGAGCCACAGAGCTTAATGTTCGATAGCATAAACAAGGGGTGGCCTTGCTCTGCCAGGTGCGGGGAAATTTACTTCATGTAGGAACGTATTGCCGCCACTATCTCATCAAAACCTTCTTTCCTTTCCTGCTCAGACGCTTTTTTCTCCATTAAGTGCTCCCTGATATGTCCTTCCAGTAACTCTCTCATCAGCCCATTAACCGCTCCGCTTACCGCTGCGACCTGCTGAAGGATCTTCAGATATTCCTGGCCTGCCTACAGCACTGTTTCAAGAGACGCTGCCTGACCCTTGATTCTTCACACGCGGATAAGCAGGCTCTTCTGGTTATTTAACGTATGTCCCATTACCGATCTCTTGTTGATCAGGTTGTATACTGGGGTATAGTATATTTATTCAATTTCACGGCCCCTTTTGGCCGTCTGCAACTTATCACGACCGGATCACGACATGAACGATTTTTCCGCTTTGCTGAGTCAGGGCACTTCCAGTGCTTTGTTGTTTATCCCCAGCGCAATACTGCTGGGCGCACTCCATGGCCTTGAACCCGGCCATTCAAAAACAATGATGGCGGCCTTTATTGTTGCCATCAGGGGGACCGTGAAACAGGCTGTGATGCTGGGCTTGGCGGCAACGCTTTCACATACTGCCGTGGTCTGGCTAATCGCAATGGGGGGCATGTATATCAGCCGCCAGTTTACCGCTGAGGCGGCTGAACCTTGGCTTCAGCTCATCTCTGGCATCATTATTCTGCTTACTGCAGCCTGGATGTTCTGGCGAACCTGGTCTGAGGCGCGTGAGTGGCAAAAAGACCAGAGGGAAGGTCATCATCATGAGCACGATGAGAGCCATGTCATTGATACCGGACACGGCAAGGTCAGAATCGCCATCGACGAGGCTGAAGGCCCCGCCCGATGGGTCATTACCACTCTGACGGGCCATCAATGGAGTGAAAACGACGTGGTTGTGACGACCCGACGTGAGAATGGTTCCAGCCAGACATTCAGCTTTAGCCAACAGAATGGTTCGCTGATTTCAGAAGACATCATACCTGAGCCGCATGAGTTCAGTGCCCGCCTGGAACTGGGGCACCGAAATCATGTTCACGGTTATGACGTTGCATTTCATGAGCACGATCACGCAGAACTTGAAGGGCTTGAAGTTGGATCTGCTGAATATCAGGATGCTCACGAACGTGCTCACGCGGACGACATTCGCCGCCGGTTCGACGGCCGTGAAGTCAGTAATATGCAGATCCTTCTTTTTGGGCTGACTGGCGGGCTGATCCCTTGCCCGGCGGCGATCACTGTTCTGCTGCTGTGCATTCAGGTTAAACAATTTACCCTCGGCGCAGCGCTGGTTGTCTGCTTCAGTATTGGACTGGCACTAACACTTGTCACCGTCGGTGCTGGCGCTGCGCTGAGCGTTCGTCACGCCAGCAAGAGCTGGAAGGGGTTTGGTGATATTGCGCGTCGGGCACCTTATTTTTCCAGTGCACTTATTGCAGTGGTCGGCATTTACATGGCCTTCCATGGATTTAACGGTTTGAACGTATAGAGAGGTATGAAATGGCAGTTAAATCCCCCTGCATTGACCAGTGCGGTTTCACCGGTAAAAATGGATGGTGTGAAGGCTGCGGACGGACGCGTAAAGAGGCGCAGGACTGGCGCAAATGTCACCGTTCCACCAAAAGGCGATTGAGCGCGCTTTAGCGGGCCGTATGAACATCCTGCGTTTGAAGGCGTAGCAGAGGTTCTAACATTCCCAGTGCCGCTTACACGCTTAAGAGATGGTGCAATCTCTGATAGTGATTAAGCCTGTTGAAGTGTAAATTCAGTATTTAACTTCATCAGTCTAGGGACCGGTTATGTCGGAGAATTCATCAGAAATTGAAGTGCTGTTTATCGCTGGGTTTGGGCCCGTTGCGCAGGATATTGAAGCCAGTGCCGAATTTTATATGCATACGCTCGGATTGCCGCTTAAGCCTATGGAAGGAAACAGCGATTACCTGATGTCTGAAGAGGGTGGGCTGAAGGGCGTTAAGCATTTTGCCGTCTGGCCACTCTCTCAGGCCGCACATTCATGTTTTGGCGTGGAGCAGTGGCCTAGTGATTATCCGCGACCCCAAGGATGGATCGAATATGAAGTACAGGATCTCGACTCTGCCACCCGACTCTTAAGCAGTAAAGGATATCGTCTTCTTGTTGCTAACCGCACTGAACCATGGGGCCAGACGGTGACTCGCCTGCTCAGCCCGGAAGGTTTACTCACCGGACTGACCATAACGCCCTGGCTTCGGGATTAAACATCTGCCGCTTTGGACTACCGCGTCAGATGCCTTCCTCAATCAGCATCAGGATCATAAACCCAGCAAAAAACATGGCGGTGCCCAGTGGAGTGTCCCGATCCCCCTGATGTGCTTCAACCAGTAACTCTTCTGTGACCAGGTAAAGCAGCGCCACCAGCCCAAATGACAGGAAGTAGGTCAGCCAGAATTCTCCCAGGTGAGCGACAGGCGTACCGACCATCGCCCCAACTGGCAGGAGCAGGGCAATTCCGGTGACAGCAAGTAACACCTTCGTCGTGGTGCCCAACATGGTTTTTAAATTACCCACCACGGACAAACCCAGGAAGAGGATCTCCAGAGTTAATGCCAGTGTCAGCATCATGCCGGTTTTGGCCCCTGCCGCGAAGCTGATCCCTAGCACTAATCCATCGATGAATATATCAATGCCGATGGCGACCAGCATCCCTGATTTACTCGCCGCTTTCTCGCCATAATGCTGAATCAGCATCATCAGTGCGACTCCGGTCACGCCGCCAGCCAGAACGGCCATCATTGAGTGTTGTTTGAGGCCGGGAAGCACTTCAGTGGCTGCCGCTGAGAATATGACGCCAGCGGTAAAGTGGTGTATCAGACTCATGGTCTTTTCACCAGGCTGGCGATAAAGCGCTGCGCCTGCCCCCGCGATTGCTGCGGTGACAGGGAAGAGGGTATATAGCAGCGTTAAGAACATGGAGTGGTCCCTATAAACGGTGTCATACCGACGATTGTTGAAGGTATGGAACAGTAAAAGAAAAAGCGCGGGGTAACCGCGCCTTTCAGGTATTCAGAAAGCACTTGCAGCAGTGTGCTTAGTTCAGCAGACCCAGGTGCTCTACCAGGATTGAGCTACCGATGCCAATCAGCACCACGCCGCCGAGAATCTCTGCCCACTTGCCAATCTTCGCACCGAGAAAACGCCCCAGCAGCATGCCGCTGGCGGCCATCACCGTGGTGGCCGCGCCGATTGCCAGTGCCGTCACCACGATATTCACCTGCAGGAATGCCAGGCCCACGCCTACGGCCATCGCATCGAGGCTGGTGGCAATAGCGGTCGTTACCAGCAGCCAGAAGCCGTGACTGCGCTGTGCCTCTTGAGGTTTATCAGCTTCTTTGCGGATGCCTTCAACGATCATGCGAGCGCCCAGCACGAACAGCAGCGTAAACGCGACCCAGTGATCCCAATTCATGATGAACTGGCTGGCTGCAAGACCGATACCCCAGCCAATAACGGGCGTAATGGCTTCGATAACGCCGAAGATCAGGCCGGTGCGCAGCACCTCTTTGAAAGGGGGGCGGTGCAGGGAGGCACCTTTACCGATTGCGGCGGCAAAGGCATCCATCGACATGCCAAAGGCCAGAATGATCACAGCGTAGAAGCTCATAACTGATTCCCGGGGGTGCCTTCAAATAGGGGAAAGCGTGAAGTTTTTAAGAGGCCGCTATCCTGCCACAAATTTAATAATAAAAAAACCTTAAAATTCAATATGTTATAGCTATGGCTAAGTTTGATAGCCAGTGCTATAGATGAGGGTAAATTAATCAAATTGAGTCTGACATCTCGCTATCTGCGCGGCAAAGAGTGGTCGCTATTTTCCATCACTACTTTATGCGTAAGGCAAGAGCCGGAACTGCAGACCGTTGAGATTTTTCTTTTTCTCGCAGTCCCTGATAATAAAGTCTGGCCCGGTATGATGGGTTAACCGTTTTTGCAGCCCATTCAACAAAGGTTTGCCTGACGAACTTGGCACATTGCCATCTCAAGTGACCCCAGGATTTCTGGCCACTTCTTTCTGTCACCGATGTAATACCTGCGTAGTTTTGAATTTCTTTAGTGCAGTTAAACCGGTCGCGGTTATCTCCAAGTGCATCAAGCATTCATGGGCCCTACAAGGCCCCATGCCCGGAAGTGATTTGAACAGCCCCGCATCTGGCAACGTGTCAAACAGCATTTCAATTCGTTAGTCATAGGTTTGATGATTTCACTCACAACTTTAATTAGTGTCGCCAGTGCTCTTGCCATCAAAGCATTAGCCTCTATAACACTCGGGTCTGTCGCCAATGGGATCGCGTTATCAATACTCACAACAGGCTGCTTGGCAAACCTTCCCTGCACTCGCACACAACAGCGCTGTCCTGAGCGATGATCCTTCATCTGTTATCAGCATTATCATGCGTGGTGGCAAGATGGCCGTGACGAAAGATGATGTCACCGGTCTCACAATGCCAGATTTTGGGTGGAGACTTGATGATAAGCAGTTGGCCGATCTGACAACGTTTATCCGTAACAGCTGGGGAAATCAGGCAAGAGAAGTCACTGCTGACGAGGTCAAAAAGCTACGCGGTATGGAATCCACCATGAAGCGAAAAGAACCGAGTAAATCCAATCAGCCAGAAACTGGGCAGACTAAGCCTTAAATGAGCTTATGAAAAAAGGCGGAACACGTTTCCGCCTTTTTTATTGTTCAAATTGCCGTAGATCTAAGTACGTCACACCTCGCTGAGATGCACTGAAATTCACATCATTTCCCTTGTTCATACAAAAGCTCACAAAACTCACAACATCTTGTGAATGTTCACAAGCCATTTAAGTCAATATAATCAGTGTATTGCGTGTTATTTCCTTAGGTGTTTTTTGTGACATGCATCATTCACTTGTGAACATGTGTGCGCGAGAATGTTTCCCTAGAAAGTGAACAGGTACATGATGTCATGCAAACCACGGTTCAATTTAAGGTGACAGCATGATCCCAAGTGAAAGACAGGATTTTATTTACCGTTACGTTTATGAAAACGGTACTGCTTCAATAAACGACCTTGTAGAAATGATGAGCGTCTCGCACATGACCATCCGCAGAGACATTCAATTGCTGGAACATGAAGGCAAAGTGGTGATCGTCAGCGGTGGCATCAAGCTCAACGACATTCTGCGCCATGAAATGCGTTACAGCGACAAGGCGCTTATCCACCATCGCTCTAAGCAGATGATTGGAAAGGTTGGCGCGGATATGGTTCATGATGGACAGGTTGTTTACGTTGATGCCGGCACTACAACTTTTGAGCTGGCAAAAGTACTCGGTGAGAAATTTAATATCACCGTCATTACTAACGATTTCTCAATCAGTCAGTATCTGATGAATAAGGCACAGATAAATTTATTTCATACTGGCGGACAGGTAGATAAGCGTAATTTCTCTTCTGTGGGGATAAGTGCTGCGAACTTTATAAAGACGTTAAACATCGATATCGCCTTTATCAGTTCGAGTTCGTGGGATGCGGAGCGCGGCGTTTCGACACCATATGAAGAAAAAGCAATGGTTAAACAGGCTGTTATAGATGTTTCTTCAACAAGGGTACTCGTAACTGACAGCAGTAAATATGGCAAGTATGGGCTGTATTCAATCTGTCCTTTAAACAAAATGGATGTGATCATTACTGATTCATTTCTGCCTGTGTCTGCACAGGAAATAATAAAAAAACAAGATGTAGAGTTAAAAATCGTAAGTATCTGAACATTTAAAAGCGAGCAGCACTGCCTGTATTCCACGATACAGGCAGCAGGTTTTTCGTGCTGAAAAAGCGTCAACAAACAGGAAAACTATAATGCGTAAGTACCCTAACATTCGATGGTTCATGATTATCATGTGCTTCATTGCCATGGCCATCAACTACATTGACCGCGTAAACCTCTCGGTAGCCGCACCACACATCAAACACGACCTGGGGCTGGATGATGTCAGTATGGGCCTGATCATGGGCGCCTTCTTCTGGACCTACGCACTGATGCAGATCCTGCGGGACGTCTGCTGGATCGTTTTGGTGAGCGTATCGGCCTGACAATTGCCGTAGCTTGGTGGTCCGTCTTTACCGTTCTTACCGCATTTGGTCGTGGCCTGGGCTCTATGATGGGTCTACGTATGCTGCTCGGCTTGGGTGAGGCGGGTGGACACCCGGGCTGCGCAAAAGTTGTCTATTCGTGGTTCCCGAAAAAAGACCGTGCAACTGCTAGCGGAATCTTTAATGCCGGGCCACGTGCAGGTTCAGCGCTGGCGCTACCCTTGGTCGCTTGGGTTATCAGCACTTGGGACTGGGAAACCTCTTTTATCGTCACCGGTGTTCTCGGTATCGTATGGGCTATCGCGTGGTACATCATTTACCGTACGCCAGAGTTAAAAGAAGGCCTGAACCCAGCTGAGCGCGATAATCTGATCGCCGATCGTGGCCCAGCTAAGCCGAAAAGCGAAGGTAAGAAGGAGTGGCTGTTCCTGTTTCGCTACCGCACGATGTGGGGAATGATGCTGTCTTTCTTCTGCCTAAACATTGCGCTGAGCTTCTTCCTGACGTGGTTCCCGTCTTATCTGATGGCAAGCCAGGGCTTCTCGCTCAAACAGCTCGGAACACTGGGTATGATCCCACCACTGGTTGGTATTCCGGCAAGTATGCTGGGTGGTTACCTGTCTGACTGGCTCTACCGTAAAGGCTTTAGCCTGACCTTTGCCCGTAAATCGTGCTTAGTTGTAGGTCTGTTGCTGTCATCCGTCATCAGCTTTGCAACCTATACAAATAGCATCCCGGTCATCATCACGCTGCTGTCGATTTCATATGCAAGTATTGCCTTTGCTGCTGCCGTTGTCTGGTCGCTCCCAGCTGACGTGGCGCCAAGCAGCGAATATGTTGGCACCATTGGCGGCATCCAGAACTTTGCGGGTAACCTTGCGGGCATCATCAGCTCCTCGTTCACCGGCATCATGCTGGCGATGAACCACGGTTCTTATGAAATTCCTCTGATTGCTACAGGCGTCATCTGCTTCATAGGCGCACTGTCATACATCTTTATTGTCGGGAAAATCGAGCCGCTGGGTTCAGTTTCAACAGATGACGGTGTGAATTCATCTTCTCACCCTACAAGCACTGAAACGAAACATGCCAACTAACTTTGGGAAGGTATAGCGATGTCTCATGAAAACACCATTCGTGAAGAGATATGCCAGACAGGACACAGCCTGCATCGCCGCGGATACACGGTAGGCAGTTCAGGGAACATCAGTGCGAAGCTTGAAGATGGCTGGCTCATCACGCCAACGGATGTGTGCCTGGGCTCTCTTCGCCCGGACATGATCGCCAAAGTCAATCTCGAAGGTGAATGGGTGAACGGCGGGAAGCCCTCCAAGACTCTGAAGCTGCACCGTACCATTTATGAAAATAACGATGCCGTGCGCGGCATCGTACATACGCACTCGACTCACCTGGTAGCGATGACGCTGGGTGAGGTCTGGAGCAAAGAATCAATACTGCCTCCGATTACGCCTTATCAGGTAATGAAGGTTGGCCGTATTCCGCTCATCAGTTACTGCCGTCCGGGTTCGCCGGATGTGGCGGTCCAGGCGGGAGAGCTGGCTCATGATGTGAAGGGGATCATGCTGGAGCGTCTGGGACCGGTTATCTGGGGTACCAGCGTAACAAAGGCAGCTGAAATCCTCGAAGAACTGGAAGAAACCGCAAAACTTTGGTTGATGACCCATCCCAAGCCTGAATCTTTAAGCCAGCCTGCACTGCAGGACCTGTTCGATACGTTTGACTGCCGCTGGTGATGTTATCCCGGCTGAGCAAGTAAATATCAGGAGTGAAGAAATGACACAAGCAGAGTCTAAGGTCGGATCGCTGACCGTTTTCAGTACGCTTGCCGTCCGTGCCCCCTTCGATAACGGCGTAATGGCCGGTTATGAAAAACAAGACGAGCTGAGCTTCGAATGGAGCCCGACGACCGTTATCGAGAGTAAGCTGGCTGAGGGGCTCCATGCGGATATCGTTATTGCTACCGATGAAGCCATTGATCGCCTCATCTGCAAAGGCTTAATCAAGAGCGGGGACTGCTTCCCGCTGGTGACGGCCTACTTCGGTGTTGCCGTACCGCGCGGTCAGAAACGGCCTGATATCACCTCTAAGAAGAAATTCCTTGATTGCCTGTCTTCAGCACGCTCGGTCTCGTATTCCCTGGGTGGTGCAAGTGGGATCTACCTGCAGAAAATAATGACAGAGCACGGGGTAATGTCGGACGTTGAGCCGCGAGCTACAAAAATCTTTCAGGGTTTCACAGGTGAAAAACTGCTCACCGGTGAGGCTGATGTTGCCGTGCAGCAAATGAGTGAACTTATGGTTGTCGACGGGATAGATATTGTCGGACCGTTCCCGGACGAACTGCAGCAGCTGACGCCGTTTACCATCGCAGTGATGAACGGCTGCACTGACTGGATCAACGCTCAGGCATTTATCCATTATCTGCTGAACGATCAATGTCGCGGTATTTATTCAAAAAATGGACTTCAGTGCCGCTGAATTCCTTTAACTGAATGGTAAAATTCATGTCAGAAAGAATCATTTTGCTGCACGCCACGCCTGTTGCCATGCAGCCAATTCATCAAAGCTTTAAAGACATCTGGCCAGAAGCTGAGTTGGTCAACTTGCTCGATGACGGGCTAACCATTGACAGGGCTCTCAGTGAAGAACTCACCCCGGAACTCATTGAGCGTTTCGTCCGCCTGGGACATTACGGTAATGATCAGGGCGCCAGTGGCATTCTGGTTACCTGTTCTGCATTCGGTCCAGCCATTGACCGTCTGAGCCGTGAGCTGGCGGTGCCGATTTTGAAACCCAATGAAGCGATGTTCCGTGCTGCTTTAGCCAGTGGTAAACGTATTGGCATGCTCGCGACCTTCGCGCCGGCTGTTATTACCATGACCGAAGAATTTAACGACTTCGTCGCCGAAATAGGCAGTGATGCCACCCTGAAAACAATTATTGTGGCCGATGCCATCGACCTGCTGCGTAAAGGGGATGTGGATTCACATAACCGTCTGGTCGCGGCGCGTGCACATGAGCTGAGTGACTGCGATGTCATTATGCTGGCACACTTCTCGACGTCTCGCGCTTATGAAGCGGTTAAAGAGAAAATCTCAATCCCCGTGTTGAGTGCACCAGATGCCGCCGTATCCCTGATGCGTTCACTGGTTGAGCAGAAAGAGGAACTTCATTATGTTAATTGGCGTTATTGCTGATGATTTCACCGGGGCAAGTGATATAGCGGTTACTCTTTCAAAAGGCATTCCCGGGGAAGGTGGTCTTAAGACGACGCTTTATCTTGGCACCCCTGATTGCAAAGCAGCTGATGGCGTTGAGGCCGGAGTCATTGCGCTGAAAAGCCGCTCTATCCCCGCGGCTGAAGCCGTATCTCAATCGCTTGCTGCGGCCCGCTGGCTGCTGGCACAGGGTTGTAAGCAGATTGTCTTCAAATACTGCTCTACCTTTGACTCTACTGCTCAGGGCAACATTGGTCCGGTAGCTGAAGCGCTGGCCGCTTTGGTTGACGAGAGAGCTGTTCCGGTATGTCCTGCGTTCCCGTCTATGGGGCGTACGGTATATCAGGGGCACTTGTTCGTTCACGATCGCCTGCTGAACGAATCAGGTATGGAACATCATCCTTTGACACCGATGAAGGATGCGGATATTCGCCGTGTGCTTCAGTCGCAGTCAATCTCAAAATCCGGGCATATTGCCTGGCAGACTGTCAGTAAAGGTGCAGCGGCAGTGCGTGAAGCACTGAATCATGCCTACGCTAATGGCGATACGCTCACCGTAATTGATGCCCTTGATGACGAAGACCTGATCGCCATTGGTGCAGCGTGTTCAGATGCAAAATTGCTGACGGGGGGCTCAGGTATTGCGATTGGCTTACCGCATAATTTTATTAAACGTGGTGAGGCCGCGGGTTCCATAGGTGGCGTGCCTCACATTGATGGTCCTGAAGCTATCCTGGTCGGCAGTTGCTCCAGCACGACACTTCGTCAGATTTCAGAACACGCAAAGTCTCATCCGGTCATGATGGTCAGCGTGGATGACGTGATGACGTCTAAGGTCAGTTCTGCTGAGCTTGTTTCTTTTATTCGTGCTAACGAAGGCAAGTCGC
Source organism: Pantoea rwandensis (assembly GCF_002095475.1). GTDB lineage: Bacteria > Pseudomonadota > Gammaproteobacteria > Enterobacterales > Enterobacteriaceae > Pantoea > Pantoea rwandensis. The sequence goes on from NZ_MLFR01000002.1 coordinate 61,061, forward strand.
CTCTGGTCTTTACCTCTGGTGATAAGGCTGATGTCGCTCGTGCACAGTCGGAATACGGTCGCGAGAAGGTCTCGGCTACCCTGGACGAGCTCTTTGGTAAAACCGCACTGGAACTGGTCAACAGAGGCATTCGCCGACTGGTTGTGGGTGGCGGTGAAACCTCGGGTGCTGTCGTCAGTGCGTTGAATCTTGGTGAGCTTAAAATTGGTAACGAAATCGATACTGGCGTGCCGGCTCTCGTTTCCCCGGGGGATAAGCCGATCGCACTGGCGCTGAAATCCGGTAATTTCGGCGGATGTGATTTCTTCGCAAAAGCAGTGGACTCATTACGCGGAAAGTAAGAGGTGAATAGCATGGCGGGAAAACTACAGTTCAGCGCTAATCTGAAGTGGCTCTTCACTGAGCTCCCTTTGGAAGAACGCTATGACGCTGCAGCAGCGGCAGGTTTCAAAGCGGCTGAGTTTGCGTGGCCCTACGATTATCCCATTGAACTGTTCTGTAAGCTTCTGAAAGACAGCGGGCTTCGTCAGGTACTTATCAACACTCCAGTCGGTAAGTCGGGAACAGATAAAGCTTCTGGGCAGGCATGCCACCCTGACAGCATCAGTGCCTTCAGGGAAGATTTTTTTGCGGCACTGGAATACGCGAATGGCCTTGATTGCGAATTGATCCATCTTCAGGCAGGCATCCGCCAGAAGGATGTCAGCGAAGCTGCCGCACTTGAAACGCTGATTAATAACGTTAGCTGGGCCGGTGTGCAGGCAAAGAAAAGTGGAGTATCAATCGTACTGGAAGCAGTCAATCTCAATGATATCCCGGGATTTGTTGTGACAACCCAGGCTCAGGCGCAGCATGTTATCACGCAGGCTGGCTGCTCAAATGCGGGTCTGCTCTTTGATATCTATCACGTCCAGAGAAGTGAAGGGGATGTAACGTCTCGAATGAAGGAGTTCTTTCCTTCGATCCATCATGTGCAGGTCGCCGACTCACCGGGCAGAAATGAACCAGGTACCGGTGAACTGAACTGGTCGTTCCTCTTTGAACGGCTGATGCAGCTGGGATATAAGGGCTGGATTGGTTGTGAATACCGTCCTGCAACCAGCACAGTCGAGGGATTGCATTGGCTTAAACCACATAACACTACCAATTTATAAAAATAGCTACTCCGATATTATGTTTGGAACAACATCAGCTTATATCGGAGTGATACAACGTTTTTTTGGGTACGATTATTATGAAGGAGTCTGATAGAGAGAAAGATTTATAATCTTGTTGAAGAAACATGTTCAAAATATCCCAATCATCTATTAAGGAAGTTCGAGCTTGAAGTGGTAGGCCAAACTCTTACATTTCTTTATTAAGCATATATGACGTGTACGTTCAAGCCGTGGTGGCATTTGCCGTCTTGAGAGGGATGCTTAGAGGGGAGGGGGATATGGCAATCCATCCGGTGATAAATTTTCGTTGAGTTCATGCCAATGATTGCCGCGAGAGCTAATACCTGTCTACCTGTCTACCTGTCTACCTGCCGCGTGCGGCGCACGGAGGTGGAGGAAATAGTGCCAAGGTTACGTATCATGCGGCTATCGTTACAACTAAGCTGAATGTTCTTTTGATAAACTTGAGCTTTGGTGGTTGATACATGCAATGCACTGTATTCCTTCTTACGTCCGCATGTAGGGTCATGGGAATGTGCCTCTAAAAGAAATCAGGACCTCACCCTTATATTTTTTTGTTTTAAAATAACAGGTTAACTCATTCAAAGATCGCATAATGTGGTGTTCCAAACCCACCCATAAGTATTTGCGATTAATCACTCAAAGATAATTTCTGGACAGAACAGAAACGACAAGTATAGTGAATGAACGATCATTCATTTTACTGTTCAGTCCATCAGACTGGCTCGGAGTAAAGAACATGAAAAACCTACGCGTGATTTTCCCAATGTGGCAGGGTGGAAATCAGGTTGAATACAAGCAGGGAGCCGAATTTCTGGCACTTATTGCGCCTGAAACAGGTGAAAATACTGAAACGGTAACTGTACCTGTACATGAACCCAGCGCTGATTCGAAAGTTGAGGATGGAATTACAGGACGTGGAGCATTGGAAGCTGAACTGAGCGCTGCACAATCAATTATCACTGAACATGCGCCGGACACTCTATGTGTACTAGGTGGTGATTGCCTGGTTGATCTTGTCCCCTTTGCCTGGTTGAGTGAAAAATATCAAGACGGATTCGGCATCTTGTGGTTAGACACGCATCCCGATGTTATGACACCAGCACAATATCCGAATGCCCATGCCCATGTACTGGGGGCATTGACCGGCAATGGCGATCCTATGCTGACATGCCGCGTTAAGAAAATAGTACCTGAGTCAAAAGTTATGATCGCAGGCATTCATAGTCCAAATGCTTATGAACATGGCTATTTAGAAAAAAGTGAAATCAATTTAGTTTCACCTGAAGAAATGATGACTGGCACACAGCCGCTGACTGAGTGGATTAAGAATGAAAAAATCACTCATCTTGCTATTCATTTTGATTTAGACATCTTAGATCCTAATAACTTCTATTCACTTAACTTTAATAATCCTGAGAAAACGGATAAAGATTTTGAAGGTATCGCTCAAGGTAAGCTGAAGTTAGACGATGTAATTAAATGGATTGCTGTAGCAAGTGAGCAAAGCAATGTCGTAGGCGTTGGAATAACAGAATATCTTCCCTGGGATGCGATAAGATTAAAAGAAGCGCTCAGTAAAATCCCGCTACTGACAGCATAAACACTGAAACAGGATGATTACTCATCCTGTTTTTTTTTGCACCATCGTAAGAATATTCAATTTAATTTCTTTCCTTTCAATAAGATAGTACGCACCAAAATATCCCGCCTACGCACTATTATGCAGCATGCATCTTCCATTCTGAACCGGAAATCCTTTATTTAACGCCATTCTTAGCTTTTATAAAGTTGGCATAAGAGTTGCAAAATACATTCAGGCGATAAAAACGTCTTACCGGCTAAAATTACATGAGATTAATTTCTTAGGGTTATTTAATGCCAGGCAGGGAAAAATAACAATTTTTAAGAGGTTTCAAATGAATAACAAACTACTCGGTCTTATCGCGGTGGCAATGTGTTATGTCCTCATCGGTTCAAGCTATCCCATTGCACAGGAAGCGGTAAGCACAATACCAACATGGACGTTTACGGGGATTACTATATTTATCGGTTTTCTTGTACAGTATCCATTTACTATTTTTAGTGAAAAGACGAAATGGTCGGCGATAAGTTTAAAGGAGTGGACCACTGTCTCAGTGCTGACGCTGCTGGGAAATATCTTGTATACCGTTTTTCTTCTTTATGGAATGAGCGAAACGAATGCTACAACAGCATCTGTGGTATCAAGTTCTGTTCCAGCCTTGGTATTACTTCTTTCATTCATATTCCTGAAGGATAAGTTAAAGGCAAAGATGGTGATGTCGGTAATACTGGCAATAGCCAGCGTTATTATGATGTCTATGCCAGATAATAGCACCGATAGTCACTCATCGGCGTTTGGCCTGATAATGCTTTCTCTCTCGGCGTTATCAAATGCAATCTATGTCATTGTTGCTAAAAAGTTCACCTCGGTTCTTAAGCCATGGACCTTTTCAGCAGCAGTATGCCTTACAGGTGCTATATTTACAGTCCCGATGATGTTCCACGAACTCAAGACCTTTAATGTTTTTTCACTTCATATCAATCAGGTTATTACCATGATCTATTATGGGGTATTCGTATGGGCAGTTCCTATCTATCTTTTCCTTTGGGGGATTAATTATATATCAGCTACAACTGCTGGAATGATGTTTTCATTTATTCCTTTAGCTTCAATTATAACCACCATTTTATTCTTTAATGGCCACGTGAGGCATATTGATGTGATTTCGATATCACTGGTAGTGATTTCAGTCGTAGTTTCAGAGGCCTCATTTAGAAAGAAAAAGGTTCAAAGTGTTTCCAAGCCAGCTTAAAAATAAGGAAAGAATTGTGAATACTAATATTTTTATTTCCGGATTGATCTTGTCCATTTTTCTTATAGCTGGTTGTTCATCTGACAAGGTGAAGATTCCGGTGCCAGAAAAATATGTTGAACTAAACCATGCCCTTACGGATGGGATGATAACTTTCCCCGGTACCAGCATGGTGAAATACCTTCATCCTGAGAATCGATATCCAAATGGTTCACTGGTAGATGGTCTTGCAGTATTAGGCATTTCAGCAACTTACATTGACTCTCCTCATCATATTGATGAAAACATGGGCAATATAAGTACGTGGCCACTATCAAGTCTCGTAAATCTACCTGTTACAGTGATTAAGTTAAGGGAGGGAACGCGGGTATTTGATGTCAAAGATTTTGAGAATGTCGATGTAAAAGGAAAGGCTGTGCTTTTGTTAACTCATCAGGATCGACTTTTCGGTAAGCCTGAGTATATCAAGAATGCACCTTATCTGACGGGGGACGCTGCCGCCTATCTGGTAAAAAAGGGCGCAAAACTGGTAGGGATTGACTCTGTGTTAATTGATAATCCAGATGCGCCAGATGCCTCCATTCCAGCGCATGAAACGCTTCTGAGAAGCAACGTGGTCGTAGCAGAAGATATGACAAATATTGCAAGTGTGGTCGGCCGCGATGCCTATTTGACGGCTGTTCCACCTCGTACGCCTACCACGAGCTTCCCGGTAAGGATATTTGCAGCGATTTATCGCTGATATTGCGATACGACCAATTATCGTCCAGTCCGGGTTTAGGAACCCGGACATAAATTACGAGGGTGAACTAGCCGATGAACAGATGATTGCTTTTAGCGTTTCTTTGAATCCCGGCAGGTCCTTTTCAATGTCAAAAGCGGGGTTGATAGCTTTTCGGGCCATCAACCCATCAATCAGTGAGAAAACCACGATAGTTGCCCTGTCCAGATTGACATTAGAGGGAAATTCACCAGCTTTAACGCCATTCGTGATGAAGTTATGGATGCCTTGCCTTAGAACTATGTCACTCTTAATAAAAGAATCCCTCAGGATGTCATTTCTTGACGATTCAGCCATGATTTCGAGCCAGATATGATTATGATTAGCGGGATAAAATTTACTGTTTGTCAGGCAATAGCGGAACATAACTTCATAGATTCGCTCAAGGTTTGAGCCTGCAAATTTTTCTTCGTAAACACTTAGCGCTATCCGCTGCTCCTCATGCACGATTGCGATGAAGAGCTCTTCTTTACCCTGGAAATAAGTGTACATCGCCCCTTGGCTGATGCCTGCGCGCTTTGCAATTTCCTTGACGCTTGTTGCGGCATAACCTTTTTCAGCAAAACAGTTATAAGCTGCAAGAATCAATTTTTGGTAAGTATCCAATTTTGTCATGAGTTATGTTTATTTTTTACAAACTAATGATATTTCGGTCATCTTAACACTAACTTTTGTTCAAAAGCCATCTTTACTATTTGATTAAATAACGTGATATTATGAGGGGCGCGTCAGTGTGGGTTTTTTATTTATAAATATTAGTGCAGTGCTAGAGTAATAATTCATTTTTACTTTGAAGTAGGGTTATGGGTTTCGCATATTTAATTCGAGGGTGAGTTCTATGTGATTAAATGAATCTTTAAATATCTCTTTTTGTTATTTATTTAGAGGCTTGCGATGAACTCGCCATTCAGTTTCAATGCTTGATGAATAAAGAAAGCTGCTAAAAGTAAAAGAAGGAGCCACTAAAATAAAAATGGAAGATACCACAGATAATTAAAGGAAGGTTTTACGGTTGCCTTCCAAATGTATAATGTTTATGGTTTTTTTATGAAAAAATCCATTTCATAAAGGAAGGAATGCAAGATAAAGATTGATCTCATTAATTTTCTTAGGTTATGAGACCAATCTCCTTTTTTTCTTGCCAGTTATTCAAGGAGGGAAATAAATTCATCCTCAGTCTTACAACTGGAAAGCAGACTTGCCTGCATCTCATCGCTAAGAAGTTCTGCAATCCCGCTTAATACATCAAGATGTTCATTCAACTTCGCAGCAATCACGACAACCAGAAAGGCGACTCTTCCTCGTTCCCATTTAATACCATCTGGAAACTGAAGGAAGTGATAACCAGTTTCGATTACGGTATCAATATTTTTTCTTGCCGCGTGTGGCATAGCAACGCCACCTCCGACCCAGGTTGATGTTTCGTCTTCACGATTTAACAAAGCTTGAGCAAAATTGGGTTTAACTAGACCCCGATTAATTAATGCATTTGCAGCAATTAACAGAGCCTCTGCCCTCGAATCAGCTTTACATCCTAAGGTGATTTCATCTGTTGTAACTTTGATCATTTTTACTCCGACATTGGCCGAGAATCAGATATTAATAATTTGCGTAGCGGACGCGTTAGAATCTGAACTTCTTCTCAATTTCTTCTAAGGATAAACCTTTCGTCTCAGGCAGGTACTTGAATAGCAGTATAACTATAACGACATTACACAAGGAGAAAATGCCAAATGTTGTACCGCCTCCATAAGTACTCAGCATTAACGGGAATGCTGCTTGTATGAAGAAATCAATAATCCACATCATGAATATGGAAAAACCTATTCCCATACCACGAATACGCAGGGGGAAAATCTCTGACATCATGAGCCAGAATACTGGTCCAATAAATGTCTGCATGAAAACCAGGAACAACAGCATCAGTGCCAGAACAATGTAGCTTGCCCCTTCGAAGTTACCTGTAAGGCTCGATACGCCATTTACTTCCTGTATATGAAAGAATTGGTGGAATGCAAAGGCCAGTAATGCCAGTGATAAAGCAACACCCGCTTGACCAATAATAAACATCTTCCGGCGCGATGTTTTAGCAATGATCATGATTCCGACCAGTGTCGCAACTATGGATATAAAACCGTTTGCAACAGCTGCAGTCACTGCAGCGGCATCACCAAGGCCTGTAGACTTAAGAACAGTTGGAGCATAATACATGATTGTATTTACTCCAGTAACGCGAGTGGCCACTACCATCATAAAACCAACAAGCATTAATTGGAAAACCCATTTCCGGCGAATGGCAGTAAAAAATGGCTCTCTCTGAGCATCAGTTTCAGCAATGCGTTTTATTTCCCTTAATTCTTTTTCAACCTGGCCTGGCTCACGCAAACTTTCTAAAACCTCTCTAGCTTTGTCTCCATGTCCTTTATGGAAATAAAATCTCGGTGATTCAGGCATAAATAACATGCCGAGCCAGAGTAGTGCCCCTGGAATCGCGGGTATAGCCAACATAATGCGCCAGTTGTGTGACAGTTCTGGGTAAGCATTGACAATACCAGCGTTGATTGCATAAGCAAGAAACTGACCAGATACGATCATTAGTTCATTGACAGTTACAAGCCTTTCACGATGTTGCTGAGGGGCCAACTCTGAAATATACATTGGTACCGTTACTGATGCACTGCCCACAGCTATACCCAAGATAAACCGGGCAATCAACATACTCTCAACGTCCCACGCGAGTGCAGTAAAGAGTGCACCAAGGACGAATATGACTGCTACCCAAATCATATTTCTTTTTCGACCGTAGCGGTCGGAAAATACGCCACCCAGTAAGCTGCCTATTGCAGCACCGAACATGAGAGAAGAAGTGATAATTCCTTCAGACGTTGGCGTCAAGCCTAGGTCCTTACTCATAAAAAGTAGTGCTCCAGATATAACACCTGTATCGTATCCAAAGCACAAACCACCTAATGTTGAAATTATGGTGATTTTTTTTATTTTTTGTCTGTTGAAGTTTCAGGCGTAGCCTGAGCAGGCTGACTAATCTTACTTTCCATAATATATCCTGGTTACACCGTTATATTTTTGAGGCAGCAAGATTCATTCAATGCATTTGTTAAGCATTGAGTTTCTGAAAGGAATCTTGTTGCTGTAAGCACAGCTTTAATCTATTAGGAGTATAAAAAATATCTGAAACGCGTAAGTCTGGCTTGCGATAAATTGTTATCTGCAACGTTTTTTTATTTATTGTGATTAGGCTCACAAGAAAATTTTAATTTGGCTGCCTCACCATTGTTTAATGATTGTGTTAATGGTTTTCAAATAGTCCACTTCGGGAGATAATGCATTTTTTTAAATAATTTTGGTAACTACTGGGTGCCATGCCTGTTACTTTCTTGAAGATTCTATTGAAGTTGCTTATATTAGAATAACCAACACTATTTGCTATTTCAGTAATGCTTTTTTTAGTAGAAACCAGCAGTGATTGAGCTTCACCAATTCGTCTGAGAATTATGTATTTCTTAGGGGGGTAGCCTGTGAATTTTTTGAATTCGTGTATTATATAAAATAGGTTTGCATCAAATTCATCTGCAATATCTTCTAAAAATATCTCATTCTGGAAATTTTCTTCAATATAATTAAGTATTTTCTCCCCAAAAACATTGTTGACATCAGAGGCATTGCTGTACGATGCGTCGCGAGATGAAAGAGCTAACAATTCTATCAGCTCAGTGAAGGCCGCATGAGAGTTCATGTAATCAACAGATTCTGAATTCCACAATAGGTTGAAATATTCAACCAATAAGTTGAAGTTATCACTGCATTTTATATGGGGAGGAAAGTCTGTAATGACCTCATATTTTAATAATGTTTTTCCCCATGTCTGCGAATCGATTCCTATGCTGTAGATTAGAGAGTTGTCTGAGGTGTGTGTGATTTCATCATGAACTACATTGTTGTTGAAAATAAGAACATCGCCCGGGTTGGCATTGTAATGTTTATCTCCAATTAAATATTTTCCGCCACCCTTAACAATAAATACCACCTCTACACGGTCAGTATGCTTATGCAAGACTCTTGGTACCGAGCTGTCTTTACCTATTAGTCGGCAAATGTATATCAAACCGGGTACTGTTCTGTAAGTGTTAACGGATTTTGATGATTGTAAACTATTTTGAGGTGCGGACATAATCATATGAACCTACCATTTTAATCCTGACTGTTTTTAGAGGCGTACATGACAGCAGGGCGCCTCTCTGCTTAATTTTAATCAACTAAAACGTGGAATATTGAAACGTGTATAAATTCCAAAATCAATAATGGCATTATCAATTTGTATACTTGGTTCAGTTGGTTTGGCAATTTCTAAAGCTTTATCCAACATGGCACGTGGATCCTGCGCTATGACAAAATTCAGCGTTCCGTTTCTTAACAGGGGTATTGTTATGTGATCTGCTTCATGAGAAACGACACAGACCTTTTCGGCCATATCATGTTCCTCAAGAGCTTTTGCGAGCCCGGCATTACCGGCTCCTACGTTGTAAATTGCTGAGATTTCCGGGTAATGCTTAATCAATGATTTCACAGCAATGTAAGTTTGATCTGATAAATCTTCTTTTCCACCAACAGTTACATCAGCAAGCTGTATTTTTGGGAAATATGTCCGGAGATGTGATCTGAAACCAATTTCGCGATCTTCATGGCAGTTAAAGGCATAATCACCCAATAGTACGCCAGCTGTTGGTGTCGTTTCTGAAGAAATCAGTTGTCCTATAAGATGTGCCGCTGCCTGACCCGCCATTCTGTTATCAATTCCAACAAAGGCATCACGACTATCTCCACGTAAATCGGAAATTAAGGTTACAACCCGCTTACCTTTACTTCTGGCCAGTGACAGCACTTCATTAACTCGTTCGTTACTTCTCACTGTGACAATCAGAGGAGTTGCAACATCACGGCATGCTTGTGCCAGTACATCAATAATTTCGTCTTCCTCTTTCTGACTGACATCATTCAGCCCAACAGAAAGCTGTTGATGTTCAATCACTTCATTTAGCAATTGGGTGAGTCCCCGACCCAGTTGCAATACAGCTGGAATGGCACCTTCACCAAGGGCTTTTCCTTGCGCAGGCAGTTCCACCTTTCTATTTAAACGGTCGATTGCATCTTGGATCACCGATTCTGTTCGGGGATGTATACCAGAACGCTTGTTTAGGGCGCGATCAATCGTAGCTCTGGAAAGGCCTGTTTCACGTATCAACTCACTTATCTTAATTCGCCTCATACAACGGGTACCTTGATCAACTAATGTCTCAGATGTGCTCATTTTACACTTATTCCTTTCTCTCTGGTACTGAGTCGATAACGTCTTTGAGGTCGGCTCGAAAACATCATTTAACAGGTTATGGCACAAAAATTGACGATTTTGAATCGCTTTAAATCAGATCATTTCACAAAATAGATACATTTATCTAATAAATATGATCGGTGCCTCATATTTAACCAATGAATTTTGACTCGACTCATTTTAAGAAGGCAGTATCTCACTTGTTGTCACATTATGAGCCTATAAGAGGCGTTATTGAGCTGAGGAGTTGATTATATGAGTCAAATTGAGATAGGTAATGCACCCGACTCTTGGGGGATTTGGTTCCCTTCTAATGATCGGCAGGTATCTTGGAAAGTGTTTCTGGATGAAGTCGCTCAAGCAGGTTATTCATGTATTGAACTCGGGCCGTGGGGGTATTTGCCCACTGACGCTAGCGAACTTCGTCGTGAGTTGGAGAACCGTAATCTCAAGCTGGTCGCATCTACTGTTGGATGCAATCTGCTTAATGAGAGCAGTATTGAACAAATGCTGAGTCAATTACCTGACGTAGTAAAACTGCAAAAATCTCTGGGTGCTGAGTTTGTAGTCTTATTGCCTGCTATGTTCACTGATCTGTTTACCGGTGATGTCGTCATGGACAAAACTCTGACTGCTAAGGAGCGTGCGACCTTCAACAGCAACGTAGAACGTATTGGTAAAATCGTTCATGAAGAATACGGCCTGACGCTCACCGTCCATCCTCACGTCGATTGCCACCTTGAAACAGAAGAAGATATTGAAAGCCTGCTTGAATCTACGTCGCCTGAGCATGTTTCTCTTTGCCTGGATGTTGGCCATCATGCTTATGGGGGTGGTGATGCATGTGCATTCATTAAAAAGCACATTGAACGTATCCCTTATATTCACCTGAAAAACTGTGATGGAGAGGTTCTGGCGCAGATGCGACGCGAAAATTGGTCGTTTGCCTATGCCGTTACCAAAAATATTATGTGTGAACCATGGAAGGGTATGGTCGACTTTAATCAACTGAAAGCCGTACTGGATGAGGTGAATTATCAAGGATATGCAGTAGTTGAGCAGGATATGTATCCAGTTGCGCCTGAGCGTCCTCTTCCTATCGCACGCGATACACGTAAATTTTTATTTGATATCGGGATTGGCTGATTATGAGTAATAAAATTACCGTAGCTTTAATCGGTGCAGGCTTTATCGGTGCATTGCACGCAAGAAACCTTGCCCGGCATCCAACAATTGCTTTGAAATATGTTGTTGAACCATCGGATACGCTGGGTCATAAAGTTTCTGCTGAGACAGGCGCCATCTGGATCACCGATATTGAGGCAGCGTTAAACGACCCGGAAGTACAGGCTGTCTGGATTGCTTCACCAGCTTCCACTCATACGGACCTTATTGGACGTTCAGCACGTGCCCAAAAAGCCGTTTTCTGTGAAAAACCTGTAGGTATGAACGTTGCTGATGTTGACCGTCTAATCTCAGAGTTAGAAAACTATTCCGCACCAATTCTCATCGGTTTTAATCGCCGCTTTGATACCAGTCATGCTCGGCTTAAGGAGATTGTAGACAGCGGTGCGATTGGCGAAGTTGAGCTTGTCGCAATAACCAGTCGTGACCCGAATCCGCCACCGCCAGCCTATATGAAAGCAACGCCCGGTGGAATTTTCTACGATACAATGATACATGATTTTGATATTGCTCGCTGGTTGCTTGGTTCTGAAGTTACTGAGGTTTATGCGACAGCAAGCAGTCACCTTGACGCAGATCTCAACCCAGAAGCAGAATATGATGCAGCGACAGCGACATTAAAGACCGATTCAGGCGCTGTGTGTCAAATATCTGCAAGTCGACGCGCTGTGTATGGCTATGATCAGCGGATTGAAGTCTTTGGATCAAAAGGCATGGTTCAGTCTCTTAACCATGGTAAAACAAACATACAAATTTATGGTGCAGAAACCATTAGCTCTGAACCGTTGAAAAATTTCTTCACTGACAGATATGCAGACGCTTACGTAAATGAAATCGATCGGTTCGTAGCAGCATTCCTAAAAGAAACCACCGATTATCCGAATGTGTGGGATGGTCGTGAAGCACTCAATCTCAGTATGGAAGCCCTCAAGTCGGCGAAATCTGGGGTTCCTGTCAAAATTTAAATACTGATCCAGTTCCAAATATGGCCATTTATATTTATGGCCATTTATTTTCTTCAATTATTTTTAATATATTGTGGCTTATTTAAATTATCTTGATATATTTATAATGAGTTTCATTTGAACTCAGCACGCAATATTTAACTTCTGTTATTGGCAGTAACTTCAGGAGGTTAAAGTGCATGCCACTAGTTAAAGAACCAATGGCAAACTGTGACTTTAAAGTAAACATAGCGGCGCTAGTCTCAATCCGATCGCCAGACGCCTGCCAGTTTATGATATTAAAGCAAAGCGGCAGTGCCTTTATGCTTCCCGAGAGAGCAAGATACCTTTAACCAGGAATGAGATATCCGCAATGATGCTGCCATCATGACGCCAGGCGCAGTAATGGCAGCAAGCAATGCCGGATACGTTACCATCAAACAAGCTGGCCAGTCGTCACACCGGAGGAGTGCGCTTCGTCAGGCAGTGGCTGAAGGGCAGAGTTCTGTAGTTACTGAAGCGAAAGAATCCAACGCGAGCGATGTTTCACCCCTCCTGCTGTTGCGGGCGATTGTGGTTGAATCATCATTTTGGTTTCTCAGCCTAGCGATACGGTAACAGAACCCACTGCGGCCCTTGAAAGTAAACGCGTGTAGCCCTGCTCGAATTCATCTATTGGCCAAGAACTATCAATAATTGGATTCAGGGCACCGGAGAAGGCCAGTTTACTAAGTTTTCTCAGACCTTCAGCAGCCTGCTCGCGGGAATCTGCATGCAGCGAATAGCCTTCAATAACTCTTTCGCTGGCAATCATGTCAAGGAGATCAAGAGATACACTGCGGCCACCAGTAAAACCGATGGAAACTACTCGGCCACGGCGTCGTGTAGCTTGAAAAAGAAGCCCAAATAAATCCCCACCCACCGGGTCAAACGCAAGGTCTGCACCCTGTCCGCTGGTCAGCACTCTTACCTCGCTGACAACATCTTGAGCGGTCCAGTTTATAACCGCAAAAGCTCCGGCATTCATCGCAGCGTCTTTTTTATGTTCGGATGAAACCAGTGCAATTGGTTTTGCGCCCAGCGCAACGGCAATCTGTACAAGCGCGCTACCAACCGAACCGGTCGCACCTGAAATAAGGGCGAAATCCCCCTTCTTTATCTGACCAACGCGAACTAACGCGTTCAGAGCGGTGAGATAGTTAACGGTCAGTGCTGAACCCTGGTGCAGGTTCATGCTGTCAGGAATATTCATAAGGCGCCAGTCATCTACCACCACCCATTCCTGAAACAGGCCGTCTTCAGTTATCCCCAACTCCGCTGAACCATAAATGGCTACGCGGCAGCCTTTAGCATATGAATCACTTTCTTCCACAATGCCTGCGCCCTCATTGCCCATCACGAGCGGTATGGGAATTGCACCAAATCCGCCCATGCGGATGGTATTTGAAAGCTGGTTGATGGTGGCGGCTTGCATTCTAATTAGAGAAGTCCCTTCGCGGCGTTCTGGCTTGTTGCGTTCTTCAACCTGCATAACGGGTTGTTTACCCGTTTGGCGTGTCACTATCGCTTTCATTTTAGTTACCTCGTTATGCTCATTCTGATGTGAGGGGGCGTTTCGTGCTGGCTTTTTGAGCGGATTACCAGCGGTTAAGAACTCAAGGATAGAGGTTGAGGCTGGAAGAAAAAGTGGACAGAGTTGTCATCTATGTTCATTAATATGGATAATCAGTTTTCTGGGCAGAGATCATGAATCAGTTATTGGCTATGCGCGCGTTTGTTCGTGTCGTTGAGGCGGGCTCATTTAATCGGGCGGCTGACCAGATGGGAATGCCCCGGTCCAGCCTAAGTAAGCTGGTTAGCGATCTTGAAAAGCATCTCGGTACTCAGCTCATACACCGCACGACCCGAACCATTTCAGTGACCTCGGAGGGGATCCAGTATTTCCATCAAGCGGAACGTATTATTTCCATTGTGGATGCCGCTGACGGGGCTGTTAGGGGAAAAAAGCAAAGGCCTGGCGGTCATCTGCGCATTGATGCTCCCGTCTCTTTTGCCCACAGTCTGCTCATTCCCGCTCTGCCTGATTTCCACCTTGAATATCCGGATATTACTGTTTCACTTGGGATAAACGACAGGACGGTTAACATTGTTGGTGAAGCCGTTGACTGCGCCATCCGTGCCGGTAAGCTTCAGGATATGACAATGATTGGTCGAAAATTATTCGATCTAGAGTATGTCACCTGCGCATCGCCCGCTTATCTTGAAAAGTGGGGTGAGCCAAAAGATCCTGAAGATCTGAAACGTAACCACATGCTGGTTAGTTACTTTTTCGCTGCCTCAGGCAAACCAGAACCCCTAATTTTCAATGCAGGCCGGGAGACCCAGGAAATCTACGGCAGCCAGTTTGCTGCGAATGAGGGAGATGGGGTGATTCACATGATTCTGGCAGGGCTGGGAGTAGGGCAACAATTGCGTCGCTTCGTGCAGCCCCAGATTGATGCGGGAAAAATGGTCCCAGTTCTAAATCGTTGGAAGCGGCCCTTACTGCCTTTTCACCTGGTTTATCCGCCTAACCGCCATCAGAATGCGAGGCTTCAAGTTTTCGTGAACTGGATGATTGAGCAGTTTGGCAGTTATTCATCGACACTTTAATTTCCACACGATAATGGTTCATCCCAGTGGACTGAGATGACAACTCCGCCCACTTTTCCAATCTTCCGTCACGCATGTTTGTCCCTGAAACTTGATATTTATCAGTAACAGTACATAAGAAGCTTTTTGGACATACCTTCAAACGTTGCCGAATTGAACCGGTTCTGAAACAAACCATATGTGATTTCTTGTCTTGTGCTCGTCTTATCCTGCTAGAAAAAACGCATGTCATTTCTCTAAAATTTAGAACTTTAAAAATCTTTTTTTGTTCTAACTGAACGCCATGTCCTCATTATAGGTGTTCGGATCGAATCGATTTAAAATGAACAATTTCTCAGGTGATTATTAATGGCATAACGCTAACCTTTATAATTATAATGAAAAATACATGTAAAACAACTAGTTGGATGGTTTTTCTGTTTTTTTAATGTAGTTGAGGTTGATAACGCATATATCTTAATCATCAAAATTAAAAACAATTTGAGAAAGGTTAACTTAGATTGAAAGGAGTAAATTTTCACAATCTCACTTTTTTGCTTATAGGCTGATATAACACCAATGAAACTATGGCTATTGCACCGAGTGGTATTTAAAATTCAACTGCTATTTCTTGCTTTTAAGTGATCGTGATCACCAAATGCTATACCTTAGCGAAAATTAATGTGAATGTTGTGAACAGTGACGCAATTCCTTTCTTGACAATTGACTCGTATTTCAATTGCTGATTATTTAGAAGGCATGAGTTAACAGGCATGAAACAAGAAAGCACCATTGCTTAACTTGAAACAAACATAGATAAGCTGTGATTCATAAGGAGGCCATATGTCATCTGTGAATGCTGTTTTAATTTTGCCTGTGTTTATATTCACAATGATTAATAGCATTTTCAAAAGTGATCCCGATGCTGAATTTGCTGGTTAATGTTTTATTTTCCATTTCAGGTTAACAAGCCATCAATTAAGTGAGATTAAAAAATGAGCAAATTTTTATCCGGTAAAACCTGTATCGTAACTGGCGCAGCGCGCGGTATAGGTAAAGCTGTTGCGGTAAAATATGCACAGCAAGGCGCCAATGTAGTAATTATCGATTTAAACAAAGAAGCCATTGAAGCTGCTGCGCAGGATATTGAGTCTTATGGCGTAAGCGTATTGCCCTTGGCCGTTAACGTCGCTTCTGCTCAGGAACTTAATGCTGCATTCGATAAAATCGAGAGCGCTTATGGCACGGTCGATGTGTTAGCCAACTGTGCTGGAATTTCGGTTTCTAAATTATTGGCCGATCTTAGTGAAGAAGAGTGGGAACGCGTATTCAACGTTAACCTGAAATCAATCTTCCTGCTGAATAATCTGGCCGCGAAGAACATGATTAAAAACGGTGTAAAAAACGGGAAAATTGTCTCTATCTCTTCCCAAGCCTCAAAAATTGGTGAAGTGGGCA
This sequence comes from Pantoea rwandensis, assembly GCF_002095475.1. Lineage (GTDB taxonomy): Bacteria > Pseudomonadota > Gammaproteobacteria > Enterobacterales > Enterobacteriaceae > Pantoea > Pantoea rwandensis. Next base: position 77,422 of record NZ_MLFR01000002.1, read on the forward strand.
ATGGCCCTTACTGCGCATCAAAAGCTGCACTAAATTCATTGACTCAGGTATTTGCGCTTGAATTAGCGGAGCACGGAATTTCTGTAAATAGCGTGTGTCCTGGTTACGTTGATACAGAAATGCTGCGTGAAGTGTTGCAAAAACGCAGTGTTGTTGAAGGCAAAGCGCCGGATGAGTATGAAAAACAGCTGATGGCACAGGTACCAATGAAGCGCCTGGCTTCAGCCGAAGAGATCGCTGAATTTATGTTGTTCCTCAGCAGCGAAGGTGCGAATTACATTACTGGCACATCAATGACCATCGCTGGTGGCAAAACCATCATCTAAGCGCCTGGAGGCATCATGAAATTAGGCTTAGTCACTGACTGTCTCGGCAATTTATCATTTAATGAGATGGTAAAAACCGCCGCTGAACTCGGATATCAGCAGCTCGAACTAGCGACAGGCAACTGGTCGCAGGCACCGCATGTTGATCTTGATAACTGGCTGACCAGCGCCGCTACGCGCCAAAGCGTGCAGGAAACGCTGGCAGAACATCACGTTGAGATCTGCGCGTTTAACTGCTCAGGCAATCCTTTAGCGCCAAACGAAGAAGGCCGTCAGCACAACATCGTCACTGAGAAGACGTTCCAGTTGGCTGAATTGATGGGCGTGAAAGAGATCGTGATGATGTCTGGATTGCCAGGCGCAGCGCCGGGTGAAACCGTGCCAAACTGGATCACCACCTGCTGGCCCGCGCGTAACGCCGAGATTCTTGAGTGGCAGTGGAACGAGATCGCGATTCCTTACTGGAAAAATTTAGCCAAGCTCGCTGAACAACACGGCATTGAGCGCATTGCGGTGGAAAACCATCCGGCACAGTTGGTGTATAACCCCGAAACGTTCCTGAAGTTGCGCGAGCATGTGGGCGATCGCATTGGCATGAATTTCGACCCAAGCCATCATTTCTGGATGGGCGGCGACCCAATTCGTACCGCGCGTGCTTTGGGCAAGGCGATTTATCATGTCCATGCCAAAGACACTCGTATCGAACGTGGCGTCGCGGAAATTAACGGCTATTACGAAACCAAATTTTTTGACCGTACGCCAGAGCGCTCATGGAATTATGTCGCACTTGGGCATGGACATGATGTTAGTTGGTGGAAAGAGTTTTTCTCAGTGCTGAAAATGTCGGGCTTTACCGGTAATGTCACACTGGAAAATGAAGATTTGACGATGGATTCCTATACCGCCTTAGTCAAAGCTACTAACGTATTAAAAGAAGCCTTACCTGCACGATTCTAATAACAGCATGACTGGTTCTGAGCGACTAAACTCGCTCAGAATTCCTACCCTACTGACCAGGAATACATTTATGTTTGATCAGGCTGAGCATAAACGCTATATGCGAAAAATCATCGTCATCGCTACTTTTGGTGGTTTGTTATTTGGTTATGACGTTGGTGTAATTAATGGTGCTTTGCCCTATATGGCAAAAAGCCTCGGACTAAATTCACTTTCAACGGGTCTAATTACCAGTGCCTTATTAATGGGGGCCGTATTTGGCGCAATCTTAGGTGGTAAGTTATCTGACCTTGTTGGACGCCGAAAAAATATTCTATTTCTTGCACTGCTGTTTTTCGTTTCTACACTTGGGTGCAGCATAGCGCCAGATATTCAAACCATGATGGTTTGCCGTTTTGTACTTGGATTTGCTGTTGGGGGCGCGTCCGTAACCGTGCCGACCTATTTGGCCGAAATGGCCCCTGCACAAAGTCGTGGACGAATGGTGACTTGGAATGAATTGATGATTGTCGGCGGTGTGTTAATTGCCTTCATTTCCAATGCTGTGCTGGGGATAACATTAGGTGAAAATGAGCATGTATGGCGCTACATGTTGGCATTGGCAATGATCCCTGCGGTTTGCTTGTTCTTTGGCATGCTAACAGTGCCGGAAAGCCCACGCTGGTTGGTTAAGCAAGGTCGTGAAGCTGAAGCGAAAAGTGTGTTAGAACGCATTCGTGATGAACATACTGCTGGTATCGAACTTTACAACATCAAACATGCAATTTCCCATGAGCAGCAACTGGGCAAAGTGAAATTCCGAGAACTGAATATTCCGTGGATTCGCCGTATCATGCTGATTGGTATCGCGGTTGCCGTGTTCTCACAGACCACAGGCGTTAACTCCATCATGTACTTTGGCACCGAGATTCTTCGTGATGCCGGGCTTGAAACATCAGCAGCTCTGATTGGCAACACAGCATTTGGCTTGATTTCCGTACTCTCAACCTTCGCCGGAATCTGGTTGTTGGACCGCGCCGGACGTCGCCCGATGATGTTAGTCGGCCTGGCAGGTACAACTGTTATCTTACTGGTGATTGCCATTGCCACCTCCATGCTGGCAGGCAATCCAGCGATGCCATACGTGGTGCTGACATTAACCGTTATCTTCCTGGCGTTCATGCAGGGCGCAATTGGCCCGGTTCTGTGGGTCACGTTGTCGGAAATTTTCCCGCTGCGTATTCGTGGCGCAGGCATGGGAATCAGCGTCGCATTTCTGTGGATCACCAACTTCTTCATTGGTCTGACATTCCCAATGATGTTGGAAGGATTTGGGCTTTCCGGTACCTTCTTCGCCTTTGCCGCAATTGGCGTGGTGGGCTTCATCATCATGAAAATGTTCTTCCCGGAAACCAAAGGGAAGTCGCTGGAGGAGATCGAAGAGTCCTTCAAACAGCAGTATGGTGTGAGCAATCATAGCTCTCAGCATGAGATACTTCAGGAAGCTCAGAAGTAATTAAATTTGTGGCCTGATACCGCGTCAGGCCACACGTGTTTTAGTTTATAGTGTGAATGCTGTGAGTTAATTGCGGAGACCTACACCAATGATGATGTACTGCTTTGAAAACGATTCTTTCTTCTCCCCTGACGGTGACTCATCTCTTCCACAGTTACTGTTCGTTTGCAAAACCGAAGGTGAAGAGTCTGCCATTCCACGTGTCATGCATAAACACAATGAACGACTGGAGTTGATGTTTATCGTACGAGGCAGCGGCGATTACATCATTGGCGATCGCACTTACATGGCACAGCAAGGTGACATCTTAGTGTTTGATGCTGGTGTAGTGCATGACGAGCGCCCACATCTCAGTGAGGATTCTTTAATCTACAGCTGTGGCATCAAAAATCTGCGATTGAGTGATTTACCTGAAAACTCCCTAACTAGCAGTCAGCAGGCTGCAGTCGTGTCCTCAGGATTACAATGTGACAATTTGAAAAGCATGTTCGATATTCTTGCGCACCAATGTTCGCAGAAAGAGGCTAACTATGGTGCGGTCTCTCAGCACTTGCTATCAGCCATTGTGGTGCTGTGTAAGAATCTGTTCGATGCCCAGCATCAACTGATGAATACGCCAGAAATGAGCTTGGGGTTGCGCATCAAAGCCTTTATTGATGAGCACTACATGGAAAACATTAGCCTCGATTCAATCACTGATGAAGTCGGCATGAACCGCTTTTATCTCAGCCACTCATTTAAGAAGTTTGCCGGTTATTCGCCGAAACAATATTTAATTCGCCGTAGAGTCGGTGAGGCGCAGTCATTATTATTGGCCACCAGTCACAGTGTCAGTGATATTGCCTGCATGGTTGGCTACGACAATGTGAATAACTTTCACAAGATCTTTAAACAGGTAGTGGGTATGCCGCCAAGCCAATACAAACATATTTGGGGTGGTGATGCCAATCCAGAAGCGGCAGAGATTAGCCGCATTCCTTAATAATAGGCTTGGCGCTATTTTTTCTGCGCCAGCCAGAATTTTTTATAACGCACGGGTGACATGCCAACTACATTGTTGAAAATCCTGTGAAAATTATTGATGTTATCATACCCCACCTCGCTAGCGATTTCTGGCAGGCTCAGTTTTGTGGTCAGAAGTAACGATTGTGCTTCGCCAATACGCATGCGAGTTAAGAATTGCTTTGGTGGATAGCCAACGTAATACTTAAATAACCTATTCAGCAAAAACTTATCCAGGTTAAGCTTTTCAGTAATGTCATTGAATAACAGACCTTGCTTATAGTTATCTACAATCAAGTCTCTGACTTGATGGACAACTTCAGACTCCAGACGTTCTTCTTCGTCATGTTTATCCATCCAGATGCTTTTGCAAATATTTAGCAGCGCATTGAGTAGATGCGTGGCGACTTCATTCGAATAGCTTGTTGTACTCAACGTATATTCCGATATCTGGTGAAATATCGAATGAATTGCTTCATATTGACTGCCGCTTGGCATAACAGCCAATTGCGTTCTTTTGGTCAGGTTATTTAAAGGCAATCCGGTAATGCTCAGCCTGTCAACGCCGCAACTCAAAATTTCCAAGTCTGCAGAAGGGGTTGGATTTTCATCATGCAATACACCGCTATTAAATATGAGAATATCACCTTTCGTGACGTCATACCTTCGACCATCAATATTAAAAGTCCCCCCGCCTCGAACGATGAACATTAATTCAAAACGTTCTTCATGTTTGTGCATGGTGCGCGGCATAGCAGCGTCTTTTCCAGAAGCCTTGCAGACAAATAAAAGCCTGGCGAGTGAACCAAGGCTTTCTTCATTCGTAAGATTTTCATTATTTAAACAGAAGGTGATCATGCTCTAAATATCCGAAAGTACTTTGTATTAAGATAATTGTCCTGGCTGCATTTTTCAAGCGGGATGAAGCGAAAGATGAGCCGTTCTGTTCGTCATTAAGGCGAGTTAAAGGATCGATTCAACTCGCTGCTTTCATGAGAGTTAGGCGCTTTTGAAGTTTATAGCTTTTTTTATCTTATTGTTTTTAATGTTATTTAACAGATATACAAAACAATTTTGTTGACTTACTTTTATTGTGGTTTAAACGGATTGCAATAATAGCCGTGCATTAACATAATGTTCACATCAGCACGCAGCAACATAATAACGACATTAAATTATTTTGTGACCATGTCAGGGATAAGTATTTTCAAATGCCACACGATGCAAAACCACTTCCTGGATTGTCATTTCCACCCTGTGACGAATTTTGTTCGTTAAGTGAAGATAGCGTTAAGCCTCTCACCCTACATAATTAAATGTTGCGTTATCAAATACCATAATAGGTAAAGGTATGCCGTGAATTAATTCTCACTTAGCGCAGCATCGTTTGCTGTGAGGATACTCTTTGCCTGAGAAATGAGTGGAATATTAGCAATGGCACTTAAGGAAATGAAAATGAACAAAAGGCAGGCCCTTTTTTCATTAAGTTCTTTGGTCGCTACATTAACCGTGGCACCTAAAATCAGTGCAAAAGAACTGCACAACGTCCCTCTTGAAACATCATTGAACCCCGAAATTGTACCATTAGTCGCCAGATCGGGCGGTTTTACCGTACTAACAAACGAATTAGACCGGAAGAACTTGGCTGCAATACTCGACCGGCTCATCCCGGCTGATGAGCACGGTCCTTCAGCCACAGAGGAAGGAGGATTGATTTTTATCGATTCTCAACTGGCTGGAGACTATGGTTCAGGTGCCGCGCTATACCTTGAAGGTCCTTTGATTGGGGCGTGACATATGCCGAAATGGAACCTTTCTACGATCGCTTTGAGCGTATTGCTGGTACTTCGGGTATTGCTGGCAACCTGAATGGCGAGAAAAAAACGGGTGGGAACGTATTTGAAGGACCGCGTTCGCGTGATTATCCCACACCTCCGCTAAAAGATACGCACTGGATGCGTAAGTATCGCCAGACAACAGAAAAGATGGGTATCACCCGTTCACCATCCCCGCTGGCAACATCTCTCAAGCCTACGTTAATCCACTTGGCGTCACGATGGGGCCTTGCACTTATTGCGGTTTCTGTGACTTCCACGGCTGTGGCAACTTCAGTAAGTCTTCACCGCAAGCCTGCATACTGCCTGCATTGATGCGCCGTCCAAACTTCACGGTATTGACCGATACCGAAGTGCTGCATGTCGTCAAACACGACGACGGCAAAACAGCTAAAGGCGTGAAATTTGTCACCAAAGATGGCGTCGAAGGTTTCCAACCGGCTGATGTGGTGTGCATCACCGCCTATCAAATGGACAATGTTCGCCTGATGTTGCTCTCCAAAATCGGCGAACCCTATGACCCGCGTACCGGCAAAGGCACGGTTGGCCGCAACTATAACTATCAAACCAATGCCAATATCACCGGCTTCTTTGATAACGAATTTATGAACCCCTTCATTGGTGGCGGCGCATTAGCAGTACAAATTGATGACTTCAATGGCGACAACTTCGACCATAGCAAACCATGTCGCTGCGGGTCCGATGGCGGAAGCCGTTGAACACTCAATGCAATACTTTAACGATCAGGATCTGCAATCTGTTGCTGCCTATCTAAAAAGCTTGCCACCTTCTGGTAAACCCTTAGCACCGGTATTCACACTGGATGACTTTGCTCGGAAAAAAGGCGCACTGGATTACGAAGTGAATTGTTCGGCGTGCCACGGTGTTAACGGAGAAGGAATTTCAGGCATGGTGCCAGCATTTGCGGGTAACGATTCCATGCTACATGACCCTACCAACATGATCACTGCCATGCTGAATGGTGCGCGTGCGCCGCACTCTGCAGAACGACAAACGGCTGCGGGCATGCCTTCTTTCGCCTGGAAAATGGATGATGCGCAGGTAGCCGGCATTCTCAACTATGTGCGCAGTTCATGGGGCAACCAAGCCAGTGAGGTCAAAACGAGTGACGTTGCGACGCAGCGCAAGCAAAGTGGTGCAGTAAACAAAATCACTTCATCCAGTGCCCAATAAGGCCGCAAGCCCGCTCTGATCTTCCGAGGCGGGCTTTTTTTATTTGTCCGAACGTCCTACAAACTAAAAGAGGTAAGTATGATCAAGGCATTACATGGTATTTCAACTCATTACTGCAACGTGATGACGGAAGCCCGGATCGCATCTGAAACGGGCTTTGATGGCATTGAATTTCTTAGCCACAAAGTTTTGCGCTACCTGGATAACGGCGGCACAACGGCAGCATTACGTAAACAGGTTGAGCGCTATGGGCTGAAGGCGGCTTGCCTGAATGCCTTGATGCATATTGAACGCCATGAAGGTAAAGAGAAGGAAGAGATGCTCGCTGAGGCTTTGCGTCTTACTCAGATCGCTGCAGAGCTGGATTGCCCGACCATTCAAATTCTCGCATTAACTGGCATCGATCATATGCAGCAACCGCGCATTATGGACATCATGACCGAGAACAGTTCTGCCATTGCGGATATCGGCCTGAAATATGGTGTGCGTTATCAGATAGAAGTTATCGCCTATACCCAGTTCAACTCGCTGAATCAGGCATTAGAGGTCATTGAACGCGTGGGTAAGCCAAACGTGGGATTGGTTATTGATTTCTGGCATTTATATGCCACCGGCTTGTCGCAACCTGAAGATGTGGCAGCGCTCGATCCTTCACTTATTTTCGGCGTGCATTTCTGCGATGGTCGCCGCCCCGCTAAAGGTGAAGCGTGGGAAGAAACCGTATTACGTGCTTATATGCCGGGACAAGGTGAGATTGATATTCAGGCATGGACCGATGCAGTTAAAGCCACTGGATACGATGGGAGCTGGTCTGCAGAATTGTTTAGCCCTGAGTGCTGGGAGAAAGATCACTACGTTCTAGCCAAAGAAGTGATTGAGAACATGACAAGTTATACAGGCTAAGATTCTTATCATAGAAGGCTGCCAGTATCTGAACCAGTAATTCTGATTCTGGTAGTTTAACTGACCAAAATTTCAATGTCCGCTCCTGGCACTCAGCGGACATTATATGCATCCCTCAGAAACCACCTTAAGCTCTCCCGGCACTCTAGGTCGTCAGCCCCGACTGCGCTCTGGTAAGCTTATTTCTGAGATGTTGTACTCGATTTAGATGAGAACAGAAAATCGAACAAACCTGTTGGGATATCAGATTTTGTGACGTCTGAATCATTTTGGTTCATAAAGTAATCCATCAACGTATTGGCTTTTACTGTCCCTGACAGGAACTCTGATAGATCGGGATTTTTATCCTGTACGACGTTATTACCTTCCAGTCTGAAACCGTGTTTTTTGCCGGTTTCGGTGACGGTGAATACGCCATCTTTACTGATGAAATCAGGTTCTTCAGTTTTGAAGGTGACTTTGCTGGCCGTATTCATAACGTAGTTATTCTGCCCCTGACCGACATACGTCGCGAACTGAGATTGCTGGGTTTGGTCATTCGAAGCCCCATCAGATCCGGTGCTATTCACAACCGACTCCAGATAGTCAAAACTCGCGGTGTGGCTGAAGGAATACCCAGGATCCAGCTCGAATTTAAGGAAAACAGGGTCCAGGCCAGATCCTGAAAGGTTACCATTGCTCAGAATACGGGAAGCCGTGGCGGCATCCTTCTCAGTAAACGAAACTGTCTGAATTCGTCCGTTAGTATCAAAGATTTGGCCGTTATTAAAATTCCCCTCAACGCTGCCAAACTTTCTGTAATTCCCTAAATCACGGGCGATGTCATCCACATATCTCAGATCATTGCCCTGGTCTTGTGCCTGAGCATATAAATCTGAAAGTACGTTCAGATCGCTTTTAGTCAGAAAATTAGCGGCATCCATATTCTGGGTAGTGTTTGTCAGCTGCGTTTGGGTTGCAGGTAACGTGCTCACATCACCGAACAGGCGGGACATCATTAACCCATACCCACTAATTACGGACTGGCTGGAAGCGGGGGACGTTACCGACGTTGCGCTGCTGTCAGTGGCAGGCTGGGAACTGGACGATTTAGTGTCCTTTCCTGATGCGCTTTGTACGTAGCTATAAACCTGAGCCGATAATGTGACGTTCATAGTTATATTCTCTCCGGCCTCATGACACTCAGGTTTATTGAATTCAGAGGAAAGCGATCCCAGAAGGTGGCATCTGCGTCTGGCAGTCGATCTTTCCTTCACTTCAGTGTCCATTCACTGTACTGACAACAATTGCTCCTGGCGGGTAGGGAAGCATGGTATGTCACTCCATCTCACAGGTTCTCTGCTGAGTGAGGCGTTACTCTTTTCATAGAATGCCCGTATCGAGTGCAGAGGGCACTGATATGCATTTTTTGAACGTCTGCGTTCATAACCAGCCAGAACTAAGTTGGTATCGGCAAAACAGGCGAAATATTTAATGGAATTGATGAGTCTGAACGGAGTGAAAGGGAATGAACCGAACATTATGAGTCGTGATCATGAAACGTCGGCAGTGATGGCATTCTACAGACCCTCTTGTAGATGTTTCGTTTAATTCTGCCCGCCTGATGCTGCCTATCCACGTCTATTTCCTCTGGCCCCCTTCGGCTCCCCGGCGTGCCGGGTCGTCAGCCCGACTGCGCTAACCGGCACGCCGGTAAGCTCCGCCGAACCGCCAGATGCGGCGTTTCGGGCCTGGCGGCTGGTCTGATGGCAAAGCGATGGTGGGACACCACATGTGGTATCACAGTCAGCTGGTGGAACCGCTACATGGTGATTTTCCACAGTAACTGGGGATACGGATGTGGGTCATGGACAGGGTAACGATAACGTCCCTGCTGGCGCCGGGATTGCGAAACTGGATGGGACTTACTGGCAGTTCTGCGACCTCACCGTCATATCGATGCCGGATTGTGTCAGCAATTAAAACGCCGCTGGCGCGGCCTTTTATCATTCGATCACATTTTGGTTCAGATTCTTCCTGATCACCGTCTGAATTTCTTCACACTCATTTTCCAGTGCCGGGTTTTTATCTTGGTACATCACTTACTCCTACACAGCTTCAAAGATGCGATGCACAATCAGGTTATCTGTCTGGTCAAGTGAGCTAAACGTGAAATTAGTGATGTCTCCGGTGTGCATTTGCATCCGGGCATGAGCGCTTCATCTTCACCAGAAACAGCGGAGCAGTCATAGAGGCAATTTATTGCCCAGTACCAGGTTCATTAAGAGCAGGTGGAGAGGGCATGGGACTATGTATGTTAATCCCATGCTTCATTTCTACTTAGTGAAGCTCACAATTAAGTCAATGGACAACAATCCATTATCTTTAACTGAAGCCGGAAAACCCAGTTCCGCTGAACTCCCGACTAACTTTTCAATGTTCTTTGTTAATTCTATACATCCTGTACGGCTGTTCTCTGGAAAGTCATTTAACGAAAGCACACTTGGGGGAGACTTATCATCGGGTGAGGTATTTGCCGTAGTGATTGAGACTTTGCACAGCGTGTTATCGAAAGCTTTATAGTCTTGAGCACTAAACGTAGGAGCAATCTTGGTTTTCAATGCATTTATATATGTATTGATGCCTTTTAAAACCTCAGGGGAATAGGCGCTGTCACTACTGAATTTCCCTGCATCTACGTCAGAAATATAACTTCTGACCTCTTCTGCTGAGCCAGTGCTTCGTAACCAATCCTGTGGTGCCTGGTAAATTTTCAGACCTGCAGAAGCGCTGCTGGTTGCCAGTAAAAGCAATGCACCTACTACCACCTTCTTCATCGAAGTATCCTTTTGCAAAAGCATGTCTTCAGTCAGCCTATTTGTAATAACGTTCTTGCGGGGCCAGAAAACTCTATCGGGAAGACCTGAGTTGAGCCGCCGTATCCCTGTTTCTCTGGTCACCACGCTGGTTCAAATCACGATGACTCTCACTGGCAGCGGTTTCCCAGTCTCCACGATTGACTGCGGCATTAAAGTTTGGGAACCCATTCCTCAGTTTATCGATTCCTAAGTTAAACGCCATATCAACTAAAGCCGTTTTACGGGAGTCGGAGAAACTATCATAACCTGAGTAAAGGCTGCGTAGTCCGGTCTCTGTATTTTGAACATCACTGATACATTGCCCAATGACGGCGTCATTAGATAAATGCAATCCTGCAGGTGAGGTAGTTGTAGTACTGTTTTTGTAGTTGTTGTACGCGTTAGTTATGTCGCCTTTTGAGGCGGCTACCTCTGTGCTCTGGTCGTCTCCGTGACCATGCGTGACGTGAGTTGTCGTAAAAGGAAGAGATGCAGCCATCGCGGCATTTGCAAGAAGATGGCCAATGCCAACGGTAACGTTACCATTCTGATCTTTATACATAGCGTTTTTGAAACCTTCATGCGCTTTTAGGTTGTTCACGCACATTGACATAAAACTGCCACTATAGGATTTCGTTGTTGCAATGCTGATTGACGTATTACTGCCTATGCCTGTACTTCTTCCTCCAGCATTGCCGCCTGGAGTGGAACTGTTGCCGTTATATCCCTGTGCGTTTAAATTCGCACCTGACCCACCCTGATATGTACCAGCGGTAGGGCCGTAGCCACCTAAAGTTACTGACATCACGATATCCTTATTTTTTATGTCCGATTACCACTACGTAGTGCGAGAAATCATATCGGCTTGCACTGACAAAACTTTACGTTAGTTAGGGAAAGTGAAGGTTGATAACCTGATAAAAAGGATAGTTCTGATGCGGTAGCTTGATTTAGTCATTTATCACGGGAGCTGGGGGAAGCAACCGGCAAAACGCTTAAGAAACTGGCCCTTTCTTTAATGCAGGGTTTGTGAGGCGCAGGGTTTGATTACGGCCAATGACAATATACCAAAAGGTAATTTTCTCACTGACCGTCATTATTTGTTTTTTTCTGAATTTTCGGATGAAAAATGCTGAGGCTGGAAGGGGCGATATTGATGTCATGATGTAGGCCACCTTACAGATGTTTCCTTTAACGCAACCTGCCTGATATTACCGATAACCACGTTTATTTCTTCTGGCCCCCTTCGGCTCCCCGGCGTACCGGGTCGTCAGCCCGACTACGCTAACCGGCAGGCCGGTAAGCTCCGCCGAACCGCCAGAAGCGGCGTTTCGGGCCTGGCGGCTGGGGTCTGATGGCGGACATACAGGTCAACTCCAGCAGAGGGCGTTCGCCCGCGCGTTCACTGGCCACAAAGTGACGTGGCCGCTGAGGCCCGGTCCGGCAAAGCCGTCCGGGGTGTGTTCATGCCGTCTTTCCGTTAAGTGAGGCTGTTCCGGTCACTCCAGACGCGGAGGGCTTTTCGTAGCACCGTTTTTCAGTCAGTACAAGGGTGAAGTGCACGCCGGAGGCGCCCTTGTACTGCCTGCATGTCGTTGCTCCTTTGCCCTTCGCCGCAACTGGATCGACCGAAACAGGAACCCTCACAGAGACAGGAGAACCGCCATGAACACACACAACTTCAACGTCAACACCGCCACGCCAGAATCTCCCAAAACATGGGTGAAAACCCCGTCAGCGCTCTGGCTTGAGCGTAAAAATGATCTGCTGGTTCATCTCGCGGGGATTGAGGGTGAGCTGATGATGTTCGATGCACTGGAACGCATGGGTGTTGAGTGGGAGGAAGAGAACGATCTGCGTTACTGCGCGCGCGAGGCTGCCATTACCGTTGAAAGCCTGTCAGAGATGGGTGCGGTGAACTCTGAAGCGGTGTATGAAATGGTCAAGTCCGTTGAGGCACTGGCGATTAACTCCGGGCGGATCTTCTGGTGGGATATTCATCCGCGTACGCTGCCGGGTCTGCAAACATTTTTAGAATGCGCAGCTGGTGGACATGAGAAATTTGTTGCTACCGAAACGGAGAAACAGAAGCCATTCAGTGTTGATGTGGAAGGCCGTACAGAGTACCCGGAAGACGACCCGGTTTATGGCACCTTCTGGCGTGACAGCGTGATGCATCTGGGGCGCGCCTTGACCTTAGCCGAAGCCATGGAGATTGCCGCGGCTGCCTGGCTAGAAGATGAGTGGGACCCGCGCCAGGAAGACAGGGACTATTACGACAGCGATTTCGGGCGAGACATGGGGCCGGTCAGCTTTTCTCCGCGCATGTTCATCATCCATGACAGCGAGCGCCGCAGGGTGCTGACCGGCGATGCCAGAGCAATGAGCTGGTATGCGCACGTCACCGATCCCGCCGAGGTTGACCGCATCGCAGCAGAGCAGCAGGCGCTTCGCGAGGAGGCTGCAATGGAATCTGGATGGGACAACTTTGAGACGGCCCGCCAGCTTCGGGAAAGGGCAGAGAAAACGGGTGCGCCGGTTGTTGATGCTGTCTGGCTGGGACACCGCGACGTGAATGCGGCGCTGGCTGCGTTTGTCCGCCCTGAGCGCAGGACATGGGGTTCAAAGCTCAATACACGTGGTCTGTCATCCTCTCTGGCGGCTGATATGAAATCTCTGATTGCACTCAGCGACCGGACCTATCCTGTATCCCGCTGGGATCGTTATGAAGCGCTGCACAGCGTGGCGCTGAGCATTGCCGGGCACGTGAGCCGCTCAGTGACAGACTGGTCCCTGCGCTGCCCGAGAATACCGGCGGCGGTCATCAGTGCCTGGCTGCTGACGCAGGACATCATTACCGAGCTCTTTGGCGAGACTGGCGAAATGGTCTGGCAAGACATAAAGGGTTCTCTTATTTCTCACCTGTATGAAAACAGACTGTCTCACTGATGTGATGCCAGCCGGGAGCGGAGCAGGGGAGATCCTGCCCGCTTCAGGCGCGCTGAAAAGCGGGGCGGTCCTGCGGACCGGAGAACACCGGTGCTGACGCACCGGTCATCCCCCTTCGCCTGCATATTCTCTGTCCGGAATCCTGTCTATCTGTCTTATCTCAGTTCTGTCACTTCTCTCTGTTGTCTCTCTGCTTCCTGAAGCGGTTAAACCCTTTGGTGTTCAGCAGCCGCGTCCCCGGTTTCTTTGTAATCAAACCTGAAAGCGTCAGCAACCTGATGGCCCCCTTCGGCTCCCCGGCGAGCCGGGTCGTCAGCCCGACTGCGCTAACCGGCAGGCCGGTAAGCTCCGCTGAACCGCCAGAAGCGGCGTTTCGGGCCTGCGACTGGGGTCTGATGGCGGACAGCCAGGTCAACCTCTGCAGCGGGCGTGCGCCCGCGCGTTCACTGGCCACAAACGGACGTGGCCGCTGAGGACGCCCGCGTTGCGGTCGGGTGTGTGCCTGCTCATCTTCGGATGCGGTGGGCATGTTGCGGTAACTTCCACGCGCGGGCGAATCCAAGCACCACCATTCATCAGAGACAAGGGTGAAGTGCACGCCTGCGGCGCCCTTGTCTCTGCTGCCTGCCGTTGCTTCTCAGCCCTTTGCCGCGAGGAACTCACCGAAACATAAATTAACCACCTGACAGGAGAAGCAGCATGCACACACAACACGTCAACACCGCCGCTCCAGAATCTTCCAAAACATGGGGTAACGGCCAAAAAATCTGCGTCAGCGCGAACGATCTGCTTAACCGCTGGCACACCTTCGGGGGAGAAAACGTTACGCCTGCTGAAGGGATGCACTTTCCGGCACGTAACGGCAGCTATGGCTCCGATGTGCTGCTTCTCGATGAAACGGAGGTAAACGCGCTGATTGCGGCAGGGCACAGGGAGTTGCCGCGCATGGCAAGTTCTGGCGGTGGCATGACGGCGCTGTATGACATGGGAGAAAACCCCGCCGGGCGTTATCTCATTGCCAGTCGTGGCCAGGTCTTTTATCGCACGGATTCATTTCAGAAAGTCCGCAGGGAGTATATCCGTCGGGCGGCTGAGGTGCGTAGGGAGGAAGTGCAGAAGTTTCTGGATGCCCTCGATGTGGCAACAGAGGCAGGGCTGGATCTTTACCTGGCCAGTGACGTTGCCCGCGGTTTTATCACGCTTGAAAAAGCCCTGAACCCGCAGCGGGATGAAAATCAGGAAACTGCCAGCGGCGATGATGCCGGATTTAACGAGATCCCGTTCTGACAACTGACGGCGGCCTGTGAAAAAACGGGCCGCTCTTTCATCTCTACAGGCTTAAGGAAAACTGAAATGAACATGCAAAATGCGCAGGCAGTGGTTATCGGTCAGGTTGTCAGTACGGTGCTTTACAATCGTGGTCGCGGGGTGGTGTTTGCCATCCACGGGGAGCAGAAACCGGCCTCGGTGGGATCGCTTTCGGGCGTGGTTTCATATGGCGGAAATGCCACCTTTGATATTGCTTTCGAGTGCGGAAAAATATCCCGGGCGCTGCCTGAAAGTATTCTGCACGGTAGGCAGTGGAGCATATTTCCGGAAATAAAAACGGCGGAAGAGGTTCAGCACGTTGTTGATCATGCGATGGCAGAAGAGCACCGGGAAGCGGAGAAGCATGAGGCAGAAGAACAGCAATACCGCGCAGAATGTCAGCGTTTTAAAACAGCCCCGGAATACTCAGCCCTGTCTCAGGATAAAAAGGGTGCGGTGCAGGTTACCGGGAATATCCGCAAAGAGCTGAAAGCAAAATTTCCCGGGGTGAAATTCTCAGTGCGAAAGCGCAGTTATGACAGCATCAGCGTTAACTGGACTGATGGCCCGACGGAAGAGCAGGTCAGAGAGATTACGGTTAAATACCGTGACAGTTATTTTGACGGCATGCAGGATATGTCTGTTTCCTGTTCGTCGCCTTTCAATGAAATTTATGGCGGCGTGGGCTACGTTTTTATCGACCGTGATTATTCGGATGCGATGAAACAACAGGCCATTGGGATCCTCATGATTAAGTATGATCACCTTCTCGATGGTGAAGACATTTCCGTTGCACGGTACAACACCGGCGAACTCTGGCGTATCCGACAGGACTACTTTGGCCACGGACATGGCATCCATGGCGAAATAAATAAAATACTGGCGGTAATCACTGCGTAAGTATGAAGGGGCCGGAAGGCTCCTTTCTTTTACCCGGAAATCTCTGGCGTAAATTTCTCTCTGACTGAGGGAAGATAATCTCAACGATCCGTCCGGATAATGCATATTCTGAAAATATATGTCGCTTCCCGGGTTGCCCTGTTCCGGTGTTGAACCGTCACGGGCAATTCTGCGCGTTAACGTTAGTTTATATGTTAATTATCAGGCGCGCAGAAATGATTAACTTTTTCGTCGTCTTCATGACAAAGAAATCGCGGGGATCAGCCGACAGGAACGCGGGGGATCTTTCCGGTCTTAATGCCTTTATAATGCCCGTCGATGAGCATTGCGTAGTTATAGCGATTCTTGATCGTCAGCGGAATGTTCTTCATTCCTGCGTTGTACATGCCCACCGCCAGCCACGTAGTGCCGTACTGATTGAAGTTACGGCGCAGCAGCATTGCCCCGATATAAATATTCAGGCATGGATCGGAGAGCAACTTTTCTTTTCTGAGTCCGGGATATTCCTTCTGTAATCCGCGCATCGTGACGGTGTTAATCTGCATGATGCCGTAATCACTGCTGCCGGGTTTTCCATCTTTTGAAATGTTGGTATTTACGGCCGAAGGATTTTAGCGGGATTCCTGCCAGGCGATTGCGCGAAGATAATCCGGATCGATGGAATACCATTCACCAGCTTTAATAAAACAGTCCGCTTTCACGCCGGTTGAGATAATGCCTGTAACCAGCAGGGCAGCAGCGTGCAGAAATAAACGCATTGCGGCTCCGGTTTTGAAAAGGTCGGGTAGGTTGTTGCTCTCAATAATATCATAAGAAAGTGATTTTTACACACCACTCGCAAATTTATTTGCGCATATTTATCCGATTAATTTCAGTGAGTTGCATTTATTTTGTCGAAAAAACAGGCTGATGATTAATTTCGAAAAAGAAACGGGGAAGTAATCTTAAAGTCACTTAGGTGTAACTGTGAAGTGTGTTTATTAAAATCATAAAGTTAAGTTTATTTTTGTCCCGGAAATACTTTTAAAGCACCGCAGCGTTACTTCGCCGTAACTTGTCATCCGGGTTCAAAATGACTATTTTTCCAGAATTCCGAGAGATGCTGGCGACCGATCATCCTGGTTCGCGATTTCATAATTTCAGCTAGTTGGAGGAAATAATATGTCTGAGCAGGTTTTGACTAAAAGTAACCGCGTAAACTTAACTGTTCCCTTTTCGCTGATTGAAAAGGTGGATGCGCACGTCGAGAAAAAGCTGGATGATGGTGAGTCGAGGGAGACTGCTAACCGCTCGGCTTTTATCATGTAAATGTTTAAGCTCGGACTTCGCGTTTACGAAAATAAAATCAACAAAGATGCCTCAGAGAAAACTCTGGACCAGAAGCTGAAATTTATCGCTAAAAACGTTCTTGTTAGTGGATTTATAACTGACGCCATTTTCGGCATACAGAAGGAAACGGTTGGTCCCGGGAAGGTCATTAAAAATGAGATGATGCTCGACCCGGAATGGGTTAAGGCGGTCAACGAACGGGTAGCGGGTAAACTGCAGGAGTATTTCAAATAGTATAAATCAGCCTGATATTCTCACTTTTGCATCAGGCTGGATTACTCAGTTGTCATCCTTTTTATCGCTGTCCGCGTCCTTTTCCTTCAGCGCTTCAACTTCTTTCTTTTGTGCTTCACGGATATAGCGGCGCAGGGTCAGCGCATTAATACCGTACTGCGTATAAATCTGCTTTCGGGTATGTCCGTCTATCAGAACCGCATTGACGGCCTGATCACGGTCGCGCTTAGACAGCACGTTGCGGTTATCATACTTAACCCGTTTTTCACTAATGACGGGAGAATCCTTTTTCTCACTCCATGCGTCTTTAACGGTGGATACGGTCACCCCGAGAATAACCGCCGTCTGCTGCAGCGTTTTACCCTGAACGCGAAGGCGTATGACGTTTTCTTTTAGTTCATCGGATATGGGTCTGTAATCCTCACGCGTGCCGATGTGCTTAATCAGCGTTTCTGCGGTAATGCCGTACTCGGCCAGAATATCTTTTCTGAGCGCACCGCTGTTTAACCTGTTCTTTATTGTCTCTCTGTCCGCGGGCGTCAACTTTCTTTCCCTTTTCCGGGGCGTAATTACCTTTCCGTCCCGTTCCGCTATTTTTCTCACTGCATGGTAGACCGCCGCGCGGGTCACGCCAAAGGTCTTCTCGATTTCCTCTAGCGTTATTTTCGGCTCAGCGTGATACATGGCCGAGATTAACGCCCACTGCTTACAGCGCAAATCCATCGCTGACGTTCCCTTGCGAGTTTTAATCAGCTTGTAAACGTAACCTTCTGAACATTTCTGATCTTCGCAGATATCCCGGACGCGCCAGCCCAGCATGACGCGCTCCATGACTTTATCCGGGTCCGGGCCATTTCTTTTTTTCTTCGGTTTAGCTGGCGGAGGATTTACTGATACAGGCTCAGGCAGCGCTGTTATTTGAGCGACAGCCTCGATTTCCCTTTCTGTATCAGCCCCCGGTTCAATAAATAACGATTTATTCAGACTGCTGGTTAATTTACGCGCGAGCCAGAGGTTCACCGTGGGGCGGCGTAACGGGGTGACCAGTTCCCTGTTCACCATGATCCAGGCGTCAGGCACGGCCGAGTCAGAATAATAGGGATAAATCAGTTTGCCGGCGCGTTCTGCGAGGAGCTGCAGGTAAGATGAACGGGCATATTTCTGAAGCATCGCAATGAAGGGGTAGGTGATGAGCTGGCAGGCGTTGAAGTGGCATCCAAGACCAGCGGTGAGTAATATTTTTTTAGTTACAACACACTCATATACTTCTGCCAAATACAGAGACTGAGCCGAATCTAAAACGCCGAGTTCCTCTCAGCCCAGATTCACGCCGTACCTGACGCTGCGAGATCTCGCTTGCGTCTACAACCGTCTGGCTTCGTGCGCCTTAAAGACTGCTGCTTTAACTGCAGTCGGACAGGAAAATGTCTTGATGGGCAAAGAATAACTGCTGGGGGAGTCTGTATGCCGCCTTGGTCAACAGAGTAATTGTGGCGCCTTATGCCACCAAGCCTGCGCTTGGTAGCATAGGATAGTTATGCAACATCATTCCCACGTTCCGAGAGAGCATATCTTGCCGCATTCGAAGCCCACTCATCGGATTGGTCCTGATGTGCAATTTCTTCCTCTGCGATCGGCGTTACGCGGATTAACGGAACTGAACCGAAGGGCAAATTCTCAATCCGGCGACTGTCACGGCTAAGAATGACCCGGGTCATTGGACTGAACTCATCCGTCAAACTGTAAAACAGGATTGCCCGATGCTTTTCGACGTCGGCAGCGACCTGGAAGCCATCAGCAACGAGATCCCCTAAGCCAATTAAAAGGTTAGCCCAGTCATCAATCTGATTACTGGTCATAGCTGAAGGGTCTAATTCAATGAACAGTTCGCATTCTACGCCGTTTTCTGGCTCTGCGATGCCTGCCCAGGGAGTTGAAAGTCCGTCAGTGGCCAGTGTCAGTCTGGAGCTGGTTCTGATGCTGAGAACCCGTCGATGTGGCCCGAACCAGTTTGTCTGGTTATGGACATTTGCGTCACCTCGTTCAGCGATAAAGCCGTCTGGCACATCCCCATATATCTCCCAGAACGCGCGTCTGGCTACAGCGGCAGCCTCATAAATTGTGCTGTCAGGACCGCGCGGCACAATGGCCTCATCGAATATTGTGTCAACCGTCACGCGCCCCCGCATTAACGGAATTTTAGACTTTACCCAGTGAACAATGACTTTATTAAAGCGCTGTGTACGTGATGATTCGAGTTTTTCTACAATCTGCCGGACCGTCTGAAAGACGTTGTCACCCTCTGCAACGTGGCTTCCATCGGCATACATATAGCCGCCGGATTGCGATGAGACTCCAGCCTGTTCCGTGGTAGAAATCCATTCTCCGCTCACAGCACCACCAGGTGCTTTGTCTAAGATAAGACGCAACTCCCTTTCTGCATCAGAATTTGAATATGCCTTCATGTCTGTCCTTAACTTAAGTTTTATCCCCTGGATTTCTTTCTCGCCAGAAGTTCATCAACATCAGAGCTTAGCTTACATTTTGGAACGACAACTGAGGGAAAGCCTAGCTTCGCATCTCTACGATAGGCTCATTGTGGAGGTGCATAACCCACATACCTATTTAGTGCTCTGCAGGGTTCCCATTTGAAGGGAAACTGCAACCATTCGTACCGTCAGGCAGGTAATTCAAAACTTACCAGGTAGCACAGCCAGTACGCCAAGCAGAGTCAGGTGAGCAGCATACGCGTGATAAAAAAAGCGGCGAGGCCATATTCTTCTTGCTGAGATTGCCGGTAAAACCGAAACGACGCAGATGACGAGCAGAGGGATAGCAAGGGTAGGGATGAAATCAAAGGTCAGGCATCTGCCCACCATCCGCTAATCACCGGTGGCATGTTTAACCACCCCATTGCAATAAATACCGCGAATAAATAAACGCCATTTTCAGCCAAGCCTGCATGATATCTGCCGGCTAAGCACATCAGACAAAACAGAATGCCGGTGACACCGTAACTTGCTGGTGTAAGTGGCCATGCCACAATCAGCAGCAAAATCATCCCGGCCATAGCACCGTTAATGCCCCAGCGTTTAGCCCAGTAGAGGAGTTGCGTGCAGCCTGCGTAGGCAAACAGAATGTTGAGAGCCATCCATGACTGCCCGTTCATCATGAAGGCCAGCCAGAATAATGGCTGAGTGGCAAAAGCCCAGACCCACAGACGGCGGGTGCGCTCGCGTAAACCTGCCAGATCAGACGGTAAGTTAATGGCCCACAGCAGAGTGAAAAGTGGAAATGCTGCGTGACCAAAGGCATATAAGAATTCACTGCGGCCGCCCAGCAAGATGATATTAACGTGGTCGGCTAGCATTGCCGCGAGCGCAATAGTTTTAATCACGTCTGCCTGTAGTGGGCTCAGTGACTTTACCACCGCAAACGGGGAGATAGCCTTCATCGCAGCAAGAGAACTATTCATCAGTGTTCGCCGACCAGTTTATTTTTATCCCTTCAGAAATTATTTCGCACATTACAATGGCGATGCGTGCGAGTAAACCGGAAGTTATCTTATTGTGTAGTCGACGTCTGCGGGAAGGCCGCTAAAAGCAGAAAATGAAAAAAAGTGGGCATCAGGCCCACTTTTCTGAATGTTGAAACTATGCATCTCAATTTAAGCGAGAAATTTAGCTTAAATCAAAAAATCTTCCAGAGATTTGCCGCTGTCAATTGCGGTTTTAATAACGGCTGGTGTACGCCCCTGACCCGTCCAGTGCTTTTCCTGACCATCTTCAATGTACTTATATTTGGCCGGACGTGGTGCACGTTTTGCGCGTGGCTTACCACCTGAACTCAGCGCCCCTAACAGTTCATTAGGGTCAATGCCGTCCTGAAGCAACAGATCGCGGTATTTGGCGAGCTTCTCTTCTTTCTCGCGCACAGCAGCTTCGTTAGCTGTGCTCTCTTCACGGCGCTCAGATACCACGACAGAGAACTTCTCCAGCATTTCTTCCAGTTCGGAAAGCTGGATTTCACGCGCTTGGGCGCGGAGCGTGCGGATATTGTTTAACGCCTTAAGTGAATCACTCATGAACATCTCCTGAGAATTTTGTCGCTGAACGAAATAAGTTAAAAAATAGCAATGGAATTCAGATTGCAGCTCGATTTGGTACGCGTGCATATCTATGTTGAACAGTACAGCACATCGCGATCTAATAATAAAGTCAGTAACGCATCATTTTTATGTTGTTTCACAGTTATTGGGATAATACTGATAATCTTAAACGTGATATATCCCTCTATTGGATGGTTTATATTCACTGACCCGCTGCGAGCAGTAGATCATGAGGATCTGTTTTAAAGTATGTCGGGACACGGACAAATAATGACAGCGAGCGTCCTCTACCTGGAAGCATTCATTACTCCTCCAGCGGAATTAAAAGCCGAAAGATAAAGGTTATATGTAGATTTGCCTGCTGTGCGATGGTCCATTAATCAACATTCAGCCAGCCATGACCGTTCAATCAGCCATCACTTGTAACTCTTTAAGTAAATTATCTTGCACGCTGCCATTAAGGAAGGGTTTTGCCGTGAACAGATAATAATTCGATCCATCCTCAATGAAGCCATAAGGTGTGGCCAGCACTCCTGCGGCAATATCATCACCAACCAGACGCGATGCACCAATGCCGTACCGAGTATGGCATTGGTGCCCGACAGCAGAGCCAATCATGGCACACTTACTTCTCGCCAAAATCCTCTTCGAAGGCTGAGCGCACCGCATTGATGACCCGTTCAGCCCTGCCATCTTCACTCAACACGGGATATTGTTTTTGTAACTTGCCCGTCACCTGCCATCCGTTCTCTTTCAGGGAGCGAATAATACGGTTGGCGTCCTGGTCCGGCATTTCCAGTACATCCTTGAGGCGTTCCTGAGCAATTTGAAAAACCACCAGCACTCGTGCTTCAGCGGCCATTTCCGTTCGCACCGTATATTCCACCACGCGCGCAACATACAGTACATGTTCGGTTAGATCGGGATAACGCCAGGCAAAGCACGCATCTTCATAATCATCGAAATAGAAGTTGCTGGGAGTGCCATCTTCATACGTCACCAGCTCACCGAACCGATAGGCACTGGCATAGCGCTGCATAAACCGACGAGAGAAAACATCCAGCGTGCGATCGTACCCGGCACGGAAATCGAGCGAACTGGTAATGGTTGCTGAAACCGGGAGAATGACCTTCGGGGATCGCCTTATCACGGATTAACGTATCGTTGATCAGGAATCGATGGATGCGACCATTACCGTCACGCATTGGATGGATATAGACAAAACCAAAAGCCAAGACCGCTGCGCGCGCCAGCGATTCAGCACCCCGAGTGGCTTCGTTAAACGCTTTCAGCCCCGCCATAAAGTTCGGTAAGTCGTCAAACTGTGGGGCAACATAATGCACGATATCCTCACGCATTGTTGCCTGGCCGACAAAAACGGGGGAGCGGCGAAGGCCCAGCCCAATGGCGTCATGACCCAGAATCCCTTCCTGCAAAATGTGCAAACTCGCGTCACTCAGCGGATCATCAATACGGCCGCAGTAGCGGGCGATGACGTGAGCGAAACGTTGAATGCGATCCGCTTTGTCAGCTTCCTTTTCAATCAGAAAGCTTGCGCGTGATTCTTTGAAAGTCAGCCAACTGGCCGTGCGCATCAGAATATCTGCGCCAAATGCCTGGTCCAGCTCTTGCAGCGCTTCATCGAGGTTAAACTGCAGGGCTTCCTGAACAGAGGGGGTCCTGCGAACCAGCGGGCAAAAGTCAGGCGTCCCTGGGAGATTATTGTTGATTCTCCAGCGCTTGATGCGTTCCGCACCGGTGCGCGTCAGATAATGCTTGGCTGAGATGGCCTCGATGTATCCGCCATTGCTGGTATCAGGCACATCGAGTACCTTGCCTGTCAGCCATTCATACAGGAATCCTGTGCGGCGTGCGTATTGCCCGAAGGGGGATTGCTTGCACCACTCTTCAATCGGCACCGGGCCGGTGGCCGCGAACAAACGAGAAAAGAATTCCAGATGGATCTCTTCATATTTCAGGCCAAATTCGAAGTGGCCGGAGAAGGAGTCATCGGGGCGGTAACTTGGCGGGTAGCGGTTCTCAACCTGTCCATCTACCTCATGACTGGTTCTGACGGTACCGATTTGCGATTCGATCCGCAGCGGCTGCACTAATCCAATACCGTATTTTTCTGCCAGAGCTTTAAAACCCACGCGCATCCGATAAATCCTCTAACCTGCCTTTAAAAACAGTAATAATAAAGCATATCAGCGTGAAAACGTTAATGCGCAGTCAAAATTTTCGATAATAAAAGAGTGAAAAAAGTAATAAATCCACACTTCTCAGTGAAAACAGTAACGCTGACGCGAATGGCTGAACAAAGGCATGAAGGGACAGCTCAGACTTTAATGTGATGATCCATGAAATCAACCATGGCTCCAGCATGCGCATCGACATGCCGTATATAACGCATCACCGTTTCTGCCTTTTTCCAGGTTCCTTCCTGCATGATCTGCGCGGTACTGTACTTTTTCGTGGCCATATCAATGGCAGCACCCACTCGCGTGCTGTGACCTGACCATCCACGATAGCGATTTTTGTTGCTCCTTGCGTCTTGGCCGGGGCCGGCTTCCTGCCAGGCCCGGGCGAAAATGTCCTCTAACGCACGGGTGGATAGCGCTTTACTGGTTTCTAATCTGGCACAGTTGGTCCGGTGAACGGGACCAAAAATAAAAGCATCCGGTTCCGTGTTAAGCCCCGAGAGAGTCAACCATTCGGTCAGCCGCTGGGATGACAGGTCGCCCAGCCCCTTAATCAGTCCGCCGGTCATCACAATGGTTTTGGTCCAGGCAACATCCAGCACGATCCTGCCATCAGCCGCTCGCGATATGTCACGCACACGCAGGCGCCCCAACTCGCTGACACGCAGCAGGGTAGCATAAGCCACATGCAAGAAGGCCAGATCACGGATTTTCTGCAGGCGTTCGCTATCTGACCATCGCTGGTCAAGGGTCAGCAAGTCACCAATCCGGAACGGGACAGCCTGGCCTGCACGTTCGCCACTGATCACTGCGGTGCGGTTAATCTTCTTTACCGCGCGAAAAACCTGCGGAGAACTGTTAGGCGGAACCAGTCCGGCGTTACGGTGTAACATTGAGATCAGCGCAGCATGCGTGCTGACAGTGGAAGAAGCGCGCCCGGACGCTTGTAACCACAGTAGATAGTCACGCAGATCGGCAGGTGACATTGGCAGGAAGCTCCGACCGTGCTCATCAGCCCAGCGACTGCCAATACGCATCACACTTAGCAACTGGTTCCACGTGTTGTCAGAGAATGCCTCGCGATCCTGCACGAATTCACGCAAGCGTTCAGCTATGTCGTGGCCGTCAGTTGCTGTCAGTCCGGCAATCGGTGTTATATCAGCCATATTATCCGCTTTTTAGACAAAAATCGGTCAGGCGTCGCTACGTTAAATCTGAGGGAGAATCAGGGGCATTACCCTGCAGAATTTACGTAGCGCTGCCTAAGTCTTTTGTGTGGGTAGGGCCATCGTATGGGCCTCAAGATCCTTATGATACCAGGATCGTTATCCGGATCCTAACTTCATATAAGGTCAATTATATGAAGTTAGGATCAACAGCGTCGATCGATGACTCCTCTTAAGACAGAGTTGAGTAGGTTCAAAAAACCGGTGCAGTGAAACTAGGATTCAGGCCCTTCAGAAATTCAGTACCTGGGTGAGCTTACACCTAAGCGGACCGATGTAGCCTTTTCGCTTAATACAACGACCTGTTGTGACGTCAGGCGAAGTACGTAATGTGGCTGATTCAGGCTGGAAGGTGATATTCACCGATTGAGTCTTTATGCCTCATTCTTAATTCAATCCCAAATGAATGACATGCCATGATGTGGCTGACAGCACTCACGCTGAGCTTTTATAGATGACATGATTCATTATCAGGTTTAATTGAAACAAAAATTCGATTTATGTCTCAGTTTTGATCTTCTTCCATTGTCTTGGTTGTCTCAATTGATCTATTTTGTCTCTATAATGATTCGTCTAGTTTCAATGTTAGACAAATGACACATCAGGCAACACCTCATATATAACAATGGCAAGTAAGTGGAAGAAGACGAAATGAGAAAATCTGTTTGGCTACTAGGCGTTATTGGCGCACTGGTGACTCTCGCGGGGGCAGCACTGGCCGCAGGCGGTGCGTATCTCGCAGTATTAGGGGGAGCTTGGTTCTATTTATTCGCAGGGATCTTGTTGTGTATCACTGGCTACGGCCTACTGCGCAGGCGTTTCTTCGCCTGGCCGGTAGCGCTGGTACTGGCGCTGTACAGTGTAATTTGGGCCTGCTGGGAAATTGGCGATGACTTCTGGCAGTTCCTGCCGCGCGTCACGGTGTTCCTCGGTATCGCCATGCTGGCATCTGTATGTGTGCCGTGGTTGACCCGTAAAAATGGTCTGCCGGCACCTAAGAAGTCGGCATTTGCCACGGCAGGGGCCTTCTTTGTTGCACTGGTCGCACTGATTAGCGGCATTTTTGTTCCACATGCGGAAGTCACCGCATCGGGCGAAGCTGCGCAGGTGATTAATCCTCAGGCTGGTCACGAGGGGGGCAACGACTGGTCAGCCTGGGGCCGTAATACCCTCGGCGAAAAATATGTCCAGTTTGACCAGATCAACAAAAGCAATGTGAAGGACCTGAAAGTCGCCTGGACCTATCGTACCGGCGACATGGCGATTGATGGTGCTGAATATCAGGTTACGCCGTTAAAAGTAGCTGACACGGTGTATCTGTGTACTCCGCTGAATAAAGTGATTGCGGTTGACGCCACCACGGGCAAGGAGAAGTGGCGTTTCGATCCACACCCAACCGTCTTTGAAAGCGACAAAGGCTGGAAGCGCTGCCGTGGGGTGGGTTATGCCGATCTCGACCAGTTGCCGACTGATAACCAAACCACGGGCGGGGTTGCCACGGCGGCAGTTTCCTCTGCGGCCACCTGTCGTAAACGCATCATTGAAACCACCATTGATGCCCGCATCCTGGCGCTGGATGCCGAAACCGGCAAACTGTGTGAAGACTTTGGTAACGGCGGTTACGTCGATCTGACAGTGAATATGCCGGCCGACGCCAAAGGCGGCCAGCAGGGTAGCTATAACGTGACCTCTGCGCCACTGGTGGCCGATGGCGTGATTATGGTGGGTGGACGTCTGAACGATAACCTCACCGTGGGCGAACCAGGCGGTGTGGTCCGTGGATATGATGTGGTCACTGGTAAGATCCTGTGGGCCTGGGATGCGAAACGCGGTGCCAGCGACAGCAGCCCGCTGCCAGCCGGTGAGACCTACCCGCTGGAAACGCCTAACTTCTGGGGCACAGCCGCTTACGATCCTAAACTGGGTCTGGCCTATTTCCCGACGGGCAACCAGACACCTGACTTTTGGACCGGCGATCGCCATCCGTACTCGAACGAGTATACCGATGCCATCGTGGCCGTTGATCTGAAAACCGGTAAAGAGCGTTGGCACTTCCGTACCGCCAACATCGACCAGTTTGACTACGATGTTTCAACACAGCCGATTCTGTACGACATGCCACAAAAGGATGGCACAACCATTCCGGTAATCATCCAGGGCACGAAACGTAGCCAGATCTTCGTGCTGGATCGCCGTACCGGCAAGCCGGTCTACCCGGTAGAGCAGCGTAAAGTGCCAACCGATGTGATGCCAGGCATGCAGGTTTCTGAAACCCAGCCTTATTCCGCGCTCTCCGTGGGCGTTGATAAGCTGAAGGAGTCTGACATGTGGGGAGCAACAATCTTCGATCAGCTCTACTGCCGCGTCCAGTTTAAGAAATTGCGCTACGAAGGTGAGTGGACGCCGCTTTCGGATAAGCAGGACACGCTGATCTGGCCAGGTTATTACGGCGGCCAAAACTGGGGCAGCATGGCGATCAACCCGGCCACCGGTACACTCTTCGTCAACGACATTCGCATGGCGATGGTGGGACGTTTCCTGTCTCGTGAGGAAGCAGCAAAAGGCGGCCTGAAGCCATCAACCGAAGGCGAATATTCAGAGCAGAAGGGTACGCCATGGGGCGTGGAGCGCGGTATGTTCCTGTCACCACTGGGTACGCCGTGCTTTAAACCACCGTTCGGTTCACTGACCGCCATCGACCTGGCGAGTAACAAGGTGAAATGGCAGGTGCCGCTGGGTGGAATCCAGGATGCGCCAATCCACAATAACTTCTTACCGAAAGAGGGCATTGTACCGAACCTGTATATTCCG
Organism: Pantoea rwandensis; assembly: GCF_002095475.1. Classification (GTDB taxonomy): domain Bacteria; phylum Pseudomonadota; class Gammaproteobacteria; order Enterobacterales; family Enterobacteriaceae; genus Pantoea; species Pantoea rwandensis. The sequence goes on from NZ_MLFR01000002.1 coordinate 105,037, forward strand.
CTGGGCATGCCGAACCTCGGTGGTCCACTGGTTACGGCGGGGGGACTGAGCTTCTTCCACGGTACGTTGGACTATTACCTGCGCGCATTCGATAACGATACCGGCAAAGAAGTGTGGCGCACCCGTCTGCCGGTCGGCGGCCAGGGCACACCCATGAGCTATATCGGTAAGGATGGTAAGCAGTACATCGTGGTGGTAGATGGAGGTGCGACCCGTACCGGCACCAACAAAAATCGCGGCGATTATGTTATTGCCTACGCCTTACCCTGATTCACTTTTACCTTAATTAGTCTGTTAAACGGCGCTCTGCATAGGCAGAGCGCATGCCGGGCAGCACGATAAATAAAATCTGTTGCCGGAATGACGATCTTATTATCCGCATACTATGGTGAATATAATGCTGACCTCTTTACACGGTATTTCGACCAGTCACGGTAATTTAATAACGGATGTACGCCTCGCTAAAGAGGCGGGTTACGATGCATTAGAAATTTTTTATCCTAAACTGGTGCGTTATTTAGAAAATGGCGGAACGACGCAGGAAATAAAAAAGATTATTGCTGATGCCGGACTCTCCATTTCTTTTCTTAGCGCGCTGGACAGAATTGAACGGTATCAGGGAAGTGAGAAACAGCAGCTGCTGGCTGAAGCGGAAAAGATCACCCGTGAAGCCGTTGAGCTGGGCACGGATACTGTCATGGTATTGCCGCGTAACGGCATTGACCACTTTTCTGATGAAAAGATCATGGACATCATGAGCGAAAACATTGCCGCGATTGCCGCCATCGGTGAGCCGCACGGTATTCGCTATATGATTGAACTGCCTGCTTTTACCAAATTCCGCACGCTAAGCCAGGCGCGGGAAGTGATCCGCCGCATTGGTAAGAAGAATGTCGGTGTGGTGGTAGATTTCTGGCACTTCTATGCCTCTGGCGCCACGCCAGAGGATGTCGCGACGATGGATAAAGCAATGATTTTTGGTGTGCACTTCGGCGACGGCCGCTTGCCTCACAGCCCTGAGGAATCCTGGGATGAAACGGTATTACGCGACTGCGTACCGGGGGAAGGTGAAGTCGATCTGCGCGCCTGGTCAGAAGCCGTTAAATCTACCGGATATAACGGAGCCTGGTCGATTGAATTAATCAGCCCACGCTTATGGGAACGTGATCCAGCGCTATTAACCAAGGAACTGTTAGCCTCTATTAAGCAATACGCTTTTTAATTTAAAAAAACATCAGGCGTTGGGTGATAACAATCATTATTAATTAATCACTTCGGATTGTTATCGCCTTTATTACCTCCCTATATCAATGAGTGACTGAGAGAATAATATGAATAAAACGATCAAAGCTCCGCGCTTATCAGTGAGAGTGGCCATCAGTCCGCTCTCATGGGCCAATGAAGTGATTGAAGAGTTCGGCAAAGATGCCACGGCAGATATATGCCTGACGGGTGCATTGGCAGCGGGCTATGAGGGCGTCGAGATGAGCCGCTTATTTCCCCGCAATCCTGATGAACTGAATACGCTGTTATCCGGTTATCAACTCTCCCTCGCATCCGGTTGGCACAGCGGTTTTCTGGCTGAGCGCAGCGTGGATGAGGAGCTGACCGCGGTGCATGAGTTTGCCACGCTGCTGCAAAAAACCGGTGCGCAGGTGATGGTGTATGGCGAGTGTGCCGCAATGGCGGAAAACGCGTTGGATGTGCCCATGTCTCGCCGCCGCCGCTTGAACCCGGAGCAGATGGCGGCTTATGGCGCACGGCTGACCGAATTCGCCAAAGAGTTGGCGCAACGCTACGGTCTGGCAATGGCGTACCACCATCACCTGATGATGGTGGTGGAAACGCTGGATGAAGTTCGCCAGCTAATGGCAGCAACCGGTGATGAAGTTGGCCTGCTGCTGGATACCGGGCATGCACTGACAGGCGGGTTTAGTTATGTCGACCTAATCAATGAGTTTGGCCCACGGATTAAGCACATCCATCTGAAAGATGTGCGTACGCCGATCTTGGACACCGTACGCAGTGAAGACCTCTCTTTCAACGAGGCGGTTCGGACCGGCATGTTTACCATCCCTGGTGACGGCGCGATCGATTTTCAGCCGCTGTTCGAGTTTATCAACAGCTCTGGTTACCAAGGCTGGGTCGTGGTGGAAGCCGAGCAAGATCCTTCGCTTGAGCGCCCCGACATCACTGTTGCCAGAGCGCGTGACTGGCTCAGCACTATCCTGCCTGCCCGGGCATAACGGAGAGCAATACTATGTCTTATCAACACAGGTTTAATGCCCGCTACGTGTATATGCTCTGCCTGGCTGCCGCCGCGGGCGGATTTATGTTTGGCTACTCCGAAGGGGTGATTGCCGCTACGCTGGAATCGATTAAGAAAAGCTTCGGGCTGAACTCAATGGAAACCGGCTGGGCAGTGTCCAGCATCATCTTTGGCGGCGTCATCGGTGCGCTGGCCGCCGGGAAAATGGCGGATAAAACCGGCCGTAAACTGGTGATGCTGCTCAGTGCCATCCTTTTCGTCATCACGTCTTATCTCTCCGCCGTAGCCGATTCGTTTACGCTGTTTACCGGCGCACGCCTGATATGCGGCATCGCCGTGGGACTGGCGGCGACGGTTACACCGATGTATATCTCTGAAATTTCGCCGGCAAAAATGCGTGGTAAAGCTACAGGCACCTACGATCTCTCAATCGTGGCCGGTGTGTTGGCGGTATTTACCGTCAACTACTTGATTGCACGTGGCATGCCGCAGGCATGGATGGTTGAAACCGGCTGGCGGACCATGATGGCGGTACAGCTGGTGCCATCGGTGGCGATGCTGGTCTTGATCATTCTGGTTCCTGAGTCACCGCACTGGTGCATCCGGCATAACCGAGGCGAGCAGGCGATCAAAGTGCTCTCGCGTATCTATCCGGAATTTAATCAGGAAGAGGCGCGTCAATTGTTCCAACTGCCATCTTCTGCTGCCAAAAAATCAACCACGGCACGTAAGGGCGTGATGCCGGAAAATCCGGTACTGCGCTATATCCTGGTGGTTGGGGTGGCCATTGCGGTTCTGCAGCAATTTACCGGCATCAACGTCATCAACTACTACACGCCGATGATGCTGGAAGGCACCACCAGTAATAAAGACATTATCTTCTTCGAAACCATCTTTGTAGCCTTGCTCAATGGTGTTGGCGCGTTTATCGGCATGCACCTGTTTGACCATTATGGCCGCCTGCCGATCATGAAGATTGGCACCGTGGGTGCCATTATTGGGCTGCTGATCGCCTCCTGGGGTCTGTATACCAATGATGTCGGCTATATCGCCATTAGCGGCATCCTGATCTTTACGTTGTTCTTCGGTATGGGATGGGGCGCAGGTGCCTGGGTGATGATCTCTGAAATTTTCCCGGACAGAATCCGTGAATCCAGCATGGGGTTGGCCGTGGGCCTGATGTGGGTCACCAACTTCCTGATCACGCTGGTATTCCCGCTCGTCAATGACAATGCCTGGTTGCAGGAACAGTTCCATGGTGCGTTCTCCATGTGGATCTTCGTGGTGTTTAACGCGTTCTGTTACTGGTTCCTGTCGCGCTATGTGCCGGAAACCCGCGGCGTCGCGCTGGAAGATATCGAAAAGGTAGCAGAAGCGAAGATGCTGAAAAATACGCTCTCTGTGCAGACGGAGAAAGTCTGATCCCAAGGAAATTCGCCAGCGGATTTCCCTGACAGAAAGAAGGCCAGTCTCATTATTCGGTATTACTCATATCATCTGCCAAGAGAGGAGATTTATTCTTCTGGCAGATGGTTTGTCAATTCGGTCCAAATCGGGATGCTGACTCCGCTGTATTTTCACATTTATTAAAGTTCACACCAAAAATCCATCAGGAACCTCTATGAACAATAAAGCGTTAACGATCAATGTCGCCCTTATTGGCTATGGATATGTCGGCCAATATTTTCATGGTCCTTTACTCAGTGCCACTGAAGGCTTACACCTTAAAACCGTTGTTTCAAGCCAGGTCAATAAAGTGAAAGCTGATTTCCCGGACGTGACCGTGGTGAGTTCAGCTGAAGAAGCGATAAAGGATAGCGATATTGATTTAGTGGTGTTGGCAACACCCAATGAAACCCATGCCCCTCTGGCAGAAATTGCCTTAAAAGCCGGTAAAAATGTTGTCGTCGATAAGCCTTTCACGCTAACCCTTGACCAGGCTCGTCACCTGCAACAGGTTGCGGAAGAAAATCAGGTTGTACTTTCCGTTTTTCATAATCGTCGCTGGGACAGTGATTACCTCGGCATTAAAGCCGCTATTGAAAGTGGCAAACTTGGGCGCATTGTTCATTTTGAGTCTCATATTGATAAATTCCAGCCTCTGGTGATAGATCGCTGGCGCGATAAGAATTTACCAGGCAGTGGTCTGTGGTTTGATATCGGCCCCCATATCGCGGACCAGGCATTGCAGCTATTTGGTTTACCGGAATCCATTCAGGCAAACATTGCTAACCTGCGTGATAACGCTGAAATTGATGACTGGGCGCATGTGGTTTTAAATTATGCAAAGCATAAAGTCATATTAAATTGCACGATGCTCTCAGCCGGTGGCGTCTCACGTTTCACCGTGCACGGCACGGAAGGCTCCGCCTCCAAAAAAGAGGCCGACAAGCAGGAAGATCAGTTGATATCCGGTATCAAACCAGGAACGCCGGAGTGGGGCATTGATTCAGATGATGTTGTCCTGTTTGACGCCAATCTAATCCCATCACCCCAGCCGACGCCCAAAGGTGACCAGCGTCAGTATTATTTTGCCATCCGTGACACGCTGCGGGGACTACGGCAGAACCCGGTTACACCTTTGCAAGCTATTGCAGTCATGGCCGTTATTGACGCGGCATATGCTTCTGCGAAAGAAGGGTCGACCGTTGCATTGCCTTTAACCTCTGCCGAAAAAGAAGAGTGGGTCTTACATTCAAAAACAGGTCTGTAACCTGAATGGGTATTCTGGCTGTTTTACACAGGCAGAATACCTTTAGCTTTACATCACCGTTGGCAGCGTAAATCGGGTAATGATTTCAATAGGAAGAAAAGTGTGCGTGCCATAATGGCTTCCTTCCTTAATTTTCAGGAGTTTCTCAACTGTTTCCGTTAGTAATTGAGACATATCTTGAGAGATTATGTAGTCAATCTTCTCATCAAGTATCAGCTTCTCGGTTACGTCATTCACCTCATGCGTCACTAAAATAGGTCTGACTTCAGTTTTAAACTCATCCAGTGCTGCGGCGAGACCCGCATTCCCCCCAGCAACGTTGTAAATTGCACGAATATTTTTATCAGTATTGAGTAGCTGAATGGCAGCATCATAGGTTTGCTGCGTATTATCATTACCCGAAATAACCTCAGAAACACTCACGGCTGGAAATGTTTTACGAATTTGAGCCCTGAAACCCATTTCCCTGTCGTCGTGGCAACTGTAAGACAAGGTTCCCACGATGACAGCAACACTGGCATCGGTGCAGTATTGCAAATGCCTGCCAAGAATAAACCCAGCAGCCTGCCCTGCAGCGCGGTTATTTATACCGACATAAGCATCTCTGACATCGGGATCCAGATCGCTCACTAACGCAATGATATGTTTGCCACGCAATTTCAATTTATGCACAGCAGCGTTAATGGCTGGGGTATTTTTAGCCACAATTGCAACGCCATCAGCATGCTCAGCCTGGATATTTAGCAGCCTGATGACTTCATCATCATTTACATCTGAGCAGCAGCAAATATCAAGCGCTATACCTTTCAGTCCAATATGCGCTTCAATTCTTTTAGCCGCCGCTTTCAGCGATGCGTTGTACTCATCTCCAGCCTGTACAACGACAGAAAATTTACTGCCTGATTGAACCGAGGGGGTCTGAACTAAGCCAGCAGCCTCGACCAGCAGTGATGAGTATGCGCGTTGAACCGTCTCAATAGTTTTGGGATTTACGCCAGGACGATTATTCAAAACGCGATCGATGGTCGCTCTGCTGAGCTGAGTTGCATCAACAAGCTCTTTCATTGTGGGTTTGCGGTTCATTAACAATAGCCTGCAGTCACTTGTCTATTTATTTGATGGTAACGTTTAAGCCTCAAGCAATCAATCTGACACACCAAGACCTCTATTGATGTCTCATTTTGTTAATTTAATGAGACATGTCCACATCATAATAGGGCGGATTGGCTACTATCGAGTCGCCTCAAAACGGCCTCTAACAGACTTTTGCTATAGTCATCATTTACTGACGCAAAGTTTAATTTTTACGCTGCTTCAGCGTTGATAACAGGGAAGAAAGTGATGTTTCATCTGATTTTCAGCATACCAAGTTGGTATGTTATCGCACGATTTGTTTTCCCATTGGCCATGCCACTTGTATTCAAAATCATCTTGTCTCTGGTGGTGTTACTGGCTTCACAGTACCTGTTGATTAGCCGCTTTACGCCGGGCGGAATCTTTTCTCCTGAGATGCCGCGTGCCATTACCATCCTGTTCAACTGGGCATTCGGCACGGTTTTGCTCCTTGCGTTTACGCAATTACTCATCGATGCCGTGGCTGTATTTTCACTTCTTATACGGCATCCGTTGACGATTACCCCCGGTGTTCGTTATGCGGCGGCACTCTTTGCCATGGTAATGGCGGCGATAGGTGTCCATCAGGCTATACGCGTACCGCCTGTGAAAGAAGTGACCATCAGAATCGAGAATCTTCCTCGCGAGTTTGAGGGCTACCAGCTTCTGCAGCTGACGGATCTGCACATCACCAAACTCTTCAACGCCGCATGGACCGCCGACATGGTGAAAAAGGCGATGACGCTGGACGTTGATATTATATTGGTGACGGGCGATGTCATTGATGGAACGGTGGAAAATCGTATAAACGACGTGGAACCACTGAGAGGTTTGCATGCGCCAGATGGCGTATTTGCTATCACCGGCAATCACGAATATTTCTTTGAACAGCAGCGATGGACCGAGCATCTCGCGACATTGGGGCTGCAACCTCTGCTCAACAGCCACAGGACCATCAAACGTGGTGAGGCAGAATTAGTCATTGCAGGCTTGCCCGATACCTCCGCGTCCCGCCGAGAGGCTACCGGTCCCGATCTTGAGAAAGCGCTGCAAGGAAGCCCCGCGAATGCCCCAGTGGTGCTGCTCGATCATCAACCCAAAAATGCCCGTAATAACGCGACGCATAACGTCGATTTGCAATTATCCGGTCATACGCACGGCGGGTTGATTATTGGTTTTGATATGCTGTTTGCCAAACCGAATGCGGGTTTTGTTTCGGGGCTTTATGAGGTGGATGGCATGCAGCTTTATGTGAATAACGGGACCGCTCTCTGGCCAGGCATGGCGATAAGATTGGGACGTCCCTCAGAACTCACACGGATTACGCTGCAGCGCAAAGAGTAAAGCACAAGCCTCTGTTGGAGGCCCCATCGAACCTCCGCAGGCGGCACGCAAATCGTGATGCCTTGCCATGCAAAAACATTCAGAGGTCAAAAATGAGAAGAGAAGGCGTGAGCTATGAACTTCATCATATCGGTATTCCCACCGAACAAGTCAGGCCTGGTGAGCGCTATGCCGAGAGTGTGGACATGTATACGTCTGACGATTTCAGCGGACCGATCCCCATTCAATGGCATCGTTTTGGACCCGCTTGCCGTTTAGCCGAACCAATGCGAAGTCAGCCGCATATCGCTTATAAAGTCGACAATCTCGCAGCAGCCATTGAGGGCCATATCGTTATTCTTGGACCCTATGAGCCTATAGATGATTTTCATGTCGCGGTCATCAACAACGGAGGTATGCCGATTGAGCTTATCGAGACCGGGCTGTCTGATGCAGAGATCTGGAATCGGGCAGGCGATGCCTCAAAAGCCAGCCTGTACCGCTAAGAGTAAAGTTTGTCTTAAAGGAGTGGTCCTGTTAAACAGGACCAGAACGAACCCGGCATCATCACCGCGCTCGCGAACCTGTCTGCCGGGTCTTATCGACCCGGCTTCCATCAGAATTCGATTCGTGCCCCTAAGTTATAACGTCGTCCTTCCAGCATCGCCGACTGGTTGTATGAGGTTTTATAAATAGGATTGGCATCAAACAGGTTATAAACCCCCGCCATTAAGGTTATGTTCTTATTCAGACGGTAGCGAGCGCCCAAATCAACCAAGGCATAGGCATCGGTAGAGCTTGATTTGCCAATGTCAGGAGAATTGCTGCGCCAGCTTGCCTGCGTCCACAGTTCCAGATCGCTCATCGCCATCCAGCTCAGAGAGACATTCGCCATGCTGGTCGGGAAGTCACTCAACGCATATCCCTTGTACTCACCGCTTTTCTGCTCGCTGTGCGTATAGGTGTAGTTGGCGTTAATCTTCAGGTTAGCAGTGGCCTGCCAGTCACCATTCAGCTCTAAGCCATAAATTTCCGCATCACTGACGTTGAAATATTGCGAGACGCTTTCCGCAACATAGCCGTTGTAAACGCATTGCTGCGTGGCTGTCTGAGTGCAGATCGTGTAGTCACTGATCTTGTCTTTAAATTTTGTGTGGAAGACCGTGGCATCCAGGGCCAGCGCATCCTGCTGCCAGTAAAGTCCCAGCTCGGTATTGATACTCTTCTCGGGTTTGAGTTCATCATTACCGATCCCGATGGAAGAGTAGGGGTAAGCGCCGTATACGCTGGTAAAGCCCGCATTATTTTCGCGCAAATCCGGCTTCTTATACCCGGCAGAAACACCGCCTTTGAGCGACCAGTTTTCATTAAGCGTCCAGTTACCATAGAGTTTGGGCGTGACGTGGTAACCAAAATAGCTGTCATGATCAAGACGGGCAGACGTTGTCAGCGTAAAGTCCGGCACTATCATCCATGCATCTTCGGCAAATAATGCCCAACCATTGCGCGATATTTTACTGACAGGCGTGACGCCCGGCGCCACCTTGTCTTCCACGTCAAAAGTGTCATTCAGCTCGTTACGGGTGAAGTTGGCCCCCAGCGTTAACTTATGATCGCCCAACGAGAACGTGTTAGCGCTATTTGCTTCAAAGTTACGTTGCTCGATGAACTGAGGTGACATTTCAGGAACGCGATATTCCGTGCGTGCCTTTTCATAGCTGATGAAGTTTTTTGCCTCAATCATGTCATTGGCATACCAGGCGTGTTGCGAGAGCGAGGCAGCATCGCGATCAAAGCCCCAGTACCAAGGACTTGCCGCTCTGTGCGTCTTCTCCTGATGCCCACGCGAAGCACTCAAATCCCACAGTTGGGTGTCGGTTGGAGACATTGAAACCGTGGCATCGAGATTACCAGATTGATGCTTCACAAAGCGCTCATCAGATGGACTGTCATCATCGCGACGATCCAGATAATCGGCACCCACGCTGACGCCCAGCTTGCCAGGAACAATCGGCCCCATCAGGAACGCGTTAGTCTGATTGGTGTTGCCGTACTCACTCTTTTCCTGCAGGAAATAGTTATCCTCCAGCACACCGGTCCACTTATCGAGGTTGTAAGCTTTCTTCGTAATGACGTTGACGACACCACCAATGGAATCAGAACCATAGAGTGACGACATCGGCCCGCGAATCACCTCAATACGCTCAATAGCCGCCAGCGGAGGCATAAAGGCGGCTTCGGTTCCAATGTGGTGACCATAAGGGCGCGACTCTCGGGTTGCCTGCTTAATGCCGTTCACCATGTATGAGGTATAGGTTGAATCCATCCCGCGCATCTGAATATCGCCGGTGGCCAGGCTGCCATGCCCATTACCGACCAGTACACCTGGAATCTCGCGCAGCGCTTCCGTGATGTTCTGATTAGACCGGGTGTTTAAATCCTTCTCCCCGACCACCGAAATGCTCGCAGGCGCATCTCGCCGTTCCTGACTGAAACCAGAGGCAGTCACGACAAGATCTTTCTCATTACTCTGTGTGCTGTCATCTGCATAGAGAACAGCGGGCAGGTGACTCAGGGCGAGCGTGACCGCCACGGCCAGGCGTGTTTGATTTTTCACTGCAAAATCCCTTTTAGAGTTCGGTTAAATCAATTTTGAGGACGTAGTCATCCTGATTGCTCTTTTCGTCCTGCTTCACGCTGACGTAAAGGGTGCGAGCATCGGGTGAAAGTACCAGGCTATTAGGCATGGCAGAGGTGTCGATGGTGTGTTTTACGCGATAGGTGCCGGCATCAATGATGCTGATTTGACGCGCATTGCGGTGGGTCACATAGATTTCATCACGGGCGGCGTTGTACAGCACCGCAATAGAGTTTGGTGTTGAGATCCGATGAATGAGCTTACCGGAATCCAGTTGGACGACCAGCACATCTCGGGTGTTGGTATCGGCGATGTAGCCAATCCCCTTCTGAGTGTTGAGGGCGATATTCAGAAAATAATGATTAGTTTCTGCCGGGTCGACTTTTACCTTTGAGATGAGATCCGAGGACAGGCCATCCAATGTCAGGATTTCCCCTTTCCCGGTCACGGCATACACTTTATTGCCGGCTTCATCGACCGCGAAACCAACAGGCTCCATGTTTTCGAGCGTTTTGATCAGTTGTTGTTTCTGAGTATCTACCACCCACAGCAGTCCTTTGTCTTTACCACCAATACCCGATACGTACAGGCGATGGTGTTTTTTATCGAGAACCACTTCACGCACATGCGCTTTTTTCTCCGGAACGGCATCATCGCTCAACTGAATCGTGCGCAACTCTTTTCCGGTTTGGCTATCCAGCAAGGTGACGGAGCCATCCAGCGCGTTGCCGAGATACAGCAGGTGGTGCGCTTCATCCAATGCTACGGAAAACGTGCGACGCGTTGTAGGGATTCTCGAATCAACATGCAGCGAATCAGCGGCCAGCTGAAACACCATGCCAGACGTTTTATCCTTGTCAAACGAGGGCGATGATGCGACGAAGAGTGCATTACGATCTTTAACGAAAGCCATTTCATAGACACCATGCCCCAAGGGCTGCATCTTAAAATCCGCTTCATTTACAGGCTTAGCCATCCCAGAGGCAGAAACCATAAGTTGAGAGACCGCAAGGGAGAGTAGGGCACGCTTTGTAATTTTTTTGATAAGCATGAGATATTTCTTTACAGTTAATTACACGAAGCGGAATGATAATCACTATCAGTATCGTTATCAATAAGGAAAATTGACGAATTGTGGATTCAGCCTGGTGACAGCTTCTCGGCGGATTAACATGACACCGCAGCCAGAGTCAGGCTAAGGTTTGAACCGCCTGCCATGGATTAACGGTGAAGTGAAAGGTGTGCATTTCCGAAGATTATGTAGCGCCACTCATTAATGAAGTTATCGATTATAAAATCACAAGGAGGACGCTATGTTGCGCCGTTTTTTTAATTATTACCTCCCGTACAAACGGCTGTTTTTTCTGGATTTTGGTTGCGCGATAGTAGCTGGACTGCTGGAGCTCTCTTTTCCCATGGCAGTGCGAATGTTTATTGATAAATTACTGCCTGCCCAAAACTGGGAATTAATTGTCATTGCCTCCATCGCGTTATTAGCTATCTACCTGGTTAACACCGGTCTTATGGCCATTGTGAATTACTGGGGACATGCATTAGGCGTGGGTATCGAAACAGATATGCGCCGGGAAGCGTTTGAACATCTGCAAACTCTATCGCTGCGCTATTACGATAATACTAAAACCGGCCATATCATTACCCATGTCACCAAAGACCTTGAAGAAGTCGGCGAGATAGCCCATCACGGCCCGGAAGATCTGTTTCTTGCCATAATGACGTTTATCGGCGCGTTTATTCTGATGGTCAATATACATCTCAACCTGGCACTGATTACGCTGGTTCTCGTACCGGGTATGGTCTGGCTGGTCAGCCGCTATGGCGGTCAGATGACACAGACTTGGCAAAATCTTTTTCATCAGGTGGGTAATTTCAACACCCGCATTGAAGAAAGTATTGGCGGTATTCGGGTCGTAAAGGCGTTTGCCAATGAACATCAGGAATCCAAGCTGTTTACCCAGGATAACGCGCTGTATAAAAAAACCAAACTGCGCGCGTACCGCATCATGACCACAAGTATGACACTGAGTTACCTTTCAACGCGCTTAACTCAGCTGGTTATCATGGTCGCCGGAACGGCTTATGTGCTGCGAGGTGAGCTGAGCTATGGCGGGTTCGTCGGCTTTCTTTTGCTGACTGAAGTATTCTTCCGGCCTGTCGAAAAAATTTCGGCGGTTCTGGAGAGTTATCCAAAAGGCATCGCGGGTTTTCGCCGCTTCACCAACCTGATCGATACGCTGCCTGATATTGTTGACCGTCCTGATGCCCAAAGCGTAGCCACCCTGAAGGGCGATATTGTTTTTGATCATGTCTCTTTCGGCTATAGCGACACCCATCAGGTACTAAAAGACATCTCACTGACGATAAAAGCCGGGGAAACGGTCGCGTTCGTTGGGCAAAGCGGGGCGGGCAAAACCACGCTTTGTGCGCTGATCCCTCGTTTTTATGATATTCAGGACGGCGCCATTCGTATTGATGGCGTAGATGTGCGCGATTACCAGCAACGCGCACTGAGGAATCAGATAGGTATTGTGCAGCAAGATGTCTTTTTGTTCGGCGGCACCATTCGCGAGAATATTGCCTATGGCCGACTGGACGCCAGTGAAAGTGAAATCTTACAAGCGGCGCAACGAGCCCATCTCGACACCCTGATCAACAGCTTACCTGACGGATTAGATACCGTTGTGGGTGAGCGCGGAGTGAAACTCTCTGGCGGCCAAAAGCAGCGTCTGTCGATTGCCCGTGTCTTTCTGCGTAATCCGCCTATTTTGATACTGGATGAAGCAACCTCGGCTTTGGATACCGCGACAGAGCAGTCCATTCAACAATCGCTGAATGAGCTTTCACAAGGCCGCACCTCGCTGATTATCGCGCACCGCCTGTCAACCATACAGCATGCGGATCGCATTGTGGTCGTCGGAGATCAGCAGATTATTGAGGAGGGCAGCCATGATGCTCTGATGGCGAAGCAAGGCGTATACGCCGGGCTTTATCAGGCCCATCTGGCTGGAAAGTCCATCGCGACTTTTTGACGGGTCCGCGGCTTTACCTTGGATGGCGTAGAAGAGCAGGGTGGGGTGACGCACAGGTTTAATGAGGCCTGCTAGTGTTTTAAGGACACTGCAGGCAAACAAAGGGGCATTCGTGCTTTTGCGAGATATTGAAAACGGCTCAATTCCCTTCTCTTTTCTTCAATCACCCAATGCCGTTTGATCCTTCCAACTGGAGTAAGACATGACATTGCGTCTAGATGAGATTGATAGCGATAGCTGGAATGCACTGGAAAACGCCGTGAAAGACCCTGAAAGCGGTTTTCACTTCTTAACGGTGGCATCTGTGGATCAACATGGCAAGCCGCAGGCAAGGACAATGGTACTGCGTAATGTTAACCGCAAGCACCGCACGCTGGAGATACATACCGATATGCGTAGCCCGAAATGGCAGACATTGGGAAGCAACCGAGACGTATCGGTGTTGGGCTACAGCAACAGAACTCAGCTGCGACTGCAGGGAACCGCAGAACTCCACGTCGCGCACAGTGAAGTGGCTGCAAACGCATGGCAACAGTTATCGCGCAGGACTCAAAAAACCTATGCTGGAGCTGCGCCAGGAAGTGATATTGATACTTCACCTAACGAAGTAGGCAATCCCGAGAATCATTTTGGCGTGCTGCTTATCAGAATTTCATTACTTGATTGGTGCAGGTTGGCGCGTGAAAACAACCAAAGAGCCTTGCTGCAATATAACGTTGCCGGGACCCTGACCAGCTGCAAATGGGTAAATCCCTAGCTCAGGCGCGCACGCTTTTTCGGGGAGGGGGGGCATGACGAGATTTAGAAGGTTTTTAACCGGCTCAGCTGGCGTTCTGTAACGGTTCAGGGCTTGTGAGTTGTATCCAAAAACAAGACTGATCCGCAGTTAATTCGGCAGGGTTAAGATCATCGGCAGCCTGAATACATTCCCACTCTGCGGGCTCACTACCAAGTCGATGAGGGAAGGCCCGGCTAAACAGCAGCTATAGAGACAGGCTTTGCACCTCGCACACAAAAACACACAGGAATATTTTCTCCTTGAACAGCCCAGGCCGCACGATGCGGAAGGTCGGAACTAGGGTGGTGATTAGAATGTATGCTGTAACTATTGGATTCTTCGTTGCGGTGGGTGTTCCCCCGCTTTCTTTCGTCTCCTAACGTCTTTTTGCCAGGAGTGAGGCAGGAAATCGAAGAGTTTCTGGTCAGAAACAAGCTCGCCTTCGCAGACGGAGAAACCGTGATAACGGGCCACATGGATGAAGCTGAAAAGAAAGCCTTCATTTTGACACTCGACAGGATGGCGGAAAAAAGGAAGAAAACAGGGAAAGAGATAAGGGTCACTATCCCCCGCGTGTTAAATAATGAAGAGTCAAAATGCTTCTTTGAAGCCAACAGGGTGCTGTATCCGAAGATGGATATAAGAATCCCGTTTCTCACGGTCAGAGAAATCCTCAGATACAGACCCGCCCTGGATGCCGCGAAAGTGGTTTGCCCGACGCTGGTCGTCACTGCAGAGAACGATACCGTGAATCCACCTTCACAGGGGCTGGCATTATTTAATGCGGCAGGCGCCCGCGAGAAACGTTTATACCAGCAGAAAGACGCCCGCCATTACGACATGTACACGGGGATGTTTTTTAAGAAGGCCGTTCTTCTTCAGACCGAATGGTTTAATAAATACTTATAAAAGTGGTGTTGTTATTTCCCCCACCAGGGATTTTTTATAAAAGGCAACATGATCACCCGCTAATATTCACTCCGGTCCTGCTTTCAGTGCAGGACTCTTTCAGCCAACATTAACACGCCTGTTGATGACGCGCTCAACCAACCACTATGGCAGCTCTGGCTGCCCCCTTCCCAGAATTATTCACGCCCTGAATCCACCTGTGTTTTCTGCCTTCTTATACTCATATAACTAGGCGTTGGCCCCAAACAGGTTCAGCTCGATTCGGCCAAACTTTTCAACCCCATCAGCGACCGCTCTCTTAACAGCTGCGTAATTGCATGTGACTTGACTACCCGTTTGCATTTTACTTGACCTTCGCCAACAAAATGCAACCAGGTTGACAGGCAGCGAATAGCGGACCTTTTGTTTATGGCTACTGAAAACTCTATCCGTTAAACCTAACTTCCAAACGAGCAACCTACGTAAGAGGTACAAGATGGTGTATCACAGCTACCTCTGAATCAAGCCGTATGTCCGGATAGTGCTCCCGCATACCGCGTAGAAGCACATCATCAGGCCATTCCTCTAGCTTGCCCAGATAACACGCGACAGTGAAAAGCTTCATTGTTTTAACTTTAGTCACTTGCACTACAAAAGTGTCTGTATCGTCATCTGCATTCACATACTGCATCGGTCCCGGAATGATTTTTTCTTCACGCCAGCGAATGGTGTGTTGTTTCTTACCTGAACGCACATCAGGAATTAGTCGGGAGACTATCTTGAGGCTCTGCACTAATTGATCTCCTGTTAACCAGCCATCACCTAAATTAACTCACATCTCGACCAGTAATTCTTAAAGACCATTCATATTTATTGGCTGTGGAGTTCCAGTGCCATATTGTTACTATGCCATGTAAACCCTCTTGGTAGAGACTACCCAACCTGACGACAACTGATGCTTGAGAAGAAACAAAAAGATGTACTTCATCAGCCTGTTTTTTTAATTCTGACATAATGTAACTAAGGCTGTTTACTATTTTCTCTTGCTCCTCTTCCTCGGGAAGATTGTCAAATCGAAATCCTGTATTAAGTCGGGCGTGCAAAGTGTGACCTATAAATTCAGTAGGAAGATCTTTTTCTAAAATCTCCATCGTAAAAGAAATGGCAAGCCCTATGACTCTCCCATTATTTGATGGTACACGTTTGCTGTCAGTGATTTCTTCCCCATTGTAGAATTTTATCAAACTTGCATTTGTTGGAGGGGCATCAAGGGGATGGAAAGTGTTTTTGTTTCGGTCAAAATCAAATAACTTTCGAGGCAAATGCCCATCAGTCATAAAACTACCAAACATATAGAGGTATGGCACGCTGCCAAGAGCAGCAATATAAGCTGTTTCTGCACCAGTATGATGTATTCTTTCTCTAATTGTTTGCCGAATAAAACTTTCTTTGATTAAGTTATTATTCTTAACTCTTGAATCAAATGCTTTAAAGTCCACATGCAAAATTTTAGCTTTCTCTCTGAAAGAGAGTTTTCTCTCCGCGGCTTGCGGATCAATGTTTTCAAACCCATATGCACGAATTAGGGCAATGTCTCGCTTACTCAAATCCCGAAGGGCTAAGTATACGCAAACACACCATAAAATAAAGCCGATAGCAACAAAAAAAGACTAACCAGCATAGCAATGTCAGAATACCTTTGGTAATTTAAACTTACCCCATCAATGACATCATTATATCTTTTAATAAAAGTTTTAGAGAAAACAATGTTGAAAGTCCAACCGCCAACCAATCCTGTCATTCCTAAGCTCAACAAACCGAGCGTAAGTTTAGATAGTTGATCTTTAGGTCTAAAAATAATTTTTGCAAGGTAAATTAGTGTTGCTTTGTCCATGATTTATCTCAGAATTCCTGTCGCAGAAGATTTTCATCATCAAAATAGTAAAGCGCGTTTTTTTCTGTTCCAATAATTAGAAAAAACAGCCTTTTCCCTGGGTTGCGTAATGTACACTGCTTCCAGTCACTTATGTCGATATGTGAAGCGTGAGGGTTTTTCTCGGGATGAGTATGCCATGTGCCAAAATAAACCAGTTGACCTTCGGAGCTGTTATATAAGCGATCGACTATACGCTGATGCTCGGGGTCCCTTAGAGTAAAACTCATTCTTGAACAACGGTCTCCTTTCTGCGGGACTGTAATTTCGACTAATCCGTAACGCTCAGTCTCGATATCTTTATTACCAATAATAACTCCAAAAGCTTCTGGAGCCATCGGTCTGATCTGCCTATTCTCCAGCCAGATATCTCTTACTTTCTTTGAGATATAGAGACTGAAATGTTCAGTCTCCAAAGTTAGCGCGTCAAAATTATTCATTGCAGATATCACACGCATCATTGAGCAAAGGGAGCACCTCTAATGTCCGGGTGAATGCATGGTACCTCCCACTTAGTTTGAATCCATTCTCTGTCGCATTCTCAGCGTTTCCTTTCCAGCTCACTCTGGATGATTCCCTGATCTTACCAAGTAGAAATCTAATGCCGATATCAGCCGTAATGAGCGCGGTTTGAGTTGATGCTATGTAGGTATAAGGCAGAAATGCATCGCTACATCCAGCATGATTTTTAGTTAAATCTTGATTCGGAGCCAAAAAATTCAGATTAGAAGCCAGCCCTCTTGAAAAATCAGCGGGGTCGACATATGCACATCGTAAACACCCTTTTGTTTCGGGAATTGCCAGAACTGCGTGTCCACCTATACCATATCCTTCAACCCATGCATTAATCACCGGAACATTGATCTTTTCATTATTCAAGAATTCGTGAAATAATCTCTCTTGAGTAGGTGATCCTATTGCTATGATGATAAGGTCATACTTCATCAGTAATTCACGACGCCTTAAATCTAGTAACTTGTCAGTATAATTTTTAACTTCCAGCCATGGATATTTTTTGGTGAGGCTATGCCACAATGCTTGCGATTTATGGAATGATACATACATTGGAGGCAAAATATGGCGGTATAGGTTATTCAGGGAAAGTATATCTGGATCATATAAATCTAAACAGCCAACACCAGAGGCTGCGAGTTTATCTGCAATGTCTCCTCCTACAGAACCACACCCCACTATCATAACTTTTTTGTTAAGAAGGGATTGTTCTGCTCCACTCCTAGGCATAAGCCTTTCTTTGTTAAAAGTTAATATCTCGACAGGTTCAAGTAACCAGTCAACCAGATGAGACTGTTTGAAGGGCAGCGTTTTTCGACCTTTTCCAGAGTGCTTTTGGGAAAAATGAATTCCAAACCATGTGGTTCCCGAAGGAGTTCGAGCACTAAAGACTAACCAAAACTCATACGAACGCTTTTGAGCAAATTGTTGTGTTAATTTGGTAAGCACATCCACAGGTAGTTCTGACAGCAGACCAAGATACCAGTCAGCAAGTTCATCCTTGTTCCATGGTGCTGGTTTTGCCACGCTTACCGGCACAAAGAAACCTGTGCCATTTGAGGATTTGCGATCCTTTAGAATCTGATTAATTGGTGAAAAAGTATTTAAAGGAACTGAATCTTCTGAATATCCTAAAAAGTATTGACCAAAACCTAAGTGGCCTTTTCGTGGTTTAAGAACGCACAACTCTTCTGCTGTTTCGCTTTCAGTTAAACAAAGAAAAGGGGGGGTGTCTTGCTCGACGATGCTCAACCACCCAGCTTCAAATTCCCGAAGTAACTCCTGAGTATTCCATTCGTTATCACTCAAAGCCTGAGATAACAGAGCAACATGCCTTTTGAGCGATTCTTCAAAAGCGAGCTCTGGCCGTTCAAAATTCACAGAAACAGAATCAGGGACATTCACACAAATATTTGCAAATAGACTTCCAGGATAAAATGTGGTGTGAGCGAGCCTGGGGAGTGCTGATGGGTTGGCAAGGAAAAAGCTGGGCATTTTTGAGAGCTCAGCAACAGTGGGATGCCAAAGAGTAATTAGCAGACCATTAATTTCAAGCTCGGCGGTTAAGTATCCGATTTCTTCCGTCTTCGATGGAATTGCGGATACCTTGTATCCACATTCGTTCAAATGATTAAGGATGACTGAATAATTCATGCGCCTTGCGATGTCCCCACTACTCCGGAAGAAGCATAAACGGTTTTGACAGCATTTGACGAAGCAGAAGAAGTCGCTGTGCATTCAGGAAAGTCTTCACCAAATACACTTCGTAGCAACTCACACTGCTTAGACTCTTGCTCTTCATCAGAAACATTATCCAAGGTTTTCAAAAGAGCGTTAAGCTTGTTTCGAAACTGGGTACCTGTTGCAACACTACTGCAGTGGAAAATGTCCCTGTTAGGGCTTACTGGAAGCGCGACGTTGACTCTATATCTGTCCAACTCAACGAGAGTGAAATAACTACGATAGTTGAGAATGTGATTAATGGTCTCTCTCAGCGCAGTTAGATCATCAGGAAAACCTTCATCGTTAATCGAAGACTTAAAGGACTCCTTAACCATTACAGCAATCCCAATTGAGTGAATTTTGCGACGTACATCATCGCCAAAAGTGAAGTTTCTCCAGCGCTTGAGGTATCTGACAGTACGCCGATACTGGTTATGCTTATTCGAGCCATATGCTTCATCAGAAGCATAATCATTGACCCAATCGATCAGCTCACGCGGTGAGGCTCTAGCCCACTCACGATTCTCCTCATCTGAATGTCTCTTGCCAACGGCTAATTCGTACTGTCCATTGTCGTACTTGCGGTAAATTGGGATATCGATATGAAGATGTTCAGCCTTGTAATCAGCAGTTACACAAGGTTTTTTGATTTTGGCATTTTTAAAACCCCGTTGTTCAAGCACTTCCAGAACTGCAAGCTTGGGTGTTATTGGGTTTTCAGGCGCTAACTCCGCTTCAATAACAATGGCACGGTCAATGTCAAAATCCTGCCCTTTTTCCCGGATACCAGTGAAGGTTGCCAAAGACCCTTGAATGAAATCCTCAATGACCGGATATCCATCCTCTTTGAATCGGTTAACGATATCAGTTGTAATGCTGTCATCCTTGAGGCGGGCCGTTGTGTACTCTAGGTCCTTCCTGCCTAACTTAATAGCATCATGAAAATTCTTAAATTTGTTTTGAAGACTCATACTTACCCCGCATTTGTTGTGAACAAAATCTGAACTGGGGCCGTTTCGCTTTATTTCAAGTGCACAACTATTAAAAATAAGCCAGTTCTGATTGACGTAGGTGGTTGTGGGCGGCATTTGTGTCATTTAACGGCTTCTCATCAATGAAAAAACGTAATGGGAGAGTGGTGAAAGAGTAGGCCATGGCCGGCTGGGGAATCATTCTGCGTTCAGAGTGGGACGTTACGCCCCAAATTAATGATGGGGCGTTGGTCAGAGTACTGACTGACTACCGGTTACCGAATGCTGATATCGTGGCCCTCACTGGTGAAACGGCGTCAACCCGCTCACCGCGAACAGAGAATTTTATCAATATGCTGCGTGAAGCCCTTTCATCCCGTCCATGAGATGGCCGTTGACATCAGTTTTCAGAATTTCCTCTATGCGCATTCAGAATACACCGGCTAATGTCGAGATCCTGGATAGATAACCCGGAGCTGTCGAAAATGGTGACAACCATTTCTGAAACGCGACCCTGCACTTTGCCGGTTATTGCGCTGCCGATTGCAGTAAGCTTTGCATTTTTATGCGCATGCTGAAACTAACCTATCACCCGAGCCTGCGAGGGCAGCTCATAGAAAAGCCGCGCAGAACTGAACAGATCAAGGGGTAATTTCTGTTTCCCAACCGCATACGTGCCCATATTCACCACATATGTCCCGGGGCGTACCCATTCCGCGCGGAAAGTGGGGTGCGCGCAGGGGTAGCCGTAACAATGATATCCGCAATCTTGCAGGCATATTCAGCGTCGCTAATGCGCACGTCAAGACCACTTTCACGAAGCTACTGAGCCATTTTTTCAGCTCGCCTGGCATCTCGCCCTACAAACAGCACGGTTTTGATCGGACGGTTAGGATCGCATAAATGATCCAATGGCAAAAGGATGCTGACGACGGGGTTTACTGATAAAAGTATAATTAATTAAGGTTAAAAATTTTAAGTTTCAATTGGTGGCTTTGCCGGGGGGCAGGGATTTCCAACTTCCGATATTCCTTATTATATGAAGTTATAGTATTAGTAGTGGTAAGTGCTTTTTTAAAGGACGAATAAAAATATTTTTTTAAATATACAACAGTTATGAAACTGGTGTGTTATTGATCAATAAATAATAAAAATGGTGCGTCTCTGCTTGAATTCTGCGTCAGTTCGCGGGGTAAAGTGCCCAGAATTTAAATCTCAGTTGTCGGGCGGGTGAGAACATGTTTTCGCGCGTCTGTCCAGCGAAAACCACAGGAATAAATCGATCCGCCCCGGAACCTCTGCGAATCGGTTTTCCGGCTATTCTCCCGTATGCGGAAAATAACTTGGACAGCCATAATTAAAAAGCATGGTGACCGGCGACGTTTAAGGCATGAAAACTTACGTAACCCGCTGACGTAAAAAGATTAAGCGCGGAAAAAGGCGGGGCACGGCGCGTACTAGGCTCTCTAGGCTGTATGCCTAGTAACGCTGAGAAATAAATGGGGTACCAGATACAGTAGTTGATTCGAAGCTAAATTAGGTTAACAGTATCTGAACTTATGCATTTCAACTGAAGTCGGCTTCTGGACAAGGATCCATATGTTCAATCTGATTGTTGCACACGAATCTTACGAATTCTTTCAGCTTGACCGGGGTATTGGACGATTTCCGGTATCCCGCGTCTTTGAATCCACACCTGAAGAAATCAGAAAAAGCCTGCTTCCTCTCAGGGAGCAATCTTATAAGTTTCTGGAAAGCCTTCCGGTTATTTTCATGACAGAACCAGAAAATGAAGAGGGTGGAGAAAGTGACAAAGAGTTTTCTTTGGTGCGTTATGCCGAACTTCGTGAGTTAAAAATACAAAAAGTGAACAGGGAGACTTACATTGAGTTTAACTTTCAAATAATTAAAGACCTGGGCCACTGCACATTGCATCATGAAAAAGTGTATTCAGATATTCTCGGGCTAGGTACTTTTGGACTTCACCGTACTCACTGGGCTGTAAAGAATTCAACCGCAGAAAGTTTTTTAAAAATAATTGGGATTGAATATATTTTACCTGATAGCACAGAAAGTAAACCAGCTCAGCTGGACATGCATAAAACAGACGATGGAAAGCCTATTACGGATGTAAATACTTATCTGGATAAAATACTAAAGCATCCTTTTGACAATGACGAGGAAATATTTTACAGGGGGCACTCTGATCACAGGTACGAACTGGCACCTTCGTTATACCGTAAAACCTGCCAGGGAAACTTTCGTTATCGGCAGTTTGAGTCTGAGATGATCAATGAACTCCTTACCGTGCAGCCCACAGAATTTATGAGTGACAGATATATGCTTGATAAACTTGTGCGTATGCAACATTACGGACTTCCAACGAGATTGTTGGATATTACAACAAATCCTCTGGTAGCATTATATTTTGCCTGCTCTACGATCAAAGAGGAGAAAGGGGAGGAAGTTGACGGGAACGTCATCATAATGACAACCCGTAAAAGTCATATTAAGTTTTTTGATTCCGATACAGTCAGTTGTATAGCTAATCTCTCTCGCCTTCCTGAAGGCGTAAAAAAAACCTGGATTACGGGCAGGCCAGAGAAGCGTTCAACAAATCAGAACCCTGCGCACAACTTCTTCACCTTATTAAAGATGAAAAGTCTTACTTTCAACATCTTATTGAACCGGCCGATCTCCAGCGCCTCATCGTTGTTAAAGGAAGAATGTCGAATCCGCGAATCAATTCTCAGTCTGGGGCCTTTTTAATCTTTGGCGAGGATGCTGTGCTTCCTGAAACCGGCCTGAGTGAGATAAAAATAAGAAAACTTCGCATAAGTAATAAAGGAAAGTTGATGGAACAGCTGGCAAGATTTGGAATAACGGAAAGTACAGTCTATCCTGGCATAGAAAAAGCTGCCGGGGAGATCGCTAAAAAATATGACAAAAGCAAAAAATAACTTAAAATGGAGGGTGATATGATTTGGGCTAATAATGTAGATTTTAAAAATAACTGGATCAAGGAAAATGAAATTGGTGGAGGAGGTCAGGG
Source organism: Pantoea rwandensis (assembly GCF_002095475.1). GTDB lineage: Bacteria > Pseudomonadota > Gammaproteobacteria > Enterobacterales > Enterobacteriaceae > Pantoea > Pantoea rwandensis. The sequence continues at coordinate 127,997 of NZ_MLFR01000002.1, forward strand.
CGAGGCGTGGAAAGTATCCAGTAAAAAGGATGGCAGATTTGCATTTCTGAAAATAATTAAATCAAAAAAAGATAAAGAGCGACGCGCAAGGTTTTTCAGGGAGGCGACTATTTATGACACAATGGATTCAGATAAGATACCAAAATTAATTGAGAGTAACGCACATCAGCATAATGATATGTCTTTTACTCCCTATATTGTCACAGAATTTATTACGGGTGACACGCTCGATAAATGGTGCGAGAAAAATCCTCATACTGACCTTTCGTTAGCCATAGGCATCACAAACGGCATTGCTGAGGTCGTCAGTCAGTGTCACAAATCTGGCATCGTTCATCGGGATATCAAACCTCAAAATATCATATTAAAAGATGAAAATCCTCTGAAACCCTGTCTTCTGGACTTTGGGCTAAACTATCATGAAATGACTGAATTGAATTTCAGCACATTGGACCAGCAAGAAGTAGGCAACCGATTCCTGAGATTACCGGAATTAGCAGCAGGAAGCCTTAACAAGCAGGACCCTCGATCAGACATTTCATTCACTGCAGGCATACTTTTTTACTTGATAACCGGTAACCATCCGGACCTTCTTATGGATGATGATGGAGCAATGCCTCATCAACGTAAAAAATTTGCATCCTCGTTCAGTGCCATTCCCGCCCAGCAGAGAACTAAACTTCTTTCCTTTTTTGATAACTGCTTTAGCTACAGAACCGAAAACCGGTATAAAGACACTGAAATTTTCATCAACCGTTTAAACCAGATTTTACAATCAGAGGATATATCTATGTCAGAGGAGGATGATTATGAAAAGATTAATCAGCTCTTATCAGAACCCTCCGAATCATTCCGGACGCAAAAATTCACTGCACTAGAGGGTGCTTTTAATAAAGTCAGGGACGTTCTGCACTCAATGGCTTCCAGAATGCCTCACTTAATATTATCACCGAGAAGTCCTGAATACGATGACAACAGTTGTACAGCAAAGTGCACATGGAAGAAAAAAGGAGCAGATGATGCCTTCGTGATGACAATTGTTAAAATAGCATTAACAGGCAGTGAATTTGTTTTTTCCATTTCAGGAAATGAAATATACAGGACAGAATTCAAGAATCCTGTATGGGATCAGGAATTTGAAAACGCGATTAGTAAAAACATTCTTCCAAAAATAATATCTGCACTGAACAATCCCTACCTCCACATTCCTGAACTTGAATACTTTCAGGAAATCCAGCCATTCACTCAATTTTCTGACGCAAAGCATGAAGCCGAGAGCAGGAATAAAAAAATAATCACGTTTGTTTATGATAACAGTAAAAAAAACAGGGGCGATCTGAATAGAGTCCTGATGTACTTTCTGCAAAATGCCAAGACCCGGGAACTAATGAATGAAAACTTCACCACAGCTTTAGTGCCGATTGAGGATTTTTCAAATTACTCACAATGTCTTGAAGCAGAATCTATGGAAACGGCTCGATGGGTATTACTGGATCGAAGCCTTAACTTTATAGATCAGAAGGTTATTTACGCCAATTCTGAAGAAGCAGAAAAAATTATGGAAAATTTGACGCATAAGTTCAAGGAGCCATTTTTTTCTGAAGACTGATACCTTGTTTCATTAAAGACTATAGTACGGCACTGGCAGTTAACAGGTAGAAGAAAAACGACACAAACGGATGGTGCGCGGAAGCGCACCTCTTAAACTTCAGGCTTAATCTTTTTTATAGGGCATTGAACTAAACCGTTCTGGTCTGAAACTAGCAAGCATAATGTGCTTCACGCCTAAGCGCATTTCCTCAGCAATCCTCTCGCCCAAGATAAGTCCCAACTGCAATCATCACACTGGCTTTCCCCGCGTCCTCGATGATCTCTCCATCCAGTGCTATAAAGCCCCATACTAGATGTTCGATAAGATGCGGTAGGCTGACCCAACCTTCTTCCGGATTAGAAATGGCTGTATGGGGAAGGCTCGCCTTGTTAACCTGCACATCTACGCGACCCACCTTACCTGATTTCATTCACATACATAAAATGCTCGGTACTGAATCGATGATGCGCCAAAATCACCGGTATCGCGCTTTGGTCGAAAGAGACCTCATCAATCACCATCACCGCATGAGGTAAGGTCAATTCCAGCAGGGCGGCATCCTCACTGTTCGCCAGTGCAGCGGTAATTTGCTCCCGAACTGCCGCTACGCGAACGTCATAGTGTTCAAACAGAAAACGATACAGTAAGGGCGGCAACTGCTCGGCGGCGGGGAAGTCGGGTAAACGAGCAGCGGGCAGCACCAGGGTCTCATGCATCGCGGCAAAGCCTTTCACCCGACGCAGACGTTTAAGGCGTATCACCTCATCCCCCGTCGCAATCTGCAATTTTTCTGCTTCCAGCGCACTCGCCTGGCTCACCTGATAATCCAGCAGCCTGGTTTCTGAATGAAGCAAACCACCGGTTTTGTCATGCAGACGGAAATACTGGAAGAAGTGACTTAAATTGTGCAGCGGTGCCCAGCCGGTCACCACCGTGCCGGTTTTGCGACGGCGCATCAACATTCCTTCCGTCGTCAGCGCGGCCAGCGCTTTTCGCACCGTGCCTACCGAGACACCAAACTTTGCCGCCAGGCTGTTTTCACTCGGCAAAATGGTGCCTGCTGGCAACTCACCCTGCAGGATGGACTCGCTGATATGGCGTTTCACCACTTCATACAACGGCGCGCCTTCTCCCTCGCTTAAACGGGAGAATTGGGGCGTGTCGTCTGCGTCATAGTTTTTTTGCATGTTTCTGATTACCGATTGACCTGCATCCTTGAATTGCATTATCTATAAACTATATAGAAATACAACAGACGATAACCCTATGTTGCAGAATTCTCGCCTTAACAGTGCGTTAGAGAAAATTGCGGATGACTCCGCACAGATAACTGACGATATGCAGCGCATGCTGGCGGTGGATACCTGCTTTCCACCGGGTAATGGCTATGCACAATTTGCCGACCTGATGACGCAGTTGTTAACGCCAATGCGCTTCAGCTTTGAGCGCGTTTCAGTGCCGGAAGATCTTTGGCAAGCGCCCGATGGCAGCGCCTACGGCGAGCGAGTGAATTTGCTGGCAACGCTTAACTGTGGCGCAGCCGAAAACTGCAATCTCTACTTTCACACCGATACGGTGCCTGCGGGGGATGGCTGGCGATTTCCTCCGCTGGCACTCACTGTGGCAGAGGGCAAACTGTTTGGGCGTGGGGCGGCGGACATGAAAGGGACGATCGTGGCGGCGATGGCGGCGATTCGTGCGGCACAGGTCTGCAATCTGCCGCTGCGTTTCAATCCGGTCTTTCTGCTGTGTACCGATGAAGAGGGTGGGTTGTATCCCGGCATTCGTTACCTCGCCGAACAGCAGCGGTTCGCCGGGCATCTGTTGAGCTTCAACGGTGGCGCGGTGCCGCGCATCTGGGCAGGCTGCTTTGGCAGTATCGATCTCAAAATCATTATCACCGGGCGTTCCGCGCATTCCGGCGATCCGCTGCACGGTATCAACGCCATCGAAGCGGCACTGCCGCTGATGAACGCACTCTATCAACTGAAAGGCCAAGTGGAACAGCGTGCCTCGGCAATGCCTGCGCCACCGCATTACCAGGGCAAACCGCTGACCTCACTGTTGACGCTGGCTGCCGCACAGGGTGGCAGCAAAGGCTCGACCATCCCCGAACGTTTTGAACTGCTGATCAATCGACGCTATGCCCCCGAAGAGGCGTTTGACGATGTCTGGCAGGAGTTGACCCACTGCATCCATCAAGCGATGCAAGGCAGCCCTGCGCTGGATGTCAGCGTGCAAATGATTGGTCATCTGGCCCCGGTGGCCAATCCTGATGGTCCGCACTGGCCACGCTGGCAGGCCGCGCTGAGTCGGGGATTTGGTTTCAAAGCGAAGGAGTTTAAACCCTGGGGATCCTCAACCAGTTCGGATATGGGTTGGGTTCAGCAGGCCGGTATGCAGGAAATTTTACTGGGCGGTTTAGCCCGCCCCGACAACCGCATTCATGCCGCCGATGAGTACACAACGATGGCAGATGTTATCGCACTTTCGCAGTCCATTCTGGCGTATCTCGCCGATGAGTTTCAGCCAACCCAGGGTATTTAACAAACTAACGAGGAAGAGAAGATGTGCGCGATGAAAGGGTTAAACCGCAGACAGTTTATCACCAGCTCTACCGCTCTGACCGGTGCCGCCATGTTGCCCTGGTCGTTCTCGGCCCATGCCGCAGCAGTGACCAGTGCGACGCCGGGAGGCACACCACGTAAAGGCGGCGTACTGCGTATTAGTGTCGATCAGGCGGTCAGCGTGCTGAATCCGCATCAGGTGCGCGTCAACCCGGAGTATCTGGTCGCGGAGTTGCTCTACAGCGGCCTGACACGCCTGACGCAGGAGATGAAAGCCGAAGCAGACCTGGCCCAATCCTGGCAGGCGAGCGCCGATCTCAAGCAGTGGACTTTCACCCTGCGTCCAAACCTCAAGTTCAGCGATGGCACGGCCTTAACCTCGGCAGATGTGGTGGCCAGCTTGCAGGCGTTGCTCGATCCCAAAAATGCGTCACCGGCCCTGCATAACATCGGTCCGATTAAGGCGGTGAGCGCCACCGATGCTAACACCGTGCTGATTGAAACCGATGCCCCTTATGCTGACCTGCCGGTGATGCTGGCTTATCCAGACGCCAAAATCATTCCCGCCAGCATTGCGCAGGGTCAGTACGACAAACTCACCAAAGCCTCGCTGGGTGCGGGACCATTCCAGCTGGTTTCCTACGATCCAGAACGCAAGATTGTGGTGAAGCGCAACCCGCATTACTACGATCCGGCGCGTCCGTATCTGGATGGCGTGGAAGTGGTGGTCTATCCCGATGGCATCGCAGAAAGCTCGGCGCTGATCTCCGGTGATACCGATTTGATGCTGAGCGCACAGTCGAGCGAATTTGCGCGTCTCTCCAAATCGTCTGGTGTGTTGCCACTGCGGGTGGCATCCGGTCAGTTCCTCAATGTAAACATGGGTTGCGATCAAAAGCCGTTTAACGACGTGCGCGTGCGTCAGGCGCTGGCACTGTGCGTTGATCGCCCAGCATCGGTGGACTTTGTTGCCGATGGCCTCGGTTCACCAGGCAACGATACGCCGATCAACGCCTCTTACCCTTACTTTGCTAACCTGGCGAAAAAAGCGGTGGATTACAGCAAAGCCAAAGCCTTACTGGCGGACGCGGGGTATCCCAACGGCCTCGATTTAACGTTGATTGCCTCGGATAAACCGGCGACTCGCACCCAGTTGGGTATCGCATTGCGTGAGATGGCCAAGCAAGGCGGCTTCCGCATTGAAGTGCAGACTATGGCACACAGCACTTATCTCGATCAGGTATGGAAAAAAGGCAATTTCTACGTCGGTTTCTACAACATGCAACCCACGCCGGATGCGGTGTTCTCACTGCTGTACACCTCGACCGCGTCATGGAACGAAACACGCTGGAACAACGCCGATTTCGATAGTGCGGTCAACGCCGCCCGTGAAACCAACGATGATGCCCAGCGCACCACGTTGTACGGCAAAGCACAACAGTTGATGCATGACGAAGTGCCTTCGCTGATTCCGACCTTCTTCGATTTGCTGGCTGCCAGCCGCGATTACGTCGGCGGATATCATCTGCATCCGCGCGGTGCGGTGTTCCGTCTCGACCATACCTGGTTAACTGACAAAGCGCCTAAGCGTTTAGTGTAAGGAGCGACCGTGACAGCAAGTTATCTGCTTAAACGCCTGCTGCTGATGATCTACACCTTACTGGTGGTGTCATTGCTGGTCTTTGGCATCACACAGCTGTTGCCAGCGGACGCCGCTGTCACCTTGCTGGGCCAAAACGCCACGCCAGAGGCACTCGCCGCGGTGCGCGAACGGCTGGGACTGGATGCGCCAGCATGGTTGCAGTATTGGCATTGGCTAAGCCAGGCGTTGCAGGGCAATTTTGGTGTGTCGATGCGCAATGGGCTGGAAGTGGGGCCGACGTTGTTGACCGCACTGTCGCGATCGCTGTTGCTCGCGGTGTGTGCACTGTTGCTGATGCTGGTGATCGCCATTCCGCTCGGTATCTGGGCGGCAGTGCGTCGCGGTAAAACCGCCGATGTGCTGGTCAGCGTCATCTCCTACATCGGCATCTCTTTCCCGGAGTTTGTCACCGCCACGCTGGTGCTGCTGCTGTTTGCTGACGTCTGGCAGATTCTGCCTGCCACCGGCTATGTGCCGCTGAGTGAAAACTTCATCAGTGGCGTACAGCACCTGATCTTGCCGTCAATTACCGTGGCGCTGATTCTGGTGGCGCACGTCTCGCGCATGGTGCGTTCGGAGATGGTCGATGTGTTGCACACCGACTACATCCGCGCCGCCTGGCTGAAAGGCCTGTCGCGCCGCCGCATTCTCTGGCGCCACGCACTGCGCAATGGCTTGTTGCCGACCATCACCATTGTGGCGTTGGATGTCGGCTACCTCCTCGGCGGCATTGTGGTGGTCGAGGAAATCTTTGCCATACCCGGTATTGGCCGTGAACTGATTGTTGCCGTGCAGGCGCGCGATCTGCCCACCATTCAGGCCGGTGTGATGATTCTCGCCGCGACCTATTCGGTGGTGAATTTCCTCGCCGATTTGGCCTATGTGGTTCTGGATAAGCGAATTTCCTATGCCTGATATTTTAAAACGTTTGCTGCGTTCACCGCAGGGCGCGGTAGGGGTGCTGATTATCCTGCTGTCGCTGCTGATGGTGGTGGGCGGGGCGCATGTCGCGCCCTTCGATCCTGAATCAATCTCGATTCTGACACGTTACAAACCCCCGAGTGCCGAGCACTGGTTTGGCACCGACCAAATGGGGCGTGACATCTTCAGCCGGGTAATGGTTGGCGCACGCTCCACCATCGTGCTGTCACTGCTGGCAACCGCGTTAGCCATGGTGATTGGCTCAGTGCTGGGCACCGCCAGTGCCTATCTGGGCGGCAAGTTCGATGAGTTTATGATGCGCACCATGGATGCGGTGATGGCGATCCCCAGCCTGCTGTTTGCCTTGTTAATCGTCAGCACACTGGGTCAGAGCAGCATGAATGCAGTGCTGGCTATCACCATCGCGTTTGTGCCGGGTATGGTGCGTATTTCACGCAGCGTGGCGCTGGCGGCGCGGCAGCAGGATTATATCAACGCGGCGATTGCCCGTGGTGAAGCCGGACACTACATCATTCTGCGCGAGATGCTGCCGAACATCCTGGCACCGATCATCGTGGAAGCCACCATCCGCGTGGCCTTCGCCATCATGCTGTTTGCCACCCTGAGTTTCCTCGGTTTAGGCGCACAGCCACCCGAGCCCGAGTGGGGGCTGATGGTCTCCGAAGCCCGCACTTATTTCTTCACCGCACCGTGGATGATGATGATCCCGGGCCTGGCGATCGCGTTGGTGGCGATTGGTTTTAATTTACTGGGTGACGGGCTGCGAGACGTGCTCAACCCAAGGAGCCACTGATGAGTGTGAAGCCTGAGCCGGTGCTGTCGGTGGAAAATTACAGCCTTGATTACGCGTTACAAAACGGTGAGTCACTGCCGGTGCTGCGCGATATTACGTTAAACGTGATGCCCGGCGAAGTGCTGGGTTTAGTGGGGGAATCCGGTTCGGGTAAAACCACGCTCGGTTGGGCGATCATGCGCTGGCTGGCGGGTAATGCGCGCGAGAAGTGGGGCGACATCCGCCTCAACGGAGAAAGCCTGCTCAGTCTGCCGGCCCCTAAACTGATGGCTCTGCGTGGCGCGAAGCTGGGGATGATTTTTCAGGACCCGAGTGCCTCGCTCAATCCAACATTAACGTTGGGAGAGCAGGTAACGGAAGTGCTACGGCGCCATCGCGGTTTAACCGCACGTGAAGCGCAGGAATTGGGCGAGTCGCTGTTAAATGACGTCGAGCTCAAGCATCCGGCACGCATGATGCGCCGTTATCCGCATCAGGTTTCCGGTGGAGAGAAGCAGCGCATATTAATCGCCACGGCTTTCGCCTGTCAGCCGGACTGCATGATCTTCGATGAACCGACCACTGCGCTGGATGTCATCAGCTCGGCGCAGATCCTCGATCTCTATGAACGTCTGCGCGAAGAGACGGGGGTGGCCTCACTGTATATTTCCCACGATCTGGCATTGGTGGCGAAAGTCGCCGATCGCGTTTGCGTGCTGGAAAAGGGCCGCATTGTTGAGCAGGCCGACACGCAGAGTTTGTTTAGCGCACCGCAGAACAGCTATACCCGCAAATTGATCTCAGCAGTGCCCAATCCGCAACAGCGCCTGGTGCAGGATGCTGCCGGATCGCAGCCGCTGCTGACACTGGACGCGCTCACCATCGATTACGGCCATCAAGGCTTTGTCGATCGCTTGCTGAAACGCGAGGCGAATACCACGCGCGCGGCCAATGCGGTCTCGCTCACCGTGCATCAGGGCGAAATCCTTGGCGTGGTGGGCGAGTCGGGCTCAGGAAAATCGTCGCTGGGCAAAGCCATTACCGGGCTGGTGCCGTTCAGCGGTGAGATCGATTTCTGCGGCTATGCGCTGCAAGGACGTGCGCAGATGGACAAGGAGTATCGCCGCCGCGTGCAGATGATCTTTCAGCATCCCGATGCCTCGCTGAATCCGCGCATGACCATTGGTGAAATCATTGCGCGTCCGCTGCGCTTATACGGTTTGCCTCCGGGAGAAACGGAAGCGCAAGCCGTGGCGCGCCTGTTAGAAGAAGTGCGGTTGCCTGCAGAGTTTGCCACGCGCTATCCGCATGCGCTGTCCGGCGGTCAGAAACAGCGTGTTGCTATCGCACGCGCTTTTGCCAATCCACCGGATTTAGTGATTTGCGATGAAATCACCGCTGCGCTGGATGTGTCTGTGCAGGCCACCATCATCGAGCTGTTGCTGGAACTGCGCCGCCGCTACGGCACCGCATACCTGTTTATCACCCACGACCTCAACCTGATACGCCAAATCGCCCATCGCGTGGCGGTGATGTATCGCGGCGATGTGGTGGAAGTGCTGCCCGGCGAGAACATGAGCGCGCTGGCGCAGCATCCTTATACCCGTGCACTGCTTGAAGCGGTGCACGTTCCCGACTTATCCCAATCCGTTGCTTAACGAGAAACGCATGAATCCTGAACAGTTAATTCATCATATCAATCGCGAGTTTTGCCTCTCTTTCCTGGCAAAAATGGTGCAGCACAAAAGCTACAGCGCCACCGATGGCGAGCGTGAGTTAGCCAGTTATATGGCAGAACAGATGACGCAGCTGGGCCTTGAAACCGAATTGCAAAAAGTCCCGGGCGACCGTCTCAATGCCATCGGCCGTCTGGCGGGCAGCGGCGGCGGCAACAGCCTGCTGTTCAATGGCCATCTGGACACCAATCCCGTGACCGAAGGCTGGACGGTGGACCCTTGGGCAGGAAAAATTGACGACCAGTTCATTTACGGCATTGGCGTCTCGAACATGAAAGCGGGCGATGCAGCCTATTTCTGTGCGCTGAAAACGCTGATTGATGCGGGCGTGAAACTCAAAGGTGACGTGATCCTCACCTACGTGGTGGGCGAATTGCAGGGCGGTATCGGCACGCTGGCGGCGATTGAACAGGGCGTGCGTGCTGACTACTTCATCAATGCGGAACCGACCGATCTGCAGGCGCTTACCATGCATGCCGGTTCGCTGATGTTCACCATTGAACTCACTGGCGATACCCGCCATCTGTCGAAACGTGAAGAAGCCGTCGATGCGATCAACGCCGCCGTTGAGCTGATTCCGCAGATTAACGGCATGGTGTTCAGTGGCGCGAAAAGTGATGAGCATCTGAAAATTAACCGTGGACACATCGGCACCGTACACGGCGCGCTGGGACGCGATCTGGAAGAGTGGCGCCCGCCTCAGGTGGCCGACTTTGTGCGTCTGAAAGGGTCGGCTCGCTTCGCGCCGGGCCAAACTGTCGAGGGCGTGTTAGCGGATCTGCAGGCACTGCTGGATACGTTGTGCCAGCGCTTCCCCGGCCTGAAAGCCGAGCTGTTCGATGACGGTATCCGCGATAAACCCACCATGTTGCCTTTCGAAGTCTCGCCAGAGTCACCGATTGTCAAAGCGGTCAATCGCGGCTGGAAAACGGTGCGTGGTACCGAGCAACCTACGGGAGTGATCACGCCACCAGCCTTCTTTGGTACTGACGCTGCACATCTTTATCAGCATGCGGGCATGGAAGGTATCGTGTGCGGCCCTGGCGGGAAATACAACACCATGCCGGATGAACGCGTTGAGATAACCGAATTCCTCGATATGGTGCGCATCTATCTGCTCGCCATTCTGGAGATCTGCCAGCCAGTTGAGAACGCATAATGAATGCTGCCGCGTTAAGCCGCCTGCGTGCCACTATGCAGCAGGCCAATGTGGATGTGATGATCATCGATCATGGTGAACTGCTGGCCTGGTTGACCGGCTATACCGTGTCGGAAACCTTGTATCGCGCTTGCCTGGTACCGCTTAACGGCGATCCCTGGATGGTGTTACGTCAGTTGGATGAAGCGCCCTGTCGGGCGCAATCTCCTTCGCTGACAGTAGAAAGCTATCGCGACGATCAGGACCCGTGGTCTGCGGTGGCGCAAAGTCTGGTTCGACGCGGTTATCAGCGAGCGCGCCTTGGCGCGGATTATACCTCCTATGGCATGACAATGCACAGCTGGCAGCAGCTGTCGCGCCATTTACCGGAGGTACAGTGGAGCGATTTAACCGGCGTGAGCGATCGGCTGCGCAGCGTAAAATTCCCGGCGGAACTGGAGGCGCTGCGTCAGGCCTCCGCCATTGCCGATACCACGCTGGAGGCGATTGGCAGGGAAGTGAAGGGCGACTGGCGTGTGCGGGATGTCGCCGCGCTAGCGGCTGGCGAGTTTTTGCGTCTGGGTGCGGATACCGGAGAAACCGGGCCAATTGTCATCGCCAGCGGCGATAACGGTTTTCTTCACGCGAGCGGTCACGAGCAGCGTTTACAGCGTGGCGATGTGCTCCACGTTGAGCTGATTCCCAAAGTGAAACATTACAGCGCCAGGCTGATGCGGCCATTTATTGTCGGTGAGATTTCGCCACAGCGTGCCGCACTGGCACAACAGTTAATCGCTATTCAGGATCAACAATTTACCGCAATGAAGCCGGGGATGAGCGCGCGTGACGTGGATGCAATTGCTCGTGAGGCGGTGCTCAGCAGTAGCTTGCGCGCGGATTATCCTAATATCACGGGTTATGCGCTGGGGCTGTATACGCGCACGCCGCGCCCGAGTGATTTTTCCTGCTGTTTCCATGCGAAAGCCGAGTGGAAACTGGAGGAAGATATGGTGTTCCACATGTACATTTCAGCGCAGAGCCTAGCCTTTAGCGAAACGGTGCGCGTAACACCGCAAGGGGCTGAGCGACTGACAACCTTACCGCGCCAGCTGCTCGCGCTACCGGAAAACAAATAAACAGGAGGGAGCATAGCGCGTGATATTTTGCCAACTCTGGGCAGCCAAAAAAGCCAGCAACGCAAAGTCACCTCACCGCTGATGTTTGCGCACATATCACCATATGGTTATAATGAAACAACCAAATGGAGGTTTGATGATGAAAACATTTAGCTTGTCCACGACTCAGGTCAGACCGCCCCGTTTATGGCAGGTCGCGGGGTTACATAGCTCTGACGGTGTAGCGCTGTTAGGCCAGATTAGCGAAGGTCTTGAGGGCAAGGTTGCCAACGTAATACTCGACTGGGCCAAAATCACGCAAAATGATCTCCGTAAAATGTCAGGCATTCCATCAACAACCTTCAGTCGCAGCATGAAGGCGCGCTTCAGTTCAGATCAAAGCGAACGACTGGTGCGTATCATTCGCGTTATTGACCGTGCGGTTGAATTGTTTGAGGGCAACAAAGAAGAAGCTCAGAAGTGGCTGAATGAGCCAAACAGGGCGCTGAGCTGGAAGGTCCCCGCAGACCTGATGGCATCCGAAACCGGCGCTTACGAAGTCATGAAGTTGATTACGCGTCTGGAGCACGGGGTTTATTCTTGATTCTCTACCGGCTGACCAAAACCAAGCATCTGACAACTGCCTGGACAGGTTATGGCGCTAAAGAGGCGGGAGGGCGATGGAACAGTGTTGGGGTTCCAATGGTCTATGTCTCTGAGACTGCATCGCTCACTATGCTGGAGACGCTCGTACATCTGAACGCGCCGCAAATCATGGACTCATTCACGCTACTGCGCATCGATATTCCTGACGAACAGATTCAGGATACCGATATGCAACAAATACCTGAAAACTGGTCTGATGAAGATGCGCCCCAGGAACTGGCCGCATACGGAGATGCGTGGTGTTTTACCAATAGCTCGATAGCATTGCGAGTACCGAGTGCTCTGTCGCCAGTGGAGTACAATTTTCTGTTAAACCCGCAGCATCCAGATTTTTATGGGATTGCTCAAAAAGCTGAGGCGATCCCGTTCAGATTTGATAGAAGGCTAAGGCCTGATCGAAGCTAACGTCTATCAGTGCTGTAATGGGTGAACACGTGCACTTGGGAACATGCTCTCCTATCTAAACTTTTCACGGCCACAGGCATCGTTGTGAAGCGCGGTTCCAGCACGGCTATCCCCGCATCTCTCTTGAGTTCAGGCCATATCATGGTAAGCCATATTTCGAACTGACCGCCTTTCCGGAGCTATAACATGGACAGAATCAATATCAGCGCTCTCGATGACCTCATTGTCATTTACTTCGGTCAGGACTATGACCTCTTTGACGACAGTGAAGAGATCGAGCCAAAAATAGATGCCTTCCTCGCTGCATCACACAAGGGCTTGCAACATGCGGTCATCGATGACATCGACTTGTTCCTATTGGAGTGTGATGATCTGGAGGCAGATTTCAGGGCGCATTACCGTGGCACGTTTGTTCCTGAAAACTGGGGAACAACGCCAGCTAAATTTCTGGATTTAGTTAAAGCCCGGATCCGCTTACACCTGCAGGTTTCCGGACATTTAGACTAAAGGGTGTGATGGAATAGTGGCCTCTGAACTGGGGTTGAATCGATGCTAATAGCAGAGCCAAAGCAGTAACCATATTTCTGGTTCAAAGGCTGAAGCAGCATTAATAGTTAGAGCACGGGTATCTACGCGACATGGCTACATAACTGTTTTCACAATACCCAAGACTTCGGCAGTGAACTTAACGGCGTTAAAGTCAGCCAGAACAAGAAAGGCACGCGTAATCTGGATATCAACAACAGTATTAGCTAATGGTCACTGGTCGCGGTTTTAAATGATTAATATGATGCCAGACATCCCAAATTTCAAAAGGATCTTTATTTCCGTTGCCAGCATAAAGAAAACGTTGAGGCTGCTTCGTCATTCTTCCCTTCAGAACCGCATGAAATGATAATTTTTCATGTTTACCCGTTACAGGATTAAGTACTTCAATATGGGTGCTACTGCGTGGCGCTTTACTAACATAGGGTTTGCGACCCTCAATGAAAATAATGCAATCGTCCATATACCCTCCAGTTAGTCAACGACTTAAAGGATAGCCGTTGATAAGAGAAAGGCGATAGGGAATGTTCCTAGAAACATAAAGTGACATTCAACATCAATTTTCTTTAAGAAAATTCTTTATCGCTCTTACAGCTACTTCAATAACTTTCTTTACCATACGGTAATATGAGTGAAATTATTATGATCACATATCGCTTTGCTAATAACTTTCGAAATAGATACAAAAGTAGAGGTGAAATTAAGAAGATAAACCACAAGCGGGGAAATGTTACGTGTGGTCTTAAGCATCTCAACCGGCTCAGTTGACATCCTGTAAAGGTTCAGGCTTGTATCTTGTATTTAATACCGATAAGTCGACAATCAAAGAGCAGACCGGAGATGACAATCAGGAACGCTGACCTTACAATAACAACACAAGTGACACCACGCGAGGCGATGAGAATGAGCAGCACCATCCACTTCAGAATAGACGAAGAGACGAAACGGCTGGCAATGCAGGCGGCAGAGCGTCAACAGATGAGCCTGACGGAGCTGATGCGTCAGCGAGCGGAAGAGCTGGCCGCCGAAGAACGCCGTCATCAGAGTAGTGAGCATGAAGGCTGGCTGGAAGAGCAGATAGCACAGGCGTTCAGCGTCATGAGGCAGGTGAAGGCGAGTACATCAGCAATGATGATATGGAAAGCCGGATGAATACGCTGAAACATCAGGCCAAGCGGGGTAAGCTGTGACCATTAGGGTTGAGTGGGAAAAACCTGCTCAGGCCGACAGAGAAAACATCTTCCTTTATCTGAACCGCGAGGCGAGCGCGATGGTGGCTATCGCAGCAGATGACCGTCTGGCGGGCATGGTGACTATCCTGACGGAAAACCCGCTCGCCGGGGTGAAAGCCGGGCGTTTGGAGCGTCAGCGTAAGCTTGTGGTGCCTCACTTCCCGTTTATCATCGTCTACGTTGCCGAAAAAGAGCGGGTGCGCATCCTGCGCGTGCTACATACCTCCCGCAAGATAGCAGGCCGCTACAGCCAGAGCTGAGCCTGAACAGCGAGTTATCCCGTAATCCCTCAATAACCTAAAAAAATAAGACGTTCACGACCGTAGCCACAAAGGGTGTTTGCTCACAGTGATTAAAAATGGGGATGTTGAGTGCATACTTGGACATCTTATTTAACATAATAACTGTATAAATACCGTTATTCATAGGGTACACCTTCTATTTTTATGTCATCGGATAACGAGTATCGATAGGTATTTATATAAAAGACTGAGGTGTGATGCTGTGCTCTAAGCCCCGGCGCGAGCGTGATGAGCCGCCTTTTGAAACAGTTCATTATCGGGCCTTACGCCGGTATAGAGAACAAATTGCTCAACAGCCTGAATAGCAAATACTTCAGCGCCAGTAATGACAGTCTTGTTCTTGTTTCTGGCATAGGTGACCAGCGGCGTTTCTGCAGGGAGAGCCACGACCTCAAAGATGACCTGTGCCTGTTCAATCTGCAGCTGAGTAAAGGAAAGTTTGTCTGCGTCGTCTCCATTTTCCATACCGATTGGCGTTGCGTTAATGAGAAGCTCAGCGTTCAGATCCCCCATCTCTTTATGCCATTCAAAGCCATAAAGTTTGGCTAATTCAGGGCCGGTTTTTTCATTTTTGGCAACAATAACCCCTTTACTGAAACCAGCATCTTTGAGTGCGCAGGCTACCGCTTTAGCCATACCGCCGCTGCCGCGAAGGACAAAGGTAAATTTGGTGGGAATCTGAAACTGCTTCAGCAGAGTGGCTATAGCAATGTAGTCGGTGTTAAAGGCTTTGAGATAGCCGTCGTTATTAACAATGGTATTTACCGAGTTGATGGCTTTTGCGGAGGAATCGAGTTCATCCAGCATCGGAATACACTCTTCTTTGAACGGCATTGAGATTGCACAACCGCGAATGCCCAATGCGCGAACGCCGCCGATAGAGGCTTTCAAATCCCGCGTAGTAAAAGCCTTATACAAGTAATCGAGATCCATCGCATCGTAGAGATAATTATGAAAGCGCGTGCCAAAATTACTCGGTCTTGCGGCCAATGACATGCAGATAGTGGTGTCTTTGTTTAAATTTTTAGTCATAACGAACGCCTTCATAAAAATATTTCTGTTATCAACTGGGATTTAACCG
Organism: Pantoea rwandensis; assembly: GCF_002095475.1. Classification (GTDB taxonomy): domain Bacteria; phylum Pseudomonadota; class Gammaproteobacteria; order Enterobacterales; family Enterobacteriaceae; genus Pantoea; species Pantoea rwandensis. The sequence goes on from NZ_MLFR01000002.1 coordinate 143,732, forward strand.
CAGGTTTGACCATCAGCCGTTGCGGTGTTGAAAATAATGGCTTAAAAAGATGAGATTAAAAACTGCTGAAGTTTATACATCGGAGTTCCTCTTTTATGGCTGGTCGACGGCTTGAACAACAGTATCTACGCCTGCTGAATTTCTTCCCGACACAAAGCGGTAGTACCACCCTGCAGGAGTTGGCGGATAAACTTCACTGCAGTAAAAGGCACATGCGTAGCTTGTTAGTTCAGATGCAAACATTGGGTTGGGTTGACTGGTTATCGGTTGCAGGGAGAGGGCATCGGTCACAGTTGAACCTGCTGAGAAATTCCCATCAACTGCTGGTTGAAAAGGCTGATAAGCTCATCGAAGAAGGCAATTTTGACGAAGCAATAAGCCTGCTTGGCGAAGAAAAACAACTGGTGACTTCGCTGCTTCGAAGTAAGCTGGGTTATAGCATTCGTAATGATTATCAGTCGCTTAGTGTGCCGTATTACCGCACTATGCCTAATCTATACCCCGGAACTCCGCTGCGTCGTTCCGAGCTGCATCTTGTTAGGCAAATTTTTAATGGGCTCACCCGTGTTAATGAGGATACTGGCGAGATTGAGCCTGACCTCGCACATCAATGGCGCCATGTTGACGACCTGCATTGGCGATTCTATTTGCGACCCGGCGTCTTGTTTCACGACGGACGGGAGCTGACCAGCCAGGATGTCGTTGAATCGTTGACTCGCTCTACACACAAGCCTCTTTTCTCTCATATTCAGCGGATCTACCAGAGCGGTACGCTATGTGTGGTGGTTGAGCTAAGTCAGGCAGACCCACAGCTTCCGCTTTTATTGTCTCATCCGACGGCGCTGATTTTGCCCGTCGATCACGCCTTGCATGCTGATTTTGCCTCACATCCAATCGGCACCGGACCGTATCAGGTGAGTGAAAATAATGACTGGCGTCTGCTTTTAAAGGCTTATGACCGCTACTTCGGCTTTCGGGCGCTGCTTGATGAGGTGGAAGTGTTGATGTGGCCAGCTCTAGCCACACTGTCATTAGGTGATAAAGCTACCAAATCGACAGCAGTTAATGCCGTGCCTGCGCAGTCTGCCACCTGGTTGAGTTCAAGCATTAGTGACGTGGATTATGTTGCCGGTCACGCGGTTAACTTCACGGGGAAACCATCTGATCTTTCAAGCGAGATGTTTCTTGAGCGCGGTGGATATTTTTTGCTATGTGACAGTCGTTCCAGCCAATGGCAGAACATTGAAAAGCGGCGCTGGCTGCGCGAAAAACTCAATCCTAACCTGTTAATACAGAAACTGATCGAGCCGATCCGACAATTTTGGGTGCCCACAGGCAGCCTGTTACCTTCATGGTTTCACTGCATGGATGCCGGTAAATCGCAGGCGCCGAAGATACCTTGCCGCTTAAAGTTGGCTTATCACGCACAGCATCCAGAATACCGGATGTTGGCAGGCGTTATGAGAGATGTTCTTGCCGATTCAGGCGTCGAGCTTGAACTCATCGAATTAGAGTACGAACGTTGGGCCTCGGGAGAGGTAAAAGTGGACCTCTGGTTGGGAACAGTCAACTTTCCTGTTCCCGAAGCCTGGAACGTAGGGGCATGGTTGTTGGGAATGCCGTTGTTAAAAGACCACATTTCTGGTGGTAACGCCGAAATTTTCAACCAATGGTTGCAGGAGTGGCGAGGAGGGACTTTGACCTCTCAGCAATTAATGCAAAATGTGGTCGGTGAAGGCTGGCTGCAGCCGCTGTTTCATCATTGGATGCGCCTGAAAGGGCCTGAACAGGCACATGGGATCCATCTTAACAATCTTGGCTGGTTTGATTTTAAGTCGACATGGATGGAGCCGGAGTAACCTGGCAATCGGTTCTGGGGCTCGGTTATACGCTTTTCAGCCGGCGCGATCTTCTTTTCTATTCATCGGTGAGTAGAGCAGCCCAATAATGAAAGACATAGGTTCTGATGTGCTTTATCAGGAAAAATTATTTTTATTCTTCGTTGTTCCAATAAAGCATTCTTTAATGAGATCTCAGTTAGCCAAAAGTGGGGGGAACAGCAAGCTATTTTCAATGGGATACATAATTTAACATAATAAGTATTTAGTGCACTTTGGTATCTATATGATAATAATGAAATAATCATTGTGTCATTAGCCTACTGACTATGGTTGAGCAACGCGTGAGGCTTAGAGGCTATACGTCTCCTAAAGGAAATTCGAATTTCAATGATATCCAGATATTTAGCACTACGGTGTGCACCATTTTCCGGCATGATCTGTCGACTGTTGAAAGTGGCCAAAATCTTCTTTGCCGTCGTTACATTCACACAGGATCAGATTTTTGCCTTTAGGACTGTAAGTTCCTTAGCTTAATTTGATGCAGTCAGCAAAGCATCGATTTTAAGCTTACGGTCTTCACAGGCGTCAAAAGGCCATCATCTTGACTAAAAGATAATTCCTGATAATTTTAATGCTGCAGGAAATGATGAATCGATGTGTCCAGCAGGATCTTCTATGTCGGCTGTTTTTCATCAGGATAAATATCATGGTCTGACTCGTTATAGATTGGCACGCATCGCCCTCCACGCAGGTGGACGTGCTAGTTGTCGATCCATTTAGATATGTACTACGGACGGACGAGCGCAATAAGAAGAAGTGGTTTACAAAAAGATGCGGCTGTTGGAGTTCACCGCACATCAGGCTGAACGAAGCTGTGGATGAGGCGATCGGGCGCGTTACGTTCTTGAGACAGATCACGCGTCTTACACATAAATTACGTTTGCATGTTGCTGAAAGCACTACAGGATCTACACTGGCACAAGTGCATCAACACTAAGGAGATTTAAAAAACGGATGTTTGCAATGAACATGGCTGCGCAGCACTAAGTTAAGTATCAGATTCTTGGGGATGAGACAAAAGCCGCACTAAAAGAGACAATCTAATAAAAAAAATGTATTCTTGAACATACCTACTTCAAAAGGATTTGCTCAGTATGACGCAACAAAATAAACCTGTATATAGACACAAAGATGATCACCGAATTCCTAAATGGAATTGGGTTAAAAAGAGTAAGTGGATTGTTAGCATTAAGGAAGAAGAAGATATCTTCAATACTGGATACAGTGCAAATTGGTTTTTTAAAAATGACATTTGGTCTCTAAAGTATACTAACGATAATTTATGCGTAATCGGAGAAGATTACAGACCAGAAATTCTAAAAAAAGGTCAAAAATATGCTGAACTGGTTGTGGCAAAATTTATTGTAGATCAGGGATGCTGGCATGGATACCCGGTCAACCCCCTTACCGACCCACCTGATTCATCATTATTAACAGTATGGTCTCAGACACCAGGAATACCTAAAAGAAAGATCATGAAAATACATACAATTAGGTAAAGGAGATAGATATGTTCGATATTAAAATAAATATTTCCGGAGACTTCATTGAATCCTATATCTATTCTGGCGTCCTATTTACTGTTGATACTAATGGAGTGCTTTGCTCTTACAGTTGGAAGCATTTAATTGAAAGATATCTGGATTCTTATCCTGAATACTTTGAAATAAAAGATAAGCTTTTAGATTTCAGAAAAGGGTGTAATTCTTCATTACATAAAGACTTTACTATCAATATAGATAGAAATTTCTTAAATCGGCACCAGAAGGGTACTTGTACAGATTTAAATGTATGGTGTACTGATTTGGATGTCAAAGACAATATTATGTATATAGCTTCTGAAAATGGAGTTGAAACAATTCCTTTCATAGATGAATGGAATAATGGCGTCGTGCAGCATTTCGTTCGCCCGGAAAAAGTATGGTCTGGAGCTAAAATCTTTGGACTTAGCACTGGCTCATGGGGCAGAACTATCTTAGCCGCAGGAACAAAGGGTGCAATTGAAATAGTAAATAATAAAGTTGATCAGATCAAGAAAATAGGATTCTCCAAAAAAATCGAGAAGGAAATTAACAGTGATGTTATTCTCGGTTGTGAATGGAATTCTCAGTCAACGTTAGCCATTCTTGACGGAATTGATAAAAAGATAGCATACAAATTTAATGATATAGGAAGTGACTCAGTTTTCAAAGATAATAAAAATGCTCATTCTTTACTTGGGAAGCTTAGCCGTGAAGATAAAGAAAAAAAAATTAACAGTGTCTTAAAATCCTTGGAAAATGAAGATTTTAAAAATATTCCAATTGAAAAATTCACTCATACTTGGCTTGAGTCAAATGCTTTGCATGCAATTGATTATAATAATAAAAAATATGTTTTCAAAGGAAAAAGCTGGATTGAGAGTAGTAAGGAAAATTTTTTCAACGATATCGATATAGTCAGGCTAAAAAATATTACGGCAGGCAGTTTTCTTGAAACTGAAGATGAACACTTATTCAGAATGGTAGAAGATAATAAACACCATCTTCCAGATAACTTTACATCTTGGAGGGTGTTTCCAAGATCTAAAAACTATCAGGATAGAATTCACATCGTTTATGACGACCATTTGCAAATAAGAATATTTGATTGTTAGTTTTTATAATTTCCACAACTCTGTGAGGGCAACTTAGCCCTCTTTTATTATTTTACTTTGCGTTTTCAGCAACGTCATACAAAGGGGCGGCATTTGGTTTGCTAGCCCCAAGATCACTTACTCGCAGGCATCAAACCATTCTGTACTTTTCCGCCAAAAGATTTAGCTTAATTATTTCATGAGCAAACCTTAGTCGCGGTGCAGGTTTATTTAACGTTCTGGTTTCATCTGTATATCTGATGTAACATGCATAGCTTCTGCATTCAACAATACATTAAGACGTTTAATAGTGAACCGGCAAAACCAAACTCGGGCAGCATGAACCGTAAATGGCATATAAATCAAGAAACCTAAAATCGCATTTATCATGTTAAGACCAAATGCAATTTCACTACCCATCACCATGATACGTTCCTCAGTCGAAGAGTAGACTAACTGATCTAATACCTCGGTCTGGTATTTATAACCGAAATAATAAGCAATTAACCCAACAACTAGAAATGATATCCGAATACCCCTTCTATACTCTCTCTTTTTATATAGTTCAGAATACTCGAACCTAACAGGTACTAGGGTGGTATTCAGTTCAATAATTGAGACCATTCGGCGACCAGTAGCGTAGGTATTCATAATCTCAAAACCATTATTCCTGTTAAGAATAATTTTAAGTTCATCATATTTAGGCGCCCTCATTTTATGAAGCTTCGCAATTAATGACTCCACAACATATGCTTTTGGCACTTCACGATGCAACTCATTCGAAAGCTTTTCAATGAGATTATTTTTATCTTTCCTGGAAGTCTGAAGCAAAGAATACAACTGGTATAAAAGCGGTAGTATAGCAATGATTGCGCCTGGAATCGTCATAACATCCTCCTTTAAAATAAAAACATTATCGTCGGCCACTAAAATTTCTTGATACCCTGATCATAAGTTTCATCAAAAAATTGAAGAATTTTCTACAGTTACTGTAAGTATCCCTGCAAAACGGACCATTCACATTTAGAGATCTTCCGGCATACTGATTGTGTCCTCGGAGGAGATCGCCATGCGCAAAGCATGATTTACCGAACACCAGATCATCGCCGTTCTGAAGTCCGTCGAAGCCGGACGCACCGTTAAGGATGTCTGCCGCGGGGCCGGGATCTCTGAGGCTTCGTACTACAACTGGAAAGCGAAGTTCGGCGTCATGGAAGCCTCTGATATCAAAAAGATGAAGGATCTTGAGGATGAAAACCGCCGACTGAAACAGATGTTTGCGGACCTGAGTCTCGAGTACCGCCCCCTGAAAGACGTTATTGAAATAAAAGCTTTAAAACCAGCGATAAAGCGTGGGCTGGTAAGCTATCTGACCGCGCAGTTTGCCATGAGCTTACGTCAGGCATGCAGGACATTGTCGCTGAGCAGGACTGTATTCGTTATCAGCCAGATACGCGACGTGATGAGCCGGTGATTATGGCGCTGACCGTGGCGGCTGAACGTTATCCGCGATACGCTTTAAAAAGATTTTTTTCAGGTGCTGCGCAGGCTGGGCAATACATGGAACCATAAAAGGGTTCACCGTATTTACTGCCTGTTGAAACTGAATTTTCATCGTAAGGGAAAACAGCGCCTGCCAGTGCGTAACCGGCTCCGCTGGCGACGCCAGAGGCGATGAACCAGAGTTGGTCCATCGATTTTATGCACGATGCGCTGGTGTGCGGCAGGCGCTTCAGGACCTTCAACGTGGTGGATGATTTTAACCGCGAAGCACTGGCGATCCAGACTTTGGTCCGAAACTCGCCTGCGAGAGCCTGGCCAAACTGTACGACGCGGTTCTATCTAAAGAGACCGTGATACAGTCAGGCTTCTGGAACCCGCGCAGGCATCGCTCCCCTAAAATTCAGCTACCTCTCTACCGGCGTGCGTGTGTTGGCGAGCTGATACAGATTGACGGCTGCGATCACCGCTGTGACTATCAAGGCAAAGGATAGGGATTGCATCTGATGTCGGCATCGCTGGAGTTTATCTATGACATTGCCGCGAAGGTTACCGGCATTAAAGGTGTCGTATAAAATGTGGTTCCCAATAAGATCGCATCTTATGAGTTCTTGGACTTTATTCCCATCAGCGATGATCTGGCGGAGAATGCATCCAGGCCGATGATGCTATCGATTAACATGTTGCGTATAGTCTATGTACAGGCTGCTCAAGCTTCAGCTTAAAGATGCATACAGTTTCAGGTGGAAAGCCGTCACTTATGAAGCGAATGCGCTTATGGAAAGGAGGCTTTTTAATTTTTTTTACGCCCTTGATTCATCAGCTTTCAATAACGACACAGAAAGCTGGAAACATAACAGCCCCTATAAGAGCTGTTATATTTTGGGAGGTTATTCTGAAAGGGCAGAAGGTGTTTGCTCAGCTTTCTGTTGTAACCTTTTTTTTATGTACTGTGAAGATTCTACCAGTTTGGGGAAAAGCTCAATATTTTCACACACGATGAGGCTTACGCTTTCTGCATCTTCCGTGTTCCAGCTGCTCAAAGTTAGATTTTGTGCATCCAGCCAGCCCCGGAGCACCTCATCATCAACAGATCGCGGAAATAAAGCAGCCACAGCCCGGCGCGAAGTTCTTTTTTCAGGTTCTTTGAACGCAAGAACATCTTTAAAGTCCCTGATAACCGCAATACGTCTCTCAATACTCCTGTCGGTTTCGAGTAGGATATCATGAAGTTCCAGCAAAATTTCTGCCTGCAGATCTGCATGCAAAACAGACAACAAGAACCGGACGTTTTTTGCCATGGCTTGGATCTGACACATCAGCGGAACGGTACCACTCAGCAAACCATGGTGCTGCATTCCTAGCTGCTACGAACCGATCCGAACTTGCCATCCGGCTGAGAATAATTTTTCTATTATCTCCAAGCAGGACAATTGCTGCGTAAAGGCTCTCCTTATCGGTGAAACAAGACTGGCTCAGAATGATAATTTTATCCATCACCAGTGGAAGCGAATTAGTGCTGAACACGTCATCAATAAACTGACTGTCGAGGCTCTCCAAATTTTCTTCCCTGATTCGCTCGCAAAATTTTTCTTCCCTGTCAATTAACGGCTTAAGCAGATTGATTTTCCCCGGAAGCTTGGCAATTTCAGGATAGAAACTACCAGCATAAGATAAGGTCTGGATAGCATCGAGATGATCATTAAGAATAATGTCCGCTATAGCAGGTTTCACGTAGGGTGCGGCTGTTTCATTACTCAGCGATTTAAGTACCGTATGGAATGAAGTCATATAACGGAAATAACTGGCAAGATACTTAATGAAATCGTCATTCTCTGCGTATTCCTGTGCAAAGCTTTCAATGCCGGTATAATCATCGATTGCAACCATGTGAGCGACAATCTGGGCCGCAAACTCTTCTGGGTATTCTTCCTGAATAGCCCTCTGATATGGTATGCGTTGTATTAACCCTTTGGCATACCACTCTTTGTTAAATATTAATTTCCTGAATTTAATTTTTTCAGTTATCTGCGTATTACCTAACAGTTCACGATAAGCGCCTGATACACTTTCTGGTAAGTTATTCTCTTTATTTTCTACCAGTTTGTTTACTGAAGCACTAGCCAGACCAAAGAAGCGGATAATTTCATCATTGAATATGTCACTTCCCTCATCACCCAACTCAAAGCGAAGCATTTTCTCTTTTTCTTCTTCAATGAGTGACAGTGAGGGGATTTCAAGGTTTGAAAACTGCTTATGTCTGTTCAGGAGGTATAAAGAATAAACCTCTCCTGAGAGATCTCTTGTGATTTTATTCAGCAGGCTGTAACCCAGAAATCCTGAGTAAATATCTGCTTCGGCTAGCAATTCGTTAACATAAGTTTCATCGTTCTGGGGTGTGCTCTGCAGGCGGCTAAGATCTCTGATAATAAAATCGGTCTGCCGGTTGATGAAGTCTTCCAGCCCGATATGCATTTCTTTTATCAGCTTACTGAGACTCAGACTGAAATTCTGCCGGAATGGTTCTCTCTCTGTCAAAGCATATGAGGCATTAAGCGCCCGCACTGAACTTTGAATTTCCGGGCTAATCTTGTTAATTGATGAGTCAGGCAGTTTAACAATAGTCTCGAGCCAGTCTTTTATCGACATTCTGTGAGCACACCGTTGCCAAGCATGACTGAAACCATAGAGTACTAATAGCTTTTCGATTGAAGCGAAATCTTTGTTCTTGACAGCATCAGTGAGCGGCATATCCAATAACTCAGAAAGCGCAAGCTCAACAGGTGCCTGGAAGTGAATACTCATAAGATATTCGCTCCAGCGCCTTGTTTCATTGAGGAAAATCCGGTTCAGCTGCTTCTGCGTAGCCAGAACTTTGTCCTCATATTCAGTTAACTGCATATTGGCATTTTCACCGTCAGAAAATCTGAGCAGCGTCGTCACATCTGATTCATTATACCGAACGAAAATGACATACAGAGCTAGCAAAACATATTCCTCCGGTGCTGAAACAGGTACAGTCTTCTGGAGTATATAAAGGTCGTTAACCAACTTTTTGAGTAGGCGTGGCGTAATCCGTGGGTATTCTCCCGGACGCCAGCGCTCCAGAATCAGCATCGTTTCTTCACACGAGAAATCGGCCTTGTTATTACATACAGTCTCTTTCCACATCACGCGAAATGCATCCTGCCATCCGGCTGTAATCAACGGCGGCACGGTGAACGTGACGGGAATGCGTTTGGCGATAAATTCCCGACCGGTATGCCCCTCAACAAGTAGCGATTTTGCCACGTGACGAGCAGAATAAGGAACAATGATGCGAAACTGCTTATGCGTGGTGCCTGCGATAAGCTCCATGTCGCTCCAGAGTTCTTTCACTTTATCCGCGCCAATGCGATCAAGATTATCAATTATCAGGATAAATTTTGCGCCGGAAGGCACGGTTGAGCTTTCTGTAAATCCGGTCAGCGCATTAGTTAATTCAATCGTGCCGATTTCTCTGCTGATAAGCCAGGTTTCTGAAATCTTGTCGACGCTGTTTTGCTTGAAAAGATCGCCCACGCTAATAACATCTTCAACACTGCCGAGCTTTCGATTTTTTTGGCGAGATTTATACTTCAGCCACAACAGAAGCATTCCTGGTGAAAGCAGTGCAAGGAATTCTAATAACAGGACCGGTTTTACAATGGTGCTGCCTGGCTTTAAATAAGCATTCAGATCAAGCAGAAGATATCTGACCATTTGTACAGAAAGAAGTGATAAAAGGATAAAACTCACCGTCCACCAACTGAGCCTGCTACTCACCTTTTTGTCATATTCAACAATATTACCCAGCGCCTTGTTCCTGAGCATTTCCAACTTAGCTTTATTAACCCCTGGGATTACACTTATACCATTGTAAATCACTTCAATCAGCGCTTTTTTCGTATTGCCATAATGATAAAGTTCGGCATCAAAGTTGATGAAGGTGTAATCCGGAGTTAACTTCTTTTTGAGGAAATGAATAATTGTCGATTTACCCGATCCAAGTTCGCCCTCCAGACCCAGTATATTTATGTCCTGATCTTTGATGACCTCTGCCATTTTATCAGCAACATTTCTGTGACTCTCGCCTTTGAAAAGGTCGCTATCGGAAGGCGTTTCCTGCTGAAGTATCAGTGCCACGGGCTCTCCTTTCTGCCATAGAATCTGAGTAAGTTTTTTGCTGAGCGGCCAAGTGATCGCTTATGTATTCATCAGGCAATCTCACCTTTTCATCATAATCGCCTAGGTGAGAATTTTCCTAGTCACTTTTTTAGCTCCCATAGTTCTTTTTTTGTGCATATTTGACAGGTTCCGAATACAACACACCGTTAAGCGGAATAGCCACAAAAGGATTAATAGTCAGCATCATTTCCTTTTTATCCACTCTAACTTTTCACGAAAATTATATTATTATCAGCATGTTGGAGAGGAATTCAAGTCTGTACAATCACATAACTGAATCAGCAAAGCGCATCACTGTATGATGGTCAAACCGGGTCAGGTCCCCTGGTCTGCCGTTCGGATCTTCAATACTTACGTGGTGGCAGAGTCGAGCATACGTATTGCTTATCAGCACCAGACTTAAAGGATGTGTCTACTTTTGCGACACCGTGATTTACTCTCCTCCGGGCCAGAAAGATGCCACCCGCACTCGCCTTAAGCTGGTGTGGGTCACAATTTTGATGCGAGGTTTTAAGCTTTCATCCTCTGTTTACTCTCCGAGGAACACCGCGGAGCCGGATTTCCCTTCTACATCCTCTCTTTGAAATGCTTGTCCTGACCAAGTGTCCGGGGGTAGTGCCTAATGCGCCCTCACCCGATTTTTTTATTATTTATTTTATAATCAGTATTATATGGACATCTTCCTGCGATAACGGCCGCTGAAGATCTCGTTTTTTATTCTGAACCCACTGAGTTATTCTTCGATCACGGGAGAAAAGCCGAAAACCCATCCTCAATGGATCCTGAGCGGATCTATTTAATTTTCTTGAATTGCTCCCGTCGATCTCGATGAGCCGCCAAATCTGCAGTTTTGAACATAACACCCGTTATCAGAAATTTTACATGAAATTGATAAAAATTAAATTTATCAAGAATGATGTATTTAAACTAGACGCGTCGGGTTACCTGCTGAGGAATCTATTATGGCGGCTTCTGGTGCAAAGTTTTTCACGATGAATGAAGTTAACCGACTTAAAGTCATTCAGGACATTGCCGACCGGCGCTGACAACCCACCTCGCGGCTAAACGTCTCGGCATTTCCGACCGGCACTGTCGCCGCATGCTCCATGCGCTACCATGCATTTATATGAAAAGACAATCCAATATGGCCCATCCGAAATACTGTTAATCGGTTTGTCGAATAAACGCTTTTTCATGGAAATCCCCTCACGTCGTAATTGAAGATATTATTAACTTTGCTGTGTACTAAATCTGATCGGTCTCTGTTGGCTCATATGATGATGGTTAAGCGAATTGATGAGAAACTAGCCAACGGCCTACCTACTAATTAGTCAATGACTGATATATCAATACTTAAAGCTGGATCACAAAACGTTTGCAATCGGGTGCAAAGATCAAACATAATCACAACATTCGTAGGGGAAAGCGCGACCAAATGCTTCATAACTTTGAGCAAAGCTTGGTATCCAACAAGATTCGCGTTCAACGCAGAAGAGGTTCAATTGCATGTCTGAGCGCGAAATGGCCAATAAATTAGACAAGCGGACCAGGGCTACAGCGACAGATGTTGCCCAAAAGGCAGGTGTATCAAAGTGGACAGTGTCACGAGCCTTTACACCTGGCGCGTCTATTTCTGACAAAGCCAGAGAAGATGTGCTCGCGGCTGCTAAAGAGCTTGGGTATCGCCCTAACCTACTCGCACGTAGTTTGTCTCAAAAACGCACGCATATTATTGGCGTTGTGGTGGATGAACTAAAAAACCCGCATTCGATGATGATGCTGGATGAAGTGACCAGGCAGCTACAGTCCCGCGGCTACATGGCACTGATGCTGAATATTACGGGTGAAAATTATCGTTCCGTGATGTCCCTGGCCGAACAACTTCAGGTGGATGGAATCCTGTTCCTTGGTACAGCTTTGACACCGGAGTTTGTTGCAATTGCAAATGATCTCCATAAGGTACCTCTTGTTCAGGTTTCAAGAAACATCGGCGGAAAAGGAATTGATGTCGTAAACATTGATGGCTACAGAGCAGGCAAAGTGATTGCCCGCCTGCTCTTAGAGCAAGGCCATCAACGTTTTGGTTACATGGCTGGGCCAGGGGGAGAAGAAGGACATCTTCAGCGCAAAATGGGATATGTCGATGAGTTAAAAGCACATGGCCACGAGTTAGATCTGGAGCTTGAAACAGAACATTATGATCGCATGCTGGGCTATCAGGCAATGCAACGATACCTGTTAGAAATGCCGGTCTCACAGAGAGTTGATGCCTTATTCTGCGAGAACGACATCTTAGCTTTAGGCGCGATGGCAGCCCTTAGAGACATTTCTCCAGAGATACAACTGGCACTTGTCGGCTTTGATGACATAGAAGAATCAGAAATTCCAGGGTGTGATTTGACCTCCTACAGTCAACGTTTGGACCGCCTGATGCATGAAGCCATATGCCGTCTGATTGATGGCAAAGGATCTGAAAAATCTGGCTGGGAGCAGGGAGAGATCCGTATCAGACGTTCTCACTTGAAGCATTAACTGGAAAAATCATGCAGCATTTTGCACCCGGTCACACACCTGACCAGTTAACGTGAAATTCCTGTGAAAATATTAATTTTATGTATTGATGTTGGGCTTCAAAAACACATGATCACTGCTGTATAAAACAATATATATCAGAAACAATTATTTTAAAGGAGTTGGCTCTCGTTATATTAATAATTAAAAACTCTTACTCTACGCTTTACCTCAGTAAATTTTAGCGACTCTTTTAGAGACGCCTGTTAATGCGATTAAATTATCGCAGGCAAAACTGCGCTTAAAAAACGTGGTGTCGTGTTCTTTTACAGGGCGAGTGGGCTTAAGCCTGCTCATTTTTTACTGCACTGAAGTGCAGAAACAGTGATGACCGGTCGTAAACCGTTTCGTTGAAGGTATTTACTATGAATCGAAGAGAAGCGCTCTTTTCCCTGGGTTCTATCGTGGCAACTGCCGCGGTTGTTCCCAAACTTCGTGCAGAAGAATTGCATAACGTTCCGCTGGAAACGCAACTCAGCGCAGACCACATGCCGCAGCCAGCGTGGCAGAAAGGTTATCAGGTCCTCACTGATGAGAAGGATCGCAAAACGTTAACGGCTATTTTTAACCGTCTCATTCCTGCCGATAAGCTGGGACCATCAGCAAGTGAAGCAGGATGCATTGAGTTCATCGACAGTGAACTCGCGGGTGACTATGGCAGTGGCGCAGCCTTATATCTTGAAGGCCCCCTTAATCCTGGAAATGAAGAAGCCCTGATGGGCAGCCCGCAATTCCTCGCTCCTCCTCGTGAACGTTATCTAACCGGTCTGAAAGCATTAAACGCATGGTCTGAAGAGCATCTCAAGAAAGCTTTCTTTGAACTTGAAAGTGAACAGATTGATGCATTTCTCAAAGAGATGGAAAAGGGAAAAATAGATTTAGGCAACGGCGTTAACAGTCAGGCTTTCTTTGAACTCATGCTGCAGAACGTACGGGAAGGTTATTTGGCCGACCCCATTTACGGCGGTAACAAAAATATGGTCGGTTGGAAAATGATCGGCTTCCCGGGGGCTCGCTACGACTATCGCCCATATATTGAGCGTCGAAATGAAAATCTTCAGTTAATCCCCGTTAGCCTGATCCCTGATAATTAATCCCGGAGCTTTACAAATGTCACAAATAAGAAAAAAAGCTGACGTCGTTATCGTCGGCTTAGGTTGGGCTGGCTCCGTGATGGCAGAAGAGCTGACGCGCGCAGGCCTTGAAGTCGTCGCAATTGAACGCGGCGCATGGCGTGATACTTCTACTGATTTCCCGGTAGCGGTCGATCCTGATGAGCTTCGCTGGCGTACACGCCGTAAAATTATGCAGCCTATGAGTGTGGAAACCACAACTTTCCGTAACCGTAGCGATCAAGAGGCAGCTCCAGTGCGTAACTGGTCCGCATTCCAGTTTGGCTGGAACGTCGGTGGCGCAGGGACACACTGGGCCGGGATGTCCTGGCGTTTCACCCCATGGGATTTTGAAATCGCCACACAGACCCGCGAACGCTACGGCGCCGCGAAAATGAAAGGTCTGCAACTGCAGGACTGGGGCGTGACCTATGATGAGATGGCCCCTTTTTACGATCGCTTCGAACGTATTGCCGGTACATCAGGCAAAGCCGGTAATCTGAACGGCCAGCCGCAGGCAGACGGGAATATCTTTGAAGGCTCGCGCAGTCGTGAATACCCGACGCCTCCGCTGAAAGATACCCACTGGATGCGCAAGTACCGTGAGACCACCCAGAAAATGGGTTATCACCCGTTCACGGTACCAGCTGGTAATATTTCTCAGGCCTACGTCAACCCTCTGGGTGTGACCATGGGACCTTGTACCTATTGCGGATTCTGTGATTTCCACGGTTGCGGTAACTTCTCCAAGTCCTCACCGCAGGCCTGTATTCTCCCGGCCCTGATGCGCCGCAAAAACTTCACGCTGTTGACCAACACGGAAGTGCTTCATGCCGTTAAGCATGAAGATGGCAAAACCGTAAAAGGTGTGAAGTTCATTTCAGAAGACGGCAAAGAAGGCTTCCAGCCGGCAGATATCGTATGTATCACCGCCTACCAGATGGACAACGTACGTCTGATGCTGCTGTCTGGCGTGGGTGAGCAATACGATCCACGCACCGGCCGCGGTACCATCGGCCGTAACTATAACTACCAGACCTGCTCCAGTGTTACCGGATTCTTTGATAACGAATACATGAACCCGTTTATCGGCGGGGGCGCCCTTGCCGTACAAATCGATGATTTTAACGGCGACAACTTCGACCACAGCCACCTGGACTTCATTGGGGGTGCCGGGATCATGGGCTTCTCAACCAATGGTCGTCCTATTCAGAACATGGATGGTCTGCGTCCAGGTACACCTCGCTGGGGTAGTGAATGGAAAGCGGGCTACGCGCGTGATTATCAGACCGCAGGCACTATCTTCTGTCAGGGTACCTCAATGCCTGTCCGAGAAGCATACCTGGATCTCGACCCGGTTTACAAAGATCGCCACGGCCAGCCGCTGATGCGTATGACGTTTGACTGGAACAAAAACGATGTACGCATGGCGAATTACGTTACCGACCGCGCGATCGACATCATGAAGGAAATTGGTGGTAAGCATCTTGTCATCGATAACCAGTCAGAGAAGAGCTGGAACCCCTACATGCAGCACAGCTCGCATACCATTGGTGGTGCCGTGATGGGTGCTGATCCGACGACATCTGCCCTTAACCCTTACCTTCAGAGTTGGGATGCACATAACCTCTTTGTCGTCGGCGCTTCAGCCTTCCCGAACAATGGTGGCTATAACCCAACCGTTACAGTAGGTGCGCTGGCGATCCGCGCTGCGCAGGCTATCTACCAAAAGTACATTAATAATCCGTCGCCGCTGGTAGGAGCATAATTGTGAGCATGAAAAAGAAACTTGTTTATGGCGCAGCTATCGTTCTAGTGCTGGCAGGTTTAGCTGGAAGTTATCGCTTGTGGGCCGTGCTCGAAAGTTCGCGTTCACAAGTGGCGGATAACAATGTCAAGCTGGCCGATTTCAAGAGTAATGATGCAGAAGCCATTAAGCGCGGTGAATACGTCATGCGACTGGCCGACTGTGCAGCCTGCCACAACGCCTCCTTTAACGGTGGGTATAAAATCGATACTCCCTTTGGCGCGCTGGAAACCTCAAATATCACGCCAGACCGTGAGACCGGCATCGGTAATATGACTGAGCGTGATTTTTTCACCGCCGTGCGTCAAGGGCGGGGTACGCATGGATTCCTTTATCCAGCGATGCCTTACACTGCTTATGCCAAAATGACAGATGCAGACATGCATGATCTCTGGGCCTATTTTTCGACTATCGCCCCAGTTAAACATGATGTCGATGAAAATGCGGGAATGCACTTCCCGTATAACATCCGTCTGGCCATGCTTGGCTGGAACGTGCTGTTCTTTGATAATTCTGGGTTTACAGCAGCCTCAGCTAATGATGCAGCATGGAACCGGGGTAAGTATCTCGTTGACGGCCCGGCACACTGCAGCGTATGCCATACCGCGCGCAATGCACTTGGGGGAGAAATCAGTAGCGCTTACCTTCAGGGCGGAAATCTGGGTGACTGGTACGCACCGGATATTACCCCAAATCCTCACGCGGGGATCGGTGACTGGAGTAATGACCAGATTGCAGATTATCTGAAGACCGGCTCAAACGGTACCAGCGTGGCTGCAGGTCCAATGGCAGAAGCCGTGGAGCACTCAACGCAGTACTTCAACAAGGACGATTTGCAGGCTATTGCAACATATCTGCGTGCTCTTCCAGCATCTTCGACGCCTGCTGAGCCGCCCTTCCACATGGATGCAGCTCGCGCAAAAGATGCCGCCCTGAGTTATGAGGTTAACTGCTCTGCCTGCCACGGTCTGCAGGGAGAAGGTATCACCGGTATGGTGCCGGCGTTTGCCGGGAACCGCGCAATGCAAAACGATCCTACGAATATGATCCACGCCATGCTAACGGGGGCACGCGCACCACACACTGAAGAGCGGCAGACTGCTGCGGGCATGCCATCATTCGCCTGGAAGATGAACGATCAGCAGATTACTGATGTTCTGAATTATGTGCGAAATAGCTGGGGTAATGAAGCCAGTGAGGTGAAGGTAGAAGACGTAGCTAAGATGCGTAAAGACACCGGTGCTAACGAGAAACTCAAAACACCGACAATGCAGTAAATAAACTGGCCCGGCTTTTACCGGGCCATTTTTTCCTCAAACCCGATTTAATGCCCGCGAAGCCAAAAGCAGCCTTAATTTCAAAATCTCATCTGCCATTCCCATTTCTTAGCCGACAAATAGTTTTGTGACAGATATCAAACTTACTGGTTTTGTATTCATAAGCATTAAATCATGGCCTTAATATTGCTTAATCGCTAATGAATATATTGAGAAACCGAAGTAAAAATAAAAAATTAACCTAATTTTCATTAAGTTAAACGCAAATATTGGCCGATTTATTTTCCTGAACTTTAACCGATCAACAGTGAACCACTTTGTCGGTAAAAGCAATATACCTGCTCTGCACCCGGGTGCAATATGTTGCCATTTTGTGATCCATTCCTGAAAGTTAAATAGTGACCTCTTTACATTAAACCCTGCATGTTCAACATTTGGGCTGAAGCAAAAATCAGCTGGACTTTTATTAAGCTTATTTGCACCCGGGTGCAAGGAAGCATCAGAAAGCGAAGCCTCAAATTAATCATCAGGAGTTGGCATGTTAAACGGTGAAAGAGTAATTCCCCGCCCACTGCGCTGGGGCATGATCGGTGGCGGCAGACTGAGCCAGGTTGGTTATAAACACCGCAGCGGCGCGTTGCGTGACAATACGGCTTATCAGCTGGTCTCTTCGGCATTCGACGTTGATGCCACGCGTGGCCGCGACTTCGGAGTGAACCTCGGGCTCGATCCAGACCGTTGCTATGATAACTATCAGCAGCTTCTCGAACGTGAAACCACTCGCGACGATGGTGTGGAAGTTGTCTCTGTGGCCACACCCAACGGTACCCACTATGAGATCACAAAAGCAGCGCTGACTGCAGGAATTCACGTCATTTGTGAAAAGCCACTGTTCTTCACCTCTGCTGAAGCACGGGAGATTAAAGAACTGGCAGAACAGAAAGGTCTTATTGTCGGCGTAACCTATGGTTTCTCGGGCCATCCTCTGCTGATGCAAATGCGCGCAATGATCGCCAACGGTGAGCTCGGTGACATCCGTATGGTCGACATGCAATATACTCACGGCTTCAGTGCAAACGACTCTGCCGATAAATTCAGCGATGCCCAGAAATGGCGCGTAGACCCGAAAATTGCCGGTCCGACATTTGTTCTGGGCGATATCTCCACCCACACCTTCTATATTTCGCAGCTGTTGATGCCGCAGCAAAAAATCTCTTCCCTGCTGTGCGATCGCCAGAGCTTCATTCCTTCACGTGCACCGCTTGAAGATAACGCAATGGTTCTTATCCGCTATGAAGGTGGCGCTGTAGGGCGCATGTGGGCTTCCTCAATTAATGCCGGTTCAATGGACAGCCAGAGCATTCGCGTGATTGGTTCACGCGCAAGCCTTGAGTGGACTGACTCTAATCCGGGCGAACTAAAGTACGAAGTTCAGGGCCAGCCAAATCAGACCATGCACCACGGTATGCCATACCTGCATGAAAGTGCGCTGGCAGATGAGCGTCTCGGCGCGCTTCACACCGAAGGGCTCGCTGAATCCTGGGCAAACATTTACCTGAAGTTTGCCATCGCCATTAGCGCTAAACAGCGTGGTGACAACGAAACGCTGAACAACCTTGTATATCCGGATATTAATGCCGGCATTGAGGGTGTTCGCTGGCTCGAGAACTGCGTGCGCTCGGCTGACAACGGCTCCACCTGGGTTAACTACGAATAAGGTTTTAATAATGAAACTCTCCTTCTGTACTGACAGTCTGGGCCATCTGCCTTTCGAAGAGATGCTTGATAAACTGGTTTCCATGGGCGTTTATGGCGTGGAAATGACTACCGGTGGCTGGTCATCAGCACCGCACCTGCGCACTGATGAACTGCTGACCGACGCCGGCAAGCGTAAAAAAATTCTGGATGCGCTGGCAGAACGTGGCATGTCAATTGCGGCACTGAACGTATCCGGTAACCCACTGGAACCGGGCGAGCTGGGTAAAAAACACCGCGCTGATACTGAGAAAACGCTGGAGTTAGCGGGCCACCTTGGCGTGAAAAAAATCGTTATGATGAGCGGGTTACCGCCTGCCGCTCCAGGTGACACGGTACCAAACTGGATCACCTACACCGTCAGCTGGCCGCCGACGCTGAAGAACTGTCTCGATTACCAGTGGAACGAAGTGGCCATCCCTTACTGGGAAAGTCTAGTAAAGCAGGCAAAAGAGTGCGGCGTTGAAAAATTCGCGCTGGAAAACTTCAGCTCGATGCTGGTATGGAACCCGGAAACGCTGTTCCGCCTGCGCGATGCGGTAGGACCGATGGTCGGCCTGAACCTTGACCCGAGCCACCTGATCTGGATGGGTGCCGACCCGATTGCCGCGGCGCGCGCTTTGGGCCCCGCCATTCACCATTGCCACGGTAAAGATGTTCGTCTTGAACGTGGTCTGGTTAACGTGAATGGCCTGCTGGAGACTAAGCCGGTTGAAGACGTTGCCAACCGTGCGTGGAACTACGTTGCTGTGGGCTGCGGTCAGGATCTCCAGTGGTGGAAAGAGTTCTTCTCTGTGGTTCGCATGATGGGCTACAACGACTGGGTTTCTCTGGAAATGGAAGACCTGACCATGTCCGTTGACGCCGGCGTGACCAGCTCTGTCAAGGCACTTCAGCAGACCATCAGTCAATAACACTCGCCTCAGAGGGAGCTCAAAACGTCACGGGCTCCCCCTTCTCATCTTTGCTTCATATACATAATTCAAAAACACAGTCTTCCGGATTCAAACTGGAGCCTGCAATGGAACAATATATTTCTAAGAATACTGCTTCCGGGCCGAACAGTAAGGGCGGAACTCGTCCGCTAGTCAAAGTTTGCCACCCTCGGCGGCCTGCTATTTGTCTATGACACCGGTGTCATTTCCGGCGCCCTGCTTTTCATGGGGCCAGAGTTCACTAGGGATGTTCGTTGAACGAATCAGATAATGAAAATGCCAGTCAGGTAATTAACCCACTGGCATTTTTTATTCAGGCTAGTTTTGGTTTCTGTGACAAATCAGATATGGAAGTGCTTGTCAGCCATGCTGACCGGCGCCGTGGGAACAGCCTCTTTCCCCTCTTCCGGTTCAATGTCAAATTTACGCAGAACAAGCCCCTGCACTTTTTCGAGTGATACGCCTGCAGTTTCCGGTAGATATCTGAAAGTGAAGAAGTACATACCCAGAGAGAAGACAGCAAACAGCAACAGTGGGAAACCACCGTGGAACATTTCCTGCAGCATTACGCTGCTGTTCATGATTGGGAACGTCGTACTGATGACGAAGTTGGCCAGAGACATTGCGCAAATGGAAAGACCAACACAGATTGAACGGATTTCTGTAGGGAAGATTTCACCCAGTACAGTCCACACGATCTGGCCCCAGGTAATGCCAAAGAACACCATATAAGCAAACAGGCCAATTACCGGCAGGATGCCTGGGAGATGATAGAAGAATGCCACGAAGGAGTAGGCCAGGAAAATTGCTGAAGTAATCGCCCCCAGAAGCAACAGCTTACGGCGGCCAACTTTATCAATCAGTGACATACCAATGATAACGCCGACCAGCTGGCACACTGACAGCCAGAAGGTTTGCAACAGTGCTGAGTCCGTGTCACTTGAAACATTTTTCAGCAGCGTTGGGCCAAAATACTGAATAACGTTGATACCACTCAGTTGGTTACCGATAGCCAGACCAATACCCACCACCAGCAGTGGAACCGTATAACGATTCAGACGGAACTGGCTTCTCTGCTTCAGAACCGCTGGGTCATGCGCGAACGAGTTTTTGATTTCCTGGAAAACGGTTTGCGCATGTTCGCGGTTCGAGATTTTGGTGAGTGTATCCAGTGCTTCCTTATGGCGGCCCTTTAGGACATTCCAGCGCGGCGACTCAGGAATAAATGCAATCAGTCCGATGAACAGTGCGCAGGGAACCAGTGCGGTCGCCAGTATCCAGCGCCAGCCAATGCCAATCATCACCTCAGGCAGCAGGGATTTGGTGATGAAGTAGTTTGTCAGCAAAACAACACACTGCCCGCCAACACAGCACACTGAGTAAAGTGCCGTTGTGCGCCCACGGAATTTAGAGGGTGAAAGCTCAGCGAGGTAAATAGGTGAGATAACTGCAGCCAGACCAATAGCCAACCCGCCAATCATGCGGAAGATAACAAAGGTTGTGAAGTTGTGCGCCAGAGCGGTGCCCACAACCGAAACGGTGAAGAGCAGAGCCGTTATAGCCAGTGATTTTTTACGTCCGAGGCGATCGCTTACCTTTGAGGCCACTAAACAGCCCACAAGGCTTCCGACCAGGATATTTGAAACAGCCCAGCCAGTTTCAGCCGGTCCAAGTTTGAAATATTCACTGAGGGGTTCAATAGCACCAGAAATAATGGAAGAGTCGTATCCCATCAGCAGTCCACCAAATGCAGCCACCGTACAGCAAAGCATTACGTACTTCATATTATAACTGTGTTGCCTGGTATTCATATAAACCCCCACCCCTTGGAATTTAATTTCATAACACACAAAGGGATCTTATTTTGTTGTTGATAGAGTGACATCAAAAATGATGATACATGAAATGATTTTTCTATCATCTTCAGAAGTGAACTATTTCTTCAAAGTGTGATTTCAGTTCAATAAAAATTTAAATTAATTTGAATATCCTTAAAATAACAATATAAATCATTAAGTTAAAATAAATCCCTTGCAAATAATCAGCCCCATTCAATGATAGCATTCTATCAAAAAACAAGATTGCAAAAAATAGGCGGGTATTTACCCACCTAAAATTACTTTCCGACCTTTATTATTATTACAGGGATTAAATTTAACCTAAGAATTTTAAAGGACGCAAAAAATAGCCGCCAAAACTTGAAATGGCGGCATTATCACTGCTTGCAAAGCCTTAAAAACCCTTAAGGCAGGACCAGAAGAAATAAAAATAAGACTGGCCTTTCTGAATTTATTTAACGCCATACTCATGCAGACTGTCGATACAGGACTTTGCAATATCCGCAAGGTCTAATTCCCAGTGATGTGGACTCAACAGCTCCGGACACCAGCCCCCTTTGTATCCAGTCTGCTGTACTGCCTCAAGCCAGGCAGGGATATCCACCTCGCCTTTATCCGGGGCATAATCGCGCTGGACCCACTCATCCCACTCTTCACCCGGGCGAGCAGCTCGGCCATCACAGAAATGAATGCCGTAAATCAGGTTCACATCCATGTTTGCAACTTCTTCAGGACGCGTATTGCCGCCGGCGTGCAGATGCCAGAAGTCTACAACCAGGCCGATGTTGTCACGTCCGCAGGCGGCTATCATGTCCAGACCCTGTTGTAAGGAGTTGAACGCCGTAAAGGCCACCACTTCAATCTGGAATTTGATCCCCAGTGGCTTACCAATATCAGCAATAGCACAGATGTTATCCCGCAAAATGGCGTTTCGTTCTTCTTCTGGAAGATGATCCAGTTCAGTCAGAGCCATGATTTGCACGACAGGGCAGTTCAGTTCAGCTGCCGCGCGGCAAATGCGCTGCGCCTCTTGCAGTAATGCTGCACGCTCTTCAGGCTGGTGGCGACCAATGCGCTTTAGAGCGTTGATACAGGTTATCTCTACCTTATTTTCAGCCATCAAATGTCTGAACTGCTCGTAGGTCCCCCCGTTTTCCAGATAACGGTAGAGGTGCTCCGGCAGAATTTCCAGGCCATCAAAACCGGCTTCACGTGCCAGGCGTAACTGCGTTACGGCGTTGCTGTACCAGACAGATACACCGTGCAAAGATAACTTCATGATCACTCCTTGGTCAGGCTTTCAGGTGAGAGCGCCTGATACGCAGTTCTCCCTGTTGCCATGCATTATCAATATTTACTCGTCCGTCTATAAGACGGTTAAGAGCCTCATTCACAAGTCTGTCAATGCGCTGACTGAACGTAGTCAATTGCCAGTTCAGCGCCTGCGCTTCATCGATATCGTCGAAGCCGGCAATCCCTAGATGCCATTCAGGTGCTAATTCCTGCCGAGCTGACATCGCGCCTAGGGCAAGTACATCGTTTTCACAGAACAGTGCTTCAATTCGCCTTTCTGTCGGAGTTGAGAGAAGGTAGTCGCTGATCGCGTTCCAGCCCATCTCTTTGTCATATCCTCCGGCGTTTAGTACTACATCCAACTGATGTCCTGCTTTGGCCAACCCAGCTTCAAACCCCTCTTTACGGAAGGTATGTGACGATGGCGTATCGGGTCCCACCATGTAACCAAAACGACTGTAGCCCTGCGCAACCATTAACTCGGAGATCTGCATTCCGGCACCCATGCCGTCTATTGCAACTACCTCTATATCCGCCGCATTGCTATACCTGCATACCTGCACCAAAGGAACACGGTAGAGGTCCTGCGACAGGCTGATAAGCTCAGCTGACAAAACCGTGCCAAGAAACAGGATCCCGTCTACCTGAAACTGATCTGCCTGTGCCATCACCGATGGATAATGAGCATCGGCGGAGATATTCAACATCATCGCCATGTAGCCCCTGCTTTGCAGTTGCCGTGATGCCTCATCAAGAAGCATTAGCGTATGAGGATTTTTCATCTCATCAATAACGACGCCAATAATGTGCGTTTTCTTCTTAGCCAGGCTCCTTGCCAGGAGATTAGGGCGATATCCCAGATCACGGGCGACACTCAGTACGCGTTCTCTGGCGCTGTCCGAGATTGACGCACCAGGCATAAAGGCTCTGGATACCGTCCACTTCGAAACACCAGCCAGGCGCGCCACATCACTGGCGGTCACCCTGCTCTCTTTTGATTTCATTTACTCATCCAGGTCAGATATTTTCTGATATTGAACGAGAAAACGTTCTGAAAAGAAACCTACACCCTCTCGACGGGTATATTTCATCTTCGAACAAGTGCGTGCGCTGAGTATGCCCCTCAATTGCACCCGGGTGCAATTTGTTTCATGCACCCGGGTGCTAGATTTATTTATTTTGTGATCGGAACAAAAATTTCGTAATAACACCCGTTGACTATTTACTTAGCGTGCCTGAGATTCAGTGTTAACAACTTGTTTCACGCTCGATAAATCATGTTACCAGCCGAGCATTCGCTCGAAATTGCACCCGGGTGCAATATTAAAAATAATCAACCTCCCTACAGGATGACAACATGAATAAAATCAAATGGCTGTTGGCAGTTGTATGTTTATGTAGCACGTTTTTTGTTCAGGCCAAGACCTATATGGTCGGTGTCGCGCTTGCTAACCTTGATCTTAACTTCGTATCCATTCTGCGAAGCCAGATGGAGAAGCAACTCAACGAGAAAGGAATGAAGAGCCAGTTCGCTGATGCCAAAGGAGATGTCTCTCTGCAAATCCAGCAGGTGGATGATTTCATCAACCAAGGGGTAAACGCTATTATTTTAAACCCGGTCGATACTCAGGGTGTCATGCCTATAATCAAAGCCGCGCAAAACGCTAACATCCCCCTCATTTTCGTTAACCGTAAGCCTGAAGTGAAGCTGACAGGAAAAATGTCTTATGTCGGGTCAGATTCAGCTCTGAGTGGGAAAATGGAAATCGAAGCGCTGGCTGAACGTATGAATAACAAAGGGAACATCGCGATCCTCATGGGTTCCCTTTCCACTGAAGAGGCCCGCCAGCGTACCAAAGCCGTAGAAGATTTCGTCAGTGCTCATCCAGGAATGAAGGTTATCCAAAAGCAAACGGCTAACTGGCAGCGTAACGAAGCCGTTGATAAAACCTTGTCCTGGCTCCAGGACGGTAATGACATCAATGCGATTGTCGCTAACAACGACGAAATGGCGATTGGTGCCATCATGGCCCTGGAGCAGCTGAACAAAAAAGGCGTGCTGGTTGCAGGTATTGACGGTACCCCAGACGGTCTGCAATTTATCAAAAACGGAAAAATGGCGGTGACCATTTTCCAGGACGCTAAAGGCCAGGCGATTGGCGCCGTCAACGTCGCCAGTGACATGCTTGAAGGTAAGAAAACTGAGACGTTTAACTGGATCCCCTACCAGACTGTGACCCAAGCCAACTACCAAGAGTTTAGCGAAAAGAATCAGAAATAATCTGTTGTTATCGGTGTGGGAAAGCGGTTACTGATGACATGCTGATGAAAGTTAACAGCGTTAAGAAACTGGCGTGTCATGACGCTCAAAGCGATGGCTTCTATAAGTGTAAGGTTGAACACCCTTTGTGGGTAAGCGTCAAACAACCGGTGAGCTGACCTTTATCAAGGGTGATGATGGCTGGCAGGTTGTACAGTAATCTTCACTTTCAGTATCCAATATAAAAACCGCCTAAAGGCGGTTTTTATATCGTTACCATTCGCTGAACTGAGAAAAGTGTGGTGATCACGGTCTGTTAACTACCCACGCCACCCAAGCCCTCTAATTTAAGCATCAGGCTTTCCTGCCACTCATTTAGAGTCATCAGGCTTAATTTTTTCATCCTCGATTTCAGGGATATAAACCTCGCTCACGGCGTGCTTCCAGAATCCGCTCACATGCTACAGCATATGCAGCCGTTCGCAGCGTCACGCCAAGCTCGAGTGATTTATTCCACACGGCCAACAGTGCCTGTTCCATAATGCGGTCAAGCCGCTCGTTGATTTCATCCTCACTCCAGAAGAAGCTGGAGAAATCCTGCACCCATTCAAAATAGCTGACCGTTACGCCACCCGCATTGCAGATCACATCCGGAACCACGGTAATGCCGCGTTCTTTCAAAATGTCATCAGCTGCAGGTAATGTTGGACCATTCGCCCCTTCCAGCACGAGTTTGCAGACTAGCTTGCGGGCGCGATCTGCTGTGATTTGTCCTTCCAGGGCAGCGGGCACCACAATATCGTATCCCTGCTCCCAGAAAGCCTCATGACTGACCGACATGGCACCGCGATAACCGCTAATGCTACCTGTTTGTTGTTGCCATTCTGTCAGCGCAGCAACGTCTATGCCGCTGGCGTTGTAAAGTGTCGCGCTGTGGTCCTGCACGGCCACGATCAGCGCACCGGCTTCACTGAAGAGTTCAGCCGCCACACTTCCCACATTGCCAAATCCCTGAACGGCGACGCGCGCATTCTCCAGCGGCAGGTTAATACGCTGCGCCATCGCCCTGCCCGTGACAAATACGCCACGGCCCGTTGCTTTAACGCGCCCAAGCGATCCGCCTAAATGAATCGGCTTGCCGGTGACCACACCGGTGCTGGTTGCGCCAACATTCATCGACCAGGTGTCCATCATCCACGCCATAACCTGTGGGTTGGTACCGACGTCCGGTGCAGGAATGTCCTGCTGCGGCCCGATGATGCTGCCAATTTCGCTGGTATAACGACGCGTCAGACGTTCCAGCTCTTTTCTGGACAACTCGCGTGGGTCAACACGCACACCGCCCTTGGCGCCACCAAACGGCAGATTGATTGCCGCGCACTTCACCGTCATCCACGCAGACAACGCCATCACTTCTTCCAGTGTCACATCGGGATGAAAGCGAACGCCGCCTTTCCCCGGCCCGCGCGACAGGTTGTGCTGTACGCGGTATCCCTCGAAATGCCTGACGCTGCCATCATCCATCTCCAAGGGGATATCAACGATCAGTGCCCGTTTTGGGTGACGTAAGGTATCCGCCCATTTAGACAGATCGCCGAGATAAGGCAGGACGCGCTCCACCTGAGCCAGGTACGTTGCCCAGGCTGAATTTTTATCTTCTGAAACATACGAAAGTGCACTCATTATGTCCCCTTAACACCTTCAGGCATCGCGGAATTCAGGACGCACGCAGCCCTCACAGTGATTGTGATATTGATTAGATTGAGAAAACAGGCCGCAGATTTGCGGCCCGGGTTAGCGTGTGCGGCTGGCCTCGATGGTAAAGTCATTGGCGGTCGCAAAACCGCGCAATCCCCCGACAAGCACCGCCATCAGTTGAGTTCCCACCTGCTTTTCCGTCAGGCCAACGGTATTCAGCAAATCGAAAATTTCTCGCGGATCGAAAAGGATATTCCAGAGAAAAATCGCCTTGTCGCCGATATCTGGCAGATCCATTTCGTCCATGGATTCACGCAGGGCAGGTCGAAGTGCATCAGCCTGCACCTGCAGATATTCAGCCCCTTCCCACAAACGCTCCAGATATCCTCGGCGGTTACGCATCGGAACCATGGCGGCGCCACGTTCACGGACCAGTTTTACCCAGTAGCGACTGACGCTTTCGAGCTTCTCCAGGCCACTGCAACGCTGCCCGATACTGTAGTCCAGCAGCAGTTGCCCCACTTCCTGACGATAGGCATTCAGCACTTCCTCTACCGACGTAAACTGACGATAGGCAGTCGCAACGGAAACGCCCGCTTCTGCGGCGATCTCCGTCAGGCTTATCGGGCTTTCTGAACGCTCAAACAGCCGGGCGCCCGCCTGAATGAGGTTTTTACGGTTTCTTTCGGTATCACTGCGCATCGGTTTTCCCGTCATAGTGGGTTTTGCTTCCTGTTACTTATTCATTACTTAAAACTTGCCAGCGCGCGTTTCAGGCGTCGGACACCCTCAGCTATGGCTTCACTGCCTGCAGCATACGAGAGGCGCAGATGACGTTCACCCGCCGCACCAAATTCGCTACCCGGACGCACCGCAATGCCCTGCTCGCGCAGCAGTGCCACCATATCAATCGCCGGGATCGGCAGCGAGTACGATGGGAAGCAATAGAACGCGCCTTCCGGCTCATTCAGCGACAGCTCCGGGATCGCGTACAACCCTTCCATCATTAACTGACGACGCTCGCGATAGACATCATACATACGTTTCACATCATCTTTGCACTGCGTGAGCGCAACCAGTGCTGCACGCTGGACCGCACTGTTCACCGATCCGTTAACGGTATTATGCACACGCGCCGCCGCAGTAATCATCTCAACGGGGCCGGCCAGATAACCAACACGCCAGCCCGTCATCGCATAGCTTTTGGAGAAGGTCTGGCAAAACAGCGTGCGTCCGGCAAAGGCAGGGACCTGCAGTACCGAAGTAAACGGACGATCGGTAAACACCAGATCGCTGTAGGCCTCGTCCGCAATCACCAGCGTGTTATGCCGGTTTACCAGCCGCCCCAGCGTTTCAATTTCTTCACGGCTGTGAACAATACCCGTTGGATTGCCCGGATTACAGAATACAAATAATTTCGCGCCTTCCAGTGCCTGATCAAGACTATCGAGATCCCAGTGCAGATCGCTACGGCACGGCATGGGCACACAAATCCCCCCCGCCATGTTAACCAGATCGGCATACAGCGAATAGGTCGGATCGGGGATCACCACGCGATCGCCGGGGTTAACGATGGAGAGGATGGCGGCCGCGAGACCCGCCGTTCCGCCGTGTGTGACCAGAATTTCACCGGCTTTGACTGGATTGCCGGTTTGTTCTGACACCTCTTCTGCCAGCGCCTGGCAAAGCGCCTTATCACCCAGCAATGGTGCATAGTGCGTGTAGCCCTGCTGTAACGCTTCCACGGCCGCCTGGACGATACGTGGTGGAGTATCAAAATCAGGCTCGCCCATTGCCAGCGAAATCATGTCGCTGCTGGAGGCAGGCTGCTGCACGCGCAGTGAGGTACGTTCGACTCGCAGAACAGCTTCCGCTGCTTTAAAAATGTTGGCAGACATAGTTCACCTTCTCCGGGTTCAGAGTTTTTGTTCGCGTTCGGCCTGGCATTCTGCCGGGGCATTTTTCCAGCGACTAATTTCCAGGTCACCAGAGACATCGCGCAGGAAAGTCGGCGCGACGATCAGTTCTTCAATGACCGTGCGCGGCGGCAGGCTGGCGCAGAGCAAAATCGCCTCAGCAACATCTTCCGGTTGCACCATATGGTCACGAATACTCTGTTGAGGCGGGTTAGCGCGGTTATCCATAATCGGGGTATTCACTTCGCCCGGCAGGATGCAGGTTGAACGGATCCCGTCGTTACGGAAGGTGTTGTGCAGATAGGTCATAAAGTTGCGCACCGCCGCTTTCGCCGCACCGTAGGCCGCGCCACCCAGCAGATTCGGACGCAGTGCTGCGAGCGAAGAAACCGTGATAATAGTGCCGTTCTTACGCGCCAGCATCGTTGGCAGCAGTGCCTGCGTCAGCAGGAACACCGCCTTCATGTTGACCTCCTGCACTTGGTCCCACTCAGCTTCGTCAATCCAGCGCGCATTCAGCGTTTTACTGGCGCTGCCTGCATTGTTAACCAGCACGTCAACCTCACCCAGTTCCGCAAGGGTCCATTGCACCAGCGCATTAACCTCTGACTTGCTGCCGATGTCAGCCGCGTAAGCCCAGGCTTCACCCCCGGCGGCACGTATTGAGGAAACGACATCATCAAGTACAGCTTTACGGCGTCCCACCAGCACCACGCGCGCGCCACGTTGCGCGAATCCTGAGGCGGCAGCCTGACCAATACCGCTTCCTGCGCCAGTGACAATCACCACTTTTCCCGTTAACTGATCCATGACTTATCCTCGTTTAAGTTGTGCAACGTCCACGCCGTAATCACACAGCGCACCGGCTTCGGTGATGTAACCTTCCTGCAGATCCCATAAAATCGCCTGCTTATCACGCTCGGCTACGGGCATTTTTCCGCCACCGCCTGGCATCTGAATGGTGACTTCATCGCCGGGAAGAACATCATGGCGCCCTACCGGTTTCGCCAGCGATTCACCGTTAATCGCCACGAAGTTCGGTGCACCCGGTGCGGCACCCAGCACGCCCTCTGCCGCGTGTTTCTGTCGTGAATAAAACATGCTGTGCGAAAGCGGATATTTGCTGGTATTTCGGATCACCATGCGCTGCGCGACACCGCCGCGATAGCGACCGGCACCGCCGGAATCCGGCACGATCGCCTTTTGCAGGAACAGCAACGGCGTGGCAGATTCAATCAGCTCGACTGGCGTGGAAGACATGTTGCCCGGGAAGCCGGTCACAATACCGTCGGCTGATGGACGCGCGCCTGTGCCACCGTTGACGCACAGGCTTTCAACAAACCTGCGGCCATCATCAAACTGTCCGGCGAACACGTCACAGGTGACCGGCGCACTGCCAGAGTGCCCCATTACCCGGTCCGGCATGATTTCCGACAGCGCTGTGAAGATGGCGGCGTGTGCCATATGTCCAACGCGGTTGCGCATCTCAACCGCGCAAGGAGGGCGCGCATTGGCTATTGAACCCTCTGGCGCCGTCACACGAATGGACTTGAAGCAGCCTTCGTTATTCGGCAGATGCGGTTCCAGCAGACATTTCAGCGGATAAACGCTGTAAGCGTAGGTAAAGGACATCGGGCAGTTGCTGCCAAACAGTGACTCCGCAGACGAACCGGCGTAGTCAATGGTGATGTTGCTGCCATCCACAATCACCGCCACGTTGAGATGGATATCACCTTCATAGTCACCAATATCCACCGCAGCTTCATAGCGACCATCCGGTACCGCTTCAATCGCTTTGCGCATCGCCGCTTCGGTCAGTGAGTGGATCTTTTCCGCCAGCGGCGTTACGGACTCCAGCTTCAGGTCATCCATCAGGCCGAGCAGCCCGTTGGCGCCTATCTGATTGGCAGCCAGCATGGCATGCAGATCTCCTTCAACCTGATCGGGTGAGCGAACGTTGGCGAGGAACAGATCCAGCAACTGCTGGTTCACCTTGCCCTCAATCATTAATTTGCTGGGCGGGATGAGGAACCCTTCTTCATACATATCGCGTGAAGAGCCCATGTTCAGCGAGCCGCCGATATCTGACATGTGCGCAGCGGCACCGGTAAAGGCTACCAGCTTGCCATCGCGGAATACGGGGGTCACCACGGTCACGTCATTCAGGTGACCCGTACCGAGCCACGGATCGTTGGTGATCAGACTGTCACCCGGCTTGAGCGTCTCTGCCGGAAACTTAGCCAGCAAATGGCGCACCGTTGCGGGCAGTGTGCCGATGAAGACAGGCACGCTGGTTTTGGGTTGCGCCAGCGAACTGCCGCTGGCATCCATCAGCAGGCAGGAGTAATCCCCCACCTCGCGGATAATGCTGGAGAACGCCATGTTGACCAGCGTCGCGGCAGCTTCTTCAGAAATACTCACCAGACGATCCCAGGTTATGCGTAGGCTAATCGGATCGTCGAGGAAACGCAGATTCTCAGGGGTTGCTATCGCCATCAGTTCAGCTCCATCAAAATATTGCCTTGCTCATCCAGCTGCGCTGATGCGCCCGGACCGACATAAATCGCGCACTCTTTTTCCTGCAACAGCGCCGGGCCGTGCACAGATTCACCGGTAACCAGCAAGCTGCGAGGGATCACGCGGCACGGGCTGTAACCCTGCTCACGCCCGAGGTAAACCTGCAGATTCTTCTCGCGAGCATCAGGCTCGACATGACGGATTTGATCGCTGGTATTCAGGTTTGGCGGCGTGGTCTGCACGCGTCCGCGCCAGTTCACGACTTCAACGCCCTGCCCAGGCAATGTGCGGCCGAAGCGGGCCAGGTGCGCGGCCTCAAAGGTATCCACCAGCGCCTGAACATCGCCCTCCGCGAGGAAAGATTCTGGCAGTGTCACCGTTAACTCTGAGCCCTGCCCGATATAGCGCACCCCTGCCAGCATTTGCTGAATAGCCGTTTTAGGATCGGCATTGGCGGCAGCCAGTGTGGTCATCGCCTCATCAAAACCTTCAGAGAAGACGGCACTGACGCGCTTAACATCTACACCAGGAAGCAGCCGACAGCGATCGGCACGCACAAAGTCAGCGCTCGGCGGAGCAGTCAGCAGACCGAACGCGGAGTAAACGCCCGCCCCGTTGGGGAAATAAACGCGTTTCACATCGAGTTGTTTGGCCAGCGACCAGGCATGGCTTGGACCTGCACCGCCGAAGGCCAGCATGGTCATCTGCGACGGGCTAACGTTTTTCTCAACAGAATGGGTGCGCAGCGCTTCTGACATCTTGCTGTTCGCCACTTCGTGAATGCCCCAGGCCGCGTCTTCGATGCTCAGGCCCAGCGGTTCAGCCACACGACGTACTGCTGCGCGGGCTGCCTCAACATCGAGGCGCATACGTCCGCCAAGGAAGGCATCCGGGTCCAGTAATCCCAGCACCAGGTTGGCATCGGTCACGGTGGGTTGTTCGCCACCGCGAGCATAGCAGGCCGGTCCCGGCCAGGCGCTGGCGCTCTCCGGACCAATCTCCAGCAGGCCGAGTGAATCGACGCGCGCGATACTGCCGCCGCCCGCCCCGATTTCGATCATATCCACCACCGGCAGCTTGACCGGCAGACCGCTGCCTTTCAGCAACCGGTCCGCACGCCCCACTTCGTAATCGGTAGTGATAGACGGCTCCCCGTTACGCACCACACAAGCCTTAGCCGTAGTGCCGCCCATATCAAAAGCCAGCACCTGATGTTCCGCGTTTTTACGTGCAAAGGCCGCTGTCGCGACGATACCGCCCGCTGGACCCGATTCGATGATACGGGTGGGATAATCAGCTGCCACCTGCGGCGCCATCAGCCCGCCATTGGACCCCATCACCAGCCAGTCACAGGTAAAGCCACCCTCACGCAGCTTGTCTTCCAGTCGTGCCATATAGCGGCGCGCTTTAGGCTGTACAAAGGCGTTCATCGCCGTCAGCACACCGCGATCATACTCACGGATTTCGCGTGAAACTTTATGCGATACCGAGATCGACACGCCCGGCAGTTCGCTGCTCAGGATGGTTTCAACCTGGTTTTCATGTTCAGGCCAGGCGTAAGCGTGCATACACAACACCGCGACCGCTTCGTAGCCTTTTTCGCGCAGTTCAGCGGCCAGACGAACCACCTCACTCTCATCCAGAGGGGTGATCACTTCGCCCCGCGCCGTGACACGCTCAGTGATTTCATAAGCCTGTGAGCGTGGCAGCAGAAGCTGCGCGGGCGCACCGTTCAGATCATAGATGTCATAGCGGTACTCACGGCCCAGCACCAGCACATCACGAAAGCCGCGCGTGACAACGAAAGCTGTTTTCGCCCCACGACGCTCCAGCAAGGCGTTGATCGCGAGCGTAGTGCCGTGCGTGATGGTATGGATATCACCCGCTTTCAGCCCTGCCATTTCAACTAGCTGCGTCAGACCTGTATAAGCCCCTTCTGAAGGGTCTTCGGGCGTGGTGAGCGTTTTATGGCGAATGGCCTCACCCGTCATATCATTCAACAACACCAGATCGGTAAAGGTGCCACCAATATCAAACCCTATCCGCCAGGGTGATGCGTTTTTCATAATGACCTCGAAATCCAGAGAGTTTGCTGTTCCGCCGGGTTACTCGTCAGCCAGTGGCTTGCCTGCGGTTTCTTTCATATAAATGGCGCTAATCAGTGTGAGAGCCGCGGTGAAAATCACCATATAACTGGGAATGCTGGCAATGCCGGTCAGGCCAATCAGCCAGGTCATCAGCAGCGGCGCGGAGCCACCAAAGATGACCGTTGAGAGATTGAAACCAATGCTGTAGGCGCTGTAGCGCACGTTGGTCGGGAACATTTCTGCCAGCGCGGCCTGGATCACCGCCGCATGCCCCGCAAAAGCAAAGGCGAGCAGAATGGCAGCCATACAGGCCAGCGGGAACATGCCCAGCGTCAGCAGCCAGAAACAGGGCCATGCCAGAACGCCCATAGCAATCGCAGAGGCAATCAGCAGCGGTTTACGACCCAGCCGGTCGGAAAGCCAGGCCATCAGTGGGATCGCGCCGACAATGGTCAGCAGTCCGCAGGCTGTCACCATCAGGCTCTGAATCTGCTGAAAGTGCATCACCTTATTGAGATAGGTCGGCATGTATACGAACAGGATGTAGTAGCCCGGACCATTCACCGCGGGCAGTGTAATCGCCAGGCCAATTGCCTTCAGGTGGCGTTTCGAAGAGAGCACTTCACGAATCGGATTGCGAACTACGCGTTTGCTGGCCTTCACCATTTGAAAGTGCGGCGTGTCTTCAATACGGGTACGGATGTAGACACCAATCAGCGCCATGGGGATCGCCAGCAGGAATGGCACACGCCACATCCAGCTGTTCATGGCATCAATGCCAAAGATGTTGATTAATCCACTGATCAACAGGCTGCCGAACAGCAGCGCGATGAATGAACCCATCACTAACGGCGACATCACCACCGCGCGGCGGTGATCCTCCGCATATTCCGCCACAAAGGATCCTGCGCCAGAGACTTCACCGCCTGCCGAAAAGCCCTGCACAATGCGTAACAGGATCAGCATCGCGGGGGCGGCCCAGCCAATACTGGCATAACTTGGCAGCATGCCAATCGCGGCCGTTGCCAGTGAAATCAGTAACAGCAGGATGGCGAGCAGTTTCTGACGACCGATTTTGTCGCCCAGATAGCCGCAGATGACGCCGCCAAAAGGGCGTACAAAGAAGCTGACGGTAAAGCCGACATAGGTGAGCATCAGTCCGGCGTCCGTGGTGTTCATGTCGCTCGCCGAAAATACCAGCACCAGCGAGCTCACCAGCAGACCGTAAATACCATAGTCATACCATTCAACAAACGAACCCACGCCACCGGCTATAGATGCACGTCTGACAACATTATTTCTGGTCGATCCTTCCTTCGGCAATGCGTAATCCATAGCTGCAACATGTGATTTCGTCATGGTTTTGCCCTGAAAATGAGTGTGATAGTTACCTGTTATAAAGGACTGGGAAACGCCTCAGGCCTTACTGGTATTGACGGTTCACTTCTGCGGTCATTTCCGCCTCACGACGCGCGACTTCACGCACTTCTGCCAGCACGGCTTCTGCACGCCAGAAAGGAATGATGATGATGCCGTCCTGATCGCCGACCACAATATCGCCTGCAGCACAGACCACACCGCCAATCGCCACAGGTTCTCCAATCACGCCCGGTCCATTTTTGAACGGGCCCGCAGGTGAAACACCACGGCTAAAGGTGGGCAGGCCGGTAGACTCAATCACTTTACGGTCGCGGACAGCGCCATCGATCACCTGTGCGACAGCACCGGCGTGCTGGAAGCGCTGCGTGAGTTGCTCACCGATCAGCGCGCGGTCAATGTGCCCCTGACCGTTCACCATCACCACATCGCCCGGCTGGATATGATCCAGTGCGCGGATCACCGCAGCGTTGTCGCCAGGCGTCACCAACACAGGGAAAGCAAATCCAACAAAATCGGTTTGTGTAGTGACCGGAACAATACCGGCGTCACACATATTCAACCGCTCCATGGCATCGCCAATATTCGCGACAGGAAATTCAGCAAAATCAGAGAGCCATTTTTTATCTGGACGCGTCCAGGTTGGGTTAATACGAACATACGCGGTTTCAAGTGCCATGAAGTTACCTTAAAGTGAAAAATGATTATCAAGTGAGAATTTTTTATCACTTTAGAAATCATTCAGGCAACCTGATTTTTACGGAAAGGAGGACTTCAATCACACTTCTTAACAGTAAGTATAGGAATGATTAGTAATGGAGCTTACGTAACAAAATGATTAATAACGCTTTTTAATTAATTTAAATTAAAATACTTTTCCCGTTGGATTGCGTTTAGCTGTCCATACGGTTTTCTTATTTATAAATTTGATGGGTCGCACAAATGAGGTGCAAAGAATGCATTTAGTTGGGATTAAAATCACAATATAAGTGCAATTAGTCTGTATGCCCTTGACAGAGTTTCCATCGGCGCTATTTCAGGATGAATTGATGCACCATGAATGCACAAAAGAATATTTGCAGATGTGATGACGGCATATCGCCACACTAAGCGATAGAGGAAAAATATTTAGCACCGACCTGCTCATCAGGCACAGCACTAGCCCAGGACCGGATGCCCTTAGGCAGTTGTTTCAGGGTCACAGATTAAACGGAGTAACAACATTCACTTTCGAGAACGCGTCACTGTGATCAATAACGGGTAAAAAGCCATGAAACGTCAGCAGTATTCTAAAAACCTCTCTGGCATCACTTTGTAAATCGTGTTGGATAACCGCATTAATTTTACGGTCGTTGAGAAGAAAGCGATTCTCTTCGTCTACATCATGGCCAATGTAGCTAAGCACTTCACGCTCCGCCTGTTTGAACGCTCTGAGGATCGCAGCATTCCCACCGCCAACGCAATAAACCGCTTTCAAATTTAGATGTCGGTTTAATGCATCCAGCATGACGTCAAAAGTCATTCCGTCTACGCCATATCCCTCACTGACCCAAACAGGTTTAACAGACGGCAGCATGCTTTTTAATCCCTGACAAAATCCCTGCACACGCTGTGCTTCACCCAGAAAATTCTGGCTACTTAAAACCACAGCCACATCCAGCTCAGCTTCCTTGATCCATTGCGACATTAAGTATGCAGCGGTCATGCCGGCCGAAATATTATCCATACCCACATAGCGGAGTCGTTTACTGTCAGGGACATCAGTCACTAATGTCACGACAGGAACACGGTGTTTTTGTAATTCTTCAATAGTTTTACTGATGACAGCATTATTTTCTGCTTTAAGGATGATGCCATAACTGTCATTTGCGCACTTCATCATGAGTTTCCTCATTTCATTTGTGGTTATGGTTTCGACACAATGAAATCGCAAACGCAATTGGAACGCAGAAAAATGACTCATTTCATCTATGAGCGCATCGCACACTAAACGGCTGAAGCGCTCGGGCGTGTGCAAAATAACATCGAAGGGGATGGTTCGTCCGCTCGCCAGCCTGAGCGGCTATTTGCTTGAGGGTGAACTTCATTTTGAGGTCTTTTTGAGGTCTTTAAGTACTTTTGTTATTTAAATGTACATGATAATGTTTTGCCGCGTAACTAAATTTAAGCAAAAGTTTAAAAATGATAACTGAGACTTAAGCATTAGTTTGCAGACGCCAAATCTGCAAATTTTAAGATCAGGGTGAACGTCATGTATTAATTACATCTCAAACATCCCATTTGGGTGGATTATTTCCATCTCGAACCCTCATTCAAAAAAATAACTCCTTGGTTTATCGCTAAGGAGCGGTTAGCTATGCCTTATTTACAATGGCGAAAAGCTTTTTATCACGGGGAGCAATTAAAGCAATATTCTTTTTAAACACGATCCTTACTAAAGGGATGGGTATTTAACGCAAGGGTTACTTAATCATGAAAAGTGGTATGTCTATATTCACAAAGTTAGTGGGGATAATTCTAATTATCCTCGGACTGGCTTTGGCTGCAGGTGGAATTTATTTAATTAGCCTGGGTGGCTCCTGGTTTTATCTCCCCGCTGGGCTGGCCATGGCGGGTTGTGGTGCGGGTTTCGTGCGAGCTAAAGCATGGACCCTTTATTTATCATTCGTCTTGCTCGCCGTCAGCCTTATCTGGGCTTTCACTGAGGTCGGTACCGACTTCTGGCAACTTGTTCCGCGCACCGTCGCTTTCCTTGTTGTCTTCATCCTGGCCGCAATGTGCTCGCAAGTTCTCACCAATAACGCTGGCCGCCCTGCTCTGCCTAAAATGGCTTCGGTCATCGTGTCACTGGTGGCCATTGTTTCACTCGTTGCCGTCTTCGCTAACATGTTCCGCGTACATCCGGAAGTGGAAACCGATGCCAGCGCGGGTCCTGTGAAAGTCATTGATCAAGCGGCTGAAGATAAGAGTGGTGATGACTGGACGGCGTGGGGCCGCAATACTTTGGGGCAACGCTTCGCTCAATTCCAGCAAATCAATACCACCAACGTTAAGGACCTGAAAGTCGCGTGGACCTATCGCACCGGTGACTTGGCGATTGATGGTGCTGAATATCAGACCACGCCGTTAAAAGTGGCTGACACCGTTTATCTGTGTACTCCGCTGAGTAAAGTGATTGCGGTTGATGCCACCACGGGCAAGGAGAAGTGGCGTTTCGATCCACATCCGGAAGTATTCGAAAGCGACAAAGGCTGGAAGCGATGCCGTGGGGTAGGCTATGCCGACCTCGACCAGTTGCCGACTAATAACCCCACCACGGGCGGAGTGGCTACGGCGGCTGTTTCTTCTGCTGCCACCTGTCGCAAACGCATTATTGAAACCACCATTGATGCCCGCATCGTGGCGCTGGATGCCGAAACCGGCAAACTCTGTGAAGACTTCGGCAACGGGGGTTATGTCGATCTGACACAGAACATGCCCGCTGACGCCAAAGGCGGCCAGCAGGGTAGCTATAACGTGACCTCTGCGCCACTGGTGGCCGATGGCGTGATCATGGTGGGTGGTCGTCTGAACGATAACCTCACCGTGGGCGAGCCTGGCGGCGTGGTCCGTGGATATGATGTGGTCAGCGGAAAGATCCTTTGGGCCTGGGATGCGAAACGCGGTGCCAGCGACAGTAGCCCGCTGCCAGCCGGAGAGACTTACCCCCTTGAAACACCTAACTTCTGGGGCACAGCCGCTTACGATCCTAAACTGGGTCTGGCCTATTTCCCGACAGGCAACCAGACGCCTGACTTCTGGACCGGTGACCGTCATCCGTACTCGAACGAGTACAACGATGCCATCGTGGCTGTTGATCTGAAAACCGGTAAAGAGCGTTGGCACTTCCGCACCGCCAACATTGACCAGTTCGACTATGACGTATCCTCCCAACCGATTCTGTATGACCTGCCTGGGAAAGAGGGCCAGACAACACCGGTGATCATTCAGCTGACCAAGCGCGGTGAAGTCTTTGTCTTGGATCGCCGCACCGGTAAGCCAGTTATCCCGGTTGAATATCGTAAAGTCGCAACCGATGCAATGCCGGGCATGCAAGTGGCCGAAACTCAACCGTTCTCTGCCATCTCAGTGGGTACAACCCAGCTGAAAGAGAGCGACATGTGGGGCGCGTCAATCTTCGATCAGCTTTACTGCCGTATTCAATTCAAGCAGATGCGCTCGGAAGGTCCATTTACCCCTCTTTCTGACAAACAACGTACGCTGATTTATCCGGGCTACTACGGTGGCTTTAACTGGGGCGGTGGTGCGCTTGATATGTCTACCGGTACGTTGATCGTCAACGACATCCGCATGGCACAATGGGGTCAGTTCATCAAGCGTGAAGACGCTGATCGCAGAGGGCTGAAGGCCACTACTGAAGGTGAATACTCTGAACAGTTGGGTACCCCTTGGGGCGTAGAACGTGGAATGTTTATGTCGCCACTGGGCGTACCTTGCTTTAAACCACCGTTTGGCTCGATGACAGCGATTGACCTGACGACCGGGAAAACTCGCTGGCAGGTCCCGGTTGGCAGTATCCAGGATGCACCGATTCATGGTGTAGCGCCAGGCATCAACATCCCACTGGGTATGCCAACGATGGGCGGTCCATTGGTCACCAAAGGTGGATTGACCTTCTTCCATGGATCACTCGACTACTACGTGCGCGCTTTTGACAACAATACCGGTAAAGAGCTGTGGCGTGGACGTCTGCCAGTCGGTGGTCAGGGAGCACCAATGACCTATATGGGCAAAGACGGTAAACAATATATCGTCGTGGTGGCTGGCGGTGCGACACGCACCGGAACCAATGACAACCGCGGTGACTACGTTATTGCTTATGCACTCCCTTAACTGCCAGGCTGATGCTTAGCAGAAAATAAAAAAACGGGCGCTGTTAACAGCGCCCGTTTTTCTTCCTCAAGCTTTTCGCTTTAACGTCTGTGCATCCAGTTCTGAATGAAATCTTTCAACACTCCACTGCTCATTCAACGCCTCAGTAACCAGCTGCTGTTGCGTTTTAGGCACCATTCCTCCAACAGGCGGATCGGTATCAAGGTTGGTCGGGAATGAATAGCCGCGGGCTGCCACCTCGATCAACGCCTTGGTTTTATCGGCTGGTTTACGGCTTTCCAACAAAATCGGGTACACCAGTTTAAGCAAGTGTTCATGATTCACTTCTTCCATCGGAACGCCAAACGCCGATGAGATCTGCAACAGGTTGGCCGTCCTGACGTGACTTTCGGTTGTGTTATTACCAGCAGCATGGAAAAGCGCAGGATTGAAGAATAATCCATCCCCTTTCTTCAGGGGTAACTGCACAAAATTCTCTGCGAAATATTGGGCAAATTCGGGCTGTCTGTAAGCGATATAGCCCAACTCATATTGATGTGACCAAGGCAGTAACTGCGTCGGACCAGAGGCCAGCGGCATGTCAGAATGGGCAACTGCACCCTGCAACGTCAGATACTGCGTCAGGATTTGTACCGGTATGGGAAATTCAGCAGCGAATGCACTTTGCTGGAAACCAAGGTGGTAGTCACGGTGAGGTTGCTGCGCTTCACCGCCTGGGCGAACCTGATTAACCTGTGAAGTCATGCGCCAGGCGGGACCCAGCCAGGCAGTACAAATCAGGTTGAGCATCGGGTTGGCATAGTACTCGGCAAAGACTTCAGGGCTGGTTTCGCCAAGCTTTTGCAGCGCGTTCCAGATCCTTCCATTGTTGCCTGCTTTGGAGAAATGGTCCGCCTGAACTTTCGACGCGGCCTCTTCACGCATGATTTTCTCAAATGCTGCTGAAGCTCTGTCGATGACGGATACATCAGAGAACAGATTTTTGACAACAAAAACGCCAGGCCCATAGGAAAGCGCTTTATGGAGTTCACTTAGTACTGACCGTTTGTCCGTGGCGGCTGCATCTTCCAACGTTGAACGATCATAGATAATCACCTCAGATTGCACTGCAGCGGATAAAGGGTAATCAGCAGCATTCACGCGCTGATTGCAGAAGGTTTTGAAATCATCTACAGAAACCTGACCCTCAGTTGCGAAATATTCTGGAGACATAACGACCTCATTTTATTTTAATCATTGCAGGGTTTGCTTAACGCATCTTCAGCCCAACGACTGGCTTGCTACACCACAAGCTAGCAGTTACATTGAGTTAACAAAACATCAAAAACCCCTCAAAAAAACCTCAGAATATGAAGCAGTTTACCCTTAAGCAGATATCTGCACAGTCAGGCCTCAGTCTGGCAACGGTTGATCGGGCTCTCCATCAGCGGGGCAACGTTCACCCACAGACCGAGCACCGGATACGTCAGGCAATCGCCGACCTTGAATTACAGCAGAAAGCCAGCCTTGCAAAAGGGCGAACCATTTATATTGACGTCATTCTCCATACTCCCGAACGATTTAGTGAGTTAGTGCGTGAAGCCTTCGTCAGCCAGATATCCAGCTTCGTTTCATTCCGCATTCAACTCCGTTTTCACTGCTATGAAGACCTGAGCTTCTCCGAGATTAAAACGCTGATAAAGAAGTGTGCCGTGGACAGTCATGGCATTGTGCTCAAGCTCCAGCATTCGCCAGAAATGATCCCGGTCATCGAGGGACTGATACGTCAACGCGTACCTGTTGTGACTATCGTGACCGATATTCCCGGCAGCGCCCGACTGCGCTATATCGGTATGGACAATTACAGCGCCGGAAAAGCGGCCGCATTGATCATGTCGAAATGGCTATCGCCCGAGAATGGCACTATCGCGACGATTGTGGGGAGTGAGGACTTCACCGGGGAGATGGAGAGGTGTGAAGGTTTTACCAAAGCCATTACTCAGTTCAAGCCAGATTGCAGAATCGTACAATTAGCCGGCGGTTATGGCATTGACCACCAGATGTACGATTACGTCAACAAGGCATTGGAAAAGGAAAAAGACATCATAGCGGTCTATACCGTCGGGGGCGGAAATGCCGGGATCCTCAGGGCATTAGATGAACATAGCATCACTATCCGTGCTTTTATTGGACACGATCTCGATCGTGAAAACAGAGCCTTGATGCAGGCTGGTAAAATTGATGTATTAATTGAACATAATTTACAGCTTGATGCCCAGAATGCGCTAAAAACGCTATTGGAATTCCATAATTTTTTACCTGTGAACGAAGTGCAGCAGCTTTATTCAAAAGTAAATATCATCACCCGATATAACATGCACACATAACTTTTTGAAAGTCTTCATAAACTTCGCTGACAATAGCGCCCTGTAGAGCATCTTTATATACCGGCCTAAACACAGGGCTCCGAAATATAATCAAAAATCCCCTGATGCACTGCCACCAGCCGGAATCGTTTTTCAATTCTCTTTAGAGAATCAACGTCGAAAGTGTTCACGGCTGTTCTCTGCACAGGGGAAGACTCTCGGTTTTTTAAAAAGTTATCGGTATTTAGGTGTGATCCAAACGTTACCCTGCTCGTGGCTGTCCACCACTGCATCGACAAAGGCCACCCCTTTCAGTCCGTCATAAATCTGGGGAACGGCAGCGCCGATATGCGGTCATCAACCGACTGCAGAATGCCAAAGGCGGTGCATCTTTTAACAACCTGCTAAAAGACTGTCGCGTTAAGGAACACTTCCAAGTCGATTTCGTGGCGAATGCGCAGTCAATGGGTGCACTGGCACTTAAAGTCGCCTCACTCGATGAACTTCAGGAAGCAATTGTCTGGGCTAAGGTGCTCTCCTCACTCGACTGGAATAAAGACAGCTTCCTGGATGCGGTACTCAAGGGTGTTTATACCGTACCCGGTGACGGTATGATCGATTTTGATGAACTGACCCGCACACTGGCCAACTTAGGTTATCAGGGCTGGTTTGTGGTGGAAGCGGAACAGGACCCGGCTAAAGCCCCTCCGCTTGAATATGCACGCATTGGTCATGGCACGCTGCAAAAAGCACTTCACGCAGCGGGATATACACTTGTCGAAGGAATAATTTAATGAATCAGTTAGCAGGTAAAGTTGCCGTTGTTACCGGAGGTACACAAGGACTGGGCGCCGCTATTGCGCACCATTTTGCGCAGAATGGTGCAACGGGCGTCGTCATTTGCGGACGCAATGAGACTAAAGGTAAAGAGGTTGCCGCGAAACTTAACGCCTTAGGAAAAACGCGTGTTGAATTTGTTCAGGCCGATCTTTCCTCTGTCGAAGACTGCCGTAAAGTCATTGCCGCGACTGATGAGATCTTCAATCGCGTCGATATCCTGGTGAATGCCGGTGGGATGACCGATCGTGGTTCCATTCTTGATACCGAGCCCGAGCTGTTCGACAAAATGTTCGCCACTAATGTGCGCGGCCCCTTCTTCCTGATGCAGGAAACCATCAAGGTGATGCGTCGCGAGAATATTGAGGGCAGCATTGTTAATATCTGCTCAATGTCAGCTCTGGCAGGGCAGCCATTTATTGCCGCTTATTGCTCATCCAAAGGTGCACTCGCCACGCTGACGCGCAACACCGCCTATGCCTTATTACGCAACCGCATCCGTGTAAATGGCCTGAATATTGGCTGGATGGCATCAGAGGGTGAAGACCGCATCATGCGTACCTATCACGGCGCGGAAGAAAACTGGCTTGAAAAAGCCGCTGCGGAACAGCCATTTGGCCGACTGATTTCGCCAGAAGAAGTGGCGCGCGCTGTGGCGTTTCTCGCCAGCGAAGAGTCAGGTTTAATGACCGGCTCCATGGTCAATTATGACCAGACCATTTGGGGAGCATACGACCAGGCGGACACGCCAGATGCACCACTTTAATTTAATCTAAAATTATCAGCCTGCGCTGCGGGCTGATAGCCGTATCTTAATAAATTGAATTGATGAGGCTGCTATGAATATCAAACAACTCAGTGACATTCATAATTTCTATATGCACTTCCTGGCTAAAATAACGTTTATTCAAACCAGCAGGCGTGCCCTGAATGATAATGAACAGGACAAAAAGTCAGAGTTGGCAGAATGGTTAAATCAACACAAAGCAGATAAAACATTTGGCGAAAATGTCCGCCATGAAATCTTTCATATGCTGGAACTCATTGAAGATACACCAGTCAGTTTACTGGAAAGCAAAGTCGCCAAATTAGAGCGAAACTGCGAGATTATTTGCAATAAAATGAAAGAGGATAACTTTATCAACCGAATCTCTATCAGATCGCAAACAAAACCTAATGTGATGCTGCAACTCTAAGAATATTAAAACGACACCTGTAAGACCGGATACGGTCTTTCTTTGAGTACATGAATTATCTCCCGCAGGTCCTGGAAATCGTCCGCATCCTTTTCCTCTCAGTTGATTAGTCGCTTTTCGCTTTAGATTTCCCTGCTAACTCAAACTTCACGCTGGTATTACCGGTCTGTCTGAATACATCCACACCGGAATGGATGCGCCCTATCTTCTGCAGGTTGCTGATCCGCTCGCCGTTCTGCTCATACATAATCACAAAGCTGTGTCGGGGGGCCCAATATACGATGTCACCTACTTCATAGGCGCTTGTCTGAGTTTCACTGGTTGGCAGCGCGTCGGGAAAGCGATAGCACATTTCACGGTTGTAAAGATCCTCCATGGGCAAGGTGAGCGGGAACCGGGAGATCAGCGCCCGTG
Organism: Pantoea rwandensis; assembly: GCF_002095475.1. Taxonomy (GTDB): domain Bacteria; phylum Pseudomonadota; class Gammaproteobacteria; order Enterobacterales; family Enterobacteriaceae; genus Pantoea; species Pantoea rwandensis. The sequence goes on from NZ_MLFR01000002.1 coordinate 188,081, forward strand.
TCGTGGCATTATCATAAAACGTGGCAATCATCGTGTGGTCGCCAGCCGTAATTTTCACTTTAACCCCGGTGGCGTCGGCAGCCGCTACAGCAAATGATGCAGCGCTGATCGATGCCAATACGAGCAGAGTTGATTTAAACATAAAGTCTCCAGTTTCATCTTGTCAGTCCGGGAAAGACAATTCAGGCGTAAAAAAGCTCGCAGGCAGCCGCAGCGCCCGGAGAGTTTATTTGTCATGGTATTGAGTCTGTGAACGCCCCTGCCGGGAAAATATCCTCAGAAAACGGGGTAAGCCGCCGGGCGCTCATGTGTGCGCCAGGCAGGATAATTAATAGAGCTGAGCCGTCGGACGGAACAGAATTTCGTTGACGTCCACCTCATCAGGCTGACTGATGGCAAACGCCACAACGCGGGCAAACGAGCTGGCTGGGATTGCATTCTCGTAACTTTTTGCCATGCCTTTCGCAACGTCCTCATCGGTGATGGTGCCGGTCAGCTCGGTATCTACCGCGCCGGGTGAAACGATGGTGGTGCGGATATTCCAGGGCTTCACTTCCTGTCGTAGGCCTTCTGAAATGGCTCTCACCGCCCATTTGGTGCCCGCGTAGACGGCGCCGCCCGGGCCGACCTTATGCCCGGCGACGGAAGACACGTTGATTATCTGTCCGGACTTCTGCGCTTTCATTTTCGGCAGCGCCGCTGCAATACCGTACAGTACGCCTTTGATGTTGACGTCGATCATGCGATCCCATTCGTCCACCTTAAGCTTGTCGAGCATGGAGCTTGGCATTAGGCCGGCGTTATTGATAAGCACATCAATACGGCCGTGCAGCTCAACCGCCCGATCAACCAGCGCCTGAACCTGATGACGGTCAGTCACGTCGGTGCTGAGAACGGCACGTGCATTCAGTCCCAGATCGCTGGCCAGGCTTTCGAGCCTGTCGAGACGGCGCGCGCCCAATACCACTTTTGCGCCCTGAGAGGCAAGATGGCGTGCCGTTTCGGCACCCAACCCACTGCTGGCTCCGGTGATAACAACAACTTTATTTTCAATATTCTGCGACATACTGTTCTCCTTTACGGCAGACCATAAGACGGCCATTACCGTGATTCACGTTGTTCAAATACCGTCTTAAAAACCGGCGCGACGGAAAAGGTATTCGGCCAACCGGCATAGCAGGTTAGATGACTGAGTGCGCCGGACGCCTGTTCCCGGCTCAGCGATACTGTTCGTCAGTGACGGGCTCCTGCCACTGCACGTTACTTCCGTCCGCCATATACGTCATCGCCAGGTGGCTCATCGGCGACGTGGCCGTCGCGCCGTGCCAGTGGCGCACCGTTGCCGGTATCCACACCACGTCGCCCGGGCTGATATCCTGACGCGCTTTACCCTCTTCCTGCACCCAGCCCTTTCCTGCCGTAACCATCAATAATTGTCCTGCCGGATGCGTATGCCAGACGGTTCGCGCGCCCGGCGAGAAATCCACCTGACCCAGGTTTGCACGGGTGCTGTCGTTGGGCAGCAGCAGAGGGCTGATAACTGCCTGCCCCGTAAAGTTCTCAGCTTTGCCCACGACAGAAGGCGTCTGACCGTTACGGCGAATCTCAATCTCTTCAGCAGATACCTGTGTCGTGCCAAGCACTGCCATTGCTGCCGCTGCGATAATACCTTTCATCTGGTGTACTCCTTTTTTCGGTCCCCGGCTTCAGCCGCACTCAGCCTGCATAAGGCCGGACAATGAGGTTACGGAGACTGACGCTGTTCAGCCGAATCGCCGCTCGGCATCTGATTAATTTATGAACATGGAAAGTATATCGGAGGACTTATTCAGTGATTAGATGCTAAATTCAGATTGAAATAATAAGGAGAACTTTTAAATGGCAGGCGAAAACCTTAACGACCTCGCGGCGTTCATGGTGGTGGCGAAAGAGCAGAATTTTACGCGCGCCGCCAAGCGACTGGGTGTTTCTCAGTCTGCTCTGAGCCAGACAGTCCGGGGGCTTGAAGCGCGGCTGGGGCTGCGATTATTGAACCGCACCACACGCCGAGTCGTACCGACTGAAGCCGGTGAGCGTCTCATGGCGTCCGTGGGTCCCCGTATTGAAGAAATTCAGCAGCAGCTGATGGAACTGACCGAATTACGCGACAAACCTGCAGGTACGATACGCCTGACGTCGACTGAGTATGCTGCTGAGTCGGTGTTGTGGCCGGCCGTTAACAAGCTCGTTGAGGAGTACCCGGACATCAAAGTTGAAATTCTGACTGATTATGGTCTGGTTGATATCGTGAAAGACCGCTTTGATGCCGGTATCCGTCCGGGTGAAACCATTGCCAAGGACATGATTGCTGTCAGGGTGGGACCTCCAATGCGCATGGCCGTAGCGGGATCGCCGGCATATTTCAGCAGACGGACGGCTCCCGAAACCCCACAGCAACTGCCTGAACACTGCTGTATCAACCTGCGTCTTTCCGGACACGGAGGCCTATACGCATGGGAGTTTGAGAAGGATGGACGCGAGCTGAACGTCCGGGTGGATGGACAGCTGGTCTTTAATACCGGCAGCATGATCCTCAGAGCGGCGCTCTCCGATCGGGGTCTCGCCTATCTGCCTGAGGGACAGCTGGAGCCTTATTTTGCGTCTGGAGAGTTAATAAGGGTGTTGGAAGAATGGTGCGAACCTTTTTCTGGCTATCATCTTTATTACCCCAGCCATCGTCAGCCTACGCCAGCATTTGCTCTGCTGGTGGATGCGCTTCGCTATTCGATGACTCCTTCAAAGGGCATGAAGAACAAACCTTTAAAGAAATTAAGAGATTGAATAGATGGTGAAAAATCTCAGCAGCCCAAACTCTCAACTAAGAAAGAAACAGAGGTTAAAACATAAGATTGGTCACTAAAACACTAATCGACGGGAAAGTGTGGATTGAATATTAGACTTGTTAATATTCCTGAGGCAGAAGGAATTAATGAAGTGAAGTTCGTGAGAACTTTAAGTCAGAAGAGAAGTCATGTGGAAGTAGCGACCACCCTAAAGGTGGCCGTTTTATTTTATTCACCTTTAGCGACACGCAACCCGCCATATGACTGGCACACTGGCATCATTTCCAGGGTGTTGATATTGACGTGTGCTGGAAGATTGCTGATCCACCAAATCGCCTCGGTGATATCAGATGGCATCAGCGGTTGAGTGTTCTCATAAGTCTGCTCCACTCGCCCTTCATCACCTTTAAAACGCACGTTGGAGAATTCAGTGCCCCCCACCAGACCCGGCTCAACGTTGGTCACGCGGACGGCTGTACCAAACAGGTCCGTGCGAAGATTGAGGCTAAACTGATGCACAAACGCTTTAGACGCACCGTATACGTTGCCACCAGCGTATGGCCAGCTACCCGCAGTAGACCCTAGGTTTATAATGTGGCCACGGTTTCTCTCAACCATGCCCGGTAGCACCACATGCGTCATATGCACCAAGCCATTGATGTTCACATCAATCATGCGGCGCCAGTCATCCATGCTGGCGTTCTGAGCAGGTTCAAGCCCCAATGCCAAACCAGCATTGTTGATCAGCACGTCAATCTCACGCCATTCCGGTGGCAACTGTGCCATAAAGTCATTAACGGCGGCAGCAACGCTGACATCTAACGCCAGGGGATAAATATTGTCACCCCCTACCGCTTTAAGCTCATCTAATTTGTTCTGGCGACGGCCCGTTGCAATAACACGATGACCATTTTGCGCATAGCGCAGCGCCAGGTCCCAACCAAACCCGGATGTTGCTCCGGTAATCAAAATCAACATGCTTTATTCCACTTCTTACATTTCGCTAAAAGGGATACCGCCGCGAGACTTATTCTCTTTTGGCGTTTCGATAAGTGAGACCACAATGTACTCATCCTTGACTGGCAAGCTCTCTTTAACGGCTTTATAAATGCCATCCAGCAGTTTTCTTTTCTGTTCAGGCGTACGGCCACTCACCATATTTACGATAATCTCTGGCATGCTGTTCCCTTATTTTTTCGGAAAAACGAATTGACCGACCAAACCTGCTGAAGCCAAAGCATGGCCTTTTAGTTGCGCCATCACAGCTTCTTTGGTCAGACCTTTTTGCAAGGCATCCGGCGCAATGTCGGTGGCGATCAACGTGAAGTTGTAGTTGTGAACATCAGCATTCACGGGTGGGCATGGACCGAAATAGCCTTGAATATTTTTGCTATTCGTTCCAGCCGTGTATCCCGTCACGTGTGTGAGATCGCGCTGAGCAAAGTGATTGCGTTTACCATCGATGCCATAACCAATGAAATGTGTGACGCCGAGGCCATTCGCACCCTGTGGATCTTCAATCAACAGCACAAAGCTTTTGGTATCTGCAGGCGCATCCTTCCAGCTCAAAGCAGGAGAAATGTTCTCTCCAGGACATTGTCCGCCTGCTCCCATAGAGACAGGTAACTTGCCGGTATTGTGGAAATCGCTGGCGTGCAGGCTGAAGGGCGCGGCCATGGCACCCGCTGAACAAAGGAGCAGACCAGCAAGCAGGCTAAGTTTTTGATATGAGATCATTGAAATTTCCTTTTTAGTCACTTAAATATCAACGCTTTTTATTTCGGGTTCACCGGCGACCAGAGGTTGGGTTTCCGCGAGCAACTGTTTGAAATGGGGCTGGATGAAATGAAACGCTATGGCTTCATCGCCCTGCCATTTTTCATGGATTAGAAAGGTATTTTCATCTTCCTGACTCGTGTACAAGTCATAATGAATACAGCCCGGCTCAGCGCGACTGGGAGCAATACAGCGGGTGATGGCGGCATTGAGGGCATCAGCCTGACCTCGTTTGGCCACAAATTTTGCAATCACCAATTTGATACCATTGCTCATTTCTTGTCTCCTGGGTGTTGAATCAAATCACAGCGCCTTGTTGGCTGAAAAAATGACGAGTGCCTTTATTGAGTTTTTCCATCGAAACTTTCTGTAAGGTTTCAGGATTAATAGCGGAGCGACAGACATCCCAGCTTTTGCCTTTCAGATAGCAGGCAGACACAGCAAAATCGGGAGTGGAGGAGATATGTTGCTGCCCAGTACCGGCAGGCAGGAAAATCATGTCACCCACGTTTGCCAGAACTGTTTTGCCCTTATTTCCCCCTACCCGCAGCTCACCACTGCCCGCAGTCACAACGAAAATAACGTGCGTGCGGCTATGGAAATGTAGATAGCTAAAGGGTTTACCCTGCCACTGCTTTGACCAGCCGGTTTTTTCCAGTTCACTTAACAATGTCTGGTGCGAGTCGCTGGCGTCGGCAATGTGCATCACCGGTAGTTCAGGATGGTTAGGAACCCAATCATCAGATGTGAAGAACCACTGTTGAATGTGATGCGCTGTCTTTGTGTCTGACTGAGCGGAGGCTTTTGCCGCTAACGAGGGGAATAGCAATGCCAGCAAAGCTGATCGCTGAATAAAGTGACGTCGCGTGAAGTGAACCATATCTCTCCCTGAAAAAGATCGTCATTAACAAATGGGTGTAAAAATGCGCATAAATTCTGATGACCACATACCTAGATAAACTAGGTATCGTTTGTAATGAAGTCAAGTTAAGATAAACGTGATGTGTATCTTTCTTTGTAAGTAGGTAATAAGCATGAGAAGTAGTTCTGACGATAACCTCAAAAGCCATATTGAAATGGTCATTCTGGCCGCTCTTGAACGTGGGCCATGCCACGGTTATGCCTTGATCGAACTTATTCACCAATTAACAGATGGGGTTTTATCCTTCCAGGAAGGAACGGTATACCCTTTGCTACACCGCATGGAGCAACGCGGTATCATCGCCGCTGAATGGGAAATTGCCCCTTCTAAGCGTAAGCGTCGTGTTTATCAGCTGACCAAAGAAGGCCAGCAAGAATTACTGAACAAGCGCGAAGCCTGGGATAATTATGCTGGCGCGATTACCTCATTGCTGCAGAGACCGTAATATGTCCATCCTCTTCGAACTGCCTGAACCGGCTCAGCGCTACTTGCAGGATTTGTGGCATGAGCTTCGCTTTGAACAAAAGTACGCCGACACCATCTGCCTGGAAATTGGCGAGCATTTTTATGAAGCGATTGAATGCAGTAACGAAACGCCCGAGATAGCAGCGTTGAAAGCAACACAGCGTTTTGGCTCGCCACAACACCTGGCCGCAGAGTTTGCCGTGGCGCTGGTGCTACGTAAGTTGCGTGCCACGCTGTTTATCAACCTGAGCATCATCATCGCCATTATCATTGCGGTGTTTACCTGCCTGACCAACCACAACGGCGGGCCCGCGTCATCATTGCAGTGTTGTGTGGTTGCCTGACGTGGGCTGCATTAATGGCTATTCATAGGAATCAGTTAGAAGGCGCACGCCTCTATCACTGGCTTTGTACCCCAATGATTGCCTGCCAGACGGCATCCTGTGCGCTGATTCTGGCGCTGCTTTGGAATATTCACAGCAGTGCAGAGAGTTCCATTTACTACCACACGTTTGAATTGGCGGCAGTTGTGGCGCTCTCAATACGCATGCTCCACCTGAAATTACGCAGTCGCAGCATGTGCGCGTTATGGAAACGCGCAGCAGCACATTAAAGTCTGTTAACGCGTTTCAAGTGGCATCTTCTGAGTCGGCGCTGGGAACGCTTCATCCAGCACTTTCAAGTCAGATAGTTGTAGCTCAATATGCAGCGCGGCGGCATTCTCACGTATATGTGCGGCTTCACCTGACTCAGGAATGGCAATCATGTTGCCATTACGAATCGCCCAAGCCAGCAATATTGTAGATGGACCCGTTTGGTATTTTGCTGCCAGTTGAGTGATCAACGGATGACGCAGCAGCGAAGCCCCCTCCCCGCCTAAAGGGGAGTAAGCCATCATCGGCATTTGGTGTTGCTGGCACCATGGAATGAGATCAAACTCTACGCCACGACTGGCGGGATTATAGAAAATCTGGTTAGTTGCACACTGATCGCCGTGCTCGATGGCAAACAAATCTTCCATGTCCTTAACATCAAAGTTCGAGACGCCCCAGGCTTTGATCTTTCCCTGTTGTTTTAGCTTTTCAAAACCCGGCACTACCTCCGTCAAGATGCTGCTAAAACGCCAGTGCAAGAGGTACAGGTCGAGGCATTCTGTGTTCAAGCGTTTTAGCGTGGCTTCACAGCTTCGCTCCATAAGCAGCCGGTTGGCATGGTACGGATAGATCTTTGAAACCAGATAAACTTTGTCTCGTACGCCATGCAGCGCTTTACCAATCAGCGTTTCTGAACGACCACTGCCGTACATTTCAGCCGTATCAATGAGCTGCATTCCGGCATCAATGCCCGCGCGTAATGCATTGATCTCCGAAGTCTCACTGTGACGTCCCTGTCCCAAATGCCAGCTTCCCATACCAATCGGCGCAATGTTGTGACCATCAATAGTGACTGTTTTCATTGAGTTTTCCTCCGTGCTGTTCAAAGCGATGTTCATCCAGTTTATTTTGACGACGCCCTAACCATTGGCTATTGAATAGCCAGGCCAGTGAAAGCGGTATTGCGAAACTTGCCAACAGGCTGCCGGTTAGCCCTGCTGCGCTCATCATTGCCCAACTCCAGGCGCCAACCTGATCACCGGCACGATAAACCGCCGTATCAATGACATTTTTAGCTTTGTATTTGTCTTCACGGTTCAGCACGGTGAAAAGCACCTCACGCGCGGGCCGTGCGAACGCAAAATTACTCACGCGGCGTAAAATAGAAAAGATAACCACTGACCATAACAATGGCCAGTAAGCCAGACTCGCGAAGCCCAGCACAGTGATAACGGGCAGCAACGAAAGTACCCAGCGAGTACCATAGCGCGACATGACGCGGCTGGTAATGAACAGTTGAGTGAGCAGCGTTAGTACATTAACGATCAGGTCGGTCGTGGCAAAAAACGCGGTGCGGTCGCTATCTGTTTGAAATAAATGACGCACCAGGTCTGCCTGGCGGAAATAGATCAATGTTGAGGTAATGGAATAAAACAGCATATAAAGACAGATGTTGAGTAGATAAGGCGAAGTAAAAATACGGGCTATACCTGAGAAAGTCCCTCCACCTAACGGCCGGTTTTGTTGCTCCTGAGCTTCACCTGGCTCAGCGAGATGCGTGAAACCGTTGAGACGATGCACGCACGCTACGGCGCACTCAAGCAGAAGTGCCGCCAGAACAAACAGGCCATAGGTATTGAGATGCTGTGCTAACAGTGCCGTGGTGGCAGAACCAATAATGGCGCCGAGTGTTGCCCCTGCTGCCATCATGGCAAACAAGCGAGTCGCGCGTTCCCGCGAAAAAATATCCGATACCAGCGACCAGAATACTGAAACCACGTAAAGATTAAACACTGAGAGCCACACAAAGAATACGCGCCCCAACCACACCTGCTGTGAGGCAGCCAGCGTGAATTTTAAAACCGCAAAGATAAGCAGATGGCTAATAAAAAACCGATAGACCAGCGGGATAAAACGTTTACGCGGAAATTTACGAGAGAGTGCAGCAAAGGGAATATTCAGCGCCAAAATGGCCAGTAATGTTGCGGTGAATAGCCATTGCAGATTATGCAAGCCACCATCTATACCAAAGGTGTCACGAATCGGTCTGAGAACGTAATACGCTGACAGCACGCAAAAAATGTAGGTCATGCACCAGATTAATGCCTGAACTTCCTCTGGCCTGACCGGGGTTAAACGTAACCAGAATGGTACGCGATCTTCCTTCTTCACATTCACTCCTGAAATCAGCATTCCTTAATACCTATTTAATCTAGGTATGTAGGTTTTGCCTGTCAACTGGATGTGATCAACCTCACAAGCTTTAAGTTGTTGGAGAAGTGGTCAAAACCAACGAGGGCGAGGGATTCAAGAGAAGAAAGGAAGTTGTAAAACTCTGTTAAAAGCAGGCGACATTTGCTGCCGCCTGCTTTAATTAGGCTTTGTTAGGTAATGCGTATGCGATCACTTCATCGCCTTCAGGGGTCATCATTCCATGATGTCCACCAGCCATGATAATCAGGAACTGCTGACCATTGACTTCATAGGTCATTGGAGTTGCCTGGCCGCCAGCGGGTAATTCATCTTTCCACAGCGTTTTACCCGTCTTAACGTCAATCGCGCGCAGATAGTCATCCGTTGTTGCACCGACAAAGGCCAGGCCACTTTGAGTGGTCAAGACACCACCGTTGTTTGGCAATCCGATTTGCAGTGGCAGCATAGAGTGAAGTACCCACGGCCCGTTGCGTTCCGCAGTACCCAGCGGACGATCCCACAACGTTTTGCCGGTAGCCAGATCAATAGCTTTAATCATGCCAAATGGCGGCTGCTTACAAATAACACCAATGTTAGACACCCAGCCAGTATTAACGTCCTGACCATAAGGCAGACCCGCCTGAGGACGGTTACGTCCTGGAGGTGGGGTTTTATAACGTGGATCACCCATCCAGAAGACGCCCATGGCATCATCAACCGCACGTGTGACCAGCTTCCCGCATATGGAAAGCGTGCTGGGATATATCCAAAAGGGTATTGAAGAAGGGGCGACATTCCTGGCTGGAGGCAAGCGCATAATCGAAGGTGAGTTCAGTAAAGGCGCTTATGTTGCTCCCACTTTATTCACCAATTGTACCAACGATATGACTATCGTTCGGGAGGAGATCTTTGGCCCGGTCATGAGCATTCTGACCTATGAAACAGAAGATGAAGTCATCCGCCGAGCTAATGATAAAGAGTTTGGTTTGGTTGCAGGGATTTGCACTAAAGATCTCGCACGCGCGCATCGCACTATTCACCAGTTGGAAGCAGGTATTTGCGGGATCAACGGATGGGGTGAATCGCCTGCCGAAATGCCAGTCGGTGGATATAAACAATCGGGTGTGGGTGATGTGGTTAACGATCAAAAACCGGGTCGTGTTAACAAAAGTGAGCGCGTTATTTTCATTGCCTGCGGTATGTCGGTGTTCGATATCAGCTGGGGTTACGAACTGATGCAAACCGCCCGCGAGCGCGGCATTGGTCAGGAACTGAATCTGTGGGATAAGCCTAGTCAGGCTTGATCAGATGGGCTGCCTGGTCAGCAGCCCGAACTGGCTTCTGGACAAAGCCAGTTTATCCTGTGTCGTGGTGATAAGGATTTTCCTGGACCATTTTCGCCCAGGCATTAATGTATATGGAATTTAAATTTAGCTCGCCCTGATTACTCCAGCGTTTAATCGTAATATTCAGTACGCTCCCATTTCAGGGCGAGCACTTTTATTTATAAACGCCATCTATGTCCCTGCAACACCTGCTGAGATGAAATCAATGCAGTCTATTTATTTCACTAATCCTTGGCGCTCAGCAGAATGTTATCCAATGTCATCTGCATACGGAAAATGAATAAATGAGCAAACCACTTTCTTACGTATCTGAAGATCCACATTCACCATGGGCGACCTATTTAGCTCAGGTTGATCGTGTCATGCCCTATTTGGGCGATCTCTCTCGCTGGGCCGATACTTTACGCCACCCTAAGCGCGCGTTTATTGTTGATATCCCGCTTGAGATGGATGATGGCACGGTGCGCCACTTCGAAGGTTTTCGCGTACAACACAACCTGTCCCGTGGACCGGGCAAAGGTGGCATTCGTTATCATCCCGACGTCAACCTTGAAGAAGTTATGGCGCTGTCGGCCTGGATGACCGTTAAATGTGCTGTGATTAACCTGCCGTTTGGCGGTGCTAAAGGCGGCATTCGTGTCGATCCTCGTGAACTCTCCATCAAAGAACTGGAACGCCTGACGCGTCGCTATACCAGTGAAATTGGCAATATTATCGGGCCGCAGCGCGATATCCCGGCGCCTGATGTGGGTACAAATGCACAGGTCATGGCCTGGATCATGGATACGTGGTCGATGAATGCAGGTGCAACCAGTACTGGTGTGGTTACGGGAAAACCGGTTCATCTGGGTGGGTCCTTAGGACGCGTTACGGCCACGGGGCGTGGCGTTTTTGTTACCGGACGCGCTGCGGCCAAGAACATCGGGCTTACGGTCGAACGCAGCCGAGTTGCCGTTCAGGGATTTGGTAACGTTGGCAGTGTGGCGGTAGGGTTGTTCCAGGAAGCTGGTGCACATATCGTTGCCGTGCAGGATCACAGCACCACGCTTTGGAATAATGAAGGCATTGATATTCCCGCTTTACAGAGCTGGCAGCAAAAGCACGGTGCTATTGCCGGTTTCCCTGGCGCAAGAGTCATCTCTAGCGAAGACTTTTGGCTTAAGGATTTCGACATTCTGATCCCCGCGGCACTGGAAGGACAAATCACTGCTGAGCGTGCACATAAACTCACCTGTAAATTAGTCCTTGAAGGCGCTAACGGCCCTACACTGCCGGAAGCTGACGATATTCTGCGCCAGCGTGGAGTGACCATAGTGCCAGATGTACTGTGCAACGCCGGTGGCGTAACAGTCAGTTATTTTGAGTGGGTACAGGATTTTTCCAGCTATTTCTGGGGGGAGGATGAGATCAATTCTCGTCTGGATATGATTATGTCACAGGCATTTGAAGCCGTGTGGCAGAAAGCCGAATCATTAGGTGTGACACTACGTACAGCAGCCTATGCCGTTGGCTGCGAGCGCATTTTGATCGCGCGCAAAGAGCGTGGCATATATCCATAATTCTTAGATTAAAGTTTAATACTTTATTATAGGGGCTTGGCCCCTATATATAGGATATTTTTATTTATTATCTTTAAAAGCAAAGCATTTAATATGAAATGCTGCGGACAGCAAATCATCATCAATCGATTCAACCCTTAGTATCACCTTTAAATTACTAACTAATATAAATTTTAAACATAACATCCGCATACCGCAGCATATTTAAGAATGCCGTACTGCCAATCTAGAGAGAACAACTTCAAATGCTGAGCTATTCACAATGAACTATGTTTTATCGCTTCAGATTCAATTAATAGTTGCAGGTTTGGAACGAATAACCAAAAGAATACCAATCAGTACAACCAAGGTTGAAGTCATTTTGCGAACGTCTAATGACTCATTAAGGAAAAATGCACCCCCCAACATTGCCAGGCAAGGCACACTCAGTTGTAAAGTGCTCGCAGTGACAGAGTCGAGATTTGGTAACAATGAGTACCAAATTACATAAGCTGCAGCTGAGGCTGCTGCCCCTGATAATATTGACAGTGTCACTCCAACACTGTCCATGTGTAAATCTTCGCTAAAGAAAAATGAAATTCCAAGCGCCATTGGAACCGCTAGAATGAAATTCTGAGACGTTGTAAGCCCGGGATTCAATGTTTTTTTGCCAGCAATTGTATATGCAGCCCAGCAGATCCCAGAGAGAAGCATGAGTAATGCGCTGCTGACAGGTGGAGATTTCGAGCCTGGAAGAAGTAAAATTAACAAACCGAGTAATGCCACAATAACGCCGATGATACGAGTCGTTCCCATACGTTCGCCGCATCTAACACCGTAAAGGACCATAGTTAGTTGGACAGATCCGAATAGTATTAGAGCCCCTGCTCCCGCATCGAGCTTTACATAAGCTATTGAGAAAAAAACTGCATATCCCATAAGATACAAGCTGTTAAGCAGAGTGTTTTTGGTTATTTTAAATAGAACTGATTTGAACGTAAAGGGAAGCAAAATTAGAGCCCCGCTGATTAGGCGAAGATTGCTAAACGTTACAGCATCAATATGGCCCCCCTTTAACGCTATTTTGCACAGAAGTGAATTTGCGGCAAAGGCAACCATGACTGTCGGGATAGTCAGTACCAGAGAAAAATTCCTCATCTAAATGTCCTCTCCCGATGCCATTAACTTAAAACTTTCTGCATGACATCTTTGATTAATATGTTGTGAAACCACTAATTATTGATGAGTGTTGAGTAATAACCGGATTTTACCCCGGTTGTACGCAAGATAGATGATAAAAGTTATACGGAAGCTGCAATGAGGAAGGGACCGTTATACTTCATTGCAGATTTAAAGATGTCTGAAAACTGGCTCGGGGTGCTGGCCACTGCAGCTTCAACCCCCATGCTGTTTGCCATACGCACCCAATCAATGACAGGCCCATTAATGTCAAAAACAGCTGAGGCTTGCGGCCCCTCTGTAGCTCCAACATTGATGAGTTCATCACGTAAAATTGCGTAGGTATTATTAGCATAGATGACAACTGTAACGTCCAGCTGCTCCTTGGCCATTGTCCAGAGAGACTGAATTGTATACATTGCGCTACCATCACCCTCCAGCACAATGACCTTTCTGTCGGGGCAAGCTACAGATGCCCCCACTGCCATTGGAAGACCATGTCCAATGGCACCCCCTGTTGTTTGCAAATAGTCACTCGGTGCGGCACAGTCGAATATTGCAAAATGCCCCGCGCTAGCCGTAATGCTTTCATCGCAGATGATGGCGTTTACTGGCAAATTGTCTGCCACAATTCTGCCCACTTCAGCACTCGTCAGTGCATTCAGGCCAAGGCTGAACTTAGGAAGGCTATCCCGCACTAACGTTGGTGTCGGGGGAGCCCCAATGTAGTCAGCCAGTGCTATAAGTGCGGAAGTTCCATCTTCATGAGGGAATGAAAGTGTCATGACACCGCATCCTGCTGGAGTCAACTCATTAGGCAGTCCGGGATAGGCGAAGAAAGCTACAGGAGGTTGAGTTCCAACAAGGACCATCATTTCAATTCCTTTAAGGAATTCTATTGCCGGTGTTGGCCGATAAGGTAATCGTTCCACTTTAACACGACCCGCCCCTTTTTGAATTTTAGGCGTGTACGTGTCACAAACCAGTCGGGCGCCTGTAAGCGACGCGATACGTCCTGCTGCTATAAGTCCTTCATCTTCCAATACATCGCCGCGCAACATAATAGCGACTTTTTTACTCTTAAGGATTGCCGCAACTTGCGAAATCGCCTCATCACTTACCTGCGCACGAGGGGCTTCAGGTAGCTTCTGCGCAGGGCGTTCTGCAGCGTCCCAGGCAGCATCCGCAGGTAGTATTAAACTGGCAATCTGTCCGGGATGCGCCCTCGCCGCCTGAACGGCCAGCGCAGTATCTGCTGCTACACTACGAGCATCGCGTGTGGTACGGACCCAGTGAGAGACCGTCCGGGCAAAAGTCTCAACCTCCGAAGTCAGCGGCGCCTCAAAACGCCGGTGATGAGTAGCATGATCGCCAATGATATTAATCACAGGTGACCCTGCCTTGCGGGCGTTATGCAAACACGCTAGCCCATTACCCATTCCCGGCCCTAGGTGCAGAAGCGTTGCGGCCGGTTTACCGGTCATGCGTGCATAGCCATCAGCCGCGCCGGTTACCACCCCTTCAAACAAACCGAGGATTGGCCGCATACCCTCCACGCGGTCCAGTGCACTGACAAAGTGCATTTCTGAAGTACCTGGGTTTGCGAAGCAGACTTCTACTCCTGTATTAACCAGCGTTCGCAGCAGCGACTCTGCACCGTTCATTTGTTTTTCATTTTTCATATCGTTTTCAATGCCGGTAGCGTTGTTTTTTGACGTCATTTGATAGAACCAAAATTTTCGGTTAAGCAGACAGCACGTGTCATGCGGAGAACTGTTCAGTTATCTTGCGTAGTACCTGGAACTTCACTTCGTTGTGTTACGGCTAAAATAGCCTTAGCCACATAGCGCGCTGACTGCTCCGTAAGCCCTGCGATGTTAATCCGGCCTTCATCAGTGCCATAAATTGCGTATTCGGTTCTAAGCTGTTCCATCTGCTGCTGACTCAAAGGAAGGAGAGAAAACATTCCGCTATGCTGATGAATTCCTGCAAATCCGTTCAGACCAACCTCTAAAAGGGCTTGGGCCAGCGTGGTCCTTACAGACTGAATACGCTGACGCATCACATCGAGTTCAGCTAACCATTCAGTGGGAGAAGAGAACAATTCGGCCGCTATAGCTGCGCCATGTTCCGGCGGCATTGAATAAGTGCGGCGGGCACTTTGTTCAAACGTTTTTCTAATGAGAGGTAGGGAATGAGTTTCGGCAGTGACGACATAGGCGACGCCCACACGCTCGCAGTACAGTCCCATGTTTTTTGAGCAGGTGGCTGCAATCAAAACTGTTTCGAGTTTCTGAACCATTAACCGCAAGCCTGCAGCATCTGTGTCCATTCCCTCACCCAACCCATGATAGGCCATATCAATAATCGGGATTAATTGCTTGTTTAAGCAAAAATCAGCGATCTCTTCCCATTGACTGAATGAAGGGTCGATGCCTGCAGGGTTATGGCAGCAGCCCTGGATGAGAAGTACATCGCCTGGCACTGTATTGTTCAATCCAGAGAAAAGTGCGGCCAGGTCCAACCCTTGCACATTTGCTTTCCATGGATAAATATCAACTCTAAGCCCACCTGAAGCCATTAAAGGGCGGTGATTGACATACCCCGGGTCGGAAGTCCATACCGTAGCACACGGGTTCGCAGCAGCGACCAGCTCAGCAAGCATCCTCAACGCACCTGCACCACCGACTGATTGTGTTGCTACCAGCTCTTTTAGTCTCGGGTTGCCTGAACCGAGTAAAATTTTTGCCATGCCATCACAAAACGCTTTGTTACCGGCCATTGTCTTGTAAGTTTTTGGAGCAGCATTTTCTGCAAGTTTTCTTTCAGCCTGTTTCACCGCTTCCAGTACAGGTGTTAAGCCAGTTTCATCACGGTACATACCCAGGATTAGATCCAATTTTCCAGGACGATGATCAATAGCGAATCGTTCTGTTATATCCCACAGCGTATCCCTTGCAGCAGGGGGTAAAGATTTGAACATTTGACCACCTCGATTTAAAACCTGGATGTAATACTTTGATGTTTCGATGCTCTGGCATTTCCACTTGGTTCTACTTACAAATGAAGAAAGCCAATAGTTAAAATTTATCACTTAGCTCAGGGCATTAATTGCCATTTATGATAACTTTATCGTTCAAATGAGCAATTTTATGCCAGCATGAGGACGTATGGATTCAAGAGACAGACTTATCATCGCCGAGCTTCAGAAAGATGGCCGGTTGACCAATCAGGAACTGGCTGAAAGAGTCAATCTGTCGCCATCTCCCTGCCTAAGGCGGTTAAAAAACCTTGAAGAGCAGAAGATGATTACTGGCTATACGGCAATCATCGATGAGAAAGCGTATGGGCTTGGGGTAACGGCATTTGTGCGGATACGTCTCATTTCTCACAGCCGAGAGATCGTTGATGAATTCGAGAAAGCAATAGGGCTGCTGGATGAAGTGATGGAATGTTATTTGATGACCGGGAGCGATGACTATCTGCTCAAGATACTCGTTGAAGAATTAAGCAGCTACGAAGGATTTGTCAGGAAAAAGTTACATTCAGTACCCGGCATCGCTTCTCTGGATACCAGCTTTGCATATGGAATGGTCAAACGAAATCTTACCTTCCCAAACATTCACAAAAATCGTTGATAACCCCTACGGACTTCCTTAACGATTGTCCAGGCTGTCTTTCGGCGGAGAATCATCAGCCTTATTGCTTAACACCTCATGTGCTGAATCTGCTGATACAGAAATGCCTACACCCGAGTGCAGGCTATTTCTGCTACAAGATTACTCATTCATGATGTATTTAAAAGTTCTGACACCCGCCGTCAGACAAATGAAGCGCGACGTGCGGTAAATTTTTAATAGCTGCCTTTCCATCACATCTGGATGTAACTTTTGATTTTGTATCATCAGCCATTCGATATCCTGGAAAACTACTCTGCTAAAAAGTTTCCTGTTTTTGGCCTGGTTAAGCCAGCCGCTGATATGCCTCTTTCTCCCCTTGAGAGTGAAGTTGTTCCCTTCTTTGCGAAACATCCTCACCGACACCAGAAGAGAGTAATAGAACCGGCTCAGTGACTTTACCGATGCGATATCCATTTTCTGTACCCTGCTACCTGAGCTTACCTTCACTACCGCACATGCGAATTTTCTCCTGCACCACGTGCTTCATTGCCCGCTTGCCCGGCTCCATATACTCGCGCGGATCGTTGGCGTGCGGGTGCTCTCCGAAAAACGCTTTTACCGCATCGGAGAAGGCGATTTTAAGTTCTGTCGCCACATTCACTTTGCAGATACCCAGTTCAATAGACTGCCGCAGCATCGTTTCTGGGATGCCCGATGCGCCGTGCAGCACCAGCGGAATATCCACACGCTCGCGAATTTGCGCCAGGCGTGCAAAATCCAGCTTTGGTTCCCCCTGATACATGCCGTGCGCCGAGCCGATGGCGACGGCGAGAGAATCAATGCCGGTGCGCTGCACGTATTCTGCTGCCTTGAGGGGATCGGTAAAGAAGCTATCTTTTTCATCCACCACGATGTCGTCTTCCTGACCCCCGAGGCGTCCCAGCTCAGCCTCAACGCTGGCATCGTAGCGATGGCAGAGGCGTACGGCCTGCACCACTTTCTCAATATTCTGCTCAAAGGCGAAGTGCGAGGCATCAATCATTACAGAGCGCACACCCGCCTTCACTTTAGCCTCAATATCAGACAGATCTTCATGATGATCGAGATGCAGCGCGATGGGTAAATCGTACTTCTGTGCCGCCTGTTCACAGATAGCCACCAGATAACCCAGTCCGGCATATTTATAGGTGCCCGTGGTGCCTGCCATAATCACGGGCGATCCCAGTTCCGCTGCCGTTTCCGCAATCACCTGCACGGTTTCGAGGTTATGTACGTTAAACGCAGGCACGGCATAACCGCCCTGTTGCGCCTTAACAAGCATGGCGCGATTAGAGACGAGATACATTAGGCCGGTCCTCCGACATGAGTTGAGAAGTCGAGCATGATTTTGCCGCTCATGGGTTTACCGTTCAGCTCGGTCACCGCGCCAGCATATTGCTCAGCGTCACCCTGCACGGCGATGAGTGCGGAGAGATCGATCTTTCCGGCTTCAAATAGCTGAGTCGCCTGTGCCCATTCCACGCCGGGCCACGCACCGGAGTAGTTCATCCAGCTGCCCAGCACCTTCAGTTCCTTGCGCAGAATCTGACCGAATGTGGCGCTGCTCAGGTTCAGGTCTTTATGGAGTGTGCCAATCAGACCCACCTGAGCCTGCGGGCCTGCAATCTGAATGCTGAGCTCAACGGTCTGCGGCGCACCTGCCGTTTCCAGAATGAGCTGGTCGAAACGTCGGTTATTCATCTCGTAACGGATGTCATCTGCCGTCATTTCCGCGCTGTTGAACACAAAGTCCGCGCCCAGTTGCTTTGACAGCGCCAGGCGCTCCGGATTGATATCAATGGCGGTCACCGAGCGGGCGCCCAGCGCTTTGGCGCACTGCATCGCCAGCAGCCAATGGTGCCCGCCCCAACAATAATCACTTCTTTATCGCGGCAGCCGCCCGCCAGCTCGATGGTATGCAGGCTGACCGTCATCGGCTCAAAAAAAGCGCCTTCGACAGGCGAGGTGCAGGCTGGCAGGCGAAACAGGTTCTGTCGCGGGACCACGATAAATTCGCGGTTGCCACCGTTGCTTCTTGAACCAATAAAACTGTAGTTGCGGCACTGAGACCACAGCTGACGGCTGCACTCTTCGCAGTCAAAACAGGGTTGAAGCGGCACGCAGGAAACCAGGTCACCTGCTTTTAAGTCACTCACGCCAGCACCGGTTTCGGTCACGCGGCCGCAGAACTCGTGTCCAAGCGTGATCGGGTAGAAATGGGCTCCTTCGTGAAAGATGCGCGGAATATCTGAACCGCAGAGTCCGGAGCAGATAACCTGCACCAGTACATCATCACCGGCTTCAATCTGAGGCAACGGCTGTTCTTCAACCGTAACGCTGCCTCCGGCGTGTATCACGACAGATTTCATGGGGTAAACTCCGGGAAGAACGGGGGACCTGCCCCCCCGTAGGTTATTTCGCTAAAGAATTACTCTGGGAAAGGGTGTTATCCGGCTCAGGCTGGGTCTGCATAGCCTGACGCGCTCTGCGCCAGGTCAACGCCACGCCCAGCAGATAAACGGTGCCAATCACCACCAGCGCGGTGACGTTCTGCCAGGTCAGGAACTGAATCAGCAGGTAAGTCACCGGTGAACCGCCCTGGTCCATTGAAGCAACCTGGCCGCCCGCTTTCAGCGCGCCGGCGTTGGCGGCAAGCTGGGTATGCAGCCCGATAGTCTGAGTGGCAATCCACAGCGTCATGCCCATGATGATGATGCCGGAGATCAGGGTGCGGAACAGGTTGCCCTGGTGTACGGCAACGGCCATGGCCACGAAGAAACCAATGGTGGCGAGGTCGCCGAACGGCAGCACGCGGTTACCCGGCACGAACACGGCAATCAGGATCGTCAGTGGAATAAAGATGAGGCTGGCGGAGACCACTGAGGTATGGCCCAGCAGCAGCGCCGGATCGAGGCCAATCAGAAACTCCCGACCACCAAATTTTGCCTGCAGGCGCTTGCGGGCCTGTTTAGCAATCGGGTTAAGGCCATCCATGATAGGTTTGATCACCCTTGGCATCAGCAACATAACCGCCGCCGTCTTCACGGCAAGTTGCAATACGCCCTTGGCGTCGTAGCCTGCCAGCAGGCCGATCACGATCCCCATAATGAAGCCGACAGTTACCGGCTCACCAAAGGCACCGAAGCGCTTCTGCACATCATCCGCACTGAAGTGAATACGCTTCAGACCCGGGATTTTATCAATGATAACGTCCACCAAGACTGCCACCGGCCCCATATAGGCAGAGGAACCGTGCGGAACGGCGATCCCGTCAAGATCGAAATAGTTTTTGGTATCGCGCGCAAACCAGTCGCCCAGTTTGTACGCGAAGGCCGCATGCAGCACCACGCCCAGAATACCCAGCCAGTAAGAACCCGTCGCCAGATGCAGCATCGCGCCGGTGAACGTCATGTGCCAGATGTTCCAGATATCCACGTTCACCACGCGCGTCATGCGGGTGACCAGCATCAGAATGTTCACCGCAATCGCAATCGGAATGGCGACCAGCGCAATCTGTGACGCCCAGGTCATCGGCGACGATCCCGGCCAGCCCACATCGACCACATCAAGTCCGATTTCGAAGTTAGCCGCCATGGCTTTGGCGGCAGGCCCGATGGAGTCAAGCATCAGGCCAATCACCAGGCCAATACCAACAAAGCCGATACCGATAAACAGGCCGGACTTAAAGGCATCGCCCACTTTCATCCCGAGGCAGACGGAGAAAATGATGATCACGATCGGCAGCATCACTGTCGGACCGAGATCGAGGATGTAACGCATGATTTCAGTAAACATAGGATTACCCCTGCAGAACGGTCAGGATTTTTTCCCGCAGCGCATTAATACCCACGCCTGAGATGAACGGCATGCCGTGCACCACCGGGATATCACCAAACTGACGGTCAACGCGGGCCGTAGTACAAATCAGGTCCACACCATCCATGTAGGTTTCGATCTCGTTAACGCGGCACTGTACGATTTCGACGGTAATGCTGTTCTCTTCGCAGAGATCTTTGATTTCTTCTGCCGCCATGGTTGAGGTGGCGACGGCGCCGCCACAGGCAACGATCACTTTACGTTTCATTCTTATTCTCCGGGTGCAGGGTCAGATGTTGTTATCAGGCCGCCGGTGCAAGCAGGCGGTGGGTAAAGCAGTCAGCCAGTTCGCTCTCAGGCGCGCTTAGCAGACTTTCGATAAATTCGGGTTGCTGCAGCTGGCCAAACAGTGACTTCAGCAGGTTCAGTTGCTGCTCAGGGTGCGTCACAACCAGCGCGATGATGAGCTCGGCCCCAATCATTCCGTCATCATCGGCCTGCTGAAACTGCACCGGGGATGCCGGGCGTATCAGATAAATAGCGGGCTCGATAGCGTGTGACGCATCGCAGTGCGGAATGGCAACGGCATGTCCGTCCAGCGCGATGCCGGTCGGGTAGGCGGCTTCGCGTTCATGCAGCGCAGCCGGATAGCTGTCTCGACAGATGCCGTCGCGCACCATTTTCTGGCCGATATGATTCAGCGCCTCTTTGGCATCCACAAAGCTCAGGCCGGATGAGACGATAAGGCGGTAGTTATGCATGGCTTACCTCTTTTTGCAGGTTCAGTTCAGGTTCACATCCAAAGGCGTAGTCGCGCAGGACGTCCTGAATCTTGTCGATGATGAGGGTGTGGGGATCGGCGCTGATGGTACCGCTCAGAACGCGGTCGAACTGCTTAGGCAGATACTGGCTCAGCAGACCCAGCGGTAAATCAACGGCGTTCAGGTTGGCGACCAGCGCGTCGAAGGCACTCACGATGCGCGCATTTGGCCAGTAATAGCGGATGCGATCTGAAAGGCTGTAATGGATATCCACCAGCGAGTCGGAAAACGCCGGACGGTAATATTTTTTCCAGTAGCCAGGCTCGTTGAGCATCACCTGATCGATCACCGCGAGGATCTGGCTCTGCTTTTCGGGGGCAATCAGCGTTTTTTCGATTTCGGCCAGCGCAAAGATGGCTTCGCGCAGCGCAAACGTCAGCGCCGGCCCCACTTTCAGGATGGCGAAGTGATCTTTTACCAGCGCACGATACGCAGTCCGGGTCTGATAGTCGGTCGAGTGTGCTTCATACACCACGGGCGTTGATTCAATATATTTGCTGAGTTCACGTGCTTCGGCGGGTGCGTAGTGAATCACGCTGCTGTGATCGAACTCCACGCCTGGTTGCACCACCAGCCCGATGATGCGGCCAATCGCGTCATCCAGACCAGTGGCACGAAACGCTTTGTGATGTACGGCCAGCGTATGTGCTGCATCTTCCGGACGGGTGACGTGTACCTCGTTGATGGCGTGTGCTTCGCCGCCCGGTACGGGGACTTCAGTACCAATGATGTAGGTCAGCACAGCTTTCTGAACGTCCGTCGCAGTTTCTTCGGCTACGCGGCACAGTTCGGCGGCGCGCTCAGCCACGACTTCCGGTGGCAAGGGAACCGGATCTCCCGCGCAGGACATGGAGGCATCGAGATGAATTTTGCTGAAACCAGCTTTCACGTATGCGGCAATCAGCACGCGGGATTTTTCCATCGCCTGTTCTGCAGGCTCACCCTGCCAGACATTGGGACCGAGATGATCGCCACCGAGGATCAGACGCTCTGCTGGGAAGCCGACACGTGCGGCGATATCCAGAACGTAATCGCGAAAACCCTCTGGTTGCATGCCGGTGTATCCACCAAACTGATTGACCTGATTTGATGTCGCCTCAATCAGCACCTGACGATTGGTGTGCAAATCGAAACGCAATGCGGCTTCAATAACCAGTGGATGCGCGGAACAGACTGAGCAGATACCGCAATCAAGACCGTCTTTGTGCTGCTGAATAATATTTTTCATTTGTCCTCCGAAAGTATGCTTAATAACATCACAATCTTTCGTTTTTAGTACAATTCCTTTCTTTTGTTTATGTGATCATGATCTATTTATTTTCGCATTGTTTCTTTATTTTTCGTTTTCAATCCTTGCGTCCAGCATGTAAAACGAAAGCTCCATTAAAATATTTTCGTTATATAACATTAAGTTAATTTACCTTGTGCGCATGAGGCTACCATTAACCCTCCTACTTTCAGTATTGCCGTTTTACTTTCTTATCCTTTCGTTTTACGATTAACCTTCAGCTAAGAGGATGGTTTATGAACGCGTTTGAACGCAGAAACAGGATTGTTGATATGGTCAACAGCACCGGTAGCCGGCTGGTGACAGACATCTCTGCCGAATTAGGCGTTACGGAAGTCACGGTGCGGGCAGATATCCGGCTGCTGGAAGAGCGGGGACTGGTCACCCGGTTTCACGGCGGTGCAGCCAGCATTGAGGCTTCGGCTAACGACGCCAACGCCGCCCACACTGAAGTGAGTCTCAATGAACGTTATCAGCTTGCCGCTGATCCCAAACAGCGCATTGCTCAAGAGGCTGCCAAACTGGTGAAAGAAGGGGATACCGTGATTCTCGACAGCGGCAGCACCACGAAGCTGTTAGCCGAAGCCTTGGCCGAGAGGCAAAACATCACAGTGATCACCAACAGCCTGCCCGCTGCCACCATCTTGTCTAACAACAAAGACATCATTCTGGTGGTATGTGGTGGCACCGTGCGCCATAAAACCGCCTCGCTGCACGGCAGTATTGCCGAACTGGCATTACGCGACGTGTCAGCCAATCTGATGTTCGTGGGGGCGGATGGATTAGACGTCGAAAACGGGATCACGACCTTTAACGAAGGGTTTGCTGTCAGCGCTGTGATGGCAGCCGCCTCAAGACAGGTGATTGTCCTGACAGACTCCTCCAAATTCGGCCGTAAAGGATTTAATCAGGTCCTTGCGCTCGACAAAATTCATACGGTGATCACCGATGTGGATGCGCCTGCTGAGGCGCTGGCAGAACTGAGGAAAAAGGGTAAGAAGGTGATTGTGGCATGATGGCGCTGCCTGCCGTCTACCTACTCAGTGAGTAGTTTCATTCAGATAGCGGGCTTTGAGTCGATCCACCTCAGCGTGATAGTCCTGACAGATCTGCCGGTATTGCTCGCTAATAACAGGATCAGGCGCAATCGTCTCACCCTGTTCAGAGGTAAGCCATTCAGGTAGCAGCTCTGACAGGGGAACCGTTTCAGCATGAGACGTACTGTTGCGATAACACCAGTGCGCCTGAATGGCTGCACCCAGTGCCGCCGCGTCTGGTACGGCCGGTCTGGTTACGGTGAGCCCGGTAATATCGGCAATCATTCCGCACCAGGCTCTGCTGTTTGCGCCGCCACCAATAATACTCACACTGTCGAATACCAGCCCTCTGGCATTGAAAATTTCAATGCCTTTGCAGAGATTAAACGTCACCCCTTCGACCACTGAGCGTATCAGATGCGGTTTGGTAAAGTTCGCCATGGTGATCCCCGAGATTTCTCCACGCGCACCGGGCAGATTAGGCAATCGTGCACCGTTCAGCCACGGAAACGAAAACAGCCCTTCCGCTCCGGGTTTACTCGCCATCAGGTAGTTGTCGAAATCTTTAATGTCGATATCCATCAACTGTCTGTAGCTATTGATGGCGTTGGTCACGTTCATCGTGCTGATAAGCGGCAACCAGGCTCCGGTCGAGGAACAGAAGGTATTGATATCCTCAAATCCGCTGCAATCGATCTGTTCGGGCTGGCAGGTGGATAAGGTCCCTGAGGTGCCCAGACTCATCGTCACCTGGCCGGGCGCGATATTGCCTGTGCCGATCGCTGACATCATGTTATCGCCGCCGCCACTGGACACCACTATGCCGGTTGAAAGCCCCAGATACGCGGCAGCCTCAGCACGAAGTAAGCCCTGTGCCTGATGGGAAGCAATGATTTCGGGTAGCTTAGTAATCAGGCCGGGGTCTATCAGTTCCAGGACCGAAGTACGCCAGGTTTTCAGCCGGGTATCGAAATAGCCCGTTCCGGAGGCATCACCCGGCTCGGTGCGGAATATCCCGGTGAGGAAATAATTGAGATAGTCATGTGGCAGCATCACTTTGTCGATGCGTTCGTAATGTGCAGATTCATGCTGCTTAACCCACAACAGCTTTCCCAGCGTAAACGCTACCGGGACCGGGATACCAATGTCAGCACTCAGGCTTTGGCCATAAACGGACTGATATTCCCGCAGGAAATGCGTCAGCTCGGAAGCACTTTCCGTATCGCACCAGAGTTTAGCCGGACGGATCACGGCGTCATGCTGGTCGAGAATCACCAGTCCGTGTTGTTGTCCTGAAACACCCATCCCGATGATTTCATCGTGACCGATACCGGTTTTTTCCATCACATCCCGCACCCCTGCCCGCATGGCATTGAGCCAGTCAGCGGGATGCTGCTCTTTCTTTCCGGGTCTTTCGTTCAGCAGAGAGTGAGCATGAAAACTGGTCGCCAGCACGTGCTGATTTTCGGCATCCCACAACAGCACCTTGGTGCCCTGCGTCCCACAATCAATTCCCAGAAACATGGCTACTCCGGCCGCGGTTATTTCAATCAAGTTGAGGATTAAACCAGGACCGGGTGGCACGTATGGGTTAAAGCCTTTCAGCGTAAATCAACGGTTAACCCACTGGTTAAAAGCGTCCTGATAATCCGGATGCCAGCGTGACAGTGCTGGACGATTCTCAATGATATCCTGCAATGCCCAGGCGATGCGCTTTTTATCTAAGTCAGCAGATACGGCATTATCCGGACAAATGATGTAGAAGTCTCCCGCCCTGAAATGCGCCACGAAATAATCAACGACCTGGCTGGCGGTCCAGGCTTCATCGGGCTTAGCATTCATTTTCTCATCGAGGCCAGGCGAGTTCATATCTGTCCAGGTGTATCCGGGCACCAGCAGGTGTGCCGTTACGCGCCCTGATGTGACCCTCATTAGCTCGTGAGCCAATTGTTCGGTCAATACTTTCATGGCCGCTTTGCCTGCACTGTATGCCGCATTGCCCGGCGGCGTCGTGATCCCCTCTTTGGACCCCAGGTTAACAATCGCACCCTTTACTGATGCCTCCAGCATCACGGGGACAAAAAGATGCTGAACCGACACTGCGGACAGCAAATTGATCTCAAGATTTTGCCGCCATTTTTCTGGAGCATCCCAGGGGCCCGCGCCGGCTTTTACGCCAGCATTGTTGACGACCAGGACAACCTCACCAAACTGCTCCAGGGTCTTATCACGAAGTTGAGTCAGGTCCTCAATACAGGAGACATCTCCGGTCACGACACAGCATTCAGTCTTGAGGCTGGCGGCAAGCGCAGACAGGGAAGCTTCATCACGATCAAACAGGCTCAGCAACATCCCTTCATTGCTGAGGTGTCGTGCTAAAGCTGCACCAATACCCTTTGCAGCGCCAGTGATAACCGCGACACGTCCGGGGGCAATAATTGAATCTGTCATTGCTGACTCCATTTGTTGATGTGAACGGAAAAATACATCAGTGATAGCGCTAATGCGGAGAACACCACACCTACCCAACCGGTAGAAATCCACGAGCCACCGGCAGAAATTGCCCACCCGCCAAAAGCGGCACCCAGTGCATTAGAAATATTGAATGCACTGTGCGTGAGTGATGAGGCTAATGTCTGAGCATCACCCGCAATATTCATCATGTGCGCCTGGAGTGCCGGGACCAGCGCGAAACCATTTCCAAGCAGGAAAACTGCAATCAGTACCGGAAGTTTCCATGAGCCAACCAGCGAGAACAAAGCCAGCATGACCAGGTTCCAGACGATTAAGCCAAAGATGGAGGGGATGAGCGCTTTGTCAGCCAGTCGGCCGCCGATGATGTTCCCTGTGACCATGCCAATCCCCCACAGCACCAGAATCCAGGGTACCGAATGCAGTTTGAAACCGCTGATCTCGGTCAGGGCGGGCGTAATGAAACTGTAAACGGCAAACATGCCAGCGAAGCTGACGGATGCCACGCCAAAGGTCATGATAATTTGCGGGCTGCGGAGCGCACTCAGCTCTTTAACGGGTGAGGTATTAGCATCCGCTTTTTTTGCAGGAACAAAGAGCATAACCATGAGCGCTGTCATCGCCATGCCTGCCGCAACCATAGCGAATGACACTCGCCATCCCAGTGCTTGCCCACCCCAGGTAACGAGCGGTACACCCGCGACATTGGCCACCGCGAGACCCAGCATCACGTAAGCAATATAGCGAGCTTTCTGATTGGCCGGGACCATCGACGCCGCAACCAGCGCAGAAACGCCATACCATGCGCCATGTGGAAGGCCTGAGATGAATCGTGCTGTGAGCAATGAGCCATAACTCCAGGCTGTCGCGCTTAAGCCGTATCCCACAAGTGCGATGGACAGTAACAGCAGCAATAACATTTTTCGGGGCCATCGCGCGCCAATAATGGCAAATGCCGGCGCTCCTATGACCACACCCGCAGCGTAAGCACTGATATAACTTCCCGCAGTGGGGATAGACACCCCAGTCCCTTTTGCCAGGTCAGGTAACAGACTCATTGGAGAAAATTCGCCTGTGCCAATGAATAATCCCCCTGACCCCAATGCCAGCATGGCCAAAAAGAGGCCAGAGGGAGGATGAACAGTTTCTCTTTGTGAATCGCAAGTCTGTTCAGACATAACGCTTGAATCTCCCTGTTGAAAAGTTGCTATAGTTGAGTCGTATTGCACCTTAGTCGACAAAGGTGCGATTACTGTTGAGTTTTTCCGTATTGTTTATTGAATTAAAATCAACCTTGAGTGGGTAATCATGCCTGTAAGACCTCTGTCCAGACTTTCACGCAGTGATTTAGCCGATCTCAACGCCTTTAAGGCGGTTGAGAGAACACGCAGTTTTACTAAAGCGGCCATAGAACTGGGCATTACCACCTCGGCCTTGAGCCATTCGGTACGCAACCTTGAAGAACGATTGGGGGTCCGTCTGCTAAACCGAACCAGCAGGACGGTTGCCCCGACTGAGGCAGGGGCTAATCTGGCATTGCGTCTTGAGGTGGGATTTAAAGAAATCAGTGAAGCGCTGGACGATATCAATCGCATGCGCGATCGCCCTGTGGGCCGACTACGGCTCAATGTTCTCAGCGACGGCGCCCGACTGATCATTGCCAGACATCTCCCCAAATTTGTCAGCTTGTATCCCGATGTTGAAGTTGAGATAACCGTTGATGACAGAATGGTGGACATCGTGTCGGAGGGCTTCGATGCGGGTTTACGCTTTGGTAATACCGTGCCGGAAGATTTTGTCGCTATCCGCCTTGGTACCGAACTCAAATGGGTCGCCGTCGCCTCACCGCGCTATCTATATCTGCGAACCCCGCCGCAAATGCCTGAAGATCTTCGCTCTCATTCCTGTCTGCAGATGCGCACAGGACAGGGGACCATCTATAAGTGGGAGTTTAGGCGTGGAGAGGATTACCGCGTAATCGATGCGCCGGGTCAGATTTGCGTCAGTGAAACAGCTTTAGCAATAGAATTAGCCCTCGCCGGCGCGGGTATCGCTTATTGTCTGGAACAACGCGTCAATACCTACCTTAGTGATGGCAGTTTGCGGGTCGTTTTACCGGATTGGTCCCCTACAGAGTCCGCGATTTATCTCTATTATCCTGGGCATCGTCGTGTTCCCCAAGGGTTGAGGGAATTGATTGACGTATTGAGAGAGGGCATTGAACATGAACATACCACTCAGCAATGAGCCAGTAGTAGATTGATGTTAGACCTTTCGTGATCGCTCTAATGCCATGATTCTAACTAAATATCCTTCTATGGCAGAGCAATGCCTGATCTTGGCAACTCGACCTCCAAATGTTCTTTAATTAATTTTTATTAGGTGCGGTTTTAGACTTGTATCACCCCCATGCAATAACGGAAATTAATTATCTATCTACTCGCTATATCTTATGGCTGCGTCATAAGACCCTTTTATTTATATCCCATTAATATGTAGTACTAATCAAAAAAAACACCTCATGGCACATTTTTCTTAGATTTTATTTCATTCATGATGATAATGAGAATGATTACCATTAACGTAACGACGATGCATTGTGGAGACTTTACGATCAAGGAATGATTAATTAGAAATAACCACAAAAAATCAGTCAAACAAACGCTAAAGCGGAGGATGCGAGCGTCGGTATTTAATGACTGCAACATTTTTAAACTTTAATTAATGAGGGGATAATAGTAGAGCCTCGGGAACTTTAATTCATCATAGAATCCACAGATAACAATTACTCAATCAAAGAAAAGCAAAATGACAAAATTAAGCAGTATATCTCTAGGAATAGGTATTATTCTGGGTACTATCTCGACCAATGCATTCACTCAAGATAATAGTCTTCATTTGCTGGATAATGATAAAAACATATCCGACAGCGAAACAGTAAAGAAACCATCACCCCAGCAAAAGAGACCGACAGAAAATACACTGGAAGTTAATGCTCCAAACTTGCTGAGACAACAACTTGGAGCATCAACCATCACTAGTGAGGACATTAGAAAAAACCCGCCTATTAATGACCTTTCCGATATCATCAGGAAAATGCCCGGTGTTAACCTGACGGGCAACAGTACCACCGGTGCCAGGGGAAACAATCGCCAGATCGACATTCGCGGCATGGGGCCTGAAAACACGCTGATTTTGATTGATGGCAATCCGGTGACTTCCAGAAATTCTGTACGTTACAGCTGGACCGGTGAGCGCGATACCCGTGGTGACACTAACTGGGTCCCTGCTGAAATGGTAGACCACATTGATGTGCTGAGGGGGCCTGCGGCTGCACACTATGGTTCAGGTGCGATGGGGGGTGTGGTAAACATCATTACCAAAAGACCCACAAATGATTGGCATGGCGCATTGAATTTCTTTACCAACCAGCCCGAAGACAAAAAGCAAGGAACCACCAACCGCATGGGGTTCAACCTCAGCGGTGCGCTGATTGAAGATGTATTGACCATGCGCTTATATGGCAATATGAATAAAACTAAAGGTGATGCTGTTGATATCAATAAAGATGCCAACGCAAATGCTGCTGGTAGAGAAGGCGTAAGAAACAGAGATATCAATCTGGCTCTATCATGGAAGCCCACAGCGACTGACATCTTTGACTTAACCTACAGCTATAGTCGCCAAGGCAATATTTATGCCGGGGATAGCCAGTACGCTAATGGCAGAGAGACTTATAAGAATCAGTTAATTGGTTCTGAAACCAATCGCATGTATCGCCAGGCATATAACCTGACTTACAACGGTATCTTCGACTGGGGCCAGTCTAAAACATCCATGAACTTTGAACGTACCCTTAACAGTCGCCTAAACGAAGGACTAACCGGCGGCGTTGAAGGTATGATAACCAGCCCAACGGATTTCGTTGATAGTTCATACAACGCCTATCGCTTCAATGAAGAATTAACCATTCCTTTTACACTTCTATTAGACAATACGCTTACTGCAGGTGTTGAAATGAACAGAGAGGAATTACACGATCCAGCGTCAATGAGTATGAACGCAACAGGATTAAACATTGATGGTGTGTCTGGCTTAGCCTCGCAAAGGACTACCAAAACCTCTCAAAACACCTCGGCGATTTACCTTGAAGACTCAATCGTGAACGATATGGGTTCTGTATTCATTCCAGGATTACGCTTCGACTATGGCTCCAAATTCGGCAGCAATCTGAGCCCGAGTTTAAACATTTCTCAAGAAATCACCGAAAACCTCAAATTGAAAGCGGGTATCGCGAAAGTATTTAAGTCTCCTAACCTTTACCAGATAAGTGAAGGATATCTACTTTCAAGCCGTGGGAATGGCTGCGCTATGTTGAATGAAAATAGCTGCTATCTCATGGGGAATGAGGACTTATCGGCGGAAACCAGCGTCAATAAGGAAATTGGCCTTCAATGGACGGATGAGGATTTTGAAACCAGCCTGACATTCTTCCGTAATGACTATCAAAACAAAATCGTTACTGGGGATCAGTCCATTGGGACCGTGGGTAACTATGATGTGTATCGCTGGATGAACGGTGGCAAAGCTCTTGTTCAGGGGCTGGAAGGTAGCCTTGAGTTCCCTGTTTATAAAGACGTGTTGAAATTCAGAACTAATGCCACATATATGCTCACATCAAAATCCAAGAAAACGGGCAACCCACTTTCTCTGGTGCCTAAATACACCATTAACAGCTTCCTGGACTGGAACATCAACGATTCATTATCCGCGAACTTGAGCTGGTCTTCATACGGAAGAGTCCATCCTAAAAGCTACCCGGATAACGAGAAAACAACTTCTGTTAACAAAACCGAACAACCAGCCTACTCAATCTTCAACATTGGATTCGATTACAGCCCAATCAAAAATGTGGATATTGGTGTCGGTGTGACTAACTTCCTTGACAAAAAATTGTATCGTTCTTCGGAAGGTGCTCAGACGTTTAACCAACCCGGCCGAGAGTTCTATGGCAAACTTTCACTCTCATTCTGATTGCTTCAGCTAATCGTTGCCCTCAGAGAGCCCAGTAGTGGGCTCTCTTCAGCATTGCCACTTCAATAGCATTAAACGAAATAAATCCCACCATCAACAACAATCGACTGCCCTGTCACGTAGGCTGAATCTTCAGAGGCCAGGAAAGAAACGACTGCCGCGACATCTTCCGGCTTAGCGTATCGTCCCAAGGCGATATTCGGCAGCATTTTGGCAAACTGACTGCCTTTGGGTTTGTTTTCAAATGTCGTGACGACATCATCAATACTGTCCCACATCGGTGTCTCCACGACGCCAGGACTGTAGATATTGGCAGTGATGCCATATTTTGCCAGCTCCAGTGCCACGGTTTGGTTCAGACCACGCACTGCAAACTTCGAGGCAACATAAGCGGATTGCCACTCACCGCCTTTATGCGCGCTGACTGAGCCCGCGGCTATTAAACGCCCACCTTGCCCTTGTTTAATCATTTGGGCCGCAGCGGCGCGGTAGCAGTTAAAAACGCCTTTAACGTTCACCGCCAGAGTCTTATCCAGAATCTCCGGGGTGGTTTCCATAAAGTGAACGGTTTCAGCAATACCGGCGTTTGCCACCATCACATCCAGCCCACGATAGGCCTCGACGTGACCCGCCACCAGCGCATCGACATCTGCCTGACGGCTCACGTCACCGGTGGTCACACGGCAAGTTCCTCCCGCCTTTTCAATCATTTCAGCAGTCTTTTCAATGGCGTCCTGCGCGCGAACAAGATCGTTGATGGTCACCGCTAGCCCATCTTTTGCTAAACGCAAAGCAATGCCTCGTCCGATACCCTGCCCCGCGCCCGTGATAATGGCGGTACGTTTTGCATTAGTCATTTTCAGTCTCCAGAATACAGTCGGTTTCATTGGACCCTGCCCTTTCCAGGCAGGGCCCGAAAGGGTTTAGCTATGACGAACGGCACCGCCTTCAGCACGCAGCAGTGCACCGCGTGTCGCGTTGGAAGCCGGAGTACAGAGATAAACAATGAGATTGGCAACGTCATCTGCTTCCGCAAACTTGCCCAATAGTGACGTGCCTTCGTTAACCTCGAAATGGTGTTGTTCGAAGGTCTCGAAGTCTTGATCGCCGCAGGCTCGATAGACCCACTCACTGAGCGTTGCGCCGGGAGCAACGCAATTAACTGTGACATTGGTGCGAGAGAATATTTCAGCAATACAGCGTGACAGACGAATAATGCCCGCTTTGACGACGCCGTAGTCAACGATGTTGGCTGGTGTCACTAAACCGGCTTCACTGGTCATAAAGATGATGCGACCGAAGCCTTTCTTTTGCAGGATTGGGACATAATGGCGCGTCAGACGCACGGCACTCATGACATTGAAGTCCCACTGATATTGCCAGTCTTCATCATTGAGTTCGAGGAAAGGCACGGTGCGATAGGTTCCGCCCGCCATATTAATCAAAATGTCGATATCCTTGACCGCATTGGTGACTGCGCGGCAGCCTTCCGCCGTCGCGACATCCCCCAGCACCGTCATGACTTCTGCACCAGGTACGCGCTCTCTGATAGCCTGCGCGGCGGTATCGAGGCGCTCCTGTGAGCGCCCGTTTATCCATACGCTGGCTCCCCGTGCTGCCAACCCCTGTGCAGTAGAGAGGCCGATACCACTTACTGCCGCAGTGATAAGCGCTGTTTTACCGGTTAAGTCGAGATTCATTAGTGCCATTTTTCCTACTCCTTAGGTTGTATTGCGTTTTATGCAGACGTGCTAATCCGAGGCCTATTGCTGTAATAAACCCGTCAGGAATGCTTTGTTTATTTAACTAATCTGCTTCCAGCTCACCGGAATTAAAAGGTTCGCTGATAGCGTGCGGATTAGGTTCTTTATGGGATCGAATGTTTTTGATCACGAATAAGCTGAGCACAGACAATATGCCCGCCCCACCGAACAAGACGATGTAATTCATACCGACACCCGCAGCCAGCAGAATAGCCGAGGTAATTGTGAGTAATACGCTGGGCAGCGTCATTGCCATATTCACGATGCCCAGATCCGCACCGATAGTGGTTGAATCAATGGTGGCTGAAGTGGCAATAGCGACAAATAACCCTTCAAAAAAACCAAAGCCAATCGCAATCAACAATAAACCGAGGTAATAACCTTCTAAATTTTGTAATGCCAGTAATATCACCACACCACAGGCCATAAATACTGGTGCAAAAGAGTAAACTTTTCTTCGCGCACCTAGCCTGTCAGCAATATACCCCGCGATGGGCGCCATGATGCAGGAAACCAGGTTGAGAATAGTCGCACCAATAAAGACCACTCCAGGTAAATTCTGCCGCGATACATGCACATAGTCTTGTGCGAAATAGACCAGATAAGTTTGGGTGACACCAATGGTGCAGTTAATCAGGAAGAAAGAAAGCAGTGCATAGCCAAAACTGTGATCGCTACTGATACGCCGTTTGATAACGCTAAAAAGGCTGGCCATCTCTTTAACGCTGGCGCGCTTAGCACTGCGGCGCTCCAACACTTTGTCACTGAAGGTAAAGACAAACAGACAAATAAAGAAAATAAAGAACGCTGCCGGGATCATGAAAATCAACACAGGTGAATCCGGCAGCATCTTTATGGTAAAGGTGCCGAGCAGAATACCTGATTGCCGGCTCATACCCGCAAACCCTGAGGTAATACCTCGCTGATGCTGTGGGACTCGGTCAGTTAGCACTGACAATAAAGTAGTCAAGGTGGCGTTGGCGCTGATTTGCACAATGATCCAACCGACAAAGATGGCCGGGATAGTCTCTCCAATCCCCATAAGAAACGAACCAATAAAGGTGCCTATTGCACCAAACAGAATATAAGGGCGGCGCATGCCGTACCGACAATATGTCCGGTCGCTCAGATAACCAAAAGCATAATTGCTGATTACTGCGATCAGAGCACCTATACCACTGACTAGCGCATAGTTTGCATCTTTATTAAGAGGGTCGATATCTCCGATACGCAGGGCTAATCCCACTGAGGCCGGTGTCATGACCGCTGCCCAAAGTCCCACTTGTGATAAGGTCCAGACAAGAACATACGTCCATTTAACAGGAGGCATATCCGTTTCATTTTTTATAACGTTTTTGTTCAATGTATCGGAATTGAATCTATCTGCCATAACGTCACTCCAGTTTCATTCAATGATGTAGGGTTGGTTATTATGGTGATGCATCAATCCCTGGCAGAAATATTACATTAGCAATGATTATCCACATCACAGCCCAGGGGGATTCACCCTCCTGTAAGCAAGTGCGGATTTATTATTAAAGTTATAAATATTTAGTCCGTGACATATTCCGCACGTGGTGTCGGTGTTTTGCTGGACTTAATTCTGCCAATAGTAAATAACGCCAGCAGTGAAAGTAGACCTGAACCCCCATACAGCACAATATAGTTTGCCCCTATCCCCGCACTGACCAATACCATTGCAGAAAATGTGAGTAAGATGCCGGGAGTACTCACAGCCATATTGATGATGCCCAGATCGGCCCCCACATTGGCATCCTGTTTACCCGTGGCGGAAGTCGTGGCAACCGCAATAAACAGGCCTTCAAATACACCAAATCCAATCGCAATAAGCGCATAACCCGTGTAATAGCCATAGAGGTTCGGGAAGAACAACAATGACACAACCCCTGCCGCAAGAAACACGGAGGAAAATTTAAACACTTTGCGTCTGGCATTAATACGGTCAGCAATATAACCGGCAATCGGAGCCGTGAGGCAAGAGAAGGCGTTCATGATGAGCACGGCATAGAAGGCCACCGTCGTAATTTCATTACGCGGAATATGCACATAATCACTGGCAAAATAAACCAGGTAGGTCTGACCGACTGCGATCGTACATTGCAGCAGGAAAATGGACCCCAGTGTCCAGCCAAACGTATGCTCACTGCGAACTCGACGATAAATCATACCAAACACACCAAAAATTTCTGCTGCACGAACAGGCATAGCTTCTGAGCGCGCCAACTTTTTATCCTCAAACATCATGAGAAAAATAAGGGTGAACAGGATGAATACACAGGCAGGCAGAACAAATACCAGTACCAGACTGTCAGGAATCAGCTTGATGATAAAGGTCCCGGTTAATACGCCCAGAGTACGACACATGCCAGAAAACCCAGAAGCAATGCCGCGCTGACTGGCGGGGACCTTGTCGGCGATAACCGCTAGAAATGTAGTAATCGCTGCATTCGCGCTGAACTGCAATATCAGCCAACCAATAAACAGTTGTGGGATATTCAACGCCGTACCCATCAGTGCAGCCCCCGCCAGGCTGCCAATCGCCCCACCAACCATATAGGGGCGTCGCATACCAAATCGTGACGTGGTTCTGTCGCTTAAATACCCCCAAAGATAGTTAGAAAAAATAGCCACAATGGCGCCAATACAAGAAATGGTGGAATAAATGAAGTCTTTATTTTCAGGCGCAATATCCGCCACTCTGAGTGCTAAACCCACATTGGCTGGCGTCAATAACGATGCCCACAAGCCCAACTGTGCCAGGGTCCAGACGGTGATAAACAGCCAGCTAACCCGCTGCTCCTTTGCCAAAATAACTGCCCCGCTTTGGTCTGAATATTTTCCATTCACGATCGTGATCCTCAAATAGGCATAACCTGTTTAATAGTGATTTTATTTTTGCTAACTCGAATCAGCATACAAGTACACGAATTGAAAACTCACAAGACCGAATGGCGTATTTTGTGAACGATGTCTGCTTATTCAGCTTTCAACACCCGTTTTATCGATAAGTAAGAAAAATCCGCATTGATCGTAAAAATGCCACTTCAATCAGTACAAAAATGACTAGAAACATAAACATTTAATTAATTATCAACAAGTTGAATAATGTCAGTTGATCGCCATCACACTTTTTTAAAACACTAATTGTTTAAAAGATGACTTCTTTTTATATTGCTAACTCGACGCAGCATTTAACGTGTCGTTTACAAATTCCAGGCAAGCGAATCCAAATCAGCCCTACACTGAATACAGACTTGGAGTTATAACAATGAGTTACGAACAAGGCATCTACAAAAATGCTGGAAACAGCGCTCCTGTTGGTCCAACGGGTAGTAAAAAAGATAAAGACATTCCTCCCGTTCGCTGGACGTTTGTACTGAGCTGGACGCTCGCGCAACTGGGACTATGGGCGGCGGTCATGACACCGGCTTCCGTGGGCCTCGCATTACGCATCGCCGACATTGACCCAATAAACAAAGATTCACATTACGCGCTGGTTTCCGGTGTCGGCGCACTCTTCGCCGTGGTCAGTAACTATGCCTTCGGATACTTGAGCGATCGCACCACTTCCCGCTTTGGTATGCGCCGCCCGTACATGTTAGCTGGCGCTATCGGCACAATGGTCGGTTCAGCGCTCATGGGCATGGGTCATACCATTCCCGTAGTTTTTGCGGGTTGGATCGTTGTTCAAATCTGCGCGAATGCCGCCCTGACCACCTTTCTGTCGGTGTTGACGGACCGCATTCCACCTCAACAGCGCGGCATCACCTCAGGATTTGCCGGGATGTGTCGAACCTCCGGCATCATTTTGGGTACGCTGACCATCAAGCTTCTGCCTGATTCTCCAGTGCAAATCTTCCTTATCCCGGCAGGTGTGTTTCTCTTCTTTGCTGTCATCTTCATCTTCACTTTCGGTGACAAGGTGCTGAGTAAGGATGAAGCCAGTAAGGTCAGCAAAATCAGCGTGATTGAGATGGCGAGCATCTTCAAAGTGGCTCGCGAGAAGATCCAGTACGACAGCAGCTTCGGCTGGGTGCTGCTCTCCATCTTCCTGATCCAATGCACCATCTCTGTTTCTCAGATGTATCTGGTCTATTTCGCCAGCGACTATCTGCACATTCTGCGTAAAGACCTGCCAAGCGTAGTGTTTATTGGCGCCATGATCCTCAACCTGGCATCGTGTGCCACAGCACCGGTTGCAGGCTACATCGCTGATAAGCTGGGGGCTCGTCGTAAAACCTTCTGCTGCGCCCCGATACTGATGGCCGCCGGCATCGCCACCATGATCTCCATTCCCAGTCTGCATGGCTATTACATCGGTCTTTTCCTGATTGCCGTCGGTTTTGGCGTGTTTGAAGGTTTGTTCGTGGCTATCGCCACCACAACGACTCGCGGTTCTACCAGCATCGGCAGCGACCTTGGTTTGATTAACATGGCGATGACACTCCCAAGCGTGGCGTTAACAGCCGCCTCCGCAGGCCTGATTGCCAGCGGCATCGGTATGAACTACGTCATTTTGTTCGGCGGTGCCGGCGCCCTCTCCCTGCTGAGCCTGTTGTTCATTCGCAAGATCCGCTCACACAAAATCGGACATCCATCAGAACAACACGACGCTTCTTTGTCCTACGAGCCGAAAGCTGAACTGAAGTAAACACACTGCATTCCTGAAATTGACGTTGAGAACACGAGGTATGTCATGAAGAACAGAGCCGCATTTGTGCTTGATAACAGAAAAATGGAAGTTCGCGATACGGTAATGCCGGAGCTACACCCGGATGAAGTGATGATCCGCATGAAGAAAATCGGTGTGTGTGGTTCTGATGTACACTTTTATGAGCATGGCGAGCCGGAATTTCCGGATGTATATCCCTTTATCCTCGGGCACGAAGGTGCGGGGGAAGTGGTAGAGGTTGGCGCTGCAGTCAGCCACCTGAAGGCGGGCGATCGCGTTTGTCTGGAGCCGGGCGTGCCCTGTCGTGTGTGTGAGTGGTGCACCAGCGGTAAGTACAACCTCTGTCCAACGGTTTATTTCCCGTCAGCGCCGCGCGCGTTGGGAATGATGCGCAACTTCATTACGCATAAAGCGGACCTGTGCTTCAAGTTGCCAGACAACGTCTCCTTCCAGGAAGGCGCGCTGGTGGAACCCCTGGCGGTGGGCATTCATGCGGTGCGCGAATCCGGCATTAAAATGGGTCAAAGCGCGACCATTTTGGGTAGCGGCTGTATCGGTTTAGTCACCCTGCTCTCGCTCAAGGCGGCTGGCGTGGACGATATTACCGTCGTAGATATCCATGATATCCGCCTCGAAAAAGCCAAAGAGCTGGGCGCGCGCCATCTTATTAATGCCAGCAACACTGACATGATCTCAGCGGTTAAGGATGTCTATGGTGGCATCGGCCCGGACTTCATTTTTGAGACTGCAGGAAACAGGGTAACAGCCAGCAACAGCGTACCGATGATCAAACGCGGCGGCACTATCATGATCATCGGCAATGTGGTCGGCGATACACCGGTGAATTTCCAGATGCTCGGCAATAAAGAAGCCACCATCAAAGCGACGTTCCGCTATCGCAATATCTATCCCTCTGCGCTGAGCGCTCTTTCCTCCGGTCGTATCAACGTCAACAGCATCGTGTCTGATTTCTACAAATTCGAAGACACGCAGAGCGCGTTTGAAGACTCCATCAATAACAAAGCGACCGTGGTGAAAGCCATGATCGATTTGGAGTGAATTCTGTATCACCCCTGAAGTGCAAGATTCAATTAATCGAGAGGATATCACTGTGCAATTAGTCTCAATGAAAGAATTAATGGACCACGCATTTGCCAATAACTATGCGGTTCCGGCGTTTAATGTCTGCAATATGGAAATGATGCGGGGTGTGCTGGAAACAGCAGCGGAATTACGTTCTCCCGTGATCCTCGGTATTCATCCCCATGAAGTGGCCTATTTTGGCAATGCGGAAACGGCCGTTGCAGTTGCCACCAGCCTGGCGGCGCAATTTGAAGGCAAATTCGCGATTCACTTGGATCATGGTGGCTCGCTGGATGAAGTGATGCAGTGCGTGCGCGGTGGTTTCAGTAGCGTGATGTTTGATGGCTCGCCGTTCCCACTGGAAGAAAACATTGCTATCACTAAAAAAGTCGTCGAACTGACCCGCTCAATTGGCGTCACCGTTGAGGCAGAAATCGGCACCATCGGTATGACCTCGGAGTTTGGAGAGAAGCTGGAAAATGCCCACCTGTCCGATCCCGTTTCAGCACAGCGTCTGGCTGAAACCGGCATCGACTGCCTGGCGGTGGCGATCGGTAATGCCCATGGCTGGTATGACGGGGAGCCTAAGCTGGAATTTGAGCTGCTGGAAACCATCATCCAGAAAGTCAAAATCCCATTAGTTCTCCACGGTGGTTCTGGCATCCCGGTGGAATCGATCCGTCGCGCCATCCGCATGGGTATTGCCAAAGTTAACGTCGGCATCGCGCTGCGTCAGGCCTTTATCGATGAGATGAAAGACTTTATGGCGAAGAATCCAGAAGAGACTGGCGTGATGTCGATTCTTGGGTCCGCGAAAAACAAAATGAAAGCACCGGTTAAGCAATATATGGAAATCTGCATGTCGATTGGTCAGCTGGATAAATAACGCAGCATGTGCGAGTGATTAATGCCGATTACACGTTTATTCAGGG
Organism: Pantoea rwandensis; assembly: GCF_002095475.1. Taxonomy (GTDB): domain Bacteria; phylum Pseudomonadota; class Gammaproteobacteria; order Enterobacterales; family Enterobacteriaceae; genus Pantoea; species Pantoea rwandensis. The sequence goes on from NZ_MLFR01000002.1 coordinate 227,513, forward strand.
GAAAGAGATGAAACAGCCGCAATTGGATAACCAACCACCTGAAATTATTTGCGTAGGGATGGCGCTGGTCGATTTTCTGGCAAAAGGCGTGGAAACTTTCCCGCGCCCCGGCAGTACCGGGGTTGTGGAGAGTATTTCCATGTCGACAGGTGGGGATGCCATTAATCAGGCAATAACACTCGCCAAGCTGGGGCACGCCGTGTCCCTGTTTGGTATCGTGGGAAATGACCAGCAGGGACACTATGTAATCAACGAATGCCATCAGTATGGCATTCAAACCAGTGGCATGTTTATCGACCAGAAACAGCCAACCTCCACCAGCGTGGTGCTGATTGATGCCAAGGGTGAGCGGAGTTTCCTTGCAAGTCGCAACTCACTGATTTTCCAACAAGGACCGGAACACATCAATCTTGATTTGGTGCAGAACGGCGTCAAAATTGTTTCTATAGGCAGCCTGTTTTGCTCTGAAAAGCTGGATCTTCAGGCACTACCTGCGCTGCTTAAAAAGGCCAAAAGTGTTGGCGCAACGACCATCGCGGACCTGATTTGTGACCGCAGTAGCGGAACGCTTGAAGAGATGCGTGAAGCCTTCCGTTATCTTGACATCATCGTACCGAGCTATGACGAAGCGGTACATTTTACCGGCATGACCGACCCTATTGCCGCGGCCAAAGTCTTCCAGACATACGGCGTCAACACCGTCATCGTGAAGCTTGGATCGCGTGGAGCGATCGCCGTTTCACGTGACTGGGGGGAAGTGCTGCATGTCCCCGTTTTCCCCACTAATGTGGTCGATACCACCGGTTCCGGTGACAACTTTATGGCTGGATTAGTTTCAGGTCTGGCGCAAGGTATTGGGCTGGCAGAATGCATGAAGCTCGGTGCCGCTGTTGCCGCTCTTTCAGTACAGGCCGTTGGAGCCTCTGCGGGTGTCAGGGATGTACAACAGGTCGCAGAATTTATTGAAGCCCACACACAGCAACTTACTCACCCCTGATTTTCAAACCTGGATGTATTAAGGATTAAACATGAAACACAAGATTCAGAAGATCGATGTTCACCTGGTATCCGGTCCGGTTGCAGACAACTACACCGACGCCACGCGTAAAGTCGAGACCGTGGGTTATACCGTGGTGAGGGTGACCACCGATCAGGGGCTGGAAGGCATTGGCATTACCTATCATGAAGTGGGCGGTGAAGCGACACGCGATCTGATTATGCACAATATGGCGCCGCGCCTGGTGGGCCGAGATCCCTTCGATACCGAACTGATTTGGCAGGATTTCTTTGGTTATATGCGCGGTGTTGGCCGTAAAGGCCTGATGTTCTGCGCCCTCAGTGCCATTGATGTTGCCTTGTGGGACCTCAAAGGAAAAATCGTCAATCTGCCACTGTATAAACTGTTCGGCGGCGGACGCACCAAAGTGCCGGTCTATGCCAGCGGCGGCTGGACGTCGTTCTCGGACGAGCAGTTGGTCGCAGAAATGAAAGAGATGGTGGCCGAGGGCTATACCAAAATCAAATTCAAAGTTGGCGTTGAAGGTGGCCACAACCCGAACCGCGATCTGGTACGCGTGCGTAAAGTCCGTGAAGCGGTAGGCGACGATATTGATCTGCTGCTGGATGCGAATAACTGTTGGGATGCGGCAACCGCAGTACGTTTTGCCAACCGGGCCGCAGAATTTAACCCGCTACTGCTGGAAGAGCCGGTGTTCGCTGACGATATTCCGGGTCTGGCACGCTTCAAGAAAGGCACCGATATCCCCCTGGCGACCGGCGAACACGAATACACCAAATTCGGTGTGCGTGACCTGCTTTTAGCGGAAGCGGCAGATATCGTGCAGGTCGATATTGCCCGCGCCGGTGGCTTCACCGAAATGCTGAAGTGCGGCGCACTGACCCAGGCGTGGAACGTGAAATTCGCGCCGCATGCTATGGAGAATATCCATATCCATCTGGTCAGTACCTTCCATAATGCCCCGTTCCTAGAGCGCCTGCGCATTTTCGAAGATATCACCGCCAAAGTGTTCATCGACGCACCGCTGCCGAAGAATGGCTTTATGGAAATCCCCGATCTGCCGGGTCTGGGCCTTACCCTCAATATGGACTTCATCAAAGAAGCAGATGAAGTCGGTCGTACAAAAAAATTCTGAGTCTGAATAATTGCTCACAGGAGATATGTGATGAAAATGCTGATTGGTGAAAAATTTGTCGATGCCAGTAATGGTCAGACGGATGACGTGGTCAACCCGGCAACCGGAAAATTCATTGATACCGTGCCCAGTGCTACTAAAGAAGATGTGCAGATTGCCATCAGTAACGCAGTTGAAGCACAGGCGCAGTGGGCGGCCCTGACCGTGCGGGAGCGCACCGACAAGATCCTGAAGGCTGCCAGCCTGATCAAAGAACGTCGTCTGGAACTGGGCAAACTGCTGTCGCAAGAGTCGGGCAAACCTTATATGGCTGAAGCGGTATGGGAGTTTGACTCCGTCGCTTACATCCTCGAAGGCGGCTGCGAAGTGGCAAAACACCACTATGGCAAAACCATGCCGAAAGCCATTGAGCCGGGCTACGACAAAGATATTCAGTTTACTGTGCACGAGCCACTGGGCGTGATCGCCTGTATTATCCCGTTCAACTTCCCACCTGCCCTGTGGTCGTTCAAAGTGGGTGCGGCACTGGCTGCCGGTAACGCGGTGATCGTCAAAGCGCCGACTTTTAACCCACTCTCCATCATCAAGCTGCATGAAATCCTGGTTGAAGTTGGCATTCCAGGCGCGGTGGCACAGTGCCTGACTGGTGGCGGCTCTACCGTTGGTGGCGCACTGACCTCAGATCCTCGTGTAGCCAGCGTCAACTTCACCGGCAGCACTGCAACAGGTATTGCGATTGCGAAAAGCGCAGCAGCTAACCTGACTCAGTGCTACTTCGAGCTGGGCGGCAATGATGCGCTGATCATTTGTGACGATGCTGATTTGGATTTGGCTGTCTCAGAAGCTGGCGATAAGTCACGTAACTCTGGCCAGGCTTGCACTGCATCGAAACGCTTCATCGTGCACAACTCAATCAAAGAGGAGTTCGTGCGTCGTTTGGTTGATGAGCGCCTTTCTAAGCTGGTGCTGGGCGACCCAATGAGTGAGAAAACCACGATGGGGCCAATGATCAGCGAATCAGCGGCTAAGAACATCGAAGAGCAGGTCAACCTGACGGTCAGCCAGGGCGCGAAAGTGGCATTCGGTGGCAAGCGTAACGGAGCATTCTTCGAACCCACCGTGTTGACTGGCGTCACACCAGAAATGGATATCGCCCGCGACATGGAAGTGTTCGGTCCGGTCTGGCCGGTGATTGGCTTCGACAGTATTGAGGAAGCCATCGCCATTGGTAACAACACCTGTTATGGCCTGGGCGGCGGTGTGATTACCCGTGACATGAAAAAAGCCTTCAAAGTCGCCAATGAGCTGAAGACCGGGCATGTCGCTATTAATGCTTCAGGTGGTTTCCGCGCGGCTGAACTGCCATTCGGTGGCGGTAAAAAAGCGTCCGGTAACAGCCGTGAGAGCCTGTCTGCAGTGATGTCTGAAGTGACTCAGACTAAGTCAATCATCCTGCGCTATATCCTCGACTGATAAAGCAGTTGCACCTCCCGAATGGCCACCTTATGTGGCCATTTTTTTTGACGAAATGCCTGTCTCCTACCCTACATAATAAGGACAGCATCATGCTTCACACCCCTACACTCTCCATCCCTGAAGTGATACAGGAAGCTAAACGCCGCCTTGATCACCAAGAGGCGCCTGGAAGCACCAAAGCGGGCTGGTTGATGATTACCGCGTTACTGATCGAATCCTGGGACATCTATTCGATGGCCTACATCATGTTTGCCTTAAAAGACGTTTATCATCCCAGCAGTTGGCTATTGGGGTTCACCGCGGCGGGCACGCAGATCGGCGCAGTTATCGGTGCACTCCTGGGTGGCTGGCTCACTGACCGTCTTGGCCGTCGCACCATATTTTTATCCTCTATGATCCTGTTTGCTATTTTTGCTGTCTTGCAGGGATTCGCGCCGGATATGTACTGGCTAGCCATCATTCGCTGTCTCGCGGGGATTCCAGTTGGTGCCGATGTCGCGAATGGATTTACTTATCTGATGGAGGTCATGCCGAAAGCCAAACGCGAAGTGATGGCCAATCGCTGGCAGTTCATGTTTGCACTCGGCATCATTGCCGCCATTTTATTTGTTACCGGACTGATTGCCCTCGGCGTACATAACGATCTCATCTGGCGCATTGTTCTGGCCGCGCCGGCGCTCCCCGCCCTCATCTTGCTGTTCTTGCGCCGCGAATTACCGGAGACACCCGCCTGGTTTGTGGAGCGTGGCCGTTTCAGGGAGGCGCGAGCCACCGCACGGGCGTACTACGGCGATAAACAGGGAGCGTTGCTGGATGATGTCTTGCCTGAAGAGGATGTGGTGATCGAGCAACCAAAAGTGAGCGAGGCGCTACGCGATATCTTCAGCCGCCGCCGGGCCCGGCGTGCCACCGTGTTCGGATGGTTCTCCTGCGCGGTGCAGTCGTTTGAGAACTGGTCATTCTCTTTTTATCTTCCTCTGATTTTGGCTACTCTGGGGCTGACCGGACAAATTGAGAATAACCTGGCGCTGTTGGGGATCAGTTGTGTTGCTGCGGTGTCGGCCTTCACCGGACCCTTGCTGTTGCCCACCTTAGGACATCGAGGCCTCAGTCAATACGGATTTATTCTTGTGACAATTGGCATTCTGATTGCCGCCTGGGGCGTTCACATCATGAGCTATGAGATGATCGCCTGCGGTGCAGCACTGATGCTGTGGGGGCATTACTGGGATGCCGAAAGCGGCATGACCATCGTTTCGCTTGTCGCCAAACCACAATATCGCGGAGTGGCTTCTGGCATCGGTTACACCATCGTTAAAGTCACGGCCTCCATCACCACCATCATCTTTCCGCCGCTATTTGAGACCTTGGGCGTCCCGATCGCCTCTGCACTGGTTGCTATCGCGCCCTTCTGCGCCTTCCTGGCAGCTACCTTCATTTTGCCTGAAGTTTATGGGCATGCGGTGGGAGATGAGGAGTATTAGACATTAGGAAGCCGCAGTGAATACTGCGGCTCTTCGTGCACTCAGCGCCCGTTGACATCCGCGGTGATGACGTTAGGACGTTCAGTTTCACCATCCTGATCGATGTCACTGAACTGCGTATTGGTACAGCGAGAAAGTGTCTTGACTGAAATTGCCGTTATCACCAGCGCACACAATCCCATCAGGATATAGGTATGACCAAATCCAATATGATCGTAGAGATAGCCTGCAGGGGTAGCCAGTACCAGTGATACTAAATAGATGGTCCCCTGATAGCCCAACAGGTACATCATTGAGTTGACCCTGCTATCAAAATGCTCAGCGTTGTACTTGAACACCGAAACCAACAACAGTGCCATCTCAAGACCATACAAAGGTTTAAGCGCGGCTATAATGGCAATATTGCCCACCGTCCCCGTAATAATGAGTCGTGCCGCCACCACCAATCCTGCCAAAAGCATGCCGTTCTTGGCACCAATCTTATTGATGAGAAAGGGGACACAGAACATCATCAGAAACTCCAGTGCCCCCTGTGCCGTGACAACGTAGCCAAACATCTCATTGCCGCGACGATGGTCGGCAAAGAAGCTGACAAAAAAGCGTGCATACTGCTGTTCAGCAACATAAATCATGCCGGTCACGCCAGACACATAGAGGCAAAACAACCAGAATTTTGGGTTATGCCGCAGCATGCCTGTAATTTGACGCACCGAAAGTGCCACGGGATTTGTCACCTGGTTAAGCTGTTCGTTGTTGTAGCGTGACTTCAGGAAACACAGTATGCAGAACATCACGGCGGAACTGACGCTCCCCACAATAAAGATCATGTTGGGGTCGAGGTTAAACAGGAACCCTGACAGCGCGGCCGATGATGCCCACCCCAACGAACCCCACATGCGAATCTGGCCGAACTCCAGATGGTTGATACGGCTGAAGCGGTCTGCATAGGATTCACAGGCGGCGACGCCGTCATACCATGCAAGGCTGGTGAACAAGCCGCCCAAAATGATGCCCGCCATCAGGAAGTGTTGAAGCAAAGGTTTATAGACAAAAATAAAGAACGGCGCCATGCAGACTGAGGCAAGCACAATGAAATAAAGCAGATTTTTGCGCATCCCCAGTCGGTCTAAAATAAAGCCATAAACCGGTTTTAATAATACGGTAAAAAGTCCATTGGCTGTATAAACCAGTCCTATCATGGTGCTATCCAGCCCAGCTTCCTGCGCCAGCCAGATAGAAAGTAATATCATTGATGCTGACCACGAAAAGAAAAATAAAAAGACAATAGCGCTGATCTGTAAATAATGTTTTCGATGAGAGTTGACTATCGCGTTCATCATAACCTCTTTAGCCAGGCGTGCGAACGCCTGGCTGTGCAGATAATTATTGCTGACAGACAATAGTTTAGAACCTCAGCCATTATTCAATGGCTATCTAAAATAATGCATGAAGGGAGTTGGAAATTATCTCAGTCGATAATTTCCCGGGGTGAGTGAATAACCACCATCAACGACAATTGCCTGCCCCGTGGTGTAGCTCGATGCATCAGAGGCCAGATACACTGCAGCACCCGCCAGTTCATCCGGCGTACCGACACGGTTTTGTACTGATGGTGCCACCATATAGCCGTGAGCTTTTTCCGGGAAGGCTGCCAGATAAGGGTCCAGCATTTCGGAGTAGATAAAGCCAGGAGAGATGGCATTGACCCGGATATTGAAGCGTGCCCACTCATAGGCGAGGCACTTCATCAGCATATTCACACCCGCTTTACTGGTGTTGTAGCAGGCCTGAGGGTCGCCGTTAACCACATGTGCAGAGAGCGAACTGGTAATGATGATGTTGCCTTTGTTCTGCGGGATCATCACCTTAGCCGCTGCCTGACAGGCAAAGAACACCCCTTTGAGGTTAACATCCATTAAACGGTCCCACTGTTCCTCCGTCATATCTTCAGCATTGACGTCAATACCGATACCGGCATTGGGCACCATGATATCCAGTTTGCCCCAGCGGTTGACCGTTTCACTCACCGCAGCGTCTAGCGCGCTCCGATTAGTCACATCCGCGAGGATAGCAAACGCGTCTACACCATACTGTTTCAGCTCTGTGGCCAGCGCCTGCCCTTCCTGAAGCGTGGTACGCGAGGCAATAGTCACGTTTGCACCGGCTTGCGCCAATCCGATTGCCAGTGCCTTGCCGATGCCTCGCGAACCACCGGTAACAAAGGCGCTTTTTCCCTTAAGACTCATTCTGTCCAATACGGCGCCTTCGGGACCGCCGCCTGCCCATGCTGGTGCTGCCATATAAACCTCCTCATAGTGATTTAACAATTTGCTAACTCGACTTAGCAATTAAATGCAATTGGCGTTATTTTTTCAAACTGCTTGTGAGGGAAATGTGACCAATACCCAGGTTTAATTTATGGTTAAACTGAATTCAAATAGCATTTTCGAACAATGTTGCAAATAAAAAAGCCACCAGAAAGGTGGCTTTTCTGGTCATAAAAATTTAATGATGAGGTGAATATTGCGTACTGACTGGCAATTTCACACGCTGTCCCTTTGCACGCTTAAATATAATAAACAGCAGTGCGGAAATTAACGGACCTAATGCAATGCAAATCAGCGCAGAATTAAAACTGTGCGTGGAATCTTTTAATAATCCCATCACATAGGGACTAAGGAAACCGCTTAGATTACCTACAGAATTAACGGCAGCAATCGCCACAGCTGCGTAGGCTCCACTGAAAAATCCTGAGCTGTAAGCCCAAAATGGCAGTGCAAACGCATAAATGCCGATAGCCGCAATACTGATAAAGGCCAGCATGACAACCGGATTGGATGTGGTGGTCGCCAGAGTTAATCCAGCGAATACCATCAGTGCTGCAATAATGCAGTGCACATGGCGATTGTGGCTGTAGCGGTCAGACAGGCGACCGATGAACGGCAACAGACAAGCCACCACTGCATAGGGTACAGCAGCAATCACCCCGCTGAATTTGTGTGAAGGATCAAAACCACTGACAATAAGAGGCAGGAACATGACCAGGCCCACCCCGCAAAGTTCATACAGAAATAGATGGCACTGAGATAAACCACACGCCTGTCTTTAAACATCACGGCCAGTCCATTACGCTTCTCTGCAGTGACCGTCCGTCGCGCTTCCTCACTGAGCGTCGTGCTGATGAACGCCTTCTCTTCTGGTGTCAACCACGTGGCATTGGCGGGCTTGTCAGCCATACGGAAAAAGATATAGGCACCGACCAGCACAGCTGGCGCCGCTTCAACAATGAACAGCCACTGCCAGCCTTTGAGCCCAGACACACCATCAAGCAACAGTAGCGGCGCAGAAATCACCGAGCCGAACACTATCGCCAGGGGGATCGCCAGATAAAAGATGCCAAGAACTTTGGCCCGATGGCGCGTCGGCAGCCAGGTGGAAAGGTAGTAGATAATGCCGGGGAAGAAGCCCGCTTCAGCCACACCGAGCAGAAAACGAATGAGAAAGAAGCTTTTCTCCCCTTGGATCAACGCAGAACAGGCGGAAATGATGCCCCAGGTAATCATGATGCGAGCGATCCAGACACGTGCGCCGAATTTATGTAACGCAGCGTTGCTGGGGATCTCAAACAGAAAATAGCCTATAAAAAATACGCCTGCACCCAGACCGTAAATAGCCGTTGAAAGACCCAAGTCTGCGTTCATTTCAGCGGCAGCAAAACCAATGTTCACCCTGTCGATAAAAGCGATAAAATAAGCCACCATCAATACAGGGACAATCTTGAAAATTATTTTTCTGACCGTTTTATCTTCCAGACTATTTTCTGCAGCACTCATGACGAGTTCCTCATTATGTTATCTTGTCAACCCTTCATACTCATTTTTTAATTCAACAGCTATCTCATCTAATTTAGGAATGAAAGCACTTTCAATCTTACCAAAGGGAGCACGGCATTCTGGCGTGCTGATAACACCCATCTTATAAAGGATGTGTTTAATCCCCTTGAATACGCCAGCCGCGACCAGCACATCGATAATGCTGTTGCAGGCATGCTGCACAGCCAGCGCTTCCTGCATCTTGCCTGCGCTAAACAGCTGATTCAGCTTGTGATAACGCTTCCCCATGATGTTGAACGTGCTACCAATGCTGCCATCCACACCCACAGATAATGCCGGCAGCAAAATTTCATCAAAGCCGTTAAGAATCGTTTTTTCAGGATGTAGACGTCGGATTTGTTCCGTCTGGTAAGTATTGTTGGAGGTTTGTTTAATACCCGCAACACCGTCAAGGCTTAATAACTTATCCAGATCGTCCGTGGTGAAATTAACACCACTCATTGCCGGGATATTATAAAGCACTACCGGTGTACCATCAGATGCATCAATCACAGATTTATAAAAATCAGTTATTTCTTGTTTGGTGTAGGGATAATATATAGGTGGAATCGCAGAGATGCCGTTATATCCCAGGGCCGCACAATGGCGTGCCAGTTTGAGCGTTTCGCGAGTATCCACGGCACCCACATGCGCAATCAGTTTTGACGTTGCCCGATTCTCTTCTGCAATGACGCTGAAAATCTCTTTTCTCTCATCCGTAGACTGCAGGAGTGACTCACCGGTTGAACCGCCTACGTAGAAGCCACCAATCTGATTATCACGAACAAATTTAGACAGTGAAATCAGGTCGTCAGCACTGACGTTACCCTGTTTGTCATAAGGGGTCGCCAGTGCCACATACAGTCCGTTCAGGTTACTCATCATGTTCTCCTTATGAGAAGAGGTACGAAATTAAGACGAGGCAGTTTCCTGCCTCTCAATGGGATTTCAGAGTGCGTGCCACGCGTCTCCGGCAACAGATACCCGGATATTCTGAGTGATGGCCTGGGCGATAAAGGCTCTCAGTACTGCCTGCAGCTGTTCCTCTGGGATATAAGCAATAGACAGGTGGTTACTTTGATGTCCCGCCATCAGATCGTCACGCGTCACACCATCCAGAACGGCATTCATCAACGGCCACTCAAAACTGGTGGCGTGCCGACGGCGGATAAATTCTGCGTCCGGCAGTTCAACAGCGGTTCCCGTCCCGATATGCATGTAAACATCGGTACCCACATAATGCGCGCGCGCCCAGATAAACCGCCCTGCTTTGCCTTGTCCGGCAATTGTTGAGCCACCATAAGGGAAGAACATTGGCGTCTGGCGATGCCCTTCAGCTCCCGCAATACCCCCTTTAAGATGGGCAAAAGGTACCGCGCCTGAGATCTCCATATCCCAGTAGTAAGTCCCCTGATAATCACTGCCCCAGCGAATATCATGTAACGTGGTTTCAGAAGGTAGGCCGAGCGACTCCAGCAACTGCCACATCATAACCTGAGGGATGGCGCTGCCCATGTCGACTTCATTAATACAAGGAATTGACTTGCCTTCATGAATGATATCACCGTGCTCATCAGGGATCGGGAAGCGCTCGGCGTTACCAATCGCGCCTTCCGCAAAATCTGACGCCGCACAGCACTCCTTCAGCCCCTGCTGATACTGCACGCCAACCCCCGTCAGGCCAAAACGCTTCATAAAGCGCGCCATGGCAATCATCATTGCGCACTGCTCAAGTACCTGTTCTCTAACCAGTTCCTGGCTGCCATCGGTGCCATAGTTGAATTTCATGCCACGATCTTCATACCAGCGCAGGCAGGCTTCACGCAGTTCAGCCGGGACTTTGGCCATTTCCACCAGCAGTGCACTTTGAGACAGCGATTCCACCGGGATCCCTACATCAATCATCGATTTTTGCGGGAATACACCGTTAATCATGCCCATGCAATAACTGTCAAACAGGCCGACGATGGCTTTGTTTTTCAGGATATATTCCCCTACCTGACGGCCCGCCTGCCCCTCCGGGGTTGCCATGACTGGATGCGAGGCTTTGACGTCATGCAGGTAATCAATGCGCTGGTGGACATAACCGTCACGCAGCCAGGTACTCAAATCAGTGTGGAATTTCTCATCGTCAAACGTTTCAGACCAGATGCGTGAGTAATTCACCCCTAAGCTGGTGAGCGTACCTGCCATGCACAACATGCCGACCAGGCCAGGGTAAGTCCCTTCGAAATTCGCCAGCAACAGCACGGGACCTTTATGATGCACAAGCGATGAGGCCACATGGTGCGAGTATTGCCAGGCGGTGATCAGGACAATGACGGGTGCTTCAGGATCAATGGAGGCAAACACATCAGCACCTTCACGTTGGCTACTGATAAACCCATGACCTCGTTCTGCGTTCACCTGGTGCGCACGCTTCACCCGATAACCCGACTTCTCCAGTACCGACTGAAGCTTGGTCTCAAATTTCTGGCCAGTTGGCCAGCAGGTCAGGTTAGCCGACTCACGCAGGTCTGCGTTCGCCACCAGTAAAATCTCTTTGTCAGCCACAGCGAGCTGTGGTTTTTGCGCGGGTAAATTGACGGTAAGCATCCTGTTCTCCTCAGTTCTGCACAAATGCGCTCATGGTTTTCTGTGCCATCTTTTGCTGGTCATACATGTCCAGATAGACAGCATATTTCGCGGCGTGGAAGTCGCTGTGTGTCGCCTCAGGCTTAATGATTTCGCCTCTTCTCACCAGGTCCTGGCATGCGCTGGCAAAATCATCAAAGAGGCCGGCGGCCACTGCGCCAGAAATAGCGGCACCCAGCGTTACCGGGTCGTCATCTTGAATAAGACGCACAGGGCGCCCTGTGGCATTGGCGTACTCCCGTAGCCATAACGGATTGCGGGTTGCCCCACCACAGAGAAAGATGTCATCAATCACATGACCGGCTTGGGTCATGGCATCAATGATGTGGCGTGTGCCATAGGCGATAGACTGCAGCGTGGCAAGATAAAGGCGCGCAAGGGCCGTTTTTCCCCGCTCGAGAGTCAAACCAAACACCGCCCCACGGGCATTGTGATCAGCTCTGGGCGAACGGTTGCCGTGATGATCGCCTAAAACGTGAAGCGCGCGGGTTGGGTAAGTTTCCTGACGTTCCAGTTCCAGCACCCAACGATTCAGAAGCTGATAAGGACTAATGCGCGCGTCTTCAGCCTGCTGAACCAGATCGGGGTAATAACCATGTTGTGAAAGCGTCCAGTCGACCAATGCACCTGCCGCACTTTGCCCGCCTTCACCCAGCCAGAGTTGAGGCAGCATCGCACTCCAGTAAGGCCCCCAGACGCCTTCAACAAAGATTTCTTGCGGATGAGTGATCATGTGACAATTGGAGGTACCGCTAATAATCGCCAGCGCGGCCTTGGGGCTCGCCCCCAGCATAGCGACTCCACCCGCATGCGCATCAATCAGTCCGCTGGCGACCGCGACTCCGGTATGCAAACCACAGTCACGTGCAGCGGTCTCACTCAGGAAGCCAATTCGCTCCCCAATCTGCGCAATATGTGATGGGACCTTTTCACACAAATCAGAGAGCCCAACGGCATTCAGTAACTTGTCGCTGAAGCGTTTTTCGTGAGCAAGGTAATTCCATTTACAGGTGAGCGTGCAGACACTTGCCGCGTCGACATCCGTGGCTTTCCACACCAGAAAATCTGCCAGGTCAAATAAGCGCCATGCCTGCTGATACTGTGCGGGAAGGTGCTTTTTCAGCCAGAGAACCTTCGGCAGTTCCATTTCAATGCTGACTTCTCCGCCGACATAACGCAGCGCTTCATCATCGGTTGCATTGATTTCCTGTGCTTCGGTTCCTGCCCGGTGATCCATCCACATGATGATGTCACGAGCCGGTTCTGCCGTTTCTGAAACGGAAACACCCTGCCCATCACGACCAATGGCCACGAGGGAACAGGTGGCATCAAACCCAAGCGACATGACCTGCTCGGCGTCGATACCCGCCGTCGCAATGGCTTCACGAATAGCCTCGCAAGCATGTCGCCAGATTTCGGCCGAAGACTGTTCAACATGGTCACCTTTGCCATGAAACTGCGAAATTGGGCGGGTAGCAAAGCCGAGTCTTTCACCGCTGAGGTTATAAAGACCTGCTCTGACGCTCGCCGAACCGACATCGACTCCTATGAAACACTTCCCGCCCATCGTCACCATCCTTTTGCTAACTCGAATTAGCATTTTTCACGTTTTCCTTTCGCCTCACAAACGACTTATTAAAAAATTGTGATCCCGATCGGGTGAGTTCATTCCGAATCCGTCATAAACAAGCAATTGTGCTTTCACCAATCTGTTTGTGCCGAGTGGCGATCCCCGTCACATTTCTGCGTTGTACAAATGTTCTGCTTTAGAGCTTTACTTTATAGTGCTATTTCGAGTTAGCAAAACAAGGTGAGACAATGAAAGGTTTAGTGCGCGATGGCTATCCACTCGGTGCGTTCAAGCTTGAGGAGGTCACGCCTCCTGTCATTGAAGGTCCCGGGGATGTTCTTCTTGAAGTTAAATCAGCGGGGTTATGCGGTTCTGATTTAAAGAACTGGAATGTCGAAAATGATGCAAAAACCCGCGTTTCGGTTTTTGGTCATGAGTTTGCTGGTGAAGTCGTGGCAGTTGGAAAGGACGTCACGGACTGGAAAATTGGCGATCGCGTGGTTTCAGATAACACCGGCTATGCCTGCGGGAAATGTCACGCCTGTATGGTAGGCAACTTTCTGGTATGCCCTGAACGTCGTGCACTGGGATGGGGTATGGACGGCGGTTTTGGCAAGTTTGTCCGTGTCCCAGGCCAGATTTTGGTGTTACATAAACATGCTCTGATGAAAATCCCCGACAATGTCAGCTATGAAGAAGCCTCCATACTCGATCCGTTGTGTAATGCCTATATGGCACTGGTGCAACGTTCACAATTGCGTCCAGGTGAAGATGTCCTGATTTACGGCATGGGACCGCTCTCACTCAACTGTATTCAGATTGCGCGCGTTATAGGCGCGGTGAACATCATCGTGGTGGGTAATGCAGGCGATGAAGCCATACGTAAGCCTGTCGCCAAAATGCTGGGGGCAACCCATTTTATTGATACCGATAAAGAAGATGTCGTGCAGCGATGCGAGGAGATTTCTGGCAAGTACGGCATTCCGGTGGTGGTAGACGGACGCGGTTCTCCGAAAATCATAGAAGAATCAATCCGCATTCTGCGCACCAACGGTCAGTTTATTCGTATTGGTCTGAACCTGAAGCCGGTGGAATTCTCCATCAACGATATCTCTGAAAAAGCCATTTCTCTCATCGGCCATATGGCTACGACGCCGTATCATGCTGAACGTGTTAAACCTGCTAAAACACCGAAAACTGGATGTTGAGTGTCTGATCACGCATCGCCTACCGCTTTCCCGTTGGAAAGAGGGTTTTGAATTGATGAGTGCAAGAAAGGCCATCAAGGTTGTCTTTCATTACGATCTGGATTAAATCTAACGCCCTGGCGGGGAGACTGCAGCATCAGTCTCCTGCACCGACATCACGTATAAGGGCGCGGAAACTTGTTAAGGCCGACAGAGCTATAATAATTCTGCGTAGCACACGCTTTAAGGAGCCTAACGGACTTGCATATGGCTAAAACAATTGAAGAAATTGCTACCGACTTGAGCATTTCGATTACCACCGTTCGCCTGGTTTTGAACGGAAACGCTGACAAATATCGAATTAGTCAGAAAACGCAGCAACGCATTAATGATTACACCGCGCTTCACGGATACGTGCTCAATCACGCTGCGCGCAGTCTCAAGCTGAATAAAACCGAATTATTGGGGCTCATCATTCCTCGCCTCTCCAACCCCTACTTCTCCCATCTTGCTGAGCGTATGGAGTTGAAATGCCTGGAAGCCGGTTATCAGTTGACGATCTGTTGTACTTACAGTGATGCCAAACGCGAGATGAAACTGGTTGAATCGCTTTTGTCCAGAAACGTCGATGGGCTGTTCATTGCGCCTGCATCATTAAAAGCGCAGGAGCACCACCTTAAGCTCGCGACCCGTCCCATCGTCATTGTCGACAGGGACTTTGGTAGTAATGATGTTTCGGTCGTGATCAGTGATAACGCCGCCGCTGCCGAGAAACTCGCAACTGCCATGATCAAACAGGATGCTGTGCCACACCTGTTCCTTGCCGGGGATGATAAGCAGCCTTCAATCAAAGAGCGTATTCGGGGTTACCGCAACGCCATGTCCGCTGCGGGAATCAAAATCGGCAAAGAGGCCATTCTGGATGAAGCGCACAACAGCATTGAGGATGGCCGGAAGATGATGAAGCGCTATCTGGATAAACATGGCGCGTTACCCCAATCTTTTATCACCTCTTCCCTGCCCTTACTGGAGGGTGCGCTGAATGTGATCAGCGAAACCTATGGTCATATTCCTCCAGAACTGAACATCGGCACATTCGATAGCCATCCGATGTTGAAGTTTTTGCCTAATCGGATTTGGGTTGCGCGTCAGAATGAAGAGATCATTGTTCAGCACGCGTTTGATGCCATGATGGAAGCGATAAAAGGTAATAAGGAGGTTTGCCATCATGTTGTGCCGATGGAGCTAACACAGCATTTAAATGTGAAAGAAAAACCTTTGGCATCATAAATTATGTAAAACTATTTCTGTATGGGTTGTTGGTTATTATTAATAATCAACAGCCTCTCGGGATCACGCTCTTTTAATATTAGAAAATTCAAAAACTAAGGAAATAATCACAGTGAATAATTTAACGAAAAAAGTTCGTTGGGGAATCCTTGCGCCTGGAAGAATTGCACAGAAGTTTGCACATGACCTTAAACTGTCAGACGAAAGTGAAATAATATCCGTTGTGTCTCGTGATAAACAGCGCGCCGAAGATTTTGCTGAAAAACATAATATTCCAGAAGTATTTTCAAACTATGATGACTTTTATTACCGAAGTACCTGTGATGTTGTATACATTGCCTCGCCTCATGTTTTTCACAAAGAACAGGTAATAGCCTGCCTGAATGCAGGAAAGTCGGTAATTTGTGAAAAACCTGTCGGTATTTCATCGGCAGAAGCCAAAGAGATGATCGACCTGGCAGTAAGCAAAAAGCTGTTCTTTATGGAGGCGATGTGGACGAGATTTTTCCCTGTTATAGAGCGCGTTATAGATGCAGTTACTAATGGAAAAATTGGGCAAGTCAGTATGATTAAAGCTGATTTTTGTTTCCGGGCACCACTGGATTTTGAAGACAGGTTATATAATCCCAAATTAGGGGGTGGCAGTCTGTTGGATGCAGGCATTTATCCTATTACATTCGCACAATTTTTCTATCATTCAGAACCAACCATAATTAACACTGAGAGAGTAACGACGCCTACTGGTGTGGATGGCACCGGTGTGTATGTACTGCGTTACCCTGGTGACAAACTGGCTATTCTTTCATCATCAATACTGACTAAAACGCCCTACAATGCCATGATTTGTGGTGAAGAGGGTTACATTGTGATTGAAGACTTTTTATGCCCACCAAAAGCGACATTCCATTACAGTGACGGTACGGTAGAAACATTCGAGAATGAAACTATTGGCAAGGGCTATTTCTATGAAATTAAAGAAGTGGAAAGATGTTTGTCACTTGGCTTGATTGAAAGTCCTAAAAGGACTCACGCTTCGACTATTGAAGTACTTGCAACAATGGATAAGATACAAAACACTTGGGGTTAACCCTCGCACTACAGATTTTAAATTGAGCCAACAACACGATGCTTTATAAAAAATCAGCCATCTCGATGGATGGCTGTTTAATAAACTTGGCTTAATCTCTAATCGTTCAATTAAAATATTATTTAGCGATAACCACCAACTTCTGATTAGCGAATTCCTTCATCCCTAAGTCTGCCAGTTCATGACCATAACCTGATCGTTTGACGCCACCAAAAGGCAACTCTGGTGCAGTTCCGCTTTGTGCGTTGATAAAGACCATGCCAGTTTCAATAGCAGATGCCATTTTACGGGCCCGATCCATGTTACTGGTCCATACCGAACCGCCTAGGCCATAAAGTGAATCATTTGCTAGGGTGATGGCAGCCTGATCATCACTGACCACGTAAATTTGAGCAACGGGTCCAAACAATTCCTCATGATAAGCAGGATTGTCAGCAGTGATATTCGTCAGAATAGTGGGCTGGTAATAACACCCCTCTCCACTAATGGCTTCACCTCCAAGCAGCACTTTTGCCCCTTTTTCTATTGCTTCATTGACTTGGGTGACCAATCTATCGCGCGCTGCGGTCGAACACAAAGGCCCCAGGGTCGTCTGCTCATCAAAGGGATCACCAATACGAGCTGCCTGGAATGTTGCCTTAAGTTTCTCTACAAATGTCGCAGCAATTTTTTCATGCAAAATAAATCGCTTAGCTGCAATGCAGACTTGGCCACAATTGTTCAATCGCGCTTCAGCACCATTTTTTACAGCGCTGTCGATATCAGCATCTTCGAGCACCACAAAAACATCATTGCCACCCAGCTCAAGCGTAGACTTCTTAAGGTGTTTACCTGCTTGCTCAGCAACAGCGCTGCCAGCACGTCCAGAACCAGTTAATGCCACGCCTTGTACTCGATTATCAGCAATCAGACCAGCTACCTGATCGTTTTCGATAAACAGGTTGGTCCAGGCACCTTTGGGTGCGCCTGCCTCATTCACCAGCTTTTCAAAAGCATCGGCGCAGTGCGGGACATTAGGCGCATGCTTGGCCAGAACCGGATTACCTAATGCAAGATTGGGTGCTAACGCCCGGATTAACTGGTAATACGGGTAGTTCCAGGGTTCGACAGCAACGATAATTCCCACCGGATGAAACTCTTGCCACGCTTCACCCAGCTCGCTCGGATAGGGTTTAGGCTGCAAGATCTCCTGTGCATGTTCTGCATAGTAGCGTGCGACCTGAGAACATAATCTAACTTCACCACGGCTTTGATTGATTGGCTTACCCATCTCCCTGCTGGCGATCGCAGCAAGTTCATCGACACGGGCATCAATTAGGTCAGCAAGACGTTTCAATACCTGCAAACGTGGTTGAATATCTCCCTGGCTCCAAGAAGAGTGAAACAACCGATCAGCCACTTCCAGTGCATTTTTGACAGCCGAGTCGTCATGCATGGGCCAGCTTTTCAGCAACTGGTTAGTCGCAGGATTGATACTTTGATAGGAAGACATTGGTACTCCTTCATTAACGTAGGTCGAGGAAGAAAGATGTAATGTCCGGCTTTCGAGCGCATCCCAATAAGTCTCTTGTTAGCTTTTTGCATTCATTTAGTCAAAGCGTCGGCATTCAGCTAATTTAATGAGAGTTATTTGTGACCTTGGGTACGTCAATGACCAGACAATATTTAAATGGGGCGTGAGTGTTTTATACCACTCTGAATTTATGAGGGGAACCTCTGGCGGTGACGTTGAGCAATGAACAAAAGTAGTGTTCAAACCTGGTGACGATAAAAAACTACATATATCTTAGCCAAAGAGAAGTCCTTATAAAGGTATTGTATCTTATATGAGCAAAAGGCCGGAGTTATCCGGCCTTTTAAATCAGAAGCTGATCCTTTCTACTTTTCCCACGACAAAAATATAAGAAAGTGCACCTACCAGAGCAACAGCTGAAACGAAGATCAGTGCTGGCGCAAAATTACCCCCACTGACGAGATAGCCGATCACAATTGGAATGACGATAGATGAAAGGTTGCCAATAAAGTTGAACGTCCCGCCCGTTACGCCAATTGCTTTAACTGGAGCTATAGCAGAGATGAGCGTCCAGGTTATGGAAGAGAATCCGTTTCCAAAGAACGCCAGTGTCATGAAGCAAACGATTAAGGTTGTATCATCGGTGAAATTCGCACCAATGATCGATGTGGATAACAGCAGACCCAAAATAATAGGCAACTTGCGCGCAAGTGTGATGCTATGACCGCGTTTGATCAGCCAGTCAGAGAAGGTTCCTCCTAGCAATACCCCCACAAATGCGGCCAGGAATGGGATTGAGGTAAGGAAACCTACCTTGATAAAGTCGAGGTGGCGATATTGCACCAGATAGGTCGGGAACCAGGTCAGGAAGAACCAGAGCATTGAGGTTGACGCGAACTGGCCAATATAAACACCCCAAAGTTTGCGACGAGAAAAGGCCATTTTCACCTGTGACCAATCCATCTTTTGCTTGGCATCGGTCTTATCACTCACGGTCGCGGAAATGACACCGCCCCCCTCCCGGATATAATCAATTTCAGCCTGATTTACTTTTGCATGTTCGTTCGGCTGACGGTAGAGCGTATACCATACGATGCCCCAGACAATCCCCACCATGCCCATCAGGATGAACATGCCTTGCCACCCGATCCATGTCTGAATCGCCACTAATACCGGCGTCAAAAAAGCCACACCGACAAACTGTCCAGAAGTATAGCAAGCGATTGCTTTACCCTTCTCATGCTCAGGGAACCAGGCCGTTACAACCTTATTGTTCGTAGGGAAGGCTGGGACTTCGAAAACACCGATAGCCAGTCGCAACCCAAACAGTGCCGCAAAGCCCTGGGCGAAGCCCATTAATACTGTCATGGATGACCAACCAACAAGCATCAGGGTATACAACACGCGCGGAATAAGTTTATCAACAATAAACCCGCCCGGTATTTGCAGCAACGCGTAGGTCCAGCCAAATGCCGAGTAGATGTAACCCATTTCAATGGTGGACAGCCCAAAGTCGGCTGCGATGTGAGGCCCTGCAATGGAAAGATTACTTCTGTCCATGTAGTTAATAACAACTGCTATAAATACCATAAACAGAATGAAAAACCTGACTTTCGTTGGTTTTTGATTACTCATACAAACCTCTGTCTTTTTATATAAGGCACATTTTTATGTACAGAGTTCCAGGGCGAATAATGTTATTCACCCTGTCACTTCTGTTTATTAATTTTTTGAGGATTTTTTATTTAAGTAGCTGGCTAATAGTTTTTCCTGACTTGAGCTCTCTGTAATGATTTTCTACCTGAGTGATAAGTTCTGCGTCACTGTCAACGCCACTGAGTTTGGTTAATACTTCACTCGGAGAAGAATAGGTATCGAGAAGCTTTTCGTTTTTCTCACCCCACAGAATCGCTGCGGCGATCACAATGGCAATGGTATCCGTATCACCATGAATGTCTTTGATCATATTCGCTGGCGCGATCATGCGATCATCTGAACGCAATTTTCGACTGACTTCACGTGCGTTCTTACTGACATAATCTTCGATGGTATGATCACTGAATTTTTTCAGCGCATTGTTTGAAAAGTTGGTTTGCGACTCCGCATCTACGCCCAATACTTGGCAAAGTGCTTTGTTTAATTCCGGCACCACGCGTTGAATTAATGCGCGTACTTCAGCATCATTAGCTGAAGTGGCATAGTCCTCGATGCCTTTGTAAGCACCAACATAAGTCACGATAGCGCTGATAAAGTTATAAGTGTAAATCTTCCGTTTCAGCAGGCTGCTCATATCGGACTCTGGATCAAGACCTTCAACCGCCAAAGCGCCACCTAATGCTGCCGCATTGTATGGAGCACGATTGTAATTCTCAGTACCGATATCAAGGCGGGTTTTCTTTAATACATTCGTCGTACAGAAAATGGCTAATTCTGCGACTTTAAAGTCGCTGGTTCCGCCTGCCTTAGCCGCCAGTGCTTCACTGAAGATCTGTCCCGGGGATACCCCGTTTTCGCACACCAGAATAGTCATCGCGTCCAGACCAGTTGCGCTTCGACGGCGCAAAGCAGGTGCGATTTCCGCAGCCACTGTCGGTAAATTCTGCTGTCCGACAGAAATCAGTAGGATGTCAGCTTTCTCAATCGCCGCATCAGCTTCAGCGGAACGTGCAAGATGTGCATCGAAACCCTGAATATGCAGTGGTTTTACTGATTCATCAAAGCAGTGCACGGTAAAGAAATTGTCTTCCTGAAGATATTTAACCGTTTTCTCATTCTTATCAATAAACGTCAGGTGATAACCACTTTTGAAAAAGAAACGAGATACAAAACCACGGCCAGACTGGCCGGCACCGATAACAACAGCTGAAAGTCTATTAGTCATGACGAATAATTCCTGAATTTATAAGAAGAGTAATTTTTTCCCTGATGCTGGCAGCTAAAACACCGTCGGTCGGAATGTGACAGACAGTTTTAAGAATGTGGTCGATACCTGACGTCTCGCGCAATTCTTGTAGTTTGAGTGCGAGTTCATCTTCTGGATTATCAAAATAAAGGGCGGCAGCAATGGAAGTTGCGATGCCGTCAAGTGGTAAGTTGTACTCACCCACTAACCTTGCCGCGCCAATCAGGCGATCGTCTGGCCCCAGCTTACGAAGTGGGTCTGCAGCATGTCGACGTACATCATCAATAATCGCGTAATCCTGATACTTACGCTTCGCCTGTTCCGAGAAAGCCGTTTGCTCTTCAAGACTGCAGTTGTGACGACGGGCTAATGCGGTATTCGTCTCTGCATAAACACTTTCCAGCACAGACACGATAAAAGGATCATTGGCAGCTTCTGCCAGTGAGTAAAGCTGCTTCAGATAACCGAGATAGGCGATGGTGGCATTACCGGTGTTATAGGTAAAAATCTTGCGTTCAAGGAAGCCAGCAAAATTGTCCTGAAACACGATGCCAGGGATAGCGGGGCGTGTTCCGCAGAGGTTGTCTGCGTCAACAGGCAGCTCCCAGAAATCCTGTACTGGCACTACAAGCGGGTCGAGCTGCAGCATTTCTGGGGTTGGGTCCACCGCTGAACGCATTACTACAGCCTGTGCAACCCCAGTTCGTGCCTTAAACAGTACCGCGTGTTCTGCACTGAGACTTTTACTGATGCTTTCAGACAGGACACGTGCAGGATCTTTCCAGTTCTCACACGTAATGATGTTTAGCGCATCCAGTCGGGTATTACGCTGATAACATTCTGTCAATGCCGCGGCGATAGTCGCCCCCAGCGACACCAGATTTTTGCCCCCCACCGACGTGAAGATCACATCCGCATCTTCAAGTTCGCCGGCAATACCCTGGATATCATGCAAACTGAGGCAGCGGTAACCTTCCACCAGGGTGTTTTTCTCCTCTGCGCCCATGACATGAACGGTAAAGCGGCCACGCGCGCGCAACTGCTCCAGCAATGGCACATTGAGGTCGACATAGACAATCTCCCAGCCAGCCAGATAAAGAAGTTGTGAAATAAAACCGCGGGAAATTTTCCCAGCCCCGAAAATAATGGCCTTCATTACTCTGCGTCCTCGAATTGATTGATATTGGTATCGAAAACTTCTCTCAGCGCGTTATAAAGGCTGAGGTAAGTTTCAAATTTGCGGTTGTACATGGCATGCCTTGCCGGATCTGGAATAAAGACCTTTGAGGTGCGTATCATATTTTCTGAAGCCGTCGCTAAGGAGTCATACCAACCCAAGGAGTAAGCGGCGAGAATGGCTACGCCGAGGCAACCCGCTTCAGTCGTGTTAAGCTTGCAGAAAGGCACGCCGAGAATATCCGCTTTGATCTGATTCCAGATATCCAGCGCACTGGCGCCCCCGGAGACCACAAACTGTTCGGGCATACTTTCAAGGCGTACCGCGCTGGCTTTCAGAGCAAAACCGACGCCTTCCAGCACTGCACGTGTCATATGGTCTTTGCTGTGATGTGCCCGAAGACCGAAGAAAACCCCCTGCGCATTGGGATTCCACCACGGGTTACGTTCGCCATTGATGTACGGCAGAAATATCAGTTTTTCAGCACCTGCGGGTACGCGGTTTACATGGCGCTCGATATCGACGTAATTTTTACTCACCGCGATATTGTTCATATACCACTGCAACGCCTGGCCCCCAGATGAAGTCACACCGTATGAAAGCATGACGTCATCAATAAAAGGCAGGCAGTTGATACCTTCCGGTGAGGCCTTAAGCGGCTCAGAACTGACAAAGCCAATGTGTTCAGACGTACCGGTTATGTCGAAACCGCAACGTGATCGAGGAATGCCGATTGTTCCGAGAATCGCTGCGTTAAGATCGTTCCAGCCCAGTACCACCGGAATACCCGCAGGAATATTGAGTTTTGCAGCCGCTTCGTTGGTTAATTTACCCGCCGTTGCCCATGGATTGTCATGTGGCGGAATAATGCTTTCAGGTACGCCAGCCCAGTTAAGCAGTACAGAGGAGAGTTTGCGGGTACGCTGGTTCAGGATCCCCTTTAAGCTCGTGAGATCTGAACGCCATACTCCTGTTAGTTGCCAGATGATGTACTCTTTTAACTGAACCAGATGATGCGCACGTGCGAGTAAATCCGGTTTATTATTGGCTATCCATTTAAGTTTTGGCGCGATGAAGGCAGGGCCAATCAACATGTCCATACCCAGTTCTTCACGTAGCTCTTTTTTCGAGAACGTATCGACTAATTCCCGGGCTTCCTGCGATGCACGGCTGTCCATCCACGAGATGATATTGGTCAGCGGCTCGCCATTCTCGGCGACAAGAAAGTGCGCACTGATTTGGGAGCTGATCGCCACCGCTTCGATACAATAAGTCTGCCCTGCTTCACTGGATAAACGTGCCAGCATTTCGCAGATATTTCGCCAGATCTCGCGCGGATCCTGCTCAACATGACCTGCTTCAGGGAAATAGAGTGGATAAGCTGCTTTATCTGAAAACAGCTCATGCCCGAACTTATCAATCAGGACCAGCTTGCTGGATGTGGTACCAATATCCAGTGTCAGTACTACCGAACTCTTCATCGTTTTTGCCTTAATTTGAGCTTTACCCCAAAATGAAACGTTTCATTTTTGTGTGAAAAAAAATCAAATTGCCCTGGTGGACTCACGAACAATCAACCCTGGCGTTAATAAAGTGGTTTCGTAATCGCTGGCATGACGTCCGTTAATACGCTCAAAAATGGTGTTTGCAGCCTGCATACCAATCTGCAGTGGCGACTGAGTTACCATCGTTATACGTGGAGAAATCATGTCCCACATGAAGTTATTTTCATTAATCAGGATGAGTGAGACATCATGCGGAATAGTTATCCCTAGCGACTTAGCTTCATTAATCGCACCCGCACATTGCATGTTGTTCACCGCAAGCAGAGCTGTCGGAGGGACAGACTGTCCCATTAACTGACGAAAAGCCCTTCCACCCTGCTCATGTGTGTAAGTACCATGAGTATGAAAAGCAGGATCATAGGCTATACCTAGCTTTTCCATTTTCAGCAAAGCTTGTTCATAGCGGTAGGAACCATGGTAAGTGCTCTGATCACCATGCAGGATGCCAATGCGCTTGTGGCCAAGCGACTGCAGATGCTGTAAGGCCATCTCTATTGCGAGCGGGAAGTCATCTCCAACATAGTCACAGGGTATGTCTGGCACATATCTGTCCATCATTACCACAGGAATATTACGCTGAATGAGTGAACAGATTTTTTCCCGTGTTTGGCCGGTGCTACAGATGATGATCCCATCGCTACGATTGCGTTCAAACATATCCAGGCTGTCGAGCTCTTTATTCACAGACTCGTTCGTTGAACTGATAGCCAGGTTGTAATGATGGGTCACTGCAACTTCTTCGATACCTTTAGCCAGCGCCATCTGAAATGAGTTCGTGATGTTTGCCAGCAATACTGAGAGTGTGCGTGAATTAGAGGTACGCAGATTCTGGGCGATACTGTTAGGTGAGAATCCCAGATTAGCAATTGCATTCATGACCAATGCTTTACGACGTGGGCTTACAGTAGGATCGCCATTGATGACCTTAGAGGCCGTCCCCAGCGATACACCTGCTAAATTAGCCACATCTTTGATAGTTGCTACCATGCTCATCTCATAATGAAACGTTTCATTTCGACCGTAAGCTACATTTTTAGCTGATGCAATGTCAAAAAACGGTAGCCTATAATGTGATCTATATCTCAGTAAACTTGCTTAATGTGTCGACCTATCGACTGAGGATTAAACCGATTGTGCACTGAGAGTTAAAAGCAACGGGTAATGAGCAGAGAGTAGTGTTGTGTATTGCGAATCATTGGCCTGCTTGAATTGCACCGGCGTAATACCAATAACAGCTTTGAATGCGCGCGAGAATGATTGATGGGAGGAGTAACTATAATCAACTGCGACATCAAGGATGCGCTTTTTGCTACCTATGATAGATTGCGCGGCATGGTAAATCTTTCGATTACGGATAAAAGTAGCAAGCGGCAAGCTGGTTTTGCTTTTGAACAAACGTTGTAAATGTCCGGGGCTGTAACCGGTGAATTTGCATAATTCCTCAATGCTTAGATCTTCTTTGATATCTGTTTCAATTTTAACCAAAAGCGCTGCTACAACCTCTTCACTACAAGATTTTACCTGCATCATGGGAACCTGTGTTGGCTAAAAATATTTCTAAGCGAGCCATTAAGCAGAACCGGTCTTACCGATTTAAAATAGCCATTGGTACGAGGCTTGAACCCCGCACCATTAGATATTATATATAATTAGAATTTTATTACTAATTTTCCAAAATGATTTTTTTCTCTCAGATTGGTATAGGCGAATTCAGCCTGTTCAAAGGGGAAAACATGATCGATGAAAGGTTTGATTTTCACCTTGGTAAGCGCGTTTAAGGTGGATACTGGGCCCACATAGATGCCTTGCAATGTGATGCGCTTTTCTAGGATTGAACCGGTATCGATATTGCCATCAAAACCGGTTAAAACGCCCATCAGTGAAATGCGACCACCGCAGCGAACCGCTTTTAGCGTTGAATTGAGTGTTGCTGGCCCAGCAACATCCACGGCTAAGTCCGCCCCTATACCATCCGTCAAGCGGATGACCTCATCAGCCCATTCAGGATTCGAGCGGTAGTTAATTGTATGGTCAGCACCCAGTTGACGCGCTCGAGCCAGTTTATCATCAGAGCTTGAGGTGATAATCACGCGTGCCCCAGATGCTTTAGCTAATTGCAAAGCAAAAATCGACACGCCTCCGGTGCCCAGCAACAATAATGTTTCACCCGGCTGCAGAGGGCGCCGTTCAAACAATGCAGACCAGGCAGTGACGCCCGCACAGGGCAAAGTAGAAGCTTCTTCAAAGCTCATTTCATCCGGGATGAGGGTGATGCCAGATGCCGCCACCGCAACCTGTTCTGCTAACACCCCGTTTACATCAGGGCCGCCTAAAGAAGTCGCTTTCTTCTCTGCCGAATACTCACCCTCTGTCCAGCCTGGCATGAAACCAATGACCACCCGATCACCGACCTTGTAGTTTTTTACATCGTCTCCTACTGCAGCGATAACACCAGCGCCATCGGATAAAGGAACACTCCCTTTCGCTAATTCAGCCACCAACAGATCGCGGTAATTGAGTGACGCCGCTTTCATTTCGATAATCACCTGGTCTGGCTTGGCAATCAAATCAGGTCGTTCAGTCAGAGCGAGAATCGGATGGGTATGTCCCGTTAGCGTGTAACTTTTCACTTTTTATCTCCTTGAAAAAAATGCAGCATAACAGGACAATTACTGTTTAATAAGTACGCACAAAATTGGTAAGTAGTATCATGAATGATAGTAATGGCATTGACGAAAGCATTAAGCGTGGGCGCCGGAAAGCCCAGCGTACGGGCTGCGCGGTAGAAGTAACGATCTCTGTAATTGGCGGGCTATGGAAGCCCGTTATTCTCTTTCATTTGCTTGAAAGAAAACGCAGGTTCAACGAGCTG
The DNA here is from genome assembly GCF_002095475.1 of Pantoea rwandensis. Classification (GTDB taxonomy): domain Bacteria; phylum Pseudomonadota; class Gammaproteobacteria; order Enterobacterales; family Enterobacteriaceae; genus Pantoea; species Pantoea rwandensis. Next base: position 254,295 of record NZ_MLFR01000002.1, read on the forward strand.
TGTAAGCTGACATTATCAGCCACACCTCGCATGATGACGTTACAGTTACGAGAGTTAGAGGCTGACGGCATCATAACCCGAACTGTGTATGCAGAAGTTCCGCCGAGAGTGGAATATGAATTAACGCCCTTGGGGCAATCACTTGAACCTATTTTGCTCACTATGCGGGACTGGGGGCAAACATTTCAGGAATAGTTGATAATCAATAATTAATATTAGTCTATTGATAAAATTGTCATCGCTTCCATAAATTAGCATAGGCAATGCTCTTCTCTCAGAGATTGCCTGATTTTGAAGTAAGAAAAATTAATACTTTAATTGCTCACTTACTTGAAAAGCTTATCTGACGATTAAAGCCTTTGATAATATGATCGCCCGCTACTTCTTTGTAGAGAACCACATTTTCGGTCTCAATGGCATTGATGATCTGGTCATGTTCATCACAGAGCAACTGTAGATCAGGCACGCCTCTCTCCTCATGGAACCGCCCTACTTGTGGTCCATAATTCAGCGTTCCGTACATCTCTATAATAAGATTGTTACGTGTAATCGAAACGATATACTTATGAAATTCTGCATTGAGGTTGATGAAGTAACTGTATTGCTCATATCTCGGCCCATAATGGTGCGTGCGCATCGCAACATTAAGCCGCTTTAATTCCTGAATCTCATGTGGGACGATATTTTCAATCACCATTTCCCCAATCGCAGGTTCCACCAGCAATCGGGCTTGCTGCCACTGAAAAATGTCACGCTCATTGGGTTTCTGCGCAACATGAAACCCTTTGTTATGCTCCAGCACTATCAATTTTTCTGCAGCAAGGCGAAACAGCGCTTCTCTCACCGGTATACTACTGACCCCAAATCGCTTGCTGAGCGGGCTTACCACGAGTCGCTCGCCAGGCGTTAATTGGTTTGAAATGATCTCTTGCTTCAGAAGGTCATAAACTTTGTGGCTGATGCTCTCGTTCTGCAGCATGGTTTCTCTCTAGAACTCAACAAAATATATAATATTCTATCATCTGCCCTAAGATTGTACAGATTGAGTAAACCCGCTGCAGAACAGCTAATGAGAACCGCTAGCCATTATACTTTGCTGGCAAGAGATACTCCTGCAGGCTAAACCAGTTTCCTTCAGGACGTGGGTATTGCTCATCGGGTTGCCGGCAAATCGCATAAACCTCGTCAACTGCAGCAGCAATGCTCTTGGCGCTGTGTAGTACATCGATCTCCAGATCGTAGGCATAACTTTCTCGATGTTCTAACCAACGCACTTCGTTTCGGTCACGGGCAAAGTTTTTACCTAAAACATGGTTTGTACTGGGTTCAATTCCCAAAGCGAAGCATCCCTCGCTGAGGGCTTGCCACTCAAACTGACAAGGGAACTGCGCTTTCAGGGTAGTGACCTTGACTGCCAGCCCCTCTCCAGCATTCAGCCGACGGTTAATAAGCAGGACAGGAATGCGACCATTTTGATCCGCCATCATTTCATGTTCATAAACCTGCTCATTGAAGTTCTTCTTAGGTTCCGACTGAATCGCATAACCCACTCCCTGGCTTTCATATTCCTGTTCGTGTGCGGCCCAAATTACTCTGGCGATTGGCGCAACATATTCCGTTCCTTCATCAAGCAAAGGAAAACCGAAATTCAGATGATAGAGATACATATGCGTAGTGCGATTGAAACCCATGTTAACGACTTCATCATGCAATCTGATCTTGTCAGAACCTAGGTCAACCTCAACAGTGCGATAGAGCCAAAGGTTTTCTGCGAAGACGGCTACCTGTTTAACCAGACCTTTAGCCCACAACGTACATGAACCATCTTCGTTCCAGCGCTCACCATATCCCATCAGGTGTGCTGGACTGTTAGCAACCCGGCCATGCAAGGGCTGAGTCATCTGCTTCCGGGGCGGATAGTGATAGTGGGTAACGTCATCAGTTGCAGGGAAAAGGTTCTGATCTAAACCACAGGTTGCGTTGGTGCCTGAAAAAGAGCGCAGCCAGCCAAAACCATTTTCGCCATCATGTTCGTGTAGTGAAGGATGTCGCGTTCCTGTTGATGAGAGCCAGCCTAGATTTGTTCCTCCCCAAGCGCAGTCACCTAGATCAAATCCGCGATCGATATTGATGGTGAACGTTAAGCCTGAACCTGAACGGAATTCGAGCACGCGCACGCCCTGCTCAGGACCATTTTGCAATGTGACCAGCCTTACGCCTGCGATTTGGGCTAACTGACCGGTTCGTTGCTCAAGTTCCTTACGCGTCCATTCCTTACCAAAGAGAAATACCATACGGACCCCCAAAAATGATTTAAACGCATCAACATCAATCAAGAATACATTCTAATAATCGGTAGTGTTATGTTTTTTATGTGTGTTTAATCACATATCCTGGAACAAAAAGGGGAGTTAAATGCAAAAAAAGCTTCCAAATTGGTTTGTGAATTGAAAATTAAAATGATGTAAACAAATCATAATGAAAAAATTCAGGGATGATTTATGGATGATAATGGTGACAACTGAGTGCGGGGAGTCGCCTTTGGAAAGGGATAAGAAACGAGGTAAATGGAAGAGACCTGGTGAAAACAGCGCCTAACCTATTGGTTAGGCATTGAACTCATCAAATTTCATCACTGTAGATATTTTCTGCCGTGACAATATTGATCCGAACCGGCAGGGTATCTTTCACCGGTTCTTTATCTTCAAACAGGTTACGGACTGTTTTTATGAAGTTACTGGCTTCAACATGATGGTCCTGATGTATGACATAGTCGACTTTGCCTGTCACAAGTTTATTGATGACACTCTCTGTCATGTCGTGGCAAATCACCACAGGGCGTTTCGCAGGATTAATTTGATCCATAGCATCAATGATTTCTGCAGCGCCACTCCCGATGACATAAACCCCTGAGACATCCTTACTGTCCTTGAGATGCTGCAGAGCCAGCGCAGTGGTGTGGCTACGGTCTTCATTCATGGCATAGCTTTCTGCGATGCGCACAGGAATTCCTGACTCTCGAAGAATACCTCGGAAGCCGATCTCACGCTGCAAATGCCCTTGATATTGGGTACTCCCTGTAAATACCAACACAACCCCACTTGAGTCGGGCCGATTTTTTGCCATGAGCAGGCCAGCCGTACGCCCGGCAGCACTGTCGTTAATGCCAATATGCGCCCACGGCGTGATTCCACTGATGACACTCAGCAAGGTGATGACTTTCTTCCCGTCCTTCTGCAAACGGTTAAGCATCACGCTGACCTGAGGATCGTCTATACCGACCAAGCCAATAACATCCGCACCTGATTTCTGCACCTCCAGCAGCACTTCTACAAGCGAACTACTATTGAGATTTTTATAGCGATACGTGTTTAATGTCAGGCACGTCTCGGTCAGACTTTTAGCCTGAATCGCCATCCCAAGATTGTTGATCAATTCATTATCGGTATCAGGAATGATAAGAACTGTCTTGAGTATCTGCCCAGAAGATGCCTCAGGCGCCCTGATTGCGACATTTTTGTATGAAAGTTCTCGCGCTGCCAGAAGTATACGACGTCGAGTTTCATCCTTAACACCGTCACGCCCATTGATTACACGGTCTACGGTTGCGGTTGAATAGCCGGTAACCTCTGCGATTTGCTTGATAGTTTTTCTGTTAGACATCAACGCTTCCTATGGTCTTTTGCCGCGAAAAGGAGTGACATTCCGGGCTACCCATTTAGGCTAAATCAATTTTGGTTATAGCATCGGTCGTTAATTCTCATCGCTTTTAAGCAGACATGCAATTCTTTGCTTTCCACATGCTTACAAACTCATCTGTTTCCTCTGACAAGGTAAGAAGCAGATGGGCTGCAACGCTTCATGTCAGGGTACCGTAGCTTGTTTAAGACCGTAATAAACCGAAGGACGTATAGGGTCGAGTGAGCGGGTAAAGTCAGCATAGAGGTTTTAGGATACGCGCAAATGCTGTGGGCTCTGACCTGAACAATGCAGAATGTTGAGAATGCTGAATAATATTAAGGGTATCAATCGATACCCGACTTCTAAATCTTTAAAAAGGAAGTAAGCAATTTAAAATAGCACCTGAACATCAGCTGCTTTTGCCATGTCATTTATCGCTTCAGGTAAAGGCTTATCTGTGATGATGACATCTATCTTTTCCATTGGAAGAATTTGATTGAAATACACTTCGTCAAATTTACTGCTGTCGACTAACAAAATAGTTTTCCGGGCATGCTTCTGGTAACACTGTTTTACTGCAGCCTCTTCCCTTGTGCAGTCTGTCGCGCCCTGTTCTGCGCTAAGCCCACGACATGAAATGAAAGCAATATCAGCATAATAACGTGAAATATAATCGCAGGTATCCTGACCGCTAGCGCTTGATCGTTTAGGGAATACCTGTCCACATACGCAATTAATGGAAGCATCTGATTCGTCTGAAAGCAAATTAGCAGCTTTAATACCATTAGTTAACACCGTTAATCCTGTGAAGTTTTTAAACTTCCTTGATAGATATAATCCAGTGCTACTGGAATCAAGAAATATATTCAACCTATCATGCAAGAATGTTTCTGCAATATCTGAGATGTACTTTTTCTTATCACTATTGTGCTTTACTCTTGCATCAAAAGGAAATTCAACATGCGTTGGAAAAATGAATGAAGCGCCACCACGAGTACGATGAATCAGGCCTTCTTTTTCTAACTGAGCAAAATCTCTGCGCAGAGTAGGCTCACTGACAAAAATAGCTTTAGACATCTCTTCGACGGTGGCGAATTTCTGAATTTCAAGTAACTTGATAATTTGATTACGGCGTTGATCAGGAAACATAATAAACCCTCAACATCAATTATTGTTAACTTTCGACAAATTATAGGGACGTCAAATTTAAGGGTCAATATGCTGAACAGTGATCTCGCGCGAGCGTTTTGCCATTTGAAAAACGATTTTTTTGTGACATGAATCACAAAAAAATGCATTTGAACCATAGATTTATCAACTTTAATGATCTTTACTCACAATTACCTCACGCCCGTAAGAAATAATCGACTCTAAAAAAATCCTTTGCGGCAGCATTTAATTTTTATTTACGTGACATCAATCACGTTATATAAATCAAAAAAGAACGCCTGACAAACACGTATCAAGGCTAAAAACCTGACACCAATTCATGTAACACCTATACCCCAATTGATATATTCCCTCCTGAAATATTCAACGTCCTATTGACCACTTACTTTGTACATTGCTCAACCTGACCGCCAATTATATTCATACGCCATCCCCAATGCTATGTTCAATGCATGTCGAATAATTTACGACAATATACCCCCTAATATAAGTTGGAGATTGAAAGATCATGGTAAATGAAAATAAAACTCGAATTATTACGCCTGGTAAATATGATGCGCTGCGCAAGGTCACCAGTGAACAGGGATTCTTCGAAGTAGCTGCAATGGATCATCTGATTGAATTTGAAGCATTATATGGTACCGAGCCAGCTTCATTTGGTCGGATTGTTGACGCTAAGGCCGAGTTGGCTGCTGCCTTGGGTCCGCATGCCTCTGCTTTGCTGCTTGATCCTCAATACGGATTGCAGTCGATTGTCATGGGTGCTGTACCCAGGAATACGGGCGTGGTAGCTGCCCTTGAGCGTGAGGGCTATGCTTCACTCAATGCACCTAGAAGCACGGTGATGCGCGACGGCTGGAGTCCTCTAAAAGCAAGGCTTGCAGGAGCAGGAACGGGCAAAGTCTGCTGGTTTTATCGTCCAGACCTTGATGAATCAATCGGGGCATCGCAACGTGAATTGATCCAGCGTTTACAGGCAGAATGTGATCAAGCTGAATTGCCTCTGGTGGTTGAGCCAATCTGGTTCCCAGTACCTGGCGAAGACACCAAAAGCCCTGAATGGCGCGCCAAACGTGTCCAGGGGATCGTTTCATCGGCCCGTGAAGCGGATGAAATTGGTGTAGACCTTCTGAAGCTTGAGTTCCCTGGCTACGTAACCACAGATAAAGAGATTGAGGCATCCATTGTTGCGTTGAAAGAGCTGGGTGATTCTCTCAGTGTACCGTGGGTTATTCTTTCAGCAGGTGTTAACTACGAACAATTTGCTTTGCAGGTTGAACTGGCAAGTAAGGCAGGAGCTTCTGGGTTCATGGCTGGTCGCTCAGTGTGGGGCGAAGCAATGTCATTAGATCCAAAAGCACGCGCAGAAGGTATTCAAACGGCAATAAAACGTCTTAATACTTTATCTGCCATTACCCGCGCGCATGGTACACCATTCTTCCCTGCTCTGAATCTGGATGAAACGGTGAAAGAACTTCCAGCAAATTGGTACCAGAAAAAATAATTATTAAAATAATGCTCAATGCCTAAAAACGTTTAATATTGCATTGACATATTAAAAACACGTTGGATGTAATCGGACAAGGATGTCTACCATCATAAACGGCCATGCTAGCTGAAAATGATGTCACCAAAATAATAAACAAGTATTATGCTGATGATTAGTCTGAATTAACTCTTATATTAAATATAAATCCGAACCACCGCTAATTAAATTAAGCGGCCCCTACCCTACGCGATAAAATGATTGGAGATTCTCCACCATGAATAGTAAAAAAAGAATTCTCGTGGCTGGCCATACTTGTGTTGATCTTCTCCCACATATGGATTCCACACCAGGTTTTAACCCAGGGCAAACTTTCAAATTGGGGCCTGTCACCCAACGCCCTGGTGGTGTCGTACCAAACACCGGTTCCGCTTTAAGCCGGCTTGGTGTTCTGACCGATGTTCAGGCCTCTCTGGGCAATGACCTTTTTGGAGAGTTCTGCCGCACTTGGTTAGCAGAAAATATAACGGGAGAACTTCACCTTACGCCTTCGGCTTCTGGAACTTCCTACACGATTGTTGTTGAACCACCGGGAGCGGATCGGACCTTTTGGCACTATGAAGGCTCGAACGTTGATTTCCAGCCAGACTTCAATGTGAAAGGAATGGCTGGCCTCCATGTCGGATACCCATCCTTGGTGCCTTCTTTCCAGATGGATAACGGTAAGGCTTTGGCTAAGGCATTTAAAGATGCACGTAAAAAAGGAGTAACGACATCGCTAGATTTGGCCGTTGTTCTACCGGAATCCTCCGCAGCAGCCATTGACTGGCGTGCATGGCTGGGGACGGTGCTGCCTCACGTCGACATTTTTACGCCAAGCTGGGATGACGTCAGCAGTGCGCTAGGGTATTCACCTGAACCTGATGAAGCGTTAATTTGGAGTGTTGCCGAAGAGCTGCTTTCCATGGGCCCTGCGGTTGTACTTCTCTCAGCGGGTGGCCTTGGGTTTATGATCGCCACAGCAAATGGTGAAAGGCTGCGAGGAGCGGGAAAACTTGCTGCTCAGCTTCCGTCATCATGGAATAACGCTCGCCATTGGACGACGGCAGAACATTTCGACTCCATCATTACGGCAACAGGAGCGGGCGATCATCTCACCGCAGCGCTGCTAGATGCAATCAGCCGCGAACTCGAAATTGACGATTCTGCAATTCATATGCGTAGCGTGGTGGGCAATCATCTGCAAGGTCGCCCTCTGATTGCAGTTAAAGCTAACGGATTTGATAAAATTCCCGGAGCCGGAGTCGCTCATCATGTCTGAAGACCATAAATACTCATCAGCAGAAGCAGAAGCAGTGGCGCAAACTCATCTTCCTGATGCCCCAAAAACCCGAATAGTCGGCAGCATGATTGATGGGATTTCCAAAATATTCCTACCTGTTGTTAATGTCTTAAGTGCTGCCGGGATACTGAATGGGATGATCGCAGCGGCAACTTCAGCGGGAATACTTTCGCCAGATTCTCAAAGTTATATTGTATTAAATGCAATGGCGAAGGCTCTTTTCTATTTTCTGCCGGTATTTTTAGCTTACACCACGGCTGAATTAGTTAATGCCGATCGCTTTACAGCGGTGCTACTGGCGGGAGTGTTGGTCTTTCCTGAACTGACACAAGCCATACATAGCGGAACACACCTCACATTTTTTGGCCTACCTGTAGGAGATGTCTATTACCCAAGCACGGTGATCCCCATCATTTTGGGGGTGATTTTGCTAGGGTATGTGGGAAAAGCAGGTACCCGAATATTGCCTGCCGTCATTCAGGGCCCGTTTAACCCACTGCTGTCGATTCTTATCGTAGGAGGAGCAGTATTAGTTATTCTTGGTCCCGTTGGCGCCAATATTGGTAACGGTCTAGCGGCGGCGTACAGCTGGCTCTACGCACTGAGCCCTGTAGCTGCCGGCTTTTTGGTAGGTGGTTGTATCCAGATTATGGTTCTGTTTGGATTCCATTGGGCATTAATTCCTATCGCTGTTAACAATATTGCGACCCAAGGTCACGATACTCTTTTGACCTTTTTTGCCTCTTCAATATTCGCACAGGCAGGGGCTGCACTAGCAGTTTGTATCAAAACACGTAATCCCGCTTTTCGTGGAGTTGCAGCTTCAGCATCACTTAGCGCATTTTGCGGCGTGACGGAACCCGCGATGTTTGGTGTGACATTACCTCTGAAGAAACCGTTAATAGCAGTATGTATTTCCGGTGCAGTAGGCGGAGCCGTCATTGGCTACTCAGGCGCGTCAGCCATGAGTTTCGCAATCCCTAATGTGGTCACCCTTCCCGTCTTTTTCGGGTCTGGTTTTGGTTTGTTCGCTGCGGGATGCATTATCAGTACAGTACTTTCTTTCACATTGAGCCTTTGTATGAAATACAAAGCAGACTTTGTGGAAAGTACTTCGACTAACGTGTCCCCATTGAAGAATTAAGATGTTGGATGAGTAATTCGGAGAGGGGAAAAGAAGCGCGTAATTATTACGCGCTTCTTTTTTAATTACTTCTCGGGTAATGCATACGCCATGATGTAATCACCTGATGGCGTTTCCATGAAGTGATGTCCACCCGCAACAATAACCAGATATTCCCGGCCATTTTGCGTGTAAACAATCGGGTTAGCCTGACCACCCGCTGGTAATGGCACACTCCACACAGTTTTACCGGTAGTAATATCGATAGCACGAATCAGATCGTCTGTCGCAGCAGCCACGAACACCAGCCCCCCGGCAGTAACGACTGAGCCACCATTATTCGGCGTACCGATATCGATAGGCAAACCGGTAGGCATATTAAATGGACCATTTTTACGCGCAGTACCTAATGGACGATCCCAGATAGTGTGCCCGTCACGCATATCAATAGCTCTGATGCCACCGTATGGCGGTTCTTTACATAACATCCCGGTGAATGGTAAGCGCCAGCCCGCATTCACATTGACTCCATAAGGAACACCTACCTGCGGTGCACCTGAACCTTCTGCGTGGCCGGCCTCTGTAGGATTAAATGGAATCTGGTCACGCGTTTTCCAGCCTAATTCATCCACTTTTTTGCGCGGTACCAGCTGTGCGTAGTTAGCCATATCATTGTAATTGGCAATGATAATGCCTCGCACCGGATCGATCGCTACGCTGCCCCAGTCTGACCCTCCATTGTATCCCGGATATTCGATGTAAGGCTGGTCAGCAGTAGGCGGAGTGTATTGACCCTTATAGCTTGCCTGCTGGAACTGAATACGGCAGACCATTTGATCAATCGGTGTCAGACCCCACATATCTTGCGGTGTCAGATCCGGCTTGCTCAGGTGGTGGAATGTTGAGTAAGGCTGAGTTGGTGAACGTGAGTCAGGCTCTACTCCTCCACCAGGAACCGGGCGTTCTTCTACGTCAAACAGAGGTTTACCGTTACGACGATCCAGAACGTAAATCTCACCCTGTTTGGTTGGAATGATAATAGCTGGAGTTTTCTCGCCATTCTTGGCCGGGTAATCCACAAGTGAAGGCTGAGAACCCTGATCATAATCCCATACGTCTTTATGGGCAGTCTGGAAATTCCAAACTGGCAGACCGGTTTCAACATTCAAGGCTGTCAATGAGACTGAATATTTATTAACTGCATCGCTTCGCTGACTGCTGTAGTAGTCACCCGAGGCATTCGCTACAGGTAAGTAGATCAGCCCTAACTTGTCATCACCAGTGAAGTTGGTCCAGACATCTGGAGAACCTCGTTTATAAGCATCTGGCCCAGTCCGTGGCTTGCTGATATTAGGTTCTGCAGCGTCCCAAGCCCACTTCAACTTACCTGTGCGGACATCATAAGCCTTGATAACACCTGGTGGGCCATAAGCACGCTCGCCATCAAGCACCTGGTGAGAAACAACCAGTGTGTCACGAACCACGACTGGAGCAGTATTGATGGACACATAGCCATGGTAGATTTCACCCATGTCCTCTGTGAGATCCACTGTCCCCTGATTACCGAAGCTTTTACAAACTTCACCCGTCTTGGCATTCAGTTCAATAACACGAGCATCCAGCGTTCCCATAATAATACGGTGCTGGCAATCATCAGAGTTATCAGCAATTGCAGAAACACTAGGCTGCTCGCCCTTGTTCATATCTGCGGTGGTGACATGGCTGTTAGTCTGCGCATCATACCAAGTTAAACCCCTACAGGCTGAAGTGTAAGGGATAGCCCTGTCTGTTACTTTTGGGTCAAAGCGCCATTTCTCTTTGCCCGTTGCTGCATCGATTGCAATGACCAAATTATGCGCAGTACAAGTATAAAGGGTATCGCCAATTTTCAGTGGCGTATTTTCTACTCCCCAACTTCTTTTTGGAAAATCTCCGCTGCGGTACTGCCATGCAACAGTGAGGTTTTTCACATTTTCAGGAGTAATTTGTTTTGATGCAGAAAAACGCTGGGAAGCAAGTGATCCACCGTACGTATACCAGTCCCCGACGTCAGGATTAGATGCTTTCCCATCTCCTGTATTTGCTGTGAATGCATCATTCACAGGCGCAGGAAGATTTGTTGTTGCAGTATAGTTCCAAGGTGTGAAAGGAATGATCCCTGCCACAATAAAAGCGACTATACACACAACACCGAAGCAGGTTGAAAATTTACGAGAGATACCAGGCTTCAGTGATGGCAACTGAAAAGCAAAAGCAATTCCTAACAACAGCATCACATCAAAACGCGGCACCCATCTCCAATAATCAAGCCCTGATTCCTGGATACACCATAACAATGAGCCGATAAACACTGCACCAAACCAGTAAACTGCACTGGTACGCTTAGCAAAAACTAGTGAGCCGGCAATGATACAACCCACTCCTGCGAGTAGGTAGTACCAGTTCCCACCCAGCGCGGCAAGCCAAACACCGCCGATACCCATAGCCAGCCCAAAGATAATAAGGACGGCAGCAAACGCTTTATTCCAGATGCTGAGCTTCTGGATTCTATTCACCCTGTTCAAAATTTATTCCTTAGCCATTAAATGATAATGCCGCCTGACTTTAACATTTAATGATTGAATAGAACATTTAAAACACATCAAAATGATCCATTAACATCATTATAAAATACAGGGTTAAGTAATTGAAGCTTCTTTGCGTCTGGAGCTTAGGCTTTTAGTGGGCTAAAACGTACATGACGTATCCATCTGCCCATAGATACAGGTGCACACTGAAGTGTCGCAGCATCGTCCTACTGGGAGCTAACTATCAGCCACTATGTTTTACAGTAACTGTGTCAATTTCCTGCCATTTCCCTAAGCAGCTTACGGAAAGTACAGATCGGTGTATCACTGCCCAAACCACAACCGTCTTCTGATTCAGTCTGAAGGGGCTTTGTCGAGGTGTGTAATTTCTTACCTGAAACGAAGGAGGGTTTACTCATAGAGTAGCCCGATATTTATTGAGCTCCTTATGAGTAAGCCTTCGACGAGTAATGCCCCAGCAGTGTGAGGCATTCATCTTTTAGCTGTTAGCTGTTAGCTGTTAGCTGTTAGCTGTTAGCTGTTAGCTGTAGCTGAAGTGTTGGCGCGTGATGAAAGCTCAAGGCTAATCTCTTCAAGCGTTCTGTTTCGCGTTTCCGGCAAATACTTATAAGCCAGCATGAAGTAGAGTCCACAGAAAAATGCATAGGTAAAGAATGGGAATCCGCCATTGAAGAGCGCCACCAGAGTATGGCTGTCATTCATCATCGGGAACGTTTGCGCCACAAGGAAATTGGATACCCATACAATCAGCACCGCCGCGGACACAAGTTTGTCGCGAAGGTGATTAGGGGCCAGCTCAGGCAGCATAATCCAAAAGATTGGACCAACGAACGCACTGAAAAATACAATGTAAGCAAGGATGAGAACAAGCATCCATAATGATGTCAGGTGGAGATAAATTAGCACACCCAACATGAAGATGGTCAATCCGCAACCGAGCGTACCTATCAACAGTAATTTTCTTCTGCCTGCTTTTTCAACGTAATATAACGCAATAAATGTTGATGAAAAAAGCATTACGCCAATCGTTATCTGTTGCCAGTAAGCACTTTCTCCACTGGCCAGTCCAATACCTTCAAGCAAAACGTTGCCATAATACAATACCGCATTTATTCCTGTAGAATTGACTAATACAGCCGTGCCAAAGACTATAAATGTCAGCAGTCTGTTTTTTTGACTGAATAACTTAGCGCTCCCACCCCGACTTTCACTTTTATCAAACGACTTCACAATGCTTGAGACCACGTTCAGCGTTTCGTTACTGCTGCCATGAACCAGTGAAATGACTTTTTTGGCCTCTTCTATTCTGTTGTTGCGAATAAGCCAGTGTGGTGTTTCTGGAATACTGAACAGAGCAAAGAAGAAGAATCCCGCTGGAAGCGCCATTGAAGCAAACATCCAGCGCCATGAGGTTTCCAGCGCCCAAACAGCATCAGCACTTGAAAATGCAATAATGGTATTGACGATGTAAACTACCATGATGCCACCTGCAATCATCAGCTGATACATCCCTGTCATCCTGCCTCTGACGGAGTGCGCGGAAATTTCACTGATGTATACTGGTACGGTTAAAGAAGCGAGCCCAACGCCCAACCCACCAATGATGCGAAATACCCAAAACATCGTGAAGTTAGCTGGAAGCGCTGTTCCGATAGCTGAGATAAAAATTAACAGAGCGGCAACCATCAAAGCTTTCTTTCTGCCCAGAGCATTGATGATTTTCCCTCCGAACATTGCTCCAAACATACAACCGACTAAAGCACTTGATACGGCCCAGCGACCTCCGTTGGATTCAAAGAAAAGTATTGAGTGAGATGCTTTAACGCCCCGGATATGACGGCAGTTCATAACCAAAAAGAAGCCCTCCAAGCGAAGCTATGGATGCTAATCGCAAATTAACTTTACTCATATTTATTCTCACTATTATATAGCAGCATCAGGAGTTGATGCTGCCTGGGCAGGAAAGAGGGAATTAACTATTTGCTATCTTATTGCGACCAATTACGGGGTATTGCTCCAAATCACATATAGATCCATTGACTGGATTCGACTCTTCAGAGAGCCAGAAAGCAATATGTGTTGCAATTTCTTCTGGAGTGAGAATATGCCCTCTTGGCGCAAATACTGGAGAAATATCCTTCATCCAGTCATCCGGCCGCCCTAATTTTTTCTGCAAGTCTATTTCACTCTGAGTCAAAGTCCATCCAACATTTAGTTGGTTAATTCTGAGTCCTTTTCCTGCGTGTGCATCTGCCAGGTTGCGCGTCATTGTTTGCAATGCACCCTTCGAGATAGAATACGCCAGTAGGTCAGGCTGCCCGCAATAGGCATTGATTGAACCTACATTGACTACTGTAATCTTCTGTTCAGAAAAATCGCGATTGCTCATCAGCGCTTTGATAAGGAATAATGGCGCTCTTACATTGACCGCCATCATCAGATCGAATTCATTTTCAATAATGCACTCAAGGTCATTACGAGGAAAATAAGCGGCATTGTTCACCAAACCATCGACATGACCAAACTGCTCACGTGCAAAATTTACGATTTCTTGTGGTGACCGAATATCAGCCAGGTCAGCCGTTAACCACTTAGCGTTCTGCTCTCCCAACTCTGCAGAAGCCTTTGCCAGCAGTTCCGCATTTGACTCGGTCGCGGTTAAAACGACTTTCCCACCACGCTGCACGATTTGCTTAGCGCTGGCAAACCCGATTCCTGAGTATGAGCCCGTAACAATATAAACCTTATCAATCAATGACATATTCTTCCCACCTTTAATCAAACTATTAACAAATGCCACCAAATGATTTATTCACATCATTTAATCAGGCCGATTTATGATTGAATTGATCGCTGAATATCGAATCTTAAACAATCGGAAAGTCTATTTTTTGTGACCAATTTCGCATTAATTAGTGCATTTGAGAGTGGTGGAAAGATAATTAGCAGGATAAGTAATGATTTAATCAAATCATCGGCGCGCTGCCTTGGCTTTATTATTAAGACGTAAGACATCCCAGATAAATTTTATCTGTTAGGTGAGGACAGCAAGCCCGGATCGGCTATATTGCGCCGCCCTAACGGAAGCGCAATAATTTGCTATTAACGTTTCTTTATGCAGTCAGTTTTGAGTCTTATTATGACACTCCTCTTACACTACCCTTGAGAACGTGGAAATAGCTTCAGGAAACTTATCCCGGCAAATGGTTGCGATGGTTTTCTTTAATGGAACTGAAGATATGCTCTGCGCTGTCTCCGCCGATCAATCCCGCCCGAATAATGGCAGCTGAAGTATCCTGGAATGGTATGTAGCCATCATATTTCGGACGTACATAAGCGGATGAAACGGTCTCAAAGGTATTGGCAAAGAAGTTGTTAGTTCGAAGATTGGCCTGTTCGCTTTTCCATGCAGTTATATTGGAGGGCTGACCACCGCTGTTTACGACAAGGGATGACTGCACGCCATCTGAAGCATAACGCATCAGATGCTCAATTAACTCAGGAGTTGGGTTACAGCGTGCTGAAATTGCCAAACCTGTCCCGCCTAATACCGAACCTCGCAATGCAGAATCACCACAATGTGGAATATTGCTGAAGGTTACAGCTCTTCCCTGTTGTGGCGTTGCATAATTGATGTAGCCAAAAATCGCAGGGCAGAGATCAAACATGCCATTTTGCATAGCATCTAGCAGTCCGATTGGATTGAGATTGATCAGGTCATGCTGCTGATGGGTGAAAATCTCGCGCATGATTTCTAAGGCGGACACCGCTGTTTTACAATCAAGCACCAAATCGTTGCCGACAAACAAACGCCCATCCAATGACTGGCTGATGGAGTAAAAAGTCAGAAGCGCATGTGGCCCACCTAAGGACATGGCGATCTTGCCACTGAACTCCTGGCTTAACTTTACGACATCATTCCAACTTTCAGGCTGAGGCACATCACCCGTCGTTGCTCTGGCACAAACTTGTGATGCAGCATCAACAGGGATCGCCCAATGCTTACCTTCATAGCGGTAGCTTTCGTATGAAGCACCCATGCTGGTTTGCTTGAGAAAAAACATCTGCTCTTCATTGAGAAAATCCTCTAACGGCAACAGACATTGTTTTTCAGCTGCTTCTCCGATTCCCGGGTTGTCAACGATGAGCAAGTCATATTCCCGCGCGAGTTCATCGATTGGATGGGACTCGAAGCCTTCTAACTTCTGTATCGACCAATCCACATCAACACCCTTGTCTTCAGTTGCCCATGCCTGAAGCGGTAAATACCCTCGAGGGTGACCCCATGTTAACCCTTTGAAATTATTCATATTTAAACCTTTGAATTCAATGTGATAATTCGTTTTACGGCGCTCATCATAACGACTTCGATGGGCGTAAATTTCGATCCTCATCACATTTTTTTCAATATTATATATAATATCGAAATTTATTAGCCTAGATTATGTTCATCAATCGTCGCCGCTGTATCAGCGGAGTTATGCAAGTAATGAGGTCGTTATGTCTATTCTGAAAGGGTATCGAGTACTGGATTGTTCCATCGCTATGGCGGGCCCATTTGCTGCACTTCGTATGGGAGATATGGGTGCTGACGTGATTAAGGTTGAACCTACGACGGGTGAGTGGCAGCGCCATACATCAGCGGGAGCAGCGTACGGCAATGTTATTAATACCTCATTCCTGTCCCTAAACCGAAACAAACGTAGCCTCGCGGTGAATCTCAAGGATGAAGAAGGTAAAGCGCTACTCTACAAGCTGGTTGAAACTGCTGATGTGTTCATTCAGAACTACCGTCCGGGCGTAGCAGCTCGTTTAGGCGTGGACTATGAAACCCTTAAGCAGATCAAGCCCGACCTGATTTATGTCTCGATGTCTGGTTTCGGTGAAACCGGCCCCTATGCAAAACGTCCTGGTCAGGACCTGTTGTTGCAATCGCTCAGTGGCGCAATGCTAAGTAATGGCGTTGAGGGTACGGCTCCACAACCCGCAGGTCAGTATTTAGTCGACGCGATCACTGCTTATACCGCCTTTGAAGGTGCGTTGGCAGCGTTACTGCATCGTGAGCGTACGGGAGAAGGGCAGCTGGTTCAGATCAACATGTTGGATGCGATCATTGCAAACCAGATGCAGGAACTGACAGTATTTACTCAAGGCCTGAAGCCTCAACGTCGTAGTGAAGAAGCACATGGTCACTGCTATATCCGTGCGCCTTACGGCGTATTTAAAACGGCCGACAGCTTTATCACTTTAGTGACCCCTCACCTGCCAACGCTGGGTAAGATCTTCAACGTACCGGAGTTTGAAACCATGGAGGATGAAGTCGATGGTCATACGCTACCGCAACGTGATTTCATTTTCCGTGTAACGCGCGAGAAATTACTTGAGCGTACCACTCAGGAATGGCGAGACATCTTCGATGCAGAAGGTCTGTGGAGCAGTGTGGTGTATGGATATGAAGATGTCGTTAAAGATCCTCAGGTGATCCATAACGAAACCTTCGTAGAATATGACCATCCGAGTGAAGGGAAAGTGAAAACACCAGGCTTTGCAATCAAATTCAGCAAGACGCCTTGTTCAATCCAGCGCCCTACCCCCTTTGTTGGTCAACATACTGACGAGCTCCTCAGCGAGCTGGGTTACAACGCGCAACAGATTGCGGCACTGAAAGAGACCGGAACTGTAGTGCGCACCAATGGAGAAAAACTCAATGGCTGAACTCGGATTTGAAATTGATGCCAATGTGCAATTTGTTCTGGAAGGTAATACGGCAATTATTGCGCTAAACCGCCCGGAAAAATTGAATGCTGTCACGCCAGCTATGTCGGTCAGCATCACTAAACTGGCAGCATTCTGTAATGAATCACCTGAAGTGCGTGCCGTTATTCTTACCGCTAATGGTCCAAAAGCCTTTTGCTGTGGGAGCGATATCAAAGAACTGGATACCTATCAGTCTCCATGGGCACATCGCATGAAACACGATCATTGCGATGCCATCGCGGAAATCACCAAACCCACCATTTGCGCTATTAATGGCTATGCATTGGGAGGGGGTCTCGAATTGGCTCTGTGCTGTGATATCCGTGTCAGTACCCGCAATGCTCTGTTTGGCGCACCCGAAATTAAGTTGGGATGGGTTGGCGGTGGCGGCATGGCCGTTTATCTGAATAAGACAATAGGTGCATCACGTGCTTCCCGCATGCTCTATACCGGTGATCCAGTTGACTCCTCTACGGGCCATGCCTGGGGTATCGTGGATGAACTCTTTGATACTGCAGATGACATGATGGACTCGGTCAAAACACTCGCGGCCACTATCGCATCCCGTCCCCCGATTGCCGCTCAGACTGCGAAACTGAACATGCGTGCCGCAGTAAACATGCCGTTGGATCAAGCTGTACGCTATGAACGCGATCTGAGGACCATCTGTTTCTACACCGATGACGCACGCGAAGGTAAAGCAGCTTTTAAAGAAAAGCGTCCAGCTAATTTCCGCGGCGAATAAGACATTTCTACACAGAGTCCGGCCCTCCCGGGCTCTGAAAACATCACATCTTTACCAACGCCTTAATCATCTCTGGTGATGAGGACCTACCACGACCATAAAAAGGGGGAAAACCCTATGAGTGATATATCAAAAAGTAAGTCTCGCTCCATGAAGGGAGTTGCAGCAGCATCGCTAGTGGGTTCAGCGCTGGAATGGTTTGACTACTTCCTCTACGGCACCGCAGCTGCGCTGGTATTTAACGAAATCATGTTCCCTAAAGGTCATGAGTTTGTTTCAACATTACTGGCTTTCTCAACACTGGCTCTTGGCTTTGTTATCCGCCCTTTTGGTGCGATTTATTTTGGTCAACTCGGGGATAAAATTGGAAGGAAGAAAGTTCTCGTTATCACTCTTCTGATAATGGGCGTAGCTACAACACTGATAGGCTTTGTGCCAACCTATGATTCCGTTGGCCTGTGGGCGCCAGCGATGTTGGTGACTTTGCGTCTGGTTCAGGGATTTGGTGCAGGTGCGGAATTTGGCGGAGCGGCAATACTAAGCGCAGAAAGTGCTCCTGCACATCGTCGCGGATTCTACTCCTCTTTCCCTGGGGTCGGCGTTTACATTGGCCTACTTTTGTCCGCGGGCACCTTCGCAATACTCACCCAACTGCCTAAAGACATCTTCCTTGGATGGGCATGGCGCATCCCATTCCTGTTTAGCTCTTTGCTGGTGGTGATTGCACTGATCATCCGTATGAAGATTTCAGAAACTGCTGCTTTTGAAAAATTATCTGAATCTGAAGCCGTCAGTAAAAGCCCGTTGCGTGATCTTATCCGAACAGAACGCCGGAGTTTGTTGGTCGTTGCCGGCTCACAGGTTGCGCAAAGTGGCGTGAGTTATGTCTATCAGACTTTCGTTATCGCGTATGTTGTCGGAACACTGCATATGGCACCGTCTGTTGGACCTGTCGCGGTCGCCATTGCTGCCTCAGTGGCCATGTTTACTACCCCGATGTTTGGAGCGCTTTCTGATCGTTTTGGGCGTAAGTCAATTTACATGTTTGGAGCATTATTCTCTGCCGCATTCGCTTTTCCGTTCTTCTGGCTGGTAAACACCGGAACCTTGCTCGGCGTGGTCGTTGCAATGACGCTCGGTGTAGGAATTGGTGTGGCAGCTATGCTGGGCACTCAAGGTGCATTCTTCTCGGAGGTGTTTCCTTCAAAGGTAAGATTTAGTGGGTTATCTCTTGGCCGCGAAATCAGCGCAGCCGCTGCAGGAGGGATCGCCCCACTCGCGGCAGTGATCTTATCCGGTATAGCGGGTGGTGCGGTATGGCCAGTAGCTTTACTCGCAGTTGGAATGAGCTTAATCACGGCATTTGCGGTAGCCTGCGCACCCGAAACTCGTAATTCAGATCTTACCCATTTTTCTGAAAGTGATATGAATGTCGATACTTTAAAACCAAGCTCGCTACCGGATGTCTATCGGGCAGCCAAAGAGAGTAAGCTCAGTTAAATGACAAATGAGCGATGAAGCATACCTTGGTTGAATATGTGTGGGGGTTATTACTTCAGAGTGTTTTTGATATAGATTGATCCTTTCCTATGCTGTATAAAACGAGCGCGACGCCCGTTTTATACAGCGCACACGCACTTTAAACTAGCTGATTTCTGGCAATTTTCGCTAGCAGGTATAAGGTGACGCGTCACCGATGAGTCCTTTCGTTTCAAGAAAAAATGGAAGCGCAACAGTCATGAAGGTCATAAAGTTAATCACTTTATCGCTCTTCCTTGATCTTAATGTTGCGTGGAAATACATCCCCCCCTCTTTTTCATCCTCAATTAAGCGAATAACGATCCCTTTATCAACGTCTTTTGTCACAAAAAACTCAGGCAATGAAGCTATTCCGGCACTGCTTTTAACCAATTCATAGGCTGAATCAAGATTATCGCAATAGATATACCTGCCATTATTGAGCTCTACATCCGGTTCTGATTGAAGTCCGTAATCACATTTAATTAGCACATGATCAGAAAGTTCTTCAACTGAGTTAGGAATGCCGTAATTAAACACATACTCAGCAGATGCCACATAATTATGCTGGTACTTAAAAACGGTCGTCACTTCTTGCTGAGGATAGTACTGTTGTGAACATTCGATGATAACATCCGTCATTTTTAAAGATGCGTTATTTTTTATTCCAACATTAACGATATCCAGAGACATCCCAGGATAACGAGAAAGAAACTCATTAATAACAGGATAAACAGCATGCTTACCTGAAACAACACCGATAACAAGCTTTCTCTCATTAACTTCATCTCGTTCAAATGAATGAAACTTCCCTTCAAAGACGTCCAGGAGTGGACAAAGTCTGTCGTACAACTCATGGCCATAGTGAGTTAAATTCAAATCACCAGAATAAATTCGATACAGGTCTTTCTCCAGACGATTTTCTAATCTTTTCAAACAGCGCCTGAGTTTATCGATAGTTATCCCTTCAGAGCGAGCAACTGCAACCAACTTCCTTTTTCTTGCCACTCTGATGAAAAGCACCAGGTCATAGATGTACTCGGTGGACAGATAATTCATTTGAAGGAACACTTTGAAAAATGATGTTAAATAAGAAGTTAAGGTTATTTTCTACAAACAACCTCATCCACATTATGAATGCGCCATAAAATTCGCGAAATGTGAAATCCTGACACTTCACAAATTTCTATATTCCCACACTGAGAAAACTAGAGTATAAGACTATTGTGCCATATGAATTAATTAGATGATTTTATTGGGAATTCTCTACTGGAACATAGTAGTTAACTTCTACGTATCCACTGGTGTCACCAAACGTGCTTCTCCCGTTGATAATGAATTCTTGAATATCCTCACCATCTGATCGGATGAAATTCTCCCTTGGCAAATAAATGTTATATATATTCCTAATAAAACCTTCCAATTTAGAGTAATGCCCTTTGTATTCAAAAACTGCATAAGCCTGACCAGAATTCATTGATATTTTTTTAATATCACGCGGTAGTAGCTCACAATAATCGAGATCGTGAACGGATAAGAAATATCGATAACCAACTTGCGATCCTTTGGTGTTTCTTACGACCGGACCTGTCAGGCAATATATTTTCTCAGGTTTCCTTTCGAATAAAGAGAGAAACTCATCCCATATAATCTTTCGTTGTTTTACTGGATGCTTATCCATTTGGTCTATTGCAATTGAATAAGAATATTCAATTCCATACATCTCTTTTACAGGTGAGTCGACCAACTTGAAATTGACATAGTCTGTGTCGATATCATTCTGAAGAGAAGGGTATATGTTTTTTAGATTTAACCCACTACTCTTTCTCAGATTCCTCGGGGTGACATTATAATATTTGACGAATTCATTCGTCAGTGTTTGCTGAGAGTCATATTTGAACCAAGAAGCGATATCAGCCAAAGGCATTTCAGTATACTTCACGGTTAACACAGCAAGAGAAAGTCGACGTTTTCTACAATAGGTCGCTAAATTTACGCCTGTCACTTCAGAAAACGCACGCTGAAGATACCATTTAGAATACCCAGCCTTCTGCGCGATTTCATCAATTCTAAGAGGGTAATGTTTGTTGTCTTCAATCCAATCAATAAGATGACTGATGTTATTTTTTATAATCATACGATTTCCACAGGTATTGTTAGCAAGTCCCTATGTGCGAGGCTTGACCGGTACCTGATTCAACACGGTCATACTTACCCTGCACCCCAGAGAACAAAAATCGTACAGAATTGGTTTATTAATCACTCTTACTGCTTCAAATAAACCCCTACTGCACAAAAGCCTTATCTTTTAAGTTTAAGTAAATGTTAATGATAACAATTCTTATTGGTAATTGCATTTAACTTATTGCAAGGAAACAGCATGTTTGAGGTTTATCAGTACCGTCCAAACCCAAAGGTATTATCCGTCGCCATTGCCATGGTGCTTTGGGGAAGTCACATCAACAGTGCCGTATCAGCCACATTTGATACAGATAAAGTCACTGAAGAAAAGAAACAAACTGAAGTGATTGATGATGGTGGGACGATGGTCGTAACGAAGGCAGAAGATGCACTGCGACAGCAAGCAGGAGCATCTGTTATTACTCAGGAAGATATTAAAAAACAACCGCCAGTCAATGATTTGTCTGACATCATTCGTAAAATGCCCGGCGTTAATCTGACGGGAAATGGCGCATCGGGTGCAAGGGGAAATAATCGTCAAATTGATATCAGGGGCATGGGACCAGAAAATACGCTCATTCTGATTGATGGCGTGCCCGTGTCATCCCGTTCATCAGTTCGTTATGCATGGGCAGGAGAAAGGGACTCGCGTGGTGATACTAACTGGGTACCGCCAGAGATGGTTGACCACATCGATGTGCTGCGCGGCCCATCTGCAGCACATTATGGTTCAGGCGCCATGGGTGGTGTTGTCAACATTGTCACTAAACAGCCGACAAAGGACTGGCATGGTTCTCTGTCTCTGTTTACTAACCAACCCGAAGACAATAAGGAAGGAGCTACTAAGCGCATGAATTTCGGGCTAAGTGGCCCGTTAATTGACGATGTGCTCTCCATGCGTATTTATGGCAACCTGAATAAAACCGATGGCGATGACGCTTCCATCAACACTGATCAAAATGGCAGTTATGCTGCTGGCCGGGAAGGTGTTCGCAATCGCGACATAAACACTGAGTTCACTTGGAAAATATCACCGACACAGTTTGTTAATTTCGATTATGGATTTAGCCGCCAAGGCAATATCTACGCCGGTGATACGCAATACAGCAATGGCAGATCGACTCTGCCTAAGTCTCTTGTTGGGCAAGAGACTAACCGCATGTATCGCCAGAATTACAGTATTTCACACGATGGCATATGGGATTGGGGTCAATCTAAACTCATCCTGAGCTACGAGGATACTAAAAACTCTCGTATGAATGAGGGTCTGACGGGTGGAGTGGATGGAACCATCACTGACACCAACTTCTCAGACAGCCATTACAAAACATACCGCGCCAAGCAGGAATTCACTGTCCCGTTTGATCTTCTGGTGGATAACACCTTAACCGCCGGATTTGAGTGGAATCGTGATGAACTCAATGATCCTGCAGCAACTTCGACCAATGTCGATGTTGACAGCGTTGGGGGCATATCCGGCAACTCAGCACTCAGAAGCAGCAAAAATAGCCAGGAACTTAGTGCTATCTATCTCGAAGATACGATTGATGCGTTTGATGGCACCACGCTCATTCCGGGCATCCGTTTTGATTACAGTTCAAAATTCGGTGCCAACTGGAGCCCAAGCTTTAACCTTTCTCAGGATCTGGGAGATTATGTCAAGCTTAAAGCCGGTATTGCACGCGTCTTTAAAGCACCAAACCTTTATCAGTCAAGCGAAGGATATTTACTCTCCAGTAGCGGGAATGGCTGCGCCTTAAGCAGCACGGGTGGATGCTATTTGATGGGTAATGGTGATCTCGACCCAGAGGTCAGCGTTAATAAAGATGTTGGAATTCAGTGGAACTACGAAGGTTATGGTGCAGGTCTGACTTATTTCCGCAATGATTATGAGAATAAGATCATTTCGGGTACCGATCCTGTTCAATCAATATTTGTTAACAGCACCTACTACTCTGAGAATTATGATGTATATCGCTGGGAGAATGGTGGCAAAGCTGTCACTCAAGGCCTGGAAGCCAATCTGACGCTGCCTATCGTTCAAGATACTCTGACGTGGCGTACCAACGCGACCTACATGTTTACGTCAAAACAGAAGTCAACTGGCAACCCGCTCTCGCTCATTCCTAAGTATACGGTCAATAACATGCTGGATTGGCAAGTCAATGACTCACTTTCGACTAACGTGAACTGGACAATGTATGGACGTCAGCATCCTCGCACCAATGCGGAACGTCGCCGCGACAGCGTATCGAACACTGAGGTTCCGGCATACTCTATTTTCGGATGGAATGTTAATTATGAGATGACGAAGAACCTGAGCCTGACGGCTGGGATTAGTAATCTCTTTGACAAAAGAATCTACCGCTCAAACGATGGCGCATTCACTTACAACGAATCCGGCCGTGCTTACTACGCAGGTATGACCGCATCGTTTTAAACAAAAAAAAGCTTGGCGCGAGCCAAGCTTTTCATTGTTAATCGCTAAGCTCAGAAGTGAGCAGCGTTTAAAAAAATTAAGAGGGTTCTTTAGCCGATGTCCCCTTAAGCCAGGTCATCTTATGGCTCTGATCTGTGACAAAAATAGCGACAGCAAGCGCACCAAGCAGTGCTACCCCGCCTGAAATGTAGAAAGCAATCTGGAAGGTATTCGTTATCTTCACCAAAACACCAGTGAGCGTTGGCGCAATAATACCTGCCGTATTGGCCACAAGATGCATAAAACCACCAACGCCTCCGAGTCTTGCCGGCTCCACCGTCTCAGAGATAATGCCCCAGTAAGTACTTAATGTCAGGTTAGTGAAAAATGCGGCCCCTGACATTAAAGCAATCGCGGTTGCGACACTGTAAGCCTGCCCTGCAAGGGCAACACAGCAGGCCGAAATAGCCAGACTGACAAAAATCACTGTCTTATGTGCCAATATTCCTCTGCGCATTTTGCGGAACAGCGCATCACAAACAATGCCACCTAACATGATTCCCGCAGCACCAAAGACCCAGGGGATGATATTTGCCCAGCTCATATCCGCGAGGCTCATATGCCTTTCCATGGTCAGATAGCTGGGGAACCAGGACAGAAAGAAATAGAGAACATAGGCATAGGCGAAGAATGCAAACGAAGTAGCAAGTACGGTCGGACGTCGCAGATATTGACCAAGCGATAAAACTGCCACATCTTTCTCGATGCCGTGATGATGGCTGCGTTTGGGATTCTCTGACTCTTCAACCAGCAAAGGATGCTGATTCGGTGAGTCCGCCGCACTCCAGCGCCAAATTATCAGCCACAGGATCCCCAGTATCCCTATCGCTACAAAGGGAACCCGCCAGCCCCAGGTCAATGCTATAAGGCCGACTAACGGTCCAGCTATGGCCCCCCCAACCTGTTGCCCAGCATTTGCCATACCGATAGCAGACGTTCTTTTTTCAGCAGGGAACCATTGATAGATAATTTTATTAGTGCAGGTAGCATAGGGCCCTTCTCCCATACCGAACACCACCCTGACAACAAGCAGAGACAATATTCCCGCAACGCCTGCGGTTAACATACAGAAGACCGACCACACCAACATGGCCACCAGCAACACTTTTTTTGGGCCATATTTATCGGACATATGCCCACCGACAAAACAGAACAAAGAATAACCTACAAAGAAGCTGCTGAAGACGATCCCTAATTCGGCAGGATCCAGATTCAGATCTTTGGTTAATAAAGGCGCTGCTACAGATAATGCAGCTCGATCGAGATAACTGATGACGCCGGCCATAAACAACATGAAAACCATTGTCCAACGCAAACGTTTCAGCATTACGCTATCCTCGGGCTTATCGCCACTGTAGGTCGCTGCTTCCTCAGCGTATTTGATATCCCTCGGCTTGAGAGATGTGTAGGGTAAAAAGCATGTCATTGGCCAGTCTTTGCTGGCCATTTTTGGTTTAAGGCAGGAACAAAGAGCGGTCCATGAGCGGCAGAGGCTGATGAATTGCCACCGGTTTAACCGCCATGAGATCGAGAATATCTCGCTGCATATCGGCCCCTGGCGCGATCTCTGTCAGCACCAGTCCCTCTGGAGTGACTTCAAACACCGCCCGCTCTGTTACGATAATTGCAGTCTGGCCTTTTAAAACCCCGTCCCTGACGCGGTAAGTGATACTCTGTGCCTGTTTCACAAATTTACTGACCTTTCCTTCCTGCTCGATCCGCATCTTGCCATCCTGATACGAGATATTCAGGCCGCCGGTCGTAAAGCTGCCGGTAAATACCAGTCGCTGAGCATTCGCGGCAATATCGGTAAATCCACCCGCGCCTGGATTAGCTTTGCCGAACTTACTTACGTTCACCGTTCCTTCACCGTCGAATTCAGCGAAAGCCAGCGCCGCAAAGCGGCACAGTCCACCATCAATGGCGTCAAACTGCATGAGGCCATCAATGAGTGCATCAGGATGGCGGTTGGCTGAAAACTGCCAACCGTTCATAACGATGCCGCCATATGAACCATGCTCGGTGGTGAACCAGTATTTGTCGTAAGTATTTTCCGGCGTCAGGAGACCTTGTTCGGCCATAACGAGGGGAATGTCAGCCGCAGCACCGAACCCGAAGATGGAAAGCTCCTGCTGGCGGACCTCCAGTGCAGCCCGGCGCGCTATCACCTTATCAAAGCCAAAAGGAATATCCGGCAAGCCGCTAAAAGATGAAGTGGGCTGCAGATAAGCACGATCATCTTGCACTTCACTCCCCATATGCATCTCGTTGTCCACCACAATCTGGTCTACGAAAATGCCGGGGAATCGAATTTGTGTTGCTGCACGCTCACCACGCTTAACAAGATATTTCACTTGGGCAATCACTTTGCCACCACTGGCTTTAGCAGCCATAGCCAGCGCCATGCCGGATGAGAGCAGGGGTTCTTCTTCAAAGGACAAATTACCAAATTCGTCAGCACTGGTTGCTCGTATGATCGCCACATCAATATTCCACGTGGGGTAATAGAGTAACTCCTCACCATCCAGGGTGATCTTACGAATCAGGTCATCTTCACAGGCGGCCGTAAATTTACCACCACCACATTCCGGATCGGCATAGGTTCCCAGCCCCACACGCGTGATGTATCCCGGCGACTTTCTTGCCACTTCGCGGAGCCATTGCATCGATGCGCCGATAGGCCAAGAGTAGGCTTCAACCTTGTTTTCGTGAATCAATCCCATCAACGCTGGTCGCTTGCCGGTGGCGGGATCAACCGGGTTAATGTAAGAGCCCGAGACGATACGTTTCATCAACCCTTCGCGCGCAACATGATCCATTCCTTTGATCCCCACGGCATCACCCGTTCCGCAGGGAAAATAAAAGGTGAGGTCGCGCGGACTACCGGTGGATTCGAAACGTGCACCCAGAGCCTTTAGGGTTTTGTCCGGCACAATCCAACCAATCACCCCTGATGCCGCGACCGTCTGACCATTCGTAATGGAGCTTACTGCCTGCTCTGCCGTCACCACTTTACTCATTTCTTTTCTCCAAATTTCGCCAGTATCGTTTTTGCTCTCTCGCCTTGGCAGTCAGAGGCAAAGTAATCAGAAGCAACCCGATCGAGGTATTCCGCGTCAGCGTTTAAAAATGGGTCGTAGAAGCGCTTGCAGGAAGTAACGGACTCTGCCGGAAGTGCAACGAATTTATGGGCGAGGGTCAGGGCCGTATCTTCAGCGTGGCCGGGATCACACATCACATCAGCAAGACCTATAGAAACCGCCTGTTCTCCATTTAGTGCTTCCAGCCCCCAGCACAGTGAACGTGCACGATGGGGGCCGGTTCGAGCGATCAGTGCTTTGAGCCCCCATGGCGGCAACCAGCCATTAGAAACCTCTGGCATGTGCCATCGGGTTGAGACGCTGGTCACAACCACATCGCAGGCTGCAGCCAGGGCGAATCCTCCACCTAATGCGTATCCCTCTACTGCAGCAATAATAGGTTTATCCATTGCGGCGAAATAACGAACAACCGCCGCTGTGGCTGCCTCATGCCTGCACATCTCTTCAGGGCTTAAGCCTCCTAACTCCTTTAAATCGCTTCCTGCGCAAAATGCTGGCGCTGCGGCAGTAAGAACAATGACCCTGACCTCACTATCGATATCAGCAGCTTGTAACGCAGCAAGTAACAACGCCATCGACTCACTCCCGAGCGCGTTGCGCCGCTCAGGACGATTCATGGTCAGGCGGCAGATGCCATCCCGGGTTTCGACGATTAACATTTTCTTCCTCCGTAATTAATCAAGATGTGCGCCATCGCACCGCAGCATGGTGCGGATTTCATCAGGGGAAACATCTCCGGGTGAAAGGCGATTATTGATAGCAATAGCGGCGGCGTGCCCTATTGCATGGCCATAAGCAAAGCACTGGGCGGTAACGCGAGCAGATGCGACGGCTTCATGTTCAGCTGAGAGACAACGTCCTGCAGTCAGCAGGCCAGTGCCATGTTTAGGGATGAAGCAGTCATAGGGAATGTCATAGTAGTCATCCATCAGCCATTGCACTCGCGGCCTGTCGCCGCTGTGAAGCTCAATAGGCCAGGCAGACCGTGCAATTGAATTACGGTTTTTCGTACCAGCAACAACGTGCGAATTATTTAGACGCCCCACCCCATCTAACTGGCGGGTCTGGCGGATACCGACCTGAGGGGCGGTATCACTGATCCAGGCGTTTTCACAACCAGCAAGATGATCGCGAAAGAACCGCGCATACTCAGTCGCCTGTGTTCGGCCATTGATCTCCGCTTCACTGAAGTCACGATAGAAAAGTGAATTCAGCTCCCGGCCATCGCTTCCATTGATGCGTGTACAGTTACACAGCAGTTCGCCCGGCTGCGTAGTGGGAAAAAGCCAGATTTTGCTACGAGGAAGGTTGTAATCGCCTGAACGGTTCTTCTCGACGATTAAAGCAGAAACCGATTCATCCATAATGGTGTCGGCACCGTGTTGACGGAGGAATCTGTCCATGTCCACGCCTTGTAAGTGGAAAATCATGGTGGGGTTCTGGACGTTACCGTTATCGCCTATGATGTCCGGCAAACCGGCCATTGCGACCACATCAGCGTCACCACTGGCATCAATCGTGACTTGAGCGTTGATACGCAGTGGCCCCTGTTTAGTCCATGCAATAACCCCTTCTGTTTTTTCACCTCCTTCAATCAGCACCCCCATCGCCACAGAGTGGTAAATTACGGTTACGCCAGCCTGTACCAAGAGGTGATCGGCCATCATTCGCCACTTCAGTGGATCATGGACTCGTGTCCAGGTCTCTCCGTAGCGAATGGGATCGCTGAGTCCCCCTCGTTCGCTAAGCCCCTGACAAAACTCCTCAGTAAAACCGAAAACGATTTGCTCAGGTCCCGCAGAAGCATGCTGAGTCGCCAGGTAAAGACCGCAGACGGTGCCCGAAAGTCCGGCCACTGCACCACCTCCGCAAAAGCCATAACGTTCAAGCAGTACCACGTTTTTGCCTTGCCGCGCCGCGGTCACGGCACTCGCTAACCCAGCTGCTCCCCCGCCCACAACAAGCACATCACAGCTAATTGTTTCGTAGCCTCGGCTATCATGTAGATTGATATTCATATTGTCGACCTCTGATATGTCAGATGACGACATGTATAATAGGTATACTAACTAGCGTCAAGAGAGCGAAACAGGAAATGTCGATGAGTTCAAAAATTAGGGATCTTGCAGCGGATCCTTTTACGGACCCAGACCAGCGACTGGCTGATGTTGCATTTGAGAAGCTGGAGGAGATGATCGTCATGCGTATTTTGCCTCCGAATACCATGGTATCGGAGCAGCAACTGGCAGCTGAGTTGAATATGGGCCGGACGCCAATACGTGAGGCATTACAGCGTTTACGCCAGATCGGGTTTGTCGAGATGCAGCCCAGAAGAGGCACAATGGTGTGTGGGACAGACATTCACCAGCAACTGGAACTCCTTGAAGTGCGCCGTCCGCTTGAAGAGCTGGTGGTCAGTTGTGCCGCAGAGCGGGCAACGCCCGAAGAGAGAGAGCTGCTGCAAGATTTGAGCAAAGGCATAGTCAGAGCTGCCGCGGCTGGCGATACCACTGATTACTTGAGATATAACCGCCTTATTCATGAAAGTGAGGTTAGGGCTGCGCATAACAGCATGCTAAGCCAGATAATGGCCGCCAATCACGCCCAATCCCGCCGCTTTTGGTATCAGCATATTCAGCAAAATCGGGCATTTGAAGAGGGTGCGAAATGTCACAGTACTGTGCTGGAGCAGATAATTGCAGGAGATGCTGAACGTGCCCGCCTGGCTGTGAAATTGCTGATGGAGTTTCTGGAAGGACTCACCCTCTCAACACTCAATAAATACTCATCTGGCACAGGTAAAGGTTCGTAGAGGTTTATTAATGTAAAGGTATTTACGAAGAATCATGTTGACATACAAGCTATTAAGCCAGAACCATGATTTTTTGATCGGTGTCGCATTACCTGTTGATGCGGCATTTCAGTACTGCTTTAGATAGTTAATATTCGCCCTTAGTGTTTGCGCCTGCCTCATTCAATATGAGCTGGCGCTTTATTTCTGCTTTTTCAGTTCCGAGTGTGCAACCGAAGGCATAATTCATGGAGTTTTCCCTCGTTAAAACGAACACAGTTTATATATCGCTAGCAGCTGATTATTGACATTTCCGATAGTGAAGTGCCCGTGTATCTGATTATCAAGGTTGATAGTATCGGAATGTTCTTTCGACACGGCAATAGCGTGATCAATGGTGCGCTAGTCAATATGCAGACTCGCAAAAACACTGAAATTACTAATAACAGTGAAATTGTCAACAAAGAAATTACAATACTGACAATCAGAAAAAATTAAAAGAAGGGAGATAAATAAAACATCTCCCTTATCTCAGATAATTTGAGAAAGCGCTCAGAAATTAACCCCAGCCTGATCCATACAACACAACAACTCATATATCTTTTAAATCTATTAACACCTTTATAAAGTTAAAATCTCTGCTGTAGAGCTTAGGGAGCATATTTGGAGCATCTTTCAGGCCTATTCGGTGCGTTATCAAAAGGGATGGCTTTAACGTGCCCTTCTGCATGTAATCGAGTGAGGTTTTCCACTCACGACCAGGAAAAGGAGCAGACAACGAATTCCAAGACCCTCGAATTGTGAGTTCATTACGGATAATTTTCTCGAAACTCGTTCTGTCAAATACCACATCACCATAAGGTATGCCCAGGAGCAGAACCGCTCCCCCTTTACGGGCAAAATTCATTGAACTGACTATTCCTGCAGCATTGCCAGAAGACTCAATAACCAGGTCTACACCTCTTCCCTGGGTATCCTCGGCAAAACGCTCGGTAAACCCTTCTGCCGTCACATCATATCCTGCATCCGCTCCGGCACTGCATGCTATATCCAGCTTTGTTTGTTCGGTATCAAGGGCATAGACTTTCCCTGCTCCATATATACGGGCCCACTGCACAGCTAACTGCCCAATGGTTCCGCATCCCACTACCGCCACCGAACTCCCGGCTTTGATATTGACCTGATCGAGTCCGTGCACTACAACCGCCGAGGGTTCCACGAAGCTCGCGTCTTCATAATCAAGGTCATCCGGTATTATGACAACATTAGCCGCAGGTACACTTACATACTCTGCAAAGGCTCCTTTATGATGGCCACCCAGCACCTGCAGACTGCTGCATTTTGAATACTGTGACTTACCACAGTATTCACATTCAAAGCAGGGAAAGCATGGGCATGCCACAACGCGATCACCCATTTTTATGCTAGTTACACCTATTCCTACAGCGGCTACGACACCAGAAAACTCATGCCCCCATGTCAATCCAGGGTTATACGATCCAATTTTGCCAAAGCGGGAAATGTCAGAGCCACAGATTCCAGCTGTATTTACGTGAATGATAACCTCATCATCCCGCTCAATTTTCAGCATGGGGACTTCTTCGAATCTGACGTCCTGCTTACCATATAAATTCAGTGCTTTCATACCCGATCCCAGATGCAGGTGGAACGATCATGTACTGAATAATGGCCCGCCCTAGGGCAGGCTATTCTTTAAACGGTCCCAGACTGAGACAACTGTGCAGACAGTTCAGACCATACCTGTTGAGATGTGCGTTCCCAAGTAAGCGGTGTCACCGAAATAAAGCCGGCCGCAACGGCGGACACTTCGCTATTTTCAGGTAGATCTGTTACTCCGTGTTCTACACGCAACCAGAAGTAATCCTCGCCATGAGGGTCAGCCGTAGGCGTGACTGTTACACCCTTCACCTTACCTATGCCCTGTCGGGTGACTCGCATCCCGTTAACCTGGCCCTGAGGAAGGTTAGGGAAGTTTACATTAAGACAGCATCCTGCTGGCAATCCGGCGTCGAACAGGGTTTGCAGAACTGGCAGACACTGTTCTGCCGCAGTATGCCATTCAGGCTGATCTTCGGGACGCTTATCCTGACTTAATGCGATCGATGGAATACCGAGTAGTACCCCTGTGATAGCTGCACCTACAGTGCCTGACAACACTGTTTCAAATCCAATATTAGAACCACTGTTAATGCCAGACAGTAATACGTCCGGTGGAGAATCTTTCATCAAATACCTGACCGCTACCGCCACACAGTCTGCCGGGGTGCCATGTACTGCAAATTTTCTAGCTCCACGGGCTTCAACGCGCACCGGTTCACGCAGGCTGATTGAGTTAGAAACACCACTTTTATCAGTCGCTGGCGCAACAACCCAGATTTCATCTGCGAAATGTTCCGCTACTTTTTCAAGGATTTGGATGCCTGGTGCATCTATCCCATCATCGTTAGCCAGCAGAATTCTACGAAATCGCTTTTGTGACATAATGATTCTCCATTTTCCGGACGTAGGGCGTCCTGAAGTCTAACCTCATTTAATGAACTTTAGTCGGATGTAATAATTATTCTTTCTCGCCAAACCCGCTGGCAAATAATCCTTTTATTTCGCTCATTGCATCCAGTTCATCTGAACCGTCAACGATAATTTCGATATTTGAATTACCTTTAACGCCAGCACCTAATACACTCATTAAGCCTTTAAGAATTACCGTCTTCTCACCATTAACGAGTGTTACTGACGACTCATACTTTTTGATCGCTTTGATGAGCGTAGCAGCTGGACGCGCGTGGAGTCCCGTGCTGTTAACAACACGTATATTTTCTCTGATCATTTTTTAATCCCGATTTTGCAGGTAAATATCTTACTTATATCAGGACGCGCGATTCATCATCTGAATTTTGCTGAATACATCAGCTTCTACCGCAGCCTTAGCGCTAGTCATTACGCGAGCCAGGTTCGCTTCATTATTGTTTTCAGTCCAGGCTTTACCTACTGAAGTAATAAATGCTTTTCGCAGGTCACTTGCAATGTTCACTTTAACAACATTGTATTTAACGAAGCTGCGGATAATATTTTCATCAATACCTGAGCCACCATGGATAACCAACGGTACCGGGCAAATTGAAGCGATTTCCTGCAGCAAAGGAATATCAATGCGAGGAATATCTTCCAGGCCGTGAACGTTACCTACTGATACTGCCAGCATGCTGCAGCCGGTTTCCTGAACGAAGCGCAAAACCTGCTTAGGATCTGTTTTGCAGTCAGCTTCGCTGACATGGTCGTCCTCTTTGCCCAGAATAGCCCCCAATTCGGCTTCAACCGGAACACCAAACGACTTACAGAAATCAACAGCCGCTTTAGTAAAAGCGATGTTTTCTTCAAACGGCAATTCTGCTCCGTCAATCATCACGGAAGTAAAGCCAGCACGAACCGCCTGTTTAACATCATCCAGTTCTTTACCATGATCGAGGTGCAGGCTAACAGGAACATCCATAGTTGCAGCGCGCTTTCTGACGATCTCATAAATATAATCGTAACCAGAAAGCTTGGCATTCGTTGGTGCAATCTGAATAAAGTTTGGTAAACCAGAACGTTCAATTGCGTCTAAAATTGAAATTGTAGTTTCCAGGTTAGTGGTATTGAACGCGCCTGCCAGAACGCGTTTTTCCTGAATGCTGCTCAGAAGAATATTACCGTTTACTAATGGCATGACATTTACCTCTCTCTTCGTTGAAGAACTGTACCTAAATAATATTTGTCAGATTTCAGCCATACATTGCCGAATTCCAACGGAATGTTGTTTTCGAAGTACACGATTTGCTCCAGATGCAGCACCGGTGCATCTTCATGAACTTCTAAATAATGGCCACGCTCAGCACCAATTATTTTTGCTGCATAACGGCTTTCAGAAGATGCAATTTTCTTACCTGAAAGCCGTTCTACCGTTGGGAAAAGATTATTGTTGTTGAAGTCGATATTCTCAATGCCAGGGCAGTGAGCAATATTGATACGGTTTTCGATCAACATGACTTTTTCACCTTCCACGCTACGAACACGTTTCAGGTATAAAATCGGTGCGCCCACTTCAATTCCTAGCTTGGATGCCACCAGCTTTGAGGCAACGTCATTGCGAGATTCGATAACCTCAGTTTCAAAATGCAGGTGCTGACTTTCCAGAGACTCCGCAAAGGACAGCAGGCCCTCACCCAGGGAATAAGAGATGTTTTCGCTTTTGACGAATGTTCCCTTTCCCTGCACCTGAACCAGCATCCCTTCATTAACTAACATGGTAACGGCTTTTTTGACCGTCCCGCGGCTGACTCCCAGCATGTCCATGATTTGGTTTTCTGACGGCACACGGTCACCGGTGGTCAGATCACCTTTGTAAATATTTTCACGGATCCACTCTGAAACCTGAAGGTAAAGTGGCACTTCAGAATCTTTCAAAACGGTAGTCATGCGATGTTCCCTCTGTAATTAAGATCGTCTATGTACGACTATGCACAAGTATCGCCCGAACATAACCTTATTTCCCGGTATTCACAAACGATCTGCTTCACAAAATCTGCGCCGCTAGTGGCATGTAACTCGGCGGCAGCTCTGGGAATATCGTAAAAAGTAAGCCCTGAATTTCTATTACTCGTCCATTTGCATGATCACCTTCAACACGTCATTGTTTGGGTTTGAAGCAAACTCAATTGCTTCAGCCAATTGTGACAGTGGGTAGGTGTGCGTGATCATGTCGTCGACGTTGATACGATTGTTACGGATAATTTCAACAGCTTCCGGCATCTCATAAGAAGAGAGTGAATATGTACCTATTACTGAGATTTCATCCCGGAAGAAACGTGCTGCATCAATACTGACCATGTTGTTATGATCAAATGGAGAAAAGACGACTACTCGTCCTCCACGTCGCAGCAGGTTAATGGCTTGCGGCAGAAGTGCAGAGACGCCAGCAGCAATGACCACCACATCAACACCGAGTCCCTGAGTGATTTCATTGATACGCGCTTCAAGATTTTCTTTGGCTGGATTGATTGCATGATTGATCCCCAGACGAAGAGCAAGGTCCAGTTTGAACGGCGATAGGTCAGAAACAATGACGTTCGAAGCCCCCATCATGGCTGATAGTTGCGCACTGAGAAGGCCAATGGTGCCAGAGCCCATAACCAGTACGCTACAGCCGGGGGTAATGACCGCCTGTTTCAGTCCATGCAAGCAGCAGCCGATCGGTTCAACCATTGCCGCTTTTTCCCAGGACACGCCTTCTGGAATTTTATGCGTCAAATGTTTGACATGTAACTCAGGTAGGCGAATGTACTCAGCAAAACCACCCGGCTCAATATTGGTAGGTTTGAACTGCTCACACATGGTGAAATGACCACGATCGCAGTAATGGCAGCTAAAACATGGAACGTGAATTGCTGTCACTACGCGATCACCGGGACGGAACTTAGTCACTCGCTTGCCAACCTTAACTACTTCAGCCGCCACTTCATGGCCCAGTACGACTGGCCCCGTGACAGTCTGATGCTGGGCTTTATGAATATCCGTCCCACATAATCCGCAGCTCTTCATTTTCAAAAGAACGTCACCGTCTTCAATTTCAGGCACGGGAAGATCTTCATAGCGGATATCGTTTTTGCTGTAATAAACGCTGGCTTTCATGATTTACATCCTGCTCATCTGATTTTCAATTTGGATTTTGGTCTCGTAGAGATGCTTGTATATCTGCTGATATACCGTAGCGAAGCTCTCCGCTGATTTCGCATCGGGCTGGTAGCGGACAAGTGCATCCTCTGGCATCGTCACATCTCTTGGTTCAACACCTGCGCCTCTGGCACCTAAGATTGCTGCCCCGCGACTTACGGCCTCAGGAAGCTTACACGCCACAATTTCACGATTAAGAATCGTTGCCTTTAGTTGCAGCCAGTAAGGGTTTTGGCAGGCTGCACCAATAACCATGACCGATTCCCAGTGATTGCCGGTTAGCGTTTCATACGTTTCCAGCAAATGACGCAGCTCATAACAAAGCCCATGGAAAACCGCTTTCAAAAACTCTTCCGGATCAGTCTGGTCCTCAACACCATAAACCAGCCCTTTTGCATGTATGGTCCTTCTTGGCGGACCGCTGCCGCGCAGGTGAGGTATCAAGAAGCTGTCAGTTGGTTTCTCAGCTGCGCCCTTATTCATCAGCCAGATCGTCATGCAATTAAAATCAGCTGGTTTCAGATTGAACAGGTTGGTAAACCACTCAATCGCATAACCAGCAGATGGCAGAGACGCATACAGAGTGTATGCGTCACGTAGTACGTGATGGCCATTAGATACACGTGACTGGTAATACTGTTCAGTCGCTGAAGGCTTATTAAGCACCACCAGCAGACCTTCAGTTGTTCCAGTAGAATTAAGAATCTGCCCTTCTCCTGTCAGACCAACCGCTACAGAGCCAACCATATGGTCGTGACCTGAAATAGATATCTTGGCCTGTGCCGAAATTGCTGTGACTTCACTTAATTGCATCAGCAAGTTGCCCGTTGGCTCACCTGCTGTAACCAACGGGCTGAACAGGGATAGCGGGATATCCATCGCAGAGCATATCTCCTCTGACCAGGTATTTTTCGTTATATCAAATGCCAGTGTACGGGAGGCAAGCGAGTATTCTGCACGTTTGACACCGCTCAGGCGGAAGGCGATGTATTCCGCCATACACAGCCAGCTGGCTGGCTTCTGATTTTCGGTGTGCTCCATCAGCCACAAAATCTTATTTAGGCTGTAATTACTGTGTGCAGGTATACCTGTTATTTCATAAAGACGGCTTTCACTGATACGACTTACGACCCGCTCCAGTTGCGGCTGGGTGCGGGTGTCGTACCAAGTCATAACCGGGCCGATTACCTTATCTTCCGCATCAAGCAGGATGCCGGCTTCCCCTACACTGGCTACTGAAATACTGACGATATTTTGGGGATCTTTAACAGTTGCAGCGACATTAGCTAAACCATCAATAATCCCCTCCCACAATGCATTAATTTCAAAATCACTGCCGTGTTCTGTAATTGTTTTTGGCGTAACGAAACTGTGTTTTTTTATTAATTCAAGATCCGCAATTCGATATAAGCAGACCTTACAATTTGTTGTTCCAACATCTATGCCAATAGCGTACATATCTCTCCCCTCTGGAAGGGAATAACATCAATCATTAATAAAGAAGGGAAATACCACTCAGCCTTTCCCTTTTTTAGCGTTACTTTATGACTTACTTAGACAGTGCAGCCTGTTGTTCAGCAGCATTCTCTTCCATCTCTTCACGCTTCAACTGCTTGTTCGTCATGCGATACAGAAGCAGGCAGGTGACGAAGATGACCGGAATAAGCCCCAGAGCAATCAGATTGCCTTCAAAGATTTTCACCATCCAGAAGCGGAACGGGTTACCACCATCCAGCAGACTTGAGATCTCACTGTCCGTATTAATCGGGAAGTGGATGCTTTTCGCTACTGAGGTCAGGATTGGTGCCGCTGCAGATGCCACATACAGGTTCACTGTCAACAGTGGAATACCCAGGATAAATGCACGCGCAATGTTTCCGCGGCATGCCAGTACAACCATCGAGATTGGTACCCAGATATTGGCAAGGTCACCCAAAGGCAACAGGCGGTTACCTGGCAGCACTACCGCCAGAAGTACACCAACCGGGATTAACAGCAGCGCGGTAGACAGCACTGACGGGTGACCCACTGCAACAGCAATATCCAAACCAATGTAGAGGTCATCACGATCCGGGTATTTCTTACGCAGGAACTTTTTAACCGCATCAGACAGTGGCAGCAGACCTTCCATGAGCAGCTTAACCATCCGTGGCATAATCAGCATCACTGCACCCAAACTCATCGCCAGCGTCAGCACGCCTTTGAAATCGTAACGTGCCAGCAATCCGATTCCTGCTCCAAGAATGACACCCAGCATCATGGGCTCGCCAAAAATCCCAAAGCGTTTCTGAATTGCATCGGCATCAGCATTCAGCTTATTGATGCCTGGAATCTTATCGAGAACCAGGTTACCCAGCAGGCCGAACGGGAAGAAGATGGCCGATGAAAGCGTTGGCAAAGAAATACCCGGTAGGTTGAAGTATTTCTGAATCATCGGTGCACACCAGTCAGCCAGCAACAAGGTGATAATCGACGTCACGCCAGCAATCAACAGTCCGAACATGAAACTGCCGGTAACGTTGTAAACCATCGCGCCAACCATGGAGAAGTGCCAGAAGTTCCACACATCAATGTTAACGGTGCGAGTCCACTTAAGCGTCAGCATTAATACGTTGATACCGATAGTCAACGGCACTACAAACGGTGCAACCTGAGATGCCCAAGCGATAGCAGCCAGTGGCGTCCATCCCAAGTCCACAACAGGCAGGTTAATACCCGTGTGCTTAACCATGTCTTTGGCCGCTGGCCCCAACTGATCAAGTAGTAGTCCGAATACCAGGAAGATACCGATAAAGCCCATACCGATAGTCAGTGCTGAACGCAGCGCCTTACTAAAACCGGCTCCCAAACACAGGCCCATAATAAAGATGATAATTGGCAACATGATGGTGGGGCCAAGCGCCAGCATGTACTGAATTCCGCCATAGAGTGTTTGCAGCATCTGCCTGTCCTCTGTTATTTCTTCAGAAGTGCAACAATTTTTTCGAGGAGATCTTCTTCACCGAAACCCGTCAGCAACGGCAGACCATTTAACACTGGCGTCTGCAGGTTGGTCTTAACGGCTGAAGTTACGATGATCAGATCAGCCATACCATCCTGAGAGGCAATAGTGCCGATATTGGATTGAATAGGCTCAACGTTGATGCCGTTCTCTTTGCAGTAGGTAACAACTTTCTCAGTTGCAACCGCAGAGGTAGCAATGCCACTGGTACAGGCGAAGATAATTTTCTTATTCATTTCAGACTCCGTTATTTTTAATCGGATTTCAAAGCACTGGGGGTACAGTGATCAATCGAGATTTTTAGCCAGGATCTGCATAACATCCTCAACGGAGGTCGTGCTTAGCAGGGTGTTCATCTCTGCTGTTTTCTGGAACAAAGAAATCAGCTTCATCAGGAACTCGAGATGCGCATCTTTTTCTTTCAGAAGCAGAAAGAAAATGACATTCACCTTCATTGTCAGGTCAGGATCTTCTGCCTGATTGAACTCAATGCCTTCAGGGCATGTGACAACAACCAGTCGCTCCTCGCGGACATGTTCAACATCAACATGGGGGATCGCGACGCCCATAGTTTCCAGCTGCATTGCTGTTGGGTGGTTCTGCTCACGTAAAACCAGAGCCTCACGGTAACTCTCTTCAACAATCCCTTTGGCAAGGAGTTGATCAGTGATTTTGCTGAACAACGCATTACGGTCCTGCGGTGCCTGATGCAGATGGATAAGCTCGCGATCTAGTGATGTATTCAATGGCATCTTGTACCTCTGTCCTTCCAAATTTTATCGAATCTCCTGACTCATCGTGACCAGTGTCAGGCATGGTTGTCTATGTACAACTATGTTCAACCTGAGTGAACCCTACTCCTGAGAAGTGGCT
The DNA here is from genome assembly GCF_002095475.1 of Pantoea rwandensis. Classification (GTDB taxonomy): domain Bacteria; phylum Pseudomonadota; class Gammaproteobacteria; order Enterobacterales; family Enterobacteriaceae; genus Pantoea; species Pantoea rwandensis. Next base: position 293,861 of record NZ_MLFR01000002.1, read on the forward strand.
GCGAGCAATGTGCTCTGACAGGTTTTGTGCTTCTGCTCACACAAAAAATTTTGTTTCTTAAAACAGGCGCTGAAAAAACAATCATTAACTTCATGAAATATAGGATATTTATAGGTAATTTTATCGTTTCTTTTTGAAAAAATAGAATTTAAATTTAGCCAGCAAATAGTAACAGCTGTAATTAAATTAACTTGAACTTATTTAAATTATAATAATGGTTTTTTTGTGAACTAAAAGTTTAATCATATCAATACCCTGAAGTTAGAATCGCAACTCGTGAAATCTTAATACCGATAACTTTGGGTTGACGATGTCATTTAACATGCTGTACACAATACGCCCTAAATTTAATACTACATTTTCAACTACGTGGTTTACATGGACGATATCAATTCCGTAAAAAAAATAATGCATTTCTACTATTGTCTTCTCGTTAATATGAAAATGAGAAACGCGCGCCAACTTGTTATAAAAAACAAGAGCACGCAAGGATAGTTAAGAAATGGTTAAAAAATGCCAAAGATAAAAAGTTATTTGATCCTTTAGTTTGCAATGAGGTCGATTGGCTTGTGACTGAGGTTGACCGTTATTCTCCAGCCCAGTTTGAAGAAAGGATCAATAAGATATATTATCTTTCGAAGGAGATAATTCAAGAGAACCGTTCACATTGATTTTTTTGCTGTCGAAACCTGACATTTACTTTAAATCGCTCAACCATGAAAAAATAAATAGGTCACCAAACATTTCAGCATGACCAATATCCATTACATTGTTTATCCTTCAACAGGCAACAGGCAACAGGCATTTTGATCAGAGGGAGAATTTAATTAAATAAAAATAACATACACTTTTCATAATGTGCCATTCATCTCCTAGAGTCCTTCTATATTTTTTGGGAAGAAAAGAGCAGAACCCGCTTCAAACGATACGGGTTCTGCGCCTTCAGGAGTAGAGGTTCCCTCACCGTGCAGTCTATGTATGCTCTGCAATTTATCGATAAGATCCATGTGAATACTCCAAAATACCTGTATTAACATTTCCACTGCCAGATAAGCTTAGTTTCAATCCAAAAAAAGATAACTAGCGTGCCTGGCAGACCTTTCATAGTCCCTCTTTGGACAAAACCTTTGTTGGGCGCAGGTTGAATATATTTTACAACACTCATAGCATTTAAAACCCATATGAAAAACAAAAATAGATTTAAAAAATTAAATAACTGCATCTGATTATTACGAAACATTAACCTTTGTAAAACACTTTCCATTTCCTCCACAAAATTATTATTTGAAATAGTTATTAAATCCACAAGTTTCAAATGTTATTTTTTATAAGTCGTCGCCATATAATTCTCCACTCGGTAAGAAAATGGGCTAATAGCCCATACCCTCGTATCGACCATATAGATTACAACTGACATGGAGGAGGATCCAAAATCAAAATGCTCCACCACTTGTCTGGTCATGCTTGAGTGCAAAGATTAAGTTTCATTTTCCTGTGCGTCTTTTTTTCTAATCACTACCCCATAGTAACCTTTTGCAGAAGCAAGACTGACTATCCCGCCGCGCACGTCAGACCACAGTGCGGCGGGGTCCCGTTCCGTAGGGACTCCAAACCCACCAGCTCCCGGCCCTTTACCTTTATGATGTCTCCGGGCTAGCACTGCATGACGACTTTATTGCCGTGTTCAATTCGTTGTGAACCCCTTATGGTTGTAAAATGAGCCAGCACCGCACTCATACTTCCAAAAGATGCAATAACAGACCGGTTCTACTTACGTGAAGTCACCGTTGCTTCGGGTGGCATCACCTGAAATCTCATAACAGTCGTCAGTTCACTCCTGTATTTACTAAACCGGCGCTGTCCATGTACAGGTCGTACTGATGGAATACAATCGGGACTACCGCTTAATTGACTTCGATAGAGTATTCTTCATGTAATCCTTCAACCCTCCGTATCCATTAGGGCCATTATGTCGGAGAGTGCCACCAACTCCTCCGCCAACCAGACCTAGCAATGCCCTAATGCTGCTATTAGCACTATCAAGCGTTCGTATATTCATGATGGCATTCCTACTGGGAAAATTTGCTGAGAGCCGATCCGGCAGCACCCTCAAGAACACTCCTCATGTTGCAATCTGTGAATGCGTACACGTAAGGGAACGCAGCTACCTGCTGCGGGCGGTTCACAGCTCATTACAGTCCCCTCGCGGAAGTACTCACCGCGTGAGACGCATCGTTCCTTCATTGAGTAAGAGAGAACTATCAAGCGTTGAAAGCCCTACCAGGCAAGTGGATGTCGTTCTCGTCCGCTGGTAGGCATGTTCAGTTAAGACGCCAACTGCAGACCTCTGCCTGAGAACTCAAGTTCAAGCGTGTCTCCTGTTACCCTATTAGTTATTGCTATCCGGCATGAATATCCGCCCTCTTCATCTGCATAATCTGAGTAGAAATATTCACTATCGGGAATAGTCTGGATGATTCTGCGTGCCTACTGTTCGGCGTAGTCCTGAATGCCTTCAATATCAGACAAACAAGCTTCCGCTCCAAAACGTGCAATGATTTCATATATCTTCTTCTCAACAATAATTACCGAAGCAGTCTGCACGTTAAAATCCCCTCAGTTTTGCTCAAGATCGCGTTCGTTAAGACGCATAATCTTGTTGACGTCTTCATTCATTATTCCATTCCTGATGATCTTAATCGGCGGAATGCGTACCCCTCCTGCGCGATATTCGACAAGACACATCAACTCCCTCTGATGAAAAACAAGCTTCTACATATGGGTATCCGGTGTATGCGTTGCGATACTCCTTTGAGTGACCCTAAGCCCATAGACAAATCTGCCCTATCTACCCATAAATTCGTTTTATCCACAACGTGTGTTCGTTTAATGGGCTATGCCCATTAACAATAGGGATGCCTGCGCCGGTGCAGGAGATTAACGGAAGAGATTGTAAGGTAGGAATATAGCCGGACATTTGGACGCAGACCGGAAGTTCTTTTTTGCAACCTTCCTCAGTGCCTGGACCGAGGAAGGTTTGCCCTTAGAGTGACATCAAACCAGCGTACCCTTTACGCCATGCGGTTCAGAACGCAAATACTGTGATGGTGCCTTGACCTGTGCATTGAGCGCAGCAGCGGCTTGCCACGGCCAGTGTGGGTTATAGAGCACTGCGCGACCGAGTGCCACTAGGTCAGCATCCCCTTGCTCCAGTACTGCTTCCGCCTGCTGCGGGTCAGTGATCAAACCAACGCCCATCACCGGAATGTTCACCTGCTGGCGAATGGCGCGCGCAAAGGGCAACTGATAGCCTGGTCCCACCGCGATGTTTTGCAAGGGTGACAACCCACCGCTCGAGACATGCACATAATCACAGCCCAGCGTTTCCAGCTGCTGGCTAAACTCAATGGATTGCTCTTCATCCCAACCGCCATCGACCCAGTCGGTGGCAGAAAGACGCACACCTACCGGAATTGAAGCCGGCACGGCGGCGCGCACCGCGGAAAAGACTTCCAGTGGGAAACGTAAACGGTTCTCCAGCGAGCCACCATATTGATCCTGACGCTGATTGCTCAGTGGCGAGAGGAACTGGTGCAGCAGATAACCGTGTGCCGCATGGATCTCAATCAGTTCAATTCCCAACCGCACGGCACGCTGCGCGCTCTCCACAAAGGCCTGCTTGATGCGCGCCAGTCCCGCGTCATCCAGTACGGTGGGTGCAACGTCCTGCTCAGCAAAGCCCAAGGCCGAAGGTGCAACGGTTTGCCAGCCACCTTCGCTCGCAGGCAGTTGATGTCCTCCTTGCCATGGTGCGCGGCAAGAGGCTTTACGCCCGGCATGGCCGAGCTGAATGCCCAGACGAATCGGTGACCAGGTACGAATATCGGCCAGCACAGTGTGTAGCGCCGCTTCGGTCTCATCATCCCACAGGCCTAAATCACCCGGCGAGATACGACCGATTGCTTCCACTGCTGTCGCTTCGAGAATCAGCAGACCTGCACCGGATAGCGCCAGCGAACCTAAGTGGATGCGGTGCCAGCTGCTGGCACGTCCTGCTTCGGCTGAGTACTGGCACATTGGCGCGATGACGATGCGATTCTCCAGTGCCAGTTCCCCAATCTTTGCCGCACTAAATAGTTGACTCATCTTTATCCCTTAACGTTAGGTTCAGCTGCGCTGTACGGGTTTCACTCAAGGCAAAACCTCTGTAAATCATCTTCTCTCTCGCGGCTAACCCTACACGCTCAGACGCTAGCTGTTCACACATTGCATGCTGTTTCTCAGTCTGAGCGTTAACCTGTCTCAATGCCCATGCACCGTTAGCCCCACCAGCCTGACCACTATCGGGCGCACTACAAGAATGCAGATAAAGGCAGCAGGCATGGCGACTTGGTAGGCATTCATCACATTTGTCATGTAATGCGGTCCCACACCAAATTCGGCAAAGGTAATCACCAGACTCATCAGAAAGGCCATGATGGTCGCCATATATAGCGCGAAAATGTAAGGTGAAGTGTGCTTCGGAAAGCGAACTTTGGCGATTTTCTTGGTGGTTGCATCCGTCATAGCGTTATCCTGTTCAATATGGGTTAGCAAGGCAGCCGCTAAGCTATCAAGCTGACTAAAGCAGCGGTAGAACGGTTCTGCTTTAATCATTATTAAGCAAACATGACGAATTGAGCGTTGAGGTCTTATGGATTTGCTAGGGTTGATCGGTACCTTTATCCGGGTGGTGGAAAACGGCAGCATCGCAGCGGCAGCGCGCGCGAAAGGGATGAGCCCTGCGGCGGTCAGTCAGAGCCTTGCCCGGCTGGAATATCATCTAGGGGTGCGCCTGCTGTCACGCACAACCCGCAGTATGACCCTGACCGAAAGCGGTAAACGCTATTTCGAAAAAGTGCGACATATTCCTTATGACGTGGATATCGCTTCGCAGGCTGCGGCATTGGAAACCAAGCCGCAGGGGGCACTTTGCATTGCCACAACGGCAGCATTTGGCCGCTACGTGCTCGCCCCCCTGATGCCGGCGTTCAAGGAGGTGTACCCCGGCATTGATATTGAGTTGATTAGCACCGATCGCAATGTCGATCACCGACGGGAGGGTGTCGACGTCAGTATTCGCATCGAAGCACAGCTGAACGATCAACTGATTGCCCGCAAAATTGCATCGTTACCTTTTATTTTCTGCGCAGCACCTGCTTATCTGCAGCGTGCGGGCATGCCGGAAAGTCCCGACGACCTTAGCCAGCACGCTTGCCTGGTTTTCCGCTATCCCACCGATGGACGCTTTTTGCCCTGGACGTTTCGGGTTGATGGCCAGGAGGTGGCGGCGAAACTCAACCCCGGGTTTATCAGCGACGATATTGATATCATTGCCAATATCGCGGTCAATGGCGGTGGTATTGCCCGGCTGGCGAGTTTTATTGCAAAACCCTTAATCGACAGTGGGCAACTCATCGCTTTATTCCCTTCCGACCAGAACAATGAAAGTCGTGTTGCCTCTTCACCCATGAACATTTTCGCCTGCGTCAACGAACGTTCAGCACTCAACGCAAAGGTCAGAGCCTTTATTACTTTTTTAGAGCAGGCGATGCAGTCAACGTGACTCACTCCAGCGGCAGCGCTGTCTCCTGCAGGTGACGCCAGAGCACGTTCCCCTGCGGGTCTAACATGAAAACGACCGTCGAGAAACGCAACGTCGTATTTTGTCCGATGATGTGGTGATATGTTGCTGTTCTTTTTAGCTTCGAAATGTCCATCTTTCTAATTAAAACAATCATTCGCGAGGTTGTGAATAAAAGGCTGCCAGTGATTTTAAATAAAACAGCCCTATCCTTCTATTTTACAAAAGGATTTTATTATTCACTTTTAATGTTTTAGGTGAGTAGCGTTATTAACACTCTATCCGGTCACGGAAATTTTAACCTACTGCCCGTAATAGGCATTTTTGCCGTGCTTTCTTAAAAAGTGTTTATCCAGAAGCACCTGTTGCATAGGATTTATCCCGGGTGTCAGTTGCCGAGAGAAAATACCCATATACGCGATCTCTTCCATCACCACCGCATTGTGAACAGCAGTATCTGCATCTTTTCCCCAGGCAAAAGGTCCATGAGCATTAATCAGTACGCCAGGAACATCCGTTGGGCTAATATCACGCGACCGGAATGTCTCAATAATAACTTGCCCCGTGTTATGCTCGTAATCATTGACTATTTCATGCTCTGTCATAAGACGGGTGCAAGGGATAGAGCCGTAGAAATAATCCGCATGAGTGGTTCCCCATGCCGGCAGATCTTGCCCTGCCTGAGACCAGATGGTGGCATGACGAGAATGAGTATGTACGATGCCACCGATATCATCAAAAGCACGATAAAGCGCAAGATGGGTTGCGGTATCAGATGAAGGTTTTTTCTTGCCCTCAACAATGCGGCCGCTCTCCAGGTCGAGAACCACGATATCCTCGACCGTCATGCCGTCGTATTCCACACCGGAAGGTTTGATCGCAACAACATTGTTCGCGCGATCGATGGCGCTTACATTCCCCCAAGTAAAGGTAACGAGTTGGTGCCGAGGTAACGCTAAATTAGCTTCAAGTACCTGTTGTTTTAACATCTGCAAATTCATTGTAATCCCCCTTCCTGCATTTTTTGTTCAATCCAGCGCCGTGCCTGCACGATTTCTGCCACCGGCTCCTCGGCTTTCTCCGTCCACATTTCAATAAGAAATGAGCCGCGGTAATTGAGCTGTTTCAGGGTGCGAAAAACGCTGACGAAATCGACACACCCCTGTCCAAAGGGAACATCCCGGAACTGCCCTGGTGAGTTGGCGGTTACCGGCTGCGTATCTTTAAGATGGATAGCAGCGATGCGATCAATTCCCAGAGTCAGTTCCGCCGTTACATCATTACCCCACGCACTTAGGTTGCCGACGTCGGGATAGACCGAAAACCAAGGCGATCCCAACTGCTTTTCCCACACCTTCCATTTGCTGATGGCGTTAATAAATTCAGTGTCCATAATTTCCACTGCCAACATGACTTGAGCTGCTGCGGCACGTTCTACCGCACGTGACAGACCTTCAGCGAAACGTGCCACCGTGCCTTCATCATGCGGTTCGTAATAGACGTCATATCCGGCCAACTGAATGGTGCGAATGCCTACATCTTTGGCGAGTTGGATCGCGCGATCCATCAGGTCATCTGCTCGCTGGCGCGTCGCTGCATCGCGGCTACCAAATGGAAAACGCCGATGACCCGACAGGCACATAGACGGAATGGTGACGCCCGTTTCAATCATTGCGTTGACCAGCGACAAACGCTGCTCCTTGCTCCAGTCCAGTCGCGCCAGTCTCTCATCCGTTTCGTCGATAGACATTTCGACAAAGTCGAAGCCGCACGCTTTCGCCAGCGCGAGTCGCTCTGGCCAGGCCAGGTATGCAGGCAAAGCCTTTTCATAAATTCCAAGTGGATGCTGTCGTTTCATTGCTTTCCCCAGATGTTGGCAATTGCCTGATGAAATTGGTTAGCGGTCGTTAAGCCAGTCGCGCTGTCACTTAGCGCGCGTCCAGCGATGAAGGCCTTGACATCGATATTGCGGAACTGCGGTAACTCTTCAGGTGTGATGCCGCCGGTAACAGACAGTGTAAAGCCCATATCTGAAAGCTCCTGCATAGCATTGAGGTCATGCTGACTCCATTGCTGCCCACTCGCCTGCGCATCACGCCCCCGATGATAAATAGCCTGAGTCAGGCCAAGGTTCCGCCATTGACGCGCGTCTTCTAATGTCCAGTGCCCGAACAACTCAATCTGAATATCGCCCTGATAGCGCTTCGCCACATCCAAAGCGGTAGCAAATGTGGCCAGCGGCGCCGCACAGATCACCGTCATCCAGTTGGCCCCTGCGTTGAACGCCATATCAGCCAGCGTGGCGCCTGCGTCAGCAACCTTGAAATCAGCGACCAGGATTTTCGTCGGATGCTGACTACGCAGGCGAGAGATAGCTTCAATACCTGCGCTAAAGCACAAAATCGTACCGGCTTCGATAATGTCGACATCCTGGTGAAGCAACTGTGCTGTCTGCAGGGCAGCGTCCAGGTCGGTGTGATCCAGCGCGAGCTGAAGCAAAGGAAGACTCATGAATAAACTCCTTGTACTGCTGTCAGTGCCTTAACCAGCTCCTGATAGCTTTGATATTTCATTTGATATCGTGCATGCCGGTCTGCATCAGGCAGCCAGGTAATAATCTCTGGATTAAGAGCCTGCTGGGCTTGTTGCAATGAGGCATACACGCCAGTGCCGGTCAGCGCGACCAATGCAGCGCCAAGACATCCGCTTTCAGTAACTTGAGGGACTTCTACTGGCATGCCGCTCACATCAGCAAACATCTGCATCCAGGGTTCAGAACGTGTGGGCCCGCCACTAAGCCGCAATGCGCTTGCTTTCGGGAAACGCTGTCGGATGCGATTGAGATGCGTAAGATGCGAGAACACCACCCCTTCGTAGATGGCCTGTACGAGGTGACCGCGGGTGTGCCCGGCTTGCATACCAACGAAACTTCCGTGCAAATTCGCCGCAGCATTACAGCCGTAAAGGAAAGGCAGGAAAAAGAGGGAGCTACTGGCTGCGGGCAACTCAGCAACCCAACTGTTCAGCTGCTGATAATCTTTAATTCCCCACTGCTGGCAAAACCATTCGAGATTGGCGGCCGATGTCGGGCTGGCATCATGAATAATGAATTGATTATCGACAGCGTAACGACCATAAACATAGGGGTAATCTACTTCGTCACTGATGCGGTCTGTAATGCCACTGGTTACGGACCAGGTTCCCATCACTGCGTTTACACGGGTATCGTCGTGAAGCCCCGCACAGACTGCGGTAGAAACCACATCAAATAGCCCACCTACCACAGGTGTGCCCACTGGCAATCCACATAACTGTGACGCTTGCTCTGTCACATATCCGGCGACTTGAGTTGGCCCGATGATAGGAGGCAGTGAGGACACGATTTCACCAATGTCCAGCGCCTCTGCCAGCGCCACGGACCAGTCTCCGGTCTGCATGCTGTACAGGTTGGATTCAGAAATGTTTGTTTCTTCACAGGCCAGCTTGCCAGTCAGACAGAATCGCAAATAATCATGGGCCATCAGCACACTGCCGATGTCAGCATAACGCTGTGGCTCATGCTGTTTGATCCACCGCAGTAACGATACCGGGTGCCCGGTCCACAAGGTCTGCCGAGTTTGCGGATACAACTGCTGCGGCATTCCGTCTCTTTGCCACTGCTGTACAATCGTAAGTGCACGACGGTCGGAAGAAAGAATGCCATTGCCTAATGGCTGGTGCTGTTTGTCCAGTAAGAACAATCCCTTGCCTTGGGCCGAAATTCCTACTCCTGCAACCTGAGAGGCATCTATTCCGCTTTGTTGCAGCACATTGCGGATCACAACAGCTGCTTGTTCCCACAATAGCGACATGTCACGCTCGGCACGGCCCGGCTCTGGTACCAGCACAGGCAGGCTCTGCCGGGCCACTGCCAGCTCACAACCCTGCTCGTTGTATAATCCAGCTTTGATAAAGGTGCCGCCACAATCCAGCCCTAACCAGCTTTTCATAACGCCTCCTGCTTCACCGAATCGCAGCGCTTAGGCAGCGTTAATGCCAGCAGAGAAGCAATTGCCAGTGAGATAGCCAGGCTGTAAATACCCACATCTTTGCTGTATTCCGCAATCAAAACCCCGACCATGTAAGGCCCGCAGAACCCCCCCAGGTTACCGAGTGCATTAATCAGACCGCGCGCGCCACCCGCAACTTCTGCATTGAAGAGACGAGGCGGAATACTCCAGAACACGCCAGCAGCAGACTGGATGAAGACACCGCATCCAACCAGAGCGGCATAGGACCACCAGATATGTGCTTTCAAGAGCACTGAAAGCGCCATACAGAAGGCGAATCCACCCAGAGGAAGCGCCACGAAAATTCTGCGACGGCCGCTGTTGTCGGAAAGAACAGAAAAAAGGAGCATGCCAAAAATAGCGCCAACGTAAGGCAGAATGGCCAGCATTCCTACCTTCTCCGCGTTACCGTTGGTAAGGCTTTTTAAAATGGTTGGCAGCCACAGGGTGTAGCCATAAATTCCGGTCTGATAGAAGAAATTGACCAGGATAAGACGCCACATTATGGGCTCACGCATCACCCGACTTAGCGAGGCTTTGCGCATATTCTGCCCTTTAATCATCAACTGCTCGTCATGCAGAGTTTTGATCAGATATTGCTTTTCAGCCGCTGAGATCCATTTGGCTTCCTGCGGACGGTTGCTTATCGTGAACACCCACAGAATCATGACAAAAACCGAAAGCACACCTTCAACGAAGAACAGCATGCGCCAGTCCCAGTTGGTGATTATCCAGCCCGATAGAGGTGCGGTGATAATCCCCGCAATGGGTACGAACATAATCACGATGGCATTCGCACGGCCACGTTCTTTATCCGGGAACCAATTGCCAATCATTGTCAGCACTACAGGTAACATCCCGCCTTCTGCGACACCCAATGCGAAGCGCAGTATCAGTAATTGATACTGACTGGTGGCAAGGCCCGTCAGTATCGATATCACAGCCCATGCCACTAATGACCAGCCTATAAAGCGTTTGCCGTTTCCATGTACCGCTAGCTTACCGCCGGGAACCTGCAGAAACAGGTAGCCAATAAAGAAGATGCCGCCGGCAAGTCCAGCCATTGAAGCACTGATACCCAGTTCAGCATCCATACCGCCCGGCATGGCAAACGCAATATTTACACGATCCATGTATGAGATGATGCACGTAATCAAAATAGGCGGAATAATGTACAGCCACCGTAATGCAGGTATGCCTGCATCTGCTGGCGAAGTCGCAGTCAGACTCATGCTAATTCCTCTTTAGTCCACCAGATCAGCTGTCGGGATCTTGACGACAACTTTACGAATCGCCGCAGGCAGTTCCGGTGCGCAGTTAGGCCGATGAATATCCTGTGGGAAAAATACGGCAAAGGTACCCGGGACCATACGGATCCAAGTTTCATCAGGTACGTGCTGATAAAAAATGATGTCGCGATTTTCGTCATAAGGGTGTTGAACAGCCGCATTGACAGGCTGACTCGCTACACCTATTAGCTCAGAGCCGGCGACCAGGTATTGCACGTCAATATGGCGTCGATGTGCTTCAGGAAAGTTTTCCTGCATTGGCGCAGTCTTGAGATCCAGTACCTGCACCTGCCAGCCAGTTTCACTGTCTTTATAGCGTCCTGCGGCCAGACTCTTCAGATCATGGCTGGCCAGATAGGCAATGGCTCGCGCAATGGCAGGCGGATAGTGGGATGCTTCTGTATTATCAATGTGGCCAGTGATCATGACGTTCTCCTCAATTACAGTGCCTGAATGCGCGTCCATACGCTTTCGTCTACCGGAATACCCAGCCGCTCGTTTTCATTACGAAGCAGCGGGAACCGTTCGCCCGGCAGGCGAACCGCCTGCTGACTTTCGGCACGTTCGGCGCCCGTAATTGAATCCCTGATCCGCTGCAATTTGTGGTCGCGCGTCTCTCCGTCAATCAGGCGATCAACGTCAATCGCAATAAATACCTGCGAGATACCGAACTCATCGCCGTTGTCTTCGGTGACTTCAGTCACTGAAGCGCCGTTCGAAAGCAGGGTTGCCAGCATGTCCAGCACAATCGACAACGCTGAACCTTTCCAGTAACCCATAGGCAAAATGCGGCGATTTTTTTCGATAGTTCCGGGGTCTCGCGTGTAAGAACCTTCATCATCAAAGCCACCGTCTACCGGTAGGGTTTTACCTGCAAGGCGGTTCACTTCCAGCATGCCGTAAGAGAACATCGACATTGACATATCAACCATGGTGATAGGTTCACCCGGCACGGCAACAATCAGCGGGTTAGTGCCGATAGTGCAATTTTTTGCTCCCCATGCTGGCATCACAGCAATCGAGTTAGTCCAGCAAATGCCAACATAGCCCTTTTCAGCGGCCTGCCAGCCATAACTCCCACCGCGCATCCAGTGGTTAGCGTTACGTAATGCCACAAGACCAATGCCATGATCGCTGGCGATCTCAATTGCGCGATCCATCATGTTATGCGCAGTAATGTTGCCGATAGCACGCTGGGCGTCCCATTGCTCAATAGCACCCAGTGACAACACTTTGTTCGCTGATGCCTCGGGCACTATGTGCCCGGCGTCCAGCTGTTGAATGAAACGGGGGAAGCGGTTAACGCCATGAGAGTAAACGCCGTTGAGACTGGTTTCGGCAAACATGGTTGCACAAGTTATGGCCTTGTCTTCTGAGACATTTCGACTCAGCAGGACGCGTAGGAACTCTTGATATAGTTGCTGATAACTGATTCTCATGTCGGCTGTATTCTCCTCATTTTCACGCTTAGATTTCATATGTTGGAATGTTGTTCCAAATAAATCCTATGAGGAAAGCACTGGCGAGTCAAAGAAATGCGACTTAAATAAAGTGTTTATAATCAATTAGTTATTTTTTGATTTGACATTTGTGATCGGACGCAGGTTCGCCATCCTTTAGGCATGGCAAAGCCGGGGAAGACAATTCTGCCCCGGCTTTAAAGCAACCTCTTTACTGTGTCGGATTAATGAAGATGCACCCGGTACAATGAAGTGGTGGCGGTGATATACAACTCCGTGCCATCAGGGCCCCCTAGCGTGCAATTTGATACCCGCTCAGGTACTGAAATTTTACCGCGCGTCTGACCGCTGCTATCAAATATGATCACCCCATCAGCACAACTACAGTAGATATGACCGCGACTATCGACACAGAAACCGTCAGGAAAACCTGGCGTGACTTCTGCAAAAAAAACGCCCTGCAGACAACATGTGGCCATCAACGTTATAAACACGCAATTCGCGGCGTCCCAAAGCCGGGAAGTCTACGACTGACATATCGGCCACATACAACAGGCTTTCATCTGGTGAAAATGCCAACCCATTAGGGCGTTGCAGGTCACTGGCTGCGATGCAAAGCTGTCCGTTATCAGGATTAAAGCAATAAAGAAAACATCCTATGACCTGGCTATGTGCAGCATACCCCTCATCATCATTGATGATCCCATACGGTGGATCAGTGAACCAAATGGTGCCATCAGAGCGGACAACCACATCATTGGGGGAGTTAAAACGCTTACCCTCTACCTTATCCACCAGCAATGTAACGCTGCCATCGTGTTCAGTGCGACTGATACCGCGGCGACCGTGCTCACAACTCACAACCCGGCCTTCACGATCGCAGGTATTCCCATTTGCGTAATGAGAGTTGGCACGCCAGAGGCTTAACTCTCCATTACGCTGCCAACGGAACATGCGGTTACCTTTTACATCACTGAACACCACAGCATCCTGCTCGGATAACCAGACAGGCCCTTCAGCCCAGACCGCGGGCGAACAGAGTTTTTCAATCTCCATCATGACGCCCTCCTTTATTTCACTTCCCAAATGGCTTTGTAATGGCCTTGATAGTCGTTAGCCGGGTCGTAATTATTTTCAGGACCACCATCATTGGCGATGTTATCTTTGGTGATTAAATGAGCGGGCGTGACATAGCCTGAAGAAGGTTGTCCGGCAAATGCACGGTTGAACTCGTCAAGCAGCTGCCACCCATGAAGTTTCAGTGGTTCCGCTACAGTGGCAATCTGGCTGTCACCGTTTCGAATGCGCTGGAAGGCTGAGATTGAACCGTCTCCCGCAGAAATATTGAAAGGCGCCTTACCGCCACCCTTACCGGCTGTTTTTAACGCTGGGGCCATAAAATCAAAATAGAGATCGTTGATTGCCAAAGCGTACTGGAAATGGTCACCGTGCTTCTGCAATAAACTGAATGTCATTGAGGGCATACGGTTTGAGGTATCTGCAAGCGGCGTGTCAATGAATTCGACGACCTTACAACCGCTGCATTTCTCAATTTCCTGCTTCATCGTGTTCGCTTTATCCAGTGCTATCTGGTAGAGCGAATCAGTGAAAATCAGTACCTCAGCTTTACCGCCAGAGCGCACCACTGCGTACTGCGCAGCCAGACGTGCGACATCATTCGAATCAGAGGTGATATTGTTTGTAATGCCATATTTTTCAATGGGTCCCGGTTGCGGCTCCGCATGCCAGGCCATGAGCACAATTTTTTGCTCTTTAGCTTTTTTCAGCGGTATTTTTGCCACATTAGGGTTCCAGCCACCAATAACAATGCCATCAGGGCGTTGAGCAATCGCCTGGTTCAGAGCCGAAAGTTGGTCTTTAACCGAACCGCCTCCGTCAAGAGTCTCAAGCTTCCAGCCAGCCACCTTAGCGGCTTCACTGAGGCCCTGTTGCACACCCTGGACACCACCATTTTTCATGTCTGAGGCGATAAAAATGATTTTTTTATTAGGTTGCAGTTTTGGACCGACCGTCGGACCATCCCAGGTACTGGAACTGGCCGTGGCCTTTGCCACCGCGGCAGTCGCTGTATCAAGGTAGCTATCCGCTTTCGCGGAGACGGATGCTACGCACAAGGCCGCGAAAGTGAAGCTCAATACCTTATTTTTCATGATGGATTCCCTGGAATGATGGTTTTTTGTTTTGAGTCAGAGGCCGGTGTGTTTTGGCTGCGCACCACCGCTTTTTGGTTCAGCATGCGTCGACGCTGGGCGTAGCCGGCAAGCGTAATCGACAGAAGCAACGTTGCACCGTTAAACAACGGCTCAACCCAGAAATCGCCACCGAACTGCTGGATACCTGCAATGCCGATGGCAAGAATGGCAATGCCAACCACGGTTCCCCAGACGTTAACTCGCCCAGGGCGGATTGTGGTGCTGCCGAGGAAGGCGCCCACGAGCGCGGGCAAAAGATAGTCCATACCGACGCTGGCCTGTCCCACACCTTGCTCTGCTGCGATCAGGACACCGCTAAAACCCGTCAAGACACTGGAAGCAATGAAGGTTCCTATGATGTATTTATTCACCGCAATGCCATTCAAACGTGCAGCGGTAGGATTGCCACCCACCGCATACATGCAGCGCCCAAGCGGGGTATGTTCAGTAATTAACCACAACACCAGTGCAACGACCAACACATAGAAAGCCCCAACAGGAATACCAAACAGCTCGGTATGATGAAGAGCGCTGAAAGCATCAGGAAGATCACCAACGATTTGCCTGCCGCCTGAGTGCCATAGTGCAACGGCATACAGAACGGTTCCTGACCCCAGGGTTGCGACAAAGCTGTCGATGTCAGCCAGGGCAACAAGAATTCCGTTTAGCAAACCATAAAGTGCCGAGATAACCAGCACCGTGAGAACCGCCATCTGCCAGGAAAAACCGTATTCTACCTGCAAAGTAATGGCGAGGATGTGCCAGAGGACAATACCGAATCCTACATTCAGGTCGATTTTCCCGACAATCATGGGGAGGGTTGCAGCCAGTGCCAGCAGCGCGATTTTAGCCTTGCTGGACAGGATCGCCTGTAAGGTCAGCATGGATGCAAATGACGGAGACAAAATTGAAAATAGCAGGGTCAGCAGCACACAGAGTACTAACAAGCCGTAGCGAGTCATGATCTGCATCGTCCAGGCCGCGAGGCCATGCTGTGCAAGGCTCACTCGTTGCTCCAGCGCGGTGGATTTTACGGATGTTTTAGACATAATTTTTCTCCTGCCTTCCTTCTCAGACGATAGTTAATGGAGCAGCACTGCTGGCAGAAGCCAGCTCAAGCAAACTGGCAAACGTAACCTGTTCATTCTTTAATTCACCAACGACCTGACCGCGGTTAAAGACCAGAGCCCGGTTGCAGATATGGGCGATTTCTTCAAGATCGTTTGAAATAATCAGCACCGCTACTCCTTCATCCAACGCCTTATTAAGCAGATGATAAATTTCTTCCCTGGCCCCTACGTCAACGCCCGCAGTAGGGTCTTCAAGTATCAATAACGGGGCATTAAGGTGCATCCAGCGAGCCATCACCACCTTTTGCTGATTGCCTCCAGATAAAGCACCGATATCGAGGTTGACGTCTTTTGGACGGACATCGAACAGCTGGACTTTCCACCAGCTTGCGCCTATTTCTGCTCGACGCCCGTATCGGGAAAGAAGACGATGACCGCTGGCGCAGGGGTTCAAAAACAAGTTTTCACGCACGCTCATTGACATCACCAGGCTTTCGCCTGTTCTGTCACCCGCGACTAACGAAACACCCGCAGCCATTGCCTGCTGAGGTGTCTGCGGACTGAAGGGCTTATCGCGGAACTGAATACTGCCCGAAGTCGCCCGGCGTAAACCAAACAGCAGGCGGCCAATCTCCTCCTGCCCGGCACCTCGTAACCCCGCCAGTGCTAGCATTTCACCCGGCTGTAAGCTAAAAGTCACCGGACCTACTTCGTCGATGCAAAGTTGCTCCAGTTCGAGCACCGGCCTGTCTGCCTCTGGCAGTGGCTGGCGTTGGTTCCCTTCCAGCGCTTCACCAACAATCATTTCAACCAGATCGCGCAACTGATAGTCAGCTGTATTGCCGGTGGCCACCCTTTTTCCATCGCGCATAACACAAATCCGGTCTGCTATCTCAATGACTTCGTCAAGCCGATGGGTGACATAAATCATGCCGACCTGACGACTTTTAAGGCGGTTAATGACTTCAAAAAGGTGGCGCACATCATTAGCAGGCAACGAGGCCGTTGGTTCATCCAACACCAGCACTTCTGCGTTGACAGCCACCGCGCGGGCAATCGCTAGTAGTGATTTTTCGGTACGAGACAATTCGAAAACTCGGGTGTCAGGGTCGAGCATGATTCCCACTTCTTCCAGAGCAGACCGAGAGCGTTCACGAACAGCACGCCAGTCGATAAGACCCAGACGTCGGGTAAATCCCATGACCAGTGCCATATTTTCTGCCACCGTCATCCACTCAACCAGACCGAGGTCCTGATGAATGAATGCGATAGGCTGTTGCGTCGCCGTCTTCAGGCTGGCTGCGGAGGCAATACTGGTATCATGGAAACGGATATCTCCTTCGTCCCGGCTATGAACACCGGCCATGACTTTTATCAGCGTCGACTTACCTGCCCCGTTCTCTCCAAGTAAAGCGACAACTTCACCCGGAAAAACCTCCAGGCTGACATCGTTAACCGCGGGGGTGCCGCCGAAACGTTTAGTGATATGACTCAGGGTCAGAACCGGTTTTCTGGGGCTTTGCTGCATCAACGCCTCCTGCTTGTCTCTGATGAACATCAACAGCGGCATCAACCTCTCAACGCCGCCAAATTTCAACATGCGAAACTTGATTCCAAAAAATAATATTCCTGATAAGGGCGAAATGCAAAAAAGAGAAGATTAAATATTTACAATAAATACAGTAAGTTATAATTGATGTTACGGATTTGTGATTTACAACTCACTTCCAGTGAAGGCATTTTTCCTTCAGAATTCATACTCAATCTGGCTAAGGACTCCTTGGGTGGAGTTCATGGGTGAAGATCTGTCGGCCGCTCTTTAGCCGGAGAAGGAAAACTAAGAGGAAGTGGGGATGGTAGAAAAAGCAGGAAAAGTACGAGAAGAGAAAAGTGATAAGCCACTGGGTACACAGAGTCTATTTAGAGGATTACAACTCATTGAATTGTTAAGTAATTACCCAAATGGATGCCCGTTAGCCAATTTGGCTGAACTGTCCGGCATGAATAAAAGTACTGTGCATCGCCTCCTACAGGGGTTGCATAACAGCGGCTATGTCACACAGGCTCCATCGCAAGGGAGCTATCGCCTAACGACCAAATTTATCTCTGTCGGGCAGAAAGCGCTCTCCTCACTGAATATCATTCACGTCGCTGCCCCTCATCTGGAAAAACTGAATCTGGAGGTGGGTGAAACCGTTAATTTTTCCAGTCGTGAAGATGATCATGTCATTCTTATTTACAAGCTTGAGCCCACCACCGGCATGATGCGAACACGTGCTTATATCGGCCAGCATATGGAACTCTATTGTTCAGCGATGGGCAAAATTTTTATGGCTTGGGGTAGTGAAGATTATCTCGCCCAGTATTGGAGTAGCCATCAGGAGACTATCCAGAAATTAACAAAAAACACGATTACCTCATTGCCTGAAATGATGGAAGAGCTGAAAACGATCCGCCAACTGAAGACGTCCATGGATCGGGAAGAAAATGAACTCGGCGTATCCTGCATCGCAGCCCCCGTGTTCGATATTCAAAAGCGCGTGCCCTATGCAGTGTCTATCTCCCTGCCAACAGCCAAACTCCAACATGTTGGAATTAAAAAGCTGACGGCATCCGTCGTGGCTACAGCCCGGTCAATTTCAGAAGAGCTTGGCTTTTACGATGACAATCAGAAATGATAGTTCCTTTTTCCGGGCGGGAAATGACGACGCTATTCTGAGTTGTAAATGAGCCAGTTCGGCTGCGTTGAGACGTGAAACCTGAACACACTTTGCCATCAAAGCAGTCGATAACTGGCGACAGAAAGACTTTTTACTGAGCGCCGAAGCGCTCAAGCTGAGCAGATTAACTCAAGGCATGCTTGCTTAAAAATTCACGGTTAATAATGAACCCAAGCCCTGCAGCCTGAGGTAAGGAAAGCCATCCTTGCTGATGTTCCAGCGGATTTTCCACCAGCGCCGTGCGGAATGGATGGGATGAGGTGTCATATTCAAACAAAGGCTGGTTGGCATAAAGTGCATAGTGCGTCACGGGCGTTGCAGCAATCATGTGGAGCGATGCGTACTGCCCTACTGCTGTTCCCCACACGTGCGGATTAACCTGCACGCCGCCCGCCAGGGCGAGCACGTTAATATGACGCAGCGCGGTAAAGCCGCCTGCCAGACAGATATCCGGTTGCGCGATATCAATGCCCTGAGAAGCGATAAGATCGTGAAACCCATACAGTGAAAATTCCGCTTCTCCACCCGCGATAGGGATATCCAGCGCATCCCTTACCCGGCGATAGCCTGCGTAATCCTCCGGCACCACGGGTTCTTCAATCCAACGCAAATGGTAATCTGCCAGCGCGCGCCCAAGACGAATAGCGTCATTCGCACCATAACCATGATTAACGTCCACCATAAAATTACAGCGATCACCCACCGCATCCCGGATACGCGACATCACGGCCACATCATCATCTATGCCAAAACCGAGTTTGACCTTCATCAGTGAAAAGCCTGACTCACTATGGCGCTGTGCTTCGTGTGCCATTGCGTCAGCCTGCCCCCGCCCTTCACTACGGAAAAACCCTGTGGCATAGCATTGCACTGTGTCCCGGAATGCCCCGCCCAGCAATTGCCACAACGGCAAATTAGCGGCTTTCCCGCAAATATCCCACAGTGCAATATCGACCGCACTGATCGCTCCCAACACGACACCTTTTCGACCATAGTCGCGGGTTTTCACATACATATCGTGCCAAAGCACTTCGGTGTTGCGCGGATCTTTCCCCAGAATCAACGGTTTTAATGCACTTTCAATGGTCGCGGCAGCAATCTCTGGTGGCTGAAGGCCAACGCTGAAGGTTTCTCCCCAGCCTTCAATCCCCTCATCCGTGGCAATGCGCACCAGCACGGTTGACCGTCCCTGTACCCAACCTTGCGAGTAGGCAAAAGGGCGATCCAGTTTGCTTTTTAAAATAAATGTCTCAACTTCAGTGATTCTCATTTCAATGTCTCCTGCGCAGTGTGCGGGATGTAAGCGGCGTTATTGTCGGCATGCACGATAGGTTTGCCGACGAAACCAGCATAAATACCTGCGCCGATCAGAGAAACCGCCGCCTAAATCAGAAAGACCAGCGTAAAGGAATGTTTCGCATCGACAATCGCTCCCGCTACCAGCGGTGAAATGATTGCTCCCAAAAATCCACCAAAATTTTTACCGCCGCGACAGAAGCGACGGTTGAGGGGGCCGTGACTTCAGCAGGAATTGACCAGGTATAAGCAACAACGCCGCCATTAAACCCCAGTGCCATCAGCGTGACAGCAACCGGTAAACCAGCCCCCAGACCAAACATGCCATTGAAGGGCAGCAACGCCAGCACAATCGCTTGTAATATCAACGCTCCAATAATGGTGACTTTCTTGGCTTTCAATGTACTCCATCCTGGCGTTCTGAAAGCTTGCCAGAAATCACACCACTCACCAGATCACCGATAATCGCGCCAATCCACGGAACGCTGGCGACAAACCCCAGCGAGGCGAACTTGACGCCAAACTGACTAATGATATAAAGCGGAATAAACACTAAAAATATTTGGTAAACCCACATATTGCATAAAAATCCAGCCATCATTCCCCACATGGTCTGGCGCTTGAATAAAGCTGCCCATGGCGTGGGATGCGTCGTATTGATGGGGGTAACATCATGCTGAATATAGTTGCGCTCTTCATCGGCAAGAGAATTATTTTTTTCAATGTCACGATAAAATACAAAGAAAATAACGGCAGCAACGATGCCGACACCGCCGGCAATAAAATACATTTCCCGCCAGCCTATTTCGGCCACAATCCAGATTAAAGCAAAGGTGAAAAATGCTGGCCCGACTTTCAGTGCGGCATCCCAACTGGCATTGGCAATCCCCTGCTCTTTTTTCGGAAACCAGCGGGTAACAATTTTATTCGTTGCGGGTAATGACGGCGCTTCAGCCAGTCCTAACCAGATACGTGCCAGCACAAAACCGGTTAGCGTATAGGAGAAACCCATCGCTACCGTTGCCGCACTCCAGATAATGACGGAAGCGCCCAGTAAAATACGGGGACTAAAACGATCGACCAGCCAACCCGACGGTAACTGACCGAATGCATAGGCCAAAGCAAACGCGCTGCCCAGCAACCCGATATCCGTTGCATTAATATGCAACTCAGTTTGCATTATGGGCGCCGCAATAGAGAGCGTGAGTCGATCTATATTATTGACGACCGCAAGTAAGCAGAGTAAGCAGAGTAAGGCTAATACGCCCCAACGTTGCCGACCTTGTAGTTTCATTAAAGCCGATTGTTTTAAGGCACCGAATCCAGACATTATTCATCTCCTGCAGGGTAGAGAGAACGGCCGTCACTTTACCGCGCGGCAGCATGTTTATTTATTTTGAAAATCCGAATGGTGAAGAAGTCTAGCGGGTTAATAATCTATTGTTTTTCAAAGACCAGGTGTTTAAGCCCCAACCTACTGCCAGCGAGCAATTTAATCGCGGTGCATACCTTGTCGATGGACCGGGACATTGTGCTTCATGCCATACCGCAAAAAACCTGTTGGGTAGAGATTCTTCAGCATATCTTCAGGGGGGAGCATTGCAGGGCTGGTATGCAACTGATCTCACCTCAAATCCACATTCAGGCTTAGGGAAATGGAGTGAGGAGGATATTGTGTCTTATCTTCGCTCAGGTACGAATAAAATCACTGCCTCATCAGGCCCAATGACTGAAGCCATTGAAAACTCGACGCAGTACATGACCGATGATG